>JBLXEV010000004.1:0-330754 GCA_048262715.1 Paracoccaceae bacterium
TCAAGCGTCTTCAGCCGCTTCGCCTCCGACACAGTCATGCCGCCGAATTTGGCTTTCCAGTTATAGAAGGTGCCTTCCGACATGCCGTGCTTGCGGCACAGGTCAGCGCACTTCGCGCCTGCCTCGTGCTCGGCCAAAATGCCGATGATCTGTTCGTCCGTGAATCTTGTTCGCTTCATTGTCCGTCCTCAAGTTGGGCCGGACTCTAATCGACGGTGGAGGAAAAATCCCGTGGCAGGTCAGAAGTCATCGATCACGTTCAATATCCCGAACCGACGGCCGCAGGACAGGCTGTCGGACACGAAGTCCAGGCTCCAGCGTTGGTTCGGTCCCTGCGGAATGGCCATCGGCGCTCGGGTGCCCAAGGCACGCTTGCGACCACCCGTTGCCCGGCAGGCGATTGCAAAGCAATCTGCCGAGAGGGGCGTTTGCGCACAGTAAGGCCCTCCTCTTTGTAGATGCGATACAGCTTTTTCCGGTTCACCTGCCAGCCGTCACGCCGTAGCAGCACATGCAGCCGCCGCCTTACGGCGATTGCAGGCAATCGCCTACCGGCCAATGGATACCCGAACCGCCGCCGTTCCGACGACAGATCTTTCAGTCGCGCCCGAAGGTCGGCGTCATCTGATCTGCTCGTCGGCCTGCGATACACACGCGGATCGATCCCCGCCAAAGCGCAGGCCCGCCGCTGCCGATATCCCTTCTGGTTCATGGCCCAATCCACGGCGCGCTGCCGTGCATCAGGCCTCAGAAGTTTTTTCCCAGAATCTCCTTCAGCGTGGACACATCCATCATTTGCTCGGCCAGCAGCTTCTTGAGTTTGGCGTTCTCCGCCTCAAGCGCTTTCAGCTTCTTGGCGTCCGACACTTCCATGCCGCCAAACTTGGCCCGCCATTTATAGAAGGTCGCATCGCTGACGCCATACTTGCGGCATAGCTCCTTTGCCCCAAGTCCAGCCTGATGCTCCTTCAGAATGCCCCCTCTCGGCAGATTGCTTCGCAATCGCCTGCCGGGCAGTGGATGATCTGTTCTTCCGTGAACCTTGATCGCTTCATCGTCTGTCCCCTTTGTAAGGAACAGACTAACTCGAAATTGCGGACTTTTCAGGGGAGCAGGTCAACGGCACTAAGGGATTTTCGCATCCACATCGGTATCGAGTGGGAGTGTTTCGCCCCGCCCCGCCCGTTTCATTGGGCCGTGTTGATATACAGTACGTGCTGATCTTTCTGAATGTAGCTCCAAGCAATAAATCGGCTCGATTTTTGCCCCTGCGCCATTTCAATGATCTTGAAATCAACAACTTTAGCTTTTTCTAAGATCTTTGCGAGAGGCCGGAGATTATCTTTTTTCGACACCAGAGAGCTAAACCAGAGGCACTGGCCGGCGAACTCCCTGCTCTGCTCAATCATACTGGCGATAAATCTAATCTCGCCGCCAGGGCACCAAAGCTCGGCATTCTGGCCCCCAAAATTGAGTTTCTGCGAGTTCCCTTTGCCAAGGTTTCGCCACTTGCGTTGCGTGCCTTTGTTCGCTTGCTCGATGGATGAATGGAAGGGCGGGTTGCACAGGGTGATGTGAAAGGCGTCTTGCGGTTTGATCACGCCTCGAAAGACATTTTCACGTTTGCTTTGATGCCTGAGGGTAATTTTGAGCTTGTTAAACGCGCAAATCTGCTGCGCTGATTTGATCGCGACGGGATCAATATCAACACCGGTAAACTGCCAGCCGTATTCGCTCTGGCCGGTCAGCGGATATACCAAGCTCGCCCCCGTGCCGATATCCAACGCCTTGATATTAGGCCCGCGCGGAATGTCCTGATTGTTACTCTCGGCAAGCAAGTCGGCAAGATAGTGTATGTAATCGACGCGACCCGGAATCGGGGGGCAGAGGTAATTGGCGGGGATATCCCAAAAATCAATATTGTAATGTGTCTTTAATAGCGCGCGATTAAGCATCCGGACTGCGCCCGCGTCCTGGAAATCTATCGTTGTTTGCCCGAGCGGGTTGCTGATCGTAAAGGCGCCCAGTTCAGGTAGCTGCGCCACCAAACGCCCGAAATCATACCCTTCTCGGTGCTGATTGCGAGGGTGGAGCATCGTTTTGGTGGCCATGGGGAAGCCTTCATCAGAGTTCGTGGAGGTGCGCGCCAAAGAGTTTGTCGATCTTATGGCCTCCTGACCAGCTACGGAATGCAGGAACGGCATAGACCGGAATATGGTCGGATGAGTTTCTGCCGATGGCTCTGAACGCAGACCACGCCGAGGGCCGGATCTATTGCGCAGACCAGAACGCGGCAATACCCGACCGAGATAAATCGTCCCGCGGGCGCGCCGATAGGAGATAGAGACCGGTCAGACCACAGTGGAATGTGATCATGACCGCTCATTTGTTAGCTGGATTTCTTTGCCTCGGCTGCGGCTTTCATCCGCGCGAGAAGCTCGGCCTTTGCCGTGCTATCTCCGAACGGGTTTTTCTCGCTGCCCTTAGCGTTATGTTCAGAGTGCCGCGGGGTGTTTTTGCCCTTTTTCGGCGCCCCAGATTTTCCGTAGTCCATCGTGATGCCTCGCGAATGATGTTCAATTCTGTCTCATGCCCCAATTGCGGCGGCGGCGCAAGGTGAGCGCCTGCCTGCTGCCGTATCTGGGGCCTCAGGGGAGGGGCTCAGGAGGCGGGAGCGACATCGCTTGGCGTGACCATCGCGCTCAGGATTGTGGCACTGTCGATCACCCCGACACGCTCGCCCTTCCTATTCGTCACTTGCGCCAATTCCACCCCTGCTTGGGTCATTCCCCGCGCGACCTTTTCGATCACGTGATAGCCATCGACGATGAAGTCAGGCATCTGCTCGCCAGTTCCCAAGGGGCGCGCCAAGCGATCCGCACGGATCACACGGCCTCGGTTCACCTCGCGAACGAATTCCGCGATGTAATCATTTGCGGGACGGAGCACGATATCCTGCCCCGTGCCGACTTGCTCCATCTTGCCATCGCGCAGGATTGCGATCGTGTCGCCCAATCGCAGCGCCTCATCGAGATCATGCGTGATGAAGATGATCGTCTTATGCAGCTCTTCTTGCAGTTCCAGCAGCACCTTTTGCATATCCATCCGGATCAGCGGATCGAGCGCGGAAAACGCCTCATCCATCAACAAGATATCCGCATCGTTGGCCAGCGCACGGGCGAGGCCGACCCGCTGCTGCATCCCGCCGGAAAGCTGTTTGGGGTAGTAATCCTCGAAGCCGTTGAGGCCGACACGGTCGATCCATTTGCGCGCGACGGCCTTTGCCTCGGCCTGCGGGACGCCGCGAATATCGAGCCCGTAACAGGTGTTTTCCAACACGGTGCGATGCGGCAATAGGCCGAACTTCTGGAACACCATGGCGGTTTTCTCGCGGCGGAAGGCGCGCAACTCCGCTGGCCCCATGGCCACGATATCGCCGCCCTCATAGAGGATCTCGCCTGCCGTGGGTTCAATCAGCCCGTTGATATGCCGGATGAGGGTCGATTTGCCCGAGCCCGAGAGGCCCATGATCACCGAAATCTCGCCGGGTGCGATATCGAGATTGATGTTTTGCAGGCCGAGCACATGGTTGTGCTTGTCGTTCAACTCTTCCTTCGTCATCCCCTCCTTCACTGCTTTGATATAGCGTTTTGGGGTGGCGCCGAAGATTTTGTAAAGATTGCGGATCTGGATGCCGGAACGTTCAGTCATGGCCGATCTCCGTATGTTTCTGCAGGCGTTTGCCGAAGGCTTGGCTGGTGCGGTCAAAGATGATTGCAATCGCAGCGAGCGCGAAGCCGTTCAGGAAGCCGACGGTGAAATACTGATTGGTGATCGCTTGCAGCACGTTCTTGCCCAAGCCGCCCACGCCCACCATCGAGGCCACAACGACCATCGAGAGCGACATCATGATCGTTTGGTTCACGCCTGTCATGATCGTGGGGAGTGAGAGCGGAAGCTGCACCCCGAAAAGCTTTTGTTTACGGCTCGCGCCGAAAGCATCTGCAGCCTCGATCACTTCGCGGTCTACCAGCCGGATGCCGAGATTGGTGAGACGGATCATCGGCGGCACGGCGTAGATCACTACCGCGATCAGGCCCGGAACTTTCCCGATCCCGAAGATCACCACAACGGGGATCAGATAGACGAAGGAGGGCATTGTTTGCATCAGATCGAGTACGGGGGAGAGGAAGCTCTGGAACCGATCCGAGCGGGCCATCAAGATCCCCAGAGGCAGGCCGATCAGCACCGCGATAAAGGTTGCCACCGTGACCATGGCAAGGGTGGTCATCGTGTCTTCCCATAGTCCGAAGATACCGATCAACAGCATCGCAATCGCGGTGCCTAAAACGGTTTGCCATTGCCGAGATCCGAGCCAGACGACCCCCAGAAGCAGCAGCATGATGATCGGCCAAGGCGCGTTGGTGAACGCATCCTCCAAGCCGTTGAGGAAGATCTGCATCGGCGCGGTCGCCGCATCAATCAGATCGGAATACTGGCGGACCAAGTTCCTGAACCCGTCATCAATCCCTTTGCGCATCACCCGAAGGGAGCTGTTGGGAAGCGAGGGGAACTCACACAGAAGCTCGGGTAATCCCCAGCATTTGGCCATTGTTACGTCTCCAGATCAGGAACAGAAAAGATGCGCGAAGAGGCTCCGCGCATCTGAAGATTTGGTGTTAGATCAAAGCTCGGCTTCGACTTTGGCCGCGACATCCTCAGGAAGCCACTTCGTCCACATTTCCTTGTTATTGGTCAGGAAATAATAGGCGGTGTCCTCGTTGGAGCCTTGGTTCTCGTCTTTCCAAGCAAGAAGCTGGCCGACGGTCTGGTTATCCCATTTGCGGGTCTTCACATACTCCATCGCAACGCCAGCCTTCTCGGCGAAGCCTTTGGTCACAACGGTGAACACATCGGAAACAGGATAGGCGTTCGGCTTGGGGTCGGCGCAATCGGCTTGCGAGGTGCATGCGTCCCACATTTCTTTGTCATTGGGGACGCCCGCATCCAGCGCGACCATCTCGTATTTACCCATCACCGATGTCGGTGCCCAATAATAGCCCAGCCAGCCTTGCTCACGCTCATAGGCGTTGGCAATCGAGCCATCGAGGCCCGCGGCGGAGCCTGTGTCGATCAGATCGAAGCCCTTGCTCTCGGCGTCATAGGCCTTGAACAGGTTTTCGGTCGAGATCTGGCAGTTCCAACCTGCTGGGCAGTTATAGACCGCGCCGCGCGACGGATCTTCGGGCGCAGGGAACAGCTCGGGATGCGCGAGCGCGTCCTCGACGGTTTTGATGTCGGGATGCGCATCCGCGATATATTTCGGGATCCACCAGCCCTCGACGCCGCCATCCGATAGCATCGGCGCTGCAATCACCATGCGGTCTTCTTCAACGGCTTTGTCCAGCGCGACTTTCACCGCGTTGACCCAAAGCTCCGGCGCCATATCGGGTTCGGATTTTTCGTTCATCGAGGTAAAGGTCGGCATCGTATCGCCGGTCACCAGTTCGACATCGCAGCCATAGCCGGCTTCCAAGATGATCTTATCGACCCAAGCGGCGACGCCTGCGGATGCCCAGTTCATTTCAGCCACCGATACCGAGCCACAGTCTTCGGCCAAGGCCGGTGCTGCGAAGGCGGTGAAGGATGCGGAAACGAGAATTTTGGCAAGATTGGCCTTCATCGGGTTACTCCTGTCTTACAGTCTATTGTCAGGCCCCCAAGCTCACTGCGGCGCATCAGGGGCAAATGATGCTCTTTGGACGCGGGGTCCAAGCAGCCTGCGCAACGCAGAATTGCGGCGCAAATGCCTGAAAACGACATTCACTTTGTCGTAAACGGAAAGTGTGAATGGGGCAACGCCTAAACCGGACTATTGGTAGCGCAAACGGGTATAGGCTTTTGGATCAGGCGAGAACCTTACGTAACCTGTCTTGCGTGCGCAGTAGCGCAGGCAGGATCTCGGCCTCGATCCGCGCGGGATCTGTGGCCGCAGTGGCAAAGCCCGTGTTGAGCGCGGCAACCGTTTTGCCATGTGCATTTAACACAGGCACCGCGACAGAGCTCAACCCCGGCTCCACCTCTTGCTCAATCCGCGCATAGCCCTGCGCACGGGCAAGCTCGATCTGCGCGAGGATCTCCGGCGCGGAGGACAGGCTCATCGGGGTGCGCGGCGTCAGATCCGCCCGCTCGATCCGCGCGCGGGCCTCATCGGGGGGCAAAGCCGCGAGCAAGACCCGCCCCATCGAGGTGCAATGCGCGGGCAGCCGCGATCCCGGCATCAGGTTGATCGACATCACGCGCCGTTGCGACGCGCGGGCGATATAGACGATCTCGGTGTCATCTAGGATCGAGACCGAGGTCGAGAGGCCGATTTGATCCGAGAGTTGATCCAGCCAAGGTTGCACAATCTGCGGCAAGGGCAGTGCCGCCAGCGCGCCCATCCCAAGCCGCAAAACCCGTGGCGTCAGGGTGAAGTATTTCCCGTCATACTCGGCATATCCGAGCGAATGCAGCGTGAGCAAACAGCGCCGCGCGGTGGCGCGATCCAGCCCTGTCAGCTCGGAGACATCGGCAATCGCGAGTCGGGGGCGATCCGCGCCGAAAGCCTCGATGACCTTCAAACCTTTGGCGAGTGAGGCGATAATGTCTGTTTTGTTCAACATACGCACAGTAAATTGCAGGATATGAACAAATGTCAATATGCGCACGAAATCACTCGCCCGCCCCAGCATCCCCCCGTATTTTGCCCTCAAACCGGAGACAGGCCGACCGCGCCTGTCCGGCAAGATAGGAGACCCGCATGGACAAGACACTTCCCTCGCTCGCCGAGGCCGTTGCCAAGATCGGTGATGGGGCCACGGTCATGATCGGCGGCTTCGGCGGATCGGGCGCCCCGATCGAGCTGATCCGCGCGCTGATCGAGCGTTTCAAGGCGACTGGTAGCCCTAAGGCGCTCACGGTGATCAACAATAACGCGGGCAATGGTCGCATCGGCATCGCCGCGATGATTGATCTGGGCATGGTCGCCAAGATGATCTGTTCCTTCCCGCGCTCCTCAGATCCGCGCGCCTTCACGGATCGCTATCTGGCGGGAGAGATTGAACTGGAGCTCGTCCCGCAAGGCACGCTGGCCGAACGGATCCGCGCGGGCGGTGCGGGTATCCCTGCGTTCTTCACGCCGACAAGCTTTGGCACGGAATTGGCCGAGGGCAAACCCGTTGCCGAATTCGAGGGCCGGTCCTACGTGCAAGAGCGCTGGCTGAAGGCCGATTTTGCGCTGGTCAAAGCCGAGCTGGGGGATCCGCATGGCAACCTGACCTACCGCCTCGCCGCGCGCAATTTCAACCCGCTGATGTGTATGGCCGCAGCGACCACCATCGCGCAGGTGCGCGAGATGCGACCCGCGGGCGGGATTGATCCCGAGCAGGTCATCACGCCGGGGATTTTCGTTGATCATGTCGTCGAAGTCACCAACCCCGAACAGGAAGAAGAGCTGATCCGCGCAGGAGTATCGCACGAATGACCCAGAGCAAATTGAGCAATGCGCAAATCGCTTGGCGGGCCGCGCAAGATATCGAAGACGGCGCCTATGTGAACCTTGGCATCGGTTTTCCCGAGATGGTCGCGCGCTATCAACCCAGCGGCCGCGAGGCGATCTTCCACACCGAGAACGGTGTGCTGAACTTTGGCGAAGCCCCTGCCGAGGGCGAGGAAGACTGGGATCTGATCAACGCGGGCAAACGGGCGGTGACGCTCAAGCCCGGTGCGAGCTTTTTCCACCATGCCGATAGCTTCGCGATGGTGCGGGGCGGGCATTTGGACGTGGCCATTCTGGGGGCTTATCAGGTTGCGCAGAACGGCGATCTGGCGAATTGGCGCGTGGGCTCCAAAGGGGTTCCGGCGGTCGGCGGCGCGATGGATCTGGTGCACGGGGCCAAACGCGTGGCGGTGATCACAGATCACGTCACCAAAGACGGCAAGCCGAAGCTCGTCGAGGCGTGCAACTTCCCGCTTACCGGAGTTGGTTGCGTGACCCGCGTATATACCTCGCTTGCGGTGGTCGATATCGAGGGCGGCCGTTTCGTGCTGCGCGAGAAACTGGCGGGCATGTCGCTGGACGAGCTGCAATCGGTGACGGGCGCGGAATTGAAACTGGATGGTCCGGTTGCGGATCTGATCGTGCCGGAGCTTTGAGATGACCGAA
Organism: Paracoccaceae bacterium; assembly: GCA_048262715.1. Taxonomy (GTDB): domain Bacteria; phylum Pseudomonadota; class Alphaproteobacteria; order Rhodobacterales; family Rhodobacteraceae; genus Albirhodobacter. The sequence goes on from JBLXEV010000004.1 coordinate 8,207, forward strand.
GTTTATATCTGCGACTATATCCGCACGCCGATTGGCCGCTTCGGCGGCACGCTGGCCTCCGTGCGGGCCGATGATCTGGGCGCGGTGCCGCTGCGGGCGCTGCTTGAGCGCAACCCTGGCCTCGATCCGATGGCGATTGACGAGGTGATCTTCGGCTGCGCGAACCAAGCGGGCGAGGATAACCGCAACGTGGCGCGGATGTCCGCCCTGCTGGCGGGCTACCCCGTCGAGGTTCCGGGCACCACGATGAACCGTCTATGCGGCTCGGGGATGGATGCAGTGATCACGGCGGCGCGGGCGATCAAGGCGGGCGAGGCCGATCTGATCATCGCGGGCGGTGTTGAGAGCATGTCGCGCGCGCCCTTCGTGATGCCGAAAGCTGAAAGCGCATATTCGCGTGCGGCGGAGATCCACGATACCACCATCGGCTGGCGGTTCATCAACCCGTTGATGAAGGCGCAATACGGTGTGGATTCGATGCCGGAGACGGCGGAGAATGTGGCTGAAGATTTCGGCATCTCGCGCGAGGATCAGGATGCCTTCGCGCTGCGCAGCCAACAAAGCGCCGCAGAGGCGCAGGCGAACGGGCGCTTGGCACGGGAAATCACGCCTGTGGTGATCCCGCAGCGCAAGGGCGATCCGAAAATCGTCGAGACGGACGAGCATCCGCGCGCGACCACTTTGGAAGCGCTGGCGGGGCTGCGCGCGCCATTCCGTGCGGGCGGCTCTGTCACGGCGGGCAATGCCAGCGGTGTGAACGATGGCGCAGCGGCGCTGATCTTGGCGACGCAAGAGGCGGCAAAGCGCCATGGCCTCACGCCGATCGCACGGATCTTGGGCGGCGCAACCGCAGGTGTGGCCCCTCGGATCATGGGGTTCGGCCCCGCGCCAGCTTCCCGCAAACTGCTCGCGCGGCTCGGGTTGACGCAGGCGGATTTCGACGTGATCGAACTCAACGAGGCTTTCGCCTGCCAAGGGCTCGCCACGCTGCGCGATCTGGGGATTGCGGATGACGATCCTAGGGTGAATCCGAATGGTGGCGCGATTGCGCTCGGCCATCCGCTCGGGATGTCGGGGGCGCGGATCACCGGAACCGCGGCGCTGGAACTTGCGTTGAACGGCGGCAAGCGCGCGCTGTCGACGATGTGCATCGGCGTGGGCCAAGGTATCGCGATTGCGATCGAGCGCGTCTGAACGCTACCTGAAATACAAATGAGTAGGGCGCGGCAGTGATCTGCCGCGCCCTACTCATTTCGGACCCCTTAAAAGGGCGCGTTAATAGTGATGATGGTCAATGTCACTTTTTCCGCGAAACACCCAATAGGCATAGGCGGTATAGGCCAAAATGATTGGCAACAGGAACGAGGCCCCGATGAGAAGGAAGATCAGAGAGCTTTCAGGGGCGGCGGCCTGCCGGATCGTGATCGAATGCGGCACGATATAGGGGGCCACTGAGAGGCCAAGACCCGCGAAGCACAGACCAAATATCCCCATCCCTGCGAGATAGGCCTGCAGCCCCGCCCCGGTTTTGATGTCGCGCAGATAGGCCCATCCCGCCGCCAAAACCAGCACTGGCATAACCAGCGAGAGCGAGATGCCGGGCCAGACGAACCAGCGCTCATAATAGGTCGGGTTCAAAAGCGGGGTGGCGAGGGAGGCGATGCCGATGAACAGGATCGTAGCGAAAAGCGATTTGCGCCCCACGCGGCGCGCGAACTCGGCTGTCGGCCCGTCCGCTTTGAGCGCGAGCCACGCCGCGCCCAGCATCACATAGCCCGCCACAAGGGCCAATGCCGTCATCAACGCGAAGGGCGTGGCCCAGTCCCAAACCGATCCGGCAAACACGCGGCCTTCGACCTTCGGGCCTTGCAACAGCCCGCCAAGGATGGCGCCCTGCGCCATCGTGGCGGTCAGAGATCCGGCGAAGAAGGAGGTATCCCATAGCACTTTCCAGCGCTCCGTCTTGCCGCGGAACTCGAACGCGACGCCGCGAAACACCAGCGCCAGAAGCATGATGATGATCGGCACGTAAAGCGCATTCAGCACCACCCCGTAAGCCAGCGGAAACACCGCCAGCAGCCCGCCGCCGCCCATCACCAGCCACGTCTCATTGCCGTCCCAGATCGGTGCGACGGTGTTCATCGCCATCGTGCGCTCGTCTTCGTGTTTGAAGAAGGGGAACAGGATCCCGATCCCCAGATCAAACCCGTCGAGCACGATATAGGTCAGCACGGAAAAGGCGATGATCGCGGCCCAGATCTCAGGCAGGCCAAACGCGGAGAGTGTGTCGGTCATTCGTGGGCCTCCTTGGAATCTGTGGTGACGTCTTGCACGGGGGCTGCGCGGCCAGCGGCATGAGAGGGCGTGTTTTCCAACGGGACCGGGCGCGCGGGGCCACGGTGCATCAGGCGCAGAACATAGACCGTCCCCGCGCCGAAGAGGCAGAAATACACAAGGACAAAGGCGGTGAGCGAGGCCGAGACCGTCGCCGCATCCAGAACCGAGGCGGATTCATCGGTGCGCATCAAGCCGTAGATCGTCCACGGCTGCCGTCCGACCTCCGTTGTGACCCAGCCCGCGAGCACCGCCGCGAAGCCGGCGGGCCCCATCGCGAGCGCGGCCAAGTGGAAGCTGCGGGTGCTATCCAGTCGCTTGCGCCACATCAGATAGCCGCCCCATGCCCCGAGACCCAGCATCGCGAAACCGAGCCCCACCATCAGGCGGAAGGACCAGAAGACGATCTCCATCGGCGGGCGTTCATTGACGGGGAAATCCCCCAATCCCGGCACTTCCCCATCAAACGAATGGGTCAGGATCAGCGCGGAAGCATAGGGGATCTCGATCTTGTAACGGGTCACTTCCGCCGCATCATCGGGCAGGCCGAACAGGATCAGCCCCGCGCCCGCTTTGGTCTCCCAATGGCCCTCCATCGCGGCGATTTTCGCGGGTTGGTGTTCCAGCGTGTTGAGGCCGTGGGCGTCACCCGCGAGGATCTGCAGCGGGGCGACGACGATCAGCATCCCGACCGCCATCCGCAGCATCACCCGCCCCGCGTCATCACGTATCCCGCGCAGGAGTTGCCATGCAGCCGTGGCCGACACCACAAGCGCGGTGGTCAGATAGGCCGCCAGCAACATATGGGTGAGGCGATAGGGGAAGGACGGGTTGAAGACGATCTTGATCCAGTCTTCCGGCACGAATTGCCCGACCTCGTTGATCGCATAGCCCTGCGGGGTCTGCATCCATGAATTCACCGAGAGAATCCAGAAGGCCGAGGCAAAGGTGCCGATGGCGACCATCAATGTCGCGCCCATATAGATTTTGGGCGAGACCCGCTTGCGGCCAAACAACAAGATCCCGAGGAAGCCCGCCTCCAAGAAGAAGGCGGAAAGCACCTCGTAGCCCATCAGTGGGCCAATAATTGGCCCCGCACGATCCGAGAACACCGCCCAATTCGTGCCGAATTGGTAGGACATCACGATCCCGGAGACGACCCCCATCCCGAAGACAACCGCGAAGATGTGCTTCCAGAATTCAAAGATCCGCGCGTAGACCTCACGGCCTGTCCACATATGCAAGGCTTCGAGGACGGCGAGATAGGAGGCCAGCCCGATGGTGAAGGCGGGAAAGATGATATGTGCGGAGACGACAAACGCGAATTGGATCCGGGCAAGCTCAAGCGCTGAAAAGTCCATCATTCGTCTCCAATGTTTGACGCGTAATAGCTTAGTGCAATGGGTGGCACTTTCCACTGTGGCAGCCTGCCGCGTGACAGGAGGACGCTGTGACGCCGTGCCACGGGCGGTGAGGACGCTTTGAGGGAAGAGTATGGGGAAGCGGCCCTTGAAGGGAAGGGCTTGTTTTGCCAGTGTCGAGACGCTTTATGGTCGCATAGTCTGCATAAACCTTTGAGCGCGCAGTGGATCTTCGTGCTCAAGGTCTAGGTTTCCAACGGGGAGAGAGTGATGAAACTTCTGCGCTACGGCCCGCTCGGGGCGGAAAAACCCGGATTGATGCATGAGGATGGCACGATCCGTGATCTCTCTGGGGTTGTGCCGGATATCGGCGGTGCGGTCCTGTCGGAGGCTGGGCTCGCTCGGATCCGTGCGGTGCAGGCGGATACGCTGCCCATCGTGCCAGCACAGACGCGTCTGGGGGCCTGCGTTGCGGGCACGGGCAAGCTGATCTGTATCGGGCTGAACTACGCCGATCACGCCGCAGAAGCGGGCATGGATGTGCCACCAGAACCGGTGATTTTCATGAAAGCGACCTCGGCGATCTGCGGGCCGGATGATCCGATCCTCCTGCCGCGCGGATCGCAGAAAACCGATTGGGAAGTCGAGCTTGCGATTATCATCGGAACAAAGGCGAAATATGTGACGCCAGAAAACGCGATGGGCCATGTCGCGGGCTATGCCGTGGCCAATGATGTGTCTGAGCGCGCCTTCCAGACGGAACGCGCTGGGCAATGGACCAAGGGCAAGAGTTGCGACACTTTCGGGCCTTTGGGGCCGTGGCTTGTGACGCGCGACGAGGTGGCGGATCCGCAGGCGCTGGGCATGTGGCTCACCGTGAACGGCGAGACAATGCAAAACGGTTCCACCCGCACGATGGTCTACGGCGTGGCGCATGTGGTGTCTTACCTCTCGCAGTTCATGACACTGCATCCGGGGGATGTAATTTCAACAGGCACCCCGCCGGGGGTGGGTATGGGTATGAAACCGCCGCGCTATCTGGCGACGGGCGATGTGGTCGCGCTGGGGATTGAGGGCTTGGGCCAACAGTGTCAGCGGGTGATCGCGGACGACTGAGCGCGGGAGCGCTTGGGGCGGCGGCGGTGGCAGGGCGAATGCGCCCCTGCCACGCCCTAGCGGCTGCACATTTCCAGTAGCACAACCGACTGGCCCGAGACTTTGATCACGCCCTTTGCGGTGTCGGATTTGCTAAACACCGTCTCGGGCTGGTCGGTATCGAGCAACCATGACCAATAGCGCCCGCTGGGCGCATCGGGCAGCACCACCTCACAACCCGCGCCCGCGTTGAACACACCAAAAATCACATCCTCCGTCATCGAATAGGCTGGGGTGTCGGAGGCGGCGCGGATTTCGACACAGATCGTTTTGAACGCGGGATCCTGCCATTCGGCAGGGCTCGGCGCGGCGCCGTCGGCCCTGCGCCAGAACAGATCGGGAAGCCCATCCTTGCTGCGCGGGCGCGAATGCAGGAACAAGCGCTGGCGCAGCACCGGATGCGCGCGCCGGATCTCCGCCAACCGTCCGACAAACCCCGCTAAAGCGCGATCAGGCCGCGACCAATCCACCCAACCGATCGCGTTATCCTGCGCATAGGCGTTGTTGTTGCCGCCTTGTGAATTGCCGATCTCGTCGCCCGCCAGCAGCATCGGTGTGCCTTGGCTCAGATACATCGTCGTCAGCAGATTGCGCTTTCGGCGCGCGCGCGCGGCGCGGATCTCGGTATTCTCCGTCGGCCCTTCAACGCCCATATTGTCGGAGTAGTTCGGCTCATGCCCGTCGCGGTTTTCCTCGCCATTGGCGAGGTTGTTTTTCGTGGCATAGGAAACGAGGTCTTCCAGCGTGAACCCGTCATGCGCTGTCAGGAAGTTGACGGAAGAGGTCGCAGAACGGCCCGCGTGATCGAATTGATCCGCTGACCCCATGATCCGTTTCGCGAGCTTCCCCGTCAGACCGTCATCGCCGCGCCAGAATTGCCGCACATGGTCGCGGAACCTGTCGTTCAACTCCATGAACGGGTGCGGCCAACTGCCGAGTTGATAGCCCCCCGGCCCGAGATCCCACGGCTCTGCGATCAGTTTCGCCTCGCGCAGGATAGGGTCTTGCCGGATCGCGGAGAGGAACCCTCCTTGGGTATCAAAGCCCGCAGGCCCGCGCGCGAGCGAGGTCGCCAGATCGAAGCGGAAGCCATCGACATGCATCACCTCACGCCAATAGCGCAGGCTGTCCATCACCATCCGCAGCACCGCCGGATGCGCCGTGTTGAGGGTGTTCCCGCAGCCGGTATCATCGACATAATAGCGCGGGTCCTCCGCAAGGCGGTAATAGGCGCGGTTATCAAGGCCACGGAAACTGATCGTCGGACCGAGCTCGCTGCCCTCAGCGGTGTGGTTATAGACCACATCGAGGATCACCTCGATCCCCGCCGAATGCAGCCGCTTCACCATCGTCTGGAATTCCCAGATTGCCCCTTGGGTGAGGTAGCGCGTATCGGGCGCGAAAAAGCCAATGGTCTGATAGCCCCAATAGTTCGTCAGCCCTTGATCGGTCAAAAACCGCTCCGACAGATGCGCCTGAACGGGCATGAGCTGGATCGTGGTGACGCCGATCTTATTGAGGTGATCGAGGATCGGCTGCGAGGCGAGGCCGAGAAACGAACCGCGCTTTTTGCGATCCACATTCGGATGCTGCGCAGTGAGGCCCTTCACATGCGCCTCGTAATGCACCGAGAGCGAGCGCCGATGCGCGGGCGAGGCATCCGCCCCCCATTGAAACGCAGGGTCGGCAACAACCGATTTTGGCACCGCAAAGGCGCTATCGCGAGTATCAAACCCCAAATCGGCGCGCGCAGGCCCCGCGCGGTAACCATAAAGCGCATCCGACCAGCGAAACGCGCCTTTCAGGGATTTCGCATAGGGGTCGATCAGCAGCTTATGCGCGTTGAACCGAAGCCCCTCTTCGGGCCGATATGCCCCATGCGCGCGAAACCCGTAGAGCGTGCCGGGCGGCAAGCCCGCGACATAGACATGCCAGATATCGCCATCGCGCTCGCGCAGCGGAATCCGCGCGATCTCTTGGCGGCCATCGGGGGCAAACAGGCACAGCTCGATCAGCTCCGCCTCGGTGGAGAACACCGCGAAATTCACCCCCTCGCCATCCCATGTCGCGCCGAGTGGATCGGGCTTGCCCGCAGATAGGCCGTGGTGGGCGAGCTTGGAGGGAATTTCGCGGGGCGTCATCGGAGGATCTCTTCATAGAGGGCGGCATAGGTGGCGGCTGAGCGCGCCCAGCCGAAATCAGCCTGCATCCCGTTTTTGCGCAGCCTCAAAAAGGTCGGGGCATCTGCGTGCAGACGGATCAAATCGCAAAGCGCGGTGTGAAGCGCAAGCCCATCCGTCTCGCCCATCATCATCACGCCTGTCGCAACCCCCGCGCCCAAGGCGGCGGGGGAGGCGGGGATGACCGTATCGGCCAAGCCGCCCGTGGCGGAGACAACCGGAACCGCGCCGTAGCGCAGCCCGTAGAGTTGGGTCAGCCCGCAAGGCTCGAACCGAGACGGGATCACCACCGCGTCGGCGCCCGCAAACATCCGGTGCGAGAGGGCCTCGTCATAGCCGATCTTGATCGCGACGCGGCCTTTCAGGCGTTCAGCCGCTTGCCGCAGCCGCGCTTCGATCACAGGATCGCCCGTGCCCAAAATCGCCATCATCCCGCCTGCCTCTGCAAAGGCGGGAAGGATATCTGGCAGCAGGTCGAGGCCCTTTTGATCGGTCAGCCGCGAGACCACGATCGCCAGCGGCCCGCCGGTATCCGTCAGCCCGAATTCCGCCGTCAGCGCAGCGCGGTTCTTGGCCTTCCCGCGCGGGGTTTTCACGGAATAGGGGATGATCGCCGGATCATTGGCCGGATCCCAAACCGCGTCATCAATCCCGTTGAGGATCCCGCGCACGCCGTCCGCGCGCCCGTTGATCACCCCGTGCAGCCCCATGCCAAAACGCTCGCGCTGCAATTCCACCGCATAATTCGGCGACACCGTGGTGACCTTATCAGCGCAGATGATCCCCGCTTTAAGGGTGTTGATCTGATCCCAATATTCCAGCGTGCCGTCTTCCCACATCGCGCGTGGCAGCGAGAGCGCATCGAGCAGCGTTTTCGACGCGAGCCCCTGAAACGCGATATTGTGGATCGTCAGCACGCTCGGGATCTCAATCCCTTCGGCCTTGAGATAGACAGGGGCGAGCGCGCCTTGCCAATCGTGGGCATGGATCAGATCGGGCTGCCAGCCATCGCTCAGCCCGCCCTTGGCGATCTCCACCGCCGCGCGGCAAAGGGCTGCGAAGCGCTGCGGATTGTCGGCATGATCCTTGCCCGAGAGATCCAGATACGGCCCGCCAGCGCGATCAAAGAGATGCGGGGCGTCCAACGCCAAAATCTCGGTTGTCCCAATCTTCCCCGCCTTGATCGCCGCTGCGCCGCCAAATAGCGCGCCTTTCCAGACGGTCTTGGTCTTGCCCAGCTTCCCGATCAGCCCTGCATAGGCCGGAATCAAGGTGCGCATCTGCACGCCCTGCGCCGCCAGCGCCTCGGGCAGTGCGCCCGCGACATCCGCCAGACCGCCGGTTTTTACAAGCGGTACGCATTCCGAGGTGACCGAGAGGATCTTCATCGTTTACTCCATCTTCGCCGCGCGGGCATCGAGCATAGATTGGGTGATCAGCGTCACGCCTCCCGGCGAGACCCGGAACCATTTCGCGTCATCGCGCGGATCCTCGCCCACCACCAGCCCGCGCGGGATCACCACGCCGCGATCCAGCACGCAGCGCGTCAGCCGCGCATGGCGGTTGACCACGCAGGCAGGCAGCGCGACGACCTGATCCAGCTCAGCGTAGGAATGCGTCTGAACGCCGGTAAACAGCAGGCTCTCGCGCACGACCGTGCCGGAAATGATGCAACCACCCGCGACCATGGAGGAGATTGCGGAGCCGCGGCGGCCCGTCTCGTTATGAATGAATTTCGCGGGTGGGGTGATCTCGGAATAGGTCCAGATCGGCCAGCGATGATCGTAGATATCCAACTCTGGCGTGAATCCGGTGAGGTCGATATTCGCGCGGTGGAAGGCATCAATCGTGCCCACATCGCGCCAATAGGGGGCGCCGTCCTCGGTCGCGGTGATGCAGCTTTCCTCGAAGAAATGCGCCACTGCCTTGCCGTCTTTGACGATCTGCGGGATCAGATCATTGCCGAAATCATGGGTGGAGTTCGGATCTTGCGCGTCTTTCAACAACAGCTCGCGCAGGAATTTCCACGTGAAGACATAGATCCCCATCGAGGCAAGCGATTTGTCCGGGTTCCCCGGCATCCCCGGCGGGTCGGCGGGCTTTTCCATGAAATCGGTGATCCGGCGTGTGGCATCAATCGCCATGACGCCAAAGGCCTTCGCCTCTTCACGCGGCACCGTCAGACAGCCGATCGTGACATCCGCGCCCGCATCAACATGCTGCTGGATCATCACCTCGTAATCCATCTTGTAGATATGATCGCCCGCCAAGATCACAACGTGATCAATGTCATAGCTGTCCACGATGTCGATATTCTGGGTCACGGCATCGGCGGTTCCGAGATACCAGCGGTTCTCATCTACGCGCTGCGAGGCGGGGAGAATATCCAGATATTCGTTGCGCTCCGCTCGGAAGAACGTCCAGCCGCGCTGCAGGTGGCGGATCAGGGAATGGGCCTTGTATTGCGTGGCCACGGCGAGTTTGCGGATACCGGAGTTATAGGCGTTGGAGAGGGCGAAATCGATGATCCGCGTTTTGCCGCCGAAATAGACGGCGGGCTTGGCGCGGTTGTCCGTCAGCTCGTGGAGACGGGATCCCCGCCCCCCCGCAAGCACGAAGGCCATAGCGCGGGAGGACAGTCTTTGGTTCGGCCGTTGCAGCATGATGTCTCGCTCCTCTCGATCAATCGTTTGTCGGTTTCGGGCCGCAAAGCACAATCGTGCTGAGCGGCGGCAGGGTCAGGCGCGCGGAGGCGGGGTGGCTGCCATGTGGCACAGGCGCGGCCTCCACCGCGCCCATATTCCCACGGTTGCCGCCGCCGTAAATCTCCGCATCGGTATTGAGAATTTCGGTCCAGTCGCCCGCCATCGGCAGGCCAATCTGGTAGTCAGTGCGCTCGACAGGGGTGAAGTTTGAAATCACCAGAACGGGGGCATCCTGCGGCCCGCCGCGCCGCAGGAAAGCGAGCACGGATTGCCCCGCATCGTCACCCACGATCCAATCAAACCCCGCCCCGTCGCAATCGTTGACATGAAGGGCGGGCGTCTCGCGGTAGACCATGTTCAGATCGCGGATGAGATATTGCAGCCCCGCATGGCGCGGATCGTCCAGCAGATGCCAATCGAGCGAGATGTCATGGTTCCATTCGCGGAGCTGACCAAACTCGCAGCCCATGAACAGCAGCTTCTTGCCCGGCCAGCCCCACATCATCCCGTAATAGGCGCGCAGATTGGCAAATTTCTCCCAGTCATTTCCGGGCATTTTCCCAATCATTGAGCCTTTCCCATGCACAACCTCGTCATGCGAGATCGGCAGGATGAAATTCTCGGAAAACGCATAGACCGCGCCGAAAGTCAGCTTGTCATGGTGGTATTTCCGGTTGATCGGCTCCTCGCGGATATAGGCGAGCGTGTCGTTCATCCAGCCCATGTTCCACTTATAGCCAAAGCCCAAACCGCCCTCATGCGCGGGTTTCGAGACGCCGGGGAAGGAGGTGCTTTCCTCGGCCACTGTCATGATGCCGCCCGCCGCGCCGTAGGCTTGAATGTTCATCTCGCGCAGGAAAGCGATCGCCTCCAGATTTTCGCGCCCGCCATGCACATTGGGCAGCCATTCGCCTTCGGGCCGCGAGTAATCGCGGTAGAGCATCGAGGCCACCGCATCCACGCGCAGCCCATCGAGCCCGTATTGCGTCAGCCAGTAGAGCGCATTTGCGGTGAGGTAATTCTTCACCTCGCGCCGCCCGTAATCGAAAATCAGCGTGTTCCAGTCGCGGTGAAAACCCTCGCGCGGATCGGCATATTGGTAAAGCGGTGTGCCATCCAGCCACCCCAGCCCGTGCGGATCTGTCGGGAAATGGCCGGGCACCCAATCGAGCAGAACGCCGATGCCCTCGGCCTGGGCGGCGGCGACAAAGGCTTGGAACTCCGCCGCCGTGCCATGCCGCGCGGTGGGGGCAAACAGGCCGACCGGCTGATAGCCCCAACTGCCATCAAACGGGAATTCGGTGATCGGCATCAACTCGATATGGGTGAAACCCATATCCTTCACATAGCGCACCAGCTCCACCGCCAACTCGGCATAGCTGAGCCTCCGCGCGTCCTCCTCGACCCTGCGCCGCCAGCTTCCCAGATGGACCTCATAGATCGAAATCGGCTGATCGATCCGGTTGCGCAGCCCGTCGATTGGCGTGGCCGGAGGAGGGAGCACGCGCACGACAGAGGCCGTCGCGGGGGGGTGCTCTGCCCCGAAGCCAACAGGATCGGCCTTTTGCGGTAAAGCCTCGCCATCCGCGCCAATCAGATCGTATTTATAAACCGCGCCCTCCTGCACATCGGGCAGGAAAATCTCCCAAACCCCCGTCGCACCGCGCGCGCGCATGGGATGGGTTGTCGGGTTCCAATGGTTGAATTCCCCCACCACGGAGACACGTTTGGCATTGGGCGCCCAAATCGCAAAGCAGGTGCCTTGCATCCCCATATGCTCCATCGGATGCGCGCCCAGACGCTCCCACAGGCGATGATGCGCGCCCTCGGAGATCAGATACTCATCAACCTCGCCGAGCACGGGCGCGAAGCGGTAAGGATCCTCTAGCCGCCATTCTTTGCCGTAGCCCTGCACACGGAACTGATAGATCTCGGGCAGATCCGCGCCCTGCGCGATCAGCAATCCATGGCACCACTCCATCGGCCATGATCCACCCTGCGCATCCTCGACCCAAGCCGCCTCTGCCCCCCCAAGATGGGCGCGGATCGCAAAGCCGCCCTCAATCGGATGCCGTCCTAGCACATCGAAGGGCGTGCCAAACTGCCCGCTGCGGATAGCCTCTGCGATGGTGCTGTCGATCACGTATCTCTCCCCCGATTGGTCTTAGTCGCCGTCCCCAAGCCGTTCCTCCAACCGCCCGCGCTGAGGCGGTCAGATCTGCGCGCGCACGCCCCAGATATCCGCCATGTAGCCACGAATCGTTCGATCAGACGAGAAATATCCCGATCTTGCAATGTTATGCCCCGCCATCCGCTGCCACGCGCTGGGATCAGAATAGGCGAGATCCACTGCGCGCTGGGCGGTGAAGTAGCTGTCGAAATCCGAACAGCAGGCATAGGGATCGTGATAGGTGAGCGCATCCATCACCGCCCCATGCGCGCCAAAGGCGCCGCCTTTGATCGCTTCAATCACCGCTTGCAGGCGCGGGCTGGCGGCAATCGCGCGGGCGGCATGGCCGCTGGTGGCCAAGGTGGCTTGGGCTTCCGGAGTCGTCATCCCGAACAAGAAGAAATTCTCCGCCCCGACATGCTCGCGGATCTCGACATTCGCCCCGTCGAGCGTGCCGATGGTCAGCGCACCGTTGAGCGCGAATTTCATATTTCCGGTGCCTGATGCCTCGGTTCCTGCGGTCGATATCTGCTCGGAAAGATCCGCCGCGGGGATCAACATCTGCGCCATCGAGACATTGTAATTCGCCGGATACGCCACCTGTAGCTGGTCGCGTGTGGCGGGATCGGTATTCACAACCCGCGCGACATCATGGATCAGCGCGATGATTTCCTTGGCCATGAAATACCCCGGCGCGGCCTTGCCGCCGAAGATCCGAACGCGTGGCGCGGCCCCCTTGATCGTGCCGTCCTTCAGGCCCTGCCACAGCGCAACAACCTCCAGAATATTCAGCAATTGCCGCTTATATTCGTGGATCCTCTTGATCTGCACATCGAAGAGCGCTGCGGGATCGACTGGCATTCCTTGCGCCCCGAGCCAATTGGAAAACCGCTCCTTCGCGGAGCGTTTCACCGCGCCCAGACGCTCCAGCATCACCGCGTCATCAAGGAAGGATTCCAGCGCGGTGATCTTCTCCAGATCCGCCTGCCAGCCTGCGCCAGCCACCTCCGTGAGCAGTATTGCCAGCCCCGGATTGGCCAGCGCGATCCAGCGGCGCGGGGTGATGCCATTGGTCTGGTTCACGATCCGGTTCGGATGCCTGCGATCCAGATCTGCAAAGACGGTTTCGCGCATCAGATCGGTGTGCAGCGCAGAGACGCCGTTGACCTTATGCGCGCCCAGAAACGCGAGATTGCCCATATGCACCTGATCATGATGCACGATCCGCGTATGCTCCGGCACAATGCCACTCTTGGCCGCCTTGCGCGCGGTCTGCGCGTCGATCGCCTCGATCAGCTCCATATGGCGGGGCAGAATTCGGCCCATCGACCAAGTGGACCAGCGTTCCAGCGCTTCGGGCATCAGCGTGTGATTGGTGTAGGACAGCGTCGCCTGCGTGATTTCCCAGGCGGCGTCAAAGCCCATCCCGTGATCATCGATCAGCACCCGCATCAGCTCCGGCACGGCCAGCGCAGGATGCGTGTCATTCATTTGGATCGCCCAGAAATCGGCAAGCGTCTCAATGACTTGCCCCTCACGCAGGTGACGCGCGACGATATCCGCCAAGGAGGCCGCGACGAGGAGATACTCCTGTTTGAGGCGCAACTCCTTGCCGCCATCCGTGCTGTCATCAGGGTAGAGCACACGGGTCAGCGCGCGCGCCTGCTCTTCTTGCGTCGCCGCGCCGATATGATCGCCTGAGGAGAACCGCGGCAGATCGAAACCGTTCACCGCGCGCGCCTCCCAGAGCCGCAAGGTCGTGACCCATTTGCCCTCCCATCCCGTCACTGGCATGTCATGCGCGCGGGCCTCGATTTGTTCGCTCGGGTGCCAGTGGCGCGCGCCATCTTCGTCAGCAGCGACATAGCCACCAAACCCGATCGTGATCCGTGCCTCGGGGCGCAGCAAGAGCCACGGCGCGGGCGCATGCAGCCATGTCTCGGGCGTCTCCATCTGCCGCCCGTCCTGCCAGCCTTGGGCGAACAACCCGTGCTCGTAGCGCAGCCCGTAGCCGGTGCCGGGAACGCCCATCGTCGCGAGGGAATCGAGGAAGCAGGCCGCCAGACGCCCCAGCCCGCCATTGCCCAAAGCGGCATCCGGCTCGGCCTCGACAATCTCCTCCAGCGAGACGCCGAAACTGGCGAGCGCCTCAGCGGCGCTTTCCAGCAATCCGAGATTCAGCGCGCTATCGCTCAACAAGCGGCCCATCAGGAATTCCATCGACAGATAGGCCACGCGTTTTTTGCCCATACTGGCGGCTTCGGCGGCCAGCCAAGGCTCCAACACCCGTGCACGCAGAGCGAGGGAGAGCGCGCGGAACCAATCACCGCTTTGCGCCTGATCCTGTGGCACCCCGAGGTCTGATCGCAGGATCCGCGCGATGTCGGCGGCAAGTGCCTCCGTCAGCGGCAATGTCTCGGGGAGGCGGGTCTGTAAGCGCGAAAGAGGGGGCGTCATGCGGCAAGGCTCCGATCATACGTCTCGTTGAAATCAGCGTTTCACACTCCTGTGCGGGCTGCCAGAGGCGACGCGCCAAATGCTGGAAATTCTGCGCAGTCGCCTCAAAAACGGGCGATCACGAGCGCGGCATCAGGGTGCTTGCTCCGCGATGGGGCGGAACCGGATGGGCATTTGCTGCGTTACTTTAATGAGAATGGCCGTAGCGACGGCTTTGAAAATTGCCCGCTTCAGGGCATCCGAAAGGAGCACTCCATGTTTGAACTTTCCGGCCTAGGTGGCCTTATCCTTCTCGCCCTAGATCTCTGGGCGCTGATCTCGATCTTTGGCTCGCGTGAGAGCACTGGGACGAAAGTCCTGTGGTCGCTTCTCGTGATCGTGCTGCCGTTGCTGGGCTTCCTGATCTGGCTCATCGCCGGTCCGGGGCGGGCATCGGGTAGCCGTATATAACACGGCTAAGATGACCTCCGGCGGACTTGCCGGGGATGCGTGACGCGGGCCTTTATCGTGCAGGTTTTACCCCTCCCCCTGCGCGATGAAGGCCCAGCCGTTTGCGGGGAGGTGCACGGTCCCGTCCTCATAGCACGCTTGAGACACGCCGCTGACATCAGGGCCAATCAAGTTGCCTTTCACCTCGAGCGGCAGGCTCACAGCCTTGGGCGAGAGATTGAACAGGCAATGCAGCCGTTTGCCATCCGCTTCCCGCGTGAAATGGAGCACCGGATCGGGGGCCTCATGGAATATTTGCCGCCCGCTCTTAAGCAGTGGCTCCTGCGCTCGCCACGCCAAAACTGCGCGGTAGTGGGATAGAACAGAGCCTGCCAGCGCCTCCTGAACTGAGACTGCGCGCGCAGCCTGCGCGGGCTTGATCGGTAGCCAAGGCTTGCCAGTGGTGAAGCCCGCCTGCGTAGTTTCATCCCATACCATCGGCGTGCGGCAGCCATCGCGCCCCTTGTTTTCCGGCCAGAATCGAAGGCCAACAGGGTCCGTCAGTTCGGAATAGTCCAGATCGGTTTCGGTTAGCCCTAACTCCTCGCCCTGATAGAGGCACAATGTCCCCTCGAATGCACAGAGCATAGTGATTGCGAGCTTGGCGATCTGGTCGGGCGCGGCCTCATAATCGGCCCAGCGGGTGACATGGCGGATCACGTCATGGTTCGACATCGACCACATTGGCCAGCCGCCTTTCGCCCCCTTCCAGAACCCCTCTATCGTCCGCCGGAAATGCGCCACCGAGAAATCGGGCGAGAGCATATCGAAGCTGTAAGCCATATGCAGCTTGTCGCCGCCGGAGGTATATTCCCCCATCAGCTCAATCGCGAAGTCGCTATCACCGACCTCACCCACCAGCGTGCGGCCCGCATATTCATCGGTCAATTTCCGGACCTGCTTGAGAAACTCGACATTCTCGGGGCGGGATTTCGAGTATGTGTGGATCTGCATCTCATAGGGGTTCGAGGGCAGATCATCCTTGGGCCAAGGCTTCGCGGGGTTCTCGCGCAGTTGTTTGTCATGAGTGAAATAGTTCACCGTATCGAGGCGGAACCCATCCACGCCGCGCTCCAGCCAGAACCGCAGAACGTCGAGGACTGCGTCTTGAACCTCTGCATTGTGGAAGTTCAGATCCGGTTGCAGATCAAGGAAATTATGCAGGTAATACTGGCGACGGCGGGCATCCCATGTCCAAGCTGAGCCGCCAAAAACCGAGGGCCAATCGTTGGGCGGCGCGCCATTGGGTTTCGGATCAGCCCAGACATACCAATCGGCCTTCGGATTGGTTTTATCCGCACGGCTCTCGGTAAACCACGGGTGCTCAATCGAGGTATGCGAGAGTACCTGATCAATGATCACCTTTAGGCCCATGCCATGCGCGGCCTCGATCAGCCGCTCGAAATCTTGCAAGGTGCCGAAGGTCGGCTCGATATCGGTATAATCGGAGACATCATAGCCCATATCGGCCATTGGCGAGGGGAAGATCGGCGAGAGCCAAACCGCGTCTACGCCAAGGGATTTGATATGCGGCAGGCGCCGTGTGATCCCCGCAAGGTCGCCGATTCCGTCGCCGCTATCGTCCTGAAACGAGCGCGGATAAACCTGATAGACCACTGCGCCGCGCCACCAATTCGGATCCATTTTCATCCCCTTGCTCAAGAGCATACGCGAGCCGCATGTCAGGCCAGTCTATTGCGATGCCACGTTCCCGCAAGGCTCTTTCTGCACTGCAGAGCGCTAAAATATCGGGCATTTCGGGAACCAGATCGGGGGCCTGTGCGTTGAGTTTACGAAGCAGCAAACGAGATGCGCTGCGCAACTTCAGAGAAGGAGATGGCTATGAACCGCGATCAACTCGAAGGCAAATGGAAGCAGCTCAAAGGCTCCGCCAAGATCAAATGGGGCGAGCTGACGGATGATGATCTGGATAAGGTCGAAGGCAATGCCGACAAGCTGGAGGGCATCCTCCAAGAGCGCTACGGCAAGACCAAAGAAGAGGCCAAGGCGGAAGTCGATAGCTTCTTCAAAGACGCTTAATCCGCGTCTGGTTCACGTCTCGGAACAGGCGGCCTTCGGGCCGCCTTTTTCGTTACTTCGAGCAGTGTGACGGTTGTGTGAATTTTTCCCAACGGGGTAATTAGAAGATTGCTCAAAGTCATTAATTCAAATATCCATGAAATATGGAATCAATAGCCGTCACCCAATTCACAACCCTCGGGCATCCGCAGCGCCTTGCGGTGTTTCGCCTGCTTATGCGCCATTACCCAGAGCCGATGGCCGCGGGCGATATCGGCGCAGCACTCGGGATCAAGCCCTCGACTCTCTCGGTCTATTTGGGGGCGCTGCGCCACGCTGGGCTGATCACCCAAGAGCGGGTGGGGACGTCCCTGCGCTACCAAGCGGATCTGAAAGGCACGGAGGCGCTGGTGGGCTATCTGGTTGACGATTGCTGCCGCGCCCGCCCGCAGGTTTGCACATCCCAATCTTCCGCGCAGAGCGCAGATGATGACCGCCCGCTGAACGTGCTGTTCCTGTGCTCTGGTAATTCGGCGCGCTCGATCATGGCGGAGGCGATCTTGCCAGATCATGGCCCGCAGTTTCGCGCCTTTTCGGCGGGGCTTCGCCCCTCCCGCCTGAACCCTGATGCGGTGGCGCTTCTCGAGGCGAAGGGGCACCCGACGGAGAATCTCCGCTCGAAGCACATCTCCGAATTCCAAGGCGTGGACGCACCGCAGATGGATTTTGTCTTCACCGTCTGCGATCAGGCGGCGAATGAGGATTGCCCCGCTTGGGCGGGTCAGCCGATCAGTGGCCATTGGGGCCAGCCCGACCCCGTCAGCGCCGCCGATCCCGCGCGGGCATTTCAAGCCGCCTATGCCACGCTGCAAGAGCGCATCGCCGCTTTCGTAGCCCTTCCGTTTTCCTCTCTCGATCGGCGCGCACTTCAGGCGCGTATCGATGACATCTCCCAGATGAGGCTTCCATGACGACATATGCACTCAACGGCCTTGGCCGCATCGGCAAACTCGCGCTGCGCGCTTTGATCGAAAGCGGCGAGAAGATTGCCTTCCTCAACGATGCGGTGGGCGATGCCGAGATGCACGCGCATCTGCTGGAATTTGATACGGTTCATGGCCGTTGGGCCGCCGAGTTTGGCCATGCCGAGGGCGAGGTGAGCATCAACGGGCGTCAGATCGCCTTGCACAACACGCGCCGGATCGAGGATCTGCCGTTGGCGGGAGTCGATGTGGTGATTGATTGCACCGGTGTGTTTAAATCCGCCGAGAAGCTCGCGCCCTATTTCGCGGCAGGGGTCAAAAAGGTGGTGGTCTCCGCCCCAGTAAAAGACCCTAACGCAGCGAATGTCGTCTATGGCGTCAATCACGAGACCTATGATCCGCGCGCGCATCAGATCATCACGGCGGCGTCCTGCACGACCAATTGCCTCGCGCCGATTGTGAAGGTGATCCATGAGGGGCTGGGGATCAAACATGGTTCGATCACCACGATCCATGACGTGACCAACACCCAAACCATCGTGGATCGCCCCGCGAAAGATCTGCGCCGCGCGCGCTCCGCACTCAATTCCTTGATCCCGACCTCGACCGGGTCGGCCACCGCGATCACCCAGATTTTCCCTGAGTTGACGGGCAAGCTCAATGGCCATGCGGTGCGGGTTCCGCTGTTGAATGCCTCGCTGACCGATTGCGTCTTTGAGGTCCAACGTGAGACGAGCGTGGAGGAGGTCAACGCGCTGCTAAAAGCCGCGGCCGAAGGGCTGCTCAAAGGGATCTTGGGCTATGAGATACGGCCTCTGGTCTCTTGCGATTATGTCAATGACAGTCGCTCCTCGATCATCGACGCCCCCTCGACCATGGTCATCAATGGCACGCAGGTGAAGATCTACGCGTGGTATGACAATGAATGGGGCTATGCGATGCGACTCGCCGATGTCGCGCGGATGGTGGGAGCCTCAATCTGATGGCCGCCTATTTTGCGGTGACGGCGGCCTATTGGGCGTTCATGCTGACGGATGGCGCGCTGCGGATGCTGGTGTTGCTGCATTTTCATGAGCTGGGCTACTCGCCCGTCTCGCTCGCCTATCTCTTCGTGCTCTACGAGATCGCGGGGGTGATCACCAATCTCGCGGCGGGCTGGATCGCGGCGCGGTTCGGGCTGAATTCGACGCTTTATGCGGGGCTCGGGCTTCAGGTCGTGGCGCTGGTGGCATTGGCGCAGATTGGTGCCGGGTCGATTGCGCTGATCATGCTGGTGCAAGGGCTGTCTGGGGTGGCAAAAGACCTCGCCAAGATGTCGTCGAAATCTGCGGTGAAGCTGCTCGCGCCGGAGGGGGATGGCAGTCTGTTTCGCTGGGTTGCAGTGCTGACCGGATCGAAGAACGCAGTCAAAGGGCTCGGTTTCCTCTTGGGGGCGGTGCTCCTTGGCTGGCTTGGGTTTACCAATGCGCTTTACGCCATGGCGGCGGGGCTCGCGCTGATCCTGTTGCTCGTCGCGCTCTTTATGCCCGCAGGGATGCCGCGCGGGATGAAGGGCGTGAAATTTGCGGAAGTGATCTCGCGCAATCGCAATATCAACTGGCTCTCGCTCGCCCGTGTTTTCCTGTTTGGCGCGCGCGATGTGTGGTTCGTGGTCGGCATCCCGATCTATTTCTACGCGGTGTTGTCAGATGGCACGCCGGAGGGCAATCGCGCGACCTTCTTCCTGATCGGCAGCTTCATGGCGATCTGGACGGTGCTCTACGGCGCGGTGCAAGCCGCCGCACCGCGTTTGCTGCGCAATCAAGATCATATCCGCGCGGCCTCGCAATGGGCAGGAGCGCTTGCGGTGATCCCCGCAGCCCTCGCCCTCGCCGCGATGGGTGATCCGGCGCCGTGGCTGACGGTCACCTTGATCGCGGGCTTGCTGGTCTTCGGCGCGTTGTTTGCAGTGAATTCCGCGCTTCATTCCTACCTGATCCTCGCCTTCGCGGGGGCAGGGCGAGTGACGATGGACGTTGGCTTTTACTACATGGCCAACGCCGCAGGCCGCCTGCTCGGAACACTTGCCTCGGGGCTGAGCTACCAGATCGGCGGCCTCCCCGCCTGTTTGGGGACGGCTGCCGTGTTTTTGGCGATCAGTGCGCTGGCCGCGCGCAAGCTCACTTCACCTGCGCCAGCAGTGCTTTGACCAAGGGGCCGAGGTGCTCGACCTCTAGCGCGACCCCTTTCGCGGAGGGGTGGATGCCATCGTCTTGCATCAGCTCCTGTGCGTTGCGCTCACTCGGTGAGAGGGCGGCCAGCGGTGCGAGTTGGTTCGGATCCATCAGCACGTCATATTTGGTGGCGAGATCGGGGAAGATTACATTGAATTGCGCGGCCCAATCGACCCCGTAATTCGTCGGCGCGGGCAGGCCGAGCAAAAGCACGGGCAGATCCCGCCCCGTAATCTCCGCCAAAATCGCATCGAGATTGGCGCGCACGTCTTGCGGTGGCAACCCGCGCAACAGATCATTGCCGCCGAGTGCCACGACGACCGCCTTCGTCTCTGGGGTTAGCGACCATGCGACCCGCGAGAGCCCGCCCGCCGTGGTATCGCCGCTCACCCCCATATTCACGAGTTTCGCGGGAACACCCTCTGCATCCAGCCATGCCTGCAACTGCGACACCAGCCCGTCAGCCTCGGGCAATCCGTAGCCTTGGGTGAGGCTATCGCCCAGCATGACGACTTCCGGTGCCTCTGCGAGGGCAGGGCTGGCTAAAAATCCCGTGATAATGGCGAAAACCAGCGCGCTGCGCTTGAGCATCGCGCGCGCGACCCCATATCCTGAGCGAACGCAATCCGCGCTAAATCTCCCCAAAAACGAGGCCTTTATGACCCTTCCCGCCAGTGACCCGATCCTGAGCCTGCGCGATTTGCGCCTGACGCTGAATGGCAATGCGGGGAAGGTGGATATCTTGCGCGGCATCACATTGGAGGTGCCGCGGGGGCAAAGCGTGGGGCTCATCGGGCCTTCGGGGTCTGGCAAATCATCGCTCCTGATGTGTCTTGGCGGGTTGGAGCGCCCGACCGGCGGCACGATCCGCGCCTTGGGGCAGGATCTGGCCGCGATGGGAGAGGACGCGCTGGCGAAGTTTCGTAGAGACAATATGGGGATCGTGTTCCAATCCTTCCACCTCATTCCGACAATGACTGCGCTGGAGAATGTCGCGATGCCGCTGGAGCTGGCGGGGGTGGAGGATGCTTTCGCCCGCGCCGAGGCGGAATTGGCGGGGGTCGGCTTGGGCACCCGCACCGGGCATTACCCATCGGAGCTGTCGGGCGGCGAGCAGCAGCGAGTGGCCTTGGCGCGCGCGGTCGCCGTGCGCCCCGCGATCCTGCTGGCGGATGAGCCCACGGGCAATCTGGATGCGACGAATGGCGGCGCGATCATGGATCTGCTGTTCGGCCTGCAAGAGCGCCACGGCGCCACGCTGATCATGGTGACCCACGCGCCCGAACTGGCCGCGCGCTGTGATCGCGTCGTGCGGATGGCAGACGGCGTGATTGAGGCGGGGATGGATGTTGCGGGGAGCGCCGCATGAGCCATTCCACAAAGCTCGGCTGGCGTATTGCTCAGCGCGAGATGCGCCATGAGCTGCGCGGCGGTTTGCGCGGCTTTCGGGTCTTCCTTGCCTGCCTGATCCTCGGTGTGGCCTCGATTGCGGCGATCGGCACGCTGCGCGAAGGCATTCGCGCAGGTTTGGCGGATCAGGGCGCAGTGATCTTGGGCGGCGATGCGGAGTTGCGCTTTACCTACCGCACCGCAACAGAGGCTGAGCGCGAATGGATCGACGCGCAGGCGGTGAGGGTCGCAGAGGTGACCGAGTTCCGCTCTATGGCGGTTGTCGGCGAGGAGCGCGTTCTGACACAGGTGAAGGCGGTGGACCAGGAATATCCGCTCTATGGTGACCCTGTGCTAGAGCCGAAGATCGCGCTGGAGACCGCGCTGGCCCCGCAAGACGGCGTGCCAAGCGCGGTGATGGATCCGGTGCTGGCGGATCGTATGGGGCTGGCCATCGGGGATCGTTTCGCGCTGGGCGCAACCGAGTTCCGCCTGTCGGCACGGCTGATCCGTGAACCTGATAGCGCGGGTGCGGGCATCGGGCTTGGGCCGCGCACGCTGGTGCGCAAAATTGATCTGGAAGGCTCCGGATTGCTTTCCGCAGGGGCGATGTTCGAGACGGATTACAAACTTGCGCTGCCTGCAGGAACTGATCTTGAGGCCGCAAAAACGGCCGCAGAGACCGAGTTTGAGGGCACCGGAATTCGCTGGCGCGATAGCCGTAGGGCCGCAGGCGGGGTGGAGCGTTTCGTGAACCGGATCAGTTCGTTCCTCGTGCTTGTCGGCCTCGCGGGCCTCGCGGTTGGCGGGGTCGGGATCGCGCAGGCGGTGCGGGCTTGGGCGGAGCGCAAGACCGAAACGATTGCCACGCTCAAAGCGGTGGGCGCAGGCACGGGGTTGATCCGTGCTGTGTTCATGACGCAGGTCGCGGTGATGGGGGTGATCGGTATCGCGCTGGGCGTTGCGCTGGGGGCAGGGATTCCGGTGCTGCTGTCGGGGCCGATTGCCTCTGCCTTGCCCTTCCCGGCTGAGATTGCCTTCGCGCCGCGCGCCGCCATTGAGGCCGTGATCTACGGGGCGCTGGTGGCTGCGATCTTCGCGCTTTGGCCTTTGGAACGCATGGTTTTGGTGCGCCCCGCTGCGCTCTACCGTGCCGCCGCTCCCCTTGAGGGCCGCCCTGGGCGCGGCGCGCTTGTGGCGATTGCGGCGCTGGTAAGCGTCTTGCTGGCCGTGGCCGTGGGGCTGGCCGCGGAGCGCGGACTTGCGGCAGCGACGCTGGCGGGGGTTTTGGCCGCGCTGGGCATTCTGGCGTTGATCGCACTCGGGATCCGTAAGCTCTCGGCGCAGTTGGCGCGGCGGGTGCGCGGGCGCCCGATGTTGCGCGCCGCCCTTGTCGCGATGGGCGCCGTGCGCGGGGAGACGATGGCGACAGTGCTCTCGCTGGGTCTCGGGCTTTCGGTTCTCTCGGCGGTCGGGCAGGTGGATGCGGGGCTGCGCGGCGCGATTGCGACCGATTTGCCCAAGGTTGCGCCTGCCTATTTCATGCTCGATATCCAACCCGATCAAATCGGTCCGTTCCGGCAGCAGGTGGCGCAAACGCCCGCGATCAGCCGGATGGAGACCGCGCCGATGCTGCGCGGGGTGATCACGCAGATCAACGGGCGTCCCGCGAAAGAGTTCGGCGATCACTGGGTGCTGCGCGGAGATCGCGGGATCACCTATGCCGCCGAAATTCCCGAGACGACTCCGGTCATCGCGGGGGAGTGGTGGGCGGCCGATTACGATGGCCCGCCTCTGGTCTCCTTCGCGGCGGAGGAGGCGGCGGAGATTGGCCTCAAGCTCGGCGACGAGATCACCGTGAATATCCTTGGCCGCGATTTTACCGCCAAGATCGCCAGCCTGCGGGAGGTGGATTTCTCCACCGCCGGGATGGGGTTTGTGATGGTGTTTGATCCGCACACGCTGGCGGGCGCGCCCCATACCAATATCGCGACGATCTATACCGATGAGGCCGATGAGGCGGGCGTGTTGCGCGCCTTGGCGCAAGACTATCCCAATGTCACAGCGATCCGCGTGCGCGATGCGATTGCGCGGGTGGGTGAGGCTTTGGCGGCGATTGCACGGGCCACGGCGCTGGCGGCCGGGGTGACCTTGCTGACGGGGTTTGCTGTGTTGGTCGGGGCAGCGGCGGCGGGAGAGCGCGAGCGGGCGCGGGAAGCGGCTCTCCTCAAGGTGCTCGGCGCGAGCCGTGCCAAGATCCTCGGCTCGTTCCTGCTGCGCGCGGCACTGATGGGCTTTGCCGCGGCGCTGGTGGCGCTCTTGGTGGGGGTGAGTTCGGCTTGGGCGGTGATGGTGTTGGTGATGGACACGGGCTACCAATTCGCGCTCGCGCCTGCGGTGTGGATCTTGCTCGGTGGGGTAGGGGTGACGCTGCTTGCGGGGGCCCTCTTCGCGCTGCGCCCGCTCAGCGCGCGGCCTGCGGCCCTGCTGCGCGCGGGGGAGTGAGCCTGCCGTCAAGGCGTTCCGAGATGTGAAAAGGGGCGGCTGGTATCCAGCCGCCCCTTTTGGGTCTCGGGTTCTGTGTTATCCGGTGGCGAGGGGCGCCTTCGGTGCGGGCGATCTCGCCGCCTTGATCTGCGCCTTATGCCATTCGCGGGCCCGAGCGAGGGCCCATTGCAGCGTCAGCCCCGTCACGATCAGCGCGGTATCTTGTGCGAAGTTGAGATCATAGATGACTTTGATCGACTGGCCGACGAAGGCCAGCACCGTGCCAAAGGCAAATACCGGAAGCGAGTTGCGGCCCAAGGTCACAATCGGCGCGACCCAGCGTGAGCCCGAGATCATCCGGATCGGACCGGGCAATGAGAGCAGATAGGCCAGCGACATCAGATGTAGCAGACGCGGCAGGGCGACATAGGTCTTATCCATGCCCACCACCCAGAACGGGAAGCCGTGATCCCACAGATAGGACATCGAGCGCGCCATCACATAGTTCACATCCGGCTGTTTGAGCCAGACAAGCGACAACAGCAGATAGGCCGAGGCGAGCCCGATCAGCCAGCGGTTCACCGGAACAAGGCGACGGCCTTGCTTGAGGCGTATCCCCGTGGCGAGGCCAAGCGCAAAGATGATGCTCCACGAGAGCGGGTTGAAGAACCAGCCGCCCTTGGTCGGGTAATTCGGCAGGTCAATCCGGAACTGCCCTGCCAGCGCCCAGATCACCGTGACGCTCGCCAAAAGCGCCCAAACCCGCCATTGCGCGAGTTTGATCATGAACGGGGCGGCAGCCAGCAGTACCATATACATCGGCAGGATGTTCACATAGCCGAGCTGGTGCCCCAAGGTCGGCACGCCAATCAGGAAGCCGAGCATATCCTTGCCCAGCCATTGCACATTGGCGCGCTCAATCAGCGTATCCACGCCCGCGAATTTCAGGGTCGCTGCCGAGATCGCGATAGCCAGAAACGCCGTCATCACATGCACGAGGTAGAGCAGCCAGACGCGGCCCCAGATCTTGCCGACCGTGGGCCAGAGCGGGCGCGTCATCATCCCGATGGAATAGGCCAAGCCCGCCGCCGCGCCAGACATGAACACGAAGCCCTCCGCCGCATCGGTAAAGCCGAAATTGCGCGAGGTGAAGGTCTCGTAAATCTGTCCCGGGACGTGGTTGATGAAGATCATCGCGAGGCAAAGCCCGCGGAAGAAATCCAGTCGCGGATCGCGGCCAGTAAGCGGCGCTTGGGTCATATCAGGCTCGTTTCTCGTCAAGCTCATCGGCGCTCCAGCGCGCGAAGATAGCATCTTGCAGGCCCATAACAGGCGCGGGGGAAGTTTCTTCGGGCGTCAGCATCAGGCGCGATGAGCTAGGCCGCGAGGACCATGAAATGATCAGCGGTGCCAGCGCCATCGGGATCCCGACGGGCAGCAGCCACAACAGCAGCATCGGCGCGAATGTATAGGTGGCCGCGAGGCCCAGCACGCCGATGGTGACAATCCAGCCAGATGCGGCCCATGCTTCGCGCAGGCTCAACCGCCCGTCGCCGCGATTGTTCGTCGGCCAGCCGCCATCCAAGCCCATCAGCACTTGGAACACAGAGCGGGCGGCGAACAGGAGATGGATCGGCGCGGTGATCGAGGAGAAGAGCAACTCGCCCAGCGTCGAGGTGAAGGCCAGCCCGCCTCCGCCGAAACCGCGCGCACGGCCGTCCAGCGCCGCTTTGAGCGCGACGAGCAACTTGGGCAGCAACAGAAGGCCGAAGATCCCTACCGCCAGCGCAATCGCTTTCGCGGCTTCATTTTGCGGGAAGATCGGGAAGGGCCAGTTCGGCTCGGGGAAGTAATCGGGGGCAGGGGCCATCAGCGGGGCTGCGATAGAGGCGAAGATGAACCCCAGCCAGAACAGCGGCGCGATATAGGCCATGATCCCTTGGGCGAACACAAAACGCGACCACAGCCGCAGGCCCGGCGCAGCAATGATCCGCGCGTGCTGCAGGTTGCCTTGGCACCAGCGACGGTCGCGTTTCGCGTGGTCGATCAGGTTCTCAGGGCCTTCCTCGAACGAGCCGCCCAGATCATCATCCAGCCGCACGATCCAGCGCGCGCGGGCGAGAAGGGCGGCTTCAACGTAATCATGGCTCATCACATGGCCGCCGAAGGGCGGTTTGCCTTTGAGCGCGGGCAGGCCGCAGCTCTCGGCAAAGGCGCGGACACGGACCATCGCATTATGGCCCCAGAAGGGCCCCGTATCGCCCTGCATCATCGCCAAGCCCCGCGCGAAGACGGGGGAGAAGAAGGAAGCCGCGAACTGCCCCGCACGGCCAAAACGCGAGCTGGCGCGGGTGACTTTGGGCAATGTCTGCAACAGGCCCAGACGCGGCTCCGCCTGCATCCGGCGCACCATCCGCACGATGGTCTCGCCTTCCATCAGGCTATCGGCATCCAATATCAGCGCGAAATCATAGGCCGCACCGGAGCGCGAGATGAAATCCTCGATATTACCAGCCTTCTTACCGGTATTTTGCACACGGCGACGGTAGAAATACCGCCCCACACCTTGGCGCTCCTCGACCAGCTTGCCAAAGACGCTCAGCTCTTTCGCGGCGATCACATCGTTGCGGGTGTCCGAGAGGATCGCGAAGTGGAATTCCTTCTCGCGGCCAATCGCCTCCAGAGAAGCATCCATCGCGGCGACCCGTGAGAAGGTGGCTACAGGATCTTCGTTATAGACAGGCACGAGGATCACGGTGCGATGGGGCAGCCCGTCAGGGGCTTCCGCTGCGGGTTTGGCACGGGTCATCAGGCCCAAAATCCCGCCGATTGCGCCCCAAGCCAGCCAGAGCGTGGAGATCAGGATCAGGGCAGCGCGGGTGTAATCCAGCGCATCCAGCCCGTCCGAGGCGCCGAATTTAAGGAAGATCACGAAAGCGGTGATGCCACCGATCAGGGCGGTGCCAATAGCGCCTGTGCGAATTGCGAAAAGCGCGCCCTTGGGCGCGCGTTTCTGCTGCGGTTCGGTGCCGGCGTGGTCCGGCATATGCATGGCCATAGGGGGCCTCAGTTACCCTGCGCGGGAACGCCCGTGCGCGGGCCCGAGAACATCCGCTGGAACAGCGACGCACTGCGCTCAATGACCTGCACTGGCATCGCCATCGGGGCATCGGGTAGGGCGCAGGCACCAGCGGCGAGCGTCGCGCCATCATACATCAGCTCTTCCATCGGAAGGAACGGGGTTGCGATATCGTTGATCGGCGTCGAAGTCATCGTTTGATCCATTGATAAAGCCATGTTTCAGACAGTTTCCTATCAAAACCCGCGATGTGGGCATTAAGTTCCACAGTATCTTTTTCGGAGGGCACAACATCGACCACGAGGCGCCATACATCGGTGCCCCAGATCTGTTCCAAAATCTGCGTGACGATCTCGCCGCCCGTCACATTGACGATGGCCTTCACATCCGACCCACCCGGCAGATTGCCGAGCAACCCGCCTTTGAAATCAATCACGAATTTGCGCGAGCCATCCTTATTTTCAACGCCGGAGACGCCGCCATGGCCAATCCGCGTCTCGAGGATATGCGCGAGATCATCATGCGTGTTCGGCGGCAGATCCCCCCAGAGGAGGCGATAGGCATATTCGCGCGTCTCGCCAGCCTTGGCGGGGGCTTCGGGCACCCAGAAGGCGACGATATTATCGTTCACTTCGAGATCGGACGGGATCTCGACAAGCCGGACAGCGCCCGGCCCCCAATCGCCGATCGGCTCGACCGAAACCGACGGGCGCTTCTCGTAATGCGCGGCGGCATCTTGGTAGTGATCGAACTCACGATCCCGCTGATGCAGGCCGAAGCTCTTCGGGTTTGTTTCCGCGAAATACGAGGACGAGAGCCGCGGCGGGTTCGCCAGCGGACGCCAGAGCATATCGCCATCATGGCGGGTGATCTGCAGCCCGTCGCTATCATGCACATTCGGGCGGAAATCGTCGAAATCTGTCCGGTTGCGCTCGCCAAAGAGGAACATCGAGGTCAGCGGTGCGATGCCCAACTGCTCCACATCCGCGCGGAAATTGAGCCGCGCGGTGACATCCATGACCGTCTCGAAGCCCGGCGTCATCACGAAGCGGTAAGCGCCCGTGACCGAAGGGCTTTCTAGCGTCGCGTAGAAGGTGATCGTTTCCGATCCCGGCTGCGGGCGTTCCACGTAGAACCGCGAGAAGCGGGGGAATTCTTCGGCTTTGGCAAGGCCGGTGTTCAGCGCGAGGCCACGGGCCGAGAGACCGTAGGCGGAGCCACGACCGAGCGCGCGGAAATAGGAGGCCCCGACGAAAGCGACCAGCTCGTCGAACACATCCGGACGGTTGAGCGGATAATGCAGGCGGAAGCCCGCAACGCCTGGAAGCTGGGCATGCGGCGGCACGCGCTCGCCCACTTCGCGCTCGTAGATGAAATCATCGGTATCAAAGCCCATCAGCGCGGCGGTCTCGCCCTCGATCTCGTAGATCAGGACGGGTTCTTTGAACAGCCAGCCCATGTGGAACGCGTGCAGCTGATAAAAGCTTTTATCCGCCGAGGCCCAGCGGGCGCGCTCTGGGTTGAACCGGATCATCCGGTAATCGTCATAGGTCAATTTCTCGAGGAAGCTCGACGGAATCGTCGGCGCAGCATAGGGCTGCGTCGCCAATTGGCGCATCTCTTCGGTCAACAGATCAAAGGAGAATTTCTGTGGCTCGACGGGGGCCGCAGCGACATTCTCGGCCAGCGCTTCAGGGACTTCGGCCTCTTGGGCAAAGGCGATGCGCGGCAGGGCGGTGCCCGCCATCAGCATCGCGGAAGCTGGCATGGCCGCGAGTAAAGAGCGGCGGGTCAGGGTAGCGCAGGAGGGGATCTCAGAAGAGGTCATGTTTTTGTGCTTTGTCAGATAGTTCTCGAGAACAATCGGGCTTGATTGCCGCTGCCTGCATATCGGGCAATTCGGAAAATATGCAAGTGAGTCGTGATGAAATAGCGTCACATTGGTGTCACGTAGGCAGCAATTCGCCTCTTGTGGTTGTAAAACAGGCGGAGGTTGCAGATTCCTGCGCAAATTACGCCCGTTTAGGTGTTTTTTGCCTGCGACAAATTGCCCATTCCTGTCGCCTCCCGCGCGCGCGTATTGAAAGAAGTACGCGTCCGCGTATACGGTCGTATACAGGCCTCATTTGCGCCGCTGAGCGCTTCTAAACATGCGAAAACTGCATAGCTGATTGCCGCCTTGGGCTTGACTGACCTGACCCCATAGCTCAACTAGGGACAACTCGCGCCATTGGTCTGTCTGCTGGGACTTTGCAGGTTCAGACTGGCCCCTAAAACGGACCGAAGCACACATGACGCCCGCACTTATTGTCGCACTTCCCTTTCTTGGCGCCCTCCTGCCAGGCATTCTCATCCGCACGGGGCGGGACAATACCGCGATAGCAGTAGGGCTTTGCTCTTTGCTCGCACTTTTGGGGCTGTTGCTGCATCTTCCGGCGGTCATGGCGGGCGAGGCGATTACCGCGCAATTCGCGTGGCTGCCCGAGCTGGGCCTGAACGTGAACTTCCGCATCGACGGCTTGGCGATGCTTTTCGCGACGCTGATCTTGGGGATCGGCTTGCTGATCATCATCTATGCGCGGTTCTACCTCTCGAAGGAGGATCCGGCGGGCCAGTTCTACACCTATCTGATGCTGTTCCAAGGCGCGATGGTGGGGATTGTTCTATCCGACAACATCCTGCTGTTGCTGATCTTCTGGGAATTGACCTCGCTATCGTCCTTCCTGCTGATCGGCTTCTGGAAGCATCTGCCCGAAGGCCGTCAAGGCGCGCGGATGGCGCTGACGGTCACGGGGCTCGGTGGCTTGGCGATGATCGCGGGCATGATGATCTTGGGCCATATCGCGGGCAGCTACGAGATTTCGCAGATCTTGCAGGCGAAGGACGCCATTCAGGCCTCGCCGCTCTATCTCCCTGCGCTGATCCTGATCCTGATCGGGGCGTTCACCAAATCCGCGCAATTCCCGTTCCACTTCTGGCTGCCGCACGCCATGGCCGCGCCGACTCCGGTCTCCGCCTATCTGCATTCGGCCACGATGGTGAAAGCGGGCCTGTTCCTGATGGCGCGGCTCTGGCCTGTACTCGCG
The DNA here is from genome assembly GCA_048262715.1 of Paracoccaceae bacterium. GTDB lineage: Bacteria > Pseudomonadota > Alphaproteobacteria > Rhodobacterales > Rhodobacteraceae > Albirhodobacter. Next base: position 38,314 of record JBLXEV010000004.1, read on the forward strand.
GGGACGCCGGAATGGTTCTATATCGTTGCGACAACGGGCCTGATCACCATGCTGATCGGCGCGAAGATCGCGATCTTCAAGGATGACTTGAAAGCGCTGCTGGCGTTCTCGACCGTCTCGCATCTCGGCCTGATCACCTTCCTCCTCGGCCTCGGCACCACAGGCGGCGCGATTGCGGCTGTGTTCCACATTATCAACCACGCGACCTTCAAAGCCGCGCTGTTCATGACGGCAGGGATCGTCGATCACGAGACCCACACCCGCGACATCAAACGCTTGGGCGGCCTGCGTCATTTGATGCCGATCACCTTCACCATTGCCACCATCGGTGCGCTCTCGATGGCGGGGATTCCGCTGTTCAACGGGTTCCTCTCGAAGGAGATGATGCTGGAGGAAGCCTCGCACACGGTCTGGCACGGCTATGCTTGGCTCGTGCCTGCGCTGGCGACAATTGGCGCGCTGCTCTCAGCTGCGTACTCGTTCCGCTATATCGCGCATCCGTTCTTTGGGGCCGAGCGCAAGGATTACCCGCACAAGCCGCATGATCCGGGCTTCGGTCTTTGGGGCCCTCCGGCCTTCCTCGCTGTTCTCGTGCTGGCTATCGGTATCGCGCCCGCTTGGATGTCGCCCTATGTTAGCCAGATTGCCTCGGCGGTGACAGGGCAGGAGGTCGATATCCATCTGGCGATCTGGCATGGCGTCACGCCTGCGCTGTTTATGTCGGGCATCGCGGTGATCGGCGGCATCATTCTGCTGGCGATGCATGCGCCGCTGGATAAGATCTGGAACGCGGTGCCGCGACCGGAGGCGAAGGCCGCCTTTGACGCGGTCACCGGAGTGTTTGAGCGCGCTTCGGCATGGTTCACCAACGGGCTGCACAATGGTTCGATGTCGCGCTACCTCGCGGCCTTCGCGGTTGCGGCACTGGTGGCAGGCTGGTGGGCTTGGTCGGGCGGGATCATGGGGCCGCAGACGCGCCCGCTTTTGGAGATCACCCCGGCCGCCGCGATTGGCTGGACGCTCTTGATGGTCGCCACGGGCTGTATCGTCGCCTTCCACCATTTCCGCCTGCTGGCGCTGGTGTTGATCGCGATCATCGGGTTGATCGTCTCGACCTGCTTCATTTATCTCTCCGCCCCCGATCTCGCGTTGACGCAGATTTCGGTGGAAACTGTCACCGTCATTCTAATGCTGCTGGCGCTCAACTTCCTGCCGAAGATGACCAAGGTGGAAAGCCCCGCATGGAAGCTCAGCCTCGATTCCGTGATCGCGATTGCGGGCGGCTTGGGCATGGGCGGCTTGATCTACGCGCTGATGCGCCGCGATTTCGCCTTCCCGTCGATTGCGGAATATCACCTCGCCAACTCGTATAAGTTGGCAGGCGGCGACAATGTCGTGAATGTCATCCTCGTCGATTTCCGGGGCTATGATACCTACGGCGAGGTCACCGTTCTGGGCATCGCGGCGCTGGCAATCTTCGCGCTGACGGAGGCGCTGCTGACAGGCCCGTCGAACCGTAAGCTGATGGCATGGTCGCCTGATCAGGCGCGCGCGGGGGATCGTCACCCGCTGATGCTGCTGGTCGCGACGCGGGTCATGATGCCGCTGGCGCTGATGGTTGGTGTGTTCATCTTCCTGCGCGGCCACAACCAACCGGGCGGCGGCTTCATCGCGGGGCTTGTCGTCTCGATCGCGCTGGTGATGCAATATATGGCCTCGGGCTTTGCATGGACCCAAGCGCGGCAGAAAGTCTATTACCACGTGCTGATCGCGCTCGGCGTGTTGACCGCAGGCGTCACGGGGATCGGCGCGTGGTTCAACGGGATGCCCTTCCTGACCTCCGATTTCGGGTATTTCAAAATCCCCGGCCTCAACAAATTCGAATTGGCCACTGCGGCGCTGTTCGATCTGGGGATCTTCCTCGGGGTTGTCGGCTCGGTGATGCTGGCGCTTGGCGGGCTTTCGCGGCTCGCGCGGCGCGCGGCGGTGGGCGATAGCACAGGCGCACATGCCGTGGCGGAGCGGCCCCAAGCGCGGGCCTTCGCGCAGACGGTGCCCGCCCATGTCGGGGTGATGGCCAGCGCGCGGCCACAGGCACAACCAGAGCCCAAACCCGTGCCAGATCCTGCCCCACCGCCCGAGCCTGAACCTTTCGAGAAAAAGACCAAGACCGGCAAACGCGCCAAGAAGAAAGCGGAGGAGTAACATGGAAATCCTCGTCGCAACGGCTGTGGGCGCAATGTGCGCCGCTGGTCTCTACCTGATCTTGCGTCTTCGGACTTTCCCCGTCGTCTTGGGGATGACGATGCTGTCTTACGCTGTGAATATCTTCCTCTTCGCGACGGGGCGTCTGGCAGTGAACCTGCCGCCGATCCTATCGCATCACGATAAGGTCTATACCGATCCGGTGCCGCAGGCGCTGGTTCTGACGGCCATCGTGATTTCCTTCGGGATGACAGCGGTGCTGGTGATGATGTCGCTCGGGTCCTTCATCGAGGCGGGTGATGACCGCATCAATCTGGATGAGGAGGACGCGCAATGAACCATTGGATCATCCTCCCCGTCGTCCTCCCCGCCTTCCTCGCACCGCTGATCGTGCTTTGGGCGCGGTTTGATCTCACCGCGCAGCGTGTGTTCTCGATCTTCGGGATGCTGGTGCATCTGGGGCTGGCGGTTTCGCTGGCGGTCTACGCGACGGGCCATGCGCCCGAAGTCTACCGCCTCGGCAATTGGGAGGCCCCGTTCGGGATTTCCCTCGTGCTGGATCGGCTTTCGGCGCTGATGCTGGTGCTCACCGCGCTTCTTGGCCTGATTGTCGCGCTCTATGCGACCGGCGCGGGTTGGGATCGTCGCGGCTGGCATTTCCACTCGCTTTTGCAGTTCCAGATGATGGGCCTCAACGGCGCGTTTCTGACAGGCGATGCCTTCAATCTGTTCGTGTTCTTCGAGGTGCTGCTGATCGCGTCTTACGGCTTGATGATCCACTCGGGCGGCAAGGATCGCCTGAAGGCGGGCGTGCAATATGTCGTCTATAACCTCGCGGGATCGGCGCTGTTCCTGATCGCTCTGGGCACGATCTATTCGGTGACGGGGACGCTTTCGATGGCGGATCTAGCGCAGAAGGTTGCACTCTTGCCGCCTGAAAGCACCGCGCTGGTGCGGGTTGGCGCGATCCTCTTGATGCTCGTTTTTGCGGTCAAGGCGGCGTTGGTGCCGTTCCAATTCTGGTTGCCGGGCACCTATGCGAATGCGCCCGGGCCAGTGGCGGCGCTGTTCGCGATTATGACCAAGGTCGGCGTCTATGCCATTGTACGGATCTATACGCTGGTGTTCCCGCGCGACGGTACAATTGGCGATATGGCCTATGATGTGTTGGTGCCGGCTGCGGTCGTCTCAATGGTGATCGGTATGGTTGGCGTGCTGGGCGCGCGCGATTTGGGCCGCACAGTGGCCTATGCGGTGATCGGTTCCGTCGGGACGATGATGCTGGCCTTCGCACAGTTTGATACGGCAAGTACTGCCGCGGGTCTTTACTACATGGTGCATTCCACCTTCGCGGCGGCGGCACTGTTCCTCATCGTTGACATTGTGCGGATGCGGCGCGGCGTGCGCGGCCTGACGATCCGTGCAGTTGAACCGATGGCGGGCCACGGGCTGATCGCGGCGGGCTTCTTCGCGGCCGCCATCGCGATGGCAGGGATGCCGCCGCTCTCGGGCTTCCTCGGGAAGTTGATGATCATGGATGCATTGCGCGATCTTCCGGGCGGCTACGCGATCTGGGCGGCGATCCTGATCACCTCGCTCATCGCGATCTACGGCTTCGCACGGGCAGGCTCGACCGTCTTCTGGAAGGCCTATTCCGAAGATGCGCTGAGCCTTGGTGAAGTGACCGAGCGGAAAGAAACCCCGTTCCTCGCAGTGACCTCCGCCTTCCTGCCGCTTGCAGTGCTGGTCGGGTTGGTGATCTTTGCCGGTCCCGCCGCGAAATGGATGCGCGGCACGGCGGAACAACTCTTCACCCCGCAAGCCTATATCTCTGCGGTGATGGAGGGCGCGTATGAGCGGGCGATGGCGGCGCAGGAGGCCGCAAGCGGACACGGGGCCGAGACAGATCTCCACGCGCCCGCTTTGGTCACGCCCGAGGAAAACGCAGCAGATCATAGCTCGGCGGCCCCCGCTGCCCCCGCACAGGCAACGCCCGCTCAGGAGGCCCAACCGCCGATGGCTGAACCCAATGCCGAGCCTTCCGCTGATCCGGCGCCCTCCGCGCCCGAAACCGGTAATTGAGGGAGATCGCCATGCTCAAACGTCTCTTCCCCCACCCCTATCTCGCGCTGACCTTGACGGTCGTGTGGTTGATGCTGGTCAATGATTTCCACATGGGGAGCCTCGTCATGGGGTTAATCCTCGGGATCATCATTCCGGCGATCACCGCGCCCTATTGGCCGGACCGCCCGATTATCCGCAAACCGTTCAACTTGATCGGCTATATTCTGATCGTGTTCCACGACATCGTTAAATCCAACATCGATGTGGCACTGATTGTCCTGTTCAAGCCCAACGCCAAGCTGCAGCCTGCTTGGGTGAACGTGCCGCTGGACCTGACCTCACCCGAAGCGATTACCGCGCTGGCCTCCACCATCACGATGACGCCGGGCACGCTCTCGGCGGAACTCTCGGCGGATGGTCGTTCGCTGCTCGTTCATTGCCTCCATGCGCCCGATCCGGACGGGGTGCGCGATGAAATCAAAACCCGCTACGAGGCCCGCCTGAAGGAGATCTTCGCATGATTGATTACGCTCTCGCCTTCGCCATCGCTTGCTTCTCGGCGGCGCTCTTGATGAACCTGTTCCGCGTGGTCCGTGCACCGGGGGTGACGGACCGCATTCTCGCGCTGGATACAATGGTGGTGAATATGATCGCGCTGTTGATCCTGTTCGGGATTGGCGAAAACAACAGCATCTATTTCGAAGCGTCGATCCTCTTTGCGATGGTCGGGTTTGTGTCCACCGTCGCCTATGCGAAGTTTATCCTTCGCGGCGATATTATTGAGTGAGGGCGCTATGGATCTAGTTTGGGAAATTCTGATTTCGTTCTGTCTCGTCGTTGGCGGGTTCTTCGGCATCGTCGGTTCCATCGGGCTGATCAAACTGCCTGATCCGATGAGCCGCCTGCACGCGCCGACCAAGGCCTCCACGCTCGGCGTCGGTGGGGTGTTGGTCGCCTCGATGATCTGGTTCGCGGCCTTTGGCGACGGGTTCTCGTTCCATGAGTTGCTGATCACCCTGTTCTTGTTCCTGACCGCACCGATCACCGCACATTTCCTCGCTAAGGCGAATATGCACCGCGAATGGTCGCCCGAGGCGCTGCCCGAGGACACCCATAAATCCGGCTGGGCGATCTTCACACCGGGCGCGGATACGGCGGCGCAAGCCCTTGCGGATGAACAAGAAGATCCGATTGGCGAAGAGAACGACGCCTAGCACGAAGGGTTCGCCATCTGAGGGCCTGCGCCTGCGCCTGCGTTTAGGCCTTGGCCTCGCTTGCTGTTTCCATTGAGCAAAAAATATCCCCGCCGGAGGCCTCCGACGGGGATAGTCTCATGTTGGGTGATCTGCTGCGCTTACAGCAGGCCCGCGTGACGCATCGCCGCGTCAATCTGTGCCTTGGTTTCGTCCAGCAGTTCTGTGAGCGGCAGACGCACCTCTGGCGAGCACATGCCGAGTTTCGAGAGGGCATATTTCGCCCCGGCAACGCCCGGCTCAACGAAGATCGCGATATGCAGCGGGATCAGCTTGTCTTGGATCTCCAGCGCGGTCGCGTAATCGCCCGCAAGGCAGGCCTCTTGCATCTGTGCGCAGAGCTTGGGCGCGACATTCGCCGTCACCGAGATGCAGCCGACGCCGCCCATCGCGTTGAAGCCGACAGCCGTGGCATCCTCGCCCGAAAGCTGAAGGAACTCCGCGCCGCAGGTCATCCGTTGCTTGGCCACACGCGCCAGATCGCCGGTCGCGTCTTTCACGCCGACAATCCGCGGCAGTTTTGCGAGCTCCGCCATCGTATCAGGCATCATATCCACGACCGAGCGACCCGGAATGTTATAGATGATGATCGGCAGCGCGCAGGCGTCATGCATCGCTGCGAAATGCGCCACCATTCCGCGCTGTGTCGGTTTGTTGTAATAGGGCGTCACGACCAAAGCGCCATCGGCCCCTGTGGCCTCGGCATGTTTGATCAGATCGACGCCTTCGGCGGTCGAGTTCGAGCCCGCACCTGCAATAACTTTGATCCGTCCCGCCGCCGCTTTGACGACTTCGGACACCACGGTCATATGCTCTTCATGGCTGACCGTCGGGCTTTCGCCCGTGGTGCCAACGGGGACGAGCCCGTGGCTGCCCTCAGCGATATGCCACTCGACCAGCTTCTTGAGCGCGTTGAGATCCAACGCGCCGTCCTTGAACGGCGTGATCAGTGCGGGGTACGACCCTGTAAACATGACACGCTCCTTAAATTTTGCCCTCGCATTGGGGCTGGCTGATATTGGCGGATTCGCCGAGGTTATAGTGGCGCGGAACCTAGCCGAGCCGCGCGCGCTTGCCAAGCGGGCGCGTTGTGTGATCGGGGCGATGCCGATTGTGATTTTGTCGCTCTTCGGCAACGGTCAAGATCGGCGCCCAAGATCGGCAGATGAAAACCATACTGGCGCGTTTGTGTATTGTGCCACGCCGCCCGAATCAGGCAGGTATATAAAAAAAGCAAACAGGCACACTTAATGATCCAGCGTTTCCTCCCCTCCGTGCTCGCGGGGCTCGTGCTCATTGCACCGGCCTCTTTTGCGCTGGCCGATGCCCATGAGCCTTTGGCGCGGTCTTTGCAGGCGGTCGAGGCGCGCGATTGGGCGCTGGCGCAAAGCGAGGCACGGCTCTCGGGCCCGCTCGCGTTTGACATCATGGAATGGCATCGTTTGCGCGCAGGCGAAGGGGCCTTTGCCGATTACGCTGATTTCGCCGCCCGCCGCGCTGATTGGCCGGGGATGGATTTGCTGCGCCGCAAGGGCGAGGCGAAGCTCGGCGATGCGCCTGCGGCGCAGGTTCTGGCCTATTTCGCGGATGCGGAACCGCTGACGGGGGAGGGCGCGCTTGCGCTGGTTGCGGCGCATACCGCGATGGGTGACGGCGAGCATGCCGCAACGGCTGCTGCGAAAGCATGGCGTTCCTTGACGCTCACCAGCACCGAAGAAGCGCTGTTTCTGACGCGCTACGCGGAGCAACTCGCCCCACATCATGATGGCCGGATGGCAATGTTGCTGGACGCGGGCGATTGGCGATCCGCGACGCGGATGCTGGACCATGTCAGCCCCAACACAAAGGCCGTGGCGCAGGCGCGCATTGCGTTGCAATCCAATGTCGACGGCGTGGATGCTTTGATTGCGGCGGTGCCTGACAGTATCAGCGGCTCGGCAGGTCTCGCGAAAGATCGCGCCGATTGGCGGGCGCGCAAAGACTATGATGACGCCGCGATCGAGCTGATCTTGGAGCGTTCGGCCACGCCGGCGCAACTGGGGGATCCGCGCAATTGGGCGAGCATCCGTGCCCGTCTCGCACGCCTTGATCTGCGCAACGGCAATCCGCGGCGGGCCTATCGGCTGGCGGCGAACCACCACCTGAACAGCGGCGCGCAATATGCGGATCTGGAGTGGATCGCGGGCTATGCCGCCCTCAAGCTGGGGGATGGGCCGACAGCGCTGAAACACTTTGAACATCTCGAAACCCTCGTGCAAAGCCCGATCTCCTCGGCGCGCGCGGGCTATTGGCAGGGCCGCGCGCTTGAGCACCTCGGCCGTGTCGGAGATGCGCGCGCAGCTTATGCGCGGGCTGCGGCCCATCAAACCGCCTATTACGGGCTGCTTGCGGCGGAGAAGATCGGCGCGACATTGGACCCCACACTGGCAGGGACCGCCCCTTTGCCCGATTGGAAAGAGGGCAGTTACCGCAAAAGCTCGGTGTTCGAGGCGGCAGTCTTGTTGCATGACGCAGGCGCCCAAGATCTCGCGCGCAGGTTCATCCTTCACATGGCGGAAACGCTGGGCGCGCAAGACATTGCCTGCCTGACCAGCCTTGCGCAGGCTTGGGGCGATCCGACGCTGGCAGTCCGGCTGGCGAAACGCGTCGCGAATGACGGGATTATCCTACCCTCGGCCTATTTCCCGCTTACGGGGATCGAGAAAGACAAGCTCGCCGTGCCGCCGGAATTGGCGCTGGCGATTGCGCGCCGCGAGAGTGAGTTTGACGCGACCGCAGGCTCCCCCGTTGGCGCGCGCGGGTTGATGCAGTTGATGCCGGGAACGGCGAAGATGATGGCGGCAAAACTCGGCGTGGAATATGACGTCACGAAGCTCGTGGATCCCGATTACAATGCTATTTTAGGCGCGGAATACCTCGCCACCCTGCGCGCGGAATTCGGCGCGAGCCCTGTGCTCGTCGCAGTCGGGTATAACGCTGGCCCTGGGCGCTCGCGCCGTTGGGTTACCGAGCGCGGAGATCCGCGGGACCCATCTGTCGATATCGTCGACTGGATTGAAATGATCCCGTTTTCCGAGACGCGGAATTATGTGATGCGCGTGGCCGAAAGCCTGCCCGTGTACCGTATGCGTTTGGGGGGCGAGGCGGTGCCTGTCCGCTTTACCGACGAGTTACGCGGCCGTTAAAGCGGCGCCCCTAGGCTCGGCCGCCGCTGAGCCTAGGGGCGCAGCGGCGGGTTTTTGTCTTTCGTGCCTTCGGCTTTGACGCGGGCGCGCCACAGGGTGAATACCCCTGCGCCGACCACCACCAGCACCCCAATCGCGACATTCGGCTTGATCGTCTCGCCAAACACCACGACTCCAAGCGCAGAGGCGAAGACCAGTTGCAGATAGGCGAAGGGCTGCACGGCGGAGGCTTCGGCCACCTCATAAGCGCGGATCAGCAGGTAATGCCCGAATGAGGCGGTGACGCATAAAATCCCCATCCAGATCCAATCGCGGCCGCTCATCGGCATCCAATGCGTGATCCCGATGGCTGTGATCACCACCGCGCCGACGACCCCCGTATAGAAGAACGAGACCGAGGCGGGATCCTCGCGCCCGACGTAGCGCGTCAGCAAGGAATACAGTGCGAACATCGCCGCGCCGAGGAGCGGGATCAGCGCATAGGGTGAGAACACGTCATAGCCGGGCCGCAAAATGATCAGCACGCCGACAAACCCGATCGCAATCGCAGTGATCCGCCGCCAGCCGACAGATTCGCCCAGAACTGGCCCCGAGAGTGCCGCGACCAAGAGCGGGTAACACGCAAAGACCGCGTGGCTCTCGACCAGACCGAGATAAACGAAGCCCTGAATCAGCACGATCACCTCCAGCGCGAGGATCACCGAGCGCAGGATCTGGGTTTTCGGGAGTTTTGAGCGCACCGCGCGTTTCAACCCGCCTGCGCTGCGCGCGGCGATGGCGATCACGAAGAGCGCGAAGAACCAGTAGCGCACCATCAACGCCATATAGACGTTATAGGTTTCGGCCAGATGGCGTGAAATGCCATCCTGCATCGCGAAGATCAGAGTCACGGCGATCATCAGCCAGATACCCTTGCGATTGTCTTGATCAGCCATTCTGCTCTTCCGTCTCGATTGGGGTTTGCGCGGTCAAAATTCCGCGTGTCATATGTCGTTTGCGGCCATGGCCCGCTGTGCGCTCCACGGTAAAGCCCGCGGCCTCCAAGCCCCGTCGGACAAAGCCCGCCGCCGTATAGGTCGCGCAAGTGCCGCCCTGCGCGGTATGCGCGCCGACCTGCGCCATGATCGCCTCATTCCATAGCTCGGGGTTCTTGGCGGGGGAAAACCCGTCGAGGAACCACGCATCCGCCTTGCCGTTCCACGTGGGCAAAGTCTCGCGGGCATCGCCGATGATCACGTCAACATCGACATGGCCCACTTGAAAGCGCCGCGCGCCGGAGGCCCATGCCGTCAAGAAAGGGTCTGCCACGGCGCGCGCCTGCGGGAAATGTTCCAGCGCGCGGGCAATTTCTTCTGCGGTGATCGGATAGGCCTCGAACGAGGTGAACCGCACGGGCACCTGCGCCGCGATCACCACGGCGAGCATATTGAGCCCCGTGCCGAAGCCCAACTCCGCGATCTGGAACCCTTCGGTGAACCGCGCGGGCAGATCATTGCCAGCCAGAAACACATGGCGCGTCTCGGCCAGCCCGTCATTCAGGCTGAAATACGGATCGTCGAAGCGATTGGAAACGGGGATTACCCCATTGCGCCACGAGAGCGCGCTCTGGTCTTGGTCTTGCATCTGGTCTACCCCTGATCGCGCGCACCATGGCGAAGGGCAGGGCTAATGACAATCGAAATTCCAAGCCACCCACGCGGGTTTGACGAGATCACCGTGCGCGGCGCAGGGGTGTTTGGCTTGGCCATTGCGTTTGAATGCGCACGGCGCGGCGCGAAGGTGCGCGTGATCGAGACGGCGCGGATCGGCGCGGGATCGTCGGGCGGGCATGTCGGTGCGCTGGCCCCGCATGTGCCGGAAAACTGGAACCCGAAGAAGGCGTTTCAGTTGGAGAGCCTGCTGATGGCGCAGGGCTTTTGGGACGCGGTGCGCGAGATTGGCGGCGGTGATGCGGGCTATGGCCGTGTTGGCCGGATCCAGCCACTGAAGGATGAGGCTGCGATTGCTTTAGCGCGCGCGCGTGGTGAGGGCGCGACGGCCCTATGGCAAGGGCGGGCCGTTTGGGAAATCCGCGAGATCGCCGAGTTTGGCGCCTTCGTGCCGCCCAGCCCGACAGGGCTGGTGATCTACGATACGCTTTCGGCCCGCGCCGCACCACGCGCCGCCGCCCATGCGCTCGCCGCTGCGATCCGCGCCTTGGGCGGCGAGATCCTGATCGGGGATCACCCTGATCGCGGCATAGTCATCCATGCGACGGGCGCAGAAGGGCTGCGCGCGCTCTCGGAGCGTTTCGGAAAGCCAGTCGGGCAGGGAATCAAAGGCCAATCTGCGCTGCTGGACGGCACTGGGCTGGCGGGGCTGCGCTCTGCGCCGCAGGTCTATACCGATAGCCTTCACATTATCGCCCATGCGGATGGAACGATCGCTATCGGGTCCACGACAGAGCGCGAGTTTGACGACCCCTCTAGCACCGATGCGAGCCTTGAGGCGCTCATTGAGAAGGCCAGAGAACTGTGCCCCGCGATTGCGAAGGCACCCGTGATCGACCGCTGGGCTGGCGCGCGTCCGCGCGCGAAAACCCGCGCGCCGATGCTGGGGGCTTGGCCGGATCGGGACGGGCATTTCATCGCGAATGGCGGGTTCAAAATCGGCTTCGGCATGGCCCCGAAAGTGGCGGCAACGATGGCCGATCTGGTGCTGGAAGGGATTAACACGATCCCCGAGGGGTTTCACGTTACCGACAATCTGTGAGGCGGAGTGCCGCGCTCACCAGCGTTTTAGCGCCGCTTCATCGGCGTCTTTCGCCTCAACCCAACGCGCGCCGTCTGGCCCAATTTCGCGCTTCCAAAATGGCGCGCGGGATTTGAGGTAATCCATCAGAAATTCCGCCGCCGCAAACGCCGCCACGCGGTGCCGCGCCGCTGTGGCGACCATCATGATCTGCGCGCCGACCTCCAGCCGCCCATAGCGATGGATCACGCACAGATCCGTTAAATCCCACCGCGCGCAGGCCTCCTCGGCAATCGCCATGATCGCGCGCTCGGTCATCGCCGGATAATGCTCGATCTCCAGCGCCTCCATCTGGCCCGTGTCATCGCGCACGATGCCAGTGAAACTCACCACTGCCCCCGCAGGGGCCGTGCCGAAACCGGCCAGTTCCGCGCCCAGATCGAAGGGCGCTTCCTGAACATTGACGCGGATCATCCGCCCGTCATCGGCGGGAAGAAGGCCACTTCGCGCACGCCTGTCAGCGGGGTCTCAAAAGTGGAGAGCTCTTGATCCAGCGCCACGCGCACCGCGTCGAGATCGGCAAAGGCGGCCTCATAGCGCGGCTCGCGGACTCGCAGCTCGGCGATCAATTCAAGCGGCGTGGCGGCGGAGGTCTGCACCTCCTCGCGCGCTTTGCCGATGCGCTCGCGCACCCAAGCGAAATAGACGATGGTCAGGGTGGTTGGCGTGGACATCATCGCCCCCTTATTTCGGTCCGCGCAGATAGGGCAGCGCCTTGCGGAAATAATCCCAGCCGGTGATCGCGGTCAAAAGCGCCGCAATCCAGATCAGCGCGAGGCCGGCATGGGTCGCGAGATCGGCAATTGAGGCCCCCTGCGGCAGATCTCCCTCGCCTACGAGGGGCGGGCGGCCCCGCTCCAGATAGGTCAAGCCCGTGCCGAGGAACAGCGTTGAAATCGCCACCATCTGCGCCGTGGTCTTCCATTTTGCCAGCTTGGTCACCTTCAGCTTGCTCGAGTCGGCTCCGAGGAACTCGCGCAGGCCAGACACAAAGACCTCACGGAACAAGATCACCGTGACCGGCAGGATCAGCCAAGGGTTCATCCCCGAATAGCCGGTGATGATCACCAGCGCGATCACCACCATCGCCTTATCGGCAATCGGGTCCATCATCGCGCCGAACTTGCTTTCCTGATGCCAGAGCCGTGCAAGATAGCCGTCAAACCAATCAGTGACCGCCGCTAAGATGAACAGCGCGAGCGCGAACCAATCGGCCAGCGGGCGCGCGAAATACAAGAACATCAGCGCCACGCCAGGGGCGGCGAGCAGGCGCAAAACGGTCAGGATATTGGGTAAGGTCCATGTCATGCGCGCACCCTAGCCCCGCAAATGCGGAAGGGGAAGATAGCGAATGCCGCTCACAGCTTGATATCGTAGGTCTGCCATGTCGTATGCGCTGCCAATTTATCATAGAGCGCGCGGGCGCGTTCGTTATCTTGCGCGGTGATCCAGCGAATGACCGACCAGCCCCGCGCGCGGCCCTCCGCCTCCAAAGCGTGGATCAGCGCTGCGGCGGCGCCCAACCCGCGCGCCTCTTGTGCGACGAAAAGGTCATCGAGAAAACCACCCGTCGAGGCCGCAAGAGGCCGTGCAAAGGGCCGGAAATGCGCGAGCCCCACCGCGATGCCATTTTGCACCGCGATCAGCCCGTTCACCTCGTGCTGCGGATCCATTAGCCACTCCCACACCTTCGCGCGCATCTGCTCTGTTTGGCTCACGCCGTAGAAGGTCGCGTAGCTGGCATAGAGATCATTCCATGCGGCTTGGTCGCTGCTTTTCAGGGGGCGAATGTCGATCATCGGTCTCTCTCTCCAATCCTGTGCTCTTGACGCGGCGTGGACGCTCCGCGGGGGATATTTAGGGCTCTGTGGAAATGCGAAATGAGGAAAGGCGTTTCCAAAGAGCTTAAATATCCCCGCCGGAGGCAGGTTACATCATGTCGAAGGTCTGCGGATCTGGGCCGATGCGGCCCGACGCGCTGTCCATCGCCTCTATCAAAGCATGATCCTCCTCGCTCAACGCGAAGTCAAACACGGCTGCGTTCTGGGCGATCCGGCCTGCGTTGACCGATTTCGGGATCACCACATGGCCGCGCTCGATATGCCAGCGCAGGATCACTTGCGCAGGGGTGCGATTCAGCCGTGCGGCGATCCGGGTGATCTGCGGCGCGGTGAGGGTCTGGCCTTGGCCGAGCGGGCTCCACGCTTGGGAGAGAATGCCGCGCGCGGTGTTTGCGGCGACAAGGTCACGTTGCTGGAAATCGGGGTGGATCTCGATCTGGTTGATCGCGGGCGTGACGCCTGTTGCCTCGATCAGCGCGTCCAGATGCGGCGCAAGGAAATTGCACACCCCGATGGAGCGGGTGCGGCCTGCCTTTTGCAGCTCGATCAGCGCTTTCCATGTCTCCACCGCCAAGCCTTGCGCTGGCACGGGCCAGTGGATCAGGAACAGATCAACGTAATCCATATCGAGCCGTTTCAGGCTGGCGTCAAAGGCGCGCATCGTCGCGTCATAGCCTTGATCATTGTTCCAGACTTTGGTGGTGATGAACATCTCCTCGCGCGCCACGCCGCTGGCCTTGACCGCAGCGCCGACGCCTGCCTCATTGTCATAGCGCCGCGCGGTGTCGATCTGGCGGTAACCGGCCTGCGTTGCCGCCTTGATGGCGCCCATCAACTCCGCATCGGAGGCTTGCCAGACGCCCAACCCCAGTTGCGGGATCTTATGGCCGTCGTTCAGTTTCAGCATCGGTATCATCGCTTATCCCTTCGGATTGAAATGGTCGAAGATAACTTGCGCAATCGCCTCCGAGATCCCCGGCACGGCCTGAAGATCGGGAAGGGCGGCGCGCGACACCGCTTTGGCGGAGCCGAAATGCAGCAAGAGCGCCCGCTTGCGCGTGGCCCCCACGCCCGCAATCTCGTCCAGCGGGTTCGCCATCACCGCCTTCGAGCGTTTCGCGCGGTGCGCCCCGATCGCCCAGCGGTGGGCCTCGTCGCGCAGGCGCTGCACATAATAGAGCACCGGATCGTTCATCCGCAGCGCGAAGGGCCGCTTACCGATCCGGTGGAATTCTTCCTTGCCGTGATCGCGATCTACGCCCTTGGCGACGCCGACCATCGCGATATCCTCGACGCCCATCTCCACCATGATCTCATGCACCGCAGAGACCTGCCCCGCGCCACCGTCGATTAACAGCAGATCCGGCCAAGCGGGCGTCTCGCGCGCAGGATCATCCTTGAGCAGCCGCGCGAACCGCCGCGTGAGCACCTCTTTCATCATCCCGAAGTCATCGCCCGGCGTGATGTCTTTTCCCTCGATATTATACTTGCGATATTGGTTTTTCAGGAAGCCCTCCGGCCCCGCAACCACCATCCCGCCGACCGCATGCGCCCCTTGGATATGCGAGTTGTCGTAGATCTCGATCCGCTTGGGCGGGCCGTCCAGATCGAAGGCCTCGGCCAGCCCGTCGAGGAGCTTTGTCTGCGCCGCGGATTCCGACATCTTGCGCGCGAGGCTTTCGCGGGCATTGCGGGCCGCGTTCTCCATGATCTCGGCCTTCTCGCCGCGCTGCGGCACCGAAAGCGTCACCTTCTTGCCCGCGCGTTTTGACAGCAGATCCACCATCAGATCCGCGTCCTCGATCAGATGCGAGATCAGCACCAAGGGCGGCGGCGGCTTGTCGTCGTAGAACTGGCCGAGGAAGGCCTCCAGCACCTCCGCCGCCTCCGCGCCGGAGCCTGTTTTCGGGTAGAAATCGCGGTTGCCCCAAGATTGATGCGCGCGGATGAAGAACACCTGCACGCAGGCGATGCCGCCATCCATATGCACGGCGATCACATCCGCCTCTGCTATGCTGCGCGGGTTGATGCCCTGCGCGCCTTGAATATTGGTCAGCGCATGGATCCGGTCGCGCAGCGCTGCCGCCCGCTCGAACTCCATCTCCTCGGAGGCCGCCTGCATCTGGGCCGCAAGATCGGATTGGATCTTGGTACTCTTACCCTGCAAGAACCGCTCCGCATCTGCGACGAGCTGGCCGTATTCCTCCTCGCTCACCTTGCCGACGCAAGGGCCGGAGCAGCGCTTGATCTGGTAGAGCAGGCAGGGCCGCGTGCGCGAAGAAAACATCGCATCGGTGCAATTGCGCAGCAGGAACACGCGCTGGAGCTGCGAGAGCGTGCGGTTCACGGCAGTGCCCGAGGCAAAGGGGCCGAAATAGGTGCCCTTTTCCCGCCGCGCGCCGCGGTGCTTTTTGATCTGCGGGAAATCGGTGGTCTTCGAGATCAGGATATTGGGGAAGCTCTTGTCGTCGCGCAGCAGCACGTTGTAGCGCGGCTTGAGCTGCTTGATCAGATTCTGCTCCAGCAGCAGCGCCTCGGTTTCCGTTCGCGTGGTCAGGAACATCATCGCCGAGGTCTCGGAGATCATCCGCTGGATCCGCGCCGAATGCCCCGTGGGCCGCGCATAGTTCGAGACGCGGTTTTTCAGATTCCGCGCCTTGCCGACGTAGAGCACCTCATTCGCCGCGTTCAACATCCGGTAAACGCCCGGCGAGCCGTCGAGCCGCTTGAGGTAATCGGCGATCAGCTTATGCCCGGTAATCCCGATATGGCGAATATTGCCTTCCTCCGCGAGCGGATCGAGCTGCGAGGGCGGATCTTCGGACAGTGGCGGATCAATCGGGTCGGTCATCGGTGCGGGTCTGACTCTCTGGTTGTCTTACTAAGCGGCAGAATGAGGGGCGCGAGCGGCGTGAAAACCCTGACGTTGGGGCAGGCAGCGATGGGGAGCGATTCTGTCATGCGCTGCAACCTTACGGGTACGGGATCAAGAGGAAAGGTATCCACGGAATCTGTGGATAAGTCTGTTGGGAAGTTTTCGGGAACGTTCGATTTTCGTTGATTCAAAGGGGCTTTGGTGGATTGCCTAAATTTTAGGCGATTATATAAGTAGTTGATTTTTAAGTTAAAGATTTTATCCCCATGGCAAACCCCTGATAAACCTACCTAAAACTTAACGGATATGTGACATCCTCGTGATGAGTGGACAACTTGCCGCAACCTTGACGGATCAGAGGCCTCAGCGGCCTTATTCGCCGCTGAGGAGATCGGGCGTCTTCCACCCCAAATGTTGCCCGCCATCGACACAGATGAGCTGCCCTGTGACGGCTTTTGCGTCCAGCAGATACCCCAGAGCCGCGCAGATGTCGGAAGGGTCTGCGCCGCGCTCCAGAATCGTTGCGGCGCGCTGGGCGGCGAATTGCGCGGCGGTTTGGCGCGCGCCGCGCATGGTTGGGCCGGGGCCGATGGCATTCACGCGAATATCGGGTGCCAGCCCCTGCGCGGCGGTTTGCGTAAACGCCCACAGGCCCATCTTCGCCAGCGTATAAGTCGAGAAATCCGGCGTCAGTTTTTGCACGCGTTGATCGACCATGTTCACGATCATCGCCCGCGCCACGGGTTCGGAGACGCGCTCTGCCTCGGGGGCTTGGCGGGCGAAGGCCTGCGTCAGCAGATAAGGCGCGCGCAGGTTGGAGCCGATGTGCCGATCCCAACTTTCCTTGGTAGCGGTTTCAATCGTGTCAGGTTCGAAGATCGAGGCGTTGTTGATCAGAAGGCCCAGCGGCCCGCCGAGCGCCGCCGCTGCGCGGTCGACCAGCCCTGCGGTTTGATCCTCGTCCAAAAGGTCCGCCTTCAGGATCGCCGCCCGAACGCCTTGCTTGCGGGCGGCCTCTGCGGTCTCTTCTGCGGCCTCGCGGGAGGTTGAATAATGGATCGCCACATCAAGGCCGCGCTCTGCCAGATAGAGCGTCATCGCACGCCCCAAGCGCTTCGCGCCCCCAGTGATCAAGGCTCGTTTCATCCGCGCACTCCTGCGTTTATCAAGGTCTCTGCCTGCGGCTTTTAGTCTCAGACGATGAGCACGACAACATAGGCCGCATAGACTGCTGTCAACCCGAGACCGAGGCCGCGGGTGATTGCCACACCGCGCATCGCGAAGGGCATCATCAAGAGCGCTGCCCCCAGCATGACCCAAAGATCGAAGCGCAGCATGGCTTCGGGCACAGGAAGCGGCCCGATCAGCCCTGCGACACCGATGATGCACAGCAAGTTAAAGATGTTGGAGCCGATGACATTGCCCATCATCAAATCGGTGCGCCCCTTCATAGCGGCGGTCAGCGAGGTCGCCAATTCTGGCAGGGAGGTGCCAATCGCCACCAGCGTCAGGCCGATGACTGCTTCGGAAATGCCTGCCGCCAGCGCGATATGGGTCGCGCCCTTGACGAGGAAATCCGCCCCGATGGGCAGGCCGATGAGGCCCAGCGCCAAAAACAGCGCGATCTTGCCGCGCGAGAGGTTCGGATCTTCTTCTTCGGCCTCGGCGGCCTCAACCTCTTTACCCAGCGCGCGGTGCGAGAGGGCGTCGCGGATCTGTCCCCAGATCATCAGCCCCAAAGCGGCGAGCAAGGCCAGCGCATGCGGCACACGGATCGGGCCGAGGAAGCACAGCGCGATGAACAGAAAGCTTGCCGCAATCATGATCAGATAGCTCTGTCGGGTTTCGCGCGGGTGGGTGCGCACTGTCGCGATGATCGCAGGCAGCCCCAGCACCAAAAGCACATTGGCGATATTCGAGCCGATGACGTTCCCCAGCGCGATGCCCGGTGCGTTATCGAGCACCGCCGCGACCGAGACCATCAGCTCCGGCGCCGAGGTGCCAAAGGCCACCACCGTCAGCCCGACAATCAGCGGCGGGATCCCGAGCCGGAACGCCAGCCCCGTGGCACCGCGCACCAGAATATCCCCAGCGCCAACGAGCAAAACCAGCCCGAGCGCCACCATCCCCAAACTCAAGATCATCCGCGCTTACCCTTGCATCCGCAGCCCATTTCCGCACTCAGCAACGGTTTGCCGCAGCGTGTGCAGCGCCGCCCTTTGGGCAGGCGCAACTTTCCAAACATCGCTAAAACTGCCATTCCGATCAGGAACAGCAAAACGACCCGCAACAGCATCCTAGAGGCCGAAACGGGCCCAGATGGCGCGCTCCTCTGTGGCGTCCATCACCGCACCTGCGAAATCTGCGCCAGAGAGGTTGAGGCCGAAACGCGACAAGAACGGCCGTTTGCGGGCATAGGGCTCCAACCGCACCTTGTCGCCGTAGAGCGCGCGCAGCTTGGGCACCAGATGGGCGGTGCCGTCGATCAACCCGATCTCGGTCGCGTTCGCACCTGTCCAGATGTCACCCGTGAAAATGTCATGATCCGCATGCAGGCGAACCCCGCGGCGCTGCACCACATGGGCTTTGAAGCTCGCATGCATCGGCTCCAGCAGCTTGGTGAGCCGCTCCAGATCCTCGGGTTTTTCCGGTTTGAACGGATCCATGAAGCTCTTGGAGGCCCCGGCCGTATGCACGCGGCGCTCAATCCCGTGTTTCGCGATGAACTCGTGCAGCCCGAAGCCGGAGGAGATCACCCCGATGGAGCCGACGATGGAGGTCGGATCGGCCCAGATGTCATCGGCGGCGCAGGCCAGCCAATAGCCGCCCGAGGCCGCCACATCTTCCACGAACGCATGGACTGGTGTTCCGGTTTCCTCGGCCAGCCGCCGGATCCGCGCCGCGATCAGCGAGCTTTGCACGGGCGAGCCGCCGGGGGAGTTGATCACCAACGCGACCGCTGTCGGGTTTTTCTTGAACGCCCGCTCGATCAGAGGGGCCAGCGAGGCATCCGAGAGCCCCGAGGCCCCGGGCCGCGCGGAGGCGCCAATCACCCCATCGAGCCGAATGACAGGAACCCGCGGCCCGCGACGGGCAAGGCGGGAAAATCGGGCGGGGAGAAGGCGTGTAATATCCATACTGCAGGAGATAGAGACGGGGGGGCTTTCCGACAAGGGCAGGGCGGCCTTGTGACGCGTAAATTCCCGAGTTTCCTGCGGTTCAGGCGTCGTCGATCACCGCGCCCCAATTTCCCCCTCGCGGTGCGCAAAGCCCCGCGCTAGTCTCACGCGATGATCGACAAGTTAGAAATGTTCGTAGCTTTGGCGCGCGAGGGGCACTTTGGCCGCGCGGCGCTGGCACATGGCGTGACCCAACCGACGCTGTCCTCCGCAATCCGCGCGTTGGAGGATCAACTCGGCGTGCAACTGGTGATCCGCAGCGCGCGCTATCAAGGGCTGACGCCGGAAGGGCTGCGCACGCTGGATTGGGCGCGGCGGATTACTCGCGACGCGCGGCTCTTGCGCGAGGAAATGCGCGGCACGCGGCGCGGCGTGGCGGGGCATCTGCGGCTGGGGGTGATCCCGACGGCGCTGGCACGGGTGGCGACGATCACCGCGCCTTTGATGGCGGCCCATCCCGAAGTTCGGATGACGATCAGGTCGGCCTCCTCGAAGGAAATCATTGAGGGATTGGAGACCTTCGAGCTGGATGCGGGGGTCAGCTATATCGACGGGCTGCCCACGCGGCTCTCGCATATTCCGTTCTATGATGAGCACTATCGTTTGGTGGAACGCAGTGTCGAGACAACACCTTTGCCATGGCTGGAGGCGGCGACACGGCCGCTTTGCCTGCTCACCCCCGAGATGCAGAATCGTCGGATCATTGACCATCATTTGAGTGAGGCAGGCGTGCAGGCCGAGGCGCGGCTCTCATCGAATTCCACGATCGCGCTTCTGGCGCATGTGGCGAGCGGCAACTGGGCGGCGATCCTGCCGGAGGCGCTGGCCGAGGGGTTGATGCTTCCCGAAGGCTGCACTGCGCGCCCTCTGACGCCCGAGGCGGTGCATCCTGTTGGGCTCTTACTGCCTGCACGAGACCTGATCAGCCCTGCGCTGGCGGCGTTGATTGCGCAGGTCGAACGAAGTATATGATAGGGAATTCCTATCGTTTGACGGCATTGCGATATTGATTGCCTCTTAATCACACCTTAGCAAGGCGATAGCTAAGGGAGAGCCAGCCATGCCCATTCGCCAACGCACGCAAGAAATTTGCGCCCAACACGCCACTCTGGAAGGGCCTTTGCTGCCTATCTTGCATGCGGTGCAGGCCGAATTCGGCTATTTGCCGGAAGAATCGCTCCCGCCGATTACCGAGGCCTTGCGGATTTCCCACGCCGAATTGCACGGGGTGATTGAATTTTATCACGATTTCCATCGGGAACCGAATGCGCGCCATGTGATCCGCGTCTGCCGCGCGGAGGCCTGTCAGGCGATGGGCGGCACGCAGATGATTTCCGCCTTGGAGGCAGCCCTCGGGATGAAGATGGGTGAGACCCGCCGCGATATCACGCTGGAGGCGGTCTATTGTCTGGGGCTGTGCGCCTGCGGCCCCGCCGCGCAAGTCAACGGCGAGTTGATCGGTCGCGCTACTTCGGATCGTCTCGTTGCGGAGGTTTCGGCATGAAGATTTACCTGTCGCAAGATGCAGCCGCCCGTGCGTTGGGCGCAGACCGTGTCGCCGCCGCGATCATCGCACAGGCAGCCTTGCAGGATATCCAGATTGAGCTGGTGCGCACCGGAACGCGCGGGATGGTCTGGCTGGAGCCTCTCGCCGAGATCGAGACGCCGGAAGGGCGCGTCGCCATCGGCCCGATGACGCCGGAAGATGTGCCGGCACTCCTGCAAGCCGATGCGGCAAGTGCGCATCCCAAAGCGCTTGGCCTCACCGAAGAGATCCCGTTCCTCAAATCGCAGACCCGTCTGACCTTCGCCCGTGTCGGTGTGGTCGATCCGCTTTCACTGGCTGATTACAAGGCCAATGGCGGGCTGAAAGGTTTGCAGCGCGCGCGCGGTATGGCCGCTGAGGCGCGGCTTGAGGAGGTGCTTGCCTCCGGTCTGCGCGGGCGCGGCGGGGCGGGCTTCCCGGCGGGGATCAAATGGAAGACGGTGGCGAACGCGCCAGCCGACCGCCGCTATATCGTCTGCAACGCCGATGAGGGCGATAGCGGCACCTTCGCGGACCGGATGCTGATCGAAGGCGATCCGTTCACCCTGATCGAGGGCATGGCGATTGCGGGTCTGAGCGTGAAGGCCTCGATGGGCTATGTCTATCTGCGCTCAGAATACCCCGATGCGATTGATATTCTGGAGCGCGCTGTGCAAATCGCGCGCGCCGAGGGGATTTTGGGCAAGGACTTCAATATAGAGGTCCGCACCGGTGCGGGGGCCTATGTGTGCGGTGAGGAGACCTCGCTGCTCAACTCGCTGGAGGGCAAGCGCGGCGTGGTGCGCGCCAAGCCGCCGTTGCCGGCTATCGAGGGCTTCATGGGGCGGCCAACGGTCGTCAATAACGTGCTGACGCTGGCGACGATCCCGTGGATCTTCGCCAATGGCGCGCAGGCCTATGCCGATTTCGGGATTGGACGTTCGCGCGGCACGATGCCGTTGCAGCTCGCGGGGAATATCAAATTCGGCGGGCTTTATGAGACCGCCTTTGGCACCTCGCTTGGCGAGATCGTCGAGACGATTGGCGGCGGCACGGCGACGGGCCGCCCTGTCAAGGCGGTGCAAGTCGGCGGGCCGCTGGGCGCGTATTTCACGCCCGCACAATATGATACGCCCTTCGGCTATGAGGAATTCGCGGGCAAGGACGGGTTGATTGGCCATGCAGGGATCGTCGTGTTCGATGAGACCGCGGATATGCCACAGCTCGCGCGGTTCGCGATGGAATTCTGCGCGGTAGAAAGCTGCGGGAAATGCACCCCCTGCCGGATCGGCGCGGTGCGCGGTGTGGAGACAATTGACCGGATGATCGCGGGCGATGCGGAGGCCGAGGAGCTGCTCCGCGATCTGTGCAACACAATGAAACTGGGCTCGCTCTGCGCGCTGGGCGGCTTCACGCCCTATCCGGTGCTCTCGGCGCTCAATCATTTCCCGCAGGAGTTCGCCCCGCTCAAGGAGGCCGCAGAATGACCGAGACTGTCAAAGGCCCCGCTTCCTACTTTCCCTCCATCGAGAAAACCTACGGCCAGCCGATCAGCCAGTGGCTGGCGCTGATCGCGGCGCAGACTGGGATGGCCCATATGCAAATCGTTGGCTTTCTGAAGCAAGAGCATGGCCTCGGCCATGGCCACGCAAACGCGCTGGTGGCTCACGCGCGCGCTCAAGAGAAGGACGTGTGATATGAAAGATTTCATCATCCCCGATCACGGCACCCCCGCGCGCACCGGCGCCCCTGTGGCCCTGACAATCGACGGGCAGAAAATTACCGTGCCGGCTGGCACATCCGTGATGCGCGCCGCGAAAGAGGCGGGGATCACCGTTCCTAAACTCTGCGCGACCGATAGCATTGAGCCGATCGGCTCATGCCGTCTGTGCATGGTCGAGATCAAAGGCCAGCGCGGCACGCCTGCATCCTGCACCACGCCTGTGTCCGAGGGGATGGAAGTCCAGACCCAGACCACGCAGCTCAAGCGGCTGCGCAAGGGCGTGATGGAGCTCTACATCTCCGATCACCCGCTCGATTGCCTGACCTGCGCGGCCAATGGCGATTGCGAATTGCAGGATATGGCGGGGGCCGTCGGCCTGCGCGATGTGCGCTACGCTGCGGGCGAGAACCATTTCGAGGTCCGCGCCAATGGCGAGGCCAATCCGCGCTATATCGCCAAGGATATCTCGAACCCGTATTTCTCCTATGATCCGGCGAAATGTATCGTCTGCATGCGCTGCGTGCGCGCCTGCGAGGAGGTGCAGGGCACCTTCGCGCTGACCATCGAGGGCCGCGGGTTCGACGCGCGGATCTCGACCGCCGCGCCCGATTTCCTGTCCTCCGATTGCGTCTCCTGTGGCGCCTGCGTGCAAGCCTGCCCGACCGCGACGCTGGTCGAAAAATCCGTCGAGGAGATCGGCACGCCCGAGCGCTCCGTTGTGACCACCTGCGCCTATTGCGGCGTGGGTTGCTCGTTCGAGGCGCAGATGCGCGGCGATGAGCTGGTGCGGATGGTGCCCTATAAGGGCGGCGAGGCGAACCGTGGCCATTCCTGCGTGAAGGGGCGGTTTGCTTGGGGCTATGCCAACCACCAAGACCGGATCTTGAACCCGATGATCCGCGATCAGATCACTGATCCGTGGCGCGAGGTTTCGTGGGAAGAGGCGCTGTCCTTCACCGCGAGCCGCCTGAACGCGATCGCCGATAAGCACGGCAAGGATGCGCTGGGGGTGATTACCTCCTCACGCTGCACCAATGAGGAAACCTTCCTTGTGCAGAAACTCACGCGGGCCGTGTTTGGCAATAACAACACCGATACCTGCGCGCGGGTGTGCCATTCGCCCACCGGCTACGGGCTGAAGCAAACCTTCGGCACCTCGGCTGGCACCCAGAACTTCGATTCCGTCGAGCACGTCGATTGCGCGTTGGTCATCGGGGCGAACCCGACCGACGGCCACCCCGTCTTCGCGTCGCGTCTGCGCAAACGGCTGCGGCAGGGGGCCTCGCTGATCGTTGCCGATCCGCGCCGCACCGATCTTCTCACGACGCCGCATATCAACGAGTCGCATCACCTTGCGCTGCGTCCGGGCACAAATGTGGCGCTGCTCTCGGCCATAGCGCATGTGATCCTGACCGAAGGGCTGGAGGATAAGGCCTTTATCCGCGACCGGTGTGATTCCGAAGAATTTGCGGATTACGCCGAGTTCATCACCGATCCGCGCCATGCGCCGGAGGCTACTGAGGCGCAAACCGGTGTGCCAGCAGCGGCCCTGCGCGAAGCCGCCCGCGCCTTCGCCAAAGCGCCCAATGGGGCAATCTATTACGGGCTGGGTGTCACCGAGCATTCTCAGGGCTCCACCACTGTGATGGCGATTGCCAACCTCGCGATGCTGACGGGCAATATCGGCCGCGAAGGCGTCGGCGTTAACCCGCTGCGCGGTCAGAACAACGTGCAGGGCTCCTGCGACATGGGCAGCTTCCCGCATGAATTGCCAGGCTATCGCCATGTCTCGGATGATACCGCACGCGGGATCTTCGAGAAGGCATGGGGCGTCACCCTACCCGCTGAGCCGGGCCTGCGGATTCCCAATATGCTGGACGAGGCGGTGGCAGGGAACTTCAAAGCGCTCTACTGCCAAGGCGAAGATATCCTGCAATCTGACCCCGATACCAAACACGTCGCGGCGGGCTTGGCCGCGATGGATTGCGTGATCGTCCATGATCTCTTCCTCAATGAGACCGCGAATTACGCGCATGTCTTCCTGCCCGGTTCGACCTTCCTCGAGAAAGACGGCACCTTCACCAATGCCGAGCGCCGGATCAACCGTGTGCGCCGCGTGATGGCCCCGAAGAATGGCTATGCCGATTGGGAGGTCACCCAGCTTCTCGCCAATGCGATGGGCGCGGGTTGGGAATATACCCATCCGTCGCAGATCATGGATGAGATCGCCGCCACCACGCCCGGTTTCGCCAATGTCAGTTATGCGCTGTTGGAGGATCGCGGCTCGGTGCAATGGCCGTGCAACGACGATGCACCGCACGGCTCGCCGATCATGCACATCGATGAGTTCGTGCGCGGCAAGGGGCGGTTCATCCGCACCGAATATGTCGCGACCGAGGAACGCTCCGGCCCGCGCTTCCCGCTGTTGCTCACCACGGGCCGTGTGCTCTCGCACTATAACGTGGGCGCGCAGACGCGGCGCACGGAGAACACCGCGTGGCATCCGGAAGATCTGCTGGAGATCCACCCGCATGATGCGGAAAATCGCGGGATCAACGATGGCGATTTCGTGCGTCTCGCCTCGCGGGCAGGGGAGACGACGCTTCGTGCAGAGATCACCGAACGCGTGGCACCAGGGGTCGTCTATACCACGTTCCACCATCCGGTGACGCAGGCCAATGTGGTGACCACCGATAACTCGGATTGGGCGACGAACTGCCCTGAGTATAAGGTCACTGCGGTGCAGGTTGCGCTCTCGAACGGGCCATCGGAATGGCAGGAGCGCTACACCGCACAGGCCGAGGCATCGCGCCGGATCGAGGCGGCGGAGTGAGAGACCTCTGGGCCAAGAGCGACGGCGGGACACTCGCCGTCGAGACCCCCATCGCCTTGGTGTTCGATGGCACCACGCAGGCGGTGATGATGGCCTCGCCCGCCGATCTCGAAGATTTCGTGATCGGATTTGCGCTTACCGAGGGGCTGATTGATCAGCCCTCCGATATCACCCGTGTCGAGGTTGTCGATCAGGCGTCGGGGATTGAGGCGCGGGCTTGGTTGCGGGCGGAATTCGGTCAGCGATTGAAGGCACGCCGGCGCGCGATGCTGGGGCCGGTTGGTTGTGGCCTTTGCGGGATAGACAGTCTCAATGAGGCGCTGCGCCCGCTCAAACCCGTGAGCCAAACCGTGCAACTTGGCCCGCTCGATCCACCGCGGGCCATGGGCTCGCTTCGCGCGGCGCAGCCGTTGCAAGACGCCACCCGCGCCGCGCATGCTGCCGCCTTGTGGTCGCCCGATGCAGGGTTGATCCTGCTGCGCGAAGATATTGGCCGCCATAATGCGCTCGATAAACTGGCGGGTGCGATTGCACGAAAAGGGGCGGAAACCGGCGGCGTGTTGGTGATGACCTCGCGGCTGTCCGTCGATCTGATCCAGAAGGCGGCGATGATCGGGGTTGAGGTGATTATCGCCGCAGGCGCCCCCACCGCCCTTGCCGCCGCCGAGGCCACCCGCGCAGGCATCACATTGATTGGCCGCACGCGCGACAGCAGCTATCAGACATTCACCCACCCGAACCGCATCCGCGAGGCCGCATGAAACTGACGAAAATGGCGAACCAGATCGCAACCTTCTTCTCGAGCCAACCGGGCGACCAGCCTGCGGCGATTGCGGCGCATATCAATGACAATTGGGCCCCGAAAATGCGCAGTGATTTCCTTGCGCAGACGGATGAGGCAGAGCAACACCCGTTGCTGAAACAGGCCAAGCTGCTGATCCGCAGCTAAGCTATGAGGAGGGCGAACGGGGCTGTGACCCCGCCCGCCAGACCCCGCCGCCATACCCTCAGGCTTTGGCGTTCATCCGTTCGATATAATTGCGAAGTTCTTCTGCCTCGTGGCGCGCATCGCGCAGCCCGTCCATCGCGGCCCGCAGTTCGGCTTCGGTCTGGCTGATCTGGTTGGTCAGCTCGGATTCGCGCTGCTCAATATAGGTGATCGCCTGCTCGCGCATCTCTTCAGCCTCGTGCAGCGATTGCGCCATCTGCTCCAACTCGCCCATATCGGCCCGTGTCACCCGCGTCAGGCGATGGATCAGCCATGAGGCGAACCAGCCCAAGGTGAAGGCCACAATCAGGATAATCGCAGTGGCGATCACGAATGTTGTTCTGTCCATCTGATGTCCCTCAGTTCTGCTCGGGGCGCGCTTTCGGGCGCTTTGTGTCGGGGCCTGCGGGTTGCAGGACTATGCTTGGCTCGGTCGCGCTTTGCGTCGCGGGATCCGTGATGTCGGAAGGGGGCTCCGCAGTCTCCACGCCGTTTTGATCCGGTGTCATGGCGTCTGCTGGCGCATCGCCCTGATCATCGCCCGAACCGTCCCCCAAGTCATCCATCGCATCGGTGCCGTCTGTGCCATCATTCACCGCATCTGCGGCCTCGGGCTGATCCTCGGGGGTGGCCTCTGGCGCGGTCGCATCGGGGGGCGCATCGGCAGTCGCATTGGGGGCCGCCTCCGCCGCAGGCGCCTCTGCCGCGGGCAAAGCTTCATCCGCTGGCGGGAGGGTTTGCGGACGGTTCACCGGAGCCTCATCCAGAAGCACAAATTCGATCCGGCGGTTCGCTTCACGGCCCTCTTCAGTGTCATTGGAGGCGACCGGCTGGCTCGGGCCATAGCCTTGAGCGGTGAGGTTTTCAGTGTTCACGCGCCGCTCCATCAAGGCCCGCATCACCGCCATCGCGCGATCTTCGGAGAGCGCATTGTTGAACCCATCCGAGCCTTGGCTATCGGTATGGCCCGCGATTTCCATTTTGAAATCGGCGCAATTTCCCATCATTTCCGCCAAACTATCAAGCACCTCGCCGCCGCCTTCGGCAATCACCGAAGCGCCAGGCTCGAAGTTGATCTTTGCTTGGGCCAGCGCACCGTTCAGCATTGCGGTGCATTCTGCGCCCGTGGGCAGGCCCAGGATCGGATCGAGGCGCTTGTCATAGCGGATATCGAGATCAATCCGGGTCCGCTCGCCCAGCCGATCCGTGAGGATCCGCGCGATCATATCGGAGGCCTGCGTATTGCCGGAAACCCCGTTCACCGTGATCAACTCCGGCGTGACGACGGCCTTGCCCTCGGCAAGCTGCGCCAGTGCCTCAATCGCGGAGAGAGATCGCAGCGCCCAGCCCGCAGGCAGCGTGTCATCGACCCGCGTTGCGCCATACACGTTCGATGCCCCGAACCGCGCCTTGGCCAGCGTTTCCGCCGCCTCGCGCAGCCGCTCATCCGACAGCCTGCCGCGCAATTGCACCTGCCCCTTGGGGGAGAGAACCGCCGAGAACTCGGGCCCGCTTGCCGTGGCCCCATCCGCCTTTTTCGTCAGCTCCGCCTTCAGCGAGAACACATCCGGCAGGTTCGATTCCAACTCGCCGACGATCCGGTCAAAATCACCCTGCGTGACAGTATCCGCCGCCACCAGCGAGATATCCGCATCCGATACGGTTACCAGCCCTGCGCCCAATTCTTTGAGCGCTTTGAGGGACATCTCCACCGCTTCGCCCCAGCGAGTCGAGGGGGTGCCCATGCCAACGGTGCAGCCGAGATCCCCCGAGGCACCCGCAAGCCGCGCCGCCGACAGGATACGTGCCTTCGCGCGATCCGTATCTGCCGAACAGGCATCAAACCGCGCACCTTCATTGTCGATCACGAAGCGCAAAGTGAACGGGGTGATCACCGGACGCGGCGCGGAGATATCGCTTTTCAGGGCAATCGACGCGGGCCTGCGCCGCGCGAGATCCGCATCAATGCGTGCTTTTTCCGCAGCGCTATCTGTAATGGCCGTGACAGCAATCTTCCCTGGCTCAACCGAGATCTTCGAGCGCGGCAGCGTCTCAAGGGTGACCATTCCGAAATCCAGCGCTGCTTGCCAGTTTTTCGGTTCGTCGTAATCCGCGACTTCCAACATG
Source organism: Paracoccaceae bacterium (assembly GCA_048262715.1). Classification (GTDB taxonomy): domain Bacteria; phylum Pseudomonadota; class Alphaproteobacteria; order Rhodobacterales; family Rhodobacteraceae; genus Albirhodobacter. The sequence goes on from JBLXEV010000004.1 coordinate 66,902, forward strand.
TCTTTGACGTTTGTGTCGCCCGCGATTTTGGAAATCCGCGCCATGAAGGCTTCGCGGTCGAGCGAGGCGGGCACCAGCCCGATCAGGGAAATCCCGTCATCATTGCGCAGAATTTCAAGCGAGAAGCTCGGCGGTGTGGCTTCTTTTTGCACTTCGACCTCGGTGAGATCGACAACCCGTGTCGCTTCCACAACGGATCCGGCTTTGGTCACCGCGCGGAATCGTGACGCCTCGGAGGGCGCGGTTCCCGAGATTTCCACCAAAAGCCCATCAGTCTCCACATGCGCCCAGCTATATCCCGCAGCTTCCAACTCAACCCGAACCAAGGATCGGGACCGCTGTTCGATGATCGTCGCCGCGCCACCCGCTATTACTGTCGAGACCACAACTGCAAGCGCAAAGGCCGCGCTGGTGAGAAACGTCGGGCTGAGCCGCATGTGCTTATCGCCTTTATTTAGTCTTGGGTGCCAATTCATTAACGGGCGATCCGAGATGGATCAATCACACGAGTGCGGCACCAGCGAGAAACAGCGCAGCCAATAGCCCCGTATCGCGGTTGGACCGGAACAAACGCAGGCAGATATCGGGGTCATCAATGTCGAGACGCCGCAACTGCCACCACATATGCCACCCCATCGCCCAAGGCGCCCCCATCGCCACCGCCAGCTTCAACGGGTTCTCAAGCGGTAAAAGGGCCGTGAGGATGGCCAGCGCCATCAAGATGAGGGTGATAATCTGGAACCGAACCAGCCAGACCCCCGTGCGCGCGCCAAACAGCCGCGCGGTGGATTTCACCCCGATCAACGCATCATCTTCCTTATCCTGATGCGCGTAGATCGTATCGTAAAACAATGTCCAAGCGATCCCCGCGATATAAAGGATCACCGCAGGCCAACCGAGCGATCCGGTATGGGCCACCCATGCCAGCAAAGCGCCCCAGTTGAACGCGAGGCCGAGGAACACCTGCGGCCACCACGTGAACCGCTTGGCGAACGGGTAAATCGCGACAGGAACCAGCGCGATCACCCCCATCAGCACCGCTGCCCAATTGAAAGACAAAAGGATGAGCGCGGCGATTGCCATCTGCACGACCATCCAGACGAGCGCGCCTTTCGGCGTCACCTGCCCAGAGGGAATCGGGCGCGAGCGGGTGCGGGCGACCGCCCCGTCGAAATCCTGATCTGTGTAATCATTCCATGTGCAGCCCGCGCCGCGCATCAAAACCGCGCCAATCCCGCAGCCCGCCGCGATCCAAAGATCCTCCAGCCGTGGCCCCGTTGTGGCTGCTGCCAGCGCTAAGCCCCACCAACAGGGCAAGAGTAAAAGCCATGTGCCAATCGGGCGATCCGCGCGCGACAGGCGCAGCCAAGGGCGGCTCCACGCGGGGGCGATCTCGTCCACCCAGTTTCCGCGCACGGCATCGGCAACTTGGCCGCCCGATTGCGCGACATCCTCTGGCATATCTCTCGGCTCGGTCATAAACTCGCCCCCATGGAAAAGGCTAAAATCAGGCTCCATGTAGAGCATCCTTTGGGGCAGGGGCAACCTTTGCCGCTCAATGAGGCGCAAGCGCATTACCTTGTCTCGGTGATGCGGCAGGGCGTGGGCGCGCGTGTGACCCTGTTCAACGGGGTAGATGGCGAATGGCAGGCGGAGATTACCCGCGCCGCAAAGCGCGGCGGCGATCTGGTCTGCATCGCGCAATCTGGCCCGCAGCTCGCGCCGCCCGATCTGTGGCTTTTATTCGCGCCGATCAAGAAAGCGCGGACAGATTTCATCGTCGAAAAGGCCACTGAGCTGGGCGTCTCCACGGTGTTTCCCGTGCAGACGGATTACACAAATTCGGAGCGTCTGCGGCGCGATAAGCTGCAAGCCCACGCTGTTGAGGCGGCTGAGCAATGCGGCGGAACCTATGTGCCGCCCGTTCATGACATCCAAAACCTCTGGAAGCTGTTGGACAAATGGACAGCAGAGGGCGAAGCCCCGCGCCAGATTCTCTGGGCGGATGAATCGCTTGTCGGCCCTGCCCAGACGCTGGAGGCGCTTCAATCGGGCGCGGGCAAGCCTTGGGCGGTTTTGATTGGCCCCGAGGGCGGGTTTTCCGAGGCGGAGCGCAGCCGTCTGCGCGCGCTTGACTTCGTGCATCCGATCTCGCTGGGGCCACGGATCTTGCGGGCGGATACGGCGGTCTGTGCGGCGATAACTTTATGGCAATCTGCGCTTGGGGATTGGCGCTGATGCTAGGGGGCATCCGGCCCGAATTGCGCGCCCTGATCTACCGTTTCCGCGAGGGGATCGTGGCCGCAATTGCCGTTGCTTTGGCGCTTTGGCTTGCCGCTCAAGGGGGGTATTTTCTCACACCGCTGGGCGTCGCGCTGGCCGCGCTGGCAGCAGTTTGGGGGGCGGTCGCGCTCCGCCGTGCGCGGTTTGCCCGCCCGATTTCCGCCCCTGGATTGGTCGAGTTGGATGAGGGGCGCATCGGATATTTTGGCGCAGGGCAAGGGCTTGGCGGCTATATCGAGATTGATGATCTCAGTGAGATCCGGCTGATCCAGTTGCGCGGCGTGCCGCATTGGCGGCTGAAAGCCAAGGACGGGCAGGCGATTGTAATCCCCGCCAGCACGACCCATGCCGAGCGCCTTTATGATGCTTTCGCGCGGCTGCCCGGTATCGACATGGCCGTGCTGACCGATGCGCTGGCCGCAGCCCATTCCGAACGCCCTGCGCTCGAGGGTGGTGCATCCGCGCGCATTGCCGCACAAAGCCTGTGGCGTCGGACCCCTTGACACCACCCGCCGCGCGCGCCACCTCTACCGTCCGAAACCACGATACGATTTAACCGCCACGGAGCCTCACGATGTCCATTCCCCAGCAAGGTGGCGGTCCTATCGAATCCTTCGATCAGCTCGCGCAATATATCGCCTCGGGCGAGAAGCCCCGCGATCAATGGCGGATCGGCACGGAGCATGAGAAATTCGGCTATCTGACCGACAGCCATCTGCCGCTGCCCTATGCGGGGCCACGCTCGATCCAAGCCCTGCTGGAGGGGCTGCAAGCGCGCTTCGGTTGGGATCCGGTGTATGAGCAAGACAAGATCATCGGCCTGACGCGCAACGGCGCGAATGTCTCGCTGGAGCCGGGCGGGCAGTTCGAGCTTTCCGGCGCGCCGCTGGAGACCATCCATCAGACCGCCGACGAGCTACGCGATCACCTCTTGGAAGTGCATGCGATTGCCGAGGGGATGAATGTGCGCTTCCTCGGTTTGGGCGCGGCGCCTGAATGGGGCCACGCGCAGATGCCGATGATGCCCAAGGGCCGCTATCGGTTGATGACAGATTACATGGGCCGCGTTGGCACCCATGGCACGCAGATGATGTATCGCACCTCGACCGTGCAGGTGAATCTCGATTTCGCCTCCGAGGCGGATATGGTTCTGAAAACCCGTGTTGCGCTGGCGTTGCAGCCTGTGGCCACGGCGCTTTTTGCTTCCTCGCCATTGTTCGAGGGCAAGCCCAATGGCCATAAATCATGGCGCTCGCGGATCTGGCGCGGCTTGGATGATGTGCGCACAGGGATGCTGCCGTTCTTCTTTGAAGAGGGCATGGGCTATGAGCGCTACGTCGATTACGTGCTCGATGCGCCGATGTATTTTGTCTATCGCGACGGGCAATATGTCGATGCGCTGGGCCAAAGCTTCCGCGATTTCCTGAAGGGCGAGCTGCCAGCCCTGCCGGGCGAAAAGCCGACTCTGTCGGATTGGGCCGATCACATGACCACAGTCTTCCCTGAGGCGCGGGTGAAGAAATATATCGAGATGCGCGGCGCAGATGCGGGCGATATTCGCCACCTCAATGCGCTGCCTGCGTTCTGGACCGGGCTGATGTATGATCAAGCCTCTCTGGATGCCGCATGGGATCTGGTGAAAGGCTTTGATGCGGAGACCCGTGAGGGCCTGCGCGTGGCGGCTTCGGTATCGGGCCTGCAAGGCGAGGCGCATGGCGTCCGGCTGCACGATCTTGCGCGTGAGGCTGTCGCGCTTTCCCAAGCAGGCCTAAGTGGTCGTGCGAAGCCCAGCGAAGACGGGTTGATCCCAGACGAGACCCATTTCCTCGCGCCGATTGAAGAGAGCATCGCCACGGGTCGGACCATGGCGGATGACATTTTGGATAAGTGGAACGGCGAATGGGCGGGCGACCCCAAGCGGATCTACGCGGACTATACGCTTTGATATGAAAAAAAAGGGGACGCAGCCTGCGTCCCCTTTTGATTTCGTAAGGTGGCGGAGTGAGGCTTTGGGGCCTTAGCCCTTCTTGCCGATCTTCGGCTCGCTGCCATCCGCGATACGCGCGATGTTGGCCTTGTGGCGATAGAATACCAAAGCCGCCAGCAGCGCGCAGAGCAGCATCAGATCGGGCCGCCCAAGCGCATAGGCCAGCGGCACCGAGGCCGCCGCCGCGACCAGTGCCGAGAGCGATGAGATGCGGCTGATAACGGCTGTCACCAACCATGTCGCGCAGGCGGCCAGCCCCAGAGGCCATGCGAGGGCGAGAAGCGTGCCGAGGAAGGTCGCGACCCCTTTGCCGCCTTTGAACCCCAGCCAGATCGGGAAAACATGGCCAAGGAACGCCGCCCCGCCCGCGATCTGTGCCGCGTGCTCGCCCAACAGTGCCCGCGCGATCAACACCGCGATTGCCCCCTTGCCGCTATCCAGCAAGAGCGTCGCAAGCGCGGCAGGCTTGTTGCCCGTGCGCAAAACATTGGTCGCGCCGATATTGCCCGAGCCGATTTGGCGCAGATCTCCCAAGCCCAAGGCCCGCGTGATCACGAGGCCGAAGGGCACGGAGCCGAGCAGATAGCCGCCCAGAGCGGCAAGAATAAGGGTCATCATGAGGTCGCCTCCGCAGTGTAAACCTCAACGCCCGCCTTGAAGCTGCGCAGCACGCGCCCCTCCATCCGAGTCCCGTCGAAGGGGGTGTTCTTCGATTTTGATTTGAGCGCAAAACGATCCAGCAAGAAGGGCGCATCGGGATCGAACAGCACCAGATCCGCAGGCGCGCCCTCGGCCATCCGGCCTTGCTCCAGCCCCAAGCGCTTGGCAGGGTTGAGCGCGCAGGCACGGAAGATCTCCGGCAGGGTCAGATGCCCCGAATGATAAAGCCGCATCAGCGCAGGCAGCAGCGTCTCCAGCGCCACGGCACCCGCATCGGCCTCTTCAAACGGCAAGCGTTTGCTTTCCTCATCCGCAGGCGTGTGCATCGAGCAGATAATGTCGATCAGCCCTGAGCGCACAGCCTCGACAATCGCCAGCCGATCCTCTTCCGCCCGCAGCGGCGGGGTGAATTTGAAGAAGGTCCGGTAATCGCCGACGTCGAATTCGTTGAGCGTGAGGTGGTGGATCGACACGCCCGCCGTCACATCCAGCCCGTTGGCTTTCGCGCGTTCCAGCGCGGGCAGGGTGCGCGCGCAGGTCACCTGATCGGCGTGATAGCGCACGCCAGTCATCTCCACGAGGCCCATATCGCGATCAAACCCCATCCGCTCAGCAAGCGGCGAGACGCCGGAAAGGCCGCGCAGCGAGGCGAATTTCCCGCTGGTAACAGAAGCCCCGGCGGAGAGCGCAGGCTCCTGCGGATGGCCGATCACCAGCGCGCCCAGTGATTTCGCGTAGGTCATTGCGCGGGCCAAAGCCTTGGTCGAGGTGGAGACATGATCGCCGTCGGTGAAGGCAACAGCCCCCGCATCGAGCAGGAAGCCGATCTCGGTCATCTCGCGGCCTTCGCGGCCCTTGGTCAGCGCTGCCATATGCAAGATCCGCACGGGGGCATCTGCGGCGCGGCGCGTCACATATTCCAGCACTTCGGGCGTATCAATCGCGGGGCTGGTATCGGGCCGCGCGATCACCGTGGTGACGCCGCCCGCCGCAGCGGCCAATCCCGCCGTGCGCAGGCTCTCTTTGTGTCGCTCACCCGGCTCGCCGATCTTGACGCCCAGATCCACGATCCCCGGTGCGAGGCATTTCCCGCCGCAATCGATCACCCGCGCGCCCTCGGGCGCACTCATCGGGCCAATCGCTGCGATCCGCCCGCCGTCAATCACCAGATTGCCCATCGTTTCGGTGAGCGTTTCCGGATCAATCAGCCGTGCATTTTGCAAAAATACAATCATCTCATCTCCCGCGCGAGGTCGCGCATCAGCTGGTAAACTTCGGCCGCGTCGTCAATATTTTCGAAACCATAGGGCCGTTCGCTTTTCAAAAACCCGCGCTGGGCCCCACCATTGGAAACCGCGAAAAACACGGAGGGCGTGCGTCCTTCCTGAAGGGTCATTCGCATCCGTGGGGTAATCGCGATCCGCTCCGCCTCATGCGCGCCGCGCAGGATATAGGCGGCGCGGTTGGTGAGCAGGTAGCGCGACGCAGGGCTGCGGCGGACGGCTTCACTGGCGGCATTGCTAGGGGCGGGTTTCAGTGCCGCCAGCAGGTTGCGCCCGCCCTTGTAGAGAAAGATCAGTCCGAACAGCCAGATGATCCCGCCGCCGCGCGAGGCAATCCCCATCCAGAACAGCGCAAAGACGATCATGATGATCGGGCCTTTGAGCCCGCCGCGCCGGGCATCGCGCGGGGTGGCCAGATCGAGAGGGTTCACCCGTCCGTGCCCTTGCCAAAGAATTTCCTCACCCCGACCAATGATCCCGCGCCATTCGGCGGCAGGGTCAGGCGTTGGCAGAGGCGGTGGGGCGAGCTGGACTGCGGCGCTCGGTTTTGTCTCATGCGGCGCGGTTTCTTCCGCCGTCGCGCGCGCGCGCTGCACATCGGGCAGGCTGGAGCCGGGTTCGCGCAGCACGACAGGCGGCACATCAGGCGCGTTTTGCACCTGTGCTTCGGGCGGCAGGGGGGGCGGCACCACCATCGGATCGCGGGGCGCTGAGCCCGCTTTCTTATCGTCGGTCCCGTTGCTCATCAGGCCGTCTCCGCGTGTCGCGCAGCCATGGCGGCCTCAATGGTCTCAATCGCGCCCTGCCCATCGGCAAGATGTTTGATCAGATGCTTCGCGCCGTCGTTCGCGACGATCTGCACATCGCCCATCAGGCGGCGCAGGGCCTTGATCTCGCCCAGCCAAATCTGGCGGCCTTGCGGGCCAATCAGGCGGCGGTCGGTCAATTGCCAGCGGCGCGCGAAAACTTCCGAGCGCAGGAACCAGCCGCGAAACGCGAGGGCCGCGATCACGCCCAGCATGCCGACCGGAATATCGCCCGCCTTACCGAAGAACGGCAGGATCGCGATCACCCCCGCGATACCGATTCCTGCGAAGGCAGCATGATCGGACCAATAGCGCCGCTTATCCGCCATGAACACAGCCTGCACGACCTCGCCCTCGGCCAGCGGTAGCTCCGATTGCGGGCCGGGCACGTAGTTATGGACACTGTCGCGCTTGATCTCAGACATAGGTGTCTTTCAAAGCTGCTTCGGCGGCGCGTCCGCGCTCTGCCCGCAGGTTCTGCGCCAGAAGATCCATGCAGGCCATCCGCACTGCGACGCCCATCTCGACCTGATCCTGAATCACCGAGCGGTTGATATCGTCGGCAATCGTTCCGTCGATCTCCACGCCGCGGTTCATCGGGCCGGGGTGCATCACGATCGCGTCTTCCTTGGCATAGCTGAGCTTTTCGGCATCCAGCCCGTAGCGGTGAAAATATTCGCGCTCCGAGGGGATAAACCCGCCGTCCATCCGCTCTTTCTGGAGGCGCAGCATCATCACCACATCCGCGCCTTCCAGCCCTTTGTGCATATCGTCATAGACCTCGCAGCCGAAATGCTCGACGCCCGAAGGCATCAGCGTCGGCGGCGCGATGAGGCGCACGCGGTTTTCCATTTTGCCCAGCAGAATCAGGTTGGAGCGCGCCACACGGCTATGCGCCACATCCCCGCAAATCGCGACGGTGAGGCGCGAGATCCGGCCCTTGGCGCGGCGGATCGTCAGCGCGTCGAGCAGCGCCTGCGTCGGGTGCTCATGCTTACCATCGCCTGCGTTGAGAACCGCGCAATTGACCTTCTCGGCCAGCAGGTTCACCGCGCCAGACGAGCCATGCCGGACCACGAGAAGATCCGGCCGCATCGCGTTCAGCGTCATTGCCGTGTCGATCAGCGTCTCGCCCTTTTTCACGGAGGAGTTCTGCATCGACATGTTCATCACATCCGCCCCGAGCCGCTTTCCCGCCAGCTCGAAACTGGCCTGCGTGCGGGTGGAGTTCTCGAAGAACATGTTGATTTGCGTCATCCCCGCCAGCGCATCGGTGCGTTTGACGGTGCGGCGATTGAGATCGACATATTTATCGGCAAGGTCGAGGACGGCGCGAATATCCTCTTGGGTGAGGTATTCGATCCCCAGAAGGTGCCGTGCGCGGAAGGTCATCGCGGGCTCTCCGATGTTGTTTTTCTGCTTATGGCAAATGCCCAAGCCCCCGACAATGGGAAAGGTGCGGGGGGAAAGGCGCGGGCGCTCAAGGTGTTGAGGCGATGCGCGAGGCGGCAGGCGCGCCTTTGCGATCCCGATGGGGCGTCTGTGCGGCGTTTACCTCCTGTGCGAGACACCCTAGGATCGCGGCATGGAATCGACGCACAGCCTCCCCCTTGATACCTATACCGCAGCGGCCCTCCTTGAGTGGCAGCTCGAGATGGGCGCGGATGAGCCGATGCTGGATGCGCCGCTCAACCGTTATGATTTGCCCGAACGCGCCGAGCCATTGCCGCGCGCTGGCGGCAATGCGGCCTTGGGTGCGCAAACCTCCGGTGGGCAGGCTGGAGGCGGTCAAACGGGCGTGGACCGAGGCGCGCTCAATGTTGCGCGCGCGCGCCGCCCCGCGCCGGAAATCCACCGCGCGCCGCAAGGCCCAGATCCGGTCGAGGCCGCCATCACCGCCGCCGCGAAAGCGACCTCGCTGGACAGCCTGCGCGAGATCATGGGCGAGTTCGAGCATTGCGAGCCGAAAAAAGGCGCGCGGAATTTCCTGTTTGGCGCGGGGAATCCTCAAGCACGCGTTCTGATCCTGATCGATGCGCCCTCGCGCGAGGAAGATGTCGCGGCGGAGCTGATGACCGGCCAGAATGGCGCGCTATTTGAGAAGATGTTCGCCGCAATCGGCCTGTCGCGTGACCCGACGGATGCCACGCGCAGCCTGTATCTTGCGCCGGTTCTGCCGTGGCGCCCCCCCGGGGATCGTGAGGTGACGGGGCAGGAACTGGCGATGATGCAGCCGTTCCTCGCGCGTCACGTAGAGTTTATCGATCCCGATCTGGTGGTGTTGATGGGCAATACGCCCTGCGCGGCGGGCTTTGGCCAATCCTTGGCGCAATCTGGTGTGACCCGTCTACGCGGCCAATGGAAACAGGCGTTTGGCAAGCCTGCGCGGGCGATGTTCTCGCCGCATTTCTTGATCGCGCACCCCGCAGCGAAGCGCGCGGCATGGGAAGACCTGCTCGAGATCCGCGCGCATCTGGGTCTGTAGGCCGCAGCGCGGAACTGGCGTGCCGTTTCGGATGCTTGGCGAAACCTCACGCACAAACTACCCTTGCCGCTGGAATTTATGCGATGATGGCTGTGCGATGGCGCGCGGCGTCAGTGTCCTTGATTGGCGGTTTTTATGCGTTTTCTGTCTCGCAGCCTCACTGGCTTGTTCCTTGTCGCGCTGACCCTCGGCCTGCTGTTCGCGGCGGGTCTGGTGATCGTGCAGGCCCGCAGCGGCGGCCCGAGCGGCGAGCGGGTGCGGATCGGGGAAGAGCGGGTCTTTGCGGCCAATGTGATCCCTATCAACCCGCAAACGATGGCCCCGATCCTGACGGCTTATGGCGAGATCCGCAGCCAACGCGAGTTGCAATTGCGCGCAGCGGCGACGGGGCGGGTTTTGGAACTGGGCGCGGGGTTTGCCGAGGGCGCGGCGGTGAACCAAGGGGATCTGTTGCTGCGCATTGATCCCGCCAGCGCCACCGCTGCGCGCGATACGGCACAGGCCGCCTTGGCTGAGGCGAAGGCCGATCTGGCGCTGGCGGAGCGCACGATCGAGATTGCCGCCGATGATCTCGCCGCCGCCGAGCGCCAATCCGCGCTGCGGGCGCAAGCGCTGGAGCGTCAGAGTCAGATCGATACCCGTGGATTGGGCCGCGCGGCTGATACCGAGGCCGCACAACTTGCTGCCTCGACGGCTGAGCAATCCGTGCTGACCAAGCGCACTGCGCTCTCGCAGGCCGAGGCCGCTTTGGATCAGGCCCGCGCGGCGCTCGCCGGGCAGGAAATTGCGCTGTCAGAGGCCGAACGTGATCTGCGCGATACTCGCATCATCGCGCCTTTCGACGGGCGTCTCGCGGATATCGCAGCGAGTGAGGGCGGTCTTGTCAGCGCGAATGAGCAGGTTGCGCGGCTGATTGATCCGGCAAAGCTGGAGGTCGCGTTTCGAGTCTCGACGGCGCAATTCACGCGGCTGATTGATCCGAAGGGCGCGCCTTTGGCGGTGCCTGTCGAGGTTGCGCTGCCCACAACCGATGCGGATGCGGGCGAGCTTTCCGCTAGCGCGACACTCATTCGTGTGGGGGCCGCGGTCGAGGCGGGCGCCTCGGGACGGCAGTTATTCGCGCGGATTGAGGCGGGTGGGGCAGGGCTGCGCCCGGGTGATTTCGTGACGGTGCGGGTGCGGGAGCCGGAGCTCGAGGCAGTGGCGTTGTTGCCTGCCCGCGCGGTTTCAGCGCAAGGAACGGTGCTGGTTCTGGGCGATGGGGACCGGCTGGAGGAGGCCGCCGTGAGCGTGCTGCGCCGTCAGGGCGATACTGTGCTGGTGCGCGCGCCGACGCTTGCAGGGCGCGAGGTCGTAGCGGAGCGCAGCCCGCTTTTGGGGCAAGGCATCAAGATCCGCCCGACCCGCCCCGTTTCCGTCAATGGCGTGCCTGGGGCCGATACGGCGCAGGCTGAATCCACGGTCGATAGCGCTTTGGGGCAAGATCTCGTCGATCTCGATCCGACCCGCCGCGCGGCCCTGATCGCCTTTGTCGAGGCCAGTCACCGGATGCCCGCCGAGGCCAAGGCCCGCACCCTTGCGCAGTTGCGCGAGGACCGCGTGCCCGCCGCGGTGATTGCCCGCCTCGAAGCGCGGATGGGGGGCTGATCCATGCGCGGCCTGATCTCGCTCTTTGCGCGCCATGCGACATTGGCCAATATCGTGCTTTTGTTGATGCTGGTGGCGGGGCTCTGGGCCGCGCCACGGATGCGCGCGCAGTATTTCCCGGATTCCGTGGCGGGGGAGTTGGACGTTTCCGTCACCTGGGAGGGCGCGGGCGCGGATGACGTGGACCGCGCGATTGTGCAGGTGATCGAGCCCGCGCTTTTGGCGGTGGAAGGGGTTTCTGCCTCTGCCACCCGCGCGAGTGAGGGCCGCGCACAGATCACGCTGGAATTCGAGCCGGATTGGGATATGGCCCGCGCGGTGTCTGATGCTGAGGCGGCCCTCGCCACGGCGGGGGATCTGCCGGAAGAGGCCGAGACGCCCGAAATCACCCGCTCTGTCTGGCGCGAAACCGTGACAGATATCGCGCTCAGCGGCCCGATCTCGCCCGATCAATTGGGGCGGCTGGCCGATGAGCTGGTGGCGCGTCTCTATCAGGTGGGGGTCACGCGCACGTCGATCCAAGGCATGAGCGCGCCGCAGATTGTCGTCGAAATCCCGACCGAGAAGATGATGGCGCATAGCGTCACGATGCAGCAGATCGCCTCGCTGATTGCCGCTGAGGCTGCGACGCAGCCCTCCGGCGATATCGCGGATGGTTCGGCGCGGGTGCGCACGGGCGAGGAAAAACGCTCGGCCCGCGAGATCGGGGATCTGGTGCTGCGCGCGGCACCAGATGGCACCTCGCTGCGGCTGCGCGACGTGGCGGAGATCCGTATCGAGGGGGCCACGCGCAACCGTGCTTATTTCGTTGGCCCCGATCCTGCGGTGGCGATCAATGTCTCGCGCGCAGCGCAGGGCGATGCGATTGCCCTGCAAGGCTTAGTGCAAAGCGTCGTCGATCAAATACGACCGACCCTGCCCGAGGGGGTCAAGATCGACTTGCTGCGCACCCGCGCGGAGGAGATTTCGGCACGGCTTAAGCTGCTTTTGAGCAATGGCGGGATGGGGCTCGCGCTGGTGGTGGGGCTGTTGTTCCTGTTCCTCAACGCGCGCACGGCGATCTGGGTCGCGGCGGGGATTCCGGTCTCCATGATGGCGGCAATTGCGATCATGTTTGCCGCGGGGATGACGCTGAATGTGATCTCGATCTTCGCGCTGATCCTGACATTGGGGATCGTGGTGGATGATGCGATCGTGGTGGGCGAACATGCCGATTTTCGCGCGCGGCATCTGGGCGAGCCTGCGGTGCTGGCCGCCGAGCGCGGGGCGTCACGGATGCTGGCCCCTGTGATCGCCTCCTCGCTGACGACGATCATCGCCTTTGCGGGTCTGATGGTGATCGGCGGGCATTTCGGCGATCTGATTTTCGATATTCCCTTCACAGTCGCGGCGGTATTGGCGGCCTCATTGGTCGAGTGTTTCTTGATCCTGCCCAATCACATGGCCCATGCGCTGAAACATAAAGACGAGACCCCTTGGTATGATGCGCCGTCGCGGTTCATGAACCGTCAGTTGGATCGGTTCCGTCTGAATGTGATGCGCCCGTTCACGATGTGGGTGATCCGGCTGCGCTATCCGGTGCTGGCGGGGGTTGTGCTGTTGCTGGCCTCGCAGGTGGCGCTGTTGCTGTCTGGCACGGTGCAGTGGCGGTTCTTCAACGCGCCGGAGCGTGGCTCGATCACGGCCAATTTCGCGATGGTCAATGGCGCGGCGCGCGAAGATACGCTGGCGATGATGCATGATCTGCAAGACAGCGTCCGCGATCTCGGTGCGAAATTTGAGGCGGAATACGGCACCAATCCGATCCTCTACCAGCTCGCGCAAATCGGCGGCGGATCGGGGCGCGGCTTGGCCAGCGCAGATACGAAAGAGGCGGATTTACTGGGCGCCATCTCGATTGAGCTGATTGATCCAGACCTGCGGCCCTATTCATCGTTTGAGTTCATCTCCGCCCTGCAAGAGGCTGCGCCAAAGCCGCCGCTTCTGGAGGAGTTGGCGTTCCGCGGCGGGCGGGTCGGCGGCGGCGGCGACGGGATCGACATTCGCCTCACGGGGGCGGAGGCCTCAGTGCTCAAAGCTGCGGCTGAGGAGATCAAGACCGCGCTCTCTGCCTTCCCCGAAGTCTCTGCTCTGGAGGATAGCCTTGCCTATGACAAGGATGAGTGGATCTTTGATCTCACCCCGCAAGGCGCGGCTTTGGGCTTCTCTGTCGAGAGCCTCGCGCGGGAATTGCGCGCGCGTCTGGGTGGGATCGAGGCCGCGACCTTCCCTGATGGGGTGCGCTCTGCCTCGATCCGTGTCGAGATCCCCGCAGAGGAGCGCGCGGCGGATTTCTCGGAGCGGATGTTATTGCAAACGCCAGAGGGGCAATGGGTTCCGCTGGCCGACATCGCGCAGGTGCGCAGCCGTCAGGGCTTCTCCACGATCCGGCGCGAAGACGGGCTGCGGTTGGTCTCTGTTACGGGGGATCTATCGGAGGATGATGCAGACCGCGCGGCGATGGTCTCACGCGTTTTGGAGGACGAGATTTTGCCCGCCGCTACGGAGCGTTACGGTATTGCCTATGCGCTGGGCGGGCTGAAAGCGGATGAGCGGGCGTTTATCTCTGACGCGCTCCTCGGCTTCGGGATTTGCCTGATCGGGATTTATATCGTTCTGGCGTGGATCTTCGCGAGTTGGGCGCGGCCCTTGGTGGTAATGTCGGTGATCCCCTTCGGGCTGATCGGCGCGGTTTGGGGGCATTACCTGTGGGATATGCCGCTGTCGATGTTTGCCGTGGTCGGGCTGATCGGGATGTCGGGGATTATCATCAACGATTCCATCGTGCTGATTTCCACGGTGGATGATTATGCGAAAACGCGGGCGCGAAGTGCTGCGATTGTGGACGCAGTTGCGGACCGGTTGCGGCCCGTGATGTTGACCACGGCGACGACAGTGCTGGGCCTCGCGCCGCTGCTGTATGAGCGCTCCGCCTCCGCGCAATTCCTGAAACCCACGGTGATTACGCTGTGCTATGGCCTCTGGTTCGGGATGCTTTTGGTGCTGATCGTGGTGCCTGCGTTGCTGGCCGCACAGGGCGACATCGGACGGCAATTCACCGCGTTGCGGCGCGCTTTCACGTCCCGCCGGACGCGCGGCGTGATGCTGTTGGCGCTGGGTGTCACGGCTCTGAGCTTTGCGATTGGCTTCGGCCTTGCACCGCAGATCGGGATCTGGGGCGGGTTTGCGCTGTTCGTGGGGCTGGTGGCGGCCGCGCTGATCCTCATTGCGCTCGTCGAGCCAAAGAGGCTGCGCGGAACAGCGCGGCGGTTCTAGCTGCGGTGGTCGCGCGGAGCGAGCAGACCGCTCCGCGCATTTTGTTAGAACCCTTCAATCACAATCTTACCCATGGCCTGTCCCGTCTTAATCGCCTGATGTGCTGCGCGCATGCTCACCGCATTGATGGGCGACAGCACCTCCGACACCGTAGTTCTGATTTTGCCCGCATCGATTTGCTCTGCGACATAGGTGAGCAGCTTGTGTTGTTCGATCATATCGGGTGTCTGGTGCATTGACCTTGTGAACATGAACTCCCAATGCAGGCTCGCAGCTTTCATCTTCATCCCCCCCATTGGCATCGGCAGATCGGTATCGTCGATGGAGACAATGCCGCCTTGCGGTCGGATCAGCTCGACCGCCGCATCCCAATGGCGCATGTCGTTGAAAATCGCGATGTGATCGACATGTTGGAGGCCAAGCGCTCGCATCTGCGCCACCATATCGTCTCGGTGACTGATGACGTGATCCGCACCAAGCTTTTGCACCCAGTCGATCGTTTCAGGGCGCGACGCCGTGGCGATGACCGTTAGCCCCGCCTGTTTTGCCAATTGAATCCCGATGGAACCCACGCCACCACCTGCGCCGATGATCAGAATGGACTGCCCCGCATCCGCGCCGTCGCGGTCGATCCCGAGGCGATCAAAGAACGATTCATATGCTGTGATCGTGGTCAACGGGAGGGCCGCCGCCTCGGCGTGGCTGAGCGACTTCGGTTTATGTCCGACAATGCGCTCGTCCACGAGGTGGAACTCTGCATTGGTGCCAGAGCGTGTGATGTCGCCCGCGTAATAGACCGCGTCTCCCGGTTTGAAGAGCGTCGCGTCCGGCCCGACTGCCTCAACTACGCCCGACGCGTCGTAGCCGATAATGCGGGCTGGGCTTTCAACCTTGTCTTTGGGTGCGCGCACTTTGGTATCTACTGGGTTAACCGCGATGGCCTTGATGGCAACGAGGATGTCACGGCCTTGCGGGGTGGGCTTTTCAATCTCCAAATCGAGGAACGCATTGGTGTCTTGAATAGGCAGGTAATGTGTAAAACCGACGGCTTTCATGGGGATTCTCCTGTGAGGTTAGGGACGTGTTTGAACTTGGGGTTAAGTGGCAGGGGTGAGGGACGGGGATCTCCGTTCCTGCCAAATGATGAAGGCAAGCCCGATGGCGGGAACGATAATCGCCGCGAATGGGATGAAGGCCGGCCCTAGGCTGCTATCGACAACTGCGCCACCGATAAGGCCGCCCATGGCATTGGCGATATTGAAGGCGGAAATATTGGCCGTTGCAGCAAGCTCCGGCGCATCGCCGCCGTGTTTCATGACGCGCATCTGCATGGGCGGCACGTTGGCGAAGGAAACAACCCCGAAGACAAAGGCGGCAGCGACAAAGAGGTAGGGCTCAGACGCCACCAAACCGATCACGATCAAGGACGCGATCATCGCAGCGGGCCAGCCTATCAGCGACGCGCTGAGGTTCTTATCAGCGGTTTTTCCGCCCAGCGTATTGCCCAGAACCAGACCCAATCCGACGATGACGAGGATCCAAGTCAGGGAGGATCGCTCAAACCCGACGACCTGCTCGGCAATGGGCGCAATGTAGCCATAGAAGGTCATGAACCCGACCCAGCCAAGCGTGGTGATCAGCAAGCTGGCAATCAACTGCGGATTGCGGAACGCGCCGAGTTGCGAGCGGATGGATTTTGGCGCTTCTGCGCCTTGGACGGGGATCGCTATCGCGATCGCGACGGCGGCCATCGCACCAAGGATAGCAACAATGAAGAATGTGATGTTCCAGCCATACTGATTGCCGATCCACGCCCCTGCTGGCACGCCCAGCACATTGGCAAGGGTCAGGCCTGCAAACATCTGCCCGACGGCCTGTCCCGCCATTTTTTCGGATACCAGACGCGTCGCGACAACGGCGCCGATTCCGTAAAATGGGCCTTGGGTCAAACCTGCCATGATGCGGCTGATCATCAGCGTTGTGTAATCGGTTGAGACTGCGGTGATCAGGTTGGAGACGACAAACAGGGCCATCAACCCGATCAAGACGAGCCGCTTGCGATAGCGGGCGAGCCAAAGGGTCAGGATCGGCCCGCCGATGACGATGGCCAAAGCGTAGGCCGTGATCAGATGGCCTGCCTGCCCTTCCGAAATCTTCAGGCTTTCGGAAACTTGGGTGAGGATACCGGCGATTACAAACTCTGCAGTGCCGATGGCGAAGGCGGCTAAGGTCAATATCCAGACTTGCAGTGGCATTTTGGGTTTCAGTGACATGGAGGGCAGTCCTTTCGAGGACATGATGTGTAACTACGGCTGGTGCTCGTGTGTTTCCGGCAGGGGCTCGTGAAAGACGGCTTCGATCAGCGGGCCGGACGGCGTGCGGAAAAACAGCCGCCGCTCGTTCAGCTCTGCGAGGTCCATCTTGGAGTAGGGGATTCCCAGCTCCGCCAGCTTGCGACGAAAGGCGCTATAGCCGTCTAAGTGGATCCCAATATGGTCGAATGCCTCCGCGGCATTCTCAAATCCGTGGCCTTGAGACCCAATCAGATGGATGATCGGCTTGTCATCGGCATAAAGCCAATGCCCTGGAATGCGATCGATAGCCTTGGGGCGCGCACGTTCCTCAAGCTCGTCGAACAGCTTCAGGAAAAACGCCCGGGTGCCGCGCAGGTCGCGGGTGCGGATAGTGATATGATCAAGATGCATAGTGACGGCCTTTCGTTGATCACTACATACCGCCTTCCAATCTGACGAATAATTGTATAAATTATAAAATTATAATTCGGAAATTCCGTATAGTATCGAGGCGTCTATGCTGATCGAAAATCTCAAGCTCTTCCTTCTGATCGTTGAAAGAAGAGGGCTCGCGGCTGCCGGACGCGAGATTGGCCTGTCACCTGCGACGGTCACAGATAGGCTTGCCGCGCTGGAGGCGCATTACGGCGCGCGGCTGCTGACGCGCACCACGCGTTCGATCCATCTGACAGAAGAAGGGCGTGAGCTTGTGGCAGGGGCGAGGCGCATTTTGGCGGAAACCGAGGAGACGGAGGCTCGGATCAGGCTGGGTGTCGAGAAAATATCAGGGACAATCCACATCAGCGCTCCGAGCGATCTGGGGCGCAATCAGATCGCGCCCTTGCTCGACAAATTTATGGAGAAAAACCCTGAGATCAAAATCGATCTGACGCTCAGCGACGGGTATGTCGATTTGGTTGGGCAAGGCATCGACCTCGCCCTACGATTTGGCGAGCTGTCGGACAGCACGATAAAATCGCGGCGTTTGGGGGCCAATCGTCGGTTGGTCTGTGCCGCCCCAGATTACCTCAAACGCAACGGTAGGCCTCTGCATCCCGAAGATCTGGCGCATCACAACTGCCTTATCATGCGGTTTGGCGGGAATACGGACTACGAGTGGAGCTTTGACCTAAACGGCGAAAGACGCGCCTTTCGGATCAAGGGCAATCGGATTGCGAATGACGGCGGCCTCATTCGGGAATGGTGCCTTCAAGGCTATGGCGTGGCGTTGAAATCCGAATGGGATGTGCGAGCGGATCTGAAAGCGGGGAGACTTGTCGCACTGCTTGAAACATTTGTGCCAAAACCAACGGCACTGCAGATGGTCTATCCCGCAGGCGCAATTCAGCCACGTCGCGTACGCGCTGTGATGGATTTCCTTTCAGACTCCCTGAAATAGTCGCTGGAAATCGCTGACAACATGAGTAAGCCAAGCCAACGATGACAAAGGTATGTGCGCAGCGGTTTTTCGTCCCCAAAACGGATCTCTACGCCGAGAATGCCACTTAGACCTCATCCTCTCGCTTGGCTCTTGTCGGTTGTGCTTCGTCAGGGGGGCTTCCGGCGAACTCTGGAGATAGTGCGAGACCAAATCTGAGAAACAAAGGCCCGCTCACGAGGCCTTTGCACGGCCTGCTGATATAGCACAGAGATGCCGTCGCATCGCGTCAATGACGCTCGTCACCAGTTATCCCGAGCAGCCTGTGATCTCATAGGCATTCTCGCCGCTCAGAACGGTGAGTCGCAGCGCCGCAAAATTGATCGGGAACGGTGTCGCCGCATCGGGGACGATCTCGGCGATGGAAATCAAGGTCTCATCATCACGGCGGTAGGTCTCAGATTCCGAAATCCAGACCGGCATATCGAGCAGTTCGAACAGCGCGATTTCGAGGTCCGGAGGGGCGGGTCGGGCAGGCTTGATTTTGGCCGAAGGGGATGTTGCCATCAGGGCCATGATTGTCGAAGAGGCGAGATCCTCCGCAGTTTCGTCGGGGGGCGCAGGCAGATCAATCTGCGCGGTGACCCGCATCCCGTCACGGATCGGTTCTGCGGTGCATTGCGCGATGCCGTTGCGTGTGGCGGGGGCTGCGGAGAGCGCGGCGGAGATTGCGGGGTCTTTCGCGGCGCCATTTGGGGGCTTCGCTGCGAGTTCGGCCAGAAGCTCGACCTCCACCGGAACGCAGATCTCCTCACAAATCCCCATCTCGATCTGGGTATCCAGCCGGATCGGTTCACCAATTTCTGTGGGCGTGACAACAATCGGCAAGATCAGCTCATGATGATAGCCAACGGTGCGCTGGCCCGCGCTTTGGAAGATTTCGGGACGCGGCCAGAGCATCTCAACCGAGGCGAGGTTTTGCGATCCGTCGAAGGTGAAATGCGGCGGTATCCCTGCGTCCCCCGGTGCGCGCCAATAGGTCTTCCACCCGTCCGCCAGTGTGATCCGCAGCGCCACAGTTCGGGTGCCGTCCGGATTGGCCCAGCCGTGCAGGAGTTCGGCCTGCATCACCCCGTCCGGCGCGCTTTGGGCCTGCGCGGTGCCGCTCATTGTGGCAGTCGATAGCGCAGCCCCGGCAAAGGCCGCCCGCAAGGCTGGGGCGAGTATGGTGGCGTGGTGCAAGGCGAAGGGCGCATGTGTCATCCCTTTCCAATAGCGGTCCGAGGTGCGGCGCGCAAAGTCACAAAGCCGCCAGTATGCGCCAAACACTGGCGCAATGGCGCGGGGGCCACAATCAGGCGGTTGCGCGGGCGAGCGCTAGGCAAATATTCCTGTGACTTCCACCGATTGCCCTTGAAACCCCCGCCTTGCCACGCAAGTTTAACCCTATGGATGCATATGAAATGGACCTCACAGGAAAGCTTTTGATCGCGATGCCCGGAATGGGGGATCCGCGGTTCGAGCATGCTGTGCTCTTGATTTGCGCGCATAATCCTGAGGGCGCGATGGGGGTGGTGCTCAACAAGCCTGCGCCGGATCTCGACCTGCGCGACCTCTTTGCCCAGCTTGGAATCCATCACGGCGCGACATTGCCTGCGATGCCTGTGCAGCTCGGCGGTCCGGTGGAACTGTCGCGCGGGTTTGTGCTGCATAGCAATGATTGGGAGGGTGAGGGCGGATCGCTCGCGGTGACAGAGGCGCTCTCGCTCACCTCCACCCGTGATATCCTCGAGGCCATCGGGCAGGGGCTTGGCCCTGACGATGCGCTGCTGGCGCTCGGCTATGCGGGTTGGGGGCCGGGCCAATTGGAAGGCGAGATTTTGCAAAACGTCTGGTTGACGGCAGATCTCGATGACCGGATCATCTTCCGGGAGCCGAACCCGCGCAAATGGGAAGAGGCGCTGCACGGGCTGGGGATTGACCCGATGACGCTTTCGGCCACGGCGGGCCACGCCTGACAGTATGTGATCGCTGGGTTAGTCCCGAGGGGCCGCCGCGCGGCGCAGCCGATCATTGATCGCGCGGCCAAGGCCGATTTCGGGCACAGGGGCCACGGCAATCGGGCGGCCGATAGCATCCGCTTCGCGCAACACCGCAAAGAGCCGCGTCGCCGCCTCCGTCAGATCGCCTGTCTGCGAAAGCGTGAGCGCGGCACCATCACAGGCCCCAAATCCGATCCAGATCTCGTCAGCCTCAGGCTCGCTGACGCCCAGCCGCACCGAGGCCGCAGGCGCGTAATGCGAGGTTAATTGGCCGGGGGCATTCGGCTTATCGGCGTCGCCGCCCTGCGTCAGCGGCCCGAGAACCTGCGTCAGAGCCTCTTCCGACACGCCGCCCTGGCGCAAAAGGCGCAAAGGCTGGACGCTCAGGATCGTCGATTCCACCCCAACAACACAGGCCCCGCCATCCACCACGGCGGCAATCTTGCCTGACAGCCCCGCCAGAACATGCGCCGCCGTGGTCGGCGAGATTTTCCCAGAAGGGTTCGCAGAGGGGCCCGCGACCGCGCCGCCAAAGGCCGCGAGCAATCCACGGGCGATGGGATGGGCGGGTATCCGGATCGCGATTGTCTCGAGCCCCGCCGTCACCAGATCCGCGATCCCTGCCTCTGGTCGCAGTGGCAGCACCAGTGTCAGCGGGCCGGGCCAGAACTTGGCCGCGATCTCGCGCGCTTGATCGGAAAACACCGCGATCTCCTCCGCCGCAGCGAGATCCGCCACATGCACGATCAGCGGGTTGAAGGAGGGCCGCCCCTTCGCCGCATAGATGTTTGCCACTGCCGCCGCATCGCGCGCATTGCCGCCCAGCCCGTAAACGGTCTCGGTCGGGAAGGCGACCAGCGCCCCCGATTGCAGCAGCGCCGCCGCTGCTGCGAGGCCCTCGGAATCTGGACGCAAAGAGAGGGTGGTTTGTGGGTCGGCGATTGGGGGCATATTCGTGACGCAGCGTTCAGGTTTTGAGGGGGGCACCCTTGCGTTAGCGTGAGGGCCATTGGATAGGTTGCATACGCGCATGGCCTGAATTTGCCAAGCGCGAGGGGGAGAGACATGCCATATCGCGCGCCAGTTAACGATTTCCGCTTCATTCTCGATCATGTTGTGCCCTTGGCACCGGTCAGCGCAACAGAGCGCTTCGCCGAGGCCACGGGGGAGACTGTCGAAGCGATTCTGCTTGAGGCGGGGCGGATGTGCGATGAGGTGATGGCGCCTTTGAACCGCGCGGCGGATCTGCATCCGGCACGGCTCGAGAATGGCGTATTGCGCTCCACCCCAGGCTTCAAAGAAGGTTATGCAGCGATCCGCGATGGTGGCTGGGTCGCGCTGGCCGCGCCGGAGGAATTTGGCGGCATGGGCCTGCCGCAGGCGATCAATATGGCGGTGAATGATATGATGTCGGGCGCGTGCCTTGCGCTGCAACTCAATCCGCTGTTGACCCAAGGCCAGATCGAAGCGCTGGAGCATCACGCCTCGGACGAGATCAAAGCACTTTACCTGCCCAAGCTGATTTCCGGTGAATGGTCGGGCACGATGAACCTGACCGAGCCGCAGGCGGGAACCGATGTCGGCGCGCTGCGCACCAAGGCAGAGCCGAACGGGGATGGCAGTTACGCGATCACGGGGCAGAAAATTTTCATCTCCTGGGGCGATTCCGACCTCAATGAAAACGTCTGCCATCTGGTGCTGGCGCGCTTGCCGGACGGGGCGGCGGGCACGCGGGGGATCTCGCTGTTTATGGTGCCGAAATTCCTGCCCGATGCGGATGGAAACCCTGGCGTGGCGAATACGCTCAAGGTTGTCTCGCTAGAGCATAAAATGGGCCTGCACGGCTCGCCCACCTGTGTGATGGCCTATGAGGGCGCGCAGGGCTGGCTCGTCGGGGCTGAGCATAAAGGCATGGCGGCGATGTTCACGATGATGAACAACGCGCGGCTTGCGGTCGGCGTGCAGGGCATTGGCGTGGCGGAGGCTGCGTTCCAAAAGGCACTGGAATACGCTCAAGACCGCGAGCAGGCGGGCGCGATCATCCAGCACGCGGATGTGCGCCGGATGTTGGCTGCGATGAAGGCGGAGATCTTCGCCGCCCGTTCCATCGCGCTGGCCTGTGCGGTGGCGCTGGATATGAGCCGCGCCGAGGGGGATGCAGAGCAAAGTGCCCGTGCGGCGCTGCTGACGCCGATTGCGAAGGCTTACGGCACCGATGTGGGCTGCGCAGTTGCGGAGACGGGCGTGCAGATCCACGGCGGGATGGGCTTCATTGAGGAGACAGGGGCCGCGCAATTCTACCGCGATGTGCGCGTCACCACGATTTACGAGGGCACCAACGGGATTCAGGCGATGGATCTGGTGGCGCGCAAGATGATGGATGGCGGCGAGGCGGCGGCGCGTCTGTTGCAAGAGGTCGAAGACTTTGCCAATTCCGCGCGCGGATTGCTGCCGCAACTGGCCGAGGATACGTGGCAAGCCGCCGAGAACCTGCGCGAGACGACGGAATGGCTGGTTGCGCAGGAGATGCAGGATCGCTTTGCCGGAGCGGTGCCTTACCTGCGCGCCTTCGCCCGCATCCTTGGCGCGCATTACCATCTGCGTGCGGCGGTGGCCGAGGGCGGCGCGGGGCCGCGCACCGATCTGGCGCGTGTCTATATCCGCCGCCTGCTGCCGCAATACGCAGCCGCTTTGGAAGAGGCACGCGAGGGCGCGGAGGGGCTTTATGCGCTGACGCCTGAGGCACTTCGCGGGTGAGCGATAAAATCCGATACCCGTTCGAGACCGCCCCCGAGGCAGGCACGCTGACAGAGGTCGCCAGCGGGATCTTTTGGGCGCGCCTGCCGCTGCCGATGGCGCTGGATCATGTGAATAGCTTTATTCTCGATGACACTGTGGCAGGGGTGGAGGGTTGGTGCATCGTCGATCCGGGGATGGATACTGCCGAGACCCGCGCGATCTGGGAGGCGCTGCTGGCAGGGCCGCTCCGCGCCAAGCCTGTGATCCGCGTGCTGGTGACGCATTATCACCCCGATCACATTGGCCTCGCGGGCTGGTTCATGGCGCGCGGCGCGCAGCTTTTGACAACCCGCACGAGCTGGTTGATGGCGCGCATGCTGGTGTTGGATGAACAGGCCCTCCCCTCGCAGGAGACGCTGGCCTATTGGCGTGCAGCGGGGATGGAGCGCGAGTTGTTTGAGACGCGCGCGCAGCAGCGACCGTTCAACTTTGCGGATTGTGTGCATCCGATTCCGGTCGGCTATACCCGCCTGCGCGAGGGCGATCGGGTGCAGATCGGTGCCCGCAGTTGGTTGGTGCGCACAGGGGATGGCCATGCCCCCGAACATGCGACGCTTTGGTCCCAAGACGATCCTTTGATCATTGGCGGCGATCAACTGCTGCCCTCGATTTCCGCCAACCTCGGCGTCTATGCGGCAGAGCCGGAGGCGGACCCTGTCTCCGAGTGGTTGGACTCCTGCCGCAAATTCCTGCCCGAGGCGCGGGCAGAACACCTCGTTCTACCCGGCCATAAGCTGCCCTTCACGGGCTTGCCGACGCGCCTGCGGCAAATGATCGAGAATCACGAATCTGCTTTTGCACGCCTGATGGCGCATCTGGACGTGCCGCGCACTGCGGCGGATTGCTTCCCGCCGCTATTCAAGCGCCCGATCACCGAGGGGGTGTACGGATTGGCGCTGGTGGAGGCGGTGGCGCATCTGAATTATTTGCGGCAGATTGGCCAAGTAACCCGAGTGACGGATGAGGATGGCCAATGGATCTGGAGCAAGACGTAGATATCTCAACCTCCGCAGAGGCGTTTGAAGCCACTGCGCTCTGCCGTGGCCATGTGGTGCACACGGGAAAAGATATGTGCGAGACACCCGAGGTACAGCCTTTGCCGCCTGCGCTGCGTCGCACGCCTGCGGAAGAGAAATCCGAGGCACAATGGGCCTATGAGCGCCTTGTCCTGTTCATCAAGAACTTCGAGGAACGACTCGATCAGGATCAGGAAATCGCGCTGGGCATGACTGGGGGAACCTCCGGCGCGCTGCGGATCGAGGGCTTGGGGTATTTTGCGCCTGACATCCTCACTTTCTACGGGCGAGACGAGCAAGGCGCGCGCACGCAGCTGATTCAGCACGTCTCGCAACTCAATTTCACCCTCGTTGCTCTGCCCAAAGCCGCACCCGAAGAACAGCCTCGCCGGATCGGCTTTCGGTTGTTTGAGGATATGGAGCAGGCAGAAACCCCACAAACCCCCGAAACTGTGTAAAACCGCATAAACTCGGGCGTGACAGCATCGCTCACTTGTGATTATTTGCGCCAAAGATGAACGGGAGACATGTCATGGCAGACCATATTCAGGGCACGATGGATATCACCGCCCAAGAGAAGACCTTCAAAGGCTTCATCACTTTCGTGAAATACTCGGTGATCGTGATCGCTGTGTTCCTCGTATTCCTCGCGCTGGTGGGTGGCTAAGCAATGCCATTTGGCTGCTGGCTTTGCTGGCAGCCATTGCGCTTGCGGGCCTATTTGCGCTCACCCTGTCAGGCAAGCGCCTGATTTTTCGACTAAAGAGGTCTCGCGATGCGCCGACTAATCCTGTGCCTTTTGTTGCCACTCTTGCTTGCTGCTTGTGGTGCAGAGCCGGTTTGGGCCCCCGATGAAGCGGTGCGCAAAGCGACCTTTGTGTCGGGCGAGGCCCCATCGGTCACACTTTACACTGTCATCAGCAAGAATACTGGCGCAGGCGGGCATTCGTCCCTGCTGATCGACGGGCGCGAGCGGATCCTGTTCGATCCCGCAGGCACGTGGCAATACCCCTACGCACCTGAGCGCAACGATGTGCATTACGGCATGACCGAGCAGATGCGGAAGTTCTACATTGATTACCACGCCCGCGAGGACTGGTATGTGAATGTGCAGAAAGTCTCGGTGCCGCTCGAGGTTGCCGAAGAACTCCGCCGCCGTGTCGAGGCCTACGGGGCTGTTCCCAAGTCCATGTGCGCGAATTCGGTGAGTTCGATTCTGATGGGTGTGCCGGGCTTTGAGGCGATCTCGCATACTTATTTCCCCGTGCCGCTGTCGAAGATGTTCAGCGAAGTTCCGGGGGTTGTCGGGGAAGATGTGTATGATGGTGACCCGCGCAACGTGCACGGGATCAAGATGATTCAGCCCGAGAAAGTCACCCACGGGCGCACAATCGGCGGCTGATCGGGCGCGCGCGGCCCCCGTGGAGGACCCATGCCACTCGCAGGATTGATTCTGGCAGGCGGTGAGGGGCGCCGTATGGGGTGGGCCGACAAGGCGCTGATGCTGCTACAAGGCAAGCCATTGCTGGCCCATCTGCTCGACCGGCTCTCGCCGCAAATCACCCCGATTGCGCTTTCTGCAAACGGCGATCCGGAACGGTTTGCGGGGCTTTGCTCGGTTGTTCTGCGCGATGAAATTCCTGACCAAGGCCCGCTTGCGGGCATTCTCGCGGGGCTCGATTGGGCCGCAGCGCAGGGGGCCGATGCTTTGGTGACGGTGCCTGTCGATACGCCATTTCTGCCTGCGGACCTCGTCGCACGCTTGGCAAAGGCGTCACTAGGCGGGCAGCGCCCGTGCTATGCGCGGAGCCTGTCAACGTCTCAGGACGGCACGGAAACTTACCGCGCGCACCCTGCGGTGGCGCTCTGGCCCGTCAGCATGCGGCCGATGATCCAAGCGGGGCTGGAGACCGGAGAACGCCGCTTGCGGATTGCGCTGCAGGATGGCGTCGCGGTGGATTTCTCTGAAACCCCTGATCCGTTTGCCAATCTCAATACGCTTGAGGATCTGGCGCAGGCGGAGGCAGATCTCGCGCAGGGGCGGCGCAGCTTCGGCCCTCCCGCTCCGGGGGCGCATGATGGCGTTTGAGATCTGTCGAGGCGTGCCGGAGCGTGCGCGCAGCCATGCTGTGTCCCTGTATTGGGGGGCTTTCGGGGGCAAACTGTCGCGCGTTCTCGGCCCTGATAAGCAAGGGCTGCGCTTTGTTGATCGCGTGCTCGATAGGGATCACGCCTTGAGTGCGCTGCACGGCGAAGAGCTGATCGGGGTGATCGGTTATCGCTCGGTGCAGGGCGGGTTTGTCTATGGCACACAGGGCGATCTGCGCGCGGTCTATGGCCGCTTTGGGGCGTTCTGGCGGGGGCTGTGTTTTGCGTGGCTTGCGCGCGATATCGAGAACCGTGCGTTCATGGTCGACGGGATTGTGGTGCGCGAGGAGTGGCGCGGGAAAGGCGTTGGCGCGGCGCTGATTGATGCTGCCTGCGATAAGGCGCGGCGCAAGGGCTATAGCCATGTCCGGTTGGATGTTGTCGCGCGCAACACGCGGGCGCGGGCGCTCTATACCCGCATGGGGTTCGAAGTCACCCGCGAGCGCCGCAGCCTGATCACCGCGATGATGTTCGGGTTTCGCCGTGTTCTGGTGATGGAGCGTCGGCTGTGACGATCAGTCGAACGTGCCTGTGACGCGGCCCAAGAGCATGAAGGCGCGCGCAGTGCGGGTTTCGGCTAGTTCCGCCACCTCTTGATCGGAGGCGTTGCTCTCGAATTCGGAGAAGGTCTTGTCGAACTGCCGCAGGAAATGGTGCGCGGCATCGCGGAACACCGGATCTTGGCGCATGCGGCCAGCGGTGAGGGCCAGCGATGAGCGATCCCGCACGCCGCCCAATCCCGCGATCTCGCGCCCGCGCTCGCCCTTGGCAAATTTGCGCCAGATTTCGGGCCGTGCGCGATCCGGGCGCAGATCATCCATATAGATTCCGTCTTGGCTCAGCAGCGTCAGCACGTCCTGCGCCGCGCGCACCAGTTTCGACATCGAGCGATCTTCAAGCGCGCGGCGCAGCGCGCGGAAGCCTTCTTTATCCTCTGTATTGTCAGGGAAATTCAGGGCTTTGACGAAATCTCCGATGGAGACGGGCGCCCGCATATCCTCGGCTGGCGTGCCCAAGGCGAGCGCGGGCTGATCCTCTGCGGGCAGCGGCGCGCGCGGCGCTATGAGGGCGGCTTTGCGATCCGCTGAGGGCACCGTCGCCTGCACGTCCCGCCGTGAGGTGAAGGTCGCAATCGCGGTTTCCGTCTGGCGCGTGGTCTTGACGATCTCGTCCAGCTTCTTTTCCACCGAGGGCATCGCGCGGTTGGTCTGCTGCGAGACCCAAGCCTGCCGCATCGCCTCAACCGACTGGCGCAGCTCCATCGCCTCCGCGCGCATCTGCCGGGCGATCCGCGCCAGAATCGCCGCGATCCAGATCATCGCAATGGGTAGGAATACGCCGACCAGCGTCATCACCGAACTGAGCAGCCCCGTGTTCGCAGCAGGTTCCATGAACAGGAAGAACAGCCCGACAAGCGCGAGCCACGCGAGGCTGAGGCCAAGCGCGATCCATTCCGATTTCGAGATCCCCTCCGGTGCGGGCACGGGCACAGAAGCGCGTTCGGAAAGACCGCGCAAGCGGTCTTCCAACGCGTCGCGTCCGCGCGGAGCGGAGGTGCTGGGCTGCTCTGTCATCACATGCCCACCTTACCGCTTAGATGAAACGAATGGCGAGGATTTCGTAAGATTTCGAGCCGCCGGGCGTTTTGACCTCGACGCTATCGCCCTCGTCTTTGCCGATCAGCGCCCGCGCAATCGGGGATTTGATGTTCAAAAGCCCGCGCTCGAGATCCGCTTCCGGCTCGCCGACGATTTGATAGGTGCGCTCGTCGTCGGTATCCTCATCGACCAAAGTCACCGTCGCACCGAATTTCACCGATCCGGTGAATTTGCGCGGGTCAATCACCTCGGCGAGACCCAAAGTGCCTTCGAGCTCCTTGATCCGGCCCTCAACGAAGCTCTGCTTCTCGCGGGCGGCGTGATACTCAGCATTCTCAGAGAGGTCGCCATGCTCGCGTGCCTCCGCAATCGCTTTGATCACCGTCGGGCGTTCAACCGATTTGAGCTGTTTGAGTTCTGCATCAAGCGCGTCGTATCCGGCGCGCGTCAGAGGTATTTTTTCCATGGAACTGAGCCTGTCGTACGGACAAATTTTCTATCGCTTTGAGCCTGTAAATCCGGCTTGGCCCCCTAAAGTCAAGAGAGGGTTGTCGGTTTCCGCCGAGGGGCTAGTTTTGCGAGCGGCAATTCAGCTTTAAGAAACGACCTTTGCGCAAGAATATTGCGTTCTTCGTTGCGTTACGATTGCTTCAAATCAATTGCTGGGCTAGCAAACGGCCTGAGAGCTAGCAAATGCAAGTCAGGAGGACCCCCGCGTGGCCCAAATCGACCGCGAGTCAATGGAATATGATGTCGTCATCGTCGGAGCGGGGCCTGCCGGGCTCTCGGCTGCGATCCGTCTGAAACAGCGTGATGCCGATCTGAATGTCGTCGTCCTCGAAAAGGGGTCCGAGGTCGGGGCGCATATCCTTTCGGGCGCGGTTCTGGATCCCTGCGGGCTCGATGCGCTATTGCCGAACTGGCGGGAGCTGGGTGCGCCGATCAAGACGGAGGTGAAGGAAGACAACTTCTACATCCTCGGGCCCGCGGGCGGAATTCGGATCCCGAACTGGCCGATGCCGAAGCTAATGTCGAACCACGGCAATTACATCGTCTCGATGGGCAATGTCTGCCGCTGGATGGCGGAGCAGGCAGAGGCGCTCGGGGTCGAGATCTTCCCCGGCATGGCGGCGTCCGAGCTGGTCTGGGCAAAGGATGACGCGGGCAATGACCGTGTTGCGGGGGTTGTCGCGGGCGAGTTTGGCAAGAATGCCGATGGCTCGATTGGCGATGGCTACGAGCCGGGGATGGAGCTGCTGGGCAAATATGTCTTCCTCTCGGAGGGCGTGCGCGGCTCGCTCGCGAAGGAAGTCATGGCGAAATACGATCTTTCCGCTGGCCATTGCCCGCAGAAATTCGGCCTCGGCATGAAAGAGATCTGGGAAATTGATCCCGCCAAGCACAAGGAAGGCACGGTGACCCATACGATGGGCTGGCCGTTGAATTCCAACGCGGGCGGCGGGTCGTTCGTCTATCACCTTGAGAACAATCAGGTCTATGTCGGTTTCGTGGTGCATTTGAACTACGAGAACCCGCATCTGTTCCCCTATATGGAATTCCAGCGCTTCAAGCATCACCCGATGATCGCGGATCTGCTGGCAGGCGGCAAACGCGTGGCTTACGGCGCGCGGGCGATTTCCGAGGGCGGCTGGCAGTCGATCCCGAAGATCGTGGCGCCGGGCGTGGCGTTGCTCGGCTGTTCGGCGGGCCTCGTGAACGTGCCGCGGATCAAGGGCAACCATAACGCGATGCTCTCGGGGATTGCGGCGGCGAATGCGGCAGCGGATGCGATTGCGGCAGGCCGCATGGGCGACGAGTTGGCCGCCTACGAGAGCGATCTGCGCTCCGGCCCGATTGCGAAAGACCTCAAGAAGGTGCGCAACGTCAAGCCGATGTGGTCGAAATGGGGGATGCTGCCGTCGCTGGCGATGGGTGGCCTGGACATGTGGACCAACAGCCTGTTCGGTTTCTCGTTCTTCGGTACGATCAAACACGGCAAGAACGATGCTGCGGCAACGGGCAAGGCCAAGGATTTCGCGCCGATCACCTATCCCAAACCCGATGGCAAGCTGTCGTTCGACCGTCTCACCAATGTGGCGTTTTCCTTCACCAACCATGAGGAAAGCCAGCCCTGCCACCTGCATCTGAAGGATGCCTCGATCCCGATTGCGGTCAACCTGCCCGAGTATGACGAGCCGGCGCAGCGCTATTGCCCTGCGGGGGTCTATGAGGTGCTGGAAGGCGAGAACGGGCCGAAGTTCCAGATCAACTTCCAGAACTGCGTGCATTGCAAAACCTGTGACATCAAGGACCCGTCGCAGAACATCAACTGGACCACGCCGCAGGGCGGCGACGGGCCGAATTACCCGAATATGTAATTCCCCAATCTGGGAATGGCATTTGCGGCAGTTTTAGGCGGCGGGCGATAACTTCGCCCGCCGTTTTGCTCACACCTGCGCGAGGCAGCGCCGAACGGCAGGCGCGGAGCGACCCGTTGCATTGCCTTGCCAGACGCGCCCCGCTACCGTGCGGGCAAGCAATAAGGAATTTTCGCAGTGCCAGCACGTCTTGTCCGCTTCCCCATGCTCGTTCTTGGGGCATCCCTTCTTCTCACCGCGCCGCTTTCCAGCCCCGTTTTCGCAGAGAACCCCGGTGCCTATCTTGCAGGGCGGGCCGCCGCGACCGACAATAACTATGACGCCGCAGCGGAGTATTACGCTGCCGCTTTGCTGGCCGATCCGTCGAACCGGACGTTGCAGGATACGACTGTGCTGATGAATGTCGCGCGCGGCGAATTCGAGGCGGCCTTGGCGCTGTCGAAAGAGATCGGCAGCCCACCGGATGGCAGCCAAGTCGCGGCGCTGATGCTGGTGGCGGATGACGCCAAGCGCGAGGATTGGGAAGGCATGCTCGCGCGGCTAGAGGATGGCGCGAATATTGGCCCCGTGATTGCAGGTTTGGCGCGCGCATGGGCCTACGCAGGGCAGGGCCAGATTTCGGAAGCGACCGCGCAATTCGATAAGATGCGCAGTGAGCCGAATTTCGGCCAGCTCGCACTTTATCAAAAAGCCCTCGTGCTCGCGATGGTCGGCGATTTTGGCGGCGCGGAGGAGATCTTCGCCTCCAAAGAAGGCGCGACACTTTCGGGATCGCGGCGCGGGCTCTTCGCGCGGGTGGAGGTGCTCTCGCAGCTTGAGCGGAATGCCGATGCGATTGCGTTGATTGATAAGGTCTTTGTCACCGATCCTGACCCCGCGACGGCTGAGATGCGGGCCAAGTTGGAAGCGGGCGAGACGCTGCCTTTTACCGCCGTCACCTCGCCCACAGAGGGAACTGCGGAGGCCTTCTTCACCATTGCAGGCGCGCTTGCAGGGGATCGCGAGGAGGTGTTCTCGTTGATCTACGCCCGTTTGGGCGAGTATTTGCGGCCCGATCACGTTGAGGCGCTGCTTCTAACGGCGGCAATTCTGGAGCAGCACGAACAGTATAAGCTTGCGACCGAAGCCTATTCCCGTGTGCCCGCTGATCACCCGTCACATCTCGCGGCCGAGCTTGGCCGTGCCGAGGCATTGGAATCCGAGGGCAAGCCCGATGCTGCGCTAGAGGCGCTAAAGGCGCTGACCAAGGCGAACCCTGATCAGCCGCTGGTCTGGTCAACAATGGCGGATGTCTATCGGCGGCAGGAGCGGTATAAAGACGCAATCCCCGCCTATACCAAGCTGATCGAAATTACGGATCAAACTGGCGGCGCGGGCTGGGTGGCCTATTACGCGCGCGGCATTTCCTATGAGCGGTCGGGGGAATGGCCCAAGGCGGAGGCCGATTTCCGCAAAGCGCTGG
Source organism: Paracoccaceae bacterium (assembly GCA_048262715.1). Lineage (GTDB taxonomy): Bacteria > Pseudomonadota > Alphaproteobacteria > Rhodobacterales > Rhodobacteraceae > Albirhodobacter. The sequence goes on from JBLXEV010000004.1 coordinate 98,483, forward strand.
AGATCGAACCTGATCAGCCCTTAGTTCTCAACTATCTGGGGTATTTCTACATCGACCGGAACGAGCATCTGGATGAGGCGCTCTCGATGATCGAGCGGGCTGCGATAGAGCGCCCTGAGGATGGCGCGATCATGGATAGTCTCGGCTGGGGCCTGTTCCGCGTCGGGCGCTACACCGAGGCGGTTGCCGCGATGGAAGGGGCCGTCGAGCTGATGTCCGACGATAGCCTCGTCAACGATCATTTGGGCGATGTCTATTGGGCGGTTGGGCGTCAACGCGAGGCCGCGTTCCAGTGGCGCCGCGCTTTGTCCTTCAAGCTCGAAACCGAGAAAGACGCAGACCGGATCCGCGCGAAGCTGGACCGTGGGCTGGATGCGGTTCTGGCCGAGGAGGGCGCAGAGCCGCTTAGGGAAGTTCCGCCGCCCGCGAAGGCTGAAACTCCGGCAGACGATGCGACGGCCGAGACGCCAGAGGGCGATGCGCCCAATGCGAATTAAGGTCTTCGCGCCTGCGAAGGTCAATCTGACGCTGCATGTGACGGGGCAGCGTCAGGATGGCTATCACCTACTCGATAGTTTGATCGCCTTTGCGCCCATCGGGGATACGCTGACGATGGCGCGCTCCGCTGAGATGCAGCTTGCGGTGGCGGGGTCCGAGGCGCAGGGCGTGCCCGCAGATGCGCGCAACCTTGTTTGGCGCGCCGTTGCCGAGCATCAGGCGCAGGTTGGCGCTACGGTTGGGGTTGAGATCACTTTGGAGAAGCATCTCCCTGCGGCCTCCGGCATTGGTGGCGGTTCTTCCGATGCTGCTGCGGGGGTGAGGGGGGCGATGGCTCTGGGAGGGGCTGAAGAGGTCGGCTTCTCTGGCGGAACACTCGATGTGAGGACGAAGGGCGGTCTCGCGCAGCTCGATCTGCTCGCGCTTGGGGCAGATGTGCCAATGTGCTATCGGCCCGCACCGATCCGCGTTCAGGGCATCGGCGAGGCGATCACGCCTGTGAGCCTGCCGCCTCTGCCTGCGGTGCTGGTTAACCCGCGCGTCGAAGTCTCTACACCCGCTGTGTTCCGTGCGCTGGCCACCAAGACCAACCCGCCCAGCCCAGATGTAATGCCAAATTGGGCAGACGCGCGCGCGCTGATTGACTGGCTTGCGACGCAGCGCAACGATCTGGAGGCACCTGCCGTGGCCCTCGCCCCCGTCATCGGGGAGGTGCTCGGCGCATTGCGTGGGCAGGCCGCCTTCGCACGGATGTCGGGATCGGGCGCGACCTGTTTTGGTTTGTTCCACACCGAGGCGGAGGCTGAGAGCGCTGCGGCAAGCCTCGCGAAAGCCCATCCAGAGTGGTGGGTGCGCGCAGGTGTGTTGGGCGATCAGACAGATTTAGCCGCGCCCCAGTCTCTTTGAACGCGCCTCGGCTTAGCGCAGCCGTGCCACCACGTAATCGGCAAGATCGTCGAGCATAGCCCGCAGCGGGACATCGGGCAGATCTTTCAACGCGGCGCGGGCGGTATCGGCCCAGTCCACCGCGGCGGCACGGGTGGCGTTGAGCGTGCCGTGCTTGTGCATCAGGGCGATGGCGTGTTCGAGATCGCCCTCCGCCTGTTGACCCTTCTCAATCGTCCGCTGCCAGAAAGCGCGCTCCTCCGCATCTGCCAAAGCGACCGCTTTGATCACCGGCAAGGTCAGCTTCCGCTCGCGGAAATCGTCGCCGGTGTTCTTGCCCATCGCTTCCGAGGTGGCGCTGTAATCGAGCAGATCATCGGCGATCTGGAACGCGATCCCGAGCGCGTCGCCATAGGTCCGCAGGGCCGCGATCTGCTCTGCGGAAGCCTCGGCCAGAACGCCGCCCACCTCAGTTGCCGCCGAGAACAGCGCCGCCGTTTTGCCACGGATCACGTTGAGGTAAATCGCTTCGCTCGTTGCCAGATCCTGCGCGGCGGTGAGCTGCAACACTTCGCCCTCCGCGATCACGGCAGAGGCGTTAGAGAGGATCGACAGGACAGCCATATTATTCGCCGCTGTCATCAACTGGAAAGCGCGCGCGAACAGATAATCGCCGACCAAGACGCTGGATTTGTTATCCCACAGAAGGTTCGCCGTGGGCCGCCCACGCCGCTGGGCGCTTTCGTCCACCACATCATCATGCAGCAGGGTCGCCGTATGGATGAACTCGACCGTCGCGGCTAGATGGATGTGATAGGGCCCTGTGTAACCACACAGCTTCGCGGCGGCCAAGGTCAGCATCGGGCGCAGGCGTTTGCCGCCTGCCTCAACCAGATGCGCCGTCACTTCAGGGATGCGCGGCGCGTGTTCGGAGGCCATGCGCTCACGGATCAGCGTGTTCACCGCAGTCATTTCCTGCGCCAAAGCATCGGCCAATCGGTCATGTGGCTTCACGGCCTTATCGTCCAAGCTCATCGCGTTTTTCCCGTCTCTCTCGACAGGGGCGATCCTTGCCCCTAAATCTCGGTATATGAAAGAGCTTTTGCGCAGCACAGACCCCGTTCGCATGTCCATGGCGGCCGCCCTTCTTGAGGGCGAGGGTATAGACACGTTTGAACTCGACGTCCATATGAGCCTTCTCGAAGGCGGCTTGGGCATATTGCCGCGTCGGCTGATGGTGCGCGATCAGGATCTGTTCATGGCTAAGGCGATCTTGCGCGATCTAAAACTGGATCAACCATGATATTTGCTGAGGATGCGCTAAGTCAGGATAAGTTTCTGGGCGGCAAGCTTCTGATTTCACAGCCAAAGGCAGGTTATCGCGCAGCGATGGATCCTGTGCTGCTGGCGGCGGCCTGCGGGGCGCAGGCGGGCGAGAGCGTGCTGGAACTGGGGTGCGGCGCGGGGGTGGCCAGCCTGTGTGTGGGGCGGCGCACAGGCGCTGTGCTGACGGGGCTGGAATTGCAGCCTGCCTATGCCGATCTGGCACGCCGGAATGCCGCGCAGAACGGTATCGATTTTGACGTGCATGAGGGGGATCTCGCGCAGATACCATCGGCGTTGCGGGCGATGAGTTTCGACCATGTCATTGCGAACCCGCCATACTTTCCCCCTGCCTCGGGCACGGCCGCTGCGGATATGGGCCGCGAGACGGGGCAGCGCGAGGTGACACCGCTCGCAATCTGGGTGGATCGGGGGATCAAAAGGCTCCATCCAAGCGGTTGGATGACGGTTATCCAAAATGCGGATCGTCTCGCTGATCTGCTTGCGGCGCTGCTGGCAGTGCAGGCGGGGTCGATCACCGTTTTGCCGATTGCGCCGCGCGTTGGGCGGCCAGCGGGGCGGGTGATCGTGAGGGCGCGCAAGCTCGCGCGAGGGCCCCTCACGCTGCTCGCGCCGTTGGTGCTGCATGCGGCCCTTCAACATGGGGAGGATCGCGAGGATCTCACCCCCCAAGCCCGTGCAATTTTACGCGACGGCGCAATCTTGCCGCTCGATCGTTAACGATTCGGCAATAATTGGCATGAAATGTATATTTTGGCAGTCGATTGTGACTAGCGCGTGACACGACTCAAAACTTGTGTTGGACTGAAGAAGTTCACAGCAGAGGAGCTATCCATGACGATGAATTCCCACATTCATGAACTCCGCCGGAAACACGAAGCCTTGTCGGACGCAGTCTCGCGTGCGGCGCGGAGCCCCGGCGCGGATAACCTTCAAATCGCCGAAATGAAGAAGCAGAAGTTGCGCCTGAAAGAAGAGATCTCGCGTCTCTCGCAGTTCGCCTAAAACCCTTCCCAACTCATTCGAGCGCAAATCTTTTCATCAGCGCTCATTCGCCCGTTTCGCTTGATATGCTGGTGGAGCCAGCGCGTAGATCACGCCATTGCGGGCCATTGCAAAAGCCGAACAGTTGAGCGCGAAAGGCTCAGCGCTGTTGGCTTGCGCGCGCGGCGAAGGTCGCGCCCGCTGCAATCAGAGCGGCGGCCAGCACAATTACGGGGCTGGCCGCCGTGATACCAGCAAGGATCAACACAAGCGTCGAAAGGAGTGGAGCGGCGTAAGACGCGGTGCCAAGCAATTGGATATCACCGCGTTTTACCCCGACATCCCATGTGAAGAAGGCGAGGCCAACAGGCCCAGCACCCAGCGCAATAACCGATCCCCAGCCTAAGGCTGAACTTGGCCAAGCGGTAACTTCGATCATCAGATGCGCGACCAAGGAGAGGGCCGCAGCCGCAAGGCAATAGATTGTGACGGCGATGGTCGGCACCGCACCAAAACGCCGTGACATCAGGGAGTATCCTGACCACGTGAGGGCGCAGAGGAAGGCAAGCGCAAAGCCCAAAAGCGCGGTGCTTCCGAGTCCCGTACTTGATCCTGCCCCACCTCGCAGGACGATCAGTGCAGCGCCTAAAAACGCGATTCCTGCCCCGAAAATATGGCCCCGACGCAGCCGTTCCCCAGGAAGAAATCCGGAGAATACGACGATCAACAACGGCCAGAGATACGCAATTAGTCCCGCCTCGGCAGGCGGGGCGAGTTTCAGAGCGGTGAAATAGAGAAAGTGGAAGCCAAAAAGCCCGGCGGCGCCGAAGGCATAGATTTGCCATGGCACGGCGCGGAGCTGGGGCAGGCTGCCCGTGCTGACCCCCCATGCGAGACCGATGCCGCCGCCAATGGCAAAACAGATCGCGTTGAGCTGGAGCGCGGGAACTTCATGTGAGCCGACCGTGAAAAGCGCGAGCAGCGACCACATCGCAATGGCGGAAAGGCCGATGACTGTGGCGCGCGTTCGGGTCATGGGGGGCTCCAGAATGACGAAAGACCCGCAAGATGCGGGCCTTTCAAATGTTTGCCAAGGGGCGATTAGATGAAGTATTGCCCGCCGTTTGCGGACAGTGTGGAGCCCGTCACGAAGCCCGCCTCATCCGATGCAAGGAAGACAACGCAGCGCGCGATTTCTTCCGGTTCGCCGAGGCGCCCAACGGGAATCTGACCAATGATCGATTCGCGGACTTTTTCCGGCACCGCCATCACCATTTCTGTCGCGATATAGCCGGGGCAGACCGCATTTACAGTGATACCGGCCCGCGCACCCTCTTGGGCGAGAGCTTTGGTGAAGCCCAGATCGCCCGCTTTTGCGGCGGAATAGTTGGCTTGTGCGAACTGGCCTTTTTGACCGTTGATCGAGGAGATATTGACGATCCGGCCAAACTTCCGCTCGCGCATCCCGTTCCACAGCGGATGCGTCATGTTGAAGACGCCAGAGAGGTTCGTATCCATGACCTCTTGCCATTGCTGGCGGGTCATTTTGTGGAACGGTGCATCGCGGGTGATACCAGCATTATTGACCAGAACATCGACTGGCCCGAGATCAGCCTCAACCTGCGCGATGCCCGCAACACAGGCATCGTAATCCGCGACCGACCATTTGTAGGTCTTGATTCCAGTCTCTTCGGTGAACTTCGCGGCGGCTTCCTCGTTGCCGGCGTAGTTCGCCGCAACTGTGTAGCCCGCAGCCTTCAATGCGGTGGCAATAGATGCGCCGATACCGCGCGTGCCGCCTGTGACGAGTGCAACTCTGGACATATCTTCTCCCTAGAATACGGCTTCCTTGAAACCTTGTTATTTAATTTGATCCATGTGCGCAACAATATTGCGCACATGTTTTTATGTCAGTGCCGATCCGGCGGTCCGATCACAGGCCTTCGATGCACATGGCTACGCCCATACCGCCGCCGATGCACAGCGTCGCGAGGCCCTTCTTCGCACCCGAACGTTTCATTTCGAAGACAAGCGTGTTGAGGATCCGCGCGCCTGAAGCGCCAATCGGGTGACCGATGGCAATTGCGCCGCCGTTCACGTTTACCTTTGCCGGATCCCAGCCCATTTCCTTGTTCACGGCGCAGGCTTGAGCCGCGAAGGCTTCGTTGGCCTCAACGCGGTCGAGATCTTCCGGTTTCCAGCCTGCTTTGGCGAGTGCCTTGCGCGAGGAGGGAATCGGGCCACAGCCCATCAAGGACGGGTCCAAGCCTGCGGTGGCATAAGAAGCGATCCGTGCGAGCGGGGTGAGCCCACGCTTGGCGGCCTCTTCTTCCGTCATCAACAGCACCGCTGCAGCGCCATCATTGAGGCCCGACGCATTGCCTGCGGTCACGGTGCCGTCTTTGGTGAACGCAGGGCGCAGCTTTTGCATCGACTCAAGCGTTGCGCCGTGGCGGATGTACTCATCCGCATCGACAATGGTTTCGCCCTTGCGGGTTTTCACGGTGAAACCGGCGATCTCATCGGCAAAATTGCCAGCTTTTTGCGCGGCTTCAGCCTTGTTTTGCGAGGCGAGGGCGAATTCATCCTGCATCTCGCGAGTGATGCCGAATTTGGCCGCCACGTTCTCTGCCGTTTGGCCCATGTGGTAGTTGTTGAACGCGTCCCACAGCCCATCTTTGATCATCGAGTCGACCATTTTCATATCGCCCATCTTCGTACCCGCGCGCAGATGCGCGACATGGGGCGAGAGCGACATGTTTTCCTGACCGCCAGCAATGACGATATCTGCATCTCCGAGCAGGATATGCTGCGCGCCGAGTGCAACGGTGCGCAGGCCCGATCCACAGACTTGGTTGATCGACCACGCCGCCGATTCAATCGGAAGACCCGCGTTGATATGGGCTTGGCGAGCAGGGTTCTGGCCTTGGCCTGCTGTCAGAACCTGCCCCAAGATAGTCTCGGAAACCTCCGCCTTATCGATACCTGCGCGGGCCACAACGGCTTCCAGCACGGCTGCGCCGAGATCATGCGCTGGGGTATTGGCGAAAGCGCCGTTGAAGCTGCCAACAGCGGTCCGAGCCGCCGATACGATCACCACATTGGTCATTTGGATCCTCTCCGTAATGCGTGTGCACTAGGGAGAGTAAACTCCCCCCATCGAAGGGCAGCATGACGTTTGGCTCCGCAGGGTCAAGGGGAATGCGGCCTGAAAATAACGCCTGCGCGTAATTATATTACGCGCAGGCGGTGCGATCTGGAATGATTATTGAAATTTAGGCGCGCATCCGCGCGGGCGGCGTTTCCCACGGCGGCTGAATCGTTGGGGCCCCAAAATAGTAGCCTTGCAGGCAGTCGATCCCAAGCTCCATCAGATATTGCGCATCTTTTGCCGTCTCAACGGATTCGGCAACGGTGAACATGTCGAAGTGCCGCGCGATATCGAGAAGTGCCTGTGTCAGCACTTGGTTGTCAGGGTTGTCAGCGATGCCTTTGATGAACTGCCCATCAATCTTGACGATGTCGAAATAAAAATCGCGCAGATAGCGGAAGGAGGTGTAGCCGGCGCCGAAATCATCGAGCGCGAAGGCGACGCCGCGCTGTTGCAGATCCTGCATGAACACGGTGACCAGATCTGGCATAGCCATCGCCGAGGTCTCGGTAACCTCCAAAATCAATCTCTCCGCGGCGGTGTCATCTATCGCTAGGCCCTTATTCAGGGTTTTCATCCACGCCGGATATCCGATGGAGCGGGCTGACATATTGATGGAAAGCCGCAAGGAAGGATCGTGCGAAAGGGCCTTGAGGCCCAGTTCCAGCGCCAGGCAATCAATCTTGCGGCCCAGCTCGGTATCCTCGACCGCGCCGATAAAATCTTGCGCGGGAATGATCCTGCCACGCGCGTCAAGAATGCGGATCAGCCCCTCGTGAAACGCAGGGCGGTCAGGGTGGGCTGTCTGAACAATAGGTTGATAGGCGAGCACGACATCGTGCCGGGCGATTGCCTGCCGCACCATGGTAAGGGTCTCGCGATCACGCTCCGATATCGCATAGTCAAGCGGGCTGACAGATGCGCGCTCGATTGGCGCTTTCACTGCGAAATCTGAACTGGTCATAGCGTTCTCCTTGGCGATCGGCTTCATATTTACGCGACACCGCTAACAAGCCGTAAATCGCAGGAAAATATGGATGTCAGAGTTAATGCGAGGTTGATGCCTCACCATCGGGACGAGCGCGGATGGTGGGCGTAAACCTCTCGGTAAGATTCAGTGTTTACCGTGATCCCAATCAGTCACATTGCGACCAAAGGGACATCATGTGTGCAGAAATCAAACGGGCGGGCGGGCTCGACTCAGTTGAGGTTCCGTTCCGGCCTGAGGAGCTCTTCTATTCCCGCACGGACGGGCGGGGCGTTATCGCCGCTGGAAATTCCGTCTTTCAGCGGGTTTCGGGCATTGAATGGGAGCGCTTGATCGGGGCGCCACATAAGATCGTCCGTCACCCCGATATGCCGCAATCGCTGTTTCGGATTCTCTGGGATGCTTTGGGCAAGGGCAACCCTATGGGGGCCTACGTAAAGAACAGGGGCGCGGATGGCGGGTTCTACTGGGTCTATGCTGTGCTCTTGCCGGTGGGGGATGGGTATCTCTCGGTTCGTCTGAAACCCTCAAGCTCCGTCTTCGATACGGTTCGGGATGCTTACAGAAAGATCCGTGCGAAGGAACGCGAGGGGAATTTCGATCTTGAAAATGGCGCGGCGATGCTGCGCAACATGGCGGCGCAATGGGGGTTTCGCAGTTACTCCAGCCTGATGGCCTATGCGATGGGGCAGGAAATCTCGGCGCGTGACCGCAGCCTTGGCCGCGAGCAAGACGTGCTGACAAAAATTCTGTTGGAGTTGAATGATTCGCTTGAGAAGGCCGCGACAGAGCAAAACGCGCTTTTACGCAGCTTCGATGCACTGCAATCCATCCCGAATAATATGCGGCTGGTTGCTTCGCGGTTGGAACCTTCAGGGGGGCCTGTTTCCGCAATCTCGGAGAATTATAAAGCCTCCTCCGTCGGTATTTCGGATCGGTTGCGCTCCTTTGTCGGGGGCGAGGGCAATCTGTGTGAGCAGATGTCCCGTGAGGTGGCGCATGCGCTGTTTTTGCTCGGCGCGGAGCGGGTTCTCAACGAGATGATCCAGACTGGCGATCGGGAGCCGACCCCCGCTGACATTGATTGGGAGGTCGAGCGCAAACTGCTGGAGCAGGTTCGGCGTGAATGCACAGCGAAAGCCTGCACCGCGTTAACGAGCGGGGTCGAAGTAGCGGCGGCGCTCAGTCGATCCAGCGCCGATATTCGGCGTCAGATGCTCGGTCTCGATACGATCCGTGTGCTCGGGCGGGTTGAATGCGGTCGGATGCGCGAGCAAGGTGGCGGGCTCTCGGCTGCTATCGACCAGCTCGATACCTTCCACGATGACATAAAAGGCCGCCTCGCGGCACTGATGGGCCTCTCAGAGACGATTTCAGCGGGGATGGTCTCATATCTCCGCCTTGCTGCCTGAGCTTTCTGCCACGTCCGGGCAATGCGTCGTGGCATTCCGTGAGACAGCAAAGCACCTGTAGCGGGACAGTGGTCGTGGTTATTCCGCGATCACTGCTTTGATCATTGCGGTCGCGGCCTCACCATCCCATTCGGCAGGGCCGACAAGCCGCGCGCGTTCCATCCCGTCGCGGTCGAGGATCAGTGTTGCCGGAAGGCCCGAGACGCCTGCGCCCCTTGCAAGTTCCGATTTTGGGTCCAGCCAGATCGGAAGAGATTTGATTCCCGCTTCGGCGAAGAATTTCTCAATCGAGGCGGGCGATTGTCGCCCCGTCGCCACCGGAATCACCACGAAATCATCGCCGCCCAGCGTGGCTTCCAACCTCTCGAGAGCAGGCATCTCCTCCTTGCACGGCGCGCACCACGTTGCCCAGAAGTTTAAGAGCACGACCTTGCCTTTCAACTCGGAGAAACTCAGAGATTTGCCGTCGAGCGAGGTCACCGCGACCTGAGGCAAAGCGGTTGGATCGGTAAGGTTCAATTTGCGCATATCGCCGATACGCAACGCATCGAGCGGATCAGATGCCGCAGGATTTGCACCGAACGCGGCGGCGGTGTAGAGGACGGTCCAGAAAAACTTGCGCATGTTACCTCCCGGAAAGGGCCTGATGATGACCGACCAAGCCACGGATAAGACCTCCAACGCAATGTGGGGGGGGCGATTTGCCGCAGGTCCGGATGCGATCATGGAGGCAATCAATGCCTCGATCGGCTACGACCAACGGCTCTTCGCCCAAGATATCCGAGGCAGCCGCGCCCATGCCGCGATGTTGGCGCAGCAAGGCATCATCACCGATAACGATGCGGCGGCGATCCGTGAAGGCCTCCTCACGGTCTTGTCAGAAATCGAGGCAGGGAATTTCCCGTTCTCGACCGCGCTGGAAGATATTCACATGAATGTCGAAGCGCGCCTGAAGGCGCTGATCGGCGAGCCGGCGGGCCGTCTGCACACGGCGCGTTCGCGCAATGATCAAGTCGCGACCGATTTCCGCCTCTGGGTGCGCGATCAATGCGACGCGGCGATCTCGTCGCTGACGGCGCTGATCGAGGCCTTGCTCGGGCAGGCGGAAGCGGGGGCAGATTGGGTGATGCCGGGCTTCACCCATCTGCAAACCGCGCAGCCGGTGACCTGGGGCCATCACATGATGGCCTATGTCGAGATGATCGCCCGCGATCGCTCGCGGTTCCAAGATGCCCGCAACCGGATGAACGAATCGCCACTCGGGGCTGCGGCGCTGGCGGGGACGGGGTTCAACATTGATCGTCATATGACGGCAGAGGCGCTGGGCTTTGATCGCCCGATGGCGAATTCGCTCGACGCGGTTTCGGATCGCGATTTCGCGCTCGAATTCCTCTCCGCCTCCTCGATCTGTGCTGTGCACCTGTCGCGTCTCGCGGAAGAGCTGGTGATCTGGTCCTCTGCGCAGTTCCGTTTCATAGCGATGTCGGACAAATGGTCCACCGGCTCCTCCATCATGCCGCAAAAGCGTAACCCCGATGCGGCCGAGCTGATCCGCGCGAAGATTGGCCGGATCTTGGGCTCCACCGTGGCCCTGTTCACGATCATGAAGGGCTTGCCGCTGGCCTATTCGAAAGACATGCAAGAAGACAAAGAGCAGGTGTTTGACGCTGCTGACAACTTGATGCTTTCGCTGGCCGCGATGACGGGGATGATTTCCGATCTGACCGTCAACACCGATAAGCTTGCGGCTGCGGCCTCGTCGGGCTTCTCTACCGCGACGGATCTGGCCGATTGGCTGGTGCGCGAGGCGGGCCTGCCGTTCCGCGATGCGCATCACGTCACGGGCACGCTGGTCGCGATGGCGGAAGATAAGGGCTGCGATCTGCCGGATCTGAGCCTTGAGGAGATGCAATCGGTGAACCCGTCGATCACGAATGCGATTTTCGACGTTCTTGGGGTTCACAACTCGGTGGCATCGCGGCAATCCTATGGCGGAACCGCGCCCTCCCAAGTGCGCGAGCAGATCGCGCGCTGGAAGGCCCTTCTCGCGCAATAAGGCGCGAAGCTGTGGTGCCGAGGAACAGGTCGCGCCGAAAGGTGCGGCGATGTTCACTGGCGATGAGGTAGGAAAACCGTGCCGAGAGGCCGCATGAGGAGGAACAGATGACCCGTCTTCTTGCGTCCCTCGGATGCGCAATCCTTCTTTCGGCCTGTTCTGATCCCGCGCTTTATGCCGGTTTCGCGGTCAATTCTAAGGGGGTCTCGGTGTCGCCTGCGGTGCAAGGCCGCGTTGGCGGGGCCACCGTTACCGTGAGCCCCTAAACAATTTAACCCTCCCAAAGGATGCCCCCTATGCAACGCGTGACCCTTTTTGCCGCTCTTCTCCTGCTCGCCGCTTGTGGCGTTGACGGCGCGCCCAAAGCACCAGACGCGCCTGCGACAGGCGTTTCTGTCAGCGGCGATATGCGGATGGGCGTGACGGGCGGGCTGTAAGCCCGACCGGACGTGTCCTAAGCCCCATGGCTGCGTCTTTTCAGTTGTCATCCCATGCGCTAAGGGGGTGACAACACTTCTTAGCGGGGTCTCCATGGATCACTTCCTCTATCAAAACGGTACGCTTTGCGCCGAAGATGTCGCACTGACAGAGATTGCGGCGGCTGTTGGTACGCCGTTTTATGTCTATTCCACGGCGACGCTGACGCGACATTTCCAGCTCTTTAACGAGGCGCTGGAGGGGATGGATCACCTCGTGTGCTTCGCGGTCAAATCCAACTCCAATCTCGCTGTCCTCAAAACGCTCGGGGATCTGGGCGCGGGAATGGATGTGGTGTCGGGCGGCGAATATCGCCGCGCGAAAGCCGCAGGGGTTCCGGGGGAGCGGATCGTGTTCTCCGGCGTTGGGAAAACCGCGGAAGAGATCGAACTGGTGCTCGCAGGTGGGATCCGGCAGTTCAACGTCGAATCCGAGCCGGAGCTGCGGGAGATCTCGCGGATCGCCGATGCGATGGGGCTGGTTGCGCCGATTGCGCTGCGGGTGAATCCCGATGTCGATGCCAAGACCCATGAGAAAATCGCGACGGGGAAATCCGAGAATAAATTCGGCATCCCGATTGCCAAAGCCCGCGCCGTCTATGCAGAGGCGGCGGCACTTCCGGGGATCGATGTGATCGGCGTCGATGTGCATATCGGCAGCCAGCTCACCGATCTGGAGCCATTCGAGGCGGCCTTCACCAAAGTCCGCGAATTGACGCAAGCGCTGCGCGAAGATGGCCATAAAATCCGGCGCCTTGATCTCGGTGGCGGTTTGGGGATTCCCTACGAGCGCTCCAATTCCGCGCCGCCTTTGCCATTGGAATATGGCGAGGTGATCCGCCGCACCGTGGGAGATCTGGGCTGTGAGATCGAGATTGAGCCGGGTCGCTTGATTTCGGGCAATGCGGGGCTGCTCGTCACCTCCGTCATCTACCTCAAAGAAGGCGAAGGCCGTGATTTCCTGATTGTCGATGCCGCGATGAACGATCTCGTGCGCCCGTCGATGTATGGTGCGCATCACGACATCGTTCCAGTGATTGAGGCAGATGCGGGCACCTTGCCGCAGCCTTTCGATATCGTGGGCCCTGTGTGTGAGACGGGCGATACCTTTGCCAAAGCGCGCCCGCTGACGCCGTTGGTCGCGGGCGACCTCGTCGCCTTCCGCTCGGCAGGGGCTTACGGCGCGGTGATGTCTTCGGAATACAATTCCCGTCCGCTGATTCCGGAAGTTCTGGTGAACGGGGATCAATTCGCTGTCATTCGGGCACGTCCGAGCTTTGAGGAAATGCTTGCACGCGATAGCATCCCCGAATGGCTCTAAGGCAATTCCGCCGCGCCATCGTGAAAGATTCGGGAGGGTGCCCGCTGAATGGCTGATCCGCGCGAGACGACCGATGATGTAGCCGACGCTCTGGCGCGGCTGCAGCGGCCTTTGGCTCTAACGCGCGCAGGTATTGGGGCGGAGCGCGCGGCGCGGGCCTTCTGGCCGCTGATCTCTGTGTCGGCCATGGCGATTGCTGCCACCAGCTTCGGTGTGGCGGACCTCGCGCCGCGCGCGACGCTTGGGGTCGCGGGCGGCGCGATCTTTGGTGCGGCGCTTTGGGGGCTGTGGAAGTTTCGGCTCCCCACGAAGGCAGATGCGCTGGCGCGGTTGGATTCCAGCCTCGCGGGGCATCCGATTTCGAGCCTGACGGATGCGCTGGCGCTGGGCAATGATGATCCGCAAACCACAGCGCTCTGGGCTGCGCACCGCCGCCGGATGGCCGCGCGCGCACGGGCAGCGAAAGCGCCGATTCCTGCGGCCGATCTCGCGCCGCGCGACCCGTTCGCCCTGCGCCTCACCGCGCTGACGGCGCTGGGCGTGGCCCTCTTGTTCGGGCAAAGCGGCGGGATGTTTTCAACCGCGCCCCTCTCGCCGCTGGGCGGTCCCGCGCAGGCGGCGATGGGGCCCAGTTGGGAAGGCTGGGCCGAGCCGCCGCGCTACACGGGCAAGCCGGGCCTCTATCTGAACGCGCTTGATACGGATGATCTGGAACTGCCCGAAGGCACCAAATTCTCGTTCCGTTTTTATGGTGATCCGGGCGCGGTGGCGTTCTCTGAGACGGTTGGCGGGCCAGCGCCCGATACCGCAGCAGATACGACCGCCGAGACCAAAACCGAGACAGAAACACCTGACAATCGCCGTGATTTTACCGCTGAAACCTCGGGGGAGATTTCCGTCGGCGATCGCCGTTTCAACGTGGTGCTTCTCGCAGATGATGCCCCGAATGTGACCTTGCCCAGCCCCGCTACCCGCCGCGCGGATGGTAAGCTTTCGCAGCCTTTCGCCGCGCAGGATGATTACGCCGTCACCAAAGGCCGCGCGCAGATCAGCCTTGATCTCGCAGCAATCCCGCGCCGCTTTGGCCTTCAAATCGCCCCTGAGCCGCGCCCCGATTTGGTGTTCGATCTGCCGCTGCCGATTTCCGGGTCGCGGGCTGATTTCACCGAGACGCTTGTTGAGGATGCGGCCAAGCACCCTTGGGCGAACCTGCCTATCAAGCTGACGCTTGAGGTAGAGGATGGGCGCGGACAGATCGGGAAATCCGAGCCGCAAACCATGGAACTGCCGGGACGTCGGTTCTTTGATCCGCTGGCGGCGGCGTTGATCGAGGCGCGGCGCGACCTTTTGTGGTCGGCAGGGAATGCGGCGCGGACCGCGCAGATCCTGCGCGCGATCAATCACCGCGGTGAACAGGTGATTGGCAATGAAGAGGTTGCGGCCTTACTGCCCGCCGTCATCGAGCGGCTTGAGGCAGGGTTCTCCTCGGGGCCGTTGGAGCCTGCGCTGCGCGATGATCTCGCAGAGACGCTGTGGAAAATGGCTGAGTTGCTGGAGGATAGCGGCCTCGCCGATGCGCTGGCGGCAATGCAGCAGGCGCAGCAACGACTATCCGAGGCGATCCGCAATGGGGCCTCGAAAGACGAGATCGCGAAGCTGATGGCGGAGCTGAAAGAGGCGACTGATAACTATATGCGCCAGCTCGCCGAGCAATCCGCGCAGGAAGAGCAAGGGCCGCAGTTCGGCCAGAAGCAGCAAAGCCAGCAGATCACGGGGGACCAGATCCAGCAGATGATGGATCAGATCCAGAAGCTGATGGAAGAGGGCCGGATGGCCGAGGCGCAAGAGATGCTCGACCAGCTTGCCAAGCTGATGGAAAATCTCGAGATCCAGCAGGGGCAGGGCGGTGAGGGCGATATGCCCGGCGGCCAGTCGATGCAGGATCTCGCGGAGACCTTGCGCGAGCAGCAAGAGCTCTCCGATGATGCGTTCCGCGAGATGCAAAAACAGTTTGATCGTCAGCAGGGCGAAGGGCAGCAAGGCTTCGGGCAGGGCGAGATGCCGCAGGCCGACGGTGAGAGCGGTGACGGGGCCGATCAAAGTGGGCCCGATGCGCAGGGCGATCCGCAGCAGGGCGAACCGCAGGGGGGGGATCTCTCCGAAGAGCTCGCACAGCGTCAGCGCGATCTACGCCGCGAACTCGGGCGGCAGCAGGGGCTTCTCCCCCGCCCTGGAAACAAGGCTGGCGAAGAGGCGAGGCGGCGTCTCGATGACGCGGGGCGCGCCATGGAACAGGCCGAAGACGCGCTGCGTGAGGGCGACGCGGGCGGCGCAATTGGCCGTCAGGCCGACGCGATTGAGGCGCTGCGCGAGGGGATGCGATCGCTTGGCCGCGCGATGGGGGCCACGCCTGATGCTCCGGAAGGTGCGCCGGAGGATATGCCGCGTCAGGGGCAGGGCGGGGGGCAATCGGGCGATCAAAAACCGCGCGATCCACTGGGCCGCAATCAGGGCGAGGGTGCGCAGATCGGCACGGATCAGCAGATGCTCGGCTCCAATGATGCGGGCAAACGCGCGCAGGAATTGCTCGAAGAGCTCCGCCGCCGGTCTGGCGAGCGACTGCGCCCCGAGGACGAGTTGGAATACTTCCGTCGCTTGCTCGATCAGTTCTAAGCCTTAGCGCACAAAGCAAACTGCGGCCCGATCAGGGGCCGCCGCTTCGGTTCTAAAAAGGCGTCTGCTATGGTTTCGGTGTCTCGCGCATGGATTGGGTGATCGCGAGCATTTTACGATCCAGCCAGAGCCGCCCGCTATCCACCGTCTTCGTATAACGTGCCATATAGGGCGCGGTGGCGGGGAGGATTTGCGCGAGTTTCGGGGCCCCGAGATAGAGCGCCAGCCCGATCAACGCGATCGTGATCACTCCGAAAAAACCGCTGCGGAAGGACGAGCGGCGCGGGCGCTCCAGCGCGGGATCATTTGCATCCCTGCGCTGGCCACGATCCGATGTGGCGCGCAGGGTGGAGTTGATTTCTTCAATATCCGGCAGCAGGTCGCGGCGCGTGACACGTGGCGCATTGGCATCCGGCATCTCTTCCAGCCCGCTCAGCCGTGCTTCACGCTCAACCTGTGGTGTTGGCTCTGCCGGCGCCCGATCGGCGGTGCGGCCCTTGCTATGAACCGCAGGCGAGAGGGCCGCGAGGCCAAGTTCGGTCTGGGTTTCCAGCGCGCTGCCTTCGGCCTTACGCGCCTGCACTTCGCGGGCGGCTTCTTCGCGTAAGACGGCGAGCAGATCATCATCCATCGCACGGCGCGCAGGCATTGCTGTCGGCGGTGGAGTCTCTTCGTAATCCTCGTCAAACTCGTCGTTAGCGTCATCAAGCCCTTGATTCGCATCATAATTGGAAGCGGTGTGAAAGCCGGACCAGGCGGTGTCGGTGGCTTCCGATGGCTCAGGGAGGCGCTCTGTCGATTGTTCTTCGAGGGGTTGCGCGGGGGTGTCGTCCGGATGCGCCCTCTCAAGGGGGGGCTCATCAGCGGGCGTAGGAGTCTGAACGCCCTCTAATTCGGCCTCCAGCTCGGCCTCGAGATTAGGCCAGCTTTGCGGTTCATCGGCGGGGGGCGTGTCGTCGATAGTCTCTTGCGCGCTATCTTCCCAGCCCGCGTAAGCATCCGTCGACGCGGTGTCATCCGAAATGGGGCTTTCCGGCGGTTCAGCCGCTGTGATGCTCTCAGAACCGTCATGCACTTCAGAATGAGGGCCGTGCTGGAACCATGTCTGGCCACAGTTCGAGCATTGAACATCCCGGCCCATGTCTGGAATGACGGCTGCATCTACCTCGTACTGGGCATTGCAGTTCGGACAAGTCAACCGCATAAAAACCCCCGAACCCCCTTCGGACCAACGCCATTATGGCAATTGCTTCAGAGGTGTTGTAGCAAGCGCCGAACCAATGTCCAAGTCTTTGACGCATTATGCAGATTATGGGCAAGTATCCTTTTCGCGGCTGCCGCAAGTGGTCGCGTTCCTGTCTCGCAGAAGAGACGTGTCTAACAACGGGCCGGAGGCTCTGACGTGATCGAGCTGGATGATGTTGCCGTGAGTTACGGCGGGGGGGAACTTCTCGCGGAGATGACCCTCAAATTGGTGCCGGGGTCTTTCCATTTCCTGACCGGCCCATCGGGCGCGGGGAAGACGACCTTCCTCAAGCTATGCTATGGCGAGATGATGCCGACGGCGGGGCGGGTCACGCTGTTTGGCACGGATGCGCGCGCGATGGGCCGCGATGATCTGGCGCTGCTGCGTCGCCGTATCGGCGTGGTGCATCAAGATTGCCAATTCCTCGATCATCTCTCGCTCGCGGAGAATATCGCGCTGCCTTTGAGCGTTGCGGGGCGCACGGCCAATGCGCAGGAGCTCATGCAGCTTCTGGGTTGGGTTGGCCTCTCAGCCCGCGCCGATGCCTTACCAGCGGAGCTTTCTGGCGGGGAGCGTCAGCGCGCGGCTTTGGCCCGTGCGGTGATCCAATCGCCGGAAGTTATCATTGCGGATGAGCCGACAGGGAACCTTGATTGGGAGATGTCGCTGCGGCTTTTGACCCTGTTGATCGAGTTGAACCGGATGGGCAAAACCGTGGTCATCGCGACGCATGACCTCAACCTGATCCGCTCTGTGAAGGCGCAGGTTCAGGCGCGGGTATTGCGGATTCAGAATCGGCGGTTGCATTTGGCGGGGGCGGATCTGTGAGTGTGATCGAGCGGTTGAAATCCGCAATTGCGATGGATGCGCGCGGCTCGGATCGGGTGGTGCCGCCGACGGGGTTCACCGCGCGGCTGACGGTGATGACCTGCGCGGCGATGGCGTTTCTTGCGGTGTTTGCGCTGGCGCTCTCGATGGCATCGGGGCGGCTGGCGGATCGCTGGTCCGAGGCGCTGGCGCGGTCTGCGACGATCCGGATCTCTGCGCCCGCAGATCAGATGACAACGCAGGTGCAAGCCGTGCTGGCCACGCTGGCCTCGACCCCGGGTGTCGAGAGTTTCCGCGCGCTCGAATCCGATGAAATGCGCGCGCTTTTGGTGCCGTGGTTCGGCCCCGATCTGCCGGTGGAGACGTTGCCACTTCCGCAACTGATCGAGGTGGTGGAGGGCTCTGATTTCGATGCGGAGGGCTTGCGGTTGCGGCTTTCGGCAGAGGCACCGGGCGCAGTGTTTGACGATCACACCCGTTGGCGCGAGCCCTTGGTTGCAGCGGCGCAGCGGCTGCGTCTCTTGGGGGTTTTGTCGTTCCTGCTGATCGGTGGTACGATGGCGGGGCTGATCACGCTGGCGGCGCAGGCGGCGCTGGCGGCGAATGCGCAGGTGATCAAGGTTCTGCGGCTTGTCGGCGCGCGTGATCTGTATATTGCCCGCGCTTTCGTGCATCGGTTCACCCTGCGCGGCCTGATCGGGGCCGCCATCGGGACAGTTGTGGGCATGATTGCCGTCGCTCTTTTGCCCAATACGGAGGCCGCAGGCGGTTTCCTTACGGGGCTTGGTTTCACCGGTGCGGGGTGGCTTTGGCCTCTCGCCATTCCGCCCCTTGCGGCTGCCGTGGCCTTCGCCGCGACCCGCGCTGCGGCTTTGCGTATCCTGAGGGGGATCCGATGATCGTCATCCAATATATCCGCTCCATCATCTTTAACGTGCAGATGTATGTTGCGCTTGCGATTATCGCGATCTGTGGCCTGCCGATCGGCATTCTGGGCGGGCGGAAAGGCGCGACATGGGTTGCGCAGCGGTTCTGCCTCTGGGTGCGGTTCTCGGCGCGCTGGATCATTGGCTTGCGCACCGAAGTGCGCGGTGAGATCCCGACCGATAACGTGCTGATTGCCGCCAAGCACCAATCCTTCCTCGATATCTTGATGATCTACTCGGCGGTGCCCGCTGGGCTGTTCATCATGAAAAAGGAGCTGGTCTGGACGCCGTTCGTCGGCTGGTATGGCTATCTCATCGGCTGCATTCCTGTGGACCGCAGCGCCAAGGGCGCGGCCGTGAAAAAGATGCTGTCGGATGTGAAATCGGGCAAACGCACGGGCGGGCAGTTGATTATCTTCAGCCAAGGCACCCGCGTCGCGCCCGGCGTGAAAGCGAAATACAAGATCGGCACTGGCGCGCTCTACAATCAACTTGGGCAGCCTTGTGTGCCAGTGGCCGTGAACGTGGGCGTATTCTGGCCGCGTCAGGCCCTGCTGCGCAAGCCGGGGCTTGCCGTGATCGAATTCCTGCCGCGGATTGAAGCGAACCTGCCCGTTAGTGAATTCATGGATAAAATTTCAACTGTGATCGAGACGAACTCGGATCGGTTGATGCGCGAAGCGGGATTCGATCCCGATCAGGAGGCCTGAGATGACAACTTTCACCGCATTCACCACGCTGGGCGACCGCGATCAGGCCGAAGCTTTGGCCGAGACACTCGAGGGGATCGACCCCGCGCCCTACGGGGTTGGCGTGTTCGAGATCGAGGATGGATCGGATCGCTGGGAGGTGGGCAGCTATTTCCTCGCCGCCCCAGACGAGACCCAACTCGCGATTCTCGCGATGGTCTACGACGCGCAAACATTCGTTGTTTCTGAGCTGCCCGATATCGACTGGGTTAGCCATGTGCGCCGCGAATTGGCACCCGTGGTCGCGGGGCGGTTCTTCGTTCATGGCTCGCATGATGCGGATAAGATCACGGAAGGCTCGATCCCGCTTCTGATCGACGCGGCGATGGCCTTTGGCACGGGCCATCATGGCACGACGCTGGGCTGCCTCACGGCGCTGGACCGGATGGAGCAGGCAGGTCTGCACGCGAAAAACGTGGCCGATATCGGCTGCGGCACGGCTGTTCTCGCGATGGCAGCGGCGAAGATCTGGCCTGAGGAGGTGATCGCCTCCGATATTGATCCGATTGCGGTCGAGACTGCGCGGGCGAATGTGACGGGGAATGATCTGGCGGGCCGTGTGATCTGTGTCGAGGCAGCAGGATTCGACGCGCCGGAATTGGCCGCGCGCGCGCCCTATGATCTGATTTTCGCGAATATCCTCAAAGGGCCGCTGCTGATGCTCGCCCCTGAAATGTCGCAAAATACTGCTTCGGGCGGGCATGTGATTCTCTCTGGAATCCTGCATGAACAGGCCGATGAGGTGATCGCTGCCTATGAGGCGGTGGGCTATTGTCTCACCTCGCGCGACGAACATGGCGACTGGACGACATTGGTTCTGCAGCGCAGCTAATCGCGCCGAGTTTTGGTCGATTTGTCGCGCGGTTGGGAAGTATAGTGAACGCAGAGTAACCAGTTCACGATGTCCCGTGAGGCAAACCGATGTCCGACTTGAACATGCGAGAGTTCCATAAGCGCCTGCGGCGGATCGACAAGATCCACAAGGCGGGCGGCGCGTTCGAGGCTTCGGGCGCGATTGGGCGCGCCTATTACACATCGCTGGAGCGCCCCCGTAAGCGTAGGTTATCGTTCCTGCGCCCGCTCGCGCTGATCTTGGGCGCGACGCTTCTGTTCAAGGCGGCGATCTTTGGCCAATTGGGCCAGCAGACCTACGAGATGCGGATTGCAACCTTGGCGGATGGGTCGAAGCTGGATCAACTGGGCGCATGGGTGATGACGGCTGATCCAGTCACCCAGAAAATCGGCGAGGCCATTCGCCCGTTCGTTTACTAAGGTTTCAACGGATCTCTCCTCCGTTGCATAAAACCCGCGCACAAGCGCGGGTTTTGACGCTCTAGGGTTAGTGCTTTGCAATGTTCCCCTTTCGTGCTAGTCAGTTGAAAAAGCATAAAAGAGAGCAGGGCAGATGCGTGTGATCGGAATTGACCCGGGTTTGCGGAACCTCGGATGGGGTGTGATTGATGTCGCGGGCTCGCGTTTGAGCCATGTCGCCAATGGCATCATTCACTCGGATGCGAAGAACGATCTCGCAACACGCCTTTTGGAATTGCACAGCGCTTTGACGCGGATCTTCGAGCAATACCGCCCCGATGGCGCAGCGGTGGAACAGACCTTCGTCAACAAAGACGCAGTTGCGACGCTCAAGCTCGGCCAAGCGCGGGGGATCGCGCTTTTGGTGCCCGCGCAGGCGGGGCTGACGGTCGGGGAATATGCTCCAAACGCTGTGAAAAAAGCTGTGGTCGGCGTTGGCCATGCCGATAAGTTGCAGATCCAGCATATGGTGAAGGTCCAACTCGCGGGGGTGCAGCTTGCGGGTGCGGATGCCGCTGATGCGCTCGCGGTTGCGATCACCCATGCGCATCACCTGCAATCGGCGGGCCGGATGACTGCGGCGCTGCTCAAGGCCAGCCAAACCGCCCTGAAAGGAAATGTCGCATGATCGGTCGCCTCGCTGGAATCATCCTCCACCGCGCTATGGATCACGTGATGATCGATGTGCGCGGCGTCGGCTATATCGTTTATGTCTCCTCGCGAACCGCGCAATCGCTGCCGCCCGTGGGCGAGGCTTGTGCGCTCTATACCGAGCTTCTGGTGCGCGAAGATCTGCTGCAACTCTTCGGCTTCACCTCGATGCTGGAGAAGGAATGGCATCGCTTGCTGACCTCGGTACAGGGTATCGGCGCAAAAGCGTCGCTCGCGATCCTCGGCACGCTGGGGGCCGAAGGCGTCGGCCGCGCGATTGCGCTCGGCGATTGGGGCGCGATCAAATCTGCCCCCGGCGTTGGGCCGAAACTGGCGCAGCGCGTGGTGATGGAGTTGAAAACCAAAGCGCCGACGGTGATGGCGATGGGGGCGAATCTTTCCGTGGATATGGCAGGGTCGGACGAGGTGATCGAGAACGGCCCGACCCCCAAACCCAAACCCCGCGCGATGCCCGCAGCCCGTGAGGTGAACTTTGCCGCCGAGGCGCTCTCTGCGCTGACCAACCTTGGCTACGCGCCGTCTGATGCGGCGAGCGCTGTTGCGCAGGCCAGCGATAATCCCGAGGCGACGGATACCGCCAAGCTCATCCGCGCCGCGCTCCGGCTCCTCGCCCCGAAAACCTGATGGCTTCTGGTTGCTGAAAATATCCCGGGGGTGAATTTGCCGCAGGTAAAGAGGGGGCAGCGCCCCCGCCACGCTCCCCAACCTTGCATCCCCCGCTGAGAGGCGCGACACTCCCCCGATGATTGATCCCGATCCCACTCTTCGCCCCAACCGCCAGCCCGAAGACGCCGACCGCGCGCTTCGTCCGCAGGTGCTCGAGGAATTTGTCGGCCAAGCCGAGGCCCGCTCGAACCTGAGGGTGTTTATCGAGAGCGCGAAGATGCGCGGGCAGGCGATGGACCATACCCTGTTCCACGGCCCGCCGGGCTTGGGGAAGACCACCCTCGCGCAGATCATGGCGCGCGAGCTGGGGGTGAATTTCAAGATGACCTCCGGCCCGGTGCTCGCGAAAGCCGGGGATCTGGCGGCGATTTTGACAAATCTGGAAGCGCGCGATGTGCTCTTCATCGACGAGATCCACCGTCTCAACCCCGCCGTGGAGGAGGTGCTTTACCCCGCGATGGAGGATTTCGAGCTGGATCTGGTGATCGGCGAGGGCCCCGCCGCGCGCACTGTTCGGATCGAGCTGCAACCTTTCACGCTGGTCGGCGCGACCACGCGGCTCGGGCTGCTAACTACCCCTTTGCGCGACCGTTTCGGCATCCCGACGCGGCTGCAGTTTTACACCGAGGACGAACTCGACAGCATCGTCACCCGCGGCGCGCGGCTCCTCAATATCCCGTCGGAGCCAGAAGGCACCCGCGAGATTGCCAAGCGCGCGCGCGGCACGCCGAGGATCGCAGGGCGCTTGTTGCGCCGCGTTGTGGATTTCGCGCTGGTCGAGGGCGACGGGCGGCTCACGCGGGCTTTGGCCGACAGCGCATTGACGCGGCTCGGTGTCGATAAGCTCGGGCTGGACGGTGCAGATCGGCGCTATATCACCCTCATCGCGGAGCATTACGCGGGGGGGCCGGTGGGCGTGGAAACACTCTCTGCCGCGCTCTCGGAAAGTCGCGATGCGATTGAGGAGGTGATTGAGCCATACCTCTTGCAACAGGGCCTGATTTCGCGCACCCCACGCGGGCGGATGCTGGCGGCGCGCGCGTGGCGGCATATGGGGCTGGAGCCCCCGCGCCCTGCGCCGAGCGGGGATCTTTTTGGCGAAGGTTAAGGGGGCCAGAATGGCGGATTTCGGGATCGAACAGGTCGAGCAACTCTTCACGCGGAGCGACGGGAGCTACCTCTTCGCGCGCTGGGGACGGCCGATTGTGCCGATTGTCTTCGGGGTTGAGGCCTCGACGCTGGGTCTGGTCAAAGGCGCGGTTGAGGCGGTGGTCGCGATGGCGGGGCATAAAATGTCCGACCATGATGCCGATATTGGCGCGAATCTGATGATCTTCTTCTTCCGCGACTGGCAGGAATTGCTGGAGGTTCCGAACCTCGATCAGATGATCGACGGGCTTTCCGATATCGTTGTCCGGCTGGATGACACAGGCGCCAATCAATACCGCGTGTTCAGGTTCGACGAGGCGGGGGCGATTAAGGCTTGTTTTGCCTTCATTCGGATGGATGCGGCGCTGGATGAGGTGCCCGCCGAGACGATTGCCCTGAACCAAGCAGTGCAGATGATTTGCCTGTGGTCAGACCGTGCTTTCGCCAGTGCCAGCCCGCTTGGGATGGCCAATGGTTTGGCGGTGATCCGGCCCGAGATCGGCGATGTAATCCGCGCGGTTTATGATCCGGTGATGCCAGCCGTTGCGCAGGATAAGAGCCACGCGCTACGATTGGCGGCGCGGGTAGGGGCGGTGTGATGCATCAGTTTTCGCTGCGCGTCTACTATGAGGATACCGATCTCGCGGGGATCGTATATTACGCTAACTATTTGAAATTTATAGAAAGAGGGCGCTCGGAATGGGTGCGCTCGCTTGGCGTCGATCAGGTTGCACTGAAGGCCGAGCACGGGATCGTCTTCGCCGTGCGCCGTGTGGAGGCAGATTATCTCAAGCCCGCGAAATTCGATGACGAGCTGGTGGTAACGACACGATTGGAGAATGAAACCGGCGCGCGGATCGTGCTGGAGCAAGAGGTGATCCGTTCGGGCGAGCGGCTGTTTACGGCGCAAGTGACGCTGGTGTGTCTGAACGAGGCAGGCAATCCCGCGCGGCTTCCGGCCGACATCCGGCGCAAACTTGCGCCCGCTTTGCACTGATCTGAACGGGGGCCGGTCTGTAACAGTCGATGACGCAGTTGTTATAGCCTTCCCCCTAAAACATCGCTAGAATCGCCTGTAATCAGAGCCCGAATTGGGCCCAACCGGCGAGCAGTGATACATGGACCAGCAGACCCTTGCGATGGCGCATGAGGCGTCGACGATCGACTTCTCATTGCTTGCGCTTTTCGCGCGCGCATCTATCCCCGTTAAACTCGTGATGATCCTTCTGATCGTGTCCAGTTTCTGGTCATGGTCGATTATCATCCGCAAATTCATCAGCTTCCGCGCCGCGCGCAACGAGGCGGGCGAGTTCGACCGTGCCTTCTGGTCCGGCGAGCCGCTGGATGAGCTGTTCGATATGATCGGCCCAGCGCCCGAAGGCGCAAGCCAGAGGATCTTTGCCTCCGGCATGTTGGAATGGCGTAGGTCGCATCGCCAAGATGGCGGGCTGATCGCTGGTGCTCAGGCGCGGATCGACCGCTCGATGGATGTGGCGATCACGAAGGAGAGTGAAAACCTCACCTCCGGGCTGACCTTCCTCGCCACGGTTGGCTCCACCGGCCCGTTCGTCGGTCTGTTCGGCACCGTTTGGGGCATCAAGGTCGCGTTTGAAGAGATCGCGATCTCGCAGAACTCCTCGCTTGCGGTTGTGGCACCGGGGATTTCCGAGGCACTGATGGCAACGGGCATCGGCCTTCTTGCCGCTATTCCGGCGGTTATCTTCTACAACAAACTTTCCTCTGACAGCGATCGGATCATCGGTAGCTACGAGGCTTTCGCAGACGAATTCTCGACAATCTTGTCGCGCCAATTGGATTCGGAGTGAGCCATGGGAGGCGGGGTCGTTAAAAAAGGCGGAGGCGGCGGACGTCGCAGGCGGCGGCATTCCAGCGGCGCCATGTCCGAAATCAACATCACGCCCTTCGTGGACGTGATGCTCGTGCTCTTGATCATCTTCATGGTCGCCGCGCCAATGATGACGGTGGGCGTGCCGCTTGAACTGCCGAAGACGGCGGCGAAATCGGTTCCAACCGAGCAGGAAGAGCCGCTGACGATCTCGTTGCAGCTTGATGGCTCGGTCTCGATGATGAACACACCCGTCGCCGAAGATGAACTGGTCGCGCGGCTGCGCGCTGTGTCGGCTGAACGCGAGAGCGACAAGGTCTATCTGCGTGCGGATGGCGGGATTGAATATTCCCGTGTCGTTGGCGTGATGGGCGCGCTCAATGCGGGTGGCTTCACCAACATCGTGCTGGTCACGGATACGGGCGGGCCCAGTTTGTCAGGTGCTGGCCTCTCCGATGCTGCTCCGCAGGCGGGTAACTGAGGGCGATGCCCATGATCCGTCCGCACCTTCCCGAAATGTCCCGTGCTGAGAAAATCGGCACGATCGGCTCTGCCGTGCTCCATGTGGTTTTGGTCGCATGGGCTGCGTTCGGCGGGCTATGGTTCCGTGCGAAGCCCTCCGAGCCGATTGAGCTGGCAGAGGTTGCGGTGATGTCCGAGGCGGATTTCGCGGCGATGATGGCGGCGGCTCCCAAGGCCAGCGATACGCCGCCCGCCGCCTTGACCGAGCCTTTGGCACCGCAAGCCCCTGCCGAAACGGCAGAGCCGGAAACCCAGCCCGAACCGCCCGCGCCCGAAGAGCCCGCGCCCGAGCAATCCGCGCCGGAACAGCCAGCCCCCGATCAGGCGGAAACCCTTCCCGACCTGAGCGATCTTACCCCGCCGACTCCGGCGGAGGTCACGGAAGTGCCGCCAGAGATGATGCAGCCCGTTGAGGTGCCGCAAGAGACCGCCTCGCCGGAGATGTCGCCGCGGCCAAAACCCAAGCCGATTGCGCGCGTGGCCCCCAAGCCTGCTGAAGCGCCGGAACCGGATGCGAAAGTCTCCGATACGGCAGAGGCGCAGACCAAGCCCGACGAGGCCGCAAAGCCCGAAGAGGTAGTCGAGAAGCAGGATGAGGCCGCGCCGCCCGAAGCCACGACTGAAATCGTGACCGAGGCGACCGAGACAGAGGATAAGCCGGAAACCTCCGCGCCTGCCACCTCTGCGCGTCCGCGCTCCAAACCCGCCAAGCCCGCGGCCCCCGCGCCGACGGAAACCAAAACCGCTGAGACGAAACCGGATGCGCCGAAGCCCGCGAAGCCTTCCAAACCCGCCGCTGCCGCGAGCAGTGACGCGGTGAACGATGCGCTCGCCGAAGCCTTGGCTGAGCCTGCGCCTGCGAAAACCGGATCGGGCGGCAATGGCTCGCTCGCGTCTGGCCCGCCGGTGACAGCGGGCGAGAAAGAGGCGCTTATTGTTGATGTGAAGGCCTGCTGGAACGTCGGCGCGCTGTCATCAGAGGCGTTGCGCACCACGGTGGTGATTGGCCTGAGCATGAAGCCCGATGGCAAGCCCGATAACACCTCTATCCACCGGATTTCCTATTCCGGCGGCTCCGAGGCGGCGGCCGCTCAGGCTTATGAGGCGGGGCGTCGTGCGATTATCCGCTGCGGCTCGGACGGTTTCCCGCTGCCTTCGGAGAAATATGACCATTGGCGCGAGATCGAAATTACCTTCGATCCCAATAATATGAGGATGAAGTGATGCACGCTTATGTGAGAACCCCGTGCAGCGCGTCGCAATTCACGTTACAACGAGAAAACCCCTATGCGAGGGAAGCTTGAAATGCTCCGTTATCTGACACTTGTTGCCGCTGCCCTGTTCCTCAACGCACCCGCGCCCGCGCAGGCGGAGCCGCTGCGGATCACGCTGGATCAAGGTGTGATCGAGCCGATGCCCTATGCCCTGCCGCAATTTGCTGCGGAGGGGGGCGCAGGCCAGCTTGCCGCGCAGATTTCTGATGTTATCCGCGCGGATCTTTCGGGCACGGGGCTGTTCCGTGAGATCCCTCCCTCGGCTCATATCCAGCAGATCGGATCATTTGATACGCCGGTCTCCTATCCGGATTGGCAGGCGATCAACGCGCAGGCTCTGATCACGGGCGCTGTCTCGGCTTCGGGCGGCAAGGTCACGGTGAAATTCTTCCTGCATGATGTGTTCTCCGGCCAGCCTTTGGGCGACGGGATGCAGCTTTCCGCCTCCGAGGGCTCTTGGCGTCGCTTGGCGCATAAGGTCGCGGATCAGGTCTATTCGCGAATCACGGGCGAAAGCGGCTATTTTGACAGCCGCGTTGTCTTCGTCTCCGAGCAGGGGCCGAAGAATGCCCGCCTCAAGCGGCTCGCGATCATGGATTACGATGGGGCTGGGGTACAATATCTGACGGATAGCTCGACCATCGTTCTGGCACCACGGTTCTCGCCGCAGGGTGACCGCATTTTGTATACCTCGTTCGAGACAGGATTCCCGCAAATCAAGATGCTGGATGTGGCCTCTGTATCTGCCCGCGCGCTCGGCTCTGTCGATGGCACGATGGCGTTTGCGCCGCGCTTCTCGCCCGATGGCAATTCGATCATCTATTCGCTCGAGCGGGGCGGGAACACCGATCTCTACCGCATGAGCGTGAGCGGTGGCGGCGGCTCGCCGTTGACCAACTCGCCCGCGATCGAAACAGCCCCTTCCTATTCCCCCGATGGCAGCCAGATCGTGTTTGAATCGGATCGCTCTGGCCGTCCGCAGATCTACGTGATGCCCGCAGGTGGCGGGGAGCCGACGCGGATCTCCTTCGGGGAGGGCAGCTACGGGACCCCGGTTTGGTCGCCGCGCGGCGATATGATTGCTTTCACCAAGCAAAACGCGGGCCGCTTCCACATCGGCGTGATGCGCACGGATGGTTCGGAAGAGCGCTTGCTGACGGCGGCATTCCTCGATGAAGGCCCAACTTGGGCGCCCAATGGCCGCGTGGTGATGTTCACCCGCGAGACCTCGGGGGCCAGTGGCGGGGCGACTCTGATGTCGGTCGATATTTCCGGCCGGAACCTCAAAGCGGTCCCGACGCCGAGCGCAGCCTCCGATCCGGCTTGGTCGCCGCTGCTGCCCTGATCACCCTTTCTTGTGGGCGATTCACATCGCCCATTGAACCTGCTAGATTGCTCCAAACAAACCCATAGGCGGAAATAGATATGGCTCTTACGTCCAAGTCGCTCCTCGTTATCTCAGCACTGGTCCTCGCGGCCTGTAATAACCCCGACAAATACGGCGATGGTGCCAATGGCGCGGGTGGCCCGCTGGGCAATGGCTTCGATCAATCGAGCCTTGGCGGCGCAAATGATCCGCGTTCGCCGGCCTATTTCAGCCAGACCGTTGGCGATAAGGTTCTGTTCCCGCTCGACCAATCGACCCTGACGCCAGAAGCCCGCACGATCCTTTCGGGTCAGGCGCAATGGCTGATGGCAAACTCCGGCTATAGCGCGATTGTCGAAGGTCACGCCGACGAAAAGGGCACCCGCGAATATAACCTTGCGCTTGGTGCACGCCGTGCCAACTCAGCGCAGCAATTCCTGATCTCGCAAGGCGTTGCCTCGAACCGTCTGCGCACGGTTTCTTACGGCAAAGAGCGCCCGCTTGAGGCCTGCTCGACCGAAGATTGCTACGCGAAGAACCGTCGCGCTGTGACGGTGATCTCGCTCGGCGCTGGTTCCTGAGGGGCTTTGCGATGATGCGGTCTCTGGCTCTCATCGCGGCGCTTGCGCTGGCGGCTCCGGCCGCCGCGCAGGATCAGTCGCTCGCAGACGTGCGCAACGAGTTGGCACAGCTCTCGGCACAGCTTCAATCGCTGCGCTCCGAGCTTGTGGCCTCGGGCGCGCAGGGGATGCAGGCGGCGGGTGGGGCTTCGGCCTTGCAGCGGATGGACACGATGGAGGCCTCGCTGATGCGGCTGACATCGCGGACGGAAGAGCTCCAGAACCGCGTTGATCGCGTGGTGAAAGACGGCACGAACCGGATCGGGGATCTCGAATTCCGGCTCTGCGAGGCGACTCCGGGCTGCGATATCGGCTCGGTCGGGCAAACGCCAACCTTGGGCGGTGAGGCGGGGGCCTCTGCCCCTGCGGCGGCCGCGCCCAGTGCTGCCCCTGCTGCCGCATCCAATACCCCATCGCTCGCAATGAACGAACAGGCTGACTTTGACCGGGCCAAGGAGGTGCTCGGTCAGGGTGACTTTCAGCGCGCCGCTGACCTCTTCGCGACCTTTGCCCAATCCTACCCGGGTGGGCCGCTGACCGGCGAGGCCATGTATCTTCGTGGTCAAGCGCTGGAGCAGGCAGGCGATACGGGCGGTGCGGCACGGGCATATCTCGATGCGTTTTCGGGGGATCCCGAGGGCGCCTATGCGGCGGGCAGCCTGTTCAAGCTCGGCACGTCGCTGGCCGCGCTCGGCCAAGTGAACGAAGCTTGCGCGACACTTCGCGAAGTCGGGGCGCGGTTCCCGAGCGCGAGCGCGACAGTCGATGCGCAGCAGGCGATGCAAACCTACGCCTGCCAATGAGGCAGGATGATTGCCTTAGCCCTGCGCTTGGGGAGAAGGGCTTGGAGGACATGTCGCAGCGATTGAACGCAGCGATCTTGGCAGCGTTCCGATCCGCCGATCTCCCTGAAAACGGGCGGATCGGCGTTGCTGTTTCTGGCGGGTCTGATTCGCTGGCGCTTCTCTTTCTTCTCGCGGCACGGTTTCCAGTGGCCGCCGTGACGGTGGATCACGGGCTTCGCTCCGAATCGGCTGGCGAAGCGCAGGGCGTCGCGCGGATCTGCGCGGATCTTGGCGTGTCGCATCAGATCCTGACATGGTCAGGCCCCACGCCGCAGGGCAATCTGATGGATCAAGCGCGGCGCGCGCGGCTCTCGCTCATCGGGGAATGGGCGCGGGCGCAAGGCATCGCGCATGTCGCGCTTGGCCATACCCAAGACGATCAGGCCGAAACATTCATGATGCGGCTGGCGCGTGAGTCGGGCCTTGAGGGACTGGCAGGGATGCGCGCGCATTTTGTAGAAGAGGGCGTGACGTGGCACCGCCCGCTTCTGAGCGAGACGCGGGAAAGCTTGCGGCAGTATTTGCGCATGCTGGGGCAGGACTGGGTCGAGGATCCTAGCAATTCAGACGTAAAATATGAGCGCGTGCGGGTGCGCCAAGCGCTGAAAACGATGCGGGATATTGGGGTGACCTCGGCGGCGCTCGCCTCGGTGGTGTCACATCTTGCCCGCGCCGATGCCGCCCTGGCTGAAACACTCAACGCGCTGGCGGCTGCGCATGTCACAACGCCGATGGGCGATGTGGTGATCGACGCCCGCGCCTTTGCGCAGGCGTTCGGGCCTGAGATGCAGCGGCGAATGATGAATGCCGCGCTGCGCTGGGTTTCGGGCGCAAGCTATGCGCCGCGCGCTGCCAAGTTGGAGGGGTTTTTAGCCGACTGGTCGCAGCGCAAAGATTGCACGTTGCACGGCTGCCGAATCCGCATCACGCAAGACAGTATTCGGATCACTCGCGAGTTGAACGCAGTGGCGGATTTGAGGGTGCCGCCGACGGCGCGCTGGGATCGCTGGTATCTGACCCCGCAGGGCGGAGCCGAGCTTGTTGCGGGCGTGGAGATCGGCGCCTTGGGGGCCACTGGCCTCGCCGACTGTGCGGATTGGCGCACAACGGGCCATCCGCGCGCGTCGCTTTTGGCCTCTCCGGCGCTATGGCGCGGCGATGAGCTGCTCTGTGCGCCCTTGGCGGGCTATGAAAACGGCTGGAAAGCGCAATTAGGCTGCGGCGCATTCGCTCAATCACTATTCAGGCGTTGAACCTCGGCGCTGAATGCCTATTTTCATGTCAAAGGGTCCGGACACTTCCCGTGGCCCAAAATCGTTTGGAGGTCTCCCTTTGGGTAATGGACGCAATCTCGCCTTATGGGCCGTACTTATCGTGCTTGTTTTGGCGTTGCTCAGCATTTTCGGTGACGGGCAAGGGGCGATGAACGCACGCCCGGTGAGCTATTCGGAATTCATCTCGCGTGTCGATAAGGGCG
Source organism: Paracoccaceae bacterium (assembly GCA_048262715.1). Classification (GTDB taxonomy): domain Bacteria; phylum Pseudomonadota; class Alphaproteobacteria; order Rhodobacterales; family Rhodobacteraceae; genus Albirhodobacter. Next base: position 129,768 of record JBLXEV010000004.1, read on the forward strand.
AAGTGAAAGCGGTGAAATTGGATGGCGAGAACGTCACCTATAATATCGCCGATGGCAGCGCCTATTCCACGATCAAGCCGATTTCCGATCCGATCGCCGAAATGCTGATCGCGAAAGGCGTCGATGTGACCGTGAAGAAACAGGCGCAATCAGGCTTCATGTCGCTTTTGGGCGTCTGGCTTCCGTTCCTCGTGCTGATCGGTATCTGGATCTTCTTCATGAACCGGATGCAAGGCGGCGGCAAAGGCGGGGCGATGGGCTTTGGCAAATCCAAGGCCAAGCTCCTGACCGAAAAGCATGGCCGCGTGACGTTTGATGATGTTGCTGGCATCGACGAGGCGAAGGAAGAGCTGGAAGAGATCGTTGAATTCCTGCGCAACCCGCAGAAATTCTCGCGTCTTGGTGGCAAGATCCCGAAAGGCGCATTGCTCGTAGGCCCTCCGGGGACAGGTAAGACACTTCTCGCGCGGGCGATTGCGGGCGAAGCGGGCGTGCCGTTCTTCACCATCTCGGGCTCCGACTTCGTTGAGATGTTCGTTGGCGTCGGCGCGAGCCGTGTCCGCGATATGTTTGAACAAGCAAAGAAAAACGCGCCCTGCATCGTGTTCATCGACGAAATCGATGCCGTTGGCCGTGCGCGCGGTGTCGGCATCGGTGGCGGCAATGACGAGCGCGAGCAGACGCTCAACCAGCTCCTTGTGGAGATGGACGGGTTTGAGGCCAATGAGGGGATCATCATCATCGCGGCCACCAACCGCCGCGACGTGCTGGACCCTGCGCTGCTGCGTCCCGGTCGTTTTGACCGTCAGATTCACGTGCCGAACCCCGATATCAAAGGCCGTGAGAAGATCCTCAGCGTGCACGCGCGCAAAGTCCCGCAGGGGCCGGATGTCGATCTGCGTTTGATCGCACGCGGCACGCCCGGTTTCTCGGGGGCCGATCTGATGAACCTCGTCAATGAGGCTGCTTTGACGGCGGCGCGGGTCGGGCGGCATCAGGTGACCATGGCTGATTTCGAGAGCGCCAAGGATAAGGTGATGCTCGGTGTGGAGCGCCGCTCGATGGTGCTGACCGCCGATCAGAAAGAGAAAACCGCATGGCATGAAGCGGGCCACGCGATTGTCGGGATTACCCTGCCAAAATGCGATCCGGTCTATAAGGCGACGATCATCCCGCGCGGCGGAGCCTTGGGGATGGTGGTCTCCTTGCCGGAGATGGACCGCCTGAACATGCACAAAGACGAGGCCAAGCAACGCATCGCAATGACGATGGGCGGCAAGGCGGCTGAGATCCTCAAATACGGTGAGGAAGGCGTGTCCAACGGCCCCGCAGGCGATATTCAGCAGGCGTCTGCCCTTGCACGGGCGATGGTGATGCGTTGGGGCATGTCGGAGAAAATCGGCAATATTGACTATGCTGAGGCGCATGAAGGCTACACCGGTGGCACGGCGGGCTTCTCGGTGTCGGCCAATACCAAGCAATTGATCGAGGATGAAGTCCGCGAGCTGATCGATGAGGGATACCGGACTGCACGTAAGATCTTGGAAGAAAAGTCGGTTGAGTTCGAACGTCTTGCCCTTGGCTTGCTGGAATATGAGACGCTGACCGGCGAAGAAATCACCAAAGTTGTGGCGGGCGAAGTGCTCGGCGCAATTGAGGATGATCCTGCGCCCGTGCCTTCGGTTTCAGCAATCCCCCGCACCAAACCGGCGGCAAAGCCTGACGATAAAGGCGAGCCGTCCGCATGACACAAGATTGGAGCCCCGAGACATATTCACGGTTTCGGGGCTTCCGTCTGCAACCCGCGCTGGATCTCTTGGCGCGGGTTTATTCCCTCCCCAAAGGCCCTGTGGTCGACCTTGGTTGTGGCGATGGGGCCGTAGGCCCGGCGCTCAGCGCGCGCTTTACAGATCGCAAGGTGATCGGCGTTGATAGCTCCCCTGCGATGCTCACACAGGCAGCGGCCACGGGGGCCTACCATCGCTGTGATCTTGCCGATATCGCCGAATGGCAACCGAGCAAACCGTCCGCGCTGATCTTCTCGAATGCGGCGCTGCAATGGCTTCCTGACCATTCTGCGCTCTTCCCTAGGCTGGCCGCGATGCTCGCCCCGGGTGGGACGCTGGCCGTGCAGATGCCGCGGCAATGGGGCGCGCCCTCACATCGCTTCTTGCATGATTTTGCCTGCGAGATGTTTCCCAAAATCTTTGACTTCACCACGTGGCAACCGCCCGTCGCCGACCCTATGGCTATGATGCGGGTAATTGCGCCACTGGGCGAGGTGAGCTTGTGGGAGACGAAGTACTTCCAACATCTCGCTCCCAAAGCAGACTGCCATCCGGTGCGGGCCTTCACCGAATCGACTGCCATGCGCCCGTTTGAACAAGCGCTCTCGGCGGCAGAGTTTACCGCCTTCCGTGCGCGCTACGATGCGGCTTTAGAAGCCGCCTACCCGCGGGAAGCCGATGGCTCCGTCCTGTTCCCGTTCCGGCGTCAGTTCTTTACCGTCATCGTCTGAAGATGACACGCACTCAGGGTTGAGAAATCCGCCGATCTCTGCGACATGGCAGCAGTCGTTGCCACCAAGCATGGCGCGCGGCGAAGAGTTTCCAAATTGGAGAGATGTCGTGAAAGCGCTCAATACCATCGCAAATATGGCCGATCTACGTTTGCAGATTGATACTTTGGACGCGCAGCTTGTTGGCCTCTTGGCGCAGCGCGTGGCGATGATCGACCGCGCCGCAGAGCTGAAGCCCTCTGAGGGATTGCCGGCGCGGATCGAAGCTCGCGTGGAAGATGTTGTGGCTAAAGTGCGCGTAGAGGCGAATAAGACAGGGTTTGACGCGGATCTCGCCGAGGAGCTCTGGCGGCGGATTATCGATTGGTCGATTGCGCGCGAAGAAGTCGTTTTGGGAAAAGGAGAGGGCGCATGACCGCGACCATCATCGACGGCAAAGCCTTCGCGGCCAATGTGCGCACAAAAGTGGCAGAGCATGTGACGCGGCTCAAAGAGGTTCACGGGATCACACCGGGGTTGGCGGTGGTGCTGGTGGGCGAAGATCCCGCGTCTGAAGTCTATGTGCGCAACAAGGGCAAACAGACGATTGAGTGCGGCATGGCCTCCTTCGAGCATAAGCTCTCTGCGCAAACCTCTGAGGAAGATCTGCTGGCGCTGATCGCCAAGCTGAATGCAGATGCCACGGTGCACGGCATTCTGGTGCAGCTTCCGCTGCCCGCACATCTCAATTCCGATCTCGTGATCAACGCGATTGATCCGGCAAAGGATGTCGACGGGTTCCATATCTCGAACGTGGGCCTTCTGGGCACCGGACAAAAGGCGATGGTGCCGTGCACGCCTTTGGGCTGTCTGATGATGCTGCGCGATCATCTGGGAAGCCTTTCGGGCTTGAGCGCAGTGGTCGTCGGGCGCTCGAATATCGTGGGCAAACCGATGGCGCAGCTTCTGCTGGGCGAGAGCTGCACGGTGACCATTGCGCATTCGCGCACCAAAGATCTGGCCGCGGTATGCCGCGGGGCGGATATTCTTGTGGCCGCCGTGGGGCGCCCCGAGATGATCACGGGGGATATGGTGAAACCGGGGGCGACCGTGATCGACGTGGGCATCAACCGGATTGAGCGCGACGGCAAGACAAAGCTCGTTGGGGATGTTGATTTCGCCAGTGCGTCAGATGTTGCAGGCGCGATTACCCCGGTTCCCGGCGGCGTCGGCCCGATGACCATCGCCTGCCTGCTGGCCAATACGGTCACCGCTTGCTGCCGCGCGAATGGCCTTGCCGAACCGGAGGGCTTGACCGCCTGAAACGGATCGCACGGAACACAAAGGCGCGCCCCGATCCCAAGGCGCGCCTTTTGCATTTCCACTGAGCCTAAATATCCCCGCCGGAGGCCTCCGCAGGCAACAACGCGCGCGCCCCTAGGTCAAATGCGATCCTAATGGACGATGACCTCTTCCTTCACGAACATATTCGCCCATGCGCGGTCGATCAACTCGGGCGACATCTGGTAAGGGATACCCTCGAAATCGCAAATCGCCATCATCTGATCAATCAGGAAGATCGGTTGATAATTGGCGTAAATATTGTCGATGGTCGGGTATTTCTGCTTGAGCAGATAGACCAATGCGCGCTCATCGAGCGGCATGCCCTTCTTCTTTGCGACCATGGCGAAGATCTTCAGGAAATCCTGCTGCCCCGGCCCGTCGATCTTGATCTTGAAGAAGATCCGCCGCAGTGCGGCCTTATCGAAGATTTCGTTGGGGTGGAAGTTGGTCGAGAAAATCACCAGCGTATCAAATGGCACCTCGAATTTCTCGCCCGATTGCAGCGCCAGAATATCGCGGTTCTCTTCCAGTGGCACAATCCAGCGGTTCACCAGCTTTTGCGGCGGCTCGGCTTGGCGGCCAAGGTCATCGACGATGAACACGCCGCCGGAGGATTTCATCTGCAGCGGCGCGGTATAGGTCCGCGCGGTGGGGTTATAGGTCAGGTCGAGCATGTCGAGTGACAGCTCGCCCCCAGTGATCACCGTCGGGCGCTGGCAATAGACATAGCGCGCATCATAGCGCGAGGCCGAAAGCCGCAGCCCCGTTCCGACCTCTTGCTCGGTGGCGGCGGTATGCACGATCGGATCAAATACCGTGATCACCGTGCCCGCATATTCAATCGCGCGGGGGATGTAGATCTTATCGCCCAAAGCATCGCGGATGCCGTTGGAGATCGAGGATTTCCCGTTGCCGGGCGGGCCATACATCAGGATCGAGCGGCCCGCGCCGACCGCAGGCCCGAGTTGGTCGATCAGCGTTGGCGGCAGGATCAGATGTCCCATCGCGCCCATGAGTTGCTGGCGGGTGAGTTGGATGTTGCGGATCGACTGGCGTTTGACCTGCTCGCGGTAGGCATCCAGCGTGATCGGCATCGCGCCATAATATTCCGATTGCGCGAGGCTATCGAGTGCGCGCGCCTTGCCTGCATCGGTGAGTTGATAGCCCATCTCGCCGGTCGAGGTCGCACTCATCGTGCCTGTCGCCTCTAGCAAGCGCTGGCTCCGGCACAGATCGATCAGCTCTTGGGTGCAGATCGGCGGCAAGCAGATCTTGCGCGCGATCTCGCTGACCTGTTCGGCATGGGTGCGAAACATGGTTTTGATCAGGATGTCACGCATCATGACGGGCGAGAGGCCCGTCTCGCTGAGGGTCTTGGGCTGTGGCGGGGCTAGCACATTTCCGGTGATCATATTCATGGGGCAGCCCTCTTGGTGATCGGCTCTTGGATAAACGGTCCTCAGGCCGCGCGCTCGGGCGTTGAGGGATTCACAGGGCGACATTGCGCGGCTAATGTGGCCAGAACAAGGAAACAGCGCGGAGAAGCTGGGATGGATCGGGCAGAGCAGACCGCGCAAGGCGCGACAGATAAGGCTGCGCAGCACGGCGTGGCGCACGGATCCTCCAACGTCTTGGCGGTTTCACGGCCGCAATGGGGGCGGCTGGCGGGCGTGATGGCGCTTGTCGTAATCGTCCTTGGCGCGCTGCCCTTCCTCAAAGGCGGCTTGGTGATTGCCAAACATGAGGGCGACACCCTGCATCTGGCGGATATCGTGCTGCGGATGGCCGAATTCGGGCAGGTGCCACATCTCGATTTCATGACCCCGCTCGGTGTCCTCTCGGTCGCGCCGATTGCGTGGTTTGTGGAGGCAGGGATCAATCTCGGCCACGCGTTTTTCATGGCGCAGCTCTTGGTGGCGGTGCTCCTGTTCGTGCCTGCGGCCTATGCGGCGGGGACGCGGCTCACAATGCCATGGGCCGCCCTGTTCGGGGCCTATGTGATGGTTCTGGCGCTGGCCTTGGTCCACGGCGAGGCGCAGCCAGCGGTCTCGATCTCGATGCACTATAACCGCTGGGCTTGGGCGGTGGGCTATGTGGTGATCTTGCTGGCCCTGCCGCCAACAGCGGGTGAGGCAGCTCATTCCGGCGCGCGGGGGGTGATCGAGGGTGTCCTCATCGGCCTTGGGATGGCGGTGCTCGGACTGCTAAAGGCGACATATGCGGTGGCATTGGCGCCCGCGATCATCGTGGTGCTTTTGGTGCGCGGGCAGGGGCGTAGCTTGCTTGCCGCGCTGATCGCTGGGCTGGTCGTTATGGGGGTGGCGACGCTGGTCTGGGGCCCCGCATTCTGGCCCGCCTATGTCAGCGATTTGCTCGCGGTGGCAGGATCAGAAACCCGCGCCGCACCTGGGGGGGATTTGGCCGATATCGCCTCTGCGCCGGAATTTTTCGCGGGCAATCTGGCGCTTCTGGCGGGGATTGTCTTGTTGCGCCGTTCCGAGCGGATGGCCGAGGGGCTGATGCTTTTGCTGCTCGCGCCGGGGTTCATCTATATTACCTACCAGAATTACGGGAACGATCCGCAATGGCTTGTCCTCTTGGCGCTGATCCTGCTTTCTGCACGGGGCAGCGCAAGCTATCACGGGGCGCTCAGGATCACTGGCGCCGTCGCGCTGGCGATCGGATTTGGGTCGCTCCTCAACCTGACCACATCGCCGATCCGGCACTATCTTCTCGAGTCAAAAACACCGACGGCGCTGATCACGGGGGATCCGCGGGCCGCCGATATCATTAGCTCCAAGGCTCGGCTTTACTCCGTTTCGCAGAGCCAGCAATTGACCGGAGACGACTCTCCCTATGCGGCGGCGGCCTATGTCGATCCGGAAGCGGAGCCGGTGCGGGTGAATGGCGAGATGCTAGCTGACTGCGATCTCTCGTCAGGGTTCAACGCCTATTTCGAGGTCGCCAGCCGCGATCTTGAGGGCGCGGGGTACGGTGGATCGGCTGTGCTGGCGGCGGATCTTCTCGGTGCGTTTTGGCTTTATGGCGATTTCAAACCCGTTGAGGGCAGCGCACCTTGGTATTACGCAGGCGCATCAGGGATCGAGAACGCGGATTACGTTCTGGTGCCGATCTGCCCGACGGGCCGCAGCCAGCGCAAGGCGATCCTCAAAGGCATTGATGCTGCCGGATGGGGGTTGGAGGAGGTGCGCCGCACCGCGCTTTATATCTTGTTCCGGCCTATCATGCCGAAGTGAAGGTTCTGATCGAACAAGCAGAATGCAAAAGGCCCACCAGATTGGCGGGCCTTTTGTTTTAGGAGCAGCGGCCTCAGCCCATCGCGTAGATTGCGAGATAGGCCGAAAGCGTGCCAGCAAGCGGCACACCGAAGGGGAAATCCTTGCGGCTCCACGACAGCCAATCAGGCGCCAAGCCGCGCAGCGCAGGGATCGCGCGGGCTAGGCGGTGGGTGACGAAAGCGCTGAGTGTCACCGCCGCGAGCAGCACCAGAAGAAGCCGGATCGAACTCGGGTTGAGGGCGATGAACGGGGCGGCAGCGGCGGCATATTTCGCGTCGCCGGCCCCGAAGTGGATGGTCGCGTTTAGCACGATTCCAACGATGAGGATCACAATGAAATGTGTCCAACGCCAGAGCCAGACCTCGAACGGAATGACCATCAGCCCGACGACCACGAAGATCGCCAGCATCGCAATCACCGCTTTGTTCGGGATCTTCATGAATTTGAGATCCGACCAGATCACCCAAAACGAGATCGGCAGAGTGGTCAAAAACAAGATGAGATAGGCGGTATTGGGGGAAAGACCAAGCATCAGAGATCCTTACTTCGCGTCCAGAGCGGCAAGCGCGCGGGAGGCTTCCTCGAAATGCTGCGGGTGGGTATCGACCGCGTCTTGCAGTAGCCCTTTGCCGATCGTGACATCGCCCTGCTTGATCGCCGCAAGCGCCGCCGTATAGAGCAGCATCGCGCGTTCGGTCTGGGTCATGTTCAGCACCGGCATATCGTATTTGTGCTGGTTGGCACGGGCGAGAACGAGGTTGTTCTTCGATGTGAACAGGGAAGGATCATAGCGCAGCGCTTCGCCAAAGAGCTTCTCGGCCCCTTTCGCATCGCCACGGCTGAGTTTGGAGAACCCCCAGTTGTTATAGACGCCAGCGGGCGAGGTGGTCAGCCCTGCGGCGGTCTCGTAGAAGCTATCGGCCTTCTGCCAGTTCTTCTTGCTATCCGCGACCATCGCCTCAAGCCGGTAGCGCATATAGGTTTCATGCGTGGGCGGCACCTTGTTCAGGGTCGCTTCGGCGCTGGCCCAGTCATTCGCACGGATCTGCGCATCCGCTAATTCAACGAGATCCTCCGGCCCGCTTTGAGGGCGGGTGGCGATAGCGGCCCAGACTTTCGCAGCGTCCTCGGGTTGCTTGGCGCGCACCAGAGATTTTGCGAGGCCGCGTTGCAAATCAATCCGCTCGGGGTTTTCGCTCGACGCGCGCTGGAAATAGGCCACGGCCTCATTCGGGTCGCCCACCGTCAGCATGATGTCGGAGAGGTTTGTCTCGTCAATCGCGTTCACCGATTTCATGGCTTTGGCGGCTTCGGCGTCAGATACGCCTTTCTGGCAGGCAGAAAGGGCCAGTGCGCAGCCCATGAGGGCGGCGATTAGACTCGGGTGGCGCATGTTTTGCGTCCTTTTTTGCTCAGTGCCTCATAGCTTGGTGAGCAGCAGGTATTCACCGGTCCCGCGCCGCACCAGCGAGAAATTCTCGTCCACGGGCTCAGAATACCCGGGGTTAGACGATTTTGCGAGGGCGCGGCGGAGATTGTCACGGATCGCGTCTGATTGGCCACTGTCCAGCGCATAGGCGGTCTCGAAGACTCGGGCCGCCTCCGAGGGTTTATCGCGCTCCATCAATACGACGCCCAGATTGTTCCACGCGGGGGGGAAACTTTGATCCGCCTCGACAGCGCGCCGCAGGATCTGTTCGGCCTGCCCGAGCCGCCCGAGCTTGAGATTTGCAGATCCAATCGCCGAGAGCGTATCGGCATTTGCGCCGTATTTCGCGGCAGAGCGATAATAGGCTTTCAGCGCGAGTTCGTATTCTCCCGCTTCCATCAGGCGGTGCCCTACGAGAAGCCCATCCACCGCTTCGCCCTTGCCCGTTCCGGGGGCGTAGGGGCTATCCGCTGACGTCGCAAGCCCGCCGCTGGAACAGGCGGCGAGCAGGCTTAGGAGAAGAAATGCGACCGCGCGCAGGGCGCGCAGCGCAAAGATCTGGTGCATAAACTAGCCGATACCCATATTCGCGAATGTCTGCATCATATCGTATACCGACGGTCCGACAAGGATGATCAACAGGGGCGGCACGGTGAACATCATGGTGCCGAGCGTCATTTTCGTCGGGATCTTATTGGCCGCCTCTTCGGCGCGCATCACCCGCTTATCGCGCATCTCGCCTGCATAGACCCGCAGCGATTCCGCGATCGAGGTGCCGAATGTCTGCGACTGGATCATCACGGTGACGAAAGAGGCCACATCTTGCACGCCGGAGCGTTCGCCAAAGGCGCGCAGCACAGCGGTCTTTTCCTTACCTGCTTTCATCTCATGCGCGATCATCTCGAACTCGGCGGCCATCACCGGATAGCCGCGCTCCAGTTCTTTCGCGACGCGGATGATGCCCTGATCCAGCGATTGCCCCGCCTCGACACAGACCAGAAGCATATCGAGCGCATCGGGGAAGGCGTTCTGGATCTCTTCGGTGCGGGCCTCGACGCGGTTGGTGATCCAATATTTTGGTAGGTAATAACCCGCCGCCGCCGGAAGCAGAACCGACATCGCCATATGGGTTGTTGTCATCGGGGTCTCGGCATTGGTGATGATGGTGTAGATCACACCGACCAGAAGCGCACCGATCCCTGCCGCGAATTGGATCGCGTGGAAGGTCCGCACGGCGGTTTTGCTGCGATAGCCTGCGCGGGTCATCATCAACCGCGAGGCGGTCATTTCTTCTTCGGTCTGCGGCTCGAGGAAACCGGCGAATTTATCGAGTTTGTCGCTGCCCTGCGCATGACGCAGTTTGGAGGGCGCGTTACTCGATCCCGCGCGCCATTGCTGGGCGGCTTCTGAATTGCGCAGCTTATCGAGAGGGTCTGCGGGCTTGCGGAGCAGCAGCGGTATGGCCCCCAGCACCAGCAAAAGCCCGAGCGCGGCCACGCCGAAAACAGGACCCATTGGCCCGAAATTCGCGATCAGCATATCCTTGAGGGGCGCAAAAGCTTCCATGGTTACACCTTGATATTGGTCATGATTTTCATGAACATCATATTCATGAACAAGAACATGAAGACGACGAGCGCGGCGGGGATGAAATACTCGGTATCCTTTACCGTGTCGTAAAAGGTCGGCTTGGTAATCTGGATCACTGCGAGCACACCCAGCGGGAAGCCCGAGAGGAACATGCCCGACCATTTCGCCTCAGCGGTGATCGCTTTCACGCGGCGGAACAGCCGGAAGCGCGAACGGATCACTTTCGCCAGACCCTCCAAGATCTCGGCCAAGTTCCCGCCCGATTGCTGTTGGATCGAGACCGCCACCGCGAGGAAGCGCAAATCCTGCATATCGAGCCGTTCTGCCATATCGCGCAGGGATTCCGCGACGTTGCGGCCATAGGCGGATTCGTCCGCGATCATGCCAAATTCGGTGCCCATCGGGTCCGCGACCTCTTTCGAGACGATCTGGATCGCGGAGGAGAACGGGTGGCCAACGCGCAAGCTGCGCACCATAAGCTCCACCGCATCAGGAAGTTGTTCCTGCGCCAAGGCGATGCGCTTCTTGGCCTTCCCATTGACCCAGAAGAACACCGCGCCCACGCCCATCACAACCGAGACCGCGAGGCGCACGGCAGGGGTGGCGGAGGTGCCGATCGCGAGACCGACGAAGGCCACCACCGAGAGAAGGCCCATCATGCCCACCAGAGCCATCGGCGAGAAGGCGATATTCGCCTTTTGGGCTTTCTGCGCCAAAATCGAGTAGAGCGGGATCGTTTTGGAGTTCAGGTGCTGCGAGGCTTCTTTGCGGAGTTGCTCCAGAACCTGCTCGCGGGGGCCGCCCTTTTCCAATAGCTCCAGCCGCCGATTGACCTTCGAGTTCAACGAGATGGATTTGCCAAAGATCAGCAGATAGATTCCCTCGACGAGCAACAGCACGGCGACGAAAATGAGGCCATAGATGATCGGGGTGGGCGAGATAATCATGGGTTAGCCTTGCACGGGTTCATAGATCGAGGCGGGAAGATCGAAGCCCCATTGCTTAAAACGGTCCGAGTAGTGCGAGCGCACGCCTGTGGCAGTGAAGCGGCCAATGATCTTGCCATCGGGCTGCAAGCCGAGGCGCTCGTAGCGGAAGATTTCCTGCATCGAGATCACATCGCCTTCCATGCCGGTGATCTCGGTGATCGAGGTCATCCGGCGCGAACCATCTTGCAGGCGCGAGGCCTGCACGATCAGGTTCACAGCCGAGGCGATCTGGCTGCGCACGGCTTTGATCGGCATGTCGATCCCCGCCATGGCGACCATGTTTTCCAGCCGCGAAATCCCGTCGCGTGCGGAGTTCGCGTGGATTGTTGTCATTGAGCCATCGTGGCCGGTGTTCATCGCCTGCAACATGTCGATCACCTCCTCGCCGCGGGTTTCCCCCACGATGATCCGGTCCGGGCGCATCCGCAGCGCGTTGCGCAGACAGTCGCGCTGGGTCACGGCGCCCTTGCCCTCGACGTTGGGCGGGCGGCTTTCCATCCGGCCAACGTGGAGCTGTTGCAGCTGAAGTTCGGCCGTATCCTCGATGGTCAGGATCCGCTCGTCATTGGCGATGAAGGAGGAGAGCGCGTTGAGCGTCGTCGTTTTCCCCGAGCCCGTCCCGCCTGACACGATCACGTTGAGGCGGGTCGAGCAGGCGGCTTGCAGATAGGCGGCCATCTCCTCGGTAAAGGCACCAAAGCGGACCAGATCGTCAATCGCGAGCTTGTCCTTTTTGAATTTCCGAATGGACACCAGCGAGCCATCCACGGCCACCGGCGGCACCATCGCGTTGAACCGCGAGCCATCGGCGAGGCGGGCGTCAACATAGGGGTTGCTCTCGTCCACGCGGCGGCCCACGGCGGACACGATCTTGTCGATGATCCGCAGCAGATGCTTCTCATCCTTGAAGGTTGTATCGGTCAGCGTCAGCTTACCGCCGCGTTCCACGAAGACCTGTTGCGGGCCGTTCACCAGAATATCGGAAACGGTGTCATCTTTGAGCAGCGGCTCGAGCGGCCCGAGGCCCATGACCTCGTCATAAAGCTCATCCGCCATCGCAATCCGGTCCGCCGAGTTGAGCACGATGGACATTTCAGCCAAGGCTTCGGTGGTGATGGCAGAAATCTCGGCGCGCAATTCGCGCTCCGATGCATGTTCGAGCGCTGCAAGGTTGAGGTCATCAAGCAGGCGGCGGTGCAGATCGACCTTGATCTCCTGCAGCTTCTCTTTGCGCTTGCGGTCTTTATCCGCCGACGCGGCGATCGGGGCCGCTCCGGGTTGATCGCGCCGCAGTTTCATCACGTTCTCAGACACGGGTGCAGCATTCGGGGCCGCGGGCGCGGAGGCACGGGGCGCGGCACTTGCTGTCTGGGCAGTGATTGGTGCGCCTTGCGGCTTTTTATAGCGCGAGAACATCGGCCTCTCCTCAGGATTGCTCTGCGGCAAGGGCCGCAGACGCTTGATTGGCGGCATGGAGTGCGCTTGCGAGCTTCTGGATCTCTTTGCGCAGAGGCGATTTCGCAGCGATATCGGCGAGGGGTTGGCCGTGATCGTTCGCCTGCGTGACCTGCTTCCCGCCATCAGCGAGCTGCAGTTCAATCGAGATATCGAGGCTCTCGGCGAGGCGTTTCACGCGGGACTTGCCGGAGAGATCGGTGAATTTTGGCGCGCGGTTCAGGACGAACCGAAGTTTTTCCACGGGCAGCCCTTCGGATTTGATCGCACGGATCATCCGCAGGGTATTTTGCGCCGAGCGCATATCCAGCTCGAGCGTCGTGAAGTAGAGATCTGCCTGCGTCATTACGGCCTCGGTCCATTGCACAACGGTGGAGGGCATATCGACGATGACATAGTCAAAATTGGCGCGCGCCATATCGAGAATCCGGTTCACATCGTCCGAGCTGATGATGTCGAGCGGCAGCATTTCCGGCGGGGCGGTAAACACCTGAAGTTTCTCGTTATAGGGCAGAAGCGCCTGCGAAAACGTATCCGCATCCATATGGGCGGTATCGGTCAACAACTCGAAAATTGCGGTGCGGCGCGGCAGATCGAGATAGGTCGACACGGCCCCCATCTGTAGATCGAAGTCGATCAGGCAGACTTTCAGCGGTTTTTTCTTATCCAGCGCTGCGAGTTCCCATGCGAGGTTGACGGCTAGGGTCGTGGCCCCGGTGCCGCCCGCGAGCGAATGCACGGCGAGCACGCTGCCGTTCTTCCCGCCTGTCGCTTTGAACGTCGGCGCGGCGTCACTGCGTTGGGCAGGTGTTTCTTCTGGCGGCAGGCGCAGGCGGTCAATCGTTTCGTGCAGAGCGCCTTCGGGCAGCGGATAGGGCAGGAAATCATTTGCCCCCTGACGAAGCAACTGGTGCAGCGCGATCGGGCTGAGCTCTTCCGCGATCAGGATGACGTGGATATTCTTATCGCGGGCCTGTGTGATGAGGCCAGAGATCTGCGCTAGATCCGCCTCGTCATCGCCGTCGACCGCGATGGCGACGAATTCCAGCCCGTCGCTATCGGGTTGCGACAGGAAAATTGCAGCATCCTCAAAACCCAGATCGCCCCAGCTTTCGCCAAGCTCGGCTTCCATGTCTTCGATCAGCAGATCGAAGTTCGCAACATCACGCGAAATCGTGCAGGCCGTGATGGCTGCGGGTTCCGGTTTCAGGGCTATTGCCACACTCATCGCCTCATTTCCTTTTCCACAATGACCCGCATCGCTGTCCTGCTTTATCTGGCGTGTCCACTCACGCCGCAGGTTCAGCTTTCGGGTCGGATGGCGCGACTCAGATGTCGGGCCATACCTGCGATGCCCAAACTCGCTGCCAACCATGGCGCAAATGGGGCTAAAAAATCGTAATTGTGCGGAAATTTGCGACGGTGAATAGCAAAGGCGGCCTTTGTTGCCAAAGACCGCCGCGCGTTAATCACTATATCGTTCCGAGGGTTAACCGCTAGCAGCAGTGTTTTGACCGGAAATCGTTTGTGTCGTGGCTTGGGGTTTGGCCGAGTCGACATATTCGCGGAAGATCACATTGGCATATTTACCGTTGAGAACCATCGGGTGCGATTCGACGAAGCCGGAGACCTCGGTGACCGTGCGGCGGTTGCGCACTTCGGGCCCCTGTGTATAGACGAGCGGCTGCGTTTTTCCGAAGCTGACCACCGCTTCCAGACGTGACCGCGAGATGCCGCGTGTCGAGAGATAGGCCACGACCGCCTGCGCCCGTTTGAGGCCGAGGGTCTTATTGTAGGCATTGGAGCCAACGAGATCGGTATGGCCGTAGACGCGGAATCGAACTTCTGGGAATTGCCGGATCCAATCGGCCTGATGATCGAGCGCCGCCATCGCAACTCCGTCGAGTGAAGAGGAGTTAAACGCGAAATTCACAGTATTGGGCACTTCACGCGCAAACCGCTGAGTGAGCGAGATCGCGAGATCGAGCTGGCCCGTCTGCGCAAGGCTGTTGTTCATTGTCGCATTGCCGAAGCTTCCCTCATCAAGGAAGCTCCCTGCGGGCGCGTTTGCCGAAGGGCCGCAGGCCGTCAGGGCGGTGAGGGCGATCAATACTGCGGCGGTGCGGGGGAGGGATGTGAGATGCTTCATCCGATCACTCCATCACATAACCATAGGACCCCGAAAAGTCCTGTTTTGCGACCTCTGCCGCTGCGCCTTCTGTCCGGCCGAACAAGAACAGATCCTTCTCAGAGGGCAGTTTCACGCGGTCGGTGGGCAAGGCGAGCGCCTCGCCGCGCGTCGGCGTCACCAAATGCGGCGTGACAATGATGACCAGCTCGGATTGGTTGCGCGCATAATCGGCAGAGCGGAACAGCGCGCCCAGCACCGGAATATCGCCGAGCCACGGGATCTGCGAATTGCTATCGTTGAAATCATCTTGCAGCAGGCCCGCAATCGCGAAGCTCTCGCCGTCGCGCATTTCAACCGTTGTTTGGGTCATCCGCGTTTTGAACGCATTCACCGAGAACCCGCCCGAGGTCATCGAGATCGTGGTGTCGATCCCCGAGACGGCGGCTTTGATTTCCAAGTTGATCTGATCGTTGTCGATCACGCGGGGAATGAAGGACATCTCCACGCCGAACGGCTTATATTCAATCGAGACAGTACCATCATTGACCACCGGAATCGGATATTCGCCGCCCGCGAGGAATTTCGCCTCTTGCCCGGAGAGGGCGGTCAGGTTCGGCTCCGCCAGAGTGCGCACGACGCCTTTGGTCTCAAGCGCTTCCAGCAAAACTGCGAATTCGAGATTGCCCGCGGTGAAACCCGCCGCCAGCGATCCAGCAGTGCCTTTGAGCGGGATCGCGGCAGGTGTGCCAAATGCCCCTTGCGCGGCGCCCGTGGTCGAGAAATTGCCAGTGCCGCCAATAAGGCCCGTCTTGCCCGACACACCGGAAATCGCCAGCGAAGACGAGAGGTTCTTGGAAACCGAGCGTTGCATTTCCGCGAAGCGCACTTTGAGCATAACCTGCTGCGTGCCGCCAACACTCATGAGATTGGAGACGCGCTCCGGCGCGTAGCGCTCTGCAAGATCCAGCGCGCGGTCGAGTTTCGCGGTCGACGAGACGATACCAGAGAGTACGATCCCGTCATTCGCGGTGCGCACTTCAATCTGTTCGCCCGGCAGGATCTGGCGCAGCCGTTCTTTGAATTCTGCCACGTCAGGGGTGACTTGCACTTCGACGTTGGTGATGAGTTGCCCGTTGGGCCCAAGGATCGTCATCGTCGTGCGGCCAGGCAGCTTGCCCAGCACATAGATTGAGCGATCCGAAAGTGTCGTGATATCCGCAATTCCGGGGTTGGCGATGGAAAGCTCCGCAAACGGGGTATCAGATTCCACGACGACCGCGCGGTTCATCGGAACCTGCAACGGGCTGGACGAAGACCCTGACATCACCCTAAGTGTTTCCGCCATCGCAGGCGCTACTGCCGCCAACGAAATTGCTGTGCCAAACAGGCAAGCCCTTATTAATTCACACGTTTTCATTGTGATCCTGCCTCTCCGATCACACCACACTACGGGTCTATATCGCCCGTTTGCGAGGAGCTCTGTGCCTCATTTTCTCCAGAAGATGCGGCAAATTAAGATTTATTGCAAGAATCAACCGTTTGCGCATCAATCTTTCTGATTCGTCTGTGTCATCGGCCAGTGGCGCCTCGCAGGGTCTGATGCACGCTGAATGCAAAACCCCTCCGACGCGAGATGTCTGCGGCGGAGGGGGGATCGGCCGCTCTGCTCAGTTCGAGCAGGCAATCGGGGTTTCGATGACGTCCGCGCCTTTGCGGGTCCTGATCGTGCACACCCGCGCGGCCTCTACTGGCACGATGACCTCTTCCTTTATCCCGAGAAGCTGATCGGTGTTGATCTCGATATTGGCAACCATATCGGTGTTATTCGTGCCCACGAGGGCGAGGTTGAGTTGCCCTGTCGAATTCGCAAGGGTGAGCGCGGCCACCTGCGTGGGCGATACTTCCACAGTGACCGTGCGGGCGATCATCGTTTCTTCAGAGCGATCCGCGTCAGCATTCTGGTTGATCGCAATGAGGCGGACATTCGATTGGATGAGCTTCGTCACTTGGCTGTTGCCCGAACGGCCCGACCAATACACATCCACGAAATCGCCAGGGCGCAGGAAGCCGGAAACGCCAGTGGTTGCCGTCACATCAATCGTGAAGGCCCGCATGTTTTCTGCAAGGTTGGCCATGATGCCGGCATCTACGCCCGGAGGGGTGATTTTCGCCTCCAAGATGGGCTCGAACGGTTCATAAGAGCGGAGCGCGGCGCGGGGGCGGGTTTCCCCCTCGAAGAACACCGCGCGTGGCGCGGCAGGCACACCTTGTGGTCCGGTGATGGCGCTGTACGCATCTTGCGGCGCTTTGCCTGCTTGCACCTTGACGACCTCAAGATCCTCAAGCGTGAACCGCTCGCCGTATTTCAGCGCGCGCTTGGCAACGACAACATCCATCAACTGCGGCGCATTGCGCTGCGCGGCGAGAAGTTGATCGCGCTGGACCGACATATCGGCCATATAATCTTGCGCCATGTAGACGGCGAATCCTGCGAGCCCCATTCCAAGGGCGAGGACGAGGGCGACAATCATTCGCATGGCGGGTTCCTTTTTAGCGGTGGCGTTATCGAAGTGCTGCGTGAGCCTGTATCGAAACGCGGAAATGCCTGCCAATCATGGCAAGAGCGTGGCGGGTCAGAACGTCGTCTTGATCTCTCGACTGCTGAGATATTGTACGAGGTTGTTCGACGGATGCGCGAGGGTGGTGGAAAGGGTATAGGCGGTGGCCATCCCCAAACCTGCAATGATGGCAGTGATCACTACCCAATCGATTGTGACAGCGCCGTCCTCGTCTTTTGCCAGATACGTGCGGAGCTTGCGATAGGTCGCACAGACGCGCTGTTTCATGGTGTTGGTCCTCCGGTCGGTGCAGGCGCGGGGCGCATGCAAGGCAGGCTAAAATGGTGAGGGCTCGGATGAGCGCTTCGATACGAAGCCTTTCCTAAGCGGCAATCGCGGCGAGAATCGGGCGTGAAGCTGCCGCTTTCATGATTTTGTGCGGCAAGGCGAGGCGCTCGGGCGATCGTAGTCTTCAAACGACAAAGCCGCCCCAAACGAGGGGCGGCAGCGGGCTCAGAGAGCGGATTGGTGCGCGTGGCGAGAGCGAGTCCTCGTCACAAACCGTTTAGAACGATGTTTTGACGGTCGCATCTGATAGGTAGAAGGCAATCTCGGAGGTCAGATCCCCTACGCCCTCGCGGATCATGTTCAGAGCGGCGATCCCGAGGCCCACGGTCATCGCGGTCAACACGACCCAATCTACCGTGACAGCGCCGGCCTCATCTTCTTTGATGCGTTTGGCGAATTTGAAGAAGGTCATTTTAGTCTCCTTGTTACATCGGGGCTGCTGACAATACACGAGAGCAGAGAATTCGGTGCGATTAGGCGCGTTAATCGTCTGACCAAGGCGCGACTCGCGATGCCCAAATATGAGAAAGGATTGGGGCAGGAGTTGGGCGGATCAGATACTATCTTCGCAACAGTTTTCCGACATGGGTTGGATTGTCTCGATTGCGGGCGCAATTTGCCAATGAGCGAAGGTACCGCCCGTTGAGTAGCACGCAAAAGGCCGCGCATGATGCGCGGCCCGGTGCCAGATCCCGAACGGGATGAGGACTCTTAGAAGGTGGTTTTGATGGTCACGCCCGAGAGGTGCGCATCAATCGCGCTCGACGCGTCGCCAGCGCCGCCCGAAACCATGCTGAGTGCTGCAGCACCAAGGCCAACAACCGCTGCGGTCAGCACGACCCAGTCAACAGTCACAGCGCCTTCTTCTTCAGCGTTGAATTTTTTCACGAGTTTGAACAGGGTCATCGGGTCTCTCCTACAGAGTGGATGGTGATCGTTAATGTCGGGCCAAGCGGGCTTCCGTCTCGGCATGGGTTTGTTTTGACGGGCAAAGGTGGCGTGAATTGGGCGCGCATCGGGCCATTTTCGTACAGCGAATTTTTATATAGGCCACGGCAGTTTTCTCAAAATGGGCGTCTTTGAGCGACGCCATTCCACGCCCCGTTATCCAATGCCACCGAGCAAACCCTGAAATGCAAGAGGCCGCGCAGGATGCGCGGCCTGGTGCCAGATCCCGAACGGGATGAGGTCTCTTAGAAGGTGGTTTTGATGGTCACGCCCGAGAGGTGCGCATCAATCGCGCTCGATGCGTCGCCAGCACCTTTGCTGACCATGCTGAGTGCAGCGGCACCAAGGCCAACAACTGCTGCGGTCAGCACGACCCAGTCAACAGTCACAGCGCCTTCTTCTTCAGCGTTAAATTTTTTCACGAGTTTGAACATGTTCATCGGGTCTCTCCTACCGAAAATTTATGGCCGCTCACAGACGGCCGATCAGGGTTTTGGCACCACGTTCCGGTGCCAGTTGATCGGCTGTCCGTCGCGGGATGAGGATGTTTTGCCAATTGATCGTGGCGCGATTTGGGCGGAGGGCGGGCATTTTTCGGTAGGGAATAAAAACAACGAGTTTAGACATTAATCTTTTGTTTTTAAATGAAATTTTTCTGCATGAAATGTGAACTACATTTTTGAACCGTGCCGTGAAGGCCGCAGATCAAGGAGAATCGGCCCCTTTCAGCCGCGTTTTTGTGGATTTTTACGCCCGAGTCGCGAATAAAGACATCAAGAGCGGCCAAAAGGTCGCCAATCGAGCAGTCAGGCGCGCAAGCGCAAAGTCAGGAAAGCGCGAATGCGCAAGCAGGCATGGATTTTCATTCTTTGCGCGGCCATTTCGGCTGAGCGCGCTGTGGCCGAAACCGCGCCGCAGCTTGCGCCTGTGGCGACGATCAAGCGGATCGGGGTGCCCAAACCGGGGCAAAAACGCCTGATCACAATCCAGATTGATCCTGAAGAGCAAGCCCGCGCCTTGGCCGCTCTGCCCGCATGGAAAGAGCAGCCCGCCGCTCCCGCAGAAGGCCCCAAAGCCCCGCGTGCGCCCTCGGCCTATGATTGGTACTGGAAAGCTGTCTCGCCCGCGTTGGGCGATCGCTCAGGGCGGTTCACCACGGCGATTGCGGCACTCGGTCAAGGGCCGGGGGGCAGCGCCGTTGCCGCACCGCGCCTTGCGCATTTGCAAGACATCGCGCAGGCGCACGGGCGCGAAATCCTCTCTGCGACGATTGGAACGAATGTCTCGCCCGCGCTGGTGCTTGCGGTGATCGGCATTGAATCGGGCGGTAAGATTGATGCGGTGTCCTCGGCGGGCGCACAAGGGCTGATGCAGTTGATCCCCGCCACGGCAGAGCGGTTCGCGGTCAGCAATTCGACCGATCCTGCACAGAATATAAAAGGCGGGGTCGCCTATCTCGATTGGCTGATGAAGGAATTCGACAACGATCCGCTGATGGTGATTGCGGCCTATAATGCGGGCGAGGGCGCCGTGCGCAAAGCGGGGGGCGTGCCGGATTATACCGAGACCCGCAATTATGTTCCGAAAGTTCTGGCCGCGTGGTCTGTCGCGCGCGGCCTTTGTTTAACCCCGCCAGAGTTGGTCTCCGATGGGTGTGTGTTTGCGTTGAAAGGATAAGTAATGTCGAAGCCCTTGGTCTTGGATGCGGACGGGACATTTCTGCGGACGGATATGTTGTTCGAGGCATTCTGGGCAGGCTTGGGGCGCGCGCCTTTCTCGACGCTGGGCGCGTTACGGCATCTGGGGGATTTGGCGCTCTTCAAAGCGGAACTTGCGCGGATCGCGCAGATCCGCGTTGATCTGTTGCCGGTGAATGAAGAGGTTCTGGCACTGGCAAGTGCCGCGCAAGACGAGGGGCGGGAGGTTATTCTTGCCTCGGCCTCTGATGAGGCGCAGGTGCGGGCGCTCGCGGCGCATCACGGGCTGTCAGAACGTGTCTTCGCCTCCGACGGGGTGACGAATCTGAAATCAAAGGCGAAAGCCGAGGCGTTGACAGAAGCGTTTGGCGCGCAGGGCTTTGATTACGCGGGCAATTCGAAAGATGACCTCGCGGTCTGGGAATGCGCCGATCAGGCGATTGTTGTGGGCCGTGTCGAAGGTGCGCCAGACGAGGCCACGCATCTCGCAGACGGGATGCATTGGCGCGGCTTGTGGAAAGCGATCCGTCCGCATCAATGGGTGAAAAATGTGCTCTTGCTGCTGCCGATGATCGCGGCGCATGAGTTTGATCTGGCGCATCTCGCCCTAACCTTCTGCGGGATTGTGGCCTTCTGCGCGGCGGCCTCGTCGATCTATGTTGTCAACGATCTGCTGGATCTGGAGGCCGATCGTCTCCACCCAACCAAATGCCGCCGTCCCTTCGCGGCAGGCAGGGCCACGATTGCCTCGGGGATGGCGGCCTGCATTGCGCTCGCGATGATTGCGCTGGGGATCGGCGCGCTTCTGGGCGGGGGGTTCTTAGGCGTCGTTTGCCTCTATATGATCACATCGCTTGCCTATTCCCTGCAACTCAAGCGGATGCGCTGGGTCGATGTCGCGACATTGGCGTCGCTCTATACGATCCGCGTGGTGGCGGGGGCTGCGGCAGGCGGGGTGGAGACCTCGGTCTATATGCTAATCTTCATCTTCCCCGTGTTCATCGCGCTGGGCTGTGTGAAACGCTTGACCGAGCTGACACTGGCAACCTCCGACGCACGGCTGCCCGGTCGCGGATATGGCCGCCCTGATCGCGGCGATTTGGTGAACGTCGCGGGCCTCGGGGTGTTTGGCGCGCTGCTGATCTTTTTCCTCTACTCGGTCTCGGATCAGGGGCGGGCGCTTTATCCTGACACTTGGCTGATGTGGCTCGCGATGATCCCGATGGCCTTTTGGCTGATCCGGATGGTGGTGCTGGGCTATATCGGCAAACAGGATTATGACCCGATCGTCTTCGCACTCAAGGATAAGCTCGGGCTGGGGATTCTGATGATCACCCTGTCGCTGATGTTCTGGGCGGCGGGCCTGTGGGCGCAATGGTTCGGCGGCTGAGCCTGTGGCACGCGTAGAACGCTCCGCGGGGGATATTTAGTCTCAGTGGAAACGCAAGGGGCGAAGGATTTCCGTTTCCACTGAGCGAAAATATCCCCGCCGGAGGCATTTGACGTTTCGCCGCGGCGAACGGTCAGGCCGTGCGTAGTCCGAGCCGCCGCACAAGATCCGTCTCATATACGGCGTCCGGATCTGCCGCAGCCACCTGTTCCTGCCAGGCACCTAGTTCAGGATACATCGTGCGGAGCTTCGCGCCCTCCGCCAGAGCATCCTTGGCAAAATAGAGCCGCCCGCCCGCCTCTGCGGCGCGCAGTTCCAGCGCACGGATCAGTTCGCGCGCGCTCGCGCGGTTCGGGAAATCGATGGCCAGCGTATAGCCCTCCATCGGGAAGCTGAGATAGCCCGCGCGCCCCGATCCCATGCGTTTGAGCACCGCGAGCGGTGAGGCGAGACCGGAGGTCGCGATATCTTCCAGCATCCCGCGCAGCACCTCGGCCTGATCCAGCGGCACCACGCATTGGAATTGGTGAAAGCCACGTTTGCCGTAGAGGCGGTTCCAGTCGTGGATCTTGTCGAGCGGGAAGAAGAAATCTCCCAGCGGCTTCACGAGGGTGCGCCCGCGCGGTGGCACGCGGCGGTAATAGGCCGCGTTAAACGCGCGCACCACCGGATTGGAGAGCGCCCAATTCGGTGCGTCGAGTGGAATTTTCAACGGGGTCTCACGCGTTTTCGCGAGGCCTTTTGCGCTCTCGCCTTCCTCAATAATCCCGCGCCCGAGGGCCGTGCCGGTCGCGGTCGCATCGATCCAGCCAACGCTGTAGCTGGCGGTGGAGGCATCCAGCATCGCCAGATGTTCGGCCCAATCGCGCGCCCGCCGTTCGGTCACCATCACAATATCGCCGGGCGTGCGGATCAGTTGCAGCTTGGCAGAGGTGATCACTCCGGTTTGTCCCAAGCCGCCACAGGTCGCCCGAAACAGCGGCGTCTCGGGCAGGACCTCGATCATTTGGCCGTGCTGGGCGAGGGTGATGGAGATCAGATGCTGGCCGAACGAGCCGAGATGGTGGTGGTTCTTGCCGTGCACATCTTGCGCAATGCATCCGCCAATCGTCGCAAACCCGGTGCCGGGCATCACCGCAGGCATCCAGCCGCGCGGCGCGAGCAGGGTCGCGATCTCGCCGATCCGCGCGCCGGCTTCGACCTCAAGAATACCGGTGTGCGGATCAAAGCCGATCATCCGGTCGAGCTTTGTCATATCGATCATCCGCCCGCCGTCATTCAGCGCGGCATCGCCGTAAGACCGCCGCATCCCCATTGCGGGCGCATCCAGCGAGAGGCTTGCGGCGCGGTTCCGATCTGCCGGGCGGGTGGTCTCGCCTTTGGCGGTCAAGGCGCGGCCCCATCCGGTGTATTTGGTCGGTTTCCAAGACATGTCAGGCCCTCACGGAGCGACGTTCGGCGAGCGGGAAGACCGCAAGCCCGAGGACGATGGCAAACCAAAGCGTTGTAAGGCGAATCACGGCGGTGGCGGGAATCGAGACCTCCAGCGGGATGCCCTCAAACGATAACAGTGCGACCATCGCCGCCTCGGCCCCGCCCAAGCCCCCCGGTGCACCTGTCAGCCCGCCCGCGAGCGTCGCGAACAAGAAAATCGCGATGGCTTTGGCGGTGCCAATATCGGCCCCCATTGCCGTCAGTAAAAGGTGGAACGCGTAGCCCTCCGCGGCCCAACCCAGCAGCCCCGCGGCAAGGCCGAGCGCGAGGGTCGGCCCATGGGTGAAGCGCGCGACAAGGCGGGCGGCGGCGCGGGCGCGAGCAAAGAGGCGCGGCGCGCGACCCAATGCGCGGTAGAGGAGGGTGATGAGCGCCGTCAGCAGCGCGGGTCGGGTGGCGATATAGGCCGCGGCCAGCGCGAGGATTGCCACCGGCGCCGCGCCTTTGATCCCGCCCGCCGCCAAGAGCAGCGTTGCGGCTAGCAGCAACGCCATCGCGGCAAGATCCGAGGCGCGATCCATCAGCACCAGCGGCGCGGATCGCTCTACGGCCCAGCCCGTCTCACGCTTGATCCAGCGCATCCGCACCAGCTCGCCCACACGGCCCGGTGTGACCGACATCGCAAAGCCGCCAATAAAGTGGCACGCATTCGCCACAAGCCCGAGCGGCACGCCAAGCCTGCGCGCAAACACATGCCAGCGTAGCGCCCGCAGCGCGTAATTCACAAGGGAAAGCCCGAGCAGCGCCGCGATCAGCCCAGAGTTAAGTCGCGTAATCTGCGCCCAAGTTTCACCCCATCCGGTCGCCGAGGCGAGGCCTGCCAAGCCGATTGCCACAAGGCCGATCAGGCCAAGCAGCAAAAAACGGTCGCGGATGCGGGTGGGGGGTTGGGTCATCATGGCCTTGGCAGTAATGACGAAATTGGGCGGAAATATGAAACAGTTTCGCGTTTAACGCAGATTGTTTCCTCAGAGCGATAAATATCCCCGCCGGAGGCGCACACAGCGAACCGGAGGCCGCCGCAGATAAAGCGCCCCGCCCATGTCAGGCGGGGCAGCTCATATCAGTTCACGATGGTGGCTTCTGTCGCGGCGCGCAGCTCGGCCTCGGTGACGCCTTCGGCACATTCGACAATCTTCAACCCGCCCTCGACGACATCCAGCACGCCGAGATTGGTGATGATCCGGTCAACGACTGCCTTGCCTGTGAGCGGTAGGGTGCAGGCTTTCAGCACCTTACTCTCGCCGTGCTTATTGGTGTGATCCATCACCACCACCACACGGCCAACGCCCGCGACGAGATCCATCGCCCCGCCCATGCCCTTCACCAGCTTGCCCGGAATCATCCAATTCGCCAGATCGCCATTCTCCGCCACTTCCATCGCGCCCAAAATCGCCATTGCGATCTTGCCGCCCCGGATCATGCCAAAGCTCAGCGCGGAATCGAAATAGGCGGTATTGGGCAGTTCGGTGATCGTCTGCTTGCCCGCGTTGATCAAATCTGCATCTTCCTCGCCCGCGACGGGAAACGGCCCCATCCCAAGCATCCCGTTTTCGGATTGCAGCGTCACGTTCACGCCCTCGGGGATGAAGTTCGGCACCAAGGTCGGGATGCCGATGCCGAGGTTCACATAGGTCCCGTTTTGCAGCTCAAGTGCGGCGCGTGCCGCCATCTGGTTACGATCCCACATTATTTTGCCTCCCGAACGGTGCGCTGTTCGATCCGTTTCTCGTGCTGGCCTTGGATCAGGCGATGCACATAGATGCCGGGCAGGTGGATGTGATCGGGATCGAGCGAGCCCACGGGCACGATTTCCTCGACCTCCATCACGCAGACCTTGCCGCACATCGCGGCGGGCGGGTTGAAGTTGCGCGCCGTCTTGCGGAAGATCGCGTTGCCGGTCTCATCGGCTTTCCACGCTTTCACGATGGAGACATCGGCAAAGATACCTTCTTCGAGAATATAGGTCTGGCCGTTGAAATCTTTGTGCTCTTTGCCATCCGCGATCACGGTGCCGACACCGGTTTTGGTGTAGAAACCGGGGATCCCGCAGCCGCCCGCGCGCATCCGTTCCGCCAAAGTGCCCTGCGGGTTGAATTCCAATTCCAATTCGCCCGACAGATATTGCCGCATGAATTCCGCGTTCTCGCCGACATAGGACGAGATCATCTTTTTGATCTGCCGCGTGTCGAGGAGCTTGCCGAGGCCGAACCCGTCCACCCCGCAATTGTTCGAGGCAATCGTGATATCCTTCACGCCGCTCTCGACAAGCGCATCAATCAGCAGTTCCGGAATCCCGCAAAGCCCGAACCCGCCGGCCGCAATCATCATCCCGTCTTCCACAAGGCCCTCAAGCGCTGCGGCAGCGGTGGGATATACTTTAGACATTAGAAGCCTCCCATTACTCTCTTCGCGCGGAGAGTGGCGCGCGATGGGGGTTCTGTCAATCGCTGCGCTGCGGCGAAGGCTTTCACGCATAGGGCAAAATTGGCTTGCGAAATGAGGCTGAGGGCTGGTCCAGCGATTTTTCTAGATGCGTGGGTTTGTAAACCTCTTGTTAACCTTAAGGAGACATTGTGAAGAGGCGAATGAGGCGGAGCCGGAGGAAAGAAAGTTTGTTTTCTCACCCCACCCCCTTCACCCCAAACCCCACGGACGAAGACGAATTATCCGTCTTGCGCCTCATTCGCTCGAGAAGGGTTGGCCCTTCGACCTTCCAAAAATTGCTGACGCAATACGGCTCTGTCGCGGCCGCGCTTGAGGCTTTGCCACAGGTTGCCCGTGCGGCGGGGGCAGAAGAGTATGTGGTGTGTTCGCGTGCGGCGGCGCAAGAGGAGCGTGCGACGGGGCAGCGCTTCGGCGCGCGGTTAATCATCTGGGGTGCGCCGGACTACCCCCCTCTTTTGCGCGAAATTCCCGATCCGCCTGCGGTGCTTTGGGCAAAGGGCGATATGGCTTTGTTGTCGCGGCTTTGCGTTGCGGTTGTCGGCGCGCGCGCCGCCAGCGGCCTTGCGGTGCGGATGACGCGTAAACTCGCGCAGGAATTGGGTGAGGCGGGGCTCGTGACGGTCTCCGGCCTCGCAAAAGGGGTTGATGCGGCGGCGCATGCGGGCGCGTTGGAGACGGGCACGATTGCGGTGCAGCCGGGCGGATTGGATGTGCTCTACCCGAGCGACACGGCAAAACTGGCTGACCAAATCGCCGAGCAGGGTCTGCGCCTGAGTGAGCAACCTTTCGGCGCGCCGCCGCGCGCGCAGAGCTTTTTGGCCCGCAATAGGATTATTGCGGGGCTGTCGCGGGGTTTGGTCGTGGTGGAGGCCTCCGCGCGATCAGGTGCGCTCAATGCGGCGCGCCATGCGAGTGAGCAGGGCCGCGAGGTTATGGCCGTGCCCGGTCATCCGTTTGAGCCGCGCGCAAGCGGCTGTAACCTTCTGATCCGTGACGGGGCGACGCTGATTCGCTCCACACGCGATATTTTGGAGGGCTTGGTCGGCGCAGGCGTGGAACTGCCGGAGGTTCACAGGCCCGCTGAGAAGCCAGATGCGGAATCGGCACCATCAGGCGAGGATGGCATCGCGGCGGACGGGAGCGCATATAAAGGAGTAGCGGACGCCGCGCCGAACCCCACCAAGATCGGGGCGCTAGAGCCAACTGCGCGATCCAGTAGCTCCCGTGCCGCGGCCGCGCCATCTCATAGCGCTGTGGCCGCGCCCGTTTTACCCACCGGCGGGGCAGAGGCCCCATTGCAACACGCCGAAATGGACGAAATGACCCTCGTGGATTGGCTCTTGGCGCAACTGGCCATGGGGCCGATGCAGGAGGAAAACTTGCTCCTCTCTTGCTCCGCCCCCACCGCGCAGGCGCTACAAGCGATCTCCGTTCTGGAGTTGGAAGGCGCGATCCGGCGTGGCGCAGGCGGGACATTGGAATTGGGTTGACGCCCTGAACCGCAAGCGGAATCGGGTCTGACTTCGCACCGGTTGGAGGCCCGTCGAATGCCAACCATACGCTGCGCCCCGCGTGTCTGTGATCTCACGGCACATTGACATTCCCCCCCTATCGCCCACATGTTCCGCGCCCAAAGCATCAGTTCTGCGTGTATTGAGAGGAAGTCATGGCCGTCGTCGTCGTCGAATCCCCCGCCAAGGCCAAGACTATCAACAAATATCTTGGCTCTAATTACACGGTTCTGGCCTCTTTCGGCCATGTTCGTGACCTCCCTCCGAAGGATGGTTCGGTCGATACCGAGCACGATTTCGATATGAAATGGGAGATCGCGGCCGATAGCAAAAAGCATATCAAAGCGATCACTGACGCGTTGAAAGACGATGACGAACTGATCCTCGCGACTGACCCTGATCGTGAAGGGGAGGCAATTTCGTGGCATTTGCAGGAGGCGCTTGCCTCCAAGCTGAAGTCCAAAAAAGTCTCTCGCGTGACCTTCAACGCGATCACCAAACCCGCGATTCTCGAGGCGATGAAACATCCGCGCCAAGTTGATACCGCGCTGGTGGAGGCCTATCTGGCGCGCCGCGCGCTCGATTATCTGGTGGGGTTCAACCTCTCGCCCGTGCTGTGGCGCAAACTTCCCGGTGCGAAATCGG
Organism: Paracoccaceae bacterium; assembly: GCA_048262715.1. Taxonomy (GTDB): domain Bacteria; phylum Pseudomonadota; class Alphaproteobacteria; order Rhodobacterales; family Rhodobacteraceae; genus Albirhodobacter. The sequence goes on from JBLXEV010000004.1 coordinate 157,541, forward strand.
CGGGGCGGGTGCAATCGGTGTGCCTGCGGTTGATCGTTGAGCGCGAGATGGAGATCGAGGCGTTCCGTGCGCGGGAATATTGGTCCGTGGCCGCTGGCCTGACCACCCCGCGTGGCCAGAATTTCGAGGCGCGCCTCACCAGCATGGGTGGCAAGAAGCTCGATAAATTCGATCTCGCGACGCAAGTTGAGGCCGAAATGGCGGTGAGTGCGGTCTCTGCCCGCGAATTGACGGTGACCTCCGTCGAGGCCAAGCCGACAACCCGCAACCCCTATCCGCCGTTCATGACGTCGACCCTCCAGCAAGAGGCGAGCCGGAAATTCGGCATGGGCGCGAAGGCTTGTATGTCGTCGGCGCAGCGGCTCTACGAGGCGGGCTACATTACCTATATGCGGACCGACGGCATCGACATGGCCCCCGAGGCCGTGACCCAAGCCCGCGACGCGATCAAGGATAAGTTCGGCGAGAAATACGTCCCCGCTCAGCCGCGGATCTATAAAAATAAGGCGAAGAACGCCCAAGAGGCGCATGAATGTATCCGCCCGACGGATATGCATGCCGATCCTTCCTCGCTCAAGCTCGCGGATGACCAGTTCAAACTCTACGATCTGATCTGGAAGCGCACGCTCGCCTCGCAAATGGCGGGCGCGGTGATGGAGCGCACGACGGTCGATCTTGGCTCGAAAGATGGTCAGGTCGAGCTGCGCGCGACGGGCCAAGTCGTCACCTTCGACGGCTTCCTGAAGATCTACGATCAAGGCCGCGACGATGATGATGCCGAGGATGGCGCCCGCTTGCCGCAGATCATGCAGGGCGAGACGGTCACGCTGACCGCTGGCCACTACGAACAAGCCTTCGCGAAAGCACGGGGCGAGGCGGATGTGATCGAGACCTCTGGCATCCAGCGCTGCGAGGCGGCGGTGACGGATGGCTCGGCGGCTGTCTACGGCGGCCAGCATTTCACCCAGCCGCCCCCGCGCTATACCGAGGCGACGCTGGTGAAGCGGATGGAAGAACTCGGCATCGGCCGTCCTTCGACCTACGCTTCCATTGTCACCACGATCCAAGATCGCGGCTATGTTATCAAAGACAAAAATCGCCTTATCCCCGAGGATAAGGGGCGGCTTGTGACGATCTTCCTCAGCAATTATTTCAGCCGCTATGTTGAATACGACTTCACCGCCGATCTGGAAGATCAGCTTGATGATGTCTCCGCAGGCGACCGCGATTATAAGGAAGTGCTCGCGCGGTTCTGGCGGGATTTCTCGGCGGCGATTGCCGAGACATCCGAGCTGCGGATCACCGAAGTTCTTGAAAAGATTGATGAGGTGCTCGCACCTCACCTCTACCCGCCGCGCCCTGATGGCTCGAATCCGAAGATCTGCCCTGTTTGCGGAGTCGGGGAGTTGCACCTGAAAACGGCCCGCTCCGGCGGCGCGTTTATCGGCTGCAAAGCCTATCCCGAATGCCGCTATACCCGCCCGATTTCCGCGCAAGGCAATGGCGAGGCGGCGGCGCTGGATGGCACGGTTTTGGGCCAAGATGAGGGGCTTGATGTCACCCTGCGCGTGGGCCGCTTTGGCCCATATGTGCAAAAGGGCGAACCGACCGAGGATGCTCCGAAACCGCCGCGCGCCTCGCTTCCCAAAAGCTGGGAGCCTGCGGATCTGACCTTTGAGCGGGCGATGGATCTTCTGTCCTTGCCGCGCGAAATCGGGCCGCATCCCGAGGACGGTGAGATGATCGAGGCCGCCATTGGCCGCTACGGCCCCTACGTCAAACACGGCAAAACCTATGCCAACCTCGCCGATGTCGAGGAAGTGTTCACCGTGGGGATGAACCGTGCACTGGTGGTGTTGGCTGAGAAGGCCGCGCGCGGTCCAGGACGCGGGGCCGCCGCCGAGCCGATCAAAGAGCTGGGCGAGCATCCCGATGGCGGCCCGGTGCAGGTGATGCCCGGGCGCTATGGCCCCTATGTCAAATGGGCGAAGGTGAATGCGACCCTGCCCAAGGAGATCGAGCCAGAGGATATGACGCTGGAGCTGGCGCTGCCCCTGATCGAGGCAAAGGCGTCAAAAGGCGGCAAGAAGAAAGCCGCACCGAAAAAGGCGGCGGCCAAAAAACCAGCGGCAAAGAAACCGGCAGCGAAGGCGGCGGCGAAACCCGCGGCAGCCAAAACTACCGCCGCGAAAAAGCCCGCTGCGAAGAAAGCTGCGCCGAAGAAGGCAAGCGCCACAAAAGCAGCCCCCGACGCCGTCTCGGACGCGGGCGACGATATCCCGTTCTAAGAACTGGCCCGAGAGACATAAAAACGCGCGCGTGCCCTTCGGTCCGCGCGCGTTTTCATTTCCACAGAGTCTAAATATCCCCGCCGGAGGCGCAGGCCAGCCAAGGGCATGCCCTCAGCCGGTCGCAAAGATCAGCTCGCCGAACCGCCGACTGTCAGCCCGCCGATCATCAGTGTCGGCTGCCCCACGCCCACCGGCACCCATTGCCCCGCCTTGCCGCAATTCCCGATGCCGGGATCGAGCGCCATATCATTGCCGATAGCGCGGATCTGGCGCATCGCGGTCGGGCCGTCACCGATCAGCGTCGCGCCTTTCACAGGCGCGCCCACCACGCCGTTTTTCACGCGGTAGGCCTCGGTGCAGCTAAACACGAATTTGCCATTGGTGATATCGACCTGCCCGCCGCCAAATCCGACCGCATAGATCCCATCCTTGAGATCGGCCAGAATCGCCTTCGGATCGGCCTCGCCGCCCAGCATATAGGTGTTGGTCATGCGCGGCATCGGGATATGGGCGTGGCTCTCGCGCCGCCCGTTACCAGTGGGCTTCACCCCCATCAGCCGCGCGTTTTGGCGGTCTTGCATATAGCCCACCAAAATCCCGTCCTCGATCAGCACATTCTTTGCCGAAGGCGTGCCTTCGTCATCGAAGGTGATCGAGCCACGCCGATCCGGGATCGTGCCATCGTCGAGCACCGTCACCCCGCGGGCTGCGACTTGTTGTCCCATCAGGCCGGAGAAGGCGGAGGATTTCTTGCGGTTGAAATCGCCCTCCAGCCCGTGCCCGACGGCCTCATGCAGCAAGATGCCGGGCCAGCCCGCACCGAGGACGACATCCATCTGCCCCGCAGGCGCGGGCTCTGCCGACAGGTTCACCAGCGCGATCCGCAGCGCCTCGCGGGTCTGTGCTTTCCAATGCTCCGGCGTCATCAATTGCGCGAGGCCATGGCGCCCACCGCCGCCCGTGCCACCGGATTCGCGGCGCCCGTTTTGCTCAACAATGACCGAGACATTCATCCGCGCCATCGGCCGGATATCGGTCATCACACCGCCCTCAGGCCGCAAGATCACCACTTCTTGCAGCGAGGCCGCCACCGTGGCGGAGACCTGCACCACGCGCGGGTCGAGATCGCGAGCGAAGGCGTCAATCTCGCGTAATAGCTCGACTTTTGCGGGGAAAGGCGCATCTGACATCGGATCAAGCTCGGCATAAAGATGCCGGTTCGTGCCCTGCGGGGCAGGGGCCATCACGCCGCCGCCGTCGCCCACGGCCAAGCGCGCAGTCTCGGCGGCGCGGGTGATCGCTGATTCGGAAATCTCTGTGGCATGGGCGTAGCCCGAAACCTCGCCGCGCACCGCGCGCAGGCCGAAGCCTTCGGAAGCGTCATACGAGGCATTGCGTAAACGGCCGTCATCGAAGCTCAAAGCCTCCGAACGGCGGCGTTCTAGGAACAATTCCCCGTCATCTGCGCCATTTACGGCGGCTTGAAGGATCGCAAGCGCGCGCCCTTCGTCGATCATGGTCTCGAAGGGGGCGAAGCGATCATCGGTCATCTGCGGTCCTTTAGGCTTGATTCGGAAGGAAAAGCGGCTTGTTTTCGCACCTTTCGCTTGCGATAGCTCTAGGATATGTTGTCTATCAGCAAACATTCAACGGGGCATTGGTTCGGGAGCCAATGTGCCGTCTGCGGCCTGAGGGTCGTTTAAGGGAACGGGAGTTACTATGCATTTTGCGATGATTCGCCGCGGCTTGGCTGCCGCATCTATGGCTGTCCTTGGCGCAGGGATGGCCTTTGCGCAGGACGGGATTTCGGTGCCGAGCATCGGAAAGCCGCATGACAAAGGCCTTGGCTTCCAGCCTGCCGCGTCCGAGCTTGCTGTCGATCAGCAATGGCTCGATCATATGATGCTGATCCTGATCACCGTCATCTCACTTTTCGTTGTGGGTCTGCTGATCTACGCGATCCTGCGCTTTAACCGCCGCGCGAACCCCGTTCCGGCGCGTTTCACGCACAACACCCCGATTGAGATCGCATGGACGCTTGTTCCGATCGTGATTCTTGTGTTCGTTGGTGCGTTCTCGCTGCCGACCCTGTTCAAACAGCAAGAAATTCCGGCGGGCGACATCACCATCAAAGTGACGGGCAACCAGTGGTACTGGAGCTATGAATACCTTGATGACGAAATCAGCTTCGACGCGCTGAAGTTGGAAAAAGACGAACTCGCGGCCTATGGCTATGCAGAGGATGAATATCTCCTCGCGACTGACAACGCTGTGATTCTTCCGATCAACAAGACCATCGTGATGGAAGTCACGGGCGCGGACGTGATCCACTCGTGGACGATCCCTGCTTTCGCGGTGAAGCAAGATGCCGTTCCGGGCCGGACCGCACAGCTTTGGTTCAAGCCGACGATGGAAGGTACGTTCTTCGGTCAGTGTTCGGAAATCTGTGGCAAAGATCACGCTTATATGCCGATCACTGTCAAAGTGGTGAGCCAAGAGGTCTATGACCAATGGCTTGCGGGGCAAAAGCAAGCATCGCTCGCACCGACCCAAGCTGTGAAACTCGCTTCGGCTGAGTGATCAGACGCGGCAGGGAGGCAGAAAACATGGCTGATATCAGCGCATATGACGACCCGCGCCAAGGCGAAGGGCAGTTCGGCGATTACGTCGCACTGCTCAAGCCGCGTGTGATGTCGCTCGTGGTGTTCACCGCGCTGGTGGGTTTGATCGTCGCCCCCGGATCGGTGCATCCGTTCGTGGGCTTCGTATCCATCCTGTTTATCGCTTTGGGCGGTGGCGCTTCGGGCGCGCTGAACATGTGGTATGACGCGGATATCGACCGTGTGATGGGGCGCACCAAGGGGCGTCCGATTCCCGCGGGCCGCATTTCCGAGGGGGAAGCTTTGGGCTTTGGCTTGGCGCTTTCCGGCATCTCCTGCGTGATGTTGGCGCTCGCGTCCAACGTCTTCGCGGGGCTGTTCCTCGCCTTCACCATCTTCTTCTATGCAGTCGTTTATACGATCTGGCTCAAACGTTCGACGCCGCAGAACATCGTGATCGGTGGCGCGGCAGGGGCCTTCCCTCCGATGATCGGCTGGGCGGTCGCGACGGGCGGCATCTCGGTTGAATCGGTGCTGATGTTCACGCTGATCTTCTTGTGGACCCCGCCGCATTTCTGGGCGCTCGCGCTGTTCATGAATGACGATTACACCAAGGCTGGCGTACCGATGCTGCCGGTGACCCACGGTCGTCGTGTGACGCGCCGTCATATCTTCGGCTATACGCTCGTGCTTGCTCCCTTCGCTTTGGCTTTGGCCTTCACCACGATTGGCGGCCCTGTCTACGGGCTGACGGCGGTAGTACTGAACGTTCTGTTCATCCGTGGCGGCTGGGTAATCCGGCAGCGTTCGGAAGACCAAGCAACCGCCGATAAATTCGCCTATGAGCGCCGTTTCTTCAAATTCTCGCTCCTCTATCTCTTCGGCCATTTCTCCGCGCTTTTGGTCGATGCCGCTTTGCGCGCAACGGGGGTGCTGTAATGGCGATTACCAAAGATCATGAGCTGCACACGCGTCGCTTTGGCCGCAACCTCGGCCTCGGCCTTGTTCTGGTGGCCTTCGTGGCGCTGGTGTTTGGCCTGACGGTTGTGAAAGTGACCCGCGGCGGCAGCTTGGAAGCCAGCGATCACTCGTTCCGCGCCTCCGTCCTCCCTGCGGATGAGCCGGGCCGCCCGGCCCCAATCAACGGAGCCAGCCAATGAATGCAAATACTCGTGTTTTGACCCGGCTCGTCGGTGTGGTGGTTTTGATGGGCGCAGGCGCTTGGGCGGCCGTGCCTTTCTATAACTGGTTCTGCGCGACGACAGGCTTTGCAGGCACGCCGCGCGTCGCGACTGTCGCGCCCGATCATAGCTTGGATGAGACCGTCACTGTTCGCTTCATCGGCTCTGTCGAGAAGGGTATGCCGTGGAAATTCGGCCCCGTTCAAAAGCAGATGACACTGAAAATCGGTGAACAAGGTTTGGCGTTCTACGAGGCAGTGAACCTCTCGGATCGTCCGATTGCAGGCACCGCCTCTTATAACGTCGGCCCCGATCAGGCTGGCTATTTCTTCGAGAAGATTGATTGCTTCTGCTTCACGGAGCAAATCTTGCAACCTGGTGAGCGCGTCGAGATGCCGGTGACGTTCTTCGTCGATCCCGGTATCGTCGATGACCGTGACGCGGGCTCTATCCGCAACATCACGCTTTCCTATACTTTCTTTGAAACCGACCTTCCGGTCGATCAGGCCAACCTGACGACCCAAGACCCCAAGACCGTCAACTGAGGGACCGCCATGGCACACGCTAAGAACCACGACTATCACATTTTGCGCCCGTCGATCTGGCCGCTCCTGAGCGCAATCGGGGCGGCTTTCATGCTGGGCGGCGCGGCTGTCTGGATGAAGGGCATGACGCCGTTCGTCTTCCTCGCAGGTCTGATTGGCGTGCTCTATTCGATGTTCGGCTGGTGGTCGGAAGTCGTGGCAGAGGGCGAGAACGGGGAATACACACCCGTGATCCGCATCGGCCTGAAATACGGTTTCTTGCTGTTCATCATGTCGGAAGTCATGTTCTTCGTGGCGTGGTTCTGGTCGTTCTTCAAACACGCAATGTATCCGATGGGCCCGCTGTCGCCCGCAGTGGATGGCGTGTGGCCGCCCGCAGGGATCGAGACGTTTGACCCGTGGCACCTGCCGCTGATCAACACCGTGATCCTGCTGCTGTCCGGCGTCACGCTGACTTGGGCGCACCATGCTTTCGTACATGACAACAACCGCAAAGATATGCGCGACGGGCTGATCCTGACCGTGCTCTTGGGCGCGCTGTTCACTTGCTTCCAGATCTATGAGTATTCGCACGCTGCTTTCGGCCTCGCAGGCAATATCTACGGCGCGAACTTCTTCATGGCGACGGGCTTCCACGGCTTCCACGTCTTCATCGGCACGGTCTTCCTGCTGGTGTGCTTGATCCGTCTGCAAAAAGGCCACTTCACCCAAGAAAACCACACAGGTTTCGAGGCTGCGGCTTGGTACTGGCACTTCGTCGATGTGGTCTGGCTCTTCCTCTTCGCGGCCGTTTATATTTGGGGCCAATAAGCCTCACCTGACGGTTCATCAAAGGCGCGGGGGGCAACCTCCGCGCCTTTGTGCATTCAGACGCGTTTCCCTATTGGAGCTAAGATGAAGAAATACATTTTCCCCGCCGTTCTGGGCATCGTGGGCTGCGCGATCTTGATCAACCTCGGTCTGTGGCAATTGCGGCGTCTGGCGTGGAAAGAGGCGATGCTGGCGGAGATTTCGGCCCAGATCAACGATGCGCCGGTTGAGCTTCCAGCCTTGCCGGAAGACCCCGAGAGCTTGAAATACCTCCCCGTGATCGCGCCCGGTGCGACGACCGGCGAGGAGATCTTGATGCTCACGGGGCGGCAGGGTGTCGGCGCGGGCTATGAGGTGATCTCCGCGTTTGAAACCGGCGACGGGCGACGGATCCTCGTGGATCGCGGCTTCTTGCAAGAGGTGGATCGTTACCAAGATCGCCCCGCCGTGCCGCTGGTGGTGCGCGGTAATCTGCATTGGCCGAACGAGACCGATAGCTACACCCCCGAGCCCGATCTGGAGGCTGGTGTCTGGTATGCGCGCGATGTGCCGATGATGGCGGCGCATCTGAAAACGGAGCCGATCTTGCTTGTCGCTTCCGCCGTTGAGGGCGATCTCCAGAGCATCGAGCCGAACCCGATCACCATCACAGGGATCAAAAATGATCACATGGGCTATGCAATTACTTGGTTTTTGCTCGCGATTGTGTGGGCGGGGATGACACTTCTGTTTACGTGGCGTATCACGCGACAAGGGATCTCTAGGAGGGATTGATGCGCTATATTTCGACTCGGGGCCAAGCGCCTGAACTCACTTTTGGCGAAGCGATGCTGACAGGGCTGGCGCGCGATGGCGGGCTGTATGTTCCGGCGAGCATTCCGCAATGGTCGCCTGCTGATATCAAGGCGCTGGCAGGGCTGTCCTATGAAGAGGTCGCCTTCCGCGTGATGAAGCCGTTCTGCGGCGAGACCTTCACCGATGCCGAGCTGCAAGGCGCTATCGAGAAAGCCTACGCGGGCTTTGGCCATGCCGCCCGCGCTCCGCTTGTGCAGCTCGCACCGAACCATTTCCTGCTGGAGCTGTTCCACGGCCCGACGCTCGCCTTCAAAGATTTCGCGATGCAGATCATTGGCCAATTGTTCCAGATCGCACTGGCGAAAGAAGGTCGCAAGATCACCATCGTGGGCGCGACCTCGGGCGATACAGGATCGGCTGCGATCGAGGCGTTCCGTGGGCTCGATAATGTCGATGTCTTCATCCTGTTCCCGCATGGCCGTGTCTCGGATGTCCAGCGCCGCCAGATGACAACGCCATCGGAAGACAATGTCCATGCGCTCGCGCTGGAAGGGGATTTCGACGATTGCCAAGGCAAGCTCAAAGACATGTTCAACCATTTTGAGTTCCGCGATGCGGTGGGGCTTGCGGGGGTGAACTCGATCAACTGGGCGCGGGTTTTGGCGCAGGTGGTTTACTACTTTACCGCTGCTGTGACCCTCGGCGCGCCGGATCGTAAGATCAGCTTCACCGTGCCGACAGGCAATTTCGGGGATATCTTCGCGGGCTATATCGCGAAATCGATGGGCCTGCCCATTGAGAAGCTCGTGGTTGCCACCAACCAGAACGATATCCTGCATCGCTGCCTGAGCACGGGCCGCTACGAGATGGACGGGGTGAAACCCTCAATCTCGCCGTCGATGGATATCCAGATCTCCTCGAATTTCGAGCGCGCTTTGTTCATGGCCTACGGCCAAGACGGGGCAGCCGTCGCGCAATTGATGGACGAGCTGAAAACCAAAGGCGGGTTCACCGTGTCGCAAGGCGCGCTGGAAGCTCTGCGCGAGATCTATCTCTCGGGGCGCGTGTCCGAGGAGGAGACTTCTGCGCAGATCGCGACTGAGCTGGCGCGCTCGGGCGAATTGCTCTGCCCGCATTCCGCGATTGGCGTGCGGGTCGCGGATCAACATCTGGGCGCCGTCCCGATGGTAACGCTGGCCACCGCGCATCCCGCGAAATTCCCCGATGCGGTCGAAGCAGCGACGGGCATCCGTCCGGCCCTTCCTGAACGGATGGGCGATCTGTTTGACCGTGTTGAGCGCGTCACCCGCGTTCCCAATGACCTGAGCGCCCTTGAGGCGCTGATCCAAGAGAGGCGCCGCGTTTGAGCGTAGAATATACCACGCTGCCCAATGGGCTGCGAATTGTGACGGAAAACATGCCGGGGCTGCTGTCAGCCTCGGTGGGCATCTGGGTCAATGCGGGCGGTCGCCATGAGCGACTCGAGCAGAACGGCATCGCGCATTTCTTGGAGCATATGGCCTTCAAAGGCACGACCACCCGCAGCGCCTTGCAGATCGCGGAAGAAATCGAGGATGTCGGCGGCTATATCAACGCCTATACCTCGCGCGAGATGACGGCCTATTACGCCCGCGTGCTGGAGGCCGATGTGCCGCTGGCGCTGGATGTGATCGCGGATATCGTGCTCAACCCCGTGTTCGATCCGCGCGAAATCGAGGTCGAGCGCCATGTGATCCTCTCTGAAATCGGGCAGACGTTGGACACGCCCGACGATATCGTCTTCGACTGGTTGCAAGAGGCGGCCTACCCCGATCAGGCGATGGGCCGCACAATTTTGGGGCCGGCAGAGCGTGTCAAAGCGTTCAACCGCGCCGATTTCGCGGGGTTCGTCTCCGAGCATTACGGGCCGGATCAGATGATCCTCTCGGCGGCGGGCGCTGTGGACCATGACCAGATCGTGAAGCTGGCGGAGACGCTCTTTGCCGATGCGAAGCGCTCCTCTGCGGCGACCGCCCAGCCTGCGCTGTGGCGCGGGGCGGAGCGCCGCGAAGTGAAATCGCTCGAGCAGGCGCATTTCGCGCTCGGGTTCGAGGCGCCGGGCTTCCACGATCCCGATCTTTATACCGCGCAGGTCTACACCACAGCACTTGGCGGCGGCATGTCCTCGCGCCTGTTCCAGAAAATCCGTGAAGAGCGCGGCTTGTGCTATTCGATCTTCGCGCAGGCGGGCGCGCACGATGATACCGGCATGATGACGATCTATGCGGGCACCTCGGAAGAGGAAATCGGTGCGCTGTCGGAATTGACCATCGACGAGCTGAAACGCGCGGCGGCGGATATGACCGAGGCCGAGGTGTCACGGGCGCGGGCGCAGATGAAGGCGGGCATGTTGATGGGGCTGGAAAGCCCGTCGAGCCGCGCCGAACGCATGGCCCGCAATATCGCGATTTACGATTCGGTGCCGGATCTCGCGGCGGTGACCGCGAAGATCGAAGCGGTGGATCTCGCGCGTGTGCGGGATTACGCACAGACGCTCGTCAGCTCACAGAACTCTGCCCTTGCGCTCTACGGCCCTGTTGGCTCTGCGCCCAGCTTGGACGCTTTGCGCGCGCGGCTTTTGGCCTGATGTTTGGTCGCCGCCCCAAGATCGGGATCGAGACGGAGCGCCTGACGCTCCGCTTGCCCGTGCACGGGGATTGGCAGGCTTGGGCGGCGCTGCGGCATGACAGCAGGGCGTTCGTCTCGCCATGGGAGCCCGCATGGGCGCCCGATCACCTCTCGCGCAAGGCCTTTACCAACCGTGTCTACTGGGCGGCGCGGGCGGAAACCTCCGGCACAGCGCTGCCGCTGTTCATGTTCCGCCGCAGCGATCGCCAGATTGTCGGCGGCCTAACGCTGGATAATATCCGGCGCGGCCCATCGCAGGCGGGCACGCTGGGCTATTGGGTGGGCGAGCGTTTCGCGCGGCAGGGCTTTATGCGCGAGGCGATTGCAGCGCTGGTGCATCACGCGTTTCAGGTGATGGATCTGAGCCGGATCGAGGCGGCTTGCCTGCCCGAGAACGTGGCCTCACGCGGGGTGCTGGAGAAATCCGGTTTCAAATATGAGGGCGTCGCGCAGAGTTATTTGCAGATCAACAACCGTTGGCGCAATCATGTGCTTTACGCAAATCTGCGCAATGATCGGCGTGGGCGCACGGATATTGGCTAGGGTGCGGAAGCGCGCTGCGGGCGTGTGTCGGCATCAGATATTTTGAGAAGGTGAGACATGCGTAATCCGGCGGATCAGGCGTTTATCAAGCATTTGCAGGGGCTTGGGATTGATGTGATCGCGCCTCAACCCGCCTATCTCGAAGAGCCACGCGGACGCTATGCGGGCATCGCAGGCGGCATCGCGCGCCCCCAAACCGTTGAGCAAGTCTCGCGGATCCTCAGCGCCGCTCATGAACGGCGCATCGGCGTTGTGCCCTATGGCGGGGGCACGGGCCTTGTTGGCGGGCAGCTCATCACCGAAGGGCCGGAGCCGCTCGTGCTCTCGCTGGAGAAGATGAACCGCGTGCGCTCTGTCGATCCGGTTGGCAATGTCATGGTGGTCGAAGCGGGGGTGACCCTGCAAGACTGCCGCGAGGCCGCTGAGGGCGCAGGGCGGTTGTTCCCTCTGGCGCTGGCGTCGCAGGGCACCGCGCGGATTGGTGGCTGCCTCTCGACCAATGCGGGCGGGGTGAATGTGCTGCGCTACGGCAATGCGCGCGAGCTGTGCCTCGGGATTGAAGCGGTGAGCGCGGATGGCACGATCCTGCGGAGCCTGAAGCGGCTGCGCAAAGATAACACCGGCTATGATCTACGTGGGTTGATGATCGGCGCGGAGGGCACGCTGGGCATCATCACAGCGGCGAGCCTGCGGCTGATGGCCCCGCCCGCGCTGACCGGTGTCGCGCTCATGGCGGTGCCCTCACCTGCTGCGGCACTCGCGCTTCTGGCGCGCGCCGAAGGGCAGATGGCGGGCAATGTCACCGCGTTTGAATTGATCTCGCGGCAGGGGCTTGAGTTCCTCGCGGAGGTCGGGCCGGAGAGTGTGATGCCGCTGGGCCAGCCCGAATGGATGGTTTTGATCGAGCTGGGTCTGCCTGCGGGGATCGAGGCGGAGGCGGCCTTCGCGGAGATCTACGACGAGGACCTCGTGCTGGATGCAGTGATTGCGCAAAGCGGTGCGCAGGCGCAAGCAATTTGGGCGATGCGGGAGTCTCTCCCGCTTGCGAATAAGCGGATCGGCTCCATCTCCTCGCATGATATTTCGGTGCCGCTTGCGGATCTGCCCGAGTTCATCACCCGCGCCACGGCGGCGTTGGCGAAACTCGGCACCTTCCGTATCAATTGTTTTGGGCATGTTGGCGACGGCAATCTGCATTTCAACGTCTTCCCGCCCGCAGGGCGCAGCAAAGGCGAGTTCGATGATCTGCGCGGCGCGATCAAGGCCTGCGTGCATGAGATCGTCGTTGCGCTGGAGGGATCCGTCTCTGCTGAGCACGGGATCGGGCGCCTGAAGGTTGAGGATCTGGAACGGTTTGGGGATCCGTCGAAGCTTGCGATGATGCGGGCGATCAAAACTGCGCTCGATCCGCATGGCATCATGAACCCCGGCGCGGTGCTGCGCGAGCTGCCTTAACCCGCCGATCAACGGATTGCGGCCTGCCGAGGGGTGTCAGCAGGCCGCGCGCATTTGGTTCACGTGGTTTGCAAGTAGCCCTGAACCATCAGGCTCTTACTGGTTAATGTGATTCCGGTGAATGAAGCGTTAACGTTAAGAGGGATTAAAGCCCCTCGAAGTCGCAGAGCACCGAAACATTCATCCCCAAAGCATCAAGCCGCTTATGCCCGCCGAGTTCGGGCAGATCGACGATGAACGAGCAGCCCACGATTTCACCGCCGACGCGTTCGATCAGTTTGATCGCGGCTTCACAGGTGCCACCCGTTGCCAAGAGGTCATCGACGATCAACACGCGCTCGCCGGGTGCGATGGCATCTTCGTGCATCTCCATCACTGCTTCGCCATATTCCAGCGTATAGGCTTGGCTGATGGTTTGGCCGGGCAGTTTGCCCTTTTTGCGGATGGGGACGAAGCCTTTCGAGAGCTGATGCGCAATCGCGCCGCCGATGATGAAACCGCGCGCCTCCAACCCAACGATCTTGTCGATCTTCGCTCCGGCCCAAGGGTGGAGCAATTGATCAATCGCCATCCGGAACCCACGGGGATCGGAGAACAGCGTGGTGACATCACGGAACAAGATCCCCTCGTGCGGGAAATCGGCAATGGTGCGGATGTAGTCTTTGACGGTTTTCATGTCAGGCTCCGAGGCTGGGTTTGGCGATCATCAGCCAAAAGACGAGAATAAGGGCGATAAAGGCAGGCCAGCCGAGGGCGAACCAGATCCGGAAGGCGCGGCGGGCGGTTGCGGGAAGCGGGGTGCCATCGGCGATGGCTTGCGCCGCAAGATCGCGGATCCGAAGCTGCAATAGCACCACAGGTAGCCAAGCGCAAAAGGCAATCAGGTAAAGGGCATAGGTTGCCAAAAGCCACGGCGCATCCAGCGGGTAACCCGTCAGATGGATCAGCCACAGGCCTGAGAGCGGCTGTATGATCCCCGCTGGCGTGGTGAAGATCCAATCCGCCACGACGACGCCCGAGGCGGTGGAATGGATTGTCTCGACTGTCCCGCTGCGCATCGCCCAGACCATTTGGAACGCGGTGCCGATACCCGTTCCAAATAGCACAGTAGAGGACAGGATATGGAGCCATTTTGCGGCCAAATAGGCGTCCATCATCGCTCCTCGATGAGGGCGATATGGCTCAGGATCAACGCAAGGATCGGCAGATTCTTCAGCATACCGCCAATCGGATCAGTCCAAAGCGCGGGGGCAATCACGCTGAGGCCCAACGTATAGCCGCAGACGAGGGCAAGCTGGAGAACGCCCCAGAGCTTGGGCCGCCAATTGCCCAAAAGCGCGAGTGCGATCATCAGATCCGCCAAGCCACCGGCCCTTCCCAAGGCCAGCGCGGCGCCTTCTGGCAGCGCTGGCACCAGCGCGTAGATCTGTGCGGGCGGTGTCAGCAACCCCGCCAGCGCGGAGCCGATCCAGAGCGCGGCGAGCGACAGGCGGATGACGGGTTTCAGAAGGTAAAGCCGCGCTTGCCAGAGATCCTGCGTGCCGGCAGGGCGGGCACTCAGAAATCGGCTGAACCCGCGAGGCTTTGCCTTGATCTGCGCGAGAAGCGGCGCGGGGGCGGCGTGAACGCCTGCTTCCAACTGCGCCACAGCGGTGCTGGAGATCGGCCCTAAAGACAGGGCGTCCCCGATATGCCCCAAGGCGCGGGCGAGTTTGAGCGGCAGGCGGAGCAGCGGCGCGGGGCGCAGCCCGAGCCAGCGGCGATAGATGGCGAGCATCTCGGATTGGGTGACATCTTCCGGCCCGCCGATCTCCCATACAGCGGCGCCGTTTGAGGTCGGTGGCGTGGTCAGGCACGCGCGGATCACCTCTGCGAGGTCTTCGCCGTGAATCGGGTTGAACCGCTGATCGCCGCGCCCGATAACGGGGCGCAAGAACGGCATCGCCGCCAAAGCGCGCAGCAGGGAAGAGCCACCGTAGGAGGTCTCCCCCAGCACGAGACCTGCGCGCAAGACGGTGACATTGTCGCCCGCGAGCGCCAGTTCCGCCGCGAGACGCCAGCGCGCGAAACGCGTCTGCGCGGCATCAATCCCCACGGCCGAAAGATGCACCATCCGCCCGCGATCCAGCGCGGCGCGCGCGGCGGAGGGGGCCGCCAGATGCACCGCCTCGAAGGCTTCCTCGGAGCCGTCGAGCAAGCCTGCCGCATTGATCAGATGCACCTCGCCCGCCAAGGCGGCGCGCCAGAAGGCGGGCTGATGGGTGGCCGGATCGAGGAGATCGGCCTTCAGCGTGGCAAACCCCATCTGCGACAAGCGATCCACATGGCGCGCGCAGGCGGTGACCTCCCAACCCGCATTGCGCAGGTGAAAGGCGATTTGCCGCCCGATAAACCCGTCAGCGCCAAGGATCAGCGCTTTCACAGCACCCGACCTGCGACGGTTTTCAGCTTCGCGATCATCTGCGGATCTCGCGCTTTAGGTGCGGTCATGATCGCCCCGTCCAGCGCCGTGTTACAGCCGCAGGGGCAGGTCTCCCGCGCCTGCGCGCGTGCCGCGATCCCTGCCACGGTGGCGCGGGCATTGCCGGAATTGGCGGTCAGCGTGGCGATGACTTGGGTGACATCCACCGCATCATGGCCCGGATGCCAGCAATCGTAATCAGTGATCATCGCGACGCAGGCATAGCAGATCTCGGCCTCGCGGGCGAGTTTGGCCTCGGGCATTCCCGTCATCCCGATCACATCCGCGCCCCATTGGCGGTAAAGGCGGCTCTCTGCCAGTGTCGAGAATTGCGGCCCCTCCATCGCGACATAAGTGCCCTTGTCATGCACGCGCACCCCCGTCGCCCGCGCGGCCTCCGCGCAGAGTTTGCCCAAGCTATCACAGGTGGGATGGGCAAAGGGTACATGGCCGACCAGCCCCGTACCGAAGAAGGATTTCTCGCGCGCGAAGGTGCGATCAATATATTGATCCACGATTAGAAAATCACCCGGCGCATAGGCTTCTTGCAGACTGCCGACGGCTGAGAGCGCGACAAGATCTGTCACGCCGAGGGATTTCATTGCGGCGATATTGGCGCGGTAGGGAACGGTGGAAGGCGTGTGGACATGCCCGCGCCCGTGCCGTGGCAGGAAGGCCATTTTAACGCCGTCCAGCACACCCGTCAGGATTTCATCCGAGGGCGCGCCGAACGGGGTCTCTACCGCCTGCCAGCGCGCGTTTTCCAACGCATCAAGCTGATATACGCCCGAGCCGCCGAGAATGCCAATGATCGGTTCCATCCTGCCTCCGCTTTGATTTGCCATCGGCAGCCTAGGCCGAGGCAGCGCACAGGAAAAGCCCGATTGTGCCGGATACAAGACGGGCGCTTGTGTTTCGGGCAGGGGACTCCTAGCGTCCGGCCTGCGGAGGAAACCATGATCCAATCAGAGAATATGCGCGGTGCGGCCTTGATGGTGGCAGCGATGGCGGGATTTGCGCTGGAAGATATGGCGCTTAAGGCAGCGATGCGCACGGTTCCGGTTGGTGAAGCGTTGATTTTGTTCGGCCTTTTGGGAATGTGCGGCTTTATCGTGCTGGCACGGCGGCGCGGGCAGCGGGTGATCCATCCGGCGATCCGCTCGAAGGTGATGGCCCTGCGGGCCGTCTCCGAGGTGATGGGGCGGTTGGGCTATACGCTGGCAATCGCGCTGATCCCGCTCTCGAACGCGTCGGCGATCTTGCAAGCGACGCCGTTGGTCGTTGTCGGGGCGGCAGCAATTTTCTTTGGTGAGAAAGTCGATTGGCGGCGCTGGCTGGCCGTTGGGATCGGCTTTATCGGGGTGCTGATCATCTTGCGACCGGGGGTGGAAGGGTTCAACGCGGCCTCCCTCTGGGCGGTGATCGGCATGCTGGGCTTTGCGGGGCGCGATCTGGCAACACGGGCCGCGCCGCCGATCCTGTCGAATTTCCAACTCGGGATCTATGGCTTTGCGATGCTGATCCCGACGGGGATCGTGATGTTGTTCGTTTCGGGCGGCGCGATGATGCCCGCCACGACGGAACTTATGATGATCGTCGCGGCAGCGTTTGTGGGGGTGCTGGCCTATTGGGCGCTGACCTCGGCGATGCGATTGGGCGAGATTTCCGTCGTCACCCCGTTCCGCTACACGCGCCTGCTCTTCGCGCTGATCTTGGGCGCGCTGGCCTTTGGCGAGCGGCCCGATCTGGCGATGATGATCGGCTCGGTGCTGATCGTGGGCAGCGGGATTTACACGCTGACCCATGCGCGCAGACAACCGGGCGTGGCGCCCGAAGGCGTTGACCCACGCCCGAAATCAGGCCGCTGAGGCTTTAGGTCGGGCGGTCTAACTCGAAGGTCTCACGCACGGTGGCGTAATCGCGGTAGCCCAAGCGCGACAGATAGCCATGCGGAGGCGTGAAACGGCCGTCGATCAAACAATCCGGCCGGATATGAATGCCGATCGCCACGCCGATGCAGAGCGAATTCGCGTTGCCTTCCAACTCGACGATCTGGGTCATCCGGCATTCGATCGAGGCGGGGGCCTCTGCCACGCGCGGACAATCTATGGTTTCACATTCGGCAGGCGAAAGCCCCGCTGCCACGAACTCCGATTCCCCTGCGGCCAGCGGCGCGGAACTGGTGTTCATCGGGTGGATCAGGTTTGCCGAAACGATGTTGACACAAAACACACCCGTCTCGCGGATCTGCGAGAGGGTATCCTTGCCGTCCTCGCGGTCGGGTTTGACCGAGGTCGAGGCGAACATCAGCTGCGGCGGCTCGTAAGCGCAGGCGGAGAAGAAGGAATAGGGCGCGAGATTATCGCCCAGCGTGCCGCGCGTAGAGATCCACGCAATCGGGCGCGGCGCGATGAGGGCGTTCCACGGGTTGTGGGGGAGGCCGTGGCCATCTTCGGGGCGGTAGAACATTGGGATTGCCTGTCATTTCTGCGTTGTGGGTTTGCCCTCACAGTGACGCCATGCTAGGCGCGAATCCAGACGATTCTGAGGGGGCCGATGTATCAGCTAGAGGAAGAGACCGAAGCGGACTGGTGGGAAGTCGAAGCTTTATACGATCTTTGCTTCGCGCCCGGGCGGACGGCTTTATCGTCTTATCGGCTCCGCGATGGGGTCGATAAGGTGGCTGAACTCTGTCTCGTGTTGCGCGATGAGGGCGGCGTTTTGGCCGCGGTGATCCGGTTCTGGCCCGTGCGGGTCGGCGGGCGGCGCGTGCTTTTGCTCGGGCCGGTCGCGGTGCATCCAACACGGCAGGGCGAGGGCCTCGGCGCGCTTTTGATGAGCGAAAGCCTCGGGGAGGCGCGCAAGCTGGGCTGGGAACGGGTGCTTCTGGTCGGCGACGCGCCCTATTATTCGCGCTTTGGTTTTACGAAGCTTGACCATGTCGTGATGCCGCCGCCCACAAATCCCGATCGCGTTCTTGGCCTCGAATTGCAACCAGACGCATGGGCGGGTGTCACGGGCGATGTGACCAAGTTCCACGACTGATCGGCGACCTTTGATGCCCTTGCCCTTTCCAAAGTGGCCATGCCTCCCCATATCGAGTGGAGCAAATCTGCGGAGGCTTTGATGGCGGATCCTGAAATTCTGATGCCAGTGACAAATCCTGCGGTGACGCGGGAGCTGGAGGCCTTGGCAGCCCGCCACCGCAACGCGAGCGGCGTGGGGATGCAGGTTTTGACCTATCTCGGCGGATCGGCGGAGACGCTGATGAGCAAACTTCCCGCCCCTGTGCGCGACGGGCTGGAGGGGGCCACCGCCCGCGCGCTGGAGAATGCCTTCGATCTGGCGCAGCGCTCACGCGGGACGGTCTCGGATCGCCCGGATTGGATGAACACCGCGCTTTCCACCGCGATGGGTGTTGTCGGCGGCGCAGGCGGAATCGCGACCTCATTGGCCGAGGTGCCCTTTACCGTGACGGTGCTTTTACGCTCGATCCAAGGTATCGCGCAGGAATTCGGTTTCGATCCCGCCACGCAAGAGGTGCGGGTGGAATGCCTGCGGGTGTTTGCCAGCGCGGGGCCGATGGCGAAGGATGACGGCGCGGATATGGCGTTTGTCGCGGCCAAGGTCACGATCACGGGGCAAGGTCTGCAAGGGCTGATTTCGAAGGTCGCGCCGAAGCTTGCGGGGGTGCTGGGGCAAAAGCTTGCGGCACAGGCAGCGCCCGTTCTCGGGGCGGTGGCGGGGGCTGCGGTGAATTACTCCTTCACCAGCTATTATCAGGAGATCGCGCGGGTGCATTTCGGCCTCAAAGCGCTGGCACGGGATCGCGGCTTGGACGAAGGGCTGATGCGCGAAGAGCTGATCGCACGGATCGCCAAGCGCTGAGATCTGAAATTTTGCCCTATGCGCCCTGCGCAGTCGAACGCGGGGCAGGGCTGTGTTATCTTGCAATTGCCGCGCAACCGAATATCTCAGGCTGCAAGGAGAGATAGATGATCCGATATGCGCTCAAATGTGCTGCGGGGCACGGCTTTGAAAGCTGGTTCGCTTCTGCGGATGCCTATGACAAACTCGCGCAGGCGGGGATGATTTCGTGCAGCCAATGCGGATCGACCGAGGTCGAGAAAACCTTGATGGCGCCCGCGCTGGGGCAAGGCGGCAAGAAGCACGCCGCTCCTGCACGCGGTGCGGAGGCCGCACCAAGCAACGCGCCACAGGTGGCCGGCGCGGCAGCGATGTCGCGCGAAGCCCAATTGGAAACCGCGCTGGCCAAACTGCGGCAAGAGGTCGAGGCAAATTCCAGCTACGTTGGCGGCAATTTCGCCAAAGAGGCGCGGGCGATGCACGATGGCACTGCGCCCGAGCGGGCGATCTACGGCGAGGCGAAGCCCGAGGAGGCGCGCCAACTGATTGAGGATGGCGTGCCAGTCATGCCGCTGCCCTTTATTCCCAAGCGCAAGACGAACTAGCCCTCATTAGGCCTCGTGCCAAAGATTGAGCATGCCCAGACGCGAGGAATGCTTAGTCTGATAGCGGTCCATCCGCTCCAGCTGCGCGCGTAGATAACGCACCGTGCCGACGATATGCGGGCCTTTCCCCAGCATCACACATTCGGCACGTTGGCTCATCGCGGCGTCATGGCTCTCAACGCGGCTCGGTGTGCCGTCTTGTAGCATTCCGTCGAGCACCTGCGTCGCCCAGACGACGGGAACCTCCGCCGCTTCGCAGAGCCACAGCAGCTCCTCCTGTATCTCCCAGAGCCGCTCTATGCCAATATCATCTGCCAGATCACTGCGCGCGATCATCACCCCGACAGGCACCCGCCCGCCCGCCGCGACAATTAACTCCGGCAGGTTGCGCAGGGCCGCAGGGGTCTCGATCCGCAGCATGATCGCGGGCAGGTCCTGACGCCCGCAGGCCTGTGCAGCGATCTCCATTGCGGAGATCAGCGCCGCGATATCCTCAACCGTCTGCACAAAGCCAAATCCGATCACATCGGCATAGCGCATCGCGTGGCCAAGCGCCTCGATATCCCATTGCGTGAGGGCAGGGATCGAGAGATCGACCTGCGGCAGGCTGATCGTGCGGCCGGGTTTCAGGCGCAGGCCTTTGGGCCGCAACATTTGCACCTCGCACAGTGCCCGCCCGTCCTCCACTTCGGTGACCAGCGCACGGAGCTTGCCCTGATCAATGCGGACTTCCGAGCCGACTTTGAGATGCGCGAGCACCTCAGGATGCGTCAGCGTGACCTCCGGCGCGCGCAATCTGCGCCGCGCCTTGCCGCGTGTGAGATCCCGACTGAGGTAAAACTCGCCGCCCTGATGCAGGCGGGGCGCATCAATCTGCACCTCGTTGAGCCTGATTTCCGGTCCGCGCAGATCGAATTGCAGCTTGCGGCCCTTGGCGGCCAGCGCCTCCCACGTTTCTGGCCCGTCGCAGCCGCCATCAATCCGCAGGCAATCGGCACCTGCGGTGATAATCTCGGAGGTCAAGTCCGTATCGGCGGCCTGAGCGGGCAGGGTGACCATGATTCGTGTGCCACTCGCATCAGATGCCCCGAACAGCGCATCGCGCCGTGCTTTGAGCCGGGCGGGACCTGCGGCGAAAATCTCTGCGGGGGGGAATTCGATCGTGAGGCTGGGAGAGGCGCCCTCTTCGCCGATCAGCGCGAGCGCCGCCAGCACGGCATCCAGCGAGGGGCGCACATGCGCTTCCGCGCGGCTCATCGAAGAGAGGCCAAGCGCCGTCAGTCTCGGCTGGAATGGGGCCAGATCGCCGCGCCGAAAGGCGAGGTAATCCGCCAGGTTCCGGGCGGAGTCCTGAAATTCTGGCCGCGCAATTCCGCTTTGCCAGCGTGTGAACTTCAGCTTTGCGCGCCGGGCCATATCCTCACGGATTTCCAGCAGGGCGGTGTGAAGGCCGCGCGCCTCGGCGCGGCGCTCTGCGGCGTCAATTTCAAAACGGGTCATCTGGCCCTCCTCGCTATCTCCCCTGATCTAAGGGTGTCTTGCGACAGACGCGTGACGCAGATGTGACGACTGCGCAACCTTGCCGTGTGGGGCTGGCATGTGGGATTGGGCGATATACGCCGCGCGCGCATCAACCGGACTTTCCACGCGGGCAGCGATGCAATGTTTGGTGGGGCAAAGATCGGCAAGGCGCAGAGTCAGCATTGCCCTTGCAAGCGCCCCCCCCATCCGCTAGCAGGCTTTTGATTGTTTTCCGGGGCCGGTCCCGGTTGCTTTGGGGGGTTGTCATGCCGCTTCTCGTTATGAAATTCGGTGGCACTTCGGTGGCCGATCTCGACCGCATCAAAAATGCGGCTGCGAAGGTCAAACGCGAAGTCGATCGCGGATATAATGTGATCGTGATCGTTTCTGCGATGTCAGGGAAAACCAACGAATTGGTGGGCTGGGTCGAGCAGACCTCGCCGCTGTTCGATGCGCGCGAATATGACGCGATTGTCTCGTCTGGTGAGAATGTCACCGCTGGGCTGATGGCGCTGACCTTGCAAGAGATGAGCGTTCCGGCACGGAGCTGGCAGGGCTGGCAAGTGCCGATCAACACCACCTCGGCGCATTCGGCGGCCCGTTTCGTGTCGATCCCGCGTGATAATCTCGACGCCAAATTCGATGAGGGCATGCGCGTGGCCGTTGTCGCGGGCTTCCAAGGCTTGTCGCCGGAAGGCCGGATCACCACGCTGGGCCGTGGCGGCTCTGATACCACGGCTGTCGCCTTCGCCGCTGCGTTTGAGGCGGAACGTTGCGATATCTACACCGATGTGGATGGCGTCTACACCACCGATCCGCGGATCAGCCAGAAGGCCCGCAAGCTCGATAAGATCGCCTTCGAGGAGATGCTGGAGCTGGCTTCCTTGGGCGCGAAAGTCTTGCAGACCCGCTCTGTTGAATTGGCGATGCGCTATAATGTGCGTCTGCGTGTGCTATCCTCGTTTGAGGATACCGACGAAACTTCTGGAACCCTTGTTTGCGGTGAGGATGAACTCATGGAATCGAAAGTTGTCTCCGGCGTAGCCTATTCGCGCGATGAAGCGAAAATGACTCTCGTGACGGTCGAGGATCGTCCGGGGATTGCCTCTGCCATCTTCGGGCCGCTCTCCGATGCGGGTGTGAACGTCGATATGATCGTTCAGAACATCTCCGAGCGCGACTATGAAGGTCACGCAGGGGCTGTCACGGATATGACCTTCTCCTGCCCCATCAATCAGGTCGCGCGGGCGCAAAAAGCGATGGAAGATGCCAAAGCGGCAGGCAAGATCGGCTATGACGATCTGGTCATTGATACCGATGTGGCGAAGGTTTCCGTGGTCGGTATCGGGATGCGCTCGCATACGGGTGTCGCAGCGATGATGTTTAAGGCGCTTTCGGCTGAAAACGTGAACATCAAAGTTATCGCAACCTCCGAGATCAAAATTTCGGTGCTGATCGACCGGAAATATATGGAATTGGCCGTGCAGGCGCTCCATGATGCATTTGAATTGGAAAAGGCGGTCTAATCAGACCGTTGATTGACCTGAACCGGATCTGGGTGTTTGGCGGACGCGCCTGACAACCTCAAGTTGCGGACGGGTCGGGAGGGGACGGCAACGCCGATGACCGAACGCAGCGAGAGCGACAGCCGTAAATTACTGCGGCGTCTTCGCGACTCCCTTGCCACCCCCGGTGGCGGGCAGGATCGGCTGGACCGGATCACAACTTTGATCGCCGATTCGATGCGCACTCATGTGTGCTCGATCTATCTTTTCCGCGATCCTGAAACGCTTGAACTCTGCGCCACAGAGGGCTTGAAGGCCGAGGCCGTCCATCAGACGCGGATGCGGATGGGTGAGGGGCTTGTAGGGCGCGTCGCGCGCTCTGGCCAAGCGATCAACACGGGCGATGCCCCGTCTGAGCAGGGCTTCCGCTATATGCCAGAGACGGGCGAGGAGATTTACTCCGCCTTTCTCGGTGTTCCGATCCAGCGCGTTGGCGAAAAGCTTGGCGTTCTCGTCGTGCAATCACGCGAGGCGCGGCAATATTCCGAAGATGAAGTGTATGGCCTCGAAGTCGTCGCGATGGTTCTGGCCGAGATGACGGAACTGGGGGCTTTCATCAACGATGGTGAAACCTTGGGCGCGCAGCATAACCATCCGCTGATGATCAAAGGCGGGACGGCGCAGGAGGGCGTCGCAGAGGGCCATGTTTGGCTGCATGAGCCGCGCGTGGTCGTCACCAACCCTGTCGGAGATGATCCCGAGACGGAGGAGGCGCGGCTCACAGAAGCCATCGAGGTGTTGCGCAGCCAGATCGACGAGATGCTCGCGGCTTCCGCCTCCTTGGACAAAGACCATCGCGCCGTGCTGGAAACCTACCGGATGTTTGCGCATTCGCGTGGCTGGTTGCGCCGCATGTGCGAAGATATTCAGCGCGGGCTTTCGGCGGAAGCGGCCGTGGAAAAAGAGCAATCCGCGAACCGGACGAAACTGGAGCAATCTCCCGATCCCTACCTGCGCGAACGGCTCAACGATCTCGACGATCTGTCGCATCGTCTGCTGCGAATCCTGACGGGGCAGGGGCAGGATACCGGCGCGGAGATGCCAGCCGATCCGGTGCTCGTTGCCCGCAATATCGGCCCTGCCGAGCTGCTGGAATATGGCCGCCGTCTCAAAGGGGTCGTGCTGGAGGAGGGCTCCGTCGGCTCGCATGCGGCCATTGTCGCACGGGCGCTGACGATTCCGCTGGTGATCAACGCGAAACGCATCACGACCGAAGCGCTCAACGGCAATGCGATCCTTGTCGATGGTGATCAGGGCATCGTGCATCTGCGCCCCGAGGAAAGCGTTGCGAAGGCGTTCCGCGAGGGCATCGCGATGCAGGCGGAGGCCCAGAGTCGTTACGCCAGCCTGCGGGATCTGCCAGCGCAGGCCCTGTGCGGCGAGACGATCAATCTGATGATGAATGCGGGGCTGATGGCGGATCTGCCGTCGCTGGAAGGCTCTGGCGCGGAGGGAGTTGGCCTCTATCGCACAGAGCTGCAGTTCCTCACCCGCACCCGTGTTCCCTCGCGGGGTGACCTTGCGGCGCTTTATGCGCGGGTCATGGATGCGGCGAAGGGTAAGCGGGTGAATTTCCGCACCCTCGACATCGGGTCCGATAAAGTCTTGCCCTATATGAAACCGCAGGACGAGCCCAACCCCGCAATGGGCTGGCGCGCGATCCGTGTCGGGCTCGATAAGCCAGGCGTGTTGCGGATGCAGCTCCAAGCGCTGCTGCGCGCGGCCAATGGGCGCCCGCTTTCGGTGATGTTCCCCTTCGTCGCCACGCCGAGTGAATTCTTCGCAGCGCGGGATGTCTTTTACAGAGAGATTGATCGCGAGGGCAGCCGTGGCCGTGCCTTGCCCAGCTCGGTCAGGGTCGGCGCGATGCTGGAAACACCCTCGCTCGCGTTTGCACCGGATAGTTTCTTTAAGGCCTGCGATTTCATTTCCATCGGCGGCAACGACCTCAAGCAGTTCTTCTTCGCGGCGGACCGTGAGAACGAGCGGGTACGGCGGCGCTATGATACGTTGGATGTCAGCTTCCTGACCTTCCTTGAGAAGATCATCGGCCGCTGTGCCGCCTCCGATACCACGCTTTCGTTCTGTGGAGAGGATGCGGGCCGACCCGTTGAGGCGCTGACCTTCGCGGCACTGGGGTTCCGCAACCTCTCGATGCGACCTGCCTCTATCGGCCCGATCAAGCACTTGATCCGGCGCACCAATTTGACGGATCTGAAAGAGGTCATCAATGAGGCGCGCGCAACGGGCGCCCAAAGCGTGCGCCCTGCCGTATTGCACTATCTCGCACAGGCCAAAAGCCGCTGATCAAGCTCATCGGGGGCGGTTGTATCAGCCCTCCGTTGTGTATCCAGATCGTGCGCCCCGACAAAGACAAAACGGCCCCGCATGACATCATGCGGGGCCGTTTCACATCTTAGGTAGACTGATCGCCTACTCCGCGTGGCGGACGGCTTCTGCCTTAGCCCATTTCTCATCCGAGAGTGAGATGAAGGTGTAGAACATCGGCACCACGAACAGGGTGAATGCGGTGCCGAGGATCAGGCCCGAGAACATCACAATGCCCATCGCCTGACGTGCTGCCGCACCCGCGCCTTCCGCGATGATCAGCGGGATCACGGCGAGGGCCATAGCGGCAGTGGTCATCAGGATCGGGCGCAGTCGCACTGTTGCGGCCTCAACAATCGCCTCGCGGCGGCTCATGCCGCTTTCGCGTTGAAGATTTGCGAATTCGACCATCAGAATCCCGTGCTTCGTGATCAGGCCGATCAGCGTGATCAGACCGACTTGGGAGTAGATGTTCAACGTCCCCAGCCCAAGGTTCAGCGGAAGAATCGCCCCGAAGATCGTGAGCGGAACCGACATCATGATGATCAGCGGATCACGGAAGCTCTCAAACTGTGCTGCGAGCACCAGATAAATCACGATCAGAGCCGCCAAGAACGCGATCACGATGGTATTGCCCTGCGTGACCTCAAGCCGCGATTGGCCGGAGTAATCGATGAAGAACCCATCTGGCATAACTTCATCGGCGATTTGCTTGATCACTGCCAGTCCGTCCCCCGTCGATTGCCCCGGAAGCGGCAGCGCCGTGATCGAGGCAGAGTTCAACTGGTTGAACTGCTCGATCGAGGAGGCCATGACGCCGGTGTTAATCGTCACGACAGACGATAGCGGGACCATGTCGCCCGTTGCGGCGCGGACGAAATACTCGCCCAGCTGCTCTGGGTTTTCCCGAAGGTTTTTCGGCACTTGGGTGATGATGTCATAGCTATTGGAATCGCGGTCGAACTGCGAAACAGCCCCGCCGCCGACGAGCAAGCCCAGCGTCGCCCCGATCTGGCTGATTGGCACATTGAGCGAGGCGGCGCGGTCACGGTCAATCGTCACGCGGATCTCGGGCGCATCAAAGGCCAGCGAGTTCTGCACCACGATGAATTTGCCGGAAGCCTGTGCCTTGTTTTTGATCTCTTCCGCGACTTCCGCAACACGATCCGAGCCGTGGATCGATTGGATAATCATCGAGATCGGCAAGCCACCCCCCGTGCCCGGAAGGGTCGGGGGCGCAAAGACGAAGCCCTGCACACCAGCGACCTTGTCGAGACGGCCCTGAACTTCGGCTTGAATCTCGGCCTGACTCCGCGAGCGATCCGCCCAGTCTTTCAAAGACCAGATATAGATGCCCGAGTTGGTCGCCCCGCCGAAGCCCGCGATGGAAAACTCTGTGCGGACTTCTTCGATATCGCTCGTCTCAACAGAAATCTGATCGGTATAAAGCTTGGTATAATCAGTGGTCGCGTAGCGCGGGCCGTTGAGGAACGCAAAGAGCACGCCCTGATCTTCGTCAGGCGCCAGTTCAGAGGAAGTTTTCGTGAACAAGAAGCCCGTCGTTGCGACCAAAACCACCACCATGATCAGGGTGATCGGCCGATAATCCAGCGAGCCGCTGACACGACGGCCATACCAACCTGATAGCCGATCCGATGTGCGGTCGACGATCTTTTGGAATTTGGAGGTGTTGCCATGCTGCAAAAGCCGCGCCGACATCATCGGTGTGATTGTTAGAGCGATGACCCCAGAAAGGATAACGGCACCCGCCAAGGTGAAGGCAAACTCTCGGAACAGCGCGCCGGTGATCCCGCCCGTGAAGCCCAGAGGGGCCAGAACGGCGGCAAGGGTAATCGTCATCGCAATGACAGGGCCGGTGATCTCTTGCATGCCTTTGATCGCCGCCGCCTTGGGCGTCATCCCGTCTTCGATGTGACGGTGGATATTCTCCACCACAACAATCGCGTCATCCACCACAAGGCCGATGGCGAGCACCATTGCCAGCAGGGTCAGCAGGTTGATCGAGTAGCCAAGCGCGAGCAGCAGTGACATCACCCCGATCAGCGAGAGCGGAATCGTAATGATCGGCATGGCGACGGAGCGGAACGAGCCAAGGAAAAGCAGAATGACAATAACCACGATGACGACGGCCTCGCCAAGCGTCTTGAACACCTCGGAGATCGATGCCGAGATCGTCTCGGTCGAATCGTAGACTAGCTTGATGTCCATGCCCTCTGGCAGAGACGCGTTGATCGCGGGTAGGTCAGCGACAACCGCCGCCGCCGTATCAAGCGGGTTTGCTGCAGGTGTCGGGAAGATACCGATAAACGTCCCAGGCTCGCCGTTGAACGTCACGATTGCGTCTTTTGCTGCTGCCGCCAGTTCGATTTTGGCAACGTCACGCAGCCGGATGACGGCATCCCCCTCTGCACGCAAAGGCATCGCGCCGAAGGCTTCGGGCGTTTGCAGCGTGGATTTCAGCGTAATCGCGCGGGCCACATACTCGTTCTCGGTTTTGCCGGGTGCGGCGAGGAAGTTTGACGCCTGAATTGCTCCGAGAACCTCGGATGCTGTTACATTGCGGGCCGCAAGTTTGAGCGGATCAAGCCAGACACGCATCGAATATTCCGCCGCACCGATCACTTCGATCTCGGCCACGCCAGGGATGGTGGACATCCGCGGCCGGATCACGCGATCCAGATATTCGGTGATCTGTTCTTGCGTCATATTCGGGTTTTGCGCCGCCAGATACATCAAGGCGAAGGCTTGGCCCGTGCCCTTTACGATCACCGGATCCTCTGCCTCGGACGGCAGTTTCCCCTTCACCTGCTGAACCTTCGCCAGAACTTCCGTCAAGGCGGTGTCCGGATCCGATCCCAGCTTCATGTTGACGGACACGATCGAGGCCGAAGGGGTGGAGGTCGAGGTGACGTAATCGATGTTCTCGGTCGTCGCCACGGCTGCGGAGATCGGTGCAGTGATGAACCCTTGAATCAAGTCAGAGGGCGCACCTGGGTAGACGGTCGTAATCGTGACAACCGTTTCCTCAACTTCAGGATATTGCCGCACGGGCAGCGAGAAAATCGCCTGAAACCCGAGCAGCAGCATGAAAGCGCCGAGGACCGTCGATAGGACGGGGCGGCGGATGAAAAGTTCGGAGATGCTCATAACAGCCTCAGTTCGCCGCTGGCGCGTCAGCCGCGGGTGTCTCGGTTGCAGGCGCGGCCTCAGGGGCGGCGGACGGCGCTGTGGGGGCGGATTTCGGATCAGGTGAAACGGTGTTGTCGACATTCACAGTCGCGCCGGGGAACAGCTTGTTCTGCCCTGCATTCACAACCTGATCGCCGTCTTTCAGGCCCTCGGTGATTTCCACCAATGTGCTATCGCGACGCCCGAGTTTGACAAAGACTTGCTGTGCTTTGAGGATCTTCGCACCGTCTTTTCCATCCTCTTCGCGCACCACATAAACGGAATCGCCGTAGAGCGACGAGGCCACCACCGTTTGCGGCAGGGCGATCACACCCGTTTCCGCGGGAAGGGACACCCGCACGCGCAGGAATTGGCCCGGCGTCAGCGCGCCGGGGTTGTCGACCGATGCACGGATCGTCACGAGGCGGGAGTTTGGATCAATTTTCGGCTCGATCCCCGTGATGTTCCCTTCCGCAGAGATATCACCGACTTCGGTGGTCACCGTCACCGCTTGACCCGCCGACACCAGGGGTGCCTGCTGTTCGGTCAACGAAAAGTCCACCCGCATCGTCGATGTATCTTGCAGCGTTGCATAGGGGATACCCGCCGTTACGAACTGGCCCGGCTCGACCTGCGGAATACCAATCGTGCCCGCAAACGGGGCGGTCAGCCGCTTGGTTTCAAGGACGGCTTGCAGTTTCGCAACTTGTGCTTCTGCAGCGGTTTCATTTGCCTGCGCGGTTTGCAGGGTATTGGTCGAGGACACCCCGCGTGCTTGCAGAGCCTGCGCGCGCTCGAGTTCTGTTTTCGCAAGGGCAAGGCTCGCTTGAGCGGATTCGAGATCTGCGCGCTCTGTGCGATCATCGATCTGCAGCAACAGCGCCCCTTTTTCGACGCGATCATTCGCCGCAAACGGAATTTCACGCACAACGCCTGCCGCTTCTGTCGACAGATCCACCCCTTGGCCCGCGAGCGCGGTGCCGATGGTTTCAATGCCCGGCTCCCACGTAATCGGCTCCACGGTGGAGGTCGAAATGGTCACGGCAGGAGGTGTCATCGACGCAAAAAAGCCAGCGATCATTTTATCGCGGAACAGGTTAAATCCGATTAGGCCACCCGCGACGAGCAGGAGGGCGACGAAAGCGATAATATAGCGTTTGTACATTGCGGTCCCTTGAACCCCGCCTCTTGGCGGTTTTTAGTGCTGGTCAGTCTGGCTGACGTTCCGAGGTAAAAACGGCTTTTGGGGGCTCAAAGTCAAGGAAAATAAGGCCAATCCGCAACGCATCACAAGACACCGCATTGTGCGCATTTGAACAGATAAGCATGGCTTACTGTAAATTCGCGCATTTTGGACCAGTGTAATCGCAGCGCTCAAGGCTCGTTTCGCCCTTCATAAAATCTGTCTTATGCCGGAATATATATCGCAGTTGCAGCAAAGATTGTGCAATTGCAGCATTTTAAGCGCCGATACTCAATTTCGGTCACCGCACTCGCCATGTTTCTTGATCGTGTCACGAGGCTGATATGTGGGCGTCATGAATCCGACGTCTCACTCTGCCATGTAGAGACAACCCGATTGCAACGGAAGGCGAAGGGGTGAGCCGATGGCACGCGATTTTCTTCATGAAACCAGCACAGAGCGCAACACCATGCCGCCCAGAGTGACGCGCGCGCGTGCGCATCATCGCGCGCTGTTTCTTTCGGATTTTCATTTGGGCGCGCGAGGGTGCGCGGCGGAGGCCATTCTTGCTTTCTTGCGGGAAACCCATGCCGATTCGATTTATCTCGTCGGCGATATTCTCGATCTGTGGCACCCGATGATGGCGCATTGGTCGCCAACGCATGACGAAATTCTCGCAGATCTTCTGGCGCGGGCGCAATCGGGTGTGCGGATCGTCTATCTTCCGGGCAATCACGATAACGCTGTGCGGCGCCATTATGGGCGGCATCTGGATTGCATCGAGGTGGCAGAGCAAGCCATCCATGCGGCGGCAGACGGACGGCGATATCTGGTTTTGCACGGTGATGTCGCAGATGGCCGGATCCTGCGCAGCCATATTATGACACGGATTGGCAGCCGCATTGATGCCGCCCTGCGTTTGTTGGACGCTTCATTGGCGGCGCGCAGCACGGGGCCAACGCTCATAGCGCGGTTCCTCGCGCGCTATAACGCCTTCTTGCAATTCGGGGATCGGTATCGCGCCAAGCTCATGCGCCGCGCGCAGGCAGTTGGGGCGGATGGGGTGATTTGTGGCCATAGCCATATCGCCGCCTTGGAAGAATGCGATGGCGGGATTTACGCGAATTGTGGCGATTGGGTCGATAGTTTGACGGCTGTCGTCGAGCGCGCGGATGGCGGGCTACAGCTTTTGCAAATGCAACGTGAAACCTCGCGTGTGTCGGTGGTTCATGGCTTGGGGCAGGCGCTGGCCTGACGGGAAGACGAGAATGCTGATTTCAAATTCTGCGAACGGTGCTTTGCTTGTTCTGGGCGCCGTCCTTTTTGCTGTTCTGGCGCTGCATTTGGGAACGATGGCGCTTGTCTTATGGCGGCGTGCGCGCCGCGCGGCCACGCCTCCCAACGCACCGACCGAGCTCCCCTTTATTTGTTTGCTTCGTCCCGTTTGCGGGCTGGATCCTTTTGACGCGGAGACCTTGGCCTCCTCTTTCACTCTCGATTATCCGAATTACGAAGTGGTGTTTTGCGCAGCCGATCCGAAAGATCCGGTGATCGGGCTGGTGCAGCGTCTGATCGCGGGCTTCCCCGATGTGCGGGCGCGGATTCTGATTGGGGAAGAGAAGATCACCGCCAATCCCAAGCTGAATAACCTGCAAAAGGGTTGGGTGGCGACGCAGGCACAGTGGGTCGCGATGGCCGATAGCAACCTGCTGTTGCCAAAGAGCTATCTGCGCGACTTGGTAGCGACATGGCATGAGGGCACCGGGCTGGTAACATCGCCGCCTTTGGGGGAACGCGCAGAAGGGCTTTGGGGCGCGGTGGAATGCGCGTTTCTCAACACCAATCAGGCGCGCTGGCAATTGGCGGCAGATGCGCTGGGGGTCGGGTTTGCGCAGGGGAAAACCATGTTCTGGCAGCGTGAAACGCTGGAGGCTGTGGGCGGGTTGAAAGCCTTGGGCCGCAAACTGGCGGAGGATGTCACCGCGACGAAAGTGGTGCGTGAGGCAGGGGGCAAGGTGCGGCTGGTCGATGCGCCCTATGCGCAACCCATTGGGCGGCGCGCGGCGCGGGCGGTTTGGGATCGTCAGCTCCGCTGGGCGCGGGTGCGGCGGGACGGGTTCAAAAGCCTGTTCGCACGGGAGATTTTTAACGGGCCCGCTCTCGGGCTGGCCGCGGCGCTGGGGTTGGGCGTTATGCTGGGGGCGGTGCTGCCCGCGCTGATTGCTTTTCTAGTGATTTGGTATGGATCGGAGGCCCTGTTCGCGCGAGCGATGGGCTGGGGCGAGGGGCTGCGCGACATTGCGGCCTATGTGCTGCGCGATGCGATGCTGCCCGCGCTGTGGCTGGTCACATGGATCCGTCCGGGTTTTGTGTGGCGCGGCACGGTGATGGGGGCGGAAACTCCCGCTCAGAAGACCCAGCCGAAAGCTTCACCGCCCAAGTTTGAGGTGGCGGGTGTTTGATCCGAGTGCGCTGATTGGGCTTCTCAAAACGCACGGCCTGAGCCTTCTCGCGCCGCTCTCAGTGATCGAAGGGCCGATTGTCACCGTGCTTGCGGGCTGGCTCTCGAGCGTGATCGGCGCGCAGATCTGGCAAATCGCTTTGGTGGTTATCGTCGGGGATCTCTTGGGCGATGTAATCTTCTATGCCGCAGGGCGCGCGGGGCCGCACGCACTGCGGCGGATTTTACCCAGATCCCTGCAGTCTGGTCGCGCCTCAAGCCGCATCAACGAGATGACAGCGCATTTTGACCGGCGCGGGGGAAGAACCCTGCTGCTTGGCAAGGTCACCCATTCGCTCGGCGCGCTGGTTCTCGTGGCGGCGGGTGCCGCGCGCATGAATATTTGGGTGTTCCTCGGCTGGAACCTGATCGCGACGGTGCCCAAAAGCTTGCTGTTGATCTGGCTGGGACTGTGGCTTGGCGATATGTCGGCGCAGGTGAGTGTCGCGCAGATCGAGACATGGCTGGGCTGGGCGGTGTGGGGCGGCGCCGCGTTTGGTGGCGGGATTGTGCTCGTTTGGATGTGGAAGCGGAGAGAAAAATGGGTGATTTGAACCGCGATGTGAGCTGCGTTATTCCGGCCTATAACGAGGCCGCGCGGATTGGCATTGTGCTGCGCGCAGCCTTGGGGCACCCGCAGATTGCCGAGGTGATTGTGGTCGATGACGGCTCAACGGATGGCACTGCCGATCGTGCCGAGGCCCTTGGCGCGACCGTCATCCGTCAGCCGCGAAACGGTGGCAAAGCGCGCGCCCTTGCGGCGGGAGTGAGTGCCGCGCGCGGTGAGTTCTTGTTGATGCTGGATGCCGATCTCGAAGGGGTGAGCGCGGCCACGATCAGTGATTTGCTTGGCCCCGTCTTGAGCGCGCGGGCCGATGTCTCAATAAGCCTGCGCGGCAACGCGCCGCGCCCGTGGCGCGCCCTCGGGCTGGATTACATCTCCGGCGAGCGGGTCCTGCCGCGGGTCTGGGTGATGGCGCGGCTCGCCGATCTGGATACGATGGCGGGGTTCGGCTTCGAGGTCTGGCTCAACGGGATCTGGATCGCACGGCGCGCGCGTGTGGCCGTCGTGCGCTGGGACGGGGTGCGCAGCCCGCTGAAATCCGAGAAAGCAGGCCTCTTGGCAGGGCTTCGCGCCGATCTGGGGATGATGCGCGATATCTTCCGAACTGTCTCGCCGATGACGACATTCCGGCAAATTGTGCAGATGCGTGCGTTGCGTGCGTAATCTTGCGTGAAACTTCCACGCGCCGCGCTACGTTTATCAAAGACCAGACAGGAGCGCGCCATGACCCTATTGATCCTCTACGTTGTCACAACAGTGATCTTCCTCGCGATTGATGCGGTTGGTATCAGTTTCCTGATAAAACCGCTGTTTGATCGCCATATTGGGGACCTCTATCCCGAGCAGATGCGGGTGGTGCCTGCCGCGCTGTTCTACCTCGCCTATGTCGCGGGGATCTTGTGGTTTGTTAGCTGGCCCGCACTGCGCGATGGCGATCTGACGCGGGTGTTTATCAATGGCGCGCTTTTGGGGCTGATGTGCTACGGCACGTATGAGTTCACCAATTATGCCACGCTCAAAGCATGGTCGCCCGCGCAGGTGATTGCGGATACGCTCTGGGGCGGCTTGCTCACCGGTTTTGCCGCTTGGGCGGGGGTGGCGATCACGCGGATGGTGACAAACCACGCGTGATCTGAGCGGATGAATAAGGCATCTTTTTGATGCGGGGCGAGCGCAGTGATCTTCGGGCGCAAAACGAAACGGGGCCTACTTTGGCAGGGCCCCGCTTTTATGCGCCGTCAGAGGTTTATTTTTGCAGCAGCGCCTGATCGATTTCTTTGCGCAGAGAGCGCGAATCCGGCGCTGTCATTGAGCTGTAGGTGTCGATGACCTCACCTTTCGCATCAATCAGCACCTTGTAGAAATTCCACTTCGGCACGAAGTTCTCGTTGGTCTTGAGCCATTGATAGAGCGGGTGAACATCGCCTTTCGCGACGGAGACAATATCCGTCATCGGCAGGGTAATACCAAATTCCAAGGTGCAGTATTCCTTCACCTTTTTCGCATCGTCCAGCTCTTGATTGAAGTCGTTCGAGGGCACGGCGACGACGATCAGCCCTTTCGGCCCCAGTTCTTCGTGCAGGGCCTCCATGGTTTTCAACTGACCGGAAAATCCACAAAGCGAGGCCGTGTTCACCAATAGCACCGGATGGCCGCGCCAGTCTTTCGTGTTGATCACCCCGCCATCAATCGACGGGAAGGTGACATCGGG
Source organism: Paracoccaceae bacterium (assembly GCA_048262715.1). GTDB lineage: Bacteria > Pseudomonadota > Alphaproteobacteria > Rhodobacterales > Rhodobacteraceae > Albirhodobacter. Next base: position 191,923 of record JBLXEV010000004.1, read on the forward strand.
GATCGTGCCTGCCGCCAACGCAGGCGACAGCGTGAGCGCAAGGGCGGCGGCAGGGGCGAAGAGGGCATGAAACAACGGGCGCATATCAGTTCCTTTCGAGTAGGGGCGGCGGCTCAACGGATGAGGCGCGCGGTGAGCGCGAGCGAGGCGCGGTAGGGCAAAAGGCGCAGCAGTTTGAGGGCGTAGGTCAGGCGGCGCGGGAAGTGGATCTCGAAGCCGGAGCGATCCAGCCCGCGCAGTATAGCATCCGCCGCCGCCTCGGGGGAGATCACGGCGGGCATGTCAAAATCATTCATCGCCGTCATCGGCGTTTTCACGAAACCGGGCGAGATCAGGCGGATGTCGCGATCCTTGCGCTCAACCCGCAGGCTCTCGGTGAGTGAGATCACGGCGGCTTTCGTGGCCGAATAGATCTGACCTTTCGGCAGGCCGATATAGCCCGCAACCGATCCGCAAAGCGCAAGCTGCCCACCCTCGCGTAGCAACCTTGGGCCGATCTGCGCGACATGGAACGTGCCCATCAGATTGACCTGTACAAGCTGTGCCGCCTTCACCGGATCAAGCTCTGCGATCAAGCCGGGATCATAGAGCGCCGCGAGATGCAGGATCCGATCCAGTGGCCCCCCTGCGGCAATCGCATCTGCGGCGGCCTCCAGCGAGGCGCGATCCCCGACATCACAGGCCACAGGCTGCGCGCCGATGCTCTGCGCGAGCTGGCGCAGCGGCGCTTCCGAGCGGGCAGAGACGATCACTTGCGCGCCGCGCTTGGCATAGGCTTGGGCCACCGCCGCCCCGATGCCGGAGCTCGCGCCGATGATCCAGATGCGCTCTGTGATTTTCTCAGGCATGGGCAAGCCTGTATTGCATCACATCTGTACGGCCCGTAGCAAAGCCCGCGATGCAGGCCGCGAGATAAAACCGCCAGACACGGATGAACGCCTCGTCAAACCCGAGCGCGCGCACCTCGGTCAGCCGCGCCTCGAACCGCGTCAGCCAATCTTGCAGCGTGCGGGCATAATCCAGACCGAAGCCGAAACCATCCTCCACCCGCAGCCCCGCCGCCTGTGCGGCGCCTGCGAATTTCGAGGGGGCGGGCAGCATACCGCCGGGGAAGATGAAGGAGCGGATCATGTCTGCCCCGTTGCGATAGCGGTCGAAATGGGCCTCGCCGACGGTGATCGTTTGCACCACGGCGCGCCCGCTTTGCGCGAGGTTTTCTTTCAGCTTGCCGAAATAGGTCGGCCAATAGCTTTCGCCCACCGCCTCGAACATCTCGATGGAGACGATATGGTCGTAACGTCCCTTTTCATCGCGGTAATCTTGCAGCGCTATCTCGGCGCCCGTGCCCAGTCGCGTGCGGGCAAAATCAGCCTGCTCTGTGGACAGGGTCAGCCCTTTGGGCGCGAAATCGCCCCGCGCCAAGGCGCGTTCGGCAAATCCGCCCCAGCCGCAGCCGATTTCCAACAGGCGGCCGGAAGAGCTGCTCAGATTGTCGATGATCCGGTCATATTTGCGGGTCTGCGCGCGGGCAAGATCGGTGTCGCCCTCCGCATAAAGCGCGGAGGAATAGGTCATCGTCTCATCCAGCCAGAGGCGGTAGAAGTCATTCCCGAGATCGTAATGCGCGGAAATATTGCGGCGCGATCCGCTGCGGGTGTTGCGGTTCATGAAATAGAGCATACGGATCAGCATCGCCTGCACAGGATGGCCGTGCAGGTAGCGATCCAGCGTTGCCTCATTGGCCAGCGCGAGGGTAAGGAGCGATGTGAGATCGGGGGTATCACACCAGCCATCGCGGTAGGCCTCGGTGAGGCCGATATCCCCTTTGGCCGCCACCGCAGGTATCATCCGCCAGTCATGGATAATCAAGGCTGCCTCAGGCCCCGCCAGCTTGCCGCCGAAATGCCGGACTTGCCCATCCGGAGTGGTCAACGCCAGCGTGCCATGGGTGATGCCCTCGAGCGTCGCGAGAAATCTCGATTGCAGCGGTTTAGTCAGTGTCTGAGGAAACATGCGCGGGGCTTTCTGCTGTGGTGAGCGTAGGGGTGAGCGGGGCGGGCTTAGGATAGAAACGGTAGCCGCGCGCAAAGAGTTTCAGCGCTTGCCAATGAATCAACGCCACAATCCGCAGCGATTGGAACGGAGCTTTGAGCGCGGCTCTGCGGGCGCTGGCGCGCGTAAGCGGGCGCGTGCGCCCCGTGAGCGAGGTTTGCAAGCTGGTGGTGCCATTGCTCCAATCCACCCAAGCGCCAAAGCGGCCATCGCTTGCGTCGAACCGGAAGGTGTAGCCCCCGTCGCGCGGCAGGAAGGGCGAGACGTGGAACAGTTTCTCGCCCGCGATGCGGCAAGAGGGGGTGATCGGGCGCAGATCGGGGTGGCGCACGAGGTAGAGATGCCGCTCGCCAAAGGTGTTGGACACTTCCGCAATGACGGCGATCAGCGCGCCTTGCGGTGCCCGCGCCATCCAGAACGAGACCGGATTGAACCCGTGCAGCGGATTACGCGGCAAGGTCACAATCGCCAGATCAAGATCGCGCCGCCCGATGACACGATCGGCAAAGCGGCGCAGGCTTTCGCCTTCCGCGCCGTAATCGCGCCGCCGGATCTGCCAGAGCGCGGGACGATCGACGGCTATCGGCCCTATCTGCGCATCAATTTGATCGGGGATCACCGCCGCATAGGTCGCGTGGTAGGTGAAGGCGCGCGCGCCTTTGGGATCGCTGCGCGCGTGCCAGATCTTCGCGTCCAGCAGCGCGCCGGACCAAAGGCTTTGTGCGCGGCTCACGCCCATGGGTCCGCCCCCAAGGGCCAGTCGTGGCCCATCGCCTGCGCCACGCGCAGCGCCGAGAGGAGCCCATCCTCATGGAAGCCGTAGCGGGTCCAAGCCCCCGCGAAATAGAGACGGTCTGCGCCTTGGATCTCGGGGAGGCGGGCCTGCGCGGCATGGCTCGCGGCATCGAATTGCGGATGCGAGAGCCATGTCTCGTCATGGATTTTTTCGGGCATCTGCTCGGGGTTCAATGTCACGATCAGCGGCCCGGGCGTTTTCAGAGTTTGCAGCAGGTTCATCCAGTAAGACAGGCTCACGGGCCTACCCGAGAGCGGATCTTGCGCCTGCGTGACATAGTTCCATGCCGACCAAGCCGCCTTGCGTTTGGGGAGGAAACGCTCATCGGAATGCAGCACGACATGATTGGCCTGGGTGCGGAACGCGCCAAGAATCGCGGCCTCGTTAACGCTGGGCGTTTCTATCATTCCAAGGGCTTGCGGTGCGTGGGTCGCGAACACGACGCGGTCGAACTCAAACAGGCCAGAGGCGGATTCGACGTCGATCCCCTCGGGTTTGCGGGTCACGCGGGCCACCGGATCGCCCAACCGCAGATCAATCTGCATATCCGCCAGAAGCGCCGCAACATAGCGTTGCGAGCCGCCCTGCACGGTAAACCATTGCGGGTGGCTGGCGACCGTTAGCAGGCCGTGATTGTCAAAGAACCGCACGAAGGGTGCGGCAGGGAAGTCCAGCATCCCGCGCGTAGGCGTCGACCAGATCGCGCCCGAGATCGGCAGCAAGAACCGATCCCGAAACGCGCGGCCCAAGCCCATCTGCGTGACCATCTCGCCAAGGGTGATCTCACTTTCGGCATAGGCTGTGGCGCCTTTAAAGAATTTCATCGTATCGCGCAGCATCCGCCAGTGAGACGGATCGAACGCGCGGGTCCATTGCGCAAATAGCGCGGGCAGGGTGCGGGTGCCATATTCGTAAGCGCCGCCGCCGAGGGACGCGGAGAAGGACATATCCGTGGGGATTAGCGGCACCCCGAGATGTTCCATCAATGGGATGAACAGTGGATAGGTGCGGCGGTTGCAAACGATAAACCCCGTATCCACCGCAACGCCAAGCGCCTGCGCCGTGCGCGCATGGCCGCCCGCGCGAGGCTCGGATTCGAACACTGTCACATCATGATGTCGGGACAGGATCCATGCCGCGCCGAGGCCTGAAATCCCACTGCCGATAATCGCTACCCTTTGGCGCATCTCGTCCCCTTTTAGCCCACCCTATAGAGAGACGCGCCATGCGGCACATAAGTTGCAGCGTGGCGCAAATAATTTTCTCAATGGGCGGGCGTGATGACGCTAGATCCGGACCATCGGTGCAACGGCCAGAACGGGGCCAGTGGCTTGTCCAGTAGGCGACCCGCCCAGAGGCTCGTCCGAAATCGCCATGGTTGCGCCTGCCACCAGTTCTCGCAGCTCGGCTGGGATCGGCATTGCGGCCTGCCCCTCACGCGGCATCACGCCCAGCGAGATCGGCGCGAGATCGCCCGCAATCAGCCAAAGCTCGACATCGCGGTCACTCGGCAGCGAGATCCCCGCCATCGAGACGCGCATCTCGCCCTTATCCTCATCATAGAGCGCGGCGAGCCGTAGCCCCTCCGGCGTTGCCATATCCGCGACCCAAAGCGGGCCGTTCTCGGGGGCGGTGCGCAGAGCGCCGGTGAACAGAGCGACCGCGACCGCGCCCGCCAAAACACCGCCAAACGCAGGCAACAGCCAGCGCCAGACAGATTGCGCAGCAGGCTTGAACAACCGTCGCTCCACCCCGCGCCAAACGCGGGCCGGCGGCGCGAGCGGGGTGACCTCATCAGCCAGCGGATCCAGCGTGGTTTCCCAATACTGCGCCTCGCGGGCAAAATCGCCGTCGCGCAGGATCCGCTCCGACATGGCGGGGCGTTCATCGCCGGGCATCACGCCCAGCACATATTCCGCGACTTCGGCGCGGTCTTTGGGGGTCAAACGGGTCATCGGCTCAGGCACTCCCGCAGGGACAGCAAACTCCGACGGAGCCAACTGCGCATGGTGTTGAGCGGGACGCTGTAGCGTGCCGCCAGTTCGAGATAGCTTTCGCCCTCAACATAGGCCCGCCGGATCGCCTCGGCGCGATCTTGCTCCAGCTCGCTCAGACAGCCATCGATGCGGCGGCCGTCAGACGCGGTCATCGCGGCCTCTTCCGGCGTGGGGCCGGAATCTGCAATTGCTTCGGCAATATCCATGCCATCTGGTAACCCACCGGGCTTTCGCGCCCGAAGGCGGTCAATCGCATGGTTGCGCGCGACCGCATTGAGCCAGCCAAGCGGGCTGCCCGCCGTCGCATCGAACCCTGCGGCCCGATGCCAAACTCGGATATATACTTCCTGCAAGGCGTCCTCCGCATCTCGTTTGTCTTTAAGAATACGAAGGCAGATGGCGAAAAGTTTCCCGCTGGTTGCAGAATAAAGTTCCGCGAAGGCGTTGCGATCATTGAGCGCAACCCGGGAGAGCAGATGGGAGATGGGGTGATCGGTCATGAATATCCCTGAATTCTTTGTCGCGAGGGTAGCAGTCTTGGGGCTTACGGCAAGGGGAGAGTCTTCAGGTTACGCGTTGGGGGCGGTGGCCTGCGCAGTCAAGCGGCGGCGCGCTCACGGAGAGAGGGGCAAGGGGAGGGGCGGCGGGCAGGGTTTCACAAAACCGCAGCATCTCCGTCATTTGGGCGTTACAGCCGTGCGGCAAGGCTCCCGCGACCGTTACAGACCTAATATTGACCTCGGGAAGGGCCAAGATGTCACTCAAACTCGCCTGCATGACCTCCATTCTCGCCCTCTCGGCCAGCGCCGCCGCGGCTGAGATGAATTTCAACCGGATCAGCAGCTTCGCGACCTATCACAACAATGCAGAGGCCAGCGCGCCGTCTTCGGCGGAGATCATCTCGGCTTCGGCAGATGGCATGACCCTCGCCTATTCCGATAGCCCGCTGGGCGCTGTGGGCCTGATCGACATCACCGACCCGAAAGCCCCCAAAGCGCTGGGCAGCATCCAAGTGGGTGGCGAGCCGACGGCGGTCTCGATCATCGGCACCACGGCCTATGTGGGCGTGAACACCTCGGAGAGCTTCACATCGCCCTCGGGGATGCTGAAAGCCTATGACATCACGACCAAGCAGGAGATCGCGGCCTGTGATTTGGGCGGCCAGCCCGATAGCACCGCCTCCGCCAAGGATGGCAGCTTCCTTGCGGTCGCCATTGAGAACGAGCGCGATGAAGATGCGGGCGACGGGCGCGTCGGGCAATTGCCTGCGGGCTATCTGATGCTGGTCGACATTAAGGATGGCGCGCCCGATTGCGCCTCGATGACCAAGGTGGAGATGACAGGGCTTGCCGAGATTTCCCCCGAAGATCCGGAGCCGGAATTCGTCGATATCAACAGCCTTGGCGAAGTGGTCGTGACGCTGCAAGAGAACAATCATATCGTCGTGGTGAACCGCGATGGCACGATCAAAACCCATTTCTCGGCAGGCACTGTTGATCTGACCGAGATCGACGCGACGGATGAGCGCGGCGCGCTGATCTTCACCGAGAGCCAAGAAGGCCGCCTGCGCGAGCCGGACGGCGTGCAATGGCTTGACGACGAGCGCTTCGCCATCGCCAATGAGGGCGATATGGATGGCGGTGCGCGCGGTTGGACAGTGTTCAACAAGGATGGCACGGTCGAGTTCGAGGCTGGCAACAGCTTCGAGCATGCGGTGATCCAGACGGGCCATTACCCCGACAAGCGCTCCGATGCCAAAGGGATCGAGCCTGAGGGCATGGAATTCGCGACCTTCAACGGCACGCCTTTCGCCTTTATTCTGGCAGAGCGCGCCTCCGTTGTCGGTGTCTATGACGTTACCGACCCGAAAGCGCCGAAGCTGCATCAGATCCTGCCCTCGGGCATTGCGCCGGAGGGCGCGATTGCGATCCCCGAGCGCAACCTGTTCATTACCGCGAATGAGGCCGACCTTGTCGAGGACGGCGGCGTGCGCAGCCATGTGATGATCTATGAATACCAAGACGCCCCCGCCGCCTATCCGCAGCTCACCTCGCAAGGCGCGCAAGAGCTGATCGGCTGGGGCGCGATCTCGGGCATGGTCGCGGGTGAGGAAGGTCTCGTCTATGCGGTCAACGATAGCTTCTATGGCTATCAACCGACGATCTTCACCATCGACACCACAAAAACGCCCGCGCAGATCACCAAAGCCTTGCGGATCACCCGCGCCGGAATGCCAGCGCAAAAGCTGGATCTTGAGGGCGTCACGCTCGACGGGGAGGGCGGCTTCTGGCTCGCCTCGGAAGGCAATAGCGCCAAGCTGGTGCCGCATGCGATCTACCATGTGAACGCGAAGGGCGAGATCAAGGACGAGATCGCTTTGCCGGCCGAGCTGCTCGCGGGAGAAAAGCGCTTCGGGTTCGAGGGCATCACCCAGATCGGCGATACGCTCTGGATGGCTGTGCAGCGCGAATGGGGCGATGATCCCAAGGGGATGGTCAAGCTCGTCGCCTATAACCTTGAGACCGAGGAATGGGGCGCTGTGCATTACCCGCTCGAAGCTGCTGAAGCGGGCTGGATGGGCCTTTCTGAAATCGTCGCGCATGGCGATGCGGTCTATGTGATCGAGCGCGATAACCAGATCGGCGATGCGGCGAAGGTGAAGAAGATCTTCAAGATCTCCGCTGGTCAGATGATGCCTGCTGCACTGGGCACGGAGCTTCCCGTCGTGACCAAGGAAGACGTCCGCGACCTGATCCCTGATCTGGCAGCCAATGGCGGTTATATCGTCGATAAGATCGAGGGCATGGCGATTGCGCAGGATGGTACCGCTTGGATCAGCACCGATAACGACGGTGTGGATGATAGCTCGGGCGAGACCTTCTTCTGGACGATCGGCAAGCTCTGATCTCCGGGCAACCAAGATGAGACGGCAAAAGCGGGGGCAGAAATGCCGCCGCTTTTTGCTATCGCGTGCGGCAGAGAGGGAGCAGCATCCCCCGCAAGTGGTTGGTTGCAGAGCGGCCCACCCATGCCGCAGCGCGGCGGCCCCTGTCTGGAACGGGCGGATTGGGAAGTGTTCTGGGTGGGGGGAATGCGGGGCCTCGCAACACAATGCGTTGCCCCGCAACCCCGGGGTCTCTCACGGAGTGTCGGTAAACTTCAGGCTATGGACGTGCCTCAACATGCCGCCACGCGTTTTAGAAATTCACCTCAACACCGGGGAGTGCGAGCTCGCGCATCAGGTCGCGCAGCTCTTGACGGGCCGCGACGTTGGAGATGTTGAGCGATTCCACCCCGACATCTTTCAGATCCAGCAGCGTCAGCCCGCGCGGGAACAATTCGCGGAAGATCACCCGTTCCGAGAAACCCGGAGCAACGCGGAAGCCGATGCGTTTGGAGAGCTGCTCTAATGCGGCCCCCACCTTCTTTTTGTTGTGCATCTGTTGCGCGCCCAGACGGTTACGCAGCACGATCCAGTCGATCGGCTTGAGGCCCGCCTTGGCGCGCAATTGACGCGCGGCCCAGACCATTTCCGAATAGATCGACGGGCCGACGACTTTCGATGTCTCAGGATCAATCCGCGCGAGCAGATCGAAATCAATGAAACTGTCGTTGAGCGGGGTGACCAGCGTATCCGCGAGCGAATGGGCAACTTGGCTCAGCCGTGTATGCGAGCCGGGGCAATCGATGATGATGAAATCGGAGATCGGCTCCAACTCGGCCACCGCCGCCGAGATCCGTTGATCATACGGGTTCTCGCCCGGCGCGAGGCCTGCGGCATCCGCTTCAGGAAGAAGTCGGTAATCGGGGACCGGCAGCTCCAGCCCTTCGCGGGCCATGAAGGCCAGACGGTTTTCGATATAGCGGCCAAAGCTGCGCTGCCGAAGATCTAGATCAAGCGCGCCCACGCGAAACCCCATCCGCACAAGGGCGGTGGCCACATGCATCGAGGTGGTCGATTTACCCGAGCCACCCTTTTCATTGCCGACAACGATGATATGCGCCACGATTTTACCTCGATCAGTTCTGCTGCGATCCCTGCGTTTGCGCCGCTCTTTAGGGGCGCAAACAGGACTATAGGATGCTCGGGCTACCGAAGGAAGCGCATGCGTGCAAGAGGGCGCGTTTTCAGGGAATTAGCTCTACGAGGTTGGCGCCAGGGTCTCACATCGGATATGCGCGCCCACGCAGCGCCCCGTGGGCCAATCGGTGCGGCCCCAGCAATATCCCTCGGGGCGCGTGATCGGGCGCAAAATCCACACGACGGCCTCTCCTGAGGCGGTGCGCCGCTGCTCGCCGTCAAGCTGCATCGTGATTGCGGTGTCGTCATAGCCCAGAATGGTATAGCCCGCTTCCCTGTTTTGCTCGCCGAGATAGCTGGTGATATCGGCCGCCCAATGGAAGGTCGCGCGGCTGCGATCTGGCGAGAATCTGATCCTGTGCGGGGCGCGTGCACAGGTGGAATCCGGGCTTGCCAAGCTGCCGAAGCGATGGCTCTCAATTTCGTCGAAGATGTCGGCCAGTGCACCCAGCGGGGCGAGGGCGATAACGCAGGCGAGCAGAGATGGGCGAAAGGGGGACAAGCGTTTCATCGTCAAACGCTCGCAAATCTTTCGTGGTAGATCAACGCTTAAACGCAAAAGGCCCGCCAGATTGGCGGGCCTCTCAAATCCGACGAGGAAAGGCTTAGAAGCCCAGACCTGCGTATTTGTTTTTGAACTTCGAAACGCGACCACCAGTGTCCATCAGACGGGTGTTGCCACCGGTCCAAGCCGGGTGAGCAAGCGGGTCGATTTCGAGCGCCATTTGGTCGCCCTCTTTGCCCCAAGTCGAGCGCACCGAGAAGACAGAACCGTCGGTCATCTTCACGTTGATGAAGTGGTAATCGGGATGGATATCCGCACGCATAGGACCGCTCCTTAGGCTTTGGGTTTGTAGTTGGTGACTTCGGCGATACGTGCCGACTTACCGCGACGGGTGCGCAGGTAGTACAGCTTCGCACGACGGACACGGCCACGACGGACAACTTCGATCGAATCGATGTTGGTCGAGTAGAGCGGGAACACACGTTCCACGCCTTCGCCGAAGGAGATTTTGCGAACCGTGAAGGCTGCTGCGATGGTCGCGCCGCCTTTACGGGCGATCACAACGCCTTCGTACATCTGGACGCGCGAGCGGGTGCCCTCGGTCACTTTATAGCCAACGCGAACAGTGTCGCCGGCTTTGAAATCCGGAATAGTTTTGCCGAGTGCGGCGATTTGCTCCGCCTCGATCTGCGCGATCAGGTTCATCGCTAAGTCCTTTCAAATGCTCACGGTTTTTCCCGCGAAGTGAAACGTCCTCAGAGCTCTCGGTCTTCATTCGGGTCCCTGTTGTGATCTTCACACCAAGCCCGCCAGAGGTCAGGTCGTCGTTCTTTTGTCAGCCTTTCGGCCATGGCCCGTCGCCAGTCGGCTATCTTCGCGTGATGTCCGGATTGAAGCGTTTCCGGTATCTCGCGGCCTTCCCAGAGAGCGGGTTTCGTATATTGGGGATGCTCCAGAAGCCCATGCGAGAAGGATTCCTCCTCCGTGGACGCCTGATTCCCAAGCACGCGGGGTATAAGTCGAACTGTCGCGTCGATCAAGACCTGAGCTGCAATCTCGCCGCCAGTAAGGACGAAATCTCCAATCGAGACCTCTTCCACCCCGTAATGTTCCAAGGCGCGCTCGTCCACGCCCTCAAAACGGCCGCAGAGGATCGTCATCCCCTCCGCCGCTGAGTAGCGCTGCGCCATTGCCTGCGTGAGAGGTTTGCCGCGCGGCGACATATAGATCACCGGCCAGCGCGCGCGGTCCATAGGTGTGCCGATGCGGGCCTGTTCCAGCGCCGCGCCGACAACATCCGCGCGCAGAACCATCCCTGCGCCGCCGCCTGCGGGCGTATCATCGACATTGCGATGCTTGCCGATCCCAAAGGGCCGCAGATCAATCGTCTCCAGCGCCCAGAGGCCCTCGCTGAGCGCCTTACCCGTCAGCGACAGGCCGAGCACGCCGGGGAAGGCTTCGGGGAACAGGGTGACGATTTTTGCGGTCCATGCGCCCGCCAGTTTCGGAGCCTCTTCCATCAGATCGCGCGGTTTCAGCGAGGCCGAGACCGAGAGCCGTCCATGCGATTTGAGCGCGCCGGAACGCAGCGGCGCCTGTTCGATGATCTCGCTTGTGCTCATCTTTTGCGTGCCGGACGCGCGCCGTGGGACCTGCGCGCGTTCGGCGTCAGATTGGGGCTCTTTTCCGGTCTCTTCGTCGCTCATGCGAGGTCTTCCGGCGGGTCCACCACGATCCGGCCCGCTTTCAGGTCTACCGTCGGCACAACGGCCATCGTGAAGGGTAGAAGCAGCGCCGTGGTGCCAAGGATCTCGATAATATCGCCCGCGCCATGGTTGTGCACCGCGCGCACGCGGCCCAGAACGGTGCCGCCCGTATCCACAGCCTCGAGACCGATCAGATCGGCATGGTAGAACTCGTCATCGGGCAGCGAGGGCAGCTTGTCGCGATCCACCCAAAGCGTTACGCCGCGCAGCGCATCGGCCTCTTCTTTGGTGGTCACGCCGGACAGCCGCACGCCGATCCCGCCTGCCATTTGCCGCGCGGGGGTGATGGTGTAGCTGCGCGATCCATCTTCGGACCAGAGCGGCTGATAATCAAAAATATCTTCGGGAGTGGAGCAGAAGCTCTTGAGGCGCACGTCGCCCTTGACGCCAAAAGCGCCCGCAATGGCGCCGACGCAGGTCCGGTCGGGTTTGGTCATGGCGCTAATCCCTTAAAGCGGCCCGAGCAGGGGGGCTTCCCCTATCGGCCTGTCAGTCAGATGTGGCAAGGTCCGGACGCGAACGTCCGGACCCATAGCATAGCGGCGAGACTGTCTCGCGCGCGAGGATTATTCCTCAGCCGGAGCAGCTGCTTTCGCGGCTTTCTCTGCAGCGCGTTTGGTTGCTTTCGCGCCCGGAACGGCTTTCTTCATGTTTTTGCGCTCGGTTTTTGCGACAACGCCAGCAGCTTCCAAGAAACGTGCAACGCGGTCGGTCGGCTGCGCGCCTTTGGAGATCCAGTATTGAACGCGCTCGACGTCCATTTTCACGCGCTCTTCGCTGTCTTTCGCGAGAAGCGGGTTATAGGTGCCGAGTTTCTCGAGGAAACGGCCATCGCGCGGCATGCGCGAATCGGTTGCGACGATTGCGTAGTGCGGACGCTTTTTGGAACCACCACGGGCGAGACGGATTTTCATGGACATTGTAAGTTCTCCTAGTTTGGTCTGGTGCGGGGCAGGGCCCTGCATGTTCGATATCGGGGTTATTTCTGGAATTGTTCGTGGTGCCGGATGACTTCCGAAATCACGAAATTAAGAAATTTCTTGGCGAAGACCGGATCGAGCCCGGCTTCCTCTGCCATCCGTTCCAGCCGTGCGATTTGTGTCGTTTCGCGGGCAGGATCGGAGGGCGGCAGTTCATGTTCGGCTTTCAGTTTGCCGACGGCCTGCGTCTGCGAGAAACGCTCGGCCAAAGTGTAGACGAGGATCGCATCGAGGCGGTCGATGCTATCGCGGTGCTCTTTCAAAAGCGCTGCGGCGCGGGAGGCGGAATCAGTCATCTGGGTCACTTCTTCTTGCCAAAGCCGCCGAGGCCACCGAGGCCGCCAAGCCCCGAGAGGCCGCCCATGCCGCCCAAGCCGGGCAGCTTACCCATGCCGGGCATCTGGCCCAGTTGCTTGGCCGCTGCTTCCATCTGTGCCGGATCCATTTCGCCAGCCGCAGGAAGCCCGCCGCCCTTGCCTTGCATCGCGGCCATCGCTTGCTTGAGCATCCCGCCCTTGCCCATCTTGCCGATCTTTTTCATCGTATCGGCCATCTGGCGGTGCATTTTCAGCAGGCGGTTCAGCTCGGAGACTTCCAAGCCAGCGCCCGCCGCGATCCGCTTTTTGCGGCTCGCTTGCAGCAATTCGGGCCGCGCGCGTTCTTTCTTGGTCATTGATTGGATCAGCGCAATCTGGCGCCGCACGGAGGTATCGTTAAAGCCAGCTTCCTCAGCCGCTTTCGCCATTTTCCCCATGCCCGGCATCATGCCCATGACGCCCTGCATCCCGCCCATCTTTTGCATCTGCTCAAGCTGGGACTTCATATCATTCATGTTGAAGAGGCCCTTTTGGAACCGCTTCATCATCCGTTCGGCTTGCTCGGCCTCGAAGGTTTCCTGCGCCTTCTCGACGAGGGCAACGATATCGCCCATGCCAAGGATCCGGCCCGCTACGCGCGAGGCCTCAAAGGTCTCCAGCGCGTCCATTTTCTCGCCGAGACCGACGAAGCGGATCGGCTTGCCTGTGATCGCGCGCATCGAGAGCGCCGCACCACCGCGCCCGTCACCATCCATCCGTGTCAGCACGACGCCGGAAATCCCGACTTTGCCGTCAAACTCGGTGGCGACGTTCACGGCGTCTTGGCCGGTGAGGCCGTCGACAACCAGAAGCGTTTCGCGCGGGGCGGCGATGTCGCGGACCTGCTGGACCTCGTCCATCAAGAGTTCGTCGATATGCAGGCGGCCTGCGGTATCGAGCAGGTAGATATCATAGCCGCCCAGCATCGCTTGCTGCTTGGCGCGCTTGGCGATCTGAACGGCGCTTTCGCCCTTCACGATCGGCAGGGTATCGACGCCAATCTGACCGCCCAAGATCGCCAACTGCTCCATAGCGGCGGGGCGTTGTGTGTCCAGGGAGGCCATCAGCACCCGCTTGCCGTCGCGTTCTTTGAAACGACGCGCGAGCTTCGCGGTGGTGGTGGTTTTACCCGAGCCTTGCAGACCGACCATCAGGATCGGGGCAGGCGGGTTGTCGATCTTCATCGGCTCTTCCGAGCCGCCACCCAGAACAGCAATCAGCTCGTCATGGACGATCTTGACGACCTGCTGGCCCGGCGTGATGGATTTGGTGACAGCAGAACCGGTGGCCTTCGCCTCGACGGCTTTGATGAAGCTGCGCGCGACCGGCAGCGAGACATCCGCCTCAAGCAGGGCCACACGTACTTCGCGCATTGCGGCCTGAACGTCGGCCTCGGACAGCGCGCCCTGTTTGGTCAGGCGTTCAAAAACACCGCCAAGGCGTTCTGAAAGGTTCTCGAACATATCGGGCCTCCAGAGGCGAGCCGGATCTCCGGCGGGATAAAGATGCCAGTCAAGCTGGCGCGAATGAGGGGCTGGACGAGCCAGCGCAAACGAAAAGCGCACCAGTGGGCGCAACGCGCTGACTGGTGGCGATCCCTGCTATAAGCGGGGACCGAAGGCATTAGACCTTCGGGAATCTGGTGTTCATTACGCAAAAAGCCCCAAGGTGTCAACCAAGGGGCCTTTTATTCTTATGCAAAACTGCAGCACAGTTGCCCGACGGAGCGGAAGGCCAAGCGCACAGACTGCGGACCTAGAAAGCCGATCAGGCGGCCAGCGCCGAGATTTGCGCCGTTGCGCGCTCAATCGCGGCTTCTTCGCCCATCGCAACGCCTTCAGCGGCGACGAAGGTCACATCGGTGATGCCGATGAAGCCCAGAACGGTTTTGAGATAGGCCGATGCCATGTCCACGGCTGCGCCCAGCGGCACGCCGCCCGACGCATAGGCCACGATCACGCGCTTGGCGCCTGCCAGGCCTTGCGGGCCTTCTGCGGTATAGGCGAAGGTTTCGCCAACGCGGCAGATCTGGTCGATCCATGCTTTGAGCGGTGCGGTCACGCCGAAGTTATAGACCGGCATGCCGATAACCAGCACGTCTGCAGCTTTGAGTTCAGCAATCAACGCGTCGGAAAGCGCGAGGGTCTCGTTTTGCGCCTCGGTGCGTTGGTCGGCAGGCGTGTAGGCCGCGCCAATCCAAGTGCCGTCGATCAGCGGAATAGTGGTTGTGTCGCGCTCGACGACCTCACCGTTGATATGGGCGGTGATCTTGTCGGTCAGCTTGCGGGTGACGGACATCGGGCCTTTGATCGAGCTGTCGATACGGAGAATTTTGGTCATTTTGGGAAACCTTTAGGGCTGCTATATTGGGGAAACTCTGTCTCGGCTAAAATGGCTATTGCACAGGCAAACACAACCGCCATAATCGCACTGAATTTGTTCGCAGGTGCACATACTATGGGCTTTGAGAATTGGGATGAGATCCGCACGGCCTTTCAGGTGGCGCGAGTCGGGACGGTGTCTGGCGCGGCGGAAGTCTTGGGCGTTCACCATGCAACGGTGATCCGCCATATCGACGCGCTGGAGGCGCGGTTGAGTGCGAAACTGTTCCAGCGCCACCCGCGCGGCTACACGCCAACAGAGGCAGGGCGCTATCTTTTGGCAGTGGGGCAGGCGACGGAAGATCAGTTCGCGCAGCTCTCCGCAAGGATTGCAGGCGCGGGGGAGGAAGTCTCTGGCGAGTTGATTATCACCTCGCTGCCACGTCTCGCGGATATTGTATCGCCAGCCCTGCAAGTGCTTTCCGCAGAGCATCCCGGACTATTGCTGCGCTATATTACGGATCTTCGGGTTTTCCGCCTTGAATACGGCGAGGCGCATGTCGCAATCCGCGCGGGCACCCGCCCGACCGAGCCCGATAACGTCGTGCAGCCATTTGTTGAGCGGCATATCGCGATGTATGCCGCCCCGAGCTATGTCGAGCGCTATGGCGCGCCCGAGACGGACACAGATTTGATCCACCATCGCTTCGTCGGTGGGGAGGAACTCGAATCGCGCGCGCCTTGGATGCGCTGGCTGATGGAGCGGGTTCCGCCGGAGAATGTCGTGTTCAGAAGCAATGAATTTGACGCCCAAGCTGCCGCGATTGCGGGGGGGACGGGGGCAGGATTCCTGCCGACAAGCTATGTGAGCGCGGAGAGCAATCTGATCCGGATCATGCCGCCGCTTGCCGATTGGTCGATCCCGCTCTGGCTGGTGACCCATGTGGATTTGCACCGCACGCCAAAGGTGCAGGCGGCGCTCTCCGCACTGAAAGCGGTCGCTGCTGCTGAGGGCAATCCGCCGGAAATGTAGAGGCAAGCATCAGTGCGGAGGCGGCCCTCAGGCCGCGTCCGCACCATCGACCGCAAGATCCACGATATCGAACATGATCCGGTTCAGCTCAAAATCCTTGGGCGTATAGACCCGAGCAACCCCCATCGCGCGCAGCTTTACCGCATCCTCATCAGGGATAATCCCGCCGACTAGCACGGGAATATGATCCATGGAGGCCGCCTTCATCCGCGCCATCAACTCCTCGATCAACGGCAGATGCGAGCCTGAGAGGATCGAAAGCCCGACGACATGGGCGCGCTCCTCCGTCGCCTTGGAGACGATTTCTTCGGGTGTCAGGCGAATCCCGTCATAGGTGATATCCATCCCGCAATCGCGGGCACGGAAGGCGATCTGCTCGGCCCCGTTGGAATGCCCATCCAGCCCAGGTTTACCCATCAGGAATTTGAGGCGTCGGCCCAGTTTGGCGGATCCCGCATCGACGGCTTCGCGGATCTCGTCCAATCCCGAAACATTGTTGGACACCGAGGGCGAGACCCCCGTCGGGCCGCGATACTGGCCGTGGACGTCCCGCATCACGCCTGCCCATTCGCCCGTCGTCGCCCCCGCCTTTGCCGCGGCGATCGAGGCGGGCATCACGTTCTCTCCTGCCTTCGCGGCCGCTTTCAGGGCGGTGAGCGCCTCTTGCACCAGAGCGTCATCGCGCTCATCGCGCCATGCGCGCAGGCGCCCGATCTGATCGGCCTCCACCGCAGGATCGACGACCATGATCCCGCCATCGCCTGCGGTGAGCGGCGAGGGTTCGCCCTGCTGCCAACGGTTCACGCCGACGACGACCGTCTCATTGCCCTCGATCCGGCCAATCCGCGCGGCGTTGCTCTCAACGAGGCGCGCCTTCATATAGTCAATCGCCGCAATCGCGCCGCCCATGCCATCCAGCGTCGCCAGTTCCGCCCGTGCGCCGTCTTTCAGTTCTTCGACCTTCGCCGTAACATTGGCGTTGCCCTCGAACAGATCGCCGAATTCCAGCAGGTCCGTCTCATAGGCCATGATCTGCTGCATCCGCAGCGACCATTGCTGATCCCAAGGGCGCGGCAGGCCGAGCGCCTCGTTCCACGCGGGCAGTTGCACCGCGCGGGCGCGGGCGTTTTTCGATAGGGTCACCGCCAGCATCTCGATCAGGATCCGGTAGACGTTATTCTCCGGCTGTTGCTCGGTCAGGCCGAGGCTGTTCACCTGCACCCCGTAGCGGAAGCGGCGGTATTTCTCTTCCTCAATGCCGTAGCGATCACGGCAGATCTCGTCCCACAGCTCGGTGAAGGCGCGCATCTTGCACATCTCGGTGACAAACCGGATGCCCGCATTCACGAAGAAGGAAATCCGGCCGACCATTGCGGGGAAGCCTTCTGCGGGGACTTTCCCCTTCAGATCATCCAGCACCGCGATCCCCGTCGCCAGCGCGAAGGCGAGCTCCTGCTCCGGCGTCGCCCCCGCCTCTTGCAGGTGATAGGAACACACATTCATCGGGTTCCATTTCGGCAGGTTCTCGCGGGTATAGGCGGCGATATCGGTGATCATCGTCAGCGAGGGCTTGGGCGGGCAGATATAGGTGCCGCGCGAGAGATATTCCTTCACAAGATCATTCTGCACCGTGCCTTGCAGTTTCGAGACATCCGCGCCCTGTTCTTCCGCCACCGCGATATAAAGCGCGAGCAGCCACGGGGCGGTGGCGTTGATCGTCATCGAGGTGTTCATCTGCTCCAGCGGAATATCGCGGAACAGCATCCGCATATCGCCCAGATGGCAGATCGGAACCCCGACCTTACCGACCTCGCCCTTGCTCAAGATATGATCCGAATCGTAGCCGGTTTGCGTGGGCAGATCGAAGGCGACGGAGAGGCCCGTCTGCCCTTTGGCGAGGTTGCCCCGATAGAGCTCGTTGGATTTTTCCGCCGTTGAATGGCCCGCATAGGTGCGAAACAGCCAAGGTTTATCCTTCTGCGTGGTCATTCTCTGTCCTCCGGCGGCCTGAGCGATGCTTGGGCAAGATTGTTAGGTTGAAATATGGATAGGCGAAATAATGTGTCCCTGTCAATTCGCCGCGCTGCGGCGGGGCCTTAAAAGCCATGCCCGCAATAAATTATTCAATAAAATCAAAATCAAAAAATCCAATGAGACATAAAATTGCGAAAGATGAACAATCTCGATTGCAAAGTTGCGCTGCGGTGCGTAGATTTACTCTCGACCCAAGGCGATTCTGCGCTGCGGCACGAAACTGGGAGACTGAGATGGCACTCGATAACACCACCGAGATCGCGCCCTATGATGCGCCGGAAAAAGACCTCTACGAGATTGGCGAAATGCCGCCCCTCGGCCATGTGCCGAAGAAGATGTATGCTTGGGCAATCCGCCATGATCGCCACGGCGAGCCCGATAAGTCGTTTCAGGTCGAGGTGGTCGATACTTGGGAGATCGACAGCTACGAGGTGCTCGTGCTCGTGATGGCCGCTGGTGTGAATTATAACGGGGTTTGGGCCGGTTTAGGCGTGCCGATCTCGCCGTTCGATGTGCATAAACAGCCCTTCCACGTCGCCGGATCCGATGCCTCTGGCATCGTTTGGAAGGTCGGCGATAAGGTGAAGAACTGGAAAGTCGGCGATGAGGTTGTGATCCATTGCAACCAAGACGATGGCGATGATGAAGAATGCAACGGCGGCGATCCGATGTTCTCGCCGAGCCAGCGGATCTGGGGCTATGAAACCCATGATGGCTCGTTTGCGCAATTCACCCGTGTGCAGGCGCAGCAATTGATGCGCCGTCCCAAGCATCTGACCTGGGAGGAGAGCGCTTGCTACACGCTGACGCTGGCGACCGCCTACCGGATGCTGTTCGGCCATGAGCCGCATGACCTAAAACCGGGGCAGAATGTGCTTGTTTGGGGCGCATCGGGCGGGCTGGGATCCTTCGCGATCCAGTTGATCAACGCGGCGGGGGCCAATGCCATCGGTGTGATTTCCGAAGAGGATAAGCGCGAGTTCGTGATGGGCTTGGGCGCCAAAGGCGTCATCAACCGCAAGGATTTCAACTGCTGGGGGCAACTGCCGACGGTGAACACGCCTGAGTATAACGCGTGGCTCAAAGAGGCGCGCAAATTCGGCAAGGCGATCTGGGATATTACCGGCAAAGGCGTCAGCGTCGATATGGTGTTCGAGCATCCGGGCGAGGCGACCTTCCCCGTGTCGTCACTGGTGTGCAAAAAAGGCGGTATGGTCGTGATCTGTGCTGGCACGACAGGGTTCAACTGCACCTTCGACGTGCGCTACATGTGGATGCATCAAAAGCGCCTGCAAGGCTCGCATTTCGCGCATCTCAAGCAAGCGGCTGCGGCAAACCGGATGATGTTGGAGCGTCGGATTGATCCGTGCATGTCGGAAGTCTTCCCTTGGGCAGAGATCCCCGATGCGCATATCAAGATGCTGCGCAACCAACATAAGCCGGGCAATATGGCGGTTCTGGTGCAGGCACCGCGCACTGGGCTGCGGACGTTTGAGGATGCTTTGGCGGCAGGTCCGACCAAAGGTTGACCCGACCAAAGATCGAACCGCCGACGGGCGGTTCGATGGCAAAGAGGGTGCCGTGCCTACATCCACGCGGCGAGACCTCTTCGGGCAAATAGCCCCGCATCGATGGGTTCGGCGCGGGGCTATTAAATTTTGGCCGCGTCGCGCGCTTGGACGGGTTACTGAAGCTGTGCGATCTGGGTTGCGAGGGTTTGCAGCGCGCTCGCCTGCGCATTGGCGATCAGCGCCGGATCTTGCGGATCGGCCTCCCCTGTGCTGCTCAAAGGCACGGTGATATCGAACCGCCGCACCACATCCGCCCCGCGCGCGCCCAATTCCGGCGTCACGAAATACTGGCCCGCGAGGCGGAACGTCCCATCCGCCCGCGCGAGGATTTGCTCGACGCGCACCTCTAGTCGTCGGTCTGCCGGTTCGGCCAGCGGCCATGGCTCCGCGATCACCGTCGCGCCCGAGACGCTCGAGATTTGCCGCGCCAATTCCAGCGTCACCGCGCGCGGTTGGGTATCGGCCCAGACCTTGTCGGGGTTGGAGCGCACGGCCCCATCCGCCGTTTGCCACGCCACCTCTTGCCCCGCCGCATAATCGGGCAGGCTCACCTCGCGCAATTCCGTCGCACCGAGCCGATTGGGCAGGGTTTTCGATAGGCTCGGCTTGTCGATCAAATAGCGCCCCGTGGCCTCGGGGTTGGAGCAAGCCACCAGCGCCAGCGGCAGGATCAGTATCGCAAAACGGGTCATCATTCCTCCTCAGCGCCCCAGAATAAAGGCACGCGGGTTGCGTTCGATTGTGCGCGCCAAGGCCCCGAAGGAGGCCGTCGCGCGTTTGAGTTCCCGCAGCGCGTCCAGCAGCGTTGCGTTGAAGGCGGAGCGGTCGCCGTAAGAGGCCACCAGCCCATCGGCCCGATTGATCAGCGTCTCCAGCCGCGCGGAGATCTCGGGCAGGCGGTCGGTGCCTTTGGCCACCGCATCCGCCGCATCCCCAGCCGAGGCCAGCGCGGTGTTGAGGTTCTCCGCCGCGCCGCCCTCGCGCAGCTCTTTGAGCAAGGCCGCCGCCTCTGTAAGCGTATCGGCCAAGGCGCGCGGCAGTTGTTCGGCATCTTTCGAGCCGAGCATCTCGCGGATATCGGCCAGCAGACCCTCGATCTGATCGCCGATGTCCTTGAGCGGCATCTCCGAGGCATTGGCCGCGACTTTCTCCATCTCCGCAACCATCTCGGGCAGGCCGTCAAACGCGGCCACTGTCTCATTCGCGGCGGTGGTCAGCGCCTCGATCGCGGTCACGGTTTTCTCGCCCGCCTTGCCAGCGTTCAACTCGGAGGTTGTGGTGCGCAGCTCTGTCAGCAGGCCCGCAAGCTCCGTTGGGATTGTTGCGGTATTCGGGTTGCCTGCCACGCTGGACACCGAATCCATCATCTTGATCGCGCTCTCCAAGAGCTCTTCGATGGGTAGGTTATTCACGCGGGTAAACAGCCCCTCCGCCGAGGCGGAAAGATCGGTATTCGCGGGCGGGCCAATCGGGATCGTTGGATAGGGCATCGCCGCCATATTCATCTTCTCGGGCAGGGCATCGGGAATATCGGCCAGCTCAATCACAAGGTTTTGCCCCAGAAGGCCGGTGCCAGCGATCCTAGCGCGCAGCCCGTCATTGACCTCAACCGAGAGGAATTCCGCGACCGAATCCGCGTCCGATCCTTCCCACATCCCGAGGCGGGCAGGGGCGATGGTAATGATGATCTGCTGACGCACCGTCTGGCCGCCGTCCTCGCCCGGTTCCACCTTGACGGAGATATCGCTGACCTGTCCGGCCTCGACTCCGCGGAATTGCACGGGCGTGCCAACCGTCAGGCCCTGCACCGCATCATCAAACAGCAGCGTAAACCGGACTTGCGAGGCGAGGTTGTTGTCGAAGATCGAGGTTTTCGCATCATCTTGCGAGGCAAAGAGGCGGAAGTTGGTGCCGCTCTGCACCGGCGCGCCGCCTGCCGTATAGGTCGAGAATTCGATCCCGCCCTGCACCAGAGAGGCCAGCGAGCGGACATCGAAACTGACGCCCGACGGCCCGACATTGAGCGAGAAGCCGGAGGTATCCCAGAACCGTGTCGCTGTCGTCAGGCGCTTGTTATGCGGGGCCTCAATGAAGGCGTCCACGACAACACCAGTGCCGCCATCCTCCAGCCGTGGATTGGCGATCCGCCCCACGGTGATGCCGCGAAAGATCACCGGCGCGCCCTCAACCAGACCGCCGCCATCGTCGGTGGAAAGGGTCACCCAAGTGCCATCACCGCGCCCGGTATCAATCGGCGCGCGGTCGAGGCCGGCAAACCGATCCTCGGCTTGGCCTTTTGTGGCGTCCCAAGACCCCTCGATATAGGTGCCGGAAAGCACTGTCCCGAGGTTGGAAATCCCTTGGGCGGAGACTTCTGGCCGCACCAGCCAAAAGCTCGCATCCGCGTCGATCCAAGGGGCCACATCCTTATCGACGCGCACTGAGACGATGACCTTGGTGAGATCTGCGGTAAAGCCGACGCTCTCCACTTGGCCGACTTGAATCTCGCGGAATTTCAGCGCCGTCTCGCCAGGCGCAATCCCCGTCGCATCGGCAAATTCGATCTGGATCAGCTCGCCACGGTCGGCCCAGCTTTTCCATGCGATGCCGAGCGTCACGGCCAGCGCGATGAACGGCACCAGCCAGACAACCGAAAGCCGCGACCAGATCGGGCGGGGTGCCTTGGAACACACGATTTCGGCGGGCTGGGATTGGGAATTGGGATCGTTGGTCATTGGGGCTCGCGATCTTCTGGGCCGCGCCAGATCAGGCGCGGATCAAAGCTTTGGGCGGAAAGCATGGTGAAGGCAACCGAAAGCGCGAAGGAAACCGCAGCCGGGCCGGGATGGATCGAGGCGACAAATCCGAGCTGCACCAGCGCGGAGAGGATCGCCACAACAAAGACGTCGATCATCGACCAGCGCCCGATAAATTCAACAACCTCATAGAGAACGAGGTGACGATGCCCGCCCGCGCGGCGCTTCGTGCCGACGGCGAGCGCGAGATAGGCAATCGCGACGAATTTCGCGACAGGGATCACGATGGAGGCGACAAAGACAATGAGTGCTACGCCGATATCCCCGTGCAGGGCCAGCTCGACCACACCCCCGAGGATCGTATTGGCCTGCGTGCCATTGATCGTTGAGGTCACCAGCATTGGTAACACATTGGCGGGCACATACATCACCAGCCCCGCGAAAAGCCAGGCCCAGACCTTTTGCAACGTGGCGGTTGTCGGTAGGATGATCGTCCCGCCACAACGTGGACAGATGGTGGTCTGCGCGGGCGATACCTTGCCGCAATGCTGGCAGCCGACAACACCAGCGCGCTGGGCGGTGAGCACCGGTGGATGCGGCAGGTTCGACGCGCTCACAGGCGGGTCTCGGCGGCGGTCGGCAGATCGTCACCTGCGTCGGTCTTCGCGGCCTCTGCATTGGCCGCCGCGCCCAATTCCAACCAGATCGCACCTTCCGAGAGGAAGGCGTTCTTGAGCGCGGTCACGATAATCAGCCCGCACAGCGCCCAGAAGGCCGTACCGAACGAAACGGTGGCCAAGCCCGCGACCTTGACCAGCGCGACAGCGGTGCCGATCACGAAAATCTCCGCCATCGACCACGGCTCCAATTCTTCGGCAAACCGGAACATACGCGCGGCGTGCCGCCAAGGCCGTTTGCCGTTGGCAAGCGGCGCGAGCGTATAGATGAGCGCCGCAAAGCGCAGCACAGGGACGGCCACAATCGTCGCCAGCAGCGCCACGGCAAGCGGCAGCATCAGCCCGTCTGAAAACGCCATTGCCGCGCCAAACAGCGAGCTTTCATGCGACAACCCGCTCGCGGAGATTTTCAGGAACGGGAAGAACACCGCACTCACCATCAAAATCATCGCGGTGAAGGCCAGAGCGATGACATGCAAAAACGAATGCACCCGCGCCGCAATCAGCACCGTGCCACAGCGCGGGCAGGCGGCCCGTTCCTCCTCATCCAATGCGACAAGCGTGCTCAACGCGTCGCAACGCGGGCAAGCGATCAGGGTCTCGAGATCGCGCAGGGGCTTTGAGGCGGGCGAAACAGCAGTCATCCTCCTGTTTTAGTGCACTGCAACAGGGTTACAACCTTGATCAGGCGGATTGTGTTGCGCCAGCGAACAGAGGGCTCCGGGCGTGTGCACAGGGCCAAGCGGATCGGGCCTTACTCCGCTATCGCCTGCGCATTCGAATTGCCCCTGCGCGCGCGCGCGAATACTAATGCGCTATGAGTGACCTGTTTGCCGACCAGCGCCCGAAATCCATCGCCCCCGCATTTACCTTCTCGGAGGATCAGGCGGAGGCTTGGGACCGTGTGGCCAGTGCCTTGGAAACCGCTGGCGTGGATATCACCTCAGGCGATTTGATGCCCGATGGCGGTGGCAATCAGGTGCTGTCGGTGATCGGCAAGGCGGGCTCGGGTAAGACGATGCTCTTGGCCGAACTCTATAAGTCGCTGGAAGCGGCGGGGGTTGAGGTGGTCTCGGGCGATTGGGAAGGGCGGCGGCGCAAGGAGAAGCGCACCCTAGCCATTCTCGCGCCGACGAATAAGGCCGCCTCTGTTCTGCGGTCGCGCGGGGTGCCTGCGACGACGATCCACCGGATTTTGTATACCCCCGTTTACGATCCGCAATATGAGCGAATCGCCGAATGGCTTGCGGGGCAGGGCGAGCGCCCCAAAGTCGAGGATCTGACGGATGAGGCGCTGGACCGTGCGAAGGCGTTCTACGATCTGCACAAATCGATTCCCGGGGCCTTGGCGACAGCAGGGCTGCGCGGCTCGGATTTCATCCAAGGCTGGAAGCGGCGCGAAGATCCGCTCGATATTGGCTTTGTCGATGAGGCCTCGATGCTGGATGCGCGGCAGTTCGACGATCTGCGCGAGATTTTCCCGACGCTGGTGATGTTTGGCGATCCCGCCCAGCTCGCGCCGGTGAACCAGTCGGGCCAGATGGTGTTCGAGACCCTGCCCGAAGCGCAGACCTGCCGATTGCACCGCATTCACCGCCAATCCGGCGATAACCCGATCCTTGATCTCGCCCATGCGCTGGCCGATGAAAACCTGACCTTCGAGCGGTTCGAACGGATGGTGGAAGAGGCTGCGAAACGCGACCCTCGGGTGGTCTGGGCCGAGCGGGTCGAGTCGGATCTGATGGCGCGCTCGCCTGTGCTGGTCTGGCGCAACGTCACGCGGATCAAGCTGATCGCGGCGTTTCGCGCCGCCCATGGCGCGCCAGTTGACGCGCTTTTGCCCGGCGAGCCGCTGGTCTGTGATGGGATCGAGCTGCCCATTAAGCACCGCAAGAAACGCATTGATCTGGAAGCGCGCGGCCTGATTAAAGGCGCGCAGGTGATCTATCTCGGGCCCGGGAAAAAGCCCGGCTTCTCGCGTTTGCATGTGATGGGATCGGAAGATCCGCGCCTCTCTGCCGCCTCCATCGTCAAGATCGAACTTCCGGGCGAGGAGGAACCCTTCATCCCCTATGCCGCACGGATGGGGGCAGCCTTTTTGCACGGGGCAGCGGTGACGATCCATAAGGCGCAGGGCAGCCAGTGGGATTCGGTGCAGGTCTTCGCGCCCGATATCTATGCGGCGGCGCGGGTGGGCCGGATGGAGGCGGGGATTCCGCTTTGGAAGCGCCTCGCCTATGTCGCGATCACGCGGGCGGAAAACCGTCTTTTGTGGATCGTGCGCAACCGTTTGGGGCGGCCTTCAGCGCCGCTTTCCATTGAGGATCTTCCACGGGGGATCGCGCCCCTCACCCTCGCGCCGACGGAAGACCCCGAGGCCTGAAACGCGGCGTCGTATCGGAGGGCCTGCGCAAAGCCCGTTGCCAGCGCGCAGGTTTCGCGCAACACTCCGCCCGAACTAGGAGGGGCTATGCGCAAGTTTTTGGTCGTGCTCGATGATACACGTGAATGCCTCAATGCGATGCGCTTTGCCGCGATGCGGGCGTCGCATACGGGGGCAGGGGTGACAATTGTGTCTGTCATCCCGCCGGAAGAATACCAGCATTGGATGGGGGTTGCCGAGATCATGCGCGACGAGGCGCGGGAGCGGATCGAGGCGCATTTCGAGGTTTTCGCAAAATGGATGCGGGATCGGCAAGGGGTGGACCCCGAACTGGTGATCCGCGAAGGTGAGCCGCTCAATGAGATCCTTGACGTGATTGCGAATGACCCGACGATTGGCGTTCTGGTGCTTGGCGCTGGAACGGATAAATCCGGCCCCGGCCCGCTGGTCAGTCAATTGTCTCGCAATTCCGGCTCGTTGCCTTGCCCGATGACAATTGTGCCGGGAGAGATGTCAAAAGAGCGACTGGAGATGATCACCTGAGAGCGTCGCGCAACAGGTATTTCTGCCTTAAGGGCTTGGCGCAAACTTGACGAATTTGGTCAGAGAGCGCATATCAGAGCCAAGCCAAGGAGGCGCGCATATGTTTATCCAGACCGAAACGACCCCGAACCCCGCCACGCTCAAATTCCTCCCCGGCCTGACTGTGCTGGAGATGGGTACTGCGGATTTCACCAATGCTGATGCGGCTGCGAAATCGCCTCTCGCGGCGCGGGTGTTCCGTGTCTCGGGTGTGACGGGTGTGTTCCTCGGGTCGGATTTCGTGACCGTGACGAAAGACGCAGGCACCGATTGGGATCACATCAAGCCCGCCGTTCTGGGCGCGATCATGGAGCATTTCCAATCCGGCCAAGCCGCGATTGAAGGCGAGGGCGCGCCTGCTGGCGGCCATGCCGAGCATACCGGCGAAGACGGTGCGATTGTCGCGCAGATCAAGGAACTCTTGGATACCCGCGTGCGCCCTGCCGTTGCGCAAGATGGCGGCGATATCACCTTCCACGGGTTCGAGCGCGGCGTTGTCTATCTGCATATGCAGGGCGCTTGCGCGGGCTGCCCTTCCTCGACATTGACCTTGAAAATGGGCATCGAGAACCTGCTGCGCCATTACATCCCCGAGGTGACCGAGGTGCGGCCAGTTGCCGTCTGATCCTTATATTCTTGGGTTTGACACATCGGCCGCGCATTGCGCGGCCGCTTTGTTGCGCGGCACGCAGGTGATCGACTCGCGACTGGAAGAGATGAGCAAGGGCCAAGCCGAACGCTTGATGCCGATGATCGAGGAGATGCTGGCCGCGCAGGGGCTGGCATGGGCCGATCTGGCGGCGATTGGCGTCGGCATCGGCCCCGGGAATTTCACCGGCGTTCGGATCGCGGTTTCTGCGGCGCGGGGGCTGGCGCTATCGCTCGGGATTCCCGCCATCGGAGTGAGCCTGTTTGACGCCCGCGCGCTCGGTTTGCCGCGCCCGCTGGCGGTGATCGAGGATGCGCGGCGCGGCGAGGTCTATGTGCAAATCTTCCGTGAGGAAGGCGCGACGGACGCGCCGCAGCTTGTGCCGCTCGCGGAGGCTGCAGAGGCCGCGCGCGGCATGGCACTGACGGGAACCGGGGCGGAGGCCGCCTATGCGTTGGCTTTCGATGCGGTGAACCTTGATGAAGATCGCGGCCTGCCGCTTGCGGTGGCCATCGCACGGATCGCCGAGGCCCGCCGCCAGACGCCGCAACCCCGCCCAGCGCCGCTGTATCTGCGCGCGGCAGATGCGGCCCCACCTTCCGATCCTGCGCCGACGATCCTGCCGTGACACGGGTGCCGCTCGCCGCACTCACCCCGCAAGAGATGGCTGCGGTGCACCGCGCCAGCTTTTCCGTTCCGCGTCCTTGGTCGGAGGCGGAGTTTCAAGATCTGCTTGGGATGCGGGGCGTTTTCGTCGACTCTGTGCCGCAGGGCTTTGTCATGGGGCGATTGATCGCGGGCGAGGCTGAGCTCTTAACGCTGGCTGTTGCGCCCGAGGCCCGCAGGCAGGGCGCGGGGCGGGCGTTGATGGCGGCGTTTTTGGGCCATCTGAGCGCGGGAAATACCGCTTTTCTGGAGGTTGCGGCCTCGAACGCCGCCGCCCGCGCGCTTTACGCGGCGACAGGCTGGGCGGAGGCCGGGATCCGTCGGGGATATTATCGCCACCCAGACGGGCAGTGCGAGGATGCTGTGATCATGTCTTGGGCATCTTCCGGCACGTAACCAGCTATCTGCCTGACTGCGCAGCATTTACGCACTTGACCAGATGGTCAGACTCGGGCCCTAATTCAGGTGGGATGCGGGCGCCTCAACGGCTCGCCAATGGCTGCTTCGCGCGGCAAAACCGCCTCGTGCGGTGGATGCGTGTGCGGGCGATAACGAATGACCGGGAGATACCAATGACCCTGATGAAACGAATCCTCGGCGCGGCGGCGACGCTCGCGCTCACCGCAGGTGCGGGCCTCGCGGAGCCTGCCCTGATCTTCGATCTCGGCGGCAAGTTCGATAAGAGCTTCAATGAGGCGGCCTATAACGGTGCGGAGCGCTGGAAGAAAGAAACCGGCGGCAGCTATAAAGAGCTGGAACTGCAATCCGAAGCCCAGCGCGAGCAGGCCCTGCGCCGCCTTGCGCAGCAAGGCTCCAACCCGATTGTGATGACGGGCTTTGCGATCGCGGATGCGCTCAATGTGGTGGCCCCCGATTATCCCGATACCAAGTTCGTCATTATTGACGAGAAGGTCGATCAGCCCAACGTGCTGTCGATCAAATTCTCGGAGGAAGAGGGCTCGTATCTCGTTGGCGTTCTGGCGGCTTCCGCCTCGAAAACCGGCACTGTCGGCTTCATCGGCGGGATGGACGTTCCGTTGATCCGTCGTTTCGCCTGTGGCTATGCGCAGGGCGCGAAGGCGACCAACCCTGATGTTAAAGTCGTGCAAAACATGACGGGCAGCACCGCGGCTGCGTGGAACGATCCGGTCAAGGGCACCGAACTGACCCGCGCGCAAATCTCGCAAGGGGCGGATGTCGTCTTTGCGGCGGCTGGTGGCACTGGGATCGGCGTGTTGCAGACCGCAGCGGATGAGAACATCCTGTCGATTGGCGTCGATAGCAACCAAAACCATCTGCATCCGGGCAAGGTTCTGACCTCGATGCTCAAGCGCGTGGATAATGCGGTTTATGACGCCTTCACGGCGGGCGAGGCTGTCGAGCCGGGTTATCGTCTGATGGATCTCGCCTCGGGCGGCGTGGATTACGCGCTGGACGAGAACAATGCCGCTTTGATCACCGATGATATGAAGGCGGCTGTGGACGCGGCAGCGGCTGGCATCAAGGACGGTTCGATCAAAGTCCATAACTACGAAACCGACAGCACCTGCCCCGTGGAATAATTCATGGTGACGGGCGATTCCCAAGGGCGGCAGGCAACTGCCGCCCCGACCGCGCAGATGACTGCCGCGCCAGCGATTGAGCTGCGCGGCATTTCCAAGGCTTTCGGGCCGGTTCAGGCGAATAAGGATATCTCGATCCGCGTGATGGCGGGCACGATCCATGGGATCATCGGCGAGAATGGCGCGGGCAAATCGACGCTGATGTCGATCCTCTACGGGTTCTACAAAGCCGATGCGGGTGAGATCATCATCCATGGCAAGCCGACCCAAATCCCCGATAGCCAAGCCGCGATCCGCGCGGGTATCGGTATGGTGTTCCAGCACTTTAAACTGGTTCAGAATTTCAGCGTGCTCGAGAATATCATTCTGGGCGCGGAAGACGGGCCGCTCCTGCGCCCCTCGCTGGCGAAAGCGCGCCGCGTGTTGGCGGATCTGTCGCAAGAATACGAATTGGATGTCGATCCCGATGCGCTGATCGAAGATCTCTCGGTGGGGCATCAGCAGCGGGTGGAGATCCTCAAGGCGCTTTATCGCAACGCCGATATTTTGATCCTGGACGAGCCGACGGGTGTGCTGACGCCAGCCGAGGCGGATCACCTGTTCCGCATCCTTGGCAACCTGCGCGCGCAGGGCAAAACCATCATCGTGATCACCCATAAGCTGCGCGAAATCATGGAGATCACTGATACGGTCTCGGTGATGCGGCGTGGCGAGATGACGGCGACGGTCACCACCTCGGAGACCTCGCCCGAGGAATTGGCGGAGTTGATGGTCGGGCGGAAAGTCCTTCTTAACGTGCCGAAACACCCTGCAAAACTGGGCGATGAGGTGCTCAGCATCGATGGGCTGCGGGTGATCGATGGCGATAAGGTCGAGCGGGTAAAGGGCATTTCCCTGACGATCCGCG
Source organism: Paracoccaceae bacterium (assembly GCA_048262715.1). Classification (GTDB taxonomy): domain Bacteria; phylum Pseudomonadota; class Alphaproteobacteria; order Rhodobacterales; family Rhodobacteraceae; genus Albirhodobacter. Next base: position 221,597 of record JBLXEV010000004.1, read on the forward strand.
CCGGCGAAATTCTCGGGATCGCGGGTGTTGCGGGCAATGGCCAATCCGAGTTGCTGCAAGTGCTCGGCGGATTCCAGAAGGCAACCGGCACGATCCGCGTGAATGGCACGGAGATCGATTTGAGTGGCAAGCATTCCGATGGCCGCTCCCGCCGTGCCCGCGGCATCGCCCATGTGCCCGAAGATCGTCAGTCACTCGGGCTGATTATGGATTTCTCTGCATGGGAAAACACCGCATTTGGCTATCAGGATGATCCGGCGTATCGCTCTGGTTTGCTGATGGATAACGAGGCTTTGAAAGCCGATACCGCTGGCAAGATGGAGCGTTTTGACGTGCGCCCACCGATTGCGGAGCTTGCGGCGAAGCATTTCTCCGGCGGCAATCAGCAAAAGATCGTGCTGGCGCGTGAGATCGAGCGCAATCCGGCGCTGCTGCTTGTCGGGCAACCGACGCGGGGCGTCGATATCGGCGCGATTGAATTCATCCACCGCCGGATTGTCGAGTTGCGCGATGCGGGGGCGGCGGTTTTGCTGGTCTCGGTGGAACTCGATGAAATCATGTCCCTTTCGGATCGGATCCTCGTGATGTTTGACGGCAAGATCATGGGGGAACGCGATCCGAAAGCCACCAATGAGCGCGAGCTGGGCCTGCTGATGGCAGGGGTAGAGGGCTAATGGAACATCTTCCGAAATGGGCCGACGTGGTCCTGATTCCCGTGCTGAGCCTGCTCACCGCTTTTCTGATTTCCGGCGGGGTGATCTTGGCAATTGGCGGCGATCCGATTGAGGCGATCAAAGTCATGGTCGATGGGGCGCTCGGCTCGTCCTATGGCTGGGGCTATACGCTCTATTACACGACCTCGTTCATCTTCACTGGCCTTGCGGTCACCGTCGCCTATCATGCGGCGCAGTTTAATATCGGTGGTGAGGGGCAGGCGCAGCTTGGCGGGCTGGGCGTAGCGCTTGTTTGTCTCGCGCTGCCTTGGCCGCATTGGACGGTGGCGCTGCTGGCCGCGAGCCTTGGCGCCGCGCTGTTCGGCGCGGCATGGGCGGCGATTCCCGCGTGGCTACAAGCGCGGTTTGGCAGCCATATCGTGATCACCACGATCATGTTCAACTATGTCGCGGCCTCAGTGCTGATCTATTTCCTCTCAGATGTGCTGCGGCCTGTCGGGCAGAGCGATCCGGCCTCCGCACGCTTCCCGGTGGGGGCGAAACTGCCCAGCCTGCATGATGTGCCGATCCTGGGCGCGCTGTTTGATGCGCGCACGCCGGCGAATATTTCGTTCTTCATCGCGGTCATCGCCTGTTTCGGCGTCTGGCTTTTGCTGTTCCGCTCCAAGCTGGGCTATGAGATCCGCGCCTTTGGAAAATCCGAATCCGCCGCGATCTATGCGGGGATTTCGCCGACCAAGGTGATCATGGTGTCGATGCTGATTTCCGGCGCTTTGGCGGGGATGATGGCGATCAACAATGTCATGGGCGAGAGTGAGCGGCTGGTGCTGAACGCCTCTGAGGGGGCAGGCTTCATCGGGATCGCGGTCGCTTTGATGGGCCGTAATCACCCGCTGGGCGTGGCCATTGCGGCATTGCTTTTCGGCTTTCTCTATCAGGGCGGTGCGGAACTGGGGCTTTGGACGACGATCCCGATTGAGTTGCGGATCGTGATTCAGGGCCTCGTGATCCTGTTTACGGGCGCATTGGACGGGATGATGCGGATGGTTGTCGCGCGGATCTTCGGGCTGGTGAGGGGGCGGGCATGAGCTACGTTGAACTGATCGCGATCCTCGATTCCACATTGCGCCTTGGCACGCCTTTATTGCTGGCCTGTCTGGCGGGGCTGTTCTCTGAGCGCGCAGGGATTTTCGATATCGGGCTGGAAGGCAAAATGCTGGCCGCTGCGATGGCCTCGGCCGCGGTTGCGGCTCTGACGGGATCGGTCTGGATCGGCCTGTTTGCCGGGATTGTCGCCTCAATGCTATTCTCGCTCATGCACGGGCTGGCCTCGATCACCTTCCGTGGCAACCAGTTGATCTCCGGTGTGGCGCTGAATTTCCTCGCCTCCGGCCTCACAGTTCTTGTCGCGCAATCGCTGTTCCATCAGGGCGGCCGCACCCCGCCACTGACGGGCGACGCACGCTTCAACCCGATCACCTTGCCCTTCGCGGAAGAGATCGCGGGCGTGCCGATCCTCGGCCCGCTTTATTCCACCGTGCTTTCGGGCGACGCGATCCTTGTCTATGTCGCGCTTGCGGCGGTTCCGGCGAGCTGGTGGCTGCTCTATCGCACTCGCTTCGGGCTGCGGTTGCGCGCGGTGGGCGAGAACCCTGCGGCGGTCGATACGGCGGGGATATCCGTGGTGCGGATGCGCTACGCGGCGGTGATGATCACGGGCGTGCTCTGCGGCTTGGCAGGGGCCTATATGTCCACCGGATTGCAAGCAGGCTTTGGCAAAGAGATGACGGCGGGGCGCGGCTATATCGCGCTAGCGGCACTGATCTTCGCGAAGTGGAAGCCGTTTAACGCGCTGGGCGCTACGATGTTCTTCGGCTTCTTGCAGGCGATGGCGCTGCGCCCCGATGTCGTCGAGCGGTTGATGCATGTCTCGGTGCCGGTGCCCTTCCTTGATGCTTTGCCGTATTTGCTAACCGTCGTTGTTTTGGCGGGGATGATGGGGCGCGCGATTGCACCGCGCGCGGGAGGAGAACCCTATGTCAAAGAGCGCTGAGCTTGTTCGTCTGATCCAGGCACGGGCAGGGATCGAGCCACCAACCATCGGGCTGGTTCTGGGATCTGGCCTCGGGCATCTGGCCGAGGCGGTTGAGGGCGTGTCGATTGACTACGTCGATCTCGACGGGTTTCCTCATGCCGGGGTCTCGGGGCATAATCCGAAACTGGTGATCGGCGATCTGGAGGGGGTGCGTGTCGCGGTGTTTGGCGGGCGCGCGCATTACTACGAGCGCGGCAATCCGGCAGAGATGCGGGTGCCGCTCGAAGTCCTCAAAGGCTTGGGCTGCGAGCAGCTTTTGCTCACCAACGCGGCGGGATCCTTGCGCGAGGATATCCCTCCGGGAGATTTGATGCTGCTGGAGGATCATATCAATTTCGCGGGGAATAATCCGCTGATTGGCGAGCCCAGCGATGCGCGCTTCGTGCCCTTGGGCGATGCCCATGATGCACAGATGCGGGCCGCGCTGAAGGCGAGTGCCGAGGCCGAGGGGATCGCGCTGAAAGAAGGCGTCTATTGCTGGTTCTCCGGCCCCTGCTTCGAGACCCCCGCCGAAATTCGCGCGGCGAAGATCCTAGGCGCGGATGCGGTGGGGATGTCCACCGTCCCTGAGGTGATCCTCGCGCGGTTCCTCGGGCTGCGGGTCGCGGCGGTGTCGGTGATGACGAATATGGGCGCGGGCCTCTCGACCGAGGCGATCAGCCATGAGCACACCAAGGCGATGGCGCCTCTAGGGGCCGCAAAACTGGAGCGGATCTTGCGGCATTTCCTGCGCGGGATGGTTTGAGCGCAGAGAGCTGTTTGACACCTCGCGCAAGGCGGGACACAGTGGGTTAACACGCCTCACCGGACAGCTTGAATGCAAATCTATCTGCCCATCGCCGAAGTCTCGGTTAGCGCCTATAGCCTCTTGGGGATTGGCGGTGTCGTGGGCCTGCTTTCGGGGCTGTTCGGCGTCGGTGGCGGGTTTTTGATCACGCCGCTTTTGTTCTTCATCGGGATCCCGCCTGCGGTGGCGGTGGCGACGGGGGCCAATCAGGTTGTGGCCTCTTCCGTCTCTGGCGTGCTCGCGCAGTTCAAGCGCAAGGCGGTGGATGTGCCGATGGGGCTGGTGCTGCTGGTGGGCGGGATGATCGGCTCTGGCCTCGGGGTCTGGGTGTTCAACCTGCTGACTGCGCTGGGGCAGATCGACCTCGTCGTGCAGCTTTCTTACGTGATCTTCTTGGGCTCGATCGGGCTATTGATGTTCCAAGAAAGCCTGCGCGCCCTGACCCGCAAGCGCAAACCCGGCGGTGCACGGCGCAAGCTGCACACGCATAGCTGGGTGCATAACCTGCCGTTCAAGATGAAATTCCGCGCCTCCGGTCTCTATATCTCGGTGATCCCGCCGCTTTTGGTAGGGCTTGTCGTCGGGGTCCTGGCCGCGATCATGGGGGTAGGCGGCGGGTTCATCATGGTGCCCGCGATGATCTACCTGCTCGGGATGCCGACCAAGGTTGTGATCGGCACATCACTGTTCCAGATCATCTTTGTGACCGCCTTCACCACCTTCATGCATGCGATCACCAACCAATCGGTTGATGTGATGTTGGCGATGATGCTGATCGTTGGCGGCGTTTTGGGCGCGCAGATCGGTTCCCGCCTTGGGGCAAAGCTGAATGCGGAGCAGCTTCGCATCCTCCTCGCGCTTTTGGTGATCGGGGTGGCCGTGCAAATCGGGCTAGATCTCCTGCTGAAGCCGGATGAGCTCTATTCTCTTCAACAAGTGGGAGGGGAATGATGCGCGTTGGATCTCGTTATCTTCTGCCCTTCGCATTGGCCTTATTTATCTGCCCTGCGTCCGTGCATGCGCAGGAGCAGGACGTAACGGATACCCCCGCCGCCGAAACGGTTGTGGCGGGCCTATCGCAAGAATCCATCGGCATTAATGCAAATTTCGACGGTTCCGCGATCATGATCTACGGGGCGGTAAAACGGATTGCCCCGATCCCTGACAGCCAACTCGGGGTAATCGTCACGCTGGAAGGGCCAAGCGCGCCTGTGATGATCCGCAAGAAATCGCGCCAGATGGGGATCTGGATCAATACAGAGTCCGTCGGCATCGCCGCCGTGCCAAGCTATTACGCGGTCGCGAGTTCGGCACCCTTGAGCGAGATCCTGACGGAGCGCGAAGACCAGCAAGAGCGGATTTCGCCGAAATTCGCGCTGCGGGCGTTTTCTGGGCCGCTCGAGGTGGAAGATGCGCGCCCGTTTACCGAGGCCTTGCTGCGGATCCGCGAGGCTGAGGGGCAGTTTAGCATCGTCGATTCCGGTGTGCAGGTTCAGCAAGATACGCTGTTCCGCGTTGATTTTGATCTCCCTGCCAACCTCACCGAAGGCGATTACAAAGCGCGGGTATTCCTGTTGCGCAATGGCGAGGTCATCGACCGCCACCGCGCCGCGATCTATGTGCGCAAAGTCGGGCTGGAACGGTGGCTCTATTCCGCCTCACGCGAGCAGCCGTGGCTTTACGGGCTGATGGCGCTTGTTCTTGCCGCGTTTTCGGGCTGGCTGGCTTCACAGATCTTCCGTTTGATCCGCAACTAGCTGCGGAGCAAACGGCGCGCGCTTTCACGGGTTCTCGTCCAACAAACGTTGCAAGTCAAAATGGGAGTTGCGCATTTTGAGATTGCCTTGCGCGTCGCGCGGCCACTCATCTTGCGGGCGGTCACGGTACAGCTCAACCCCGTTTTGATCGGGATCGCGCAGGTAGATTGCCTCTGAAACCCCGTGATCTGCTGCCCCGTCCAACGTGATCCCCGCGGCCAGAACGCGGCGAAGCGCATCCGCGAGGCTCGCGCGATCAGGGTAGAGGAAGGCGGTATGGTACAGCCCCGTTGTGCCGGCCGCGGGCGGGGTGCCGTTACGGCTCTCCCATGTGTTCAGGCCGATATGATGGTGGTAGCCGCCAGCGCCAAGAAATGCAGCTTGATCGCCCATGCGTTGCTGGACCTCAAACCCGAGAACGCCTGCGTAAAACGCGATGGCCCGATCAAGGTCGGCGACTTTGAGGTGAACATGGCCTATCCGCGCTGCGGGGTGGACGGGCCGGGCTTCGGCTTGGGCATTTGCCGTGGTGTTCGTTTGCATGATTGCCACCTTTGTTGAGTGCGCGCGCAGGCGTCGGAGCCTGCATCCTTCCCAGATGATATAGCAGCATCGGGCCTCTGCGCGCAGGCGCACGGGCGCGCAGCCTCTGTGCGAGGCGGAGCACACAGCAGGATTTCGCCAAACGCGCCACGCCAGATCCCTGCGGTGCTTGTGGAAATATCGCTGTGCGCGTATTGATTTATTACGCTGTGCGGTGATTTGACGCCTGTCATCGGCAGTTTTGGCGTCGTGGGGATAGATAGTGGCTATGTTTGGGTCGATTTTGAGATTCACGCGCACTCAAAAGAACCTCGTGCTTTTGGCCGTGGATCTTTCGGTCGTGCCAGTCGCATTTCTGCTTTCCTATATGATCCAGTTCTCCACGCTCGATATCGGCATGGCTTTGGAGCGAAGCTGGACCCTGCTGCCGATTTTAATCGCGTTCGCCGGATGCTTTGTGTTTGCGCTCGGTCTTTGGCAGGTGCGGTTGAAGGAGTTCAAGGAGAAGGCCGTCTCGCGCTCAGCGGCCCTTGCTGTCAGCATGGGGATGGTGTCCGCCGTCTTGGCAGATGTTGTCGGGGAGCCGTTCGAGGGGGGCTTCTACCCGCTCTATGCGCTTGTGTTCTTTGTGCTTTACCTGACAGCGCGGGTTTTGATGCTCAAGCTGCTCTTGGCGATTTATCGTCGCTCAGGGGCGGTGACGCGGGTCGCAATTTACGGGGCAGGGCGCACGGGAATGGCGCTGGCGCAGGCGCTGCGCAAACAGCCCGATATCGTCGCCTATGCATTCTTGGATGACAATGCCACGCTGGACGGGCTCAATGTCGAAGGCCTGCCAGTCTATTCTGGTGCGCGGGTGGCGCGGGTGGTGAAGGAATACGGGATCAACCGCGTGATCATCGCGATGCCGACGCTTTCGACCCATAAGCAAACCTATCTCTCGCAGCGTCTCGGGCGTCTGGGGCTGGAGGTGCAAACCCTGCCAGCGTTTGCGCGCCTGACGGGGGATGAGGCGTTGCTCGACAAATTGACCCCTGCAGGCCCCGCCGCCTTCCTCGCGCGCGGGCACCTGCACGATGAGATCGGCTCCAAGGTGGCCGATTACACAGGCGGCAACGTGCTAATCACAGGGGCAGGGGGCTCCATCGGGCAGGAGCTTTGCCGTCAGGTTGTGAGTTGCCGTCCGCGCAAGCTGGTGCTGTTCGAACTCTCGGAACTTGCCCTCTACAATATCCATTCCGAGTTGAAAGTCTTGGCGGAAGAGGCGGGCGTCGAGCTTGTCGCGGTGCTGGGGTCGATCACGGATGAGGTGCTTGTAGAGCAGGTTCTGCAAAGCCATGACATCGACGCGGTGTTCCACGCCGCGGCCTATAAGCATGTCCCGATTGTGGAGACGAATATCCGGGTCGGATTGGCCAATAACGCGCTGGGCACATCCGTGCTGGTCGCCAAAGCCCATGCGGCGAAGGTTAAGCGCTTCGTGCTGGTATCCTCCGATAAGGCCGTGCGTCCGGGCAATGTAATGGGAGCGTCGAAGCGGTTCGCAGAGCTGATCGTGCAGGATATGGCGGGGCGCAACACGGAGACGATCTTCTCAATCGTGCGCTTTGGGAATGTGCTTGGCTCTTCCGGTTCCGTCATTCCGTTGTTCCAAGAACAGATTGCGCGCGGCGGGCCAGTAACACTGACAGACCTCAATGTGACCCGCTATTTCATGACGATTGAAGAGGCCGCGCGCCTTGTGATGGTCGCGGGGTCGTTTGCGGAGGGCGGCGAGGTCTTTGTGCTCGATATGGGCAAGCCGGTGTTGATCCGTGATCTGGCCTATCGATTGATCCATTCGGCAGGGTTTACGGTGCGCGACGAAGTAAATCCCGATGGCGATATCGAGGTGGTTTGCACCGGCCTGCGCCCCGGCGAGAAGCTCCATGAGGAGCTGATGATTGGCAAAGGCGGGCAGAGCACGGCGCATCCCAAGATTATGCGGGTGCGCGAAGATGGCCTGTCAGAGTTGGAAATGGCCGGATCTTTGCGGGCATTGCGCAGTGCCGTGGCGGAAGGGTCCGAGCACGGTGTCCTGATGGCGCTGGGCCGCGCGGTGCCGGAGTATCACCCGCAAAATCTGCCGCCCTCCGCGCTTCCGGTGCAGGTCATGGCAGAAGGCCATAAAGCGCGCAGATCCCTGCCCGCGACCTCCGCAGAGTAAGCGCCAGCCGCATTCCATCCAGTTAAGACTTGGATGGTCGGGCGGTTACGCAAACGGATCGCTCTCGCCGTATCCCACTCCACAGAGATACAGCCCCTGCGGCGGGCAGACAGGCCCGCAGGCCGCGCGGTCGCGCGCTTCAAGCGCTTCGCGCACCCGCTCGGGCGCCCACGCCCCTGCGCCGACCCGCTCCAGTGTGCCGACAAAGGACCGCACTTGGTTGTGCAGGAAGGAGCGCGCCCGCAGCCGGAACTGGATCTCGCGCCCATTCGGTGTGGGCACCTCGTCGATCAGGATCTCGTCTAGCGTTTTGACGGGTGAGGCCGCTTGGCAGAGCGTTGAGCGGAACGTCGTGAAATCGTGATGCCCGATCAGATGCGCGGCACCAGCGCGCATCGCCTGCACATCGAGCGGGTTTTGCACGCGCCAGACGAGGCCGCGCTCATGCACCATTGGCGCGCGGCGCTGCACCAACCGGAACAGGTAGCGGCGCTCAATCGCGGAGAACCGCGCGTGGAAATCGTCCTCCACCCGTGCGCAGGCGACAATCGCGACCTGCGCGGGCTTGAGATGGAAATTCAACGCCTCGGAAAGCCGGAACGGATCCCAGTCTTTCGCAAGATCCGCATGGGCGACCTGCGCCGTGGCATGGACGCCTGCATCGGTGCGGCCCGCTGCCGCAATCGTGTGATCGCGTGGTTCCAGCCGCGCAAGCGCTGTCTCGATCGCGCCCTGCACCGAGGGCTGATCCGCCTGCCGCTGCCATCCGGCAAAGGCGGCACCATGGTATTCGATTTTGAAAGCATATCTGGGCATGGGCTTTGCCTAGCGCCGCACGCGCCATTTCGCAATTCCTCAATCGCTTGAAGGGCCCGCTTTCCCTGAATGCGGGGCTTTGCCCTAGCCGTGGCGCATCCGCATGCCTATGTTCTCATTGAAGTGGTAGCGGGGATCGCACGTGGGTATTGGCAGTTTGACAGATGACCTCTTGCGCGGGATCGAGACGGGTCTCGGCTCGGCCTCCGAGGCGCTGTTCGATCCGGTCGTGCGGCTCGGTGTGACAGGGCTGTCGCGGGCGGGCAAGACGGTGTTCATCACCTCGCTGATCGCCAATCTGATGGATCGCGGGCGGATGCCTGCGCTGACGGGCGGCAGCCATGTGCAGGCCGCGTTCCTGCAGCCGCAGCCCGATGATACGATCCCGCGATTCGACTATGAGACGATGCTCGCGGCGCTCACCGGCCCCACGCCGCATTGGCCCGAGGGGACGCGGACGATCTCCGAGCTGCGGCTCTCGTTCCGGATCCAGCCGACGGGGATCCTTGGCACCCTGCGTGGCCCGCGCACGTTGCACCTCGATATTGTGGATTATCCGGGTGAGTGGCTGTTGGATCTTGGGCTTTTGAACCTGTCGTTCAAGGATTGGTCGAGGGCCACGCTGGCGCGGATGCCGCGTCGCCCGATGGGGCCGGAGTTCTTGTCGGCCCTTGCGGCGCAGGATCCGCAAGCCAAACTGGACGAGCCTACCGCTCAGGCGCTGGCCGCGGCCTTTACCGCGCATCTCAACGCCTCGCGCGCGGCGGGCTTCTCGGATTGCTCGCCCGGGCGGTTCCTCTTGCCCGGCGAGATGGCGGGATCGCCCGCGCTGACCTTCGCACCTTTACCTGCGGGAGATGGCGCAGCTGGGTCGTGGCCGCGCGGGTCGCTGGGCCGCGAGTTCGAGCGGCGGTTCGAGGCGTATAAATCGCAGATCGTGAAGCCGTTCTTCCGAGATCATTTCGCCAAGATTGATCGGCAGGTCGTGCTGGTCGATGTGCTGGGTGCGGTGCATTCCGGCCCTGAAGCGCTGGAGGATTTGCGCCGCGCGATGGGGGCAATTTTGGCCGCGTTCCGTCCGGGGCAGACAGGGTTCTTGGGGTCGATCTTTGGCCGCAAGCGGATCGAGAAGATTCTCTTTGCCGCAACCAAGGCCGACCATCTGCACCACTCCCAACATGCCCGCCTGACCGCGATCACCGAGGCGCTGTTGCGCGAAGCCAAGGACCGCGCTGATTTCGCGGGGGCGGAGACGGCGGCGCTGTCGATTGCCAGCCTGCGCAGCACCACCGAGGAAGAACTGCCCCATGCCGATGGGCCTTTGCAAGCCGTGCGCGGCAAGCTGCTTGATGGCCGCACGGCGGCGCTCTACCCGGGGGAGTTGCCCTCTGACCCTGCCAAGCTCCTTTCGCCCGCACGTTCCGGCGCGGAGCGCTGGCTAGACGGCGATTACGCCATTATGGGCTTTGCGCCCGCCGCAATCACCCTGCGCCCCGGCGAAGGCCCACCCCATATCCGGCTCGACCGCGCCGCCCAATTCCTGATCGGAGATAAGCTGTGAGTGAGCATGATGTGATCGCGCCGCAGACGGCGCCCGAGACGCCGCCCCAGTCTCAGCGTCGTGGCCCCGTGTTGATCGAGCTTGAGGACGGCGCAAGCCCGCATCCCAGCCCCTCGGACGCGCCGCCCGTTCCTGATCTGGAAGGGCCGCTGCCAGAGGGCCGCGCGATGCAGATCGCGGCGCGCTTGGCGGCGAAACCGGCCTCAAAAGTGTCGAAGTTCTTCTGGCGCTCGGCAGCGGCGCTGTTCACCTTCATGCTCTCAGTGGCAGCATGGCGCGCGCTGGAGGCGCTGATCGCCTCGAATCCGATCATCGGCTGGATCGGCGTCGGGCTCACCGCGCTCTTCGTGCTGGCCTGCTGCGTGATGATCCTGCGCGAGCTGCGAGGCTGGGCGCGGCTTGGTCGGTTGGACCGCGTGCAAAAAGAGGTGCGCAGCGTGAGCGATCTGGCGACAGCGCGCAAAGCTGTGGCGCGGGTCGAGGCGCTTTATGCGCAGAACCCCGAACAGGCTTGGGCGCTGGCGCGCCTGCGAGAGCGGCAGGGCGAGATTTTGGATGGCGAGACCTTGCTGGATCTCGCCGAGGCCGAGCTTATGGGGCCACTCGATCAGGCCGCGCGCCGCGAGATTGAGGCCGCCGCGCGGCAGGTGGCGACGGTCACGGCGCTGGTGCCGCTGGCACTGGCGGATGTGTTCGCGGCGCTGACCTCCAACCTGCGGATGATCCGGCGCTTGGGCGAGATTTATGGCGGTCGTGCGGGCACGTTTGGCGCATGGCGTCTGGCGCGTTCGGTGCTGACGCATCTGGTCGCGACGGGGGCTGTCGCGGTGGGCGATGATTTCATCGAGACGGTCGCGGGCGGCGGCGTGCTTTCCAAACTCTCGCGGCGGTTCGGGGAAGGGGTTGTCAACGGCGCGTTGACAGCGCGGGTCGGTGTGGCCGCGATGGAGGTCTGCCGCCCGATGCCGTTCAAAGCGCTGCCCAAGCCGCGCGTGACGCAAGTGGTCAGCCGCGCCTTGGCGGGCTTGTTCGGGCGTCCCAAACAGCCCGAGGCGTAACGGTCAGCTTCTCAGGTGAATTTCGGGACGGCGCCTTTCGGGCGGCCGATATCCTCAACCCCTTGGCGCAGGCCTTGCCCGATGCGATGCGCCAGCGCCGACCAAGCCGCCGCTTGCAGCGGATCCAACTCGCGCCGCAGCGTATCGTCAAACAGGCCGAGCCAGATTGGAAAATGCCCCGCTTCGACATCGCCCGCGCGGCGATGCGCCATCATCGGGCTGCCCTCATAGCCCGGCAGATGCAGGATCGAGCCTTTCCAAAACCGCGCGATCTTCGCCTCATGGCTCGGCCAATCCGTGACATGCGCACCGAAAACCGGCCCCAGCAGATGATGCGCCCGCACGCGCGTGTAGAACGCTGCAACGACGCGCTCAATCTCCTCCTCGGTGATCTCAAACCGTGGCGGCAGGGTGGGGCGGGACGGGGCAGGATTGGACGGGGCGGTGGTCATAGGTCTCTCCTTCGCCCCTCGACTTAGGCGCGGCAGGCCAGCCGCGCAAGAGCCATGGTGACGCGGGGTGATGAGCAGTGGGGGGGGGAGGCGCAGGCGAGCCATGATCAGATTGGGGCCGCGCCGCGCGTCACCAGAAACTCTGCGGGTCAATATCCACGGCGACGCGGATCGCATTGGGGATTTTGAACGGCGCGAGCCATGCCTTGATCGCGGGCTGCAGTGCCGCGCCTTTGGGTGCTTTGATCAGCATTCGCACACGGTGCTTGCCGCGCACCCGAGCGATGGGGGCAGGGGCGGGGCCGTAAACCTCCGCGTTGATCGCCCGCAGCGGGCCAGCCCCGCGTGCAAGCGCCTCGCCCAGATGGAACAGCGGTTGGGGCTCGGGGCCGGAGAGAATAATACCCGCCATCCGCCCGTAAGGCGGCACGCCCTCAACCCGCCGCCCTTCGGCCTCTGCGCGCCAGAATTCCTCCTCATCGCCGCTCAGGATCGCGCGGATCACCGGATGCTCCGGCTGATGGGTCTGCAACAGCGCACGGCCCGGCCGCTCGGCCCGCCCTGCGCGCCCCGCGACCTGCCGCATCAGTTGGAAGGTGCGCTCGGCGGCGCGCATATCGCTGCCCATCAGCCCCAGATCGGCATCAATCACGCCGACCAAAGTGAGGAGCGGGAAGTTATGGCCTTTCGCGACGATCTGCGTGCCGATGATGATATCGGCCCCGCCCGCCGCAATCTCGTGGATCGCCTCTTTCAGGGCGCGGGCGGAGGAGAACAGATCGGAGGAGAGGACTGCCATTTTCGCATTCGGGAACCGCTCGGTGACCTCCTCGGCCAGCCGCTCCACCCCCGGCCCGATCGGGGCCAACTTGCCCTCGGCCTTGCATTCGGGGCAGACCTCGGGGATCGGTTTCGTCTCGCCACATTGGTGGCACACGAGCCGCTTGAGGAAGCGATGTTCCACCATCCGCGCATCGCAATGATCGCAGCCGATCTGGTGGCCGCAGCCACGGCATACGGTTGTGGGCGCGTAGCCGCGACGGTTGAGGAACAGCATCGATTGCTCGCCCTCCGCCAGACGCGCGCGCACCTCGCCCGCCAGTGTCGGAGAAATCCAGTTGTTCGGCATCAACTGCTCGGCGCGCATATCAATCGCTGCCATTTCGGGCAGCTCGGAGGCCCCGAACCGCGCGGCGAGATTGATCCGCGCATATTTGCCTGCCTCGGCGTTGACCCAAGTCTCCAAGGAGGGCGTGGCGGAGGCCAACACAACCTGCGCCGAGGCGAAGGACGCGCGCAGCACCGCCATATCGCGGGCGGAATACATCACGCCCTCCTCCTGCTTATAGGAAGTGTCATGCTCCTCATCGATGACGATCAACCCCAGATCGCGGAACGGCAGGAATAGCGCCGAGCGCGCGCCGACGACCAGCTGCACGCCGCCCTCGCCACACATCCGCCACAACCGACGGCGCTCGGACATTGAAGCCCCCGAATGCCACTCGCCGGGCCGCGCGCCGAACCGTGCCTCGACACGGTCCAGAAACTCAGCCGTCAGCGCGATTTCGGGCAAAAGCACCAAGGCCTGCCGCCCTTGGCGCAAACAATCGGCAACGGCTTCGAGATAGACTTCCGTTTTGCCCGAGCCGGTCACCCCTTTCAAAAGCGTTGTCCCGTAGCTGCGGGTGAGGAGCGCGTCGTGCAACTGCCGTGCGGCTTTGGCTTGATCGTCTGACAGCGCCTTGCCGGGGCGCTCCGCGTCCAGCGGCGGGAACGGCAGATCGCGCGGCTGGTCGATCTCCTCAACCGCGCCGGAGGCGACCATGCCTTTGATGACCTGCGGGGTGACACCTGCGAGTTTCGCCAATTCGGTGAGGTAGAACCCCGCGCCGCCATATTCGCGCAGCAGTTCCAACACCTTGCCGCGTGCCTCGGTCATCCGCGAGGGTGCGGCATGGCCCAAACGGTAGACCTTTCGCGATCCCGGCCCGTCCCCCAAGCCCGGCGCGCGGGTCGCCAGCCGCAGCATCATCGGCAGCGGGGTGAGGGTATACTCTCCCGCGCGGATCAAAAACTGCTGCATCTCCTCGCGCATCGGGGCCACATCGAACACACGGATGACGCGCCGCACCTTTGCGAGATCATAGCCGCCCTCGCCTGCACCCCAGACGACGCCCATCACCTTGCGCGGCCCGAGCGGAACCTCGACATAGGCCCCGAGCGCGCAGCCCCCCTCCGGCGCGCGGTAATCCAAAGGGCGGCCAATCGGTTCTGCCGTCAATACCGCGACCAGATCGCCTTCCTCGAAATATCCGACCTCAGCCTGTGCTGTCGCCTGTGCGGTGCTCATCTTGGCTCCTGTTGCTGCCTCCGGCGGGGATATTTTGACTCTGTGGAATGGCACGGGCGTTCTGCCTGGTCCACAGAGTCAAAATATCCTCGGGGTCTGGGCCAGATCGCCCCAGTCCGCGCGCGGCCAAATGCGCCGCGCCCCGTATCGGGTGTGGCATCCCCGCCAAGGCTTATCAACCCGCGAGCGACATCGCATGCAAAGGGGGCTGCAATTTCAACGGCGCAGATGTATGCTTTGGCAAAACGATAAGATCGAGATTTCAGGCATGACCGAGACAGCTTTGGCCGCGCAAATGCGGGATAAGATAATTTCCGACCCCGAGGTGATCCTTGAGGATCACGATCTGATGCGCGCGCTGATTGCGGCGAATGAACGGGCGATGGGGGCGAATATCGTCGATCTGCGCGGCGTCGCGATGGAGCGGTTGGAAAAGCGGCTGGACCGCTTGGAGGACGCCCATCGTTCCGTTATCGCGGCGGCCTATGAGAATCTCGCGGGGACGAACCAAATCCACCGCGCGGTAATGCGCCTGCTTGAGCCGGTCGAATTTGAGGATTTCCTGCGCGCGCTGAGTGGCGAGGTCGCGGAGATTTTGCGGGTCGATAATGTGCGCTTGGTGCTCGAGAGCCTGCATTCGGAGCAAGATCCGGCCTTGCGATCGCTGGGCGAGGTGCTTTGTGTCGCCGAGCCGGGGTTCATTCATGAATATATGCGCGCGGGCCGCACCGCCCAGCCGCGTCAGGTGCTGTTGCGCCAGACCTTGCCGCAATCAGATGCGATTTACGGCGAGGCGGCGGGGTGGATTCGCTCCGAGGCGCTGATGCGGCTCGATCTCGGCGAGGGGCGCTTACCGGGCTTGCTGGTGATGGGGGCGGAGGATCCGCACCATTTCAAACCCTCGCAAGGCACTGATCTTCTGGCCTTCTTCGCGGGCGTGTTTGAGCGCGCAATGCGGCGGTATCTCTCCTAATGGAGGTGGGGTTTTCCCCCGCTCTGGGCGCGGCGCTCACGACTTACCTCGACCATTTGCGCGGGCTGGACGATGCCTCCGAGCATACGATCTCGGCCTATCGCACCGATATTTCCAGCTTTCTGGGGTTTCTCTCGAAACATCACGGCGAGGGGTTAGGGCTGGCAAAGTTTCGGGATGTCTCGCAATCGGATATGAGGGCCTTCATGGCCTCTGAGCGCGGGCGCGGCCTTGGCGCACGCTCCTTGGCGCGCAGATTGTCCTCGGTGAAGAGTTTCATCCGTTGGCTTGCGGATCGCGAAGGGTTCGATCCGACGCATGTTCTCGCGGCCCGCGCGCCGAAATACACGCGATCGCTGCCGCGCCCGTTGAGCGAGGAGGCCGCAAAGGCTATGATTTCCGAAGTCGATAGTCAGGCGATGGAACCTTGGATTGCGGCGCGGGATGCGGCTGTTCTCACGTTGCTCTACGGTTGTGGGTTGCGGATCTCCGAGGCGCTGGGTCTCGCGCGCGGGCAGGCGCCTTTGCCGGAGGTGCTGCGGATTGTCGGCAAGGGGAAGAAAGAGCGGATCGTGCCGGTTCTGCCGGCGGCGCGGGAGGCTGTTGCGGAGTATCTGCGGCTCTGCCCCTACCAGATCACGCCCGAGGGGCCGTTGTTTCTTGGCGCGCGCGGCGGGGCGTTGAACCCGCGGCTGATCGCAGGGGCAATGGCGCAGGCGCGGATGCGTCTGGGCCTGCCCGCCACCGCCACGCCACATGCGCTGCGCCATTCCTTCGCGACGCATCTTTTGGCGGCGGGGGGCGATCTGCGGGCGATCCAAGAGCTTTTGGGCCATGCCTCTGTCTCGACGACGCAGGTCTATACCGGTGTCGATCCGGGGCGGCTTTTGGAAGTATACCGCGCGGCGCATCCCCGATCCTGAGCGCAAGGACGCGCGCGGGTGGGTGCAAACCATTGCCTCCCGAAGCGGATTGCGGCATGAACGGGGAATGTCACTGCGTCTTAAAGCCCTTTCCGTTCACTTGCTCACCGCCACGGGCGCGGTCCTCTCGATGCTGGCCATGTTGGCCGCGGTCGAGGAGAAGTGGGATCTGATGTTCCTATGGCTGGTGGTGGCACTGGTGGTGGACGGGGTGGATGGGCCTTTGGCGCGGCGCTATGATGTGAAGCGCAACTGGCCGACCTATGATGGCGTGTTGATGGATCTCATCATCGACTATCTGACCTATGTGTTCATTCCGGCCTATGCGCTCTTTAAATCCGGCCTTCTGCCGGGCTGGACAGGCTGGCTCGCGATCATTGCGATCACCTACGCGAGCGTCGTGTATTTCTCGGATACGCGGATGAAAACCAAGGATAATTCCTTCTCCGGCTTCCCCGCCTGCTGGAACATGCTGGTGCTCGTTCTGTTTGCCTTGCAGCCGAGCTACGGTGTCGTTCTTGGGGTTGTGCTGGTGCTCTGCGTGGCGATGTTTACGCCGTTGAAATTTATCCATCCGACGCGGACGATGCGCTGGCGTGGCCTGTCGCTGCCAATGGCAATTGCATGGACAGGCTTTGCGGGCTGGGCGGCTTGGGTGAATTTCCACCCCGGAAGCTGGGCGCATTGGGGGCTGACGATCACTTCGATCTATCTGGTTCTGGTGGGGATCGTGCAGCAAATCGTGCCGGAGCGGGCGAGCACTCGCTGACCTGGGCTAAATCCGCGTGATAATCACGCCGATGACGATCAGCAGGGCAGCAATCGCCTTATTGCGTGTCATCCGTTCGCCGAACCATAGCCAGCCGATCAGCACCGCGAACAGGATCGAGGTTTCGCGCAGCGCAGCGACCACGGCGATCGGTGCTTGGGTCATTGCCCAGATCGAGGTCGCATAGGCGACGAACGAGGCCAGAGACGCTGCCAGCGCCAGCCCCCAATCGCGCAGCGGCGCACGCAGCGATGCGGTGCCGCGCCAGAGTGTCATCCCGCCGGCAAACAAGATCCCATCGATGATATATGTCCAGCCGATATAAGCGACCGCATCGCCCGCGATCCGCGCGCCCATCCCGTCGATCACGGTATAGGCGGCGGTTGCAGCGGCCGAGCCGAGCGCGAAGGGCAGGAGGCGGCGGCTTTCGCCATCGGTGAACACGCCGCGCGCCATCAGCAAGATCCCGAGGCCGAGCACCGCGATCCCCGCATAGCCTTGCGGCGCGATCTGATCCGCAAGGAAGGCCGCGCTGAACAGGGCCACCGCCATCGGGGCCGCGCCGCGCGCAATCGGGTAGACGCGCGAGAGATCGCCCTGCTCATAGGCGAGTGCGAGGAAGCTTTTATAGATGAAATGCACGCAGCCCGCCGCAAGCACCCACGGCCATGCGTCCAAATTCGGCATCGGCAGATAGGTGACCACGGCAATCCCGATGGGAACCTCGAACACCGAGAGGCGCATCATCGCGGAAACTTTGGAGCCTTTGACCCGCAAAAGGGCATTCCAAAGCGCGTGGAAGAAGGCGGCACCAAGCGTTGCAAAGAAGACTGTAAGGGTCATGATCCGCCAAAAGAGCTGTGAGAAGACCTAAAAAAAGGGGCGCCCGAAGGCGCCCCAAAAGCTCATATCCGCGGCTTAGCTGAGCGCGTCATTGCAGCGTTTGCAGGTCTTGGCATGGCTGTGGCTGCCCACATCCGGCAAGATCTTCCAGCAGCGCTCGCATTTCTCGCCCTCTGCCATCTCGAAGACCACGGAAACGCCCGAGATCTCGGGAAGGCGGAACGCCTCTGCAGGCGCAGGGTCCGTCGTCAGCGCCAGTGCCGAGGTGATGCACAGATCCGCAAACGGCACGGATTTGAGCGCCTTGGCGAGATCTGCATCCTCGATATGGACGACCGGAGCTGCCTCCAAGCTCGCGCCGATCACCTTCGCGGTGCGCTGCACTTCGAGCGCTGCGGTCACGGTGCGGCGGGCACGGCGGATGCCGTCCCATTTCGCGGCGAGCGGCTCGTTGAGCCAATCGGCAGGGGTCTCCGCAAAGTCCTGAAGGTGGACGGAGGCCGCCTCGTCATCAGGGAAGCGCGAGAGCCAGACATCTTCCATCGTGAACACGAGGATCGGTGCGAGCCACGTCGTGAGGCGGTGGAACAGCAGGTCCAGCACGGTGCGCGCCGCGCGACGTGTGGTGGAGCTCGCCGGATCGCAATAGAGCGCGTCTTTGCGAATGTCGAAGTAGAAGGCCGACATTTCTACCGTGCAGAAGTTGAACAGCGTCTGGAACACCCCTTGGAAGTCATAGGCGCGGAAGCCTTCACGGACGGAGTGATCCAGTTCCGCAAGGCGGTGCAGCACCCATTGCTCCAGCTCGGGCATCTCCGAGACGGGCAGGCGTTCCTCTTCGGAGAAGCCTTTGAGCGCGCCGAGCAGGAAGCGCATCGTGTTGCGCAAGCGGCGATAGCTATCCGCCGTGCCCTTGAGGATCTCTTTGCCGATCCGCTGATCATTGGTGTAATCGGCTTGGGCGACCCAGAGACGGAGGATGTCTGCGCCATAATCCTTGATGATCTCGGCGGGCACGATGGTGTTGCCCAGCGATTTGGACATTTTCATGCCCTTCTCATCCAGCGTGAACCCGTGCGTGACCACGCCGCGATAGGGCGCGCGGCCTTTGGTGGCGCAGGCCTGCAAGAGCGAGGAGTGGAACCAGCCGCGGTGTTGGTCGGTGCCCTCCATATAGACATCGGCAATGCCGTCCTTGGTGCCATCCTCGCGGTCGCGCAGCACGAAGGCGTGGGTCGAGCCGGAATCGAACCACACATCGAGCACGTCAAACACTTGGGTATAGGCGGCGGGATCGGCGATGCCCTCCAGCATCTTTTCCTTGAAGCCGTCCGTGTACCAGACATCCGCGCCGTCTTGCTCGAACGCGGCGGCGATGCGGGCGTTCAGCTCGGCGTTGCGCAGCAGGAAGTCCGCATCGGTCGGCTTCGCGCCAGTCTTGATGAAGCAGGTGAGCGGGACGCCCCAAGCGCGCTGCCGCGAGAGCACCCAGTCGGGGCGCTGCGCGATCATCGAATGCAGACGGTTCTTGCCCGTGGCGGGCGTGAAGGCGACCAGTTCTTCGATAGATTTGAGCGCGCGCTCGCGGATCGTATCGCCATATTGGCCCATGCCATCGTCCATTTTCACGTCGATCGCGGCGAACCATTGCGGCGTGTTGCGGAAGATGACGGGCGCTTTGGAGCGCCACGAATGCGGGTAGGAGTGTTTCACCTTGCCCTTGGCCAAAAGCGCGCCTTGCCCGTGCAGCGCCTTGATATTGCTGACGTTCGCGGGGCCTTCCTTGCCATCGGGCAAGATGATGTGCTGGCCCGCGAAGACCGGAAGATCCTTACGGTAGCTACCATCAGGCTCGACGTTATAGGTCATCGGCAGCTTGAATTTCAGGCCGAGTTGATAGTCGTCATCGCCATGCGAGGGCGCGGTGTGGACAAAGCCCGTGCCCGCGTCATCAGTGACGTGATCGCCGGGCAGGAGAGGGACGTCGAAGTCCCACTCGCCATTGCCATCCGCAATGCCGCGGTAAGGGTGGGCGAGGAGGATGCCGTCAAGCTCCGAGGCCGCCACATCGCGCAGGCGGGTGAAGTCTGTCACTTTCGCTTGGGTCATCACCCCGTCCACCAGCGCATCGGCCAGAACCAGCGTCTCGCCGACGACAGCGGTCGCGTTCTCGGCGGCGGCATCAATGCGGAACATCGCGTAGGAGATCGACGGGTTATAGGCCACCGCGCGGTTCTGCGGGATGGTCCAAGGGGTCGTCGTCCAGATCACAACGGAAGCGCCATCAAGGCCCGACAGCGGCTTGAACCGCACCCAGATCGTGTGGCTGGTGTGATCGTGATACTCGACCTCCGCCTCCGCCAGCGCGGTTTTCTCAACGGGCGACCACATAACGGGCTTGGAACCCTGATAGAGCGTGCCATTCATCAGGAATTTCATGAATTCCTCGGCAATCACCGCCTCGGCATGATAATTCATCGTCAAATACGGGTCGGCCCAATTGCCCGTGACGCCGAGGCGCTTGAATTCCTCACGCTGGATATCCACCCAGCCTTCCGCGAATTTGCGGCATTCTTGGCGGAAATCGACGATATTCACATCGTCCTTGTCGAGGCCCTTGGCGCGGTATTGCTCCTCGATCTTCCACTCGATCGGCAGGCCGTGGCAATCCCAGCCTGGCACATAGCGCGCGTCATGGCCCATCATCTGATGCGAGCGCACGATCATATCTTTGATCGTCTTGTTCAGCGCGTGGCCGATATGTAGGTGGCCGTTGGCATAGGGGGGGCCGTCATGCAGCGTGAAGGGCGTGCGGCCCGCGGCTTTCGCGCGAAGCTGGTCGTAGACCCCGAGGCGTTCCCAACGGGCGAGCCATTCGGGCTCGCGCAGCGGCAGGCCTGCGCGCATCGGGAAATCGGTTTCGGGCAGGAAGACGGTATTGCGGTAATCGGGGGTCGTATTTTCGGCGGACATAAAGGTCGATCCTTGGCGGTGGGGCGCGTCGGCCCCGATAGTCATCAAAAGGAGGAGGGCGCGCTCAGATGGCGCGCAACAGACCCGGCAACCCTGACGCGTCAGAGCGCCGGGCTGGTAATTCGTGCGATCAGGCGACGTGCGCGCAAAGTTCGGGCGCAGAAGATACGGGTGAGGAATGTCATGCCTGCCTTATAGGCACGCCAATGCGGCGCGGCAAGCACGGCCATGCTTCGCGCCAGCGATAAGTGTTTCCACAGAGCAAAAATATCCCCGCCGGAGGCAAGCAACGGCGGGGCACATAACGCAATTGGGGGAAAGGTTAGGCCGCGAGGCCCTTCGAGCCCATATCGAGGAATTTCTTGCGGCGCATCGCCACCAGATCCTTGCGCGAAGTGCCTGCCAGTTCGGACAGCATCAGGGAGAGTTCCGAGCCGACCGAGGCAGTCGCGGCCTCGCGGCCCCGTTGCGCGCCGCCCAAAGGCTCTTTGATGATCCGGTCGATGACGGCGAGTTTCTTGAGATCTTGCGCGGTGAGGCGCAGCGCTTCGGCGGCCTCGCGCATTTTCTCCGCATCTTTCCACAGGATCGACGCACAGCCTTCCGGCGAGATCACCGAGTAGACGGAATGTTCCAGCATTGCGATTTGATCGCTGGCGGCGAAGGCCACCGCGCCGCCCGAACCGCCCTCACCGATCACCACGGTGACCAGCGGAACACCGATTTGCAGGCATTTCTCGGTGGAGCGGGCAATGGCTTCTGCCTGCCCACGCTCTTCCGCGCCTTTGCCCGGATAGGCCCCTGGCGTGTCGATCAACGTGATGACAGGGATCCCGAACCGATCCGCCATATCCATCAGACGAATCGCTTTGCGATAGCCTTCGGGGCGCGCCATGCCGAAATTGCGGGCGATCCGCGAGGCGGTATCATTGCCTTTTTCATGGCCGATCACCATCACCGGCTTGTCGTCGAGCCGTGCGAGCCCGCCCATGATCGCGTGGTCATCGGCGAAGTTGCGATCCCCTGCGAGCGGGGTGAACTCGGTGAACAGCGCCTCGATGTAATCCTTGCAATGCGGGCGGTCCGCATGGCGGGCGACCTGACATTTGCGCCAGGGCGTGAGGTCTTTGTAGAGGTCGCGCAGCATATCTGCGGCTTTCTTATCGAGGGCGGCGGCCTCTTTCTCGACATCCATCCCCTCGGAATTGCGGGCCATCGCGCGCAGCTCTTCGGCTTTGCCTTCGATTTCGGCGAGGGGCTTTTCGAATTCGAGATAAGTCATGACGCACTCCGATAGGGAACGACAGCTATATGAAACGGGTTGGCGAGAATTGCAACTAACGACCCATTGAACGGGTGGCGAGCATTGTAGGTTGAGGGCCAAATGCTGGATATAGAAACGCCCCGGCGGTGGGGCCGGGGCGTCCCTGATATCCCTCATGCAGCCGGGCCTCCCCTCCCTGCCGCTCCGGGATTCGAATCTCCGTGGGTCAAAGCCAAACGGAGTGATTCGTTTATTCAGTGCTCAAGTGTTCATCATTTCGGACTGCCTGACAATCACTTCGGCTTGCCGGATCGAAGCAATATCGACCAAACGGCCTTTATAGACAGTTGCCCCTTGCCCTTCGGATTTGGCCTTTTCCATCGCGCTCAGGATCTCGCGGGCTTCAAGGACGGCGGCCTCCGACGGGGTAAATACCTCATTTGCAAGCGCAATTTGCTTGGGGTGGATCGCCCATTTGCCGATCATCCCCAGCGTCGCCGAGCGCAAAGCCTGTGCGCGGAACCCTTCGTCATCAGAAAAATCACCAAACGGGCCATCGACAGGCAAAATGCCATGGGTGCGGCAGGCGGCGACAATTGCTGCTTGTGCCCAGTGCCACGGGTCGCTCCAGTATTTAGCGCCATCCCGCAGCATGTAGTAGTTTTCCTGCGTGCCACCGATACCTGTGGTCGACATCCCCATCGAAGCCGCGAAATCGGCGGCGCCCAAGCTCATCGCTTGCAGGCGGGGCGAGGCGGCGGCGATTTCTTCGACATGGGCGATGCCCGCTGCAGATTCGATGATCACTTCGAGCGAGACTTTCTTTGTGCGACCTTTGGCGGCCTCAATCGCCGTGATCAGCGCGTCAACGGTATAGACATCTGCCGCACAGCCGACTTTGGGGATCATGATCTGGTCGATACGTTCGGAGCCTTCCTCAAGGATCTCAACGAGATCGCGATACCAATAGGGCGTGTCGAGCGCGTTGATACGAACGGAAAGGTATTTGTTGCCCCAATCAATCTCATGCGAGGCGGCAATGATATTGCGGCGGGCTTGCGGTTTATCGGCAGGGGCGACCGAATCTTCCAGATCGAGGTTGATCACATCCGCAGCCGAGGCGGCCATTTTTGCAAACAGCTTGGTGTTCGAGCCAGGTCCGAAGAGCTGGCAGCGGTTCGGGCGGGCGACGGGAGTCGGTTGGACGCGGAAGCTCATGGCGGGCCTTTCGCAATGATGTTTCATTATGTGCTTCGCATTGGTTATTATCTTGCGCGCGTAATTTCAAGCTATTTCGCAGTTGCAGCAAAATCGTCGCGCATATGCCGATCTTTGTGGCGATAATTTTCGTAATGATTGCCTATGGAGGGAGGATATTCGATCAAGTTTCGCATTGCTCGAATATAATTTCGCATATTGGCAAATCGGCGCGCGTAATCCGTAAGATCTCCCCCGTGTTCTGGGTATCGTAAGGTAAGAAATGCTGACGCATAGGAGAGGCGCCATGATCGAGACCCCGTATTTGCTGTTTTTGGGCGATGCCCCTGACGCTCTGGCCGCGAAAGTCGCGCAAGGGATCAAGGATTGGCGTCCCGAGTACGCCGTTGGCCAATTCCGCATGGAAGGCTGCAAGGCGGATATGGGGCTGCCGGATATGGATCTGGCAGAGGCCAAAGCGGCGGGCTGCAAAACGCTGGTCATCGGCGTGGCGAACCGTGGCGGGATCATTTCGCCCGCGTGGAAAAAGGTCTTAGTCGCAGCGCTGGAAGAGGGCTTCGATCTGGCGTCCGGCCTGCACAATCTTCTGCGCGACGAGCCGGATTTGGTTGCGGTTGCAGAGGCTTGCGGGCGCAGCTTGCATGATGTGCGGGTGCCCTCGGTGGCCTATCCGATCGCCAATGGGGTGAAGCGGACCGGTAAACGGATGCTGGCCGTGGGCACGGATTGCTCGGTGGGCAAAATGTATACCGCGCTTTGTGTGGAACGCGAAATGCGTGAGCGCGGCCTCAAGGCGAGCTTCCGTGCGACGGGGCAGACGGGGATCTTGATCACGGGGGACGGCGTGCCGCTGGATGCTGTGATCGCCGATTTCATGGCGGGCTCGGTGGAATGGCTGACGCCCGATAATGAGGCCGATCACTGGGATCTGATCGAGGGGCAGGGCAGCCTGTTCCACGTCAGCTATTCCGGCGTGACGATGGCGCTGATCCACGGCGGGCAACCCGATGCGCTTGTGCTATGCCACGAGCCTGTGCGCCAGCATATGCGCGGCTTGCCGGGCTATGCACTGCCGAGCCTCGAGGCGCTGCGGGATCTCGCGCTGAGCGTGGCGCGGGTTGCCAATCCGGCGTGTGAGGTCGTGGGCGTGTCGATCAACACGCAAGCGATGGCGGAGGCCGAGGCGCTGGACTATCTTGCAAAGGTCGAGGCCGAGATGGGCTTGCCGACAACGGATCCGTTCCGCTTCGGGGCGGCCAAGCTGGTGGATGCACTGGCAGCGATGTGAAGCGAGACGGCGTGAGGAGAATACAATGATTTCGGTGCAGGCAGAGCGGTTCCCGCTGGCGGAGGTTTTCACGATCTCGCGCGGATCGAAAACCGAGGCGGCGGTGGTCACGGCGACTGTGACGCGTAACGGTGTCTCGGGGCGCGGTGAGGCGGTGCCTTACGCGCGCTACGGCGAGAGCTTGGACAGCGTGATGGCGCAGATCGAGGGCTTGCCGGAAGGCCTCTCTCGGGCGGATTTGCAGGCGGCTTTGCCTGCGGGCGCGGCCCGCAATGCGGTGGATTGCGCGCTGTGGGATCTGGCGGCGAAAACCGCTGGCAAGCGTGTCTGGGAGATGGCGGGCTGGGCCGCGCCTGCGCCGGAAATCACCTGTTATACCCTCTCGCTCGATACGCCGGAGCGGATGCAGGCCGCCGCCGCGCGCCATGCGGATCGCCCGATTTTGAAGATCAAACTCGGGACCTCCGACGATATGGCGCGGCTGGAGGCGGTGCGTGCAGGCGCGCCCCATTCCAAAATCCTCGTCGATGCCAATGAAGGCTGGGATGTGGAGACCTACCTTGACCTTGCGCCGCATTTGCAGCGCTTGGGCGTGGTGCTGGTCGAGCAACCCTTGCCCGCAGGTGCGGATGAGGGGCTGCGCGGGATCCCGCGTCCGGTGCCGATCTGCGCGGATGAAAGCTGCCATGATCGTGCGTCCTTGGCAGGCATGGCGGGCAAATATGACTTCATCAACATCAAGCTGGATAAAACCGGCGGTCTCACCGAGGCGCTATTGCTGCGCGATATGGCCAAGCAGCAAGGGCTTGGGGTGATGGTCGGCTGCATGGTGGGGTCCAGCCTCGCGATGGCGCCCGCGCTTCTCGTGGCGCAGGGGGCGGGCTTTGTGGATCTTGACGGGCCGCTCTTGTTGGCAGAAGACCGTGATGCGCCTTTGCGCTATGCAGAGGGAATGGTTTACCCCCCTGAAGCTGAGCTTTGGGGTTAAGAGGAGAGAGTGATGAGCCGGACTGTCTATGTGAACGGGGCCTATCTGCCGGAAGAAGAGGCGACCGTCTCGATTTTTGACCGCGGCTTCCTGATGGCGGACGGGGTTTACGAAGTGACCTCCGTTCTGGGCGGTAAGCTGGTGGATTTTGATGGCCACGCGGTCCGGCTGGAGCGCAGCCTGCGCGAGCTGGATATGGCCGCGCCGGCCACGAAGGAAGAGCTGCTGGAGATCCACCGCGAGTTGGTCGCCCGCAACGGGATCGACGAGGGGATGATCTATCTGCAAGTCACCCGTGGTAATCCGGGCGACCGCGATTTTGCCTATCCGGCGGAAGGCACCCCTCCGACGCTGGTGATGTTCACCCAGAACAAGCCGGGCATGGCCGATACGCCAATGGCGAAAACCGGCATCAAGGTGATCTCGCTCGAAGATCTGCGCTGGGGCCGCCGCGATATCAAAACCGTGCAGCTTCTCTACCCGTCGATGGCGAAAATGGCGGCGAAAGCGGCCAAAGTCGATGATGCGTGGCTTGTCGAGGATGGGAAGGTGACGGAGGGGACTTCGAACAACACCTATATCGTCAAAGACGGCAAGATCATCACCCGCGAGCTGTCGCATGATATTTTACACGGGATCACCCGCGCGGCGGTGATCCGCTTCGCCGCAGAGGCGCAGATGCAGGTCGAAGAGCGCGCCTTCACGATTGAAGAGGCTCAGGCGGCGGATGAGGCATTCTTCACCTCGGCCTCGGCTTTCGTGATGCCTGTGGTGGAGGTGGACGGCGTGGCCGTTGGTTCCGGCAAGCCCGGCCCTGTGGCGACACGCCTGCGGGAAATTTATCTTGAGGAAAGCCGCAAAGTGGCGATCTGATCGCCTCGCGTGTAATGAGGAAAGGCCGCCCTTCGGGGCGGCCTTTTGCATTCGTGAGACGGTGAGGTTTAGTCTTCGGTCAGGCTGAAGACACCGGAGGGGTTTCGCGTCAGAGCGGCCGTGATCGCGGCGGTGTCGGTGTTTTCCAAAATCGCGATGGTCTCGCCGTTAAGCTGCAAGAGCGAATGGGCGGGGTTTGAGGCCGCGCTGGCGGTGATGACATTCTCGGTGCCAGTATAGGCCGCGATTTCGAGACGGTCTGTTCCGAGGGTGAAATCCTTAATCCGCAGGATGTCCTCGTTGTCGTTATGCGAATCTTCCTGATCAATGGCGAAGGTATCGGCGCCTTGGCCACCCCACATCCTGTCGCCCGCATCGCCGAGAATGCGATCATTGCCTTTGCCACCCATCAACAGATCGCCGTTCTCGGCGGAGGGGAAGTCGTCATAGCCAGCAATCATGTCATTTCCGTCGCCACCGTCAATCGTGGAGGAGTCTCCAAAATCGGAAAGCGTATCGTTCCCTGCACCACCAAGCAGCGTATCCTCGCCATAGCCAGACAGGGCAATATCATGCCCCCCGCCCATGTTGATCAGGTCGTTCCCGGTGCTCTCGGACGGGAAATCTTCGGTGAAGAGGCTCTCCGCAGCATCGCCAAATTCGTCAAGCCGTCCGGGAAGAAAATCCGAAGCGAGGTCCCGCATGGTGTCCAGCCTTGCGGTAAGCGTGTCGCTTTCGGCGTCCGAGAAGGCATCGGCGTAGACGTCGTTGCCGCGCCCCATGTGGATCTCGTCATCGCCCTCGCCCCCCACGGCAGCGTCATTCCCCGCGCCGCCGCTGATCGTGTCATCGCCTTCGTGGCCGATCAGGATATCACCCCCACGGGTGCCATTGAGCACATCGTCTTCCGACGAGCCTTCAATTGTATCGCCATCATGATGCGAGTCGTTGTCCGAAGAGGAAAAATCGACAGCCGCCACAAGCGCGCCGAGTGACAGCAGCGAGAGTAAAATGAGCATGAGAAAACCTATAGCGTTAAATTTGCGCCAATTGTCATGGTGCGCTGAGTGTCGTCAATGATATTCAGATGGGCCTAAAACAATGCCGGAGCTTGAGGCAAATTGTTTCGGTTTAAGCAACGGAGCAACGTCAGAGCCCTGAAGCGTTGAGCGTTTCGCGCAAAATTGGCGCAAGGAGGTCGGCCCAAGCAATCTGGCCATCTTCTTGCGCGATCAGATCATTGCGCACCTCGATCAGTACGTTCGGGCGGCCTTTTTGCAGCGCATGCGCATCAATCGAATCGCCATCGAGGTGGCCGACATAGGGCTCGTTATCGCCGGTGACGATCCCCGCCGCGCGCAGCGCTGCAATCAGCGGCAGCGCAAGTCGTGTGTCTTTCGGGGAATAAAGCACTGCCGCCTGCCACGGGCGCGTCGCGCGGCCTTTGAGTTGCGGCGTGAAGGAGTGGATCGCGCAGATCACCGTATCGCTGCGTCGCGCGGCGAGGGTTTCATAGGCCGTATGATAAGGGCGATGGAGCGTTTCGATCCGGCGGCGGATTTCGGCAGCATCCACGTAACGGTTGGCGGGAATGATCGTGCCATCATAGAGCTTCATCACGAGGGTCGGATCATCCTCGCCGCGATTGGGATCAATCACGAGGCGCGAGAAAGTGCTTTCGATCATCGGCGCATCGAGCCGCGCAGCGAGCCGCATCGCCAGCCCGCGCGCGCCGATGTCATAGGCGATGTGGCGGGCCATATCTTGCGGCGCGATGCCAAGGCTGGGATCCAGAGGCAACGGCACGGCGTTGCAGGCGTGATCGCAGGTCACGAGCCAGCGCGAGGGGCGGTCTTGTCCAGTGATCCGAAAGGCGGGGAGGGGGGCTTCTGCGGTCATGGATCTTTCGTAAAACCCTGTCATAGGAAATTAAAGCGGCAAATTGTTGGCGCTAACGCTCGGAGCCATTGCTCTTACTGACAATATCCTGCAATAAGGTGGTGGCCCATTACAATTATCAAACGAGAACAGGGGACGAGGCAATATGAGACGCCTTCGGAACGTGAAGATCGTGGCCACTTTGGGCCCGGCTTCCAGCGACTACCAAACCATTCGTGCGCTTTTTGAAGCGGGCGCGGACGTGTTCCGGCTTAATATGAGCCATGGCACCCATGCCGAGCAAAAAGAGCGCTATGACATCATTCGCAAGATCGAAGAGGATACCGGTCGTCCGATCGCGGTTCTCGCCGATCTTCAAGGGCCGAAGCTGCGCGTCGGCGTGTTTGCGGCCGGCGAGCATGATCTGGCCGAAGGCGATAAGATCCGCTTCGATCTGGATCCGGCGGAAGGCGATGCCACCCGCGTGCAACTGCCCCATCCCGAGATTTTCGCGGCGTTGAAGCCGGGCGCGAGCCTGCTGATCAACGACGGAAAAATTCGTGTCGTGGTCGAGGATTGCGGCAAGGATTACGCCAATTGCGTGGTCACCATTGGCGGCACGATTTCCAACCGCAAGGGCGTGAACGTGCCCGACGTGCTGCTGCCACTGGCCGCGCTTTCGGAAAAAGATCGCGCCGATCTGGAATTCGCCTGCTCCATCGGTGTCGACTGGCTCGCGCTGTCCTTCGTGCAGCGCCCCGAAGATGTGCTGGAGGCGAAGGAACTCGCCGCTGGCCGCGCCTCGATCGTCTCGAAAATTGAAAAGCCTCAAGCGGTTGAGTCGTTCGACGAAATTCTGGCTGTCTCCAACGCGATCATGGTCGCGCGGGGCGATCTGGGGGTCGAGCTTCCGGTGCATTCCGTGCCGCCGATCCAAAAGCGCCTGATCCGCAAATGCCGCGCAGCAGGGAAACCTGTTATCGTGGCAACGCAGATGCTGGAAAGCATGATCGAAAGCCCGATGCCGACGCGCGCGGAAGTGTCTGATGTGGCAACGGCGATTTATGAGGGCGCAGATGCGATCATGCTCTCGGCAGAATCGGCCGCTGGGCGCTATCCGATCGAGGCCGTCTCGACGATGAACTCCGTCGCGATGAGCGTTGAGAGCGATCCGACCTACCGTCAGGTGATCGAGGCCTCGCGTCATGCGACCCGTAAAACCGTGGCGGATGGTATTGTCGCTGCGGCCCGCGAGATTGCGGAGACGACCGAGATCGCGGCGATCTGCTGCTACACGCAATCGGGGAAAACCGCGAGCCTCGTCGCCCGCGAACGCCCGCGTGTGCCGATCATCGCGCTGTCGCCCATGGTGCGGACATTGCGCAAGCTGTGCCTGACATGGGGCGCGCATAACGTGCATTGCGAAGAGGTTGAGCGGTTTAAATCCGCCGTGGTCAACGCTGCCCGTGCGGCCCGTGATTACGGCTTCGCGGATGAGACAGATCAGATCGTGGTGACGGCGGGTGTTCCGTTCAACGTGCAAGGCACGACGAACATCCTGCGCGTGGCACCCTGTGATGAGCGTCTGATCTTCTCGGCAGACCCCGAGTAATCAACTTTCGTTTCGAGAGAAAATCAGGCCCCCGCACCGCAAGGTTCGGGGGCCTTCTCTATGATGTGGCGCGCAGAGAGGGATTGGGGGGGGGCAGGGGGCTTGGTTGCTTGAATCCTGCGCTGTTGATACTGTCACGCGATCTGCGCGCCTTTGCGCGTGCCCCTGTTTTAGGTGAGCATTTCAAATGCAAAGTGACTATTTCCTTGTTTTCGGCCTCATCGTTGCGGCCTTCTCGATCCCTGCGGCCTTCTCCGCGTTTTCCGATAGCCGCCCGCCCCGCGCGGCAGCGATTGCAATCATGATTGGCGGCGCGATGGTGCTCATTGCCTTCCTCAGCAAGCCCAGCGGCTACCAGCCCCAGCAGATTCCCGAGGTCTTCGCGCGGGTTTTTGCATCGATTGTCAGGTAATCGCTCAGACGGGCTTGTCAAAATCCCCGCGCTCGCGTATTCGGCGCGCTCTAATCGTTGCGAGACCGGCTTAAGTGGCATGCCGAGTCGCGTAGAACCCCACTCGAAAGAGGAGATGGAAATGCCCAAAATGAAGACAAAATCCGCTGCGAAAAAGCGGTTTTCGTTCACGGCTTCCGGCAAAGTTAAAGCTGGTGCAGCTGGTAAACGTCACGGCATGATCAAGCGCTCGACGAAGTTCATCCGCGACACCGCGGGCACGATGGTTCTGGCTGATTGCGATGCCAAAATCGTCAAAAAATACATGCCCTACAACCGCTGATCGGAGGCCTGAACCATGTCACGCGTCAAATCGGGTAAAGTTACCCACGCTTCGCACCGCAAAGTCATCAAGAAAGCGAAAGGCTACTACTCGGCCCGTTCGCGCAACTTCCGCACCGCTACACAGGCCGTCGATAAGGCCATGCAATACGCGACTCGGGACCGTAAAGCACGTAAGCGTAGCTTCCGCGCTCTGTGGATCCAGCGTATCAACGCTGCTGTTCGCGCCTATGATTTCGAGATGACCTACTCGCGCTTCATCAACGGTCTGGCTCTGGCTGGCATCGAAGTTGACCGTAAAGTCCTCGCGGACCTCGCAGTTCACGAACCGGAAGCGTTTAACGCTATCGTTGAAAAAGCGAAAGCGGCTGCCGCTGCGGCACCTGCCGCTGCTTAAATCCAACCGGATTTAAGATGAATTGAACCCCGCGCAGCATCACGCTGGCGCGGGGTTTTTCGTTTTGGCGGGTTTTTCCCGCATGCGCCTCGCTGGCGCTTGAATTTGCGGCGGCGCGTGGGTAGCACGGGGCCGACCCTCAAGGAGACCTCGCATGGACGCGCTCGACCTTCTCAAAGCAAAATACCTCGACGGGATCGTCGCTGCCTCGGATGAGCCCTCACTGGAGGAGATCCGCCTCGCCGCACTCGGCAAGAAGGGTGAGATCTCGATGAAGATGCGCGAACTGGGCAAGATGACCCCGGAAGAGCGCACCACCACTGGCGCCGCGCTCAACCGTCTCAAAGACGAGATTGATACCGCTCTGCGCGCCAAGAAAGAGGCTCTGGCCGATGCAGCCTTGAACGCGCGTCTGGAAAGCGAATGGCTCGATGTGACCCTGCCGGGCCGCCCGCAGCGCCAAGGCACCATCCACCCTGTCTCGCAGGTCATGGATGAGGTCACCGCGATCTTCGCCGATATGGGCTTTGCCGTGGCCGAGGGCCCGCAGGTGGAATCCGATTGGTATAATTTCGATGCGCTCAACATCGCGCCCGAGCACCCCGCCCGCCAAGAGCATGATACGTTCTTCATGGCCCGCGCGGAGGGCGACAACCGCCCGCCGCATGTGCTGCGCACCCATACCAGCCCCGTGCAGATCCGCGCCCTGCAAGAGCGCGGCGCGCCGATCCGCGTGATCGCGCCGGGCCGGGTTTACCGCATGGATATGGACCAAACCCACACGCCGATGTTCCATCAGGTCGAGGGCATGGCGCTGGGCAAAGATATCTCGATGGCGAATCTGAAATGGGTTCTGGAAGAATTCTGCCGCGCCTTCTTCGAGGTCGATAACGTCGAGCTGCGCTTCCGCGCCTCGCATTTCCCCTTCACCGAACCCTCGGCAGAGGTCGATATCCGCTGCTCATGGGACAATGGCCAGTTGAAAATCGGTGAGGGCGACGCGTGGATGGAAATCCTCGGCTCCGGCATGATGCACCCCAAAGTGCTGGCCGCGGGCGGGATTGATCCCAATGAATACCAAGGCTTCGCCTTCGGCATCGGCATCGACCGCCTCGCCATGCTGAAATACGGCATCCCCGACCTGCGCGCCTTCTTCGAATCCGATCTCCGCTGGCTCCGCCACTACGGGTTCGCCGCGCTGGACCTGCCGACGGTGTTCGGGGGGTTGAGTAAGTGATCGCTCCCCGCAGCCCACATGTGAGCCGCGTATGAGACTGTTCGAGACCTCTTCTGCGGATCATACGCCGGAGCAGCGCCGTTTCGTTGCCCTGACCGAGATCTGCTACACGGCGGTCGATTTCAGCGCTGCGTTGTGCTTCATCGTGGGCTCGGTGTTCTTCTTCTATGACAGCCTTCAGTTCGCTGGAACGTGGCTGTTTCTTATAGGGTCGTTCTTCTTTGCGGCCAAACCAACAATCCGCCTTTGGCGTGAAATCAAACTTTTGCGGATGGGCGATTACTCTGACATCGCGTCCAAGAAACACTAGGAGACAGACATGAAATTCACCCTCTCCTGGCTCAAGGATCACCTCGACACCGAGGCGTCTCTGGACGAGATCCTCTATGCCCTCACCGATCTCGGCCTTGAGGTTGAGGAGGTTGTGAACCCCGCTGCGAAGTTGGGCGCGTTCACCATCGCAAAGGTTCTGCACGCCGAAAAGCATCCCGATGCGGATAAGCTGCGGGTGTGCCGTGTGATGACGGATGAAGGCGAGAAGCAGATCGTCTGCGGCGCGCCCAATGCCCGCGAGGGGATCACGGTGGTTTTGTGCAAACCGGGCGATTATGTGCCCGGCATCGACACCACGCTGGGCATCGGCAAAATTCGCGGCGTCGAGAGCCATGGGATGATGGCGTCCGAGCGCGAATTGGAGCTGTCGGACGAGCATAACGGCATCATCGAGCTGGCCTCGGGTGAGGTCGGGCACAAATTCGTCGATTGGCTGGCCGAGCACCGCCCCGAGACGGTGGACCCGATGATCGAGATTGCGATCACGCCGAACCGCCCCGATGCGTTGGGCGTGCGCGGGGTTGCGCGCGATCTGGCGGCGCGGGGCGTGGGGACGTTGAAGCCGCTCACGGTTGAGGCGGTTCCCGGCGGGTTCAAAAGCCCGATCGGCGTGGAGATTGATCCGGCGCTCAAGGCCAAGGGCTGCCCGCATTTCACGGGCCGTTTGATCCGCGGCGTGACCAATGGGCAGAGCCCCGAGTGGCTGCGGCGCAGGTTGGAGGCGATTGGCCTGCGGCCGATTTCCGCGCTGGTCGATATTACGAATTACTTCACGTTTGACCTGAACCGTCCGCTGCATGTGTTCGATGCGGCCAAGGTTTCGGGCGATCTGCGGATTGTGCCTGCGGCAGGGGGCGAGGAATTCCTTGCGCTGGATGGCAAGACCTACACGATCCGCGAAGGCCAGATGGTCATCGTGGATGGCAACGGCGTCGAGAGCCTCGCGGGGATCATGGGCGGCGAGATTTCGGGTGCTGTGGAGGCCACGGTGGACGTGTTCTTGGAAAGCGCGTTCTGGGATCCGATCACGATTGCTGCGACGGGCCGCGCGCTGAAGATCAATTCCGATGCGCGTTATCGGTTCGAGCGCGGCGTGGATCCGGCCTTCACCCGCGACGGGTTGGAACTGGCGACGCAGATGATCTTGGATCTGTGCGGTGGTGAGGCCTCGGAAGTGGTCGAAGACGGCGCGGCGCTGGATGTCTCGCGGGCCTATCGTCTCGATCCGGCGCGGGTTGTGTCCTTGGTGGGCATGGAGATCGCCGAGGCCGAGCAGCGCGCCACGCTGACCGCGCTGGGCTTCGTGCTCGACGGCGATATGGCACATGTACCCTCGTGGCGGCCTGATGTGCTGGGCGAGGCGGATCTGGTCGAGGAGGTCGCGCGGGTGGCCTCGCTGACCAAGCTCAAAGGCGTGCCGATGGCGCGGGAGACGACGGGCGTGCCGAAGGCGATCCTGACCCCGATGCAGATCCGCGAGAAGACCGCGCGCCGCACGATTGCGGGCTTGGGCTATAATGAATGCGTCACCTATAGCTTCATCGATGCGAAGGCGGCGGCGCTGTTTGGCGGCGGCGAAGAGGCGACGCGGATCGAGAACCCGATCAGCTCGGAGATGACCCATCTGCGCCCCGATCTGCTGCCCGGCCTGTTGGCGGCGGCGGCGCGTAACCAAGCGCGCGGCTTTGCCGATATGGCGCTGTTCGAGGTCGGCACGGCGTTCAGTGGCGGGGAGCCGGGCGAGCAGCATCTGCAAGCAACGGGCCTGCTGGTGGGCTCCACCGCGCCGCGCGATCCGTTCGGCTCGCGGCGTCCGGTTGATCTGTATGATGCGAAAGCAGATGCCGAGGCAGCCCTCGCCGCGATTGGCGCGCCCGCCAAGGTGCAGATCAACCGCAAAGTTGCTGGTTGGTGGCATCCAGGGCGCTCGGGTGTGATGGCGCTGGGGCCCAAGGTGATGTGCGCCTTTGGCGAGGTCCATCCTAAAGTGCTGCGTGAGATGGGCGTCAAAGGGGCTGCTGTGGCCTTCACGATCTGGATTGAAGCGGTGCCCTTCCCGAAAGCCAAGACGCCCACACGGGCGGCGCTGCAACGCTCCGACCTGCAGGCGGTCGAGCGCGATTTCGCCTTCGTGCTGGATGCGAAGGTCGAGGCGCTGGCCGCTGTCAACGCGGCGCTCGGTGCGGATAAGGCGCTGATCGAGGCGGTGTCGGTGTTTGACCAGTTCTCCGGCGAGAAGGCCGAGGCGCAAATGGGCGCGGGCAAGAAATCCATCGCGCTCTCGGTGCGGATGCAGCCCAAAGACAAGACGCTGACCGACGCGGAGATCGAGGCCGTTAGTGCCAAGATTGTCGAAAAAGTCGCCAAAGCCACCGGCGGCGTGCTGCGCAGCTAACGGTTAGCACGATTTTTCTCTCAAGGCCCTTCCGATCCTCGGAGGGGCCTTTTGCATTTCCTCAGAGCTCAAATATCCCCGCCGGAGGCTCTGTTTTAGATGCAGAAATTCCAAGGTGATCCGCTAGTGCAACCATGCTAGAATCAAGGCTAATCGGGTATATCCGATGTGTATTATGGGGCAGGCTATGCTGAAAGAATTCAAAAGCTTCATTGCCAAAGGCAATGTCATGGATCTCGCTGTCGGGATCATTATCGGCGCGGCGTTTACCGCGATTGTTGGCTCTTTGGTGTCCGATCTGATCAACCCGATCATTGGTCTGATCGTTGGCGGCGTTGATTTTACCAATATGTATGTTGTTCTCTCTGGCACGGTGCCTGAGGGTGCGAGCCTTGAGGCCGCACGCGAGGCGGGGGCCGCGGTCTTCGCCTACGGGGCGTTCATCACCGCCGTGATCAACTTCCTGATCATTGCGTTTGTGGTCTTCATGCTGGTCAAAGCGGTGAAGAAAATCCAAGCAGAAAAACCTGCGGAGCCTGCGGCGCCGAAGGGCCCGTCAGAGTTGGATGTCCTGTTGGAAATCCGCGACGCGCTGAAGAAGTAAGCCAATCAGACTGGCGATCTTGAAGGGTCCGGCCAAGTGGTCGGACCCTTTTTATGTGACGTCAGGCAGATGTCAGAGCGCGAGCGCCTGTTCCACGGAGATCACGGGCAGGTTCTGGGCCTCGCCAACCGCTTTGTAAGTCAGATGGCCCGCGTGGCAATTCAGCCCTGCCGCGAGATGCGGATCGGCCTTGCAGGCTTCACGCCAGCCCTTGTTTGCAAGCGCAATGACGAAGGGCAGGGTGGCATTCCCGAGCGCTAGCGTCGAGGTGCGCGCCACAGCCCCCGGCATATTGGCGACGCAGTAATGCACGATCCCATCCACCTCATAGATCGGGTCTTGGTGGGTGGTGGCGTGCGAGGTCTCGAAACAGCCGCCTTGGTCGATGGCGACATCCACCAGAACCGCGCCGGGTTTCATCGTGGCGAGCATCGCGCGGGTGACGAGCTTGGGCGCGGCGGCACCGGGGATCAGCACCGCACCGACGACGATATCGGCCTCGGCAACGAGCTCTTCTGTCAGGGCTTTGGAGGCATATCCGGTACGGAAATCGCGCCCGAACTGATCATCAAGCTGGCGCAGGCGGGGCAGGGAGCGATCAAGCACCGTAACCTCAGCCCCCATGCCCGCCGCGACACGGGCGGCGTGGGTGCCAACAACGCCGCCGCCGATGACTAGCACGCGGGCGGGCAACACGCCCGGAACGCCGCCCATCAGCACCCCGCGCCCGCCATTGGCCTTTTGCAGGGCCCATGCGCCGACCTGCGGCGCGAGCTTACCCGCGACTTCCGACATCGGCGCGAGCAGCGGCAGCCCGCCTGTGCGGTCGGTCACCGTTTCATAGGCGATACAGGTCGCTTTCGAGGCCAGCAGATCCTGCGTCTGTGGCGCGTCGGGGGCGAGATGGAGGTAGGTGAACAGAAGTTGCCCTTCGCGCAGGCGTTTGCGCTCAACGGCTTGGGGCTCTTTGACTTTGACGATCATGTCAGCGGCCCAGACGCTGTCCAGGTCGGTGATGTCTGCACCAGCGGCGATGTAATCCGCATCCGCAAAGCCAGCGCCCAGTCCGGCACCTGCCTCGATCAGGACGCGGTGGCCATGGGCTGACGCCTCTGCACAGGCAGCAGGCGTCAGCCCGACACGGAATTCTTGGGGTTTGATTTCCTTCGGGCAACCGATGATCATTTTATCCTCCCTGAGTTTATCCCTCAACGATGCGCCTGTTTTCGGGGAAAAGCTTTGAATTCTCGTGTGGATATGGCGCGTGTTTTCGGAGTATTCTGCGGATAAACGCCCTCTTTTCGAAGAAAGTTGCACGATTATGGAATTGGACGCTACAGATCGTCGAATATTGATGGTGCTGCAACGCGAAGGTCGCGTGACCAATGCGGAATTGGCGGAGCGGGTCAATCTGTCCGCTTCCGCCTGCCACCGCCGCGTGCAGCGGCTGGAAGAGGGCGGGGTGATCCGCGACTTCGTGGCGCTGCTGGATGCGAAAGCGGTCAAGCGTGCGATGGTGGTGTTTGTGGAGATCACGCTGTCTGCGCAAACCGATGATGTGCTGGATGCATTCGAGCGCGAAGTGCGCAAGATCGATGATGTGCTCGAATGCCATTTGATGACCGGACAGGCGGATTACATCCTCAAAGTCGTGGCGGAGGATACCGAGGATTTTGCGCGGATCCATCGCCATAAGCTTGCGCGGCTTCCTGGGGTGGCCCAGATGCAATCGAGCCTCGCGCTGCGCACGGTATTCAAAACGACGGCGCTGCCTGTTTAAGGCGGCGTGTTCTTCTGGCGCGTTATTCGCGCCAGAACCGTGGCAGCAAGATCACGAGGATCGCCAGCAAGCCGAGCCGCCCGAGCAGCATGTCAAACGTCATCACCCATGTCGCGACATCGTTGAAATCAATCATCGTCCCTGTTCGATCCACCATTGGGCCGATCCCGTAGCCAACATTGCCGATCGACGTCCACACCGCGAAGAGGGCGGAGGTGAAATCCACCCCTGTCATCGAGATGATCTCGGCGGAGATGCCGGAGATCAGCACATATCCGGTGAAATAGATCATCAGCGGGTGCATGACCTCTTCGGTCAACGGCTTGCCATCGTAGCGCGGCACCACGAAGCGATGCGGGGCGTGGAGGCGGAGCATCGAGGCCTTTAGTGCGGCGCCAAACATCTGCCAACGGAAGACGGAAATCGCACCGGAGGAGGATCCGGTGCAGCCGCCGATCATCCCCACCGCGAAGGCCATCATCAACGGGAACGCCCCCCATGCGACGAGCGGCGCGGAGCCAAACCCCGTGCCGGTGAGCAGCGAGGCATAGGTGAACATCGTCTCGCGTAGGATTTGCTCGCTTGGATCATCCGAGGCCATCATCCGCCACGCAATCACCACGGCGACGGCGATGAGATACCACGTGATATAGGCCCTGACCTGAGGATCTTGCAGGAACGGGTGCGCATTGCCGCGCATGAGTTGCACAAAGCGGATGAACGGCAGGCCGGACATCAACATGAACAATGTGCCTGCGTATTCAGCGGCGCCTTTGAAGGAGCCGAAGCTGGAATCGGAGGTCGAGAAACCGCCTGTCGAGATCGTCGCGAAGGCGTGCAGCAGGGCCTCGAAAACGGTCATCCCGCACATCGCATAGACGGCGGCAAAGAGCAGGGTCAGAAGAACATAGACCTGTAGCAGCGCGCGTGAAATATCGCCCGCGCGGGGCAGGATCTTCCCGAAAGTGTCAAACCCTTCTGCGCGAAACATCTGCATCCCGCCGACCCGCATGATCGGCAGGAAAATCATCGCGATGATCACGATCCCCAGCCCGCCCATCCAATTGAGCATCGCGCGCCACAACAATAGCCCTCGGGGGGCGCTATCCAATCCGGTGATCACCGTCGATCCGGTGGTGGTGAGCCCCGAGGCCGCTTCAAAGAACGCATCCGTGAAGGACAGGTTCGGGGTCGCGAGGATGAAGGGCAGCGCCCCGAAGGCGGGGATCACGAACCAGACGCCTGCGGTGAGCAACCATGCCTCGCGCAGGCCGAGGATGCCGCGCTCGGGGGAGTAAGTCGCAATGGCAATGAGGCTCGCGGACAAAATTGTGATCGTCGCGGCCTCGAACATCCCATGCCAGTTGGGATCGTTCTGCCAGAGGTCCAGCATCATCGGAATCACCATCGTCGCGCCAAGCGCGGCGGCGATCAGGCCGAGAAGATGGATAACGGGGCGAATATCGGGCATGGCGTGCTGCTATACGCGGGGAGGGGATGAAAAACCCCCGATGGCGTGGCCTCGGGGGTTGATCGGTGCGGGTAAACCCGCCAGCTTCACAGGGCCTTAGAGACCGCCTTCACGCTGTGCTTTCTTCCGGGCCAATTTACGGGCACGGCGAACAGCTTCGGCTTTCTCACGGGCTTTCTTCACGGACGGCTTCTCGAAATGTTGCTTAAGCTTCATTTCACGGAATACGCCTTCACGCTGAAGTTTTTTCTTCAGTGCACGAAGAGCCTGTTCGACGTTATTGTCGCGAACGCTGACCTGCATGTGGTTGTCACCACCTTCCTAAGTTTGAGTTGCGTCAGATTGCAGGAAGCGGCCATATAGCAGGGCATAAAACTTTTGTCCACTGGGAGTCTGACGATGGAAACACAGCGCAATTCGCGGTTTACGGTCGAGACGGGAGTGGAGGATCTCTTGGCAGCGATCCTGCCGCATGTCCCGTTCGATGGCTGGTCCGAGCCTGCTTTCAAAGCCGCTGTTGAGGATCTGGGCGTGGAGATGCCGCTGGCGCGGGTGATCTGCCCGCGCGGGGCGGTGGATCTGGCGGTGGCCTATCACCGCGCGGGGGATCGCGCGATGGAGGCGGCCTTGGCGGCGTCCGATATGAGCGCGTTGAAATTTCGCGAGAAAGTGACGCTGGCGGTCCGGCTGCGGCTGGTCTCGGCGGATCCGGAATTGGTCCGGCGCGGCGCATCGTTGTTTGCCTTGCCGCAAAACGCGGGCACGGGCGGCAAACTGATCTGGGGCACGGCAGATGCGATCTGGACAGCGCTGGGGGATACCTCGGAGGACTATAATTGGCACACCAAGCGGATGACGCTCTCTGCTGTCTATAGCTCGGTTGTGCTCTATTGGATGGGCGATGAGAGCGAAGGGAAGGCCGAGACTTGGGCTTTTCTGGATCGCCGGATCGAGGATGTGATGCGCTTTGAGAAGGTCAAAGGCGGGGTTTTGAAGCTGCCGTTTGTGCCACAGATTCTGGCGCGGCTGAACAAGCCTGCACCACGGGATCTGCCCGGGGAAATCAAGCCGAGGTCGACCCAATGAAGGCGATTGAGATCACCAAAGCAGGCGGGCCGGAGGTTCTGGCACTGGTAGATGTTGCGCGGCCAGAGCCGAAAGCGGGAGAGATCCTGATCGAGGTGCATTATGCTGGGGTGAACCGCCCCGATTGCTTGCAGCGCGCAGGGCTTTACAACCCGCCCGCAGACGCCTCGCCCCTGCCGGGGCTAGAAGTCTCCGGCGTGATTGCGGCACTGGGCGCGGGCGTCTCCGGCTGGGCGGTAGGCGATGCGGTTTGCGCGCTTGTTGCGGGCGGGGGCTATGCCCAATACGTCACCTGCCGCGCCGATCACGCGCTGCCTGTGCCCGAAGGGATGAGCTTGCGCGAGGCGGCCTGCTTGCCCGAGACGTGCTATACGGTGTGGTCGAATGTGGTCATGCGCGGCGGGCTGACGGCGGGCGAGCGGTTCTTGGTCCATGGCGGCTCGTCCGGTATCGGGACGACCGCGATTCAGATCGCGACGGCTCTCGGGGCGGAGGTCTTCGCCACGGCGGGATCGGCGGAGAAAATCGCAGCTGTCGAGGCGCTCGGCGCGCGCGGGATCAATTACCGCGAGGCGGATTTCGTCGAGGTTTTAAAGGCCGCAGGCGGCGCGAACCTTGTGCTCGATATGGTCGGGGGCAGCTATATCGCGCGCAATCTCAAGGCGATGGCCGAGGATGCGCGTTTGGTCTTCATTGCGTTTCTTGAGGGGCCGAAGGCCGAGATCAACTTTGCGCAGGTGATGATGCGTCGGTTGACGATCACCGGATCGACGTTGCGCCCGCAATCGGATGCGGCGAAGGCGAAGATCGCGGCGGAGCTGCGCGCGCATGTCTGGCCGATGGTAGCCTCTGGTGCATTGCGGCCTGTGATGGATCAGGAGTTTGCGCTGGAAGATGCGGCGCAGGCCCATGCGCGGATGGAGACCAGTGCGCATATCGGCAAAATCGTGCTGCGGGTGCGGTGAGGCGCTTTGACGCGGTGAGATGTTTACGCAAACGTCATAAGGTGCTGGCATAAACGGCCTAAGCCTGTGCGAGGCTGCGCTGGTTAGACTATGTGAGAATGTCTTCGCGAAAACGTGTCTGGCGGGGGTGGGCCCCGAGGGCATTGCCCGTCTTGAACGGGAAACGGCGCGCCTTCGGGCGCGTCGTTTGGTTTAGCGCACCCCGTCCATCAGCGCATTTTTCATTCGGCAATCGCGCGCCACATCTGCGCCGCAAACGCGCGGCGTGAGGTCCTTGGTGAGGCAGATGCGGACTTCTTGGATCCGGCCTTGATCACAGGTCACGGTGACCATATCGGGGGTCATCTCGGGGTTCGCTTCAAGGAAGGCCTCCTCAACCACCGAGGCGGGAAGTCTGACGTCTCGGGTCAGGTTCGCGAAGACCTCGGGGATCGCGACCGAGGCATAGGCTTTGCGCATCGCGCCGTAATAGTCTGTGGCGGGCAGGCCCGCACAACGGCCATGCTTTTTCCATTGATACCAAGCGGTTCCGTCCGATCCCATGATGTCTTCCATGGCGGCGGATTGGGCGCGGGAGGGATCGCGCTGCGGCGTGCGGCAATAGCTTGGGTAGCCGCGCTCGTATTGCGGCCAAAGCCCGTGCAAAACGAAGGAAAACGCCTCGCGCGGATCGCATTGCGGATCATTGCGCGCATCGCCTGTCAACGCGCACCAAGTCGGCGACCATGACAGCGCCATCACGTAATAATCGAAATCGCCCGCGCGTTCATTTTCGGCTTGGGCGGGGGAGGTCGGGGCGAGAACGAGAAGGCAGCAGAGCACAGAGGCGAGCACACGCGCCGCTGTGCCCCCGAGACTGGCGCAAATTTGACGCATTTTCTCTTTCCTCCCTTGAATATCGGGCGTATAAGGCACCCCAATTCCCCCTGAAAACAGGAATAGCGGCACGGGAAGCACCCAAGCCGCAGCCGTTTTTCTCGGCGTGGGAGAGATTTGTAAAGGAGAGATCCGATGACGAAGCCGCTTATGGCGAAAGCCACTGCCGTTTGGCTCGTGGATAACACGACGTTGACGTTCAAGCAGATCGGGGATTTCTGCGGTTTGCACGAGCTTGAAGTGCAAGGGATTGCGGATGGCGATGTGGCTGTCGGCGTGAAAGGGTTTGATCCGGTTGCCTCCAACCAATTGGAAGCGGGCGCGATCGAGAAAGCGGAAAAAGATCCGACGCTGAAACTGCGCCTCAAGAATAACCCTGCTGCGGCAGGCGAAGAAAAACGCCGCGGGCCGCGCTACACGCCGCTCTCGAAGCGTCAAGATCGCCCTGCGTCGATCCTGTGGCTGGTGAAATTCCACCCCGAGCTTGCCGATGCGCAAGTGGCGCGTCTGGTGGGCACCACCAAGCCGACGATCGCTGCGATCCGCGAGCGCACCCATTGGAACATCCAGAACATCACCCCGATTGATCCGGTCGCCCTCGGGCTGTGCCGCCAATCGGAGCTGGATGCCGAAGTGCAAAAAGCTGCGAAGAAGAAGGCCGCTGAGGGTGGTCTGATGACCGATGACGAGCGCCGCAAGCTGGTTTCGACCGAGCAATCGCTTGGCATGTCGGAAGAGCCGCGGATGCCTTCGGGGATTGCGGGTCTGGAGCACTTCACGCTGGGCAACAAGCCCGAGCCGAAAGAAGAAAAGCACAGCGAGGCGAAAGACTATTCCGATGCGGATAGCTTCTTCAGCCTGCCCGATGCGGATGAGGATGACGAAGACGACAACTAAGAGCGCGCGGCCTCACGGGCCGTTGCCTGTCGTTTTGAAATAAAAGGCCGCGCCCTCGGGTGCGGCCTTTTTGATGGCGGATGGTCTTGGGGCGTCGCGCAAGAGAAAAGGGAGGCCGAAGCCTCCCTCCTACAGTGACCCTGTTGCGGGATCAGACCGACAGGCAGATATATTTCATCTCGAGGTAGTCTTCCGTCCCGTGGTGCGAGCCTTCGCGGCCAAGGCCGGATT
This sequence comes from Paracoccaceae bacterium, assembly GCA_048262715.1. Lineage (GTDB taxonomy): Bacteria > Pseudomonadota > Alphaproteobacteria > Rhodobacterales > Rhodobacteraceae > Albirhodobacter. The sequence continues at coordinate 264,503 of JBLXEV010000004.1, forward strand.
GTTTCACGCCGCCAAATGGCGCGACCTCGGTGGAGATGATGCCTGTGTTTACCCCAACGATGCCGTATTCCAGCGCCTCTTGGACGCGGGTGATCCGGCCAATATCGCGCGCATAGAAATAGGAGGCGAGGCCGAAGATCGTATCATTGGCATAGCCGATGGCCTCTTCCTCGGTCTCGAATTTGAACAAGGGGGCCAGCGGACCGAAGGTTTCGTCCTGCGCGACTTTCATGCTTTGCGTGACGCCAGTCACAATAGTGGGCTGGAAGAAGGTGCCGCCGAGGGCGTGGCGTTTGCCTCCCGTGAGCACTGCGCCGCCGTGGTCGAGCACGTCCTTGATATGGTCCTCAACCTTCTCCACCGCCTTGGCCGAGATCAGCGGGCCGGTGTCGATACCCTCCTTAAGCCCGTCGCCGATATTGAGCGCCTCAACCGCGGTTTTGAGTTTGGCGGCGAAGGCATCATAGACGCCCGCCTGCACATAGATCCGGTTTGCGCAGACGCAGGTCTGGCCGTTGTTGCGGAATTTCGACGCCATTGCGCCTTTGACTGCCTCGTCGAGATCGGCATCGTCAAACACGATGAACGGCGCGTTGCCGCCCAGCTCCATCGAGCATTTCATCACCTGATCGGCGGCCTGCGTCATCAGGATCTTGCCGACGCCCGTCGACCCAGTGAAGGTCAGTTTGCGGACGGTGTGGTTTTCGCAGAATTCCTTGCCGATATCGGAGGCTTTGGTCGAGGTGATCACCGAGAGGATGCCTTTGGGCAGGCCCGCGCGCTCGCCCAGTACCGCCATCGCCAGCGCGGAGAGCGGGGTTTCCGAGGCGGGGCGCGCCACGAAGCCACAGCCGACCGCAAGGGCAGGGGCCGCCTTACGCGCGATCATCGCATTGGGGAAGTTCCAAGGGGTGATCGAGCCTACGACGCCAATCGGTTGTTTGATCACTTGGATCCGTTTGTCGCGCATATGGCCGGGGATGGTTTCGCCGTAATTGCGCTTCGCTTCTTCGCCGAACCACTCAACGAAGGAGGCACCATAGGTGATCTCGCCCTTGGCCTCGGCCAGCGGCTTGCCCATCTCGGCGGTGAGGATCAGCCCGAGATCGTGCTGGTTCTCCATCATCAGATCATACCATTTGCGCAGGATGACGGCGCGTTCCTTGGCGGTGCGCGCGGCCCAATCCTTCATCGCGAGACGGGCGGCCTCAATCGCGCGCGCGGTCTCGGCGCGGCTAAGGTCGGGGACCGAGCAGATCACGTCGCCGCGCGCGGGGTTGATTACGTCAAAGGTGCTGCCGTCATCGGCCGCAGCCCACTCGCCGCCAATGAAGGCGCGGGTCTCTAAAAGGGAAGGGTCGCTGAGAAGCGATTTCAGATCGGTGGTGGAATCGAGCATTTGGGCCTCCTGAGAGCTTTGGGGAAGGATCTCAGCGCGGAGCTGGTTTGTCCATCCCGATGGTTGGACAGGTAGGCTGCGCAAAGCGGCAGGCAAGGGCGTGTGATTGGCCGGATTGGCACATGCGAGGCGCGGATCGGCGGTCAGCCGAACTTTGCCGACCAGCTCGGTTGCACATCCCCCGGACGGGGGCGGGCGTGGAACACCGCGCGCGCGATGGCGCGCGCCAGTGTGCAGGCGGCGGCATGGCCGAGGCGGAAAGGATCGAGATCGGCGTCTTTGAGCGGCCGCGCGCCGGTGCTGAGCGCGAAGACCAGATCCCCGTCAAACGGGGTATGAGATGGCACGATGGCGCGCGCCATCCCGTCATGGGCGGCGGTCGCGAGGCGCTGGCATTGCGCTTGGGTGAGGGTGGCATCGGTGGCGACAATGGCAATCGTGGTGGCCTCGCCTTTACGTTTGGTGAGTGTGGGCTCCGCCGTGGGGTCGATTGCGGTTGCCGATCCGAACGCCCCGAACTCGCCATCCAGCTCGAACGGGTTCGCCCAGAAATGCGGGCTGTCGCCTTGGGTCACAGACCCAAGCGCATTGACTGCGACCAGCGCCCCGACAGTATGGCCCGAGGCGAGCACGGCGGAGGCCGATCCGAGCCCGCCTTTAAGGTTGGCCGTCATCGCCCCGTAGCCCGCGCCGACTGTGCCAAGCGGAAAGCTGGAAAAGGCGTTCTCCAATGCCGCTTTGCCCAGTGCGCGATAGGGCGGTTCCCCCCAATCCTTGCGCCCACCATTGAGCAGATCGAACAGGATCGCTGCGGGCACGATGGGCACGTGCATCCCGCCAACCTCAAACCCGCGCCCCCTCAGGCGCAGCCCCTCCACCACACCCGAGGCCGCATCCAACCCGAAGGCCGATCCGCCTGAGAGCACGAGCGCATCAACTTTTTGCACCAGCTTGTCGGGGGCGAGCAGATCCGTCTCGCGGGTGCCTGGTGCGCCGCCCATGATATGCACGGCAGCGGTGAACGGGTTCGCGCTGGTCAGCACCGTTGTCCCCGATCGTAGCGTGCTATCGTGCGCATTGCCGACAAGCAGGCCGGAGACATCGGTGATCAGGTTCATCGGGCCTGCGCGCATTGTGATCCTCGTGATCCTCGGGGTTGATTCTCGTGGCTTGGCGTGAAGGCCGCTAGATCCGGCCAGTTTTCGTCCGAGAGTTTCGTGCGGGGGGGAATTGGTCAAGGAAAAGCGGCAGTTATGCACCAAAAACGCATCACGAGAGCACAAGGGCTTGACGCGGCTATGCTTGCTGGGGCTCATGAGGGGTTCCGAGGTCGGCATCGCAATGCGGTGTAGGGCCTCGCGAGACCGGATGTTGACTGGGGTGCTGCCGTGAACCTTTCTTTGAAGATTGTAATGCGCCGCTTGGCGCTCATGTCCACCGTGCTGGCGCTCGCCGCTTGCGCAGGGGGGGGCACAACGCCTGTCGGCAGCTCAGTGCCGGTCGAATATCAGGCGCGAGAAGATGGCACGCGGGTAGTTCCTGCGGTGAACCCGAAATACCTCAACGAGCGCAACAAGCGTCGCTGGGTCGAATATAATGGCCCCGAGCCTGTCGGGACGATTGTCGTCGATCCCTATGCGCGGGTGCTTTACCACATCTATGAGGAAGGCCTCGCGATGCGGTTTGGCGTGGCAGTGGGGCGTGCGGGGCTCGGCTTTGCGGGGTCGGGCGTGATCCGCCGCAAGGAAGAATATCCGAGCTGGACGCCCACGAAGAACATGATCCGGCGCGAGCCGGAGGTCTATGCGGCGCTGGCGGGCGGCCTGAAAGGCGGCCTCGACAATCCGCTGGGCGCGCGGGCGCTGTATCTCTATCGCAACGGCAAGGATACGATGTATCGGATCCACGGAACGATGGACCCAAGCTCGATCGGCAAAGCGACATCGGCAGGCTGTATCCGACTGTTTAACCAAGACGCGATTGATATGTTTGACGAGGTGCCGCTGGGCACGCTGGTCAAAGTGCGGACCAAGGCCGAAAGCCTGAAATACGAGGGCGAGTTGGTTGAACTGTCCTCGGGTTATCTGGTGCCGGAAACCTCGTTTGAGGTGATTGACGCAGACCGCGCCGCGCAGGAAATCTCCGCACAGAGACTTTCCGAGTCGGCCGCACGGGATGCCGCTTTGGAAGGGCGGAATCCAACCTAAGTTTCGCGAAGCGGCAGGATCATTGATCTGTTTCGAAAGGGCCCCGATGGGGCCCTTTTTCGTGTTGCAATGGGCGGCTCATGCCGCCGCGGACTTTGCCCGAACCGCGTATTGGCCGAGAAAGACGCTGCCCAATGCGATCACCATTCCGGTGATTTGAAGCGGGCCGAGGGCCTCCCCCAAGATCCCCCAGCCGAGTGCTGTCGCGGTGAGCGGGCTGAGAAAGCCAAGTACCGAGACCGCGAACGGGTGCAGTTTGCTGATCCCTTGGAACCACAAAAGGTAGGTCAGCGCCGCGCCGATCAGCCCGAGATAGGCGATACCCGCAAGATTGGGGCCGGTGAGCGCGGTCAGATCGACCTTTGCAAAGATCGCGACAGGGATCAGCAACAGCCCGCCTGCGGTCAATTGCCAAGCGGTGAAGGTGAGCGTGTCAACGGGTGGCTGCCATTTGCGGCTGAGCACGATGCCCAGAGCCATCGAGGCCGCCCCCGCGAACCCCGCTATAATCCCGAGCGCATCCAGCTTTGCGGCAGGCGTCAGGAGCAGTAAGCCGATCCCGAACAGTCCCGTGCATGTCGCGATGAGCGAGAGTGGTTTGATCGGCGCGCCGAGCAGCCCTCGCGCGGCGAAGATCACGATGAAGGGCTGCGCCGCCCCGAGCACCGCCGCGACGCCACCGGGCAGGCGATGGGCCGAGAAAAACAGAAGCGACCAGAAGATCGAGAAATTCAGCGCGCCGAGGACGAACATCTTCGGGATCCAGCGGCCCTTGGGCAGCACGCGCACGTAGAGCAGCAGCAAAAGCCCTGCTGGCAAGGCACGCAGAAGCGAGATCGTCACCGGATCGACCTGCGGCAAGACTTGCGTGGTGACGATATAGCTGCTGCCCCAGATCGCGGGGGCCAGCGCGGTCAGCAACAGGGTTCGGAGCGTTTGGGCGGTGGTCATGGCGTGTCCTTCATTTATCTTGACGTCAAGATATGTCGATAAATCTTGACGTCAAGATAAATTGGAAGCAAGCATCAACAGATGGATGAGATCGACACAATTAGGGCGCAATGGGCGCGGCAAAGACCGGATCTGGACACCGCGCCGATGGGGCTTATCGGGCGCCTCGGGCGGGTCGCGCAGTATCTGTCGCAGGAGATGGAAGTGACCTTCGCCCGCCACGGGCTGACTCGCGCGGGGTTCGATGTTCTGGCAACCCTGCTGCGCTCCGGCCCACCGCATGCGCTCACCCCGAACCAGCTTCTCGCGACAATGATGATCACCTCGGGCACGATGACGAATCGGATTGATCAGCTTGAGCAGGCAGGGCTTGTGGAGCGGGTCCGCAACGCGGGCGACAAGCGCAGTGTGCTGGTCGGGCTGACGCAGGCAGGACAGGAGGTGATCGAGGCCGCTGTGACCGATCATGTCGCGACACAAACGCGGCTCGTCGCGGCCCTCCCCCCCAATGAGCGCAACCAGCTTGATGATCTGCTGCGCGGATTTCTCGCGGCGCTCCCTGATCGGCAGGGCGATGATGGCGCAAACACTTAGGCGCGCAATATAAAAACCCGCACCTGTTTCCTTCGCGGAACTTTCTTTCAACCATCTTGCGCGCTATGACGGTGCGGATATGTCGCGGCGGCTTGTGCCGCTCCGAGTGGACAGAGGGGAGGGCCTTGTTATGAGCGCCAGTTCGACCGTTCGGGCCTTGATGCCCAATGACATCGCAGCGATGAAAGGCACGGCCAAAATCGCCTGCCTCACTGCCTATACGACACCGATGGCGAAGATCGTCGATCAGCATTGCGATCTGATCCTCGTGGGCGATTCTGTCGGCATGGTGCTGCACGGTTTGCCCTCCACGGTGGGCGTCACGATGGAGATGATGGTGCTGCACGGGCGCGCGGTAATGCGCGGCGCGGCGCGGGCGCTGGTCGTCGTGGATATGCCGTTTGGATCTTATGAGGAGAGCCCCGCGCAGGCCTTCCGCAACGCACGGCAACTCATTGCAGAGACGGGCTGCGCCGCGGTGAAACTGGAGGGCGGCGTGCATATGGCGGAGACGATCGCGTTTTTGGTCAAGCGCGGCGTGCCTGTGATGGCGCATATCGGCCTGACGCCACAATCGGTGAACACTTTGGGCGGCTATAAGGTCCAAGGGCGCGGCGCGGATGCGGAGCGGCTCAAGGCCGATGCGCGCGCGGTGGCCGAGGCGGGGGCATTCTCAGTGGTGCTGGAGAAGGTGCCTGCCTCGCTCGCCGATGCGATCACCGCCGAGATCGCAATCCCCACGGTGGGGATCGGGGCCAGCGCGGGCTGTGACGGGCAGGTGCTCGTTCTCGACGACATGCTCGGGCTGTTCGCCGATTTCAAACCGAAATTCGTCAAGCGCTACGCGACGCTAGCAGGCACGGCGGAGGCCGCCGTTCAGGCCTATGCGGCAGACGTGCGCGCAGGGACCTTCCCGAGCGCGGAGCATATCTTCGCGGATTGAGACAGACCGATGGGGCGAGAGCTGGGAGAGAGAGAATGACGCAAGTGATCCGCACGGCTGCGGAGCTGCAAGAGAAGGTCGCGGGGTGGAAACGCTCTGGCATTCTGGTCGGGGTCGTGCCGACGATGGGCGCGCTGCATGACGGGCATTTGAGCCTCGTACGGGCGGCGCGGGCGCAATCAGACCGCGTGATCGTGACGATTTTCGTGAACCCGAAACAGTTCAACAACCCCGATGATTTGAAGAAATACCCCCGCACCGAGGCGCATGATCTCGCACTTCTGGAGGCGGAAGGCGTCGATGTGCTCTTCGCGCCGCAGCCCGATGAGGTTTACCCCGAGGGGTTTGCGACGAATGTCACCGTGCGCGGGGTTTCCGAGCCGCTGGAGGGGGCCAACCGTCCGGGGCATTTCGACGGCGTGGCCACGGTGGTGAGCAAGCTCTTCGGGATGACACAGGCGGGCCGCGCCTTCTTTGGCGAGAAGGATTGGCAGCAGGTTCAGGTGGTGCAGCGACTGGTGCGGGATTTGAACATCCCGATCAAAATCATTCCCTGCCCGACGATCCGAGAGGCCGATGGATTGGCGATGTCCTCGCGCAATGTGCGGCTGAGCGCGGCGGAGCGCGCGCAGGCCCCCGCGCTCTACGCGGCTATGCAGCGCGCTGCGACCGCGATCCGCGCAGGCGGCGGGATCGAGGCGGTGCTGGAGACGGCGCGGGCGGAGGTTCTGGCGGCGGGCTTTCGTGAGATCGAATATCTTGAACTGCGCGATGCCGAGACGCTTGCGCAGGTCGCGGATCTCGCAAAACCTGTGCGCATGCTTGCTGCGGCATGGCTGGGCGGTGTTCGGTTGATCGACAATATCGGCGTGTGAGAAGGGGTTGAGCCTGCCGGAGGCGGTAGGCTCATGCATCGCGGCATAGGCAGCCGAGCCGCAATGGCGCAATCGTTTGGGTCGTCCTGTTTTGGGGCTGTCTGCTTCTGGTTTGGGCTGCGCGGGTTGTGGTAAGCATCGGCCTTTTACCCGTATTTCTAAAGCATTTGTGGCGCATGAGATCATGCTAAGGGCGCATCACTTTCGATGCCAGTCTGCGTATGCCGCGGCGTGTTTGATCGAAAGCGGTAGCAAGGCGGCCCCGTTTTCGGTAGCCTTTTTCGCAAGCGGGCTTGTAGTTTCGGCGCGGCGCCCCAAGATTGTAAATGTTATTAACATTGGAGGGGCGGATGTCCAACCTCGACGTGCAGATTGAAGACACCAGCAAACAAGTGGCTGAGGCGCAAAATAAGATCACCGAATTTACGAGCCGGATCGAAGCCGCGCGCGCGAAGATGGGCACGGATATCGAGGGCGCTGCTTTGGATATCGAGACCGCCTCACTGGCCGATGTGCAGGCCCATGCCGATGCGATGAATGGCAATATCGCCGAGCTTATCATGGGGTTGGACGATGTGACCTCGGGCTTCTCGAAGGATTTCGACGAGCTGCGCTCCAAAACCGGAATGGAAACTTTCGTCGGGATTTTTTCGAAGGGCAAATCGGAGGCGATGCGGCAAGAGCGCATGCGCAGCGCCTCGATTGAGAGCAAATTACAGGACTTGATCGCTAAATCGGATGTGATCGTGAAGCTGCTGAACGGGCAACTCGCGGTGCTGGAGGATCAGAAGAACCGCGTTGAGGCGAACCTCGTGGGGACATTGGACGAGCGCGAGATGACCGTGCAGGAGCTGGAGGATCTGCGCCGTGAGATCACCGCGCTGGACCCGCAGATCATCAAGCTGGAGAACCAGATCGCCGTCGAGATGGATGCCGCCAAACGCACCGCACTCGAGACGCAGCTTGCAGAGTTGAATGTGAAGCACAACGCGATGGTGCGCGACGAGCAGGTCAAGCTCGCTAAGAGCCAGACTTTGGAACGTTATATCGAGCAGGGCAAAACTTGGATGGATTCGTTGCAAAATCAGGCGGCGACGCAGATGGTTCTGGTCAACAAGCTGATGACAGACACCAAGCAGCGCGTGGTGCTGTATGACGCGCTGACCAAATCGCTGAAAACCGCGCAGCAGCAGGAAATTGCCCACCGGATCAACGAGATCGGTGTGGAGACGGACCAGCAAGCCCAAACCGCAATGGCGGGGATTGGCGCTGCGACCAACGCACGGATGGCGGAAATGCTGGAGGCACATGAGGGCCAGATGGTGTTTGCACGCGACGTGTTGGAGGCAAAGGCCAAAGCAGATGAACGCTTCGCGCGGCGCTTCGCTGCGATTGTCGAGAAGCACGACAAAAATCTCTACGGGAAGTGATCAGTGGTCGAAACAGATCTGTTGGATGATCACCATGTTCTGCGCGAGGAAACTCTCGCACGGCGTTATTTTGCCAAGTTTGATCAGATTACGCGGCTGTTGATCTCGGTCGCGGCCGAGATGGAACGCGAGGGCGCTTTGTCGCGCGCTGAGACGGCTGTGATCGCGGGGTATATCACTGCGATCTCTGCCAGTTTCCATGCACTGTCGATGAAATATCTGATCGCGGGCCGGATGGAGGGCGCGCTGGGCCAGCACCTCACCATTGATCGGCATGAGAGTGGCTTCCCGATCTATCAAGAGCTTGCGACTATGGCCAATGATGCGGTGCAGGCGCAGGCCCATTTGGAGAGGGCGCTGTCGGAAGATGCGCTGCGCGATGAGATGGTGCGGGTGATGCTGTCGCAGGCGAAAATTCCTGTGGCGCAGCAATATGCGCTGAGCCAACGGAAATATTTCGCGGCGCTGGCGCAGGGGGGGCTGTTTTGGCCACAGATGCACCCTGAATTGGCACAGATTGAGTCGTCGGTGGCCGAGAACGGACGGCGGCAGTACCAGGTCCATTGGGCGATTTATGATACGCAGCTCAATGTGCCGGTGATCTATCTGATGGAGGTCGAGGATAGCGCTCGCACCGGTTTGGATCGCGATTCAGGGCGCTGGGCGGCGGTGCAGGCGCATCTTCTGGCGCAGGGTGCGGCGGGGTTGAAACTGGTGACCATCGCTAAGGGGCTGGATACGGATTTCGACGATCTGCACCCCAAGCGCCTGCGTCGGATCCACCTCGGGCCGATGTATTCCAGCGCCTATACGCTGCAAACTGGGCCGATCCGCGAGGTGCTGGAAGAGGCGCGAGCGCCATCGAGCGAGGATTGGGCGTTGGCCTGGACGCTGGAAGATCTCGCGTCGGCGCGGGTCGAGATCGAGAAGGGCTGGTTTTCCTCCACCGAGCGCCAAGTGTTCTCGCTCGATCCCCTATCTGGTGCGCAAAGCGGTGCTACGCGGATGATGCGCTCGGTGATCCTACCGCAGCGACCGTTTCAGGTTCTGGCGGAGAAAGCCCCGCAGGGCTTCCGTGATGTGCGCAAATTCGTGGTCGGGCGCGAGGGTCGCGTGGTCGTTTACAATTGAGGCCTCGCCTCGAAAGCATTGAAAGAGCAGGGTAAGATGAGTTCTGGCCGCGATGAGATGGAGTTGAAGGAAGAGGCAATCCGCGCGCATTATGCGGCGGCGGGAGAGATGCTGGCGGGGTTCGATCACGCGCCACGGATCGCGAGTCCTGCCGATGTGGCGGCGCCTGAACGCTCGCCCGGGATCGGCACGCGGCCCCGGTTCCGCTCCACCACGCCGGGATTGGTGACGCGCTCGACGGCCCGCTCGGAAGGGGTGCGGATCGCAGTGCGGGTGCTGGGCGGGGAAGACATCCCCTCGGTCGCGGGGGCTTCGGTGCTGCAAGCGCTCCGCCGTGCTTTGGCAATTGCGCTTGCGATTGGCGAGGCTGTCTCCGAGGTCACGGGCCTCACCGAGTTGAAGCGCGCAAATCTCGCGGGGCGCTTGCCGCAGGCGCGCGCGGCGGAATTCTCTGAACTGCTGGCAGCGGAAGCGCTGGCCGTACTTTCGACCTTCGCGAATGCCACCGCATTTTTGCTGGCCCCTTTGGCGGGGGAGGGCTCGGTCGAGATTGGCGAGGTCGAGGAGATCCTCACCGATAATGCGTCGCTTGCCCTTTACGGCGCGCTTTGGGAGTTGGATCAGGATCTGGCCGCGTTAGGCACGGATGAGACGCGAATGGTGGAGGTCGTGCTTGCCTATTCTGAGGCATTAATGGCGAAGGTGCGGGCGCGCGGCGAAGGGGCGGCGCGGATCGGCGCATTTTCCGGCGCGACATGGCGCGTGGAGGCCGACGACTTCCCGATTGCGGGCTTCGAACCGGCGCGCAAGGCGCGCGGCACCACGCTGACGATGCAGTTCAAAAAGCCTGAAGAGGTGGTGGGCAACCACATCGCGAAATATCAGGCGATGCGTTTGGCGAAGATGCTTATGGCTTATGATTTCGAGCGGAAATTAAATCCGTTTGCCGAGCTGGGCGGGTTCATTTTCACCTTCATGGGCGACGGCAAACCGGGGACAGGAAAGACAACGCTGATTCAGATGATGGCAGGGCTGCTCAACGAGTATTGTCAGGTCGCAGGCTATGCGTTCCGCTATCAAAACCTGTCGATTGATCAGGTGGACAGCTATCAGGGGAAATCGGGGCAAAACGCAAAGGCGTTTATTTCCAATGTCATGGACCCGTCCGTGATCGGGTTTGGCACGATTGATGATATTGACCAGATCGCGGGCAAACGCGGTGATCGGCAAAGCTCTGCAGGCCAGCAGGAGATCACGGCGGTGCTGATGGAGGCCTTTGCCGGGGCCAATACGGTGGTGCGCGGGAATTGCACCTTTGGGATGTTTTCCAACTATCCCGAAAATGTCGATGACGCTTTGCGCCAGCGGGCGGGGGCGCGATTCTTGGTGGACGGCCCGCAGACGCGGGATGATTACATCGATATTTTGGCGCTTCTGTTGGGCAAGCGGCATGAGATCCCTATGGGAGACCACACGCTTTACGCCGCGCAGGAGATCCAGCGCGCTGTGGCCGAGAGCTATGAGGGCTATGCCCGCCCGCAAGAGCCGGGCTTGGTGCGTGTGTTCGAGGCGGTTGAGAGCCATGTGGGCGCGCTGGATACAGTGGCCAAGCTGGGCAGCTATCTGAAGGCGATCCAAGAGGCCGACCCGCGCTTCACCGGACGCGCGATCAAGAATATCACCGACGCGGTCAAGGTCCGCGCGATGGATTTCGAGCTGCCCGATGAGTGGATGGCCGAGCCGGATCTGTTCCTGTTCAAGAGCTATGAAGAGAAGGCGGGGATGATTTCCGAGCTGCGCAAACCTGTGACGGCGCAGATGGTGATCCAAGAGATCAACCGCTATGCCGACTCGGAATTCCGCTATGCCGATAAATCCGACGAGGTCGCGATTGACGCGATGGTCCGCGATATGGGCCGCGCAGAAGCGGCCAAGCGGCGGTATTTGGAGGGGCACGGATGAGCTGCGGTGACCTCATCCTTTGGGCGTTGGGCATGAATCTGTGGGCCTTACTGGGCGCGATTTTTCTTGGCTGGGTTTTGGCGGTGGCGTTCACGCCCCCGATGCTTCTCTGGCGGATCCTTCTCGGGCTTGGGATCACATGGTTTGCATCGGAGTATGTGTTTGGGCCAGCGGGGATGCTGGTGACGTTCTGGGATGCGCCCGATGCGGCGGCTATCTGCGGCACTGGCATAGATGCGACGCTGGTTTACCTGGTCTTGGCGCCGATGATCGCGCTGCCCATCTCGGCACTTTTCTGGCGCCGTGGGCGGATTCACCGGATGACGAATGAGGCGAGGCAATGAAGCGCCTGATCGACAAAGGGCTGATGTTTGGCAATCTGATGCGGGTAGAGAGCCCCGCGCTGGTGGAGCGGTATAACCGCGCGCTGACGCAGCTTTCAAACCGGCGCACGGGGTTGGAGGCGTTCCATATCGACATTTCCGGCTACTCGCCCGAGGTGGCGGATGAGTTAGGGGATCCGCTGTATCTAAACCCGAACGGATGCAACCGACAGTTCATCTTGCTCGCCCCAGAACAGAAATCGGCCCCAATTCTGGAGGCGAAGTTCTCGATGACGCGCGAGATCTTGCGGCGGTTCATCGTTGAGAATGAGGCGCAGGTGTTTTCCCTGACGGCTCGAGATGCGATCTGCGGGGAGATCGAGAATTCTGTCTTCGATCTTCACGATGCTGACCGGCTTCGCGATATCCGCTGGCTCACGGTGGTTGCAGATACGACGGGCAATCATGTGGCCGAGGCAGATCGCCTCACGGGATTGATCGAGCGGTTTCGTAGTCAAGACACCGCTTGGTTCGATGACGATCTGATCCGTGATATAATTGAAACGGCGCGCAAAACAGGCGATGTGACGCGCCACCCAATCGCGCTGCGCACTACGCAATTCGAGGCGGAGGATTTCTGGACAGCGCATTTCGGCGGCGTCTATCTGTTCCGCTCAACATGGAAGCCCACCGCGATCTATATGGGGGCGCGGCCTGACGGGCTTGCGATCGAGCAGCTTTATTCCGGCGTGCAGCACAATGAGATCGCGCAATTTCTGGAACAGAACGGGCTGGTGGAGCCAATTGTGACCGCGCGCGGCTCGCAGGCGGGGGCGGTCTTGCGGCAGAAGATGGATTTTATCCTCGTCGATGCGGCGGCGGAGCTAGGGATCCCGCAGGTCGGCTCGCGCAGGGAACTCCGCGCCGTGGCGCAACGATTGGGGGCGCAACTGCCGCCCGCGTTTAATGGCCTGGCTGCGCTCTTGCGCTGGGCCGAGGCGGATGGGTCCTGGCCCGCGATTGATTCCCGCCATCCGGCCTATTTCTACACGTTGCGCGCGCGCCAAGGACCGTTGCGGGATTTGGTGAATATGCTCTTGGCGGAGCTTGCGCCGCTGGATGTAAGGGCGCTCTATATTTGCCATAAGGAGTTATTCTATCGGCTCTACGCGGGCTGGCCCGAAATCAAGCGCGCCTATGTGGCGGATTTCCTCGAGAAAGAGTATCTAATTGACAAGGCAGGCGCGCGCGCACGGCTTTATGGCGCGGAGCCCGCGATGGCGGTGCGCGAGAGTGTTGAGTTGGTCGGGCCTTGGGGGCCGGTGATCGGGGGGGCGTGATGGTTGCATTGCTGCGGTTGAGCGTTTTCGGGCTGGTCGCTCTAACGGTGTTTTACTGGATTATGCGCATCTATCTGCGATCGGTCCACCGCGAGCAGCTTGAGAACGACTGGGATGCAGATCACCCCGACGATCAGCCAAGGGACGAGGCTGCGCGCGAGGCTTTTGTAGAGCAGGGGATGCAGCGCTACGCGCGCAGCCTGCGTGTACAATTGGTATGGCTGGTCTATATCATTCCGATCACGGTGGTCGGTGTGCTGATTTATCTCGTGAATTACGCGTGAGGCGAAAATGAAATACGTTAAATGGACTTTCCTGTCGCTGATCGCGATCCTGCTGTTCTCCTTCTTCCACTACACCTTGCCGCAGCATGACGTTGTGCGGGTTGTGGGCACCGAGAACCGCCGGATCGACTTTGGCGAGAATTCGTTCTTCTGGGCGACGGCGGATGTCGGCACGACGGGGGGAACCAACCGCGATGTGTTCTTCATCCAGACCGTGCTGCCCAATGGCAAGCCGATGGTGTACCGCAACGAGGATACGGGCTGGGGCTGGCCGCCCTATTTCAAGCTCGATTCCTCGAACCTTCAGGCGCAAGCGCAGTCAATGATCTCGCCCGCGACGGCCCCTGAATGGGTGATGGTGACGCATTATGGTTGGCGCAACGAGTGGTTTACGATCTTCCCGAACGCCATCGCGTTAAAAGAAGTCGATGGTCCTGATGCGACGGTGGTGCCATGGGTGAATATTACGATTCTGGTTGTGCTCTTGCTGCTGGTGCTGACGATCCGGGCGATCTTCTTGCAATTCAAGCAACGCTCAATTGATCCGGTGCTCGATGACATTGGCGACGCATGGGATGATGTTGAGGATGGCGCCGGAAATGCGCGCAACAAAGCGCGGGGCTTCTGGGGCCGGATGTTTGGCAAGAAATAATTTGTGCAGGAGGGGCAGAAGCCGGCTTCCGCGATATAAAAGGGCGAGATCCTAATGGATCCCGCCCTTTTATATTTTTGGAATTCCGCGACCTGAGGCCGCCCGTCTTCACCCGTCTTAGGCGTTGGCGGCGCGAATCTGCTCGGCGGCTTCCTTGTTGAAGGCCACGCCATTGGCCTCGAACAGGGTATCCAACTCGCCGGAAATCGTCATTTCGGTGATGATATCGCAGCCGCCGACGAATTCGCCTTTGACGTAAAGCTGCGGGATCGTCGGCCAGTCGGAGTAATCCTTGATGCCTTGTCGGATATCGGCATCGGCCAGAACGTTCACATCCTGATAGGTCACGCCCATGAAGTTCAGCACGCCCGCCACGCGGCTGGAGAAGCCGCATTGCGGCATCTCTTTGGTGCCTTTCATGAACAGAACAACGTCATTTTTTGTGACGGTTTCTTTGATTTGGTCGATCGCGGTCATCGCTTTGATCCTTTCGGAGGCCCCAGCGGGGCGCAGATTATTCAGGGGTTTTGGTCGTCAGGGCAAGCGCATGTAGGGGCGCATTCGCCCCGTCCATTGCGCCCTTGAGCGACGCAAACACAGCGCGCTGCTGTTGTACGCGGTTCATGCCTTTGAACGAGGCGTCAATCACCTCGGCGGCCCAATGGTTCCCATCGCCCGCAAGGTCGGTGATGGTGATCTGCGCATCGGGGAAGTCGCTGCGGATCAGGGCTTCGATGTCATGTGCTTCCATCGGCATGGGGATCTCCTCGTCCTATTGGGGGAATCTAGGGTGGCGCGGTGCAAGCTGCAAGGGGCGGCTTACAAAGGCCCTGCGGCGCTGGGTGTCTTACCTGCGCCTCCGGCGGGGATATTTGAACTCTTTGGAAACGGGATCGTCTTCCAGAGAGCCGAAATATCCTCGGGGGGGGGCGGGGGGCAGACAGCCCCCCGCCTGGTTTAGCCTGCAATCGCGGCGGCAAATGCCGTGCGATATGTAGTTGCGAGATCCGCCAGCGGTGCGGATTGCGTGCCGAAGGTGACGGCATCGCCACCGAAGGCCCCGACACGTGTGACGGTGACGCCAGCGGCCTTCGCTGCGGCCTCAATTGCGTCCGCGTTTTGCGTGGTCGCCGCGACGAGGTAGCGCGCCTGATCTTCGCCAAACAGCGTTGCGATATCGGCGGAGGTGAGCGTAACGCCCATACCCGCCTCATTCGCCATCTCGAAGGCCGCGAGCGCGAGGCCACCATCCGCGAGATCGGTGGCCGAAGCCAAGAGCTTGCGGTTGTCGCGCAGGAAGGTGCCGTTTTTCAGCTCTGCATCGAGATCAACATGCGGTGCGTCGCCAGTTTCATTGCCGAAGGCCTCAAACGCCAGCGCCGACTGGCCGAGGTGGCCTTTGGTTTCGCCGATCACCAGCGCCACATCGCCCGAGGCGGGCAGGCCCGCGATCAGATCGTCGAGGTTTTCAATCAGACCAATCGCGCCGATGGTCGGCGTCGGCAGGATGCCCGCGCCATCGGTCTCGTTATAGAGCGAGACGTTGCCCGAGACGATCGGCACATTGAGCGCGCGCACGGCGGCATCGATCCCTTTGATCGCGCCGACGAATTGGCCCATGATTTCCGGCTTCTCGGGGTTGCCGAAGTTCAGGTTGTCGGTGGTCGCCAAGGGCAATGCGCCCACGGCGGTCAGGTTGCGGTAGGCTTCCGCCACCGCTTGCTTGCCGCCCTCGAACGGGTTTGCCTTGACGTAGCGGGGCGTCACGTCGGAGGTGAAGGCCACGCCCTTGTTGGTGCCGTGGATGCGGATCACGCCTGCGCCCATGCCCGGGCGGCGGATCGTGTCGCCCATGACTTGGGTATCGTATTGCTCAAAGACCCAGGCTTTCGAGGCGTAGTTCGGCGAGCCGATCAGCGCCCTGAGGCCGTCAATCGCGCTGATTTCAGGCAGAGCCGTCATCGCGCCTGCGGCGGGTGTCTCGACCCACGGACGGTCATATTCCGGTGCGGAGGAAGAGAGTTCGGAGAGCTTCAGATCGGCTTTCACAACGCCATTGTGCAGGATCAAGAAGCGGTCTTCCGCGATGGTCTCGCCGACGATGGCGAAATCGAGATCCCATTTGACGAAGATCGCGCGGGCGATAGCTTCCATTTCCGGCTTCAAGACCATGAGCATCCGCTCTTGGCTTTCCGAGAGCATCATCTCATAGGCGGTCATGTTGGTTTCGCGCTGCGGCACGTTCTCGAGGTCGAGCTTGATGCCGAGGCCGCCTTTGTCGCCCATCTCCACGGCCGAGCAGGTTAGGCCTGCCGCGCCCATATCTTGGATCGAGATGACGGAGCCTGAAGCCATCAATTCCATGCAGGCTTCCATCAGGCATTTCTCGGTGAACGGATCGCCGACTTGCACGGTGGGGCGTTTGTCCTCAATGGTGTCGTCGAACTCCGCCGAGGCCATGGTCGCGCCGCCGACGCCATCACGGCCGGTTTTCGCGCCGAGGTAGACCACCGGCATGCCGACGCCCGAGGCCGCCGAATAGAAGATTTTATCCGTATCGGCCAAACCCGCCGCGAAGGCGTTCACGAGGCAATTGCCGTTATAGGACGGGTGGAAGCGCACTTCGCCGCCCACATTCGGCACGCCGAAGCAATTGCCGTAGGAGCCAACGCCTTCAACCACGCCTTTGACGATGTGGTTGGTTTTCGGGTGGCTTGGCATCCCGAAGGACAGGCTGTCCATTGCGGCAATCGGGCGTGCGCCCATGGTGAAGACATCGCGCAGGATGCCGCCGACGCCGGTCGCGGCGCCTTGATGCGGCTCGATGTACGAGGGGTGGTTGTGGCTTTCCATCTTGAAGACGATGGCTTGGCCGTCCCCGATATCGACCACGCCCGCGTTCTCGCCCGGCCCGCAGATCACTTGATCGCCGGTGGTGTGCAGGGTGCGGAGCCATTTTTTCGAGGATTTATACGAGCAATGCTCGTTCCACATCGCCGAGAAAATCCCCAGCTCGGTGAAGGTCGGCTCGCGGCCGATGATCTCTAAGATCCGCTCGTATTCGTCGGGCTTCAGGCCGTGTGCGGCAATCAGGTCGGGGGTGATCTGCGGCTCGTTCATGGAGTCCTCCGAAAGGGCGCGAAGTTTGCCGTTCTCTTAGGCTATCAATGGGCGCGGGGAAAGAGGCCGCGGCGTCACGCGGGGCGCATTTTCTAGGAAATGGGCGTGAAATGCGAAGACGCCCCCGAAATTCGGGGGCGTCAGGTCGGCTCATCCGGTGATCTGCGCGATATCCATGCGCGGATTACCGTGGCGCGCGCAGGTTAGATCTGCGTTTCAAGGTTGTTCAGCAGATCCGAAAGGGTCCATGCCAGTTCGATCTGGCCGTCATTGGCCGAACCTTCCGGCACGTTGATTTTGAACTGCGACACTTTGGAATCGATGGTGTCCGAAAGTTTCACGAGCACCGTGTCATAGCCTTCGCCCGAAGGGGTCACGCTTTCGATCGAGCCGATCGTCGCGTTATCAGCCGTGGTGACAGCGCCTTGCTCATTCAGCTCGGACTGGTTGTCCATGATGCCTTTGTCGTCTGCCAGTTGCTCATCGGCAGGGATTGCGGCTTCGCCCATCGAGCCACCGAATTCGGGCTGCGCGGTGCCAAGCTGGGCGTCGACAAGGCCGTATTCGCCGTCAACCACGTCGCTGGTCGGGACCATGCCGCTGGAAGTCATGTCGCGCTCGACCATGACGCTGCCGACTTGCGCATCCATGATGCCTGCGACGTTTTCCGATTTCGCGAGCGCAGGGCCTGCGACAGCGAGAACGCCAGCGAGAGTGGTCGAAGTGATGAGAGCGTTGAACTTAGTCATGTCTAATCTCCAATTCTTAATGCCGGATGGCGCTGCGTTAGTGCAGGTGGCCTGTTGTCCCGGCGTTTCATGGAGAGACAACCCGAGGGGCGACGATTGGTTCAAACGCAATATTGTGAGGAAGCTGGCGCGGTTTTGAGGGAACTTTTGCGCCGAGGCGGGGTTTGCGCGCGCTCAATCCTTCTCTCTCGCGTCCAGCATTGCATTGAGGCTTGTTCGCGGTGGCGCGGGCTGACTGGTTTAGCTGCGCGTGCAGGTTGCGCGATGGGGGAGGCATTATAGGGAGAATAAAAAAAAAGGCCGAGCTTTCGCTCGGCCGAAGTCCAACAGGGAGGTGAAGCTGCTGAGAGTTTCCTCATATCAACCGCTTCGATGATTGATATATGGGCAGTGTGCGAACGGTTCAAGCCCATTCATGCTGCAAAGCGGCATTCCAGATATGCGCCTAGATCATGGCTCAGCAAAGGGTCGCTTGCCATTGGGCAGCAAAACGCCCGCGGCACAGTGATGTGGGCGGGCGTTTGAGGGGGGATTATTCGGCGTTGTCTTCTTGGGACTGCTGGCGACGATAGGCGAGGATCTCTTCTTGCACAAAGTCGCGGAAGGCGGATACGCGGCGCGACTGCCGTAGCTCTTCTGGATAGGCGAGGAACACGGGAACCTCCACGGATTCGACATCCGGCAAAACCCGCACCAGATTCGGGAAATCTGCGGTGAGGTAGTCGGGCAGAATGCCAAGGCCAATGTTGTGCAGCACACCTTGCAGCACGCCGAAGTAGTTATTCATCGTCAGGGTTGAGGGCGCGCTATTGACCAAAAGCTGTTGGCTCAGCGTCGCGCCTGCCTGCACCTGCGGCGTGGTCGGATTTTGGCAGATAAGCCGGTGTGTGGACAGCTCTTCCACTGTTGTGGGCGTGCCGTGCCGCGCGAGGTATTCTTGCGATCCGTAGAGGCGCATCCGAATATTGAGCAACCGTTTGCGAATCAGATCCGCTTGCGAGGGCTCTTTCATACGGATTGCGACATCGGCCTCGCGCATTGGCAGGTCAAGGACGCGCTCTTCCAAAATCAGGTCGATTTTCAGATCGGGGAAGCGGTCGTAGAGCTTGATCAGGCGCGGCGCGAGCCAGAGCGTGCCAAAGCCTGTGGCGGTGGTGACTTTTAACTCGCCGAAGACTTCCTCTTCGCTATCGCGAATTCGTGCAGAGGCCGTATCGAGTTTTTGCGCCATAGTAGAGGTCGCTTCGAACAGGAGTTCCCCCTGTTCGGTCAGAATCAGCCCGCGCGCATGGCGATGGAAGAGGGTCGTGCCCAAGCTTTCTTCTAGCGACCGGATTTGCCGCGAGACAGCCGATTGCGACAGGTGCAACGTATCCCCTGCGTGGGTCAGCGACCCCGCATCCGCGACAGCGTGAAAGATCCGCAGCTTGTCCCAATCCATATCTATTCTTTCTTTGTCATGAGGCCAGTCAGAGAGAACCACCGCTAATATATAGCATTGATAGACATAACAAATGGCATTGCCGTGAATTTTTTCCTTTCTAGGTCAGGAATTTTGACCTATATTAAATGAACGTTTGTTCAGTACGGGAGGTGCGAGATGGGCGTTAATCAAGTGAGTTTGGCAGATCGTTTTGATCTGGAGAAATCCCTCGTGCTGCTGAATGGCACGCAGGCGCTGGTGCGTTTGATGCTGATGCAGCGCGCGCGGGATGCGGCCTTAGGGTGGAACACGGCGGGCTATTGCACAGGCTATCGCGGGTCGCCCTTAGGCTCGGTCGATTTGCAGATGGCGCGGGCAAAGCCTTTGCTGGAAGCACAAAACATCAAATTCGAGCCGGGTCTGAACGAAGATCTGGCGGCGACAGCCCTCTGGGGGAGCCAGCAATCCGAGCTGCGCGGCGAGGGCAAATATGACGGCGTTTTTGGCCTTTGGTATGGCAAAGGCCCCGGCGTAGACCGCACTGGCGACGTGATGCGCCACGCGAATATGGCGGGCACATCGCCGCGCGGCGGCGTGATTATGGCGATGGGCGATGACCACACAGGCGAGAGTTCGACCGTTTTGCACCAATCCGATTGGGCGATGGTCGATGCGTATATGCCTGTTTTATCACCGGCTGGCGTACAGGAAATTCTCGATTTCGGTCTCTATGGCTACGCCCTGTCGCGATTCGCGGGGGTTTGGGTCGGCCTGAAGACGATGAAAGACACCGTAGAGGTGACGTCCGTCGTCGATGGCGATCCGCAGCGGATGAGCTTCGTCGAGCCGAAAATGGCGCTGCCTGAGGGTGGGCTGAGCATCCGGCTGGGCGATACGCCCGTGGCGCAAGAAGCGCGGATGATCGACTATAAACGTTTCGCGGCGGAGGCTTTCGCGCGGGCAAACCGGATTGACCGGCGGATGCACGGCAAGGCAGGGGCGAAGATCGGCTTTGTCGCGGCGGGCAAGAACTGGCTCGATCTGGTGCATGCGATGCAGCTTTTGGGGATTGGTGAAGCAGAGGCCGAGCGCCTCGGGATTACCACTTGGAAAATCGGCCAAACCTTCCCGCTCGATCTCAAGAGTTTCAATGAATGGGCCGAAGGGCTGGAGCTGATCGTCGTCGTTGAGGAAAAGCGCAAGCTGATCGAGGTGCAGGTCAAAGAGGCGATCTTCGACAAGCGCCGCGGGCGGCGGGTGATTGGCTGGCATCACGACAAGACAGGCGAGGAGATCTTCCCGACGCGCTATGCGCTGGATCCGGTGATGATTGCGGAAAAGATCGGCCAGATCCTTGTCGAGGAGGGCCGTGGAACGGACTCTGTCCTTAAAGGACTGGCGCAGATTGGCGAGGTTCGGCGTGCGGATAACGCGCCAGAGATCGCCACGCGAACCCCGTGGTTCTGCTCGGGCTGCCCCCACAACTCCTCGACCCGTCTTCCCGATGGCAGCCGCGCCTATGCGGGGATTGGCTGTCACTATATGGTGCAATGGATGGATCGAGAGACCTCCGGCTTCACCCATATGGGCGGCGAGGGCGCAAACTGGATTGGCGAAGCGCCGTTTTCGACGCGCGACCATGTGTTCCAGAACTTGGGCGATGGCACCTATAACCACTCCGGCGTGCAGGCAATCCGCGCGGCTTTGGCCTCCGGTGTCAACATCACCTATAAAATCCTGTTCAACGATGCCGTCGCGATGACGGGCGGGCAGACGAATGAGGGCGGGCTGACCGCCGATCAGATCACCCGCGAAATCCAGGCGATGGGTGTCTCGCCGATTGTGGTCGTCTATGACGAGAAGGAAGGGTTAGATCTGAACCTCTTCCCCAAAGGCATCGAGACGGTCGAGCGGGCGCATCTGATGGATGTGCAAAAGCGGATGGCACAGGAGAAAGGCACCTCCGCCATTGTCTATGTACAGACCTGTGCCGCAGAGAAACGCCGTCGCCGTAAACGCGGCAGCTTCCCCGATCCTGACAAGCGCGTGTTTATCAACACCGATGTTTGCGAAGGCTGCGGCGATTGCGGGGTGCAATCGAATTGCGTCTCGCTGGTGCCGGTGGAAACCCCGTTGGGTACCAAGCGGGCGGTGGATCAATCCTCCTGCAACAAGGATTACTCCTGCGTGAACGGGTTCTGCCCGTCATTCGTGACCCTGCAAGGCGCGAAGATCCGCAAGGAAGCGGCGAAGGATCTGGTGCTGCCGGAGATGGTGGAGCCGACCCTTCCCACGATTTCGGACACCTATAATGTCGTCATCACTGGCGTGGGTGGCACGGGCGTCGTGACGCTGGGGGCGGTGCTCGCGCAGGCGGCGCAGATTGAGGGCAAGGGGGCTGGGCTGATGGAAATGGCGGGCCTCGCGCAAAAGGGCGGGGCGGTGCATATCCACCTGCGTCTGGCGAAAAAGCCTGCCGATATCTCCGCGATCCGTGTGGCGATTGGCGAAGCCGATTGTGTGATTGGCGGCGATCTGGTGGTCTCGGCGGGGGCGAAAACCCTCGGGCTGATGACGTCAGGGCGCACGGGGGCTGTGGTGAACAGCCATGAGATCGTCACAGGGGAGTTCACCCGCAACCGCGATTTCCGTCTGCCGGGCGAGGATCTGAAACTGGCGCTTTCTGCGCGGCTTGGGAAGGGCGTGCAATTCTTTGATGCCAGCGTTCTGGCGCGCAAGGCGCTGGGCGATTCGATCTATTCCAACATGCTGGTGCTTGGCGCGGCGTGGCAGCGCGGGCTGGTGCCGCTCTCGTTGGAGGCGATCCGTGAGGCGATCAAGCTGAACGGGGCCGCTGTGGCCGCCAATATCAAAGCGTTCGATCTTGGGCGCTGGGCGGTTGCGGCGCCGAAAGAGGTCGCGGCCTTCCTGCATGAGGAAGAGGTCGTGCAAGTGGTCGATCCGATCGCGTTCCGGCGTAAGCATCTGGCGGCTTACGGCAGTGGCACGCTCGCACGGTTTGACGCGCTCTTGGCGCGGACACCGGAGGCGTTGCGGGTCTCGGTCGCCAAGGGCTATGCGCATGTGCTCGCAGTGAAGGATGAATATGAGGTCGCGCGGCTCCATCTGACCTCGCTTGAAAAGGCGCGTGAGGAGTTCGAGGGCGATCTGCGCCCGACCTTCCACCTCGCGCCGCCGATTTTCTCCGGCGGTGGCGAGCGGCCTAAGAAGCGCGCCTTCGGGCCGTGGGTGGTGCCTGTGTTCCGTGTGCTGGCGGCGATGCGCCCCTTGCGGGGCGGGCTGTTCGATCCGTTCCGTTGGAGCGGCGAGCGCCGCGAGCAGATGGCGCATCTCGCGCAGTTCGAGGCAGATATGGCACGGCTTTTGCCCCGCGTGACGCCGGAAACCGAAGAGATCCTGCGCGAATTGGCGGAGCTTCCGCTCTCGGTGCGGGGGTTTGGTCCGGTGCGTGCCAAGGCGCAGGCACAGGCCGAAACCCGCCGCGCGGCCTTGCTGGCGGCGTTTGACGCGGGCGGAACGCCGGAGCGGCTAGCGGCTCAATAAGCCGTTATCGGCCATGGATTTCCCCTGCGTGGGACGCTAAGAGAAAAGGATCAGCCCCGCGATAAGCGGGGCATCCATCTCGCATGCGGGAGGCTGGCATGGCGGTAGGCGTTTTCGATAGTGGGCTCGGCGGGCTGACGGTGCATGAGGCGCTCGTCAAGCGATTGCCGGATCAGGCTTTTGTCTATTACGGCGACAATGCCAATGCGCCCTACGGTGTGCGCGATGCAGATGATATTTTCGCGCTGACCTGCAAGGGTGTCGAGCGGCTTTGGGATGAGGGCTGCGATCTGGTGATCTTGGCCTGTAACACGGCCTCGGCGGCGGCGCTCAAGCGGATGCAAGAGACCTGGCTGCCCGAGAATAAGCGCGTTTTGGGGGTGTTCGTGCCGCTGATTGAGGCGCTGACCGAGCGGCAATGGGGGGATAACTCCCCTCCGCGCGAGGTTGCGGTGAAGCATGTGGCGCTGTTCGCCACCCCCGCGACTGTCGCAAGCCGCGCGTTCCAGCGCGAACTGGCTTACCGTGCGATTGGGGTCGATGTTGAGGCGCAGCCCTGCGGTGGCGTGGTCGATGCGATTGAAGCGGGCGACGAGATCTTGGCGGATCAGATCGTGCGCAGCCATGTCGAGGCGCTGTTGCGGCGGATGCCGAAGCCTGAGGCGGCGATCCTTGGTTGCACCCATTACCCCTTGATGCAGGATGTTTTCCAAGAGGTGCTTGGCGCGGATGTGAAAGTCTATTCGCAGGCCAATCTCGTGGCGGAAAGCCTCGCGGATTACCTGACCCGCCGCCCTGAATTTATCGGTGCGGGCACCGTGTCAAAATATCTCACCACGGGATCGGCCCCTGCCGTTTCCAAACATGCGACGCAGTTTTTGAAGCGTCCGATCACCTTCGAGTCAGCCTGAGGAGCACGCATATGAGCCAGAAAATCGCAATTTTGGGGGCCTCGGGCTATACGGGCGCGGAGCTGGTGCGCTTGATCGCGACCCATCCGACGATGGAAATCGTGGCCCTTTCGGGGGATCGCAAAGCGGGCATGGCGATGGGCGATGTCTTCCCGCACCTGCGGCATATGTCCTTGCCTGCGTTGCAAAAAATCGAAGAGATTGATTTCTCGAACGTCGATCTTGCGTTCTGCGCGCTGCCCCACGCGACCTCGCAAGCGGTGATCAAGGAGCTGCCGACCACGCTCAAGATCGTTGATCTCTCCGCAGATTTCCGGCTGCGCGATCCGGCGGAATACGAGAAATGGTATGGCAAGCCGCATTCCGCGATCGAGATGCAGAAAGAGGCGGTCTACGGTCTCACCGAATTCTACCGCGAGGAGATCCGCAACGCGCGGCTGGTTGCGGGCACGGGCTGCAACGCGGCCACGGGGCAATATGTGGTGCGCCCGCTGATCGAGGCGGGGGTGATTGACCTCGACGAGATCGTCATGGATTTGAAAGCGGGCGTCTCCGGCGCGGGGCGGTCGCTCAAAGAAAACCTGCTGCATGCCGAGCTTTCGGGTGGCACGCATCCCTATTCGGCGGGCGGCACGCACCGCCATCTGGGCGAGTTCGATCAGGAATTCAGCCTGCTCGCAGGCCGTCCGGTGCAGGTGCAATTCACCCCGCATCTGATGCCGTTCAACCGTGGGATCTTGGCGACGGTCTATCTGCGCGGGGATGCACAGGCGATTTATGAGGCGCTGGCAGCCCGCTATGCCGATGAGCCGTTCCTTGAGGTGCTACCTTTTGGCGCACTCCCCTCGACACGCTCGGTCGCAGGCTCCAATTACGTGCATATCGGCGTGACGGCGGACCGGATCGCAGGGCGGGTGATCGTGGTGGCGGCGCTCGACAACCTGTGCAAGGGCTCGTCCGGTCAGGCGATGCAGAATGCCAATCTTATGCTCGGCAATGAGGAGACGGCGGGGCTTCTTCTGGCACCGGTCTTCCCGTAACGGGCCGGACCCCCGTTTGCGAGGAACAGAATGAAAAGTCTCAAGAAAACCCGCCGTATTCAGGTGCTTGTGGTCGCAGCGCTTGCGCTCGCGATCTCGGCTACGCTGATCGGCTACGCGTTTCGGGATGGCATCAACCTGTTCCGCTCGCCCTCGCAACTGGCCGAGAACGCCCCCGCCGAGACGGAATATTTCCAACTCGGCGGCCTCGTGAAAGAGGGGTCGGTCTCGGGGTTGGACGGGGTGCAGTTCAGCTTTGTGATTACCGATACCAATAAGGATATTCCGGTGCGCTATGTCGGGCGCGATCCGCGCCCCGATCTGTTCGCCGAGGGCACGGGCACCATCGCGAAAGGCTATTATCGCGGCGGGGTCTTCGAGGCGGATGAGCTTTTGGCCAAGCATGACGAGACCTATATGCCGCGCGAAGTGGTGGATGCGCTCAAAGAGCAAGGCATCTATCAGCCCTCTGAGACGGCAGATGAGCCGACGAGCGGCACTTACTAACGCCCACCGCGCGCTGCGGTAGCGCGTCTTAACCAGATCGAGATCACCTTTTCCCGAGCGAGCTTGAGAGGGGTGCCATGAAAACAGTTGAGCAAATCGCCAGAGAGATCGTCGCGCGTGAGGGCGGCTATGTGAATGATCCCGCCGATCCGGGCGGGGCGACGAAATACGGGGTGACGCTCGGTACAATGCGGCGCTTGGGGCTGGATCTGACGCGCGACGGGGCGATCACGGGGGGCCGATGTGAAGGCCATTACTCGCGATCAGGCAGTGCAGATCTTCGTCACAGAGTATTTCGAGCGGCCCGGTCTGGCGCGTCTGCCGGCGGCTTTGCAGGCCAGTGTGTTCGATATGTATGTCAACGCGGGCTCGAACGCGGTGCGGATATTGCAGCGGCTTCTCAATGATATGGGCGAGGATTTGGTGGTCGACGGGGTGCTGGGCGCGTTGAGCGTGGCCGCCAGCCACCGCGCCGCGCAGGCCGCGCCTGATCATATCAAGGATGCTTACGGGATCGCACGGCGCAATTATTACTATGCTTTGGCCGATGCCCGCCCGCTGAGCCGCAAATACGCGCGTCGCCGCGATGGCGGCAAGGGCGGCTGGATCCTGCGCGCGGAGGCCTTCATCGCGCCGAAATATCATCTGAGCGAGGACGCGCATCGCGCGCGGGTGGCGGCATGGGCTTGATCGACAAACTTCTCGGCGGGGCTGCCGCGACGCAGGCTCTGGGCCGCGCGGCAACCTCAGTTGCCGAGGTCTTCACGCCAAATGCCACGACGCAGATGGAGACAGCGCATGAGGCCTATGTGGCCTCCCTTGGTCAATATGGGGCAGAGTTCGCCGTCACACGGATTGGGCTGTTTGACAGTGTTATCAACGGGCTCAACCGTCTGCCCCGGCCATTCCTTGCGCTCGGGACGTTGGGCCTCTTCGTCTATGCGATGGTTGATCCGGTCAGCTTTTCGCAGCGCATGGTTGGGCTGGGCTATATCCCCGAGCCGCTTTGGTGGCTGCTGGGTGCGATCGTCGGGTTCTACTTCGGGGCGCGCGAAGCGTTTCACTTTCGCAGGCGGGTTGCGCCCCTTGGGGCTGCTGTCCCATCTGCCGCGCCTGAGCCGACACGGCTTCCTCATCCTGATGATCGCCGCGCGCGCCCTGCCGCTGCTGATGCGCGCGGTACGGATGGCCCGCGCGAGAATGAGGCGCTGATGGATTGGATGGTGCGGCGGGGCAGGGAGGGCTGAGCCGCATCTCGACAGATGGCGGGGCGGAATATCTTCGCAATCAGCCCGTCCCGTTCACGCCCGCGACATGTCGGCGCATCCTCCTTGGCCTTCCGCGCACATCCGCCTATGATCGGCGCGCGCATAGGAGGCTTTCATGCTCGCAGAACTTGGCCATTTCGCCCTGATCCTCGCTTTTGGCGTGGCCCTCATTCAGACAATTTTCCCGCTCATCGGCGCGCAGTTCAAATGGCGGGGCTGGATGGCCGTGGGGGAACCTGCCGCGGCTGCGCAATTCCTGCTGATCGTTGGGTCTTTCGCAGCGATCACCTATGCCTTTGTGGTCTCGGATTTCTCGCTGCAACTCGTCTATGCGAATTCGCATACCGATAAGCCGATGCTTTATAAAATCTCCGGCGTGTGGGGCAACCATGAAGGCTCGATGCTGCTGTGGGTGCTGATCCTGTCGGGATTCGGCGCGGCGGCGGCGTGGTTCGGCGGCGGGCTTCCGGCCAGCCTGCGGGCACGGGTGCTGGGCGTGCAGGGCGCGATTGGTGTGGCGTTCTTGGGCTTCATCTTGTTCACCTCGAACCCGTTCACCCGCATGGTTGAGCCTGCCTTCAACGGCCGCGATCTCAACCCGCTGCTGCAAGATCCCGGCCTCGCCTTCCATCCGCCCTTCCTCTACCTCGGCTATGTTGGCCTCTCGATGGCCTTCTCCTTCGCGGTCGCAGCCCTTTTGGAAGGCCGCGTCGATGCGGCATGGGCGCGCTGGGTCCGGCCTTGGACATTGGCTGCGTGGATCTTCCTTACCATCGGCATCGGGCTTGGCTCTTGGTGGGCCTATTACGAGCTGGGCTGGGGCGGGTTCTGGTTCTGGGATCCGGTCGAGAATGCCTCCTTCATGCCGTGGTTGCTGTCGGCGGCGCTGCTGCATTCCGCCATCGTGGTGGAGAAACGCGAGGCCCTGAAAAGCTGGACGATCCTGCTCGCGATCATGGCGTTCGGCTTCTCGCTCATCGGCACGTTTATCGTGCGCTCGGGCGTCATCACCTCCGTCCATAGCTTTGCCAATGATCCCGAGCGCGGGATCTATATCCTTGCGATTCTCGGATTCTTTGTCGGCGGGGCGCTGATCCTCTATGCCGCGCGCGCGGGCGCGATGGAGGCAAAGGGCGTGTTCTCGATGATCTCCCGCGAAAGCGCCTTGGTGGCCAATAACATCTTACTCGCGGTGGCGGCGCTGGTGGTCTTCACCGGCACGATCTGGCCTCTGGTCGCCGAGCTGTTTTGGAACCGCAAGCTTTCTGTGGGTGCGCCGTTCTTTGAACAGGCCTTCACGCCGTTCATGGTGATCCTCGCGATTATTCTGCCGATTGGCGCGGTGATGCCATGGAAACGCGCGCAGATGGCACGTGCGCTGCGGCCGATGGCCCCTGCCTTGGGGCTGGCGGTGGCGGTGATGGCCCTGATTTGGGCCATCGGCGCGAACCGTTCGGCGCTGGCGCTGTTTGGCGCGGGCTTGGGGTCATGGCTGGTGTTCGGCGCGCTGACAGAGCTTTGGCTGCGCGCAGGGCGCAAACCCGCACGTCTGTTGCGCCTACCGCGCGCGGATCTGGGTAAGGCCTTTGCGCATGGCGGCTTGGGCATCGTCTTCATCGGTGTCTCACTGCTGATGGCTTGGGCGACCGAGGATATTCGCGTGGCACGGATTAACGAGCCGTTCACCGTGTCGGGCTATGAGATCACGCTCGACGAGGTGCATGAGGCGCAAGGCCCGAATTATATCTCCACCATGGCGACGCTCTCCGTGCGCCGTAATGGCAAGCTGGAGGCGGTGCTGCATCCTGAGAAGCGCAACTATCCGGTGCAGGGCATGCCCACCACAGAGGCCGCGATCAACAACGGATTCTGGCGGGATATTTACCTCGTGATTGGTGATGCGCAGGAGGGTGGCGGCTGGGCAGTGCGCAGCTATATCAAGCCCTTCACCAACTGGATTTGGGCGGGGATCCTGATCATGTCCTTCGGCGGCTTCCTGAGCCTGACGGATCGTCGGTTCCGTGTCGCCGCAGGGGCGCGCAAAACCGCCGCCCTACAGCCCGCGGAGTGATCATGTTCAAACGCCTTGCCCTGATTGCGGTTCTGCTCGCCACGCCCGTCTTTGCGGTCGAGCCGGATGAGGTGCTTTCCGATCCCGCATTGGAGGCCCGCGCGCGCGATATCGGCCAAAACCTGCGCTGCCCCGTCTGCCAAGGCGAGAATATCGACGAATCCCATGCAGAGGTCGCGCGCGACCTTCGGCTCTTGGTGCGCGAGCGGCTTTTGGCGGGCGATGAGAATTGGCAGGTCATGGCCTATGTCACGGATCGCTACGGGGAATATGTTCTGTTCGAACCAGAGGCCAAGGGCGCGAACCTGATCCTTTATTGGCTCGGGCCTGTGGCTTTGCTGCTCTCAGGCATCGGGGCCTTTGCCTTCATCCGCAGCCGCCGCAGGACAGGGCCGGATCGTGCCTTCACCGCCGAGGAACAGGCGCGCTTAGACGAAATCCTCAAAGAGTGACGCAGTGTTCCGGTTTCCCACCTCCCGCCGCGCAGTAAGGTAGCGCGAAACGGGAGGATATGATGGGTTTCGAGACGATCCGATACGAGTTGCAAGATGGTGTTGCGCTGATCACTTTGGCGCGGCCAGAGGTGATGAACGCGCTCAACACCCAGATGCGCAGCGAGATTACCCAAGCGATGACACAGGCCGCAGGGGAGGCCCGCGTCGCCGTGCTGACGGGCGAGGGGCGGGCGTTTTGTTCCGGCCAGGATCTTGCGGATGGGGTGCGCCAAGGGGGGCTCGATTTTGAGCGCACATTGCGCGACGAATACGAGCCGATGCTCCATTCGATTTATGACTGCCCAATCCCGACGATCTGCGCCGTCAATGGCGCGGCGGCGGGGGCGGGGGCGAATATTGCGCTCGCGGCGGATGTGGTGATCGCGGCGCAAAGCGCGAGCTTCGTGCAGGCCTTCACCCGGATCGGCCTGATGCCGGATGCGGGCGGCACCTATTGGCTGCCGCGGCAGGTCGGCTTCCCCCGTGCGATGGGGATGGCGCTCTTTGCCGATAAGATCACCGCAGATCAGGCGGCGGCTTGGGGGATGATCTGGGAATCCCTGCCCGATGACGCCTTCGCGGAGGGCTGGCAGGCCCGTGCCCGCCATCTCGCCCACGGGCCAAGCGTGGCTTACGGCGCAATCAAAGAGGCACTGCGTGGCTCCTATGCGCGAGACCTGTCGCAGCAATTGGCCTTAGAGGCGAAGCTTCAGGCAAAATGCGGCGCAACGGAGGATTTCCAAGAAGGCGTGATGGCGTTCTTGGAAAAGCGGCCAAGCGCATTCAAAGGCACATAAATCCTCTGCGCGGAGGATATGAGAAGGGCCGGAGAGAGATCTCCGGCCCTTGGTCTTGTGCGGGATCGAGAGGCGCTTAGCGCGCCGCGTCGATCATCGCGTAGAGTTTTTCGGTGTCCTTGTTGAAGTTGCGAATCCCTTCCGCGACTTTCTCTGTCGCCATCGGGTCTTCGTTCATCATCCAGCGGAAATCGGCCTCGCCCATCGGGATCGGGGCCACGCCGGTTGCCTTGTCTGCCGAGAGCTTGACCGGAAGATCGCCGGTCGCGGCTTGCAGCTTGTTGAGCAGATCGGGCGAGATCGTCAGGCGGTCGCAGCCTGCGAGCGCTTCGATCTGGTCGGTGTTGCGGAACGACGCGCCCATGACGATCGTGTTGATGCCATTGGATTTGTAATAGTCGTAGATGCCCCGCACCGAGAGCACGCCCGGATCGGTCTCTGGGGTGTAACCCTCAACGCCTTCGGCCTTTTTATACCAGTCAGTGATCCGGCCTACGAAGGGCGAGATCAGGAACACGCCCGCATTCGCACAGGCCACCGCTTGCGCGAGCGAGAAGATCAGCGTCAGGTTGCAGTTGATGCCTTCGGCTTCCAGAATCCGGCCAGCCTCGATGCCTTCCCATGTCGCCGCGAGCTTGATCAAGATGCGCTCTTTTGCGATCCCGCGCGCCGCATAGGCCGCAATGATCGCACGGGCTTTTGCCACGGAGGCTTCGGTGTCGAACGACAGACGCGCATCCACTTCCGTGGAGACACGGCCCGGAACCAGCTTGGAAAGCTCGGCGCCGACGGTCACCGTCAGGTCATCCGCAATCGCCATCGTATCGCCGCCCTTGGCGACAGCGGCTTTGAAATGGTCTTTGAACGCATCGGATTGAACGGCTTTGAGCACGATGGAAGGGTTGGTCGTGCAATCTTCCGGCGTGAGGGCTGCAACCGCATCAATATCGCCCGTATCGGCAACAACGATGGAGAGCTTACGGAGCTGTTCGAGTTTGGTGGTCATGTCGATCCTCAAGGCTAGGCCCGGCAGGGCCGGGGTCAATGGGAAGTCGCCTCCCCTATGCGCTTTCAGGCGCGTCGGGTCAACAGGGAGCACGCCACAAGGTCTGTTAGCGCAATCAATAGGCCGCTTGATAGATCGCCAGCGCATCCTCATAGGTCACTTCGCGGGGGTTATTCACCAAGAGCCGCGTCTGTTTCATCGCGTCTTCTGCGAGCTTGGGCAGGATGTCTTCAGGGATCTGCATCTCGCGCAGGCTCTGCGGTAAGCCGCAAGCTTTTGACATCTCCGCGAGCCGCGCGCAGAAGGCCTGCGCCCGTGCCTTGCCGTCAAGCGCGGCCAGATCGGGGAACAGGAACTGGGCCAGCTCGGCATAGGGCGCGGGGGCGGTTTCGACGTTGAAGGCCAGCACATGCGGCAGCACCAGCGCGTTGGAAAGCCCGTGCGGAATGTGGAAATGCCCGCCCAGCGGATAGGCCAGCGCATGCACCGCCGCGACGGGGGAATTGGCGAAGGCTTGGCCCGCCAGCATCGAGCCGAGCAGCATATCGCTGCGCGCCGCGATATCACTGCCGGACTGCACCGCACGCAACAGGGCTGGCCCCATCAGGGAGAGCGCCTTTTCCGCCAAGGCGAGCGAGATCGGGTTGTTATTGGCGCTGGCCGAGGCATAGGCCTCAATCGCATGCACCATCGCATCAATCCCCGTCGCGGCGGTGATATGCGGCGGTAGGCCCAACGTCAGCTCGGGATCCAGCAGGGCGATATCGGGCAGCAGCACTGGCGAGACCACGCCCATCTTCTCATGGCTGGGGGTGGTCACAATCGAGATCGGCGTGACTTCGGACCCCGTGCCCGATGTCGTCGGGATCAGGATCAGCGGCAGGCGCGGCCCTTTGGCTTTTCCCACACCGTAAATCTCCGGCAGGGTCTCATCCCCTGCGGCCAGAAGTGCTGCGAGCTTGGCAACATCCAGCGAGGAGCCACCGCCCAGCCCGATAATCGCCTGCGCGCCATGCGCTTTCGCGGCCTCGGCACAGGCCAGAACGCTGGCCTCGGGCGGATCGGCCTGCACCTCGGCATAAAGCGCGGCCTCAACCCCCGCCGCCTGCAAGGAGACCTGCGCGCGCTCGACAAGCCCTGTTGCCAGCATCCCCTGATCGGTCACGATCAAGACCCGCTGCCCGATCTCTGCGCGCACGATATCACCGAGATGGGAGAGTATGCCGCGTCCAAACCGGATGCTCTTTGCGGTGTTGAAACTGAACGGGGTCATCGGCGCCTCATCGGTTGGGGATGGCCGCACTATTGTAGAGAATGCGCCGTGATCCAAGCAAAAGCCGCAGCGGTGGGCGGGCTATTGCTCTTGCGTCGCGCCGCCCTTCAGGAACCGAAGCGCCAGCCCGATCAGCACACCGACGCCAATCGCGATGGTGAGGTTTGTGAACACCGTCAGCGCCAGTGTCAGCAGCAGCAAGACCCGATCCGATTTGGGCGCGCGCAGGTAGCCGCGCCAATGCTGCGGCTCGCTCATGTTCCACGCGGTTAGGATCAACAGCCCCGCCAGCGCAGGCATCGCGAGATAGCCCGCAAGGGGTGCGGCGAGCAGCATCACCAGCAGAATCGTCACCGCATGCACCAACCCCGCGATGGGCGTCTTCCCGCCCGCGCGGACATTTGTTGCGGTGCGGGCAATTGCCCCCGTGGCGGGCAGGCCGCCAAACAGGGCGGAGCCGATATTGGCAAAGCCCTGTGCCAGAACCTCGGCATTGGGGCGATGGCGGCTGCCGATCATCTTATCCGCCACCATCGCAGAGAGCAGCGATTCAACACTAGCGAGAAAGGCGATGATCAGCGCCGATGGGAGCAGTTCAACCAACCGCGCGGCGGTGATTTGTGGCAGGCTGGGTAGCGGCAGCGTGCTGGGCAGCATGCCAAAGCGCGAGAAGATCGTATCGACGGGCAGGGCCGCGAGAGCGCTCAGCGCCGAGGCCAGCCCGATCGCCACAACCAAACCGGGAAAGCGCGGCGCGATGCGGCGCAGGATCAGGATCAGCGCCATCGTGGCCAGCCCGATCAGAAGGGCGTAAGGGTTTAGCGTCGCCTTGGCCGCCCACAGCGCCACAATCTGCGCGAGGAATTCGGCAGAGGGCTGCGTCATTGTGAGGCCGAGCAGGTCTTTGATCTGGGTCGTCGCGATAATGATCGCAATCCCGATAGTGAAACCGTTGATCACCGGCTCGGGTACATATTTCACGAGGTTCCCCGCCCGCAAAAGGCCCGCCGCGAGCATGATCACCCCCGCCATCATCGTCGCCAGCACCAAGCCATCATAGCCGAACTCCGCGATGACGCCGAAAACGACGACGATAAACGCCCCCGTTGGCCCGCCGATTTGCACGCGGCTACCGCCCAGCAGTGAGATCAGGAAACCGCCGACAATAGCCGTGACCAAACCCTTTTCTGGCCCTGCTCCCGAGGCGATGGCAATCGCGAGGCTCAGCGGCAGGGCCACCATCGCCACCGTGACGCCTGCGATTAGATCTGCGGTAAACTGCTGACGGTCATAGGTTGCCAGCGTCGTGAGAATTTTCGGTTTCATAAAATGTGATGCCTCCGGCGCAGAGCCTCCTGCGGGCGCTTTGCGGCGCGGCCTCCTGTGCGGTGGCCCAGCTATGCGCCTTGACAGTGGCGCGTCAGGCAGCCCGCCGCAAGCACCAATCACGGGGCCAGCGGCGGGCTGAATTCAGGCGGTTGTAAAAATCGGGAAAAGGCCCGCGCTCGCGCTGCACCTTCTTTCTCGCGGTATCAGAGGTATCGAACGCTCAACGGGCTCAGCCCCTCAATCTGGGCGGTGATTTCATCACCCGCTTGCACCGCGCCGACGCCGGCAGGGGTGCCGGTCATGATCAGGTCGCCCGCTTGCAGGTGATAATAGCGCGACAGATGCGCGAGGATCTCGGGCACCGACCAGATCATCAGCGACAGATCCGCATCTTGCCGTGTCGCGCCATTCACTGCCAGCGTGATGCGCTGCGCGCCAAGCGCCCCGAATGTGGCCGCATCGGTCAGTGGCGTGAGGATCGCGGAATCCTCGAAGTTCTTTCCCAGATCCCACGAGCGGCGCATATCCTTCGCCTGTGCCTGCAAATCGCGCCGCGTCATATCCAGCCCCAGCCCGTAGCCCCATACCGCAGCCGCCGCTTGATCCAAGCTCGCATTGAACAGCGGCGCGCCAAGCGCGACGACGAGTTCGACCTCGTGATGCAGATCCTGCGTTCCGGGCGGGAAGGGCAGGGCGGCACCGCTGGGCGCGTAGGAGAGGGCATCTTTCATGAAATAGAACGGCGCTTCACGGTCGACCTCATGGCCCATTTCGGCGGCATGGGCGGCATAGTTGCGCCCCACACAGAAGATCCGCTCAATCGGATAGTCGCCTTTGTTGGTGGGCAGCATGGGTGTCGGGCGGGGCGCGAAAAGGGGCGATGTCATAGGGACTCCGGTGTCAGGTCTCAGGTCAGGTGTAGTGTAGCCCCGCAGGCTATCGCTCTGCACGCAGGAATTGCTGGCCGTGTTGCGCATGGCGCGCGTCAACGATCACGGCCTAACGATCGCTGCGCGCGCGGATCTTGCGGGAGGGAACCCGCGCCTTGCCTTCACGGTGGAACACATAGAGCCCCGATCCCAACACAATCAGAGTGCCGATGATCGTCAGCAGGTCCGGCATATCCCCAAAGACGAGATAGCCCAAAATCGTCGCGCCAAGGATCTCCAGATATTGGAACGGTGCCAAGAGGCTCGCCTGAGCGAGGGTGAAGGCCAAGGCGATCAACAAGAAGGTCACTGCCGACA
Organism: Paracoccaceae bacterium; assembly: GCA_048262715.1. Taxonomy (GTDB): domain Bacteria; phylum Pseudomonadota; class Alphaproteobacteria; order Rhodobacterales; family Rhodobacteraceae; genus Albirhodobacter. The sequence continues at coordinate 299,393 of JBLXEV010000004.1, forward strand.
ATATGCCCGAGGCAATCACGGCGGCAATTGCCCAAGGCGGGATCTGCGTGGAGACCACGCTGACCCCGTCCCAGCCGAGCTGGAGCACCATCGCCGCAAGCAGTGCGACCGCGCCGAAGATCGACGCGCCGAATTGGAAGGCAAGGCCAGAGGCTTCCCGCGTTGCGCGTTTGGTCACCAGCATATTGATCGCATAGGCGAAGGCCGCAGCGAGCGGATAGAGGACGACCATCCCGAATTCCGCGAAATTGGGCCGCAGGATCAGCAAGATCCCGACCATCCCGACCCCGACCGCCGCATAGCGTCGCGGCCCGGGTTTTTCCTTGAGGAACAGCCCCGCCAGCAGTGTCAGCACCAGCGGCTCGACAAAGAAGATCGCGATTGCGGTGGCAATCGGCATCGCCTGAAAAGCCGTGATCAGCGTGTAGGATACCACCGCCACCAGCAGGCCCGAGATCATTGACCAGATCGAGATCACCTTGCCCCAAGCCATGCTGCGCAGCGCCAGATAGGCGACGGCGAGGGCGAGCGTTAGCACAGAGGCGCGCAGCGCTGCGACCTCGGCAGGGGCGATGATCGTGGTCAGGGATTTGGTCAGCGTGTCCCCCACGGGCAGCAGCAACATTGCCAAACACATCGCGCTCATGCCCGTGGCTGGCGCAGAAATCTTGCGCAGCGGCGCGGAAAGGGATGCAAACATCTCGAGCTCCTTCGGGGCGGCGATAGCCACGACGTAAGATCCGGGCGTGCAGGATGGGGTGGAATGTTAACGGGCGCGACGCCATCGCGCTTGGCTCCCACTTAGGGGCGCGAATTGGCGCAAGTCAAGCCGAGGCTGAAGGGTATATGCGGGCCATGAATTCGCGCGATCAGCCCGCATGATCAGATTGCAAAAGCCCCCGCGCGCAGGGCAGGGGCTTTGGGTGCTGGCGTAGGGGGCTTTAGCTGAAGATCGCGCCGGGGTTCATGCGCCCGTCTGGATCCATCATCTTGCGGATCCGGCGCATCAGATCAAGCGAGACTGGATCGACCAACTCCTCGAACTCAGCCCGTTTGAGCCGCCCGATGCCATGTTCGGCGCTCAAAGTGCCGCCCAGTTTCATCGCCTCTTTCGCGAGGATCACGGTCAGCGCGTGCCAATGCGTGCGGAACACCTCCGGTTCCATATCCAGCGGGCGCAGCAGGTTGAAATGCACATTGCCATCGCCCAGATGCCCGAACGGAACGGGCCGCACACCGGGGAGGAACGCTTCCACCGCGCGGGCAGTGTTTTCCATATAGGTTGGCACTTGGCTGACAGGCACGGCAGTATCGCTCTTGAGGCAGCTTTTCTCCTCGATCAGCGCCCCCGCAATCCCCTCGCGCAGCTTCCAAAATGCCTCGCGCTGGGTGTCATTCTGGCTGATCACGGCATCCTGCACCAGCTCTGCTTCGAACCCCTCCGCCAACCCTTCCTCAAGTGCTGCGCTCAGATCATGGCTCATCGCGGGGGTTTCGGCCTCGATCAACAACGCCCAAGGCGCGCGGGCCTCCAGCGGATAGCGGTTGCCCTCGATGGAGAGTGCGGCCTCCAGCGCGCCATCCGACATCAGCTCGAACGCCGCAATGGTCTCGCCCAGATGCCGCGACAGGATCCGCAGCAGCTTGAGCGCCGCTGTCGGGCTTTCAATCGCGACAAAAGCAGTTGCGCGGTTGCGCGGGGCGGGGCGCAGTTTCAGCACCGCTCCGGTGATGATCCCCAATGTGCCCTCAGCCCCGATGAACATCTGCCGCAGATCATACCCTGCGGTGTTTTTGCGCAGTGCCCGCATCCCGTCCCACAAGGTGCCATCGGGCAGCACCACCTCGATGCCCAACACCTGATCGCGCGCCGTGCCATAGCGCAGCGCATTGTTGCCGCCCGAATTGGTCGAGAGATTGCCGCCGATCTGCGAGGAGCCGACCGCGCCGTGGAACAGCGGGAAATACATCTCCGCCGCATCTGCCGCTGCGCGAATATCGCCCAGAACCGCCCCCGCATCGACGCTCAACGTCGCGCCTTCCACATCCAGCGCACGGATCTTCGACATCCGCGCGAGCGAGAGAATGGCAGTGTTTTCAAGATTATGCGGGGCGGCCGCCCCGGTTAGCCCCGTCAACCCGCCCTGCGGGATGACTTGCAGGCCTTCCGCGTGGCACCAACGCATCGCGGCTTGCACTTCTTCGGTGGTGGCGGGGCGCAGCACCACGCGCGGACGGGTGGTCGGCGCGCCCAGCGGATCGTCGAGATAGCGCGCCATCTCGGCGGGATCGGTGATCAGCCCCTTATCGCCCAAAATCTCCTGAAGTGCCTGCATCGTCACTTGCATCGTCATTCTCCCAATTCCCCGATCAGTGCGGCCAGCAGCCTGTCGCTCTCCGCTGCGGATCCAATCGAGATCCGTATCGCGCCGTTTTTATCGGGCCAGCCCAGATATTGCACCTCGATTCCCTGCGCGTGCAGCGCGGCCACAATGGGCGCGGCGGGTTGGTGCAGGCGCACGGTCAGGAAATTGGCAAAGCTCGGCAGGATCTGTGCGGTATGGGGCAGGATGGCGGCGGCGAGGCGCTGGCGCTCGGCCACGGTTTTCGAAATCGCCCCTTCGACATAAGCGTCGTCTTTCAGGGCGGCGAGGGCGGCGGCGAGGGAGGGGCGGCTCACGTTGAAATTATGCCGCAGCCGGACGAATCCCGTGGCCAGATCGGCGTCGCTGACCAGCGCATAGCCGATCCGCAGCCCCGCCAGACAATAGGCTTTCGAGAAGGTGCGGGTGATCACCCAAGGCCCTTTGCGCGCGCTCAAGAGCGGCAACACGCTGGCCCCGCCTTCTTGCGCGGCAAACTCGTGATAGGCCTCGTCGATCACCAGCAGGCAGGTCTCGGGCACCTGCGCAATCGCCAGCGCGAGGTCGTCCGCGCCCAGCAGCCCGCCCGTCGGGTTGTTGGGGGTGCAGAGGTAAAATAGCCGCGTGCGTGGCGTGATCGCGGCCAGCATTGCGGGCACGTCATTCGCGCCGTCCGCGCGCAAGGGAACGCTGACGATCTGCGCCCCCGCCATCTGCACGCCCTTGCCGCAGGTCGGGAAGGTCGGGCTGGGCATCACCGCCTCATCGCCCGCCTGAAGTGCCACCAGCGCGCATTGCACCAACAACTCGCCGCTGCCATTGCCCAGCACGATGAGCTCGCGCGCGATCCCAGTGCGGGCGGCGATTTCGGTGGTCAGAGCGATGCCGTGATGATCGGGGTAGCGATGCGCGAAGGCGAGCGCGTCCTGCGCCGCTTGCAGCGCCTTGGGCGAGGGCGCTGTAGCGGATTCGTTGAGGTTCAACCGCGTAATCGCCGCGACAGGTGCCCCGTTTTCTTCCGGCATCACAGGCAGGGCAGGAAAGGCGATGGCGGTGATATAGGGCACGGGGATCGGGTGCGAGGAGGGTTGATCGGCGATCGTGAGGGTTTGGGATAGGGTCATGGCATGTCTCGGTTTGGCGCAGACATTGGCAAGCCGGCCCATTGCACGGGGTGAGGTGCAAAGGTGGCGCTCTGGTCTGCGCAAATGTGGAGGATGCGCCGCCGGATATCTGCCCGTGCGGCGCTGGCGGTTTAGACGACGTTGCGTTCGCGGTAGGTTTGCAAGAAGCTGCGAATGCGCGGATCGGCGGGGGACTCGCAGAAGATCTCGGCAGGCGGCAGGCATTCCACCAGCCGGCCTTTCTCAAGGAAGGCGACACGGTCTGCGGCATGGGCGGCAAAGCCCATTTCATGGGTCACGACAACCATTGTCATCCCCTCGGCGGCAAGCTGTTTCATCACGTTGAGAACCTCGCCCACCAGTTCAGGATCGAGCGCGGAGGTCGGCTCGTCGAACAGCATCACATCGGGTTCCATTGCGATAGCGCGCGCGATGGCGACGCGTTGCTGCTGCCCGCCCGAGAGGCCGGAGGGATAGTTGGCTGTCTTGTCGCCAAGGTTGACCTTCTCCAGCGCGGCGCGCGCACGGGCCTGCGCCTCAGCTTTGGGCAAGCCCCGCACGCGGATCAGCGCCTCTGCGACATTGTCGAGTGCCGACATATGCGGCCATAGGTTGAACTGCTGGAACACCATCCCGATATGGCGACGCTGTTCACGCAGGGCCGCGGCGGGCAGGGGCTTGCGCGGTGTGCTGGCATCGTCTTGCCAACCGATCAACTTGCCCTCCATGCGCACCTCGCCCTCGTCATATTGCTCGAGGAAGTTCAGGCAGCGCAGCAAGGTGCTTTTGCCCGAGCCTGAGGGCCCGATCAGGCAGAGCACCTCGGAGCGATGCACATCCAGCGTGACATCGGTCAGCGCTTGGAAATTGCCGAAGATCTTCGACATATTGCGCACGGTGATGATCGGGTCATGTGCGGTCTGTGGGGCAGTGGGGCGGGTGGAAGCAGGGCTGGACATCGGCCTCATGATCCTTTCAGGGGTGTTTTGGACGGCTGTTTCAAGCGCGTTTCAGGTGGCGCATCGCATGGGCTTCGACTTTTTTGCCAAGTCCCGAGGTCAGGACGACAAGCAGCCAGTAGAACAATGAGAGCACAAGGAAGGGTTCGACATAGGTGAAGGTTTCCGCGGCCATCGTTTGGGTCTGATAGAGCAGCTCCGGCACCGTCACGACCGAGAGGATCGCGGTTTCCTTGGTCAGGATGATAACAAAATTGGTCAAGGGCGCGGTGATCAGCACCAAGGTTTGCGGCAGAATGATCCGGCGCATGATTGTGGCCTCAGAGAAGCCCACGCAGCGCGCCGCCTCGATCTGGCCCTTGGGGATCGAATTGAAGCCGGAGCGGAAGATCTCCGCGAAATAGGGGCTGCCGTAGATGACGAAGCTGGCGATCCCCGCTTGGATCGGCGAAAGGACCAAGCCGACATTCGGGCCGCCGTAATAAAGGATGAACAGCTGGATCATGAACGGCGTGCCGCGGATCACCTCGATATAGGCCTGCAAAATCCAGCGCAGCGGGCCACCTGCCCAGCGATAGAGACACGCAATCACGAAGCCCAGAACCGCACCGCCGAACGAGCCGACGATCCAGCACAGGATGGTCACGCCAAACCCGTGCAAAAGGGCGGGGCCGTAGCGCAGGAAAAGATCGAATTCCATAGCTCTCTCCTTAACGCAGTTGCAGGCGGCGCTCGGCCATCCGGCCCAGCTGCGCGATCCCGAAGTTGATCACGAAATAGATCGCAGCGGCGGCGAGGTAGATCTCCAGCGGGCGATAGGTCTGGCCGGTGATATTCTGCGCCACGCGAGTCAATTCGCCGATGCCGACAACAGAGGCCAGCGACGAGACTTTCACCAGCAAGATCAACTCGTTGATCAGCGAGGGCATCCCAAGGCGCAAAGCTTGCGGCACCAGAATCCGCCGCCAGAGCGAGAGCGGCGGCATCCCGAGCGCATGGGCAGCCTCAGATTGGCCTGCGGGGATGGTTTGCAGCGCGCCGCGCAGGATTTCCGCCGTATAGGCCGCCGAGCAGAGGCCCACTGAAAGGATCGCGGCCAGAATGGCAGGCAGATCCAGCCCGATATGGGGCAGCATGTAGAAGAACATCAAAAGCTGCACGAGGAGTGGAACGCCGCGGAAGAAGCTGATGTAGAAGGTGGCCGCATTGCGCAAAATCGGGTTTTTGGAGATCCGCGCCGCGCAAACAAAGACGCCCAGCACGATGCTGATCGCCATCGCGGCGAGCGAGATCAGCACCGTCCATTTAGCCGCCCCGATCAGGAAGGGCATATTGTGTAGAATAACATCGAAGGAGAAGTTCACGGCGCAGGCCCCCGGTTTAGGTCGAACAGTTCAGATCGAACGGTTCCTATCGAAAGGGCTGGCCCAGCACCCTGCCGGACCAGCGTAAGGCGTGAGCCTTATTTCACTTCCGGCATCGTAGTCGGCAGCTCGGGTGCGGCGCCCAACCATTTTTCGTTGATCGCGTCGAGGCGGCCATCTTCGTGCATTTTCAACAGCGCTTCGTTGATCGCCGCGATCAGGCTCGCGCTGTCGTCACCGGGCTGTGCCACCCAGCCGAAATATTTCGGATCGCCGAACGGCGGCATGACCAGCTCGAACAGCTCGGGGCGCTCGACGGCGGCATAGCCCATCAGCGGCATCGAGTTTACAACGCCCTTGATCCGGCCTGCTGCGAGATCGGCCAGCGCCTCGTCGATATTGACGTATTCGCGGATATCGGCGGGTTCCGACAATGATGCGGAGAGCGCCTTGAGCTGCTCAAGCTGGGCCGAGCCTTTTTGCGAGCCGACCGGTTTGCCCGCGATATCTTCCGGCTTGGAGATCGTATCGTCGCCCGCTTTTTTCGCCAGCGCCACAGTGGCGTTGCCGATCGGCAGGGTGAAGCTGTAGCGCGCAACGCGCTCTGCGGTGATCGTCACAGGGGCGTTGACGATATCGAACTTGCCAGCCTCAAGCCCCGGAAGGATCGATGCCCACGGCAGGTCGATATACTCGGCCTTGACGCCAAGCTCTTTGGCAACCTCGTCGAAGAGATCACGGCCAATGCCTTGATATTCGCCATCCTTGAGCATGTCGAAGGGGGCGTAGTGCATCTCGGTTGCGGCCGTGATCGTGCCTTTGGCTTTGATATCTGCGAGCTGGTCTGCCTGTGCTTGAGCGGTCAGCCCAAGCCCAAGCAAGACAGCCATTGCAGTGCTTTTTACGAAGCGGTTCTTCATGGTAGTCTCCCGTGTTGGTTCTTTTTTGGTTACAGAATTGCGGGCAGTTTGAGCCCATGTTCGCGCGCGCAATCGAGCGCGATATCGTAGCCGGCATCCGCATGGCGCCAGACGCCGGAGGCCGGATCGTTCCACAGCACCCGCTCAAGGCGTTTTGCGGCCTCGGGCGTGCCATCGGCGCAGATCACCACGCCGGAGTGCTGGCTAAAGCCCATGCCGACGCCGCCGCCATGATGCAAGCTCACCCATGTCGCCCCCGAAGCGGTGTTCACGAGCGCATTCAGAAGCGGCCAATCCGAGACCGCATCCGATCCATCCTTCATCGCTTCGGTCTCGCGGTTGGGCGAGGCGACCGAGCCGGAATCGAGGTGATCGCGGCCAATCACGATCGGCGCTTTCAACTCGCCATTGGCGACCATCTCGTTGAACGCGAGGCCCGCCCGGTGGCGATCCCCAAGCCCGATCCAGCAGATCCGAGCGGGCAGACCTTGGAACGCGATCCGGTCGCGCGCCATATCCAGCCAATTGTGCAGATCCTTGTTCTCGGGGAAGAGTTCTTTCATCTTCTGGTCGGTTTTATAAATATCTTCCGGGTCGCCGGAAAGGGCAACCCAGCGGAATGGGCCGACGCCGCGGCAGAACAGCGGACGGATATAGGCCGGAACGAAACCGGGGAAGGCGAACGCGTCTTCTAAGCCTTCTTCCAAAGCCATCTGCCTGATGTTGTTTCCATAATCGAGGGTCGGAACCCCTGCATTCCAGAAATCAACCATGGCGGCAACATGGATTTTCATGCTGGCGCGTGCGGCTTTTTCGACCGCTTTGGGGTCGGATTCGCGTTTTGCCTTCCATTCGCCCATGGTCCAGCCCTGCGGCAGGTAGCCATTGATCGGGTCATGCGCCGAGGTTTGGTCGGTCACGATATCGGGGCGAATGCCACGGCGATAGAGTTCGGGGAAAATATCAGCAGCATTGCCCAAAAGTGCGACAGATTTTGCCTCGCCCGCCGCTGTCCAGCGTTCGATCATCGCGAGCGCCTCGTCGAGTGAGTCGGTTTTTTCATCGACGTAGCGGGTGCGCAGGCGGAAATCGATACTGTCGGGATTGCATTCGACCGCGAGGCAGCACGCCCCCGCCATCACAGCGGCCAGCGGCTGTGCGCCGCCCATCCCGCCGAGGCCGCCCGTCAGGATCCATTTGCCCTTCAGGCTGCCGTCGTAATGCTGGCGGCCTGCCTCGACGAAGGTCTCGTAGGTGCCCTGAACGATGCCCTGCGAGCCGATATAGATCCACGAGCCCGCCGTCATCTGGCCGTACATCGCGAGACCCTTTTTATCGAGCTCGTTAAAGTGATCCCAATTCGCCCAATGCGGCACGAGGTTGGAGTTTGCGATCAGCACGCGCGGCGCATCCGCATGGGTTTTCACGACGGCAATCGGCTTGCCAGACTGCACGACAAGTGTCTCGTCCGCTTCGAGATTGGTCAGGCTTTCGACGATCAGATCGAAATCCCGCCACGTGCGGGCGGCGCGGCCAATGCCGCCGTAAACCACCAACTCATGCGGGTTTTCCGCCACATCGGGATGCAGGTTGTTCATCAGCATCCGCAGCGGTGCCTCGGTGAGCCAGCTTTTCGCGGTCAGCTTGGTGCCGGTGGGCGGGTAGATGTCGCGGGCGTTTTTGCGCGGATCGGTTTGGCCAGTTTGGGTTTGTTCGGTCATCACATGCCTCGAAGTGTTGGGGCCAGCTCGGCCAGTTTGGTCAGAACGCGCGCGAGGATCGGGCGAAGCGTCTCGGCGCGCGCGGTGTCATAGGCAAACGGTGGGGATTGCGTCTGCAGATGGGTGGATTGGGCCAGTTCCATTTGGATCGCATGGAACCCCTCATCGGGGCGGCCGTAATGGCGTGTCGTCCAGCCGCCTTTGAAGCGCCCGTTGAGCACCGAGCGGAAGCCCGCCGCCTGTTCGCAGATCTCAAAAGTGGCTTGCTCGATCTCGGGCGCGCAGGTGGTGCCCAGATTGGTGCCGATGTTGAAATCAGGCAGGGTGCCCTCGAACAGGAACGGGATTTCCGAGCGGATCGAATGGCAATCGTAGAGGATCGCGATGCCGTGGCGCGCGCGGACCCGCTCCATCTGCGCGGCCAGCGCCGCGTGATAGGGCGCGTGGAAGGCGGCGCAGCGGGCGGCGATCTCGGCCGCATCCGGCTCGCGCGTCCAGATCCCTTCGCCGTCGAAATTGGTCAGCGGCACGAGGCCCGTGGTGTTCTGCCCCGGATAGAGGCTCGTGCCCTCGGGATCGCGGTTCGCGTCGATCACATAGCGGTGGAAGGTGGCGCGCACGGTTGTCGCCCCTTTCAGGAGCCCGTCATAGAGCTGATGGATATGCCAATCGGTATCCTCCAGCATCTGCCCGCGCGCATTGAGATCGGCCATGATCTCGGGCGGCAGATAGGTGCCGGTATGGGGCAGGCCGAGGACAATCGGGCTGTCGCCCTCATGCACCTCGACGGGGGTGATATTGGCCGTGGTCATGCGCCCAGCTCCGGCAGTTGGGTGCCTGCGGCGGCCACAATCGCGCCCGAGCGGATCATCTGGGCTGCGGCTTCGAGATCGGGGGCGAGGTAGCGATCCTCGCCCATCGTGGCGACCTCTTCGCGGACTCGTTTGATCACGCTGGCCATCGGCGCGCTGGTGGTGAGCGGCGCGCGGAATTCGACGCCCTGCGCTGCGCACAGAAGCTCAACCCCAAGGATACGCTCCAGATTTTCGTTCATCTGCCCGAGGCGGCGCGCGCCATGGGCGGCCATGCTGACATGGTCCTCTTGGTTGGCGCTGGTCGGCGTGCTGTCCGTCACACACGGGTTGGCGAGGTGTTTGTTCTCGCTCATCAGCGCGGCGGTGGTGACTTCCGCGATCATAAAACCGGAGCTGAGGCCCGGATTGGGCGTCAGGAACGGCGGCAGGTTATAGCTGAGGACCGGATCGACGATCAGGGCAACGCGGCGCTGCGCGATGGCGCCGATTTCGGCAATCGCGAGCGCAATCATATCGGCGGCAAAGCCCACCGGCTCGGCATGGAAATTCCCGCCCGAGACGATCATATCCGCGCCGATCAGCACCAACGGGTTATCGGTGGCGGCGTTCGCCTCGATCTCCAGCGTGTTTGCCGCCATCCGCAGCATATCCATCGCCGCGCCCGTGACCTGCGGCTGGCAGCGGATGCAATAGGGGTCTTGCACGCGGGCATCATCGTCGCGGTGGCTCTCGCGGATCGCAGAGCCGTTGAGCAGGTCGCGCATCGCGCTGGCGGCCTCGATCTGGCCGCGATGGCCGCGCAGGCTGTGGATTTCGGGCTGCAGAGGCGCGGTGGAACCCATGATCGCATCGGTCGAGAGCGCCGAGGTGACCAGCGCGGATTGCGCCGCGCGCCATGCGCCAAAGAGGCCCGCTAGCGCGAAAGCGGTGCTGAATTGGGTGCCGTTGATCAGCGCGAGGCCTTCTTTCGCGCCCAGCGGGATCGGGGTGAGGCCAGCTGCGGCCAAAGCCTCCGCGCCCGGCAGGATCTTGCCGCCGAATTCCGCCTCGCCCGCCCCCATCATCACCGCCGCCATATGCGCGAGCGGGGCCAGATCGCCCGAGGCCCCGACAGAGCCCTGCGCGGGAATGACGGGCGTCACACCCTTGGCGAGCATGTCTTGCAACAGGTCAATCAGCGAGAGCCGCACGCCGGACGCGCCGCGCCCGAGGCTCAGGAGTTTGAGCGCCATCAGTAGCCGCGTGTGGCGGCGCGGGATCGCGGGGCCGACGCCGCAGCAATGCGACAGGATCAGGTTGCGCTGCAGGGTGGCGGTGTCTTTGCTCTCGATCTTGACGCTGGCGAGTTTGCCAAATCCGGTGTTCACGCCGTAGATCGCCGCATTGCCGGCCGCTGCCGCCGCAATCCGGTCGGCGGCGAGCTGGATCGCCGGACGGCAGGTGTCGTCAAGCCGCAGATTGGCCTCGTCCCAATAGATGCGGGCGAGATCGGCCAGCGTGACAGCGCCGGGAGTGAGGGTCAGGGTGGTCAAAGCGAGCCTCCGAAGATGCGGGAATGAAGCGGGTTGAAGCCGATGCGATAGGCGAGCTCGGCGGGGTGTTTGGCGGACCAGATCGCGAGATCGGCGCGCTGTCCGGGGTGGATGGTGCCGCGGTCCGTGAGGCCGAGGGCCAAGGCGCCGTTGCGGGTCATGCCTGCCAGCGCCTCTTCCGGCGTCATCCGAAACAGGGTGCAGCCCATGTTCAGCGTGAGCAGCGGCGAGGTCAGCGGCGAGGTGCCGGGGTTGCAATCGGTGGCCAGCGCAATCGGCACACCGTGGTTGCGCAGTGCCTCCATCGGCGGCAACTGCGTCTCGCGCAGGCTGTAGAACGCGCCCGGAAGCACCACGGCGACCGTGCCGGAAGCGGCCATCGCCGCAACGCCCTCCTCGTCGAGATATTCGATATGATCGGCGGAAAGCGCGCCGTAGCGGGCGGCCAGTTTCGCGCCGCCAAGATTGGAGAGCTGCTCGGCATGGAGCTTGACGGGCAGGCCGAGCGCCTTGGCGGCGTCAAACACCCGCGCGATCTGGGCGGGCGAGAAGGCGATGCCCTCGCAGAACCCGTCCACCGCGTCCACCAGCCCCTCGGCATGGGCGGCGCGCAGCGTCGGGATGCAGACCTCGTCGAGATAAGCATCAGAGCGGCCAGCATATTCCGGCGGCGTGGCATGGGCGCCGAGATAGGTGGTGACGATCTGCACGGGGCGGTGCTGTGTAATCGCGCGCGCCACGCGCAGCATCGCGAGCTCGGCCTCCAGCGTCAGCCCATAGCCGGATTTGACCTCAATCGTGGTCACGCCCTCGGCGATCATCGTGTCAACGCGGGGCAGGGCCTGCGCCAGCAGTTCGGCCTCCGAAGCTCCGCGCGTGGCCGCCACGGTGGAGACGATCCCGCCGCCCGCCCGCGCAACCTGCTCATAGCTGGCCCCGTTGAGGCGCATCTCGAATTCGCGTGCACGGTCGCCGCCAAACACCACATGGGTGTGGCAATCGATCAGCGCGGGGGTCACGAGGCGACCCTCCAGCGCGGTCTCGGGCAGGGAGGCGTAGGCCTCCGGTAGATCCGCGCGCGGCCCGACCCATGCGATCTTCCCCGCCTCAATCGCAATCGCCGCGTTTTCAATTAGCCCGTAGGGCGTCTCGTTCGGCAGCATCGTGGCGGCGGTCAGATCGGTCAGCAGGTGGTTGGAACTGGTCATACGGTCCTCTGGCGGTCCTTTGGGAAGGGTGGCAGGAAGAATTCGCTCGACTCAACTTGTATGTTTATATAATTCTTATGTCCATACATAATATCCAGAACTGGGAAGCGCACCGTGATCTTTGCAAAACATGCCCTGCTCGCAGCAGGATGGGCCGAAAACGTTCGTATTGAGGTCTCGGAAGGCGCGATCAGCCGGATCGAGACCGCCGCACAGGCGCAGGCAGGGGATGTTCACGTCGATACGATTCTGCCCGCGCTGAGCAATCTGCACAGCCATACATTCCAGCGCGCAATGGCAGGGATGACCGAATATCGGGCGGCGGGGCGCGACAGTTTCTGGACATGGCGCGAGCTGATGTATGCCTTCGTCAATCGCCTTACGCCCGAGCAGATGCAGGCGATTGCGGCGCTTGTCTTCATGGAGATGCAGGAGGCGGGCTATGCGGCGGTGGCAGAGTTCCATTATGTCCATCATCAGCCCGGCGGCGCCCCTTACGGCGATTTGGCGGAGCTTTCAAAGCGGATTTTTGCCGCCGCCGAGGCCACGCAGATCGGGCTGACGCATCTGCCGGTGCTCTACACTTATGGCGGCGCAGGGGCGGTGCCGCTGGGCGCGGGTCAGCAGCGGTTCGGCAATGATGTAGAGCGGTTCAACCGTCTCGTGGAGGCCTGCCGCGCGGGGCTCGGCGATTTGCCCGCCGATGCGCGGGTCGGTATCGCGCCGCATTCCTTGCGCTCGACCAATCCCGCCGACCTCGCGGCTGTTCTGGCGGCGCGGGGGCAGGGGCCGGTGCATATCCATATCGCCGAGCAGCCCAAGGAGGTGCAGGATATCGAGGCTTGGCTCGGCGCGCGTCCGGTGGAGTGGTTGCTCGCCAATGCGCCCGTGGACCGCGATTGGTGCCTGATCCATGCGACCCATATGACCGAGGCGGAGACGATCGCGATGGCGCGGTCCGGCGCTGTGGCGGGGTTGTGTCCGGTGACCGAGGCCAATCTCGGCGATGGCCCGTTCAACGGCCCGACCTATCTGCGCGCAGGCGGGGCTTTTGGCGTCGGGTCTGATTCCAACGTGTTGATTTCCCTGACGGAAGAACTTCGGACCTTGGAATATTCGCAGCGCCTGCGCGATCTGGCGCGCAATGTGATGGTGGAAGACGAGGGCTCGGTCGGGCAGACGCTCTATCTCGGCGCGGCCAAGGGCGGTGCGCAGGCGCTGGGGCGCGCCTCGGGCGAGATCCGTCTCGGCGCGCTAGCCGATCTGGTCGCGATCGACAGCACCAGCCCGGCGCTGTGCGCGCTGACACGGGCGCAATTGCTCGACGGTCTGGTCTTTGCCGCGAAGGATAGCGTGGTGACGGATCTGTGGTCGGCGGGCCGCCATGCGGTGCGCGGCGGGCGGCATATCGCGCGCGAGCGGATCGTGGCGGAGTATCAGCGCGCGGTGAAGGCGTTGCTGGAGGGGTGAGGCGTTTGGCCTTGGCGCGCCCTCCGCAAAAGGGCGGCGCGCCAAGGGTTTGATTTTAGAGCAGTTTGAGAGAGATCAGCAGCGCGGCGCTGTCGTCTTGAAGCACAACCTCAGTGACGGGCGTGCCCGTTTCCAACACAGCGGTATCTCCCTCCGCCAAGGCGTCCCCGCCGATATCCGCCGTGCCTGCGAGCATGTGAATCGCGTAGCTTTGTTGCGCCGTGGCGGCGAGACTCCGGCTCTGCGGTCCCTGGATCAGCGTCACATCGCCCGCAACGCGCGCGGGGTCGAACATCAGATTGAGGTCGCGGAGCGGCCCCTCCGTGAGTTTTGAGGTCACCGCCAGCCCGCCATCAAAACGGACAGGTTCGCGCGGGGCGGCGATGATCGTGCCTTGCGGGGTGATCAGTTCCATCGCGCCGCCTTCAATCACGGTGAGCACCCGCATCAGCCCGCTGAAATCCGAGAACGGGCCATCAGAGGCAACATCGGCCATGCTCAGCCGCCAGAGCAGATCCGCGCCACGCCGCGTTTCCGCAATCTCGCGGGTGATCCCGCCGCCATTGCGCCAAGGGCGTTCGACAAGATCGGATCCTCTGATAATATTCATTTCCTGCCTCTTCTTTCATCAAGGGATTTGCGGTAGGGTGCCTTCATATGCATTAGCATAATCAAAATAAGAATAGGGTAATTGGCGTGGATCAGAAAGTCACATTCCGGCAGGTCAAACAGGAAGTTCTGGCCCGCATCCGCGCGAATATCTGGGCTCCTGGCACGTTGCTGCCGGGTGAGATTGATCTCGCGGCAGAATTTGGTTGCGCGCGGGCGACTGTGAGCCGTGCAATGCGCGAATTGACCGATGAGGGGATCATCGAGCGCCGCCGCAAGGCTGGGACGCGGGTGAAAATGGCGCCTGTGCGCCATGTCAAATTCGAGATCCCCTTGCTACGGGTGGAGATCGAATCCACCGGCGCGGCCTATCGCTATGCGCTGGTCTCGCGGGAGGTCGTGGATGCGCCCGATTGGCTGCGCGCAAGGCTCGCGTTGCCGCAGGGGGCGCGGGTGTTGCATATGGAATGCATGCATTACGCGGATAACGCGCCGTTCCAATTCGAGGATCGCTGGATCAATCTTTCGGCGGTGCCGGAGGCCGAGGCCGCCGATTTCACAGCGGAGAATCCGAATGAATGGCTGGTGCGCGCGGTGCCGTTTTCGGATGCGGCGGTTCGGTTCTCGGCGACGGCGGCGACGGAGGCTTTGGGACGATTCCTCTCGGTCAGCCCCAATAGCCCGCTGTTTACCGTAGATCGGACAACATGGATTTCGGGGCAGGCTGTGACCAATGCGCGGCTCTATCACACCACAGGCTATGAGATGGTCGCGCTCTATTAAGTGCGGACTGTTTTCCCTGCCCCCGATCTACGCGATGAGGGGCAGGGACATTTGATTATTGAAGGTAGACCGCCGTCAGCAGCGCGATGATCTCGTCGGCCTCATCATAGAGTGCCAATGTCTCGCCATTGATCTCATATCTGCGCACCGAGGTCAGGGTTTGGGCAAGGAGCGGCTCGAGCGTATCAAGTGGCGCTTGGCAGGCCATAAGCGTGCCTGCGATGCGGCCAAACTCCAGCGTGTTGCCCTGCTGGGTGTATGTGCCCATCATCCCGTTGCATCCAACCGTCGCGGAGAAGCGGTTTTCATCATCGCTTTGCAGCATCAGGCGCGGCTCGCGCGTGCCCTCGGGCAGCCCGCTGAGATCTTCACCCGCAAGACTATCTATCCGCCAATAGGTGTTTGTCAGCGTCGCATCCGCGCGCTGGCGTTCACAGGTGATCCCCGCCCGCGTGCGCACAAACTTGCCCACTTTCAGGCTCATCTGATCCGGCCCTTCCATCGCGGGGCTCAGGTCGAATTTGCCCACGACATTGACATAGAGCGGCTCTGCGGGGGCGGATTGATCGGCCAGATAGGCCCGCTCCAACGCCAGATAATCGCCATCCTGCACGATCGGGTAGCTCTCGCCCGTGCGGCAATCCTCGAACGTCGCCGCATCGGCCATATAGGTCATCATCCCGCCCATCAAAGCGGGCGCGGTATCGGCGTCACCGGCCGCCTCGGTTGGGGCTTGCGTCACGCGCCGCATGATGATCGTCGCCTCATTCGGCGCGCCTTGGGTCAGCACAGGCACGACAGTATCCGTGGTGAACATCATCTCATCGCCCGACCACAGCGTCGCACGTAGGGCATAGGTATGCTTGGGGTTGATCGCCTCCGCGTCGTATTCGATCTCGAATGCGTAGGGCGGGGCGCCTGCGCCCGTCTGCTCAATCCGGCCCAGCTCAATCGCGGGCGCATCTGCGAGGGAAATATCTGACAGCGTTGCAACAAACCGCGCATCCGGTGGCGGCATGATCCGTTCTCGGTAGAGGGCGGTTCCCTTCACCGTGTCAGCGGAGGCTGCCAAACCCGAGGATAGTGCGAGCGCCAATGCACAAGCAGCAATGCGAATATGAGACATAGGCCTCTCCTTCATCGTCTTTTCAATACGATGAAATCTACCGCAGTCTGATCCCCTGCGCTGCATGATTTCGTAGGGCGCAGGTTCACATTAAACGGCTTCCCGCTCACGGAGGCGTGTGTGAGGGCGATGGTCTGGCGGGGTGACTTGGGGGAAGGCGTCAGCCCTTGCGTGAGTCGTTCTGCGACTTGATCAGGGTTTCCAATTCGATCAGTCGAGACAGCACCTCGTCGCGGTAGTTATCTGTCTTCTCGTTGCTTTCTTCCTGATGTGCATCCTGCATCGAGTTCACGATCAAACCCACAAGAAGGTTCACCACAGCGAAGGTGGTGACCATGATGAAGGGGATGAAGAACAGCCACGCGAATTCATGCACTTCCATCACCGGACGCACGATCCCCATCGACCAGCTTTCAAGCGTCATGATCTGGAACAGTGAATAGCCCGAGCGCCCCAGCGTGCCGAACCATTCGGGGAAGGTCGTGCCGAAGAGTTTCGTCGCCATGACCGAGCCGATGTAGAAGATCACGCCCATCAGAAGGAATACCGAGCCCATCCCCGGCAATGCATTGACGAGGCCTTCAACCACGCGCCGTAGCGAGGGCGCGACCGAGACGACCCGCAGCAGCCGCAAGATGCGCAGCGCCCGCAGGACGCTCAGCCCTTGGGTGGCGGGGATCAGGGAAATGCCGACGATCACGAAGTCAAAAATGCTCCAGCCGCGCCGGAAGAATTCCAGGCCGCGGCCATAGAGCTTCACCGCGATCTCGGCCACGAAAATCCCGAGGCAGAGCTTGTCGAGCATCAGGATTAAGGGGCCCGCCGTCTCCATCACCGCGTCCGATGTCTCAAGGCCGAGGATCACGGCGTTGAACAGGATCACAAAGAGGATGAAATTCTGCACGATGGCGCTGTCGGAGAACCGGACGGCACGGGCGCGGAGGGGTGATTGCGGTGGGGCGATGGTGTCATTCATGTCAGCACATATCGGTTGCCAATTGCGGGTTCACAAGGGGCAAGAGTGCGGGAATTTGCGCGCCGGAGAAATCTTGCCTCTCTCAAGGCTTAGCGCAAAGGATGCGCAAAAAAACGGGGCCGCGATGGGCCCCGTTTCGTTCATTTTAAAGGCACTTACTTCGCAGCGCAGGCGCGGATTTTCTCGATATCCGGGCCGTTCGGGTTCCGGCCGAGGTTGAAGGGCTCGGAGGCCGAGCGCCAGTTCGAGTAATCTTGCAGATACTCAAGCTGGCTCAGATAGACCTTGGCCGAGCTCGGGTTTTCACAAGCGACCTGCTCGATCACGCCATTCGCCATGGTTTGAATCTGCGCAAGGGCTTCATCATCCATGCGGGTGATCTCGTTGACCTCTTTGAACTGCTTATACGCATCATTCGCACGGCGTTCGGTGAATGACAGCGACCACAGCAGGTTTGCCTCGGCTGCGATTTCAAGTTTCTCTTGGGTCTCTGGTGTCAGAGCGTCCCACGATTGCTTGTTGATCATCACGCCGAAGACGGACGCCGACTGGTGCCAGCCCGGTGTCGCCCAATAATCGGTGACCTGCTGGAAGCCACCGGACCAATCGACGTTCGGGGTCGAGAATTCCGCCCCGTCGATCACGCCGCGCTCGAGCGATTGGTAGATCTCGCCGCCCGCCATGGTGACTTGCGAACCGCCCAGCTCATTGAGCAGACGGCCTTGCTCCAGACCGGAGACGCGTAGGCGTTTGCCTTGCAGATCGGCGATCGTGCGGATCGGCTCTTTCGAGTGGAAGCCGGATTCGTTGTTGGTGACAGCATAGGGCAGGTAGACCATGCCGAATTTGCCATAGATCTCGTTATAGAGCTCTTTGCCGCCCCATTGCTGGATCCAGTTTACGTAATCGACCGCGTTGAACAGGCTCGCGGTGGTGGCTAGGGGCGAGAAGGCCGCATCGCGCCCGGCCCAGTACCCCGGCCAGTCGCCACCTGCTTGGATCGTGCCGCTCTCGACCGCGCCGAACACTTCGCCCGCAGGCACAAGGCTACCGCCCTCGAAGAACTCGATCTTGAGTTCGCCGCCGGTGAGTTTGTTGGCCAGTTCGACGAAATGCTTATCCATCTCGATCAACTCAAGCGAGTTAGGCCAAGTGGTCGTCATCTGCCAGCTTTCTTCCGCCTGTGCGGTGACGCCAGCGCCGACCAGCGCTAGTGTCAGGAAGCTTGTTTTCAACGTGTTGATAGTCATGTTTTCCTCCTCAGAAACAGCATGGATTATTTGGTGCCATAAAGGGTTTCAGGCAGCCATGTGACAATTTGCGGGAACATGGCGACGGCGAGAGCCATCGCAACGATCAGCCCGATGAACGGCATGACGCCCATGATGATGTCAGAGGTTTTCACCTCTTTCGGGGCCAGTGCGCGCAAATAGAACAGCGCATAGCCGAAGGGCGGCGTCAGGAACGAGGTTTGCAAAACCACCGCCGTCAGCACAACGAACCACAGCTCGCTAATCCCCATTTCCCGCACAACCGGCAGGAAGATCGGGAAGGACAGAAGCACGATGCCCGTCCAGTCAAGGAACATCCCCATGATGAAGATCACCAGCATCATCATCGTGATCAGCATCCACGGCTCCATATCGAGGCCGCGCATCAGGCTTTGTGCGGCATGCAGGCCGCCTGTGATGTTGAACACGCCGGTAAAGGCGGTGGCACCCACAACGATGAACAGGATCATCGCCGAGGTCCGTCCGGTTTCCCACAGGGCGGAGGCGAAGGTCGCCCATTCAAACCGCCCGCGCGCGATGACGATCATGAGCGCGAGGAAGGCCCCAATCGCCGAGGCTTCGGTGGCGGTTGCAATCCCCGCGAGCATCGTGCCGAGAATCCCGAAGATCAAGACCAGTGGCGGCAAGGCCTCCAGCAGCAGCATCGGCAAGAGTTTCGACACCGGAACCCGTTCTTCCATCGCCACAGGCGGGGCCAGATCGGGGCGGAACAGGGCGATCAAAGCGACATAGGCCGCATAGAGCAGGCCCAGGACAACGCCCGGAACCATCGACCCCGCAAAGAGTTCGCCCACTGAGAGCGAGGAGTTCGACGACATCAGGATCAGCATGATCGAGGGCGGAATCAGGATGCCGAGGCAGCCGGAGGCCGCAATCAGACCCGTCGAGAGCTGTTTGGAATAGCCGTATTGCAGCATCGGCTTGAGGGCCATCACGCCCATCACCGTGATCGACGCGCCGATGATCCCCGTGGTGGCGGCCAGCAGGATCGAGATGAACACGACCGCAAGGCCGAGCCCGCCCGTCACGCGGCCCATCAACAGGCGCAGCGTCTCGAACATTCGATCCGTCACGCCGCTATCCGACAAGAAGCGTGCCATCAGAACGAATAGCGGGATCGCGATGAGGATATAGTTATCCAGCACTTCCCCGAAGATCCGGTTGATCACGATGCCCAGCACCATCGGCTTGCCTGCGATGATCGCGCCCAGCACGGCAGTGCCGCCCAGAACGAAGGCCAGCGGATGCCCCATAAACAGCCCGAGCAGCAAGAGCCCCGCCATAATCAGACCAATAACTTCACCCGACATGACGATCCTCCTGCTTGTAGAGTACGAGCTTGAGCACCTCGGAAATGCCTTGCAGCAGCAAGAGCCCCGCCGCGATCGCCATCGCGATTTTCACCGGATAGACCGGAAGCTGAATCGCGCCGTAAGTGGTTTCGTTCTGCGCGAGAGAGCGCATCGCGAAGTCCCAGCTCCGCGTTGTGAAGACCCACGCGAAGGGGAAGAAGAAGATCAGATAGCCCAAGATCTCGACGCCGCGCCGCACACCGGGGCGCAGGGTTTCCGTCACGAGATCCACCCGCACATGCGATTGATGGCGCAGCGCATAGCCGCCCAGCAAAACGAAGTAGAAGCCATAGAGTTGTTTCGTAAGATCGAAAGCCCAAAGCGTCGGTGAGTTGAAGCCGTAGCGCAGGGCGACATCATAGATGATCATCCCCGCAAAAATGACTGCAACGAAGGCGACGATACGGCCCACGATCTCGTTCAACCCGTCGATCAGACGGATCAGCACCATTAGATATCCTCCAAATACACAGACGACCGACGCGAACCGCGCCAGCCATCTCCCCTCGCTTTTCATTAAAGGGTGTGACGCGCTGGTTTGACATAGGCAAATCTGCAGAGGTATCTTGCAAAAATGCAGGACAATTTTGACTGGAACGATCTGAAGTATTTTCTGGCTCTGTCCCGCTTAAAGCGGATGACAGCGGCGGGCCGCGCATTGGGGATCGACCAGACCACGGTCGCGCGGCGCATTCGGGCGTTGGAGAAGTCGGTGGGGGCGCTTTTGTTCATCCGCGATGAGGACGGATATGCGCTGACACAGGCGGGGGATCGCTTGATGCCCATCGCGTTGGAGGTTGAGCGCTCCAGCACCCGCGTGCATGAGCAGATTTCCGGCGAGGCGGGGCGTCTTGCGGGGTCAGTGCGGATTGGCGCGCCCGATGGTTTGGGCACCTTCGTCGCGACCCCGCTGCTGGCGCGGTTCCAGCGCGACAATCCTGATGTCGATATGGCCTTGGTGATCCGCTCACGGCAGTTCCAGATGTCGCATCAAGAGGTGCATATGTCATTGGATTTAACCTTGCCCACAAGCGGCAGGTTGCTGGCGCGGCGGATGACGGATTACCACCTGCATTTCTTCGCGTCGCCCGACTATTTGCGCCGCTATGGCCGCCCTGAAAAACTGCGTGATTTGCGGCATCATCGGCTCGTCGGATACATCCCCGAGATGCTGTTTTCTGATGAGCTGCGCTACCTTGAGGAGCTGGGCATCACCACGCCTGTCGGCTTCGCATCGACCTCGATGATCGCGCAGCGTGAGGCGGTGCGGGCGGGGGCTGGGTTGGCGATTTTGCCGCGATTTATGGCGCTGGACGATCCCGATCTGGTGCCCGTTTTGGTGGAGGATTACGTGCTGACGCGCACCGTCTGGATCCTCAGCCATCAGAGCACCGAAGACCTCGCGCGGGTGCGGGTTGTCTCTGAATATCTGCAACAGATCGCCCGCCGCGAGCGCCACCGATTTTTAATCAGCTAGGCCCAAATCGGAACGTAGGCTTCCCTAGCGTCAACTTTTTCCCCGATAGACAACCACGACGCGAATGCGATCAGTTTCCCTCGGAGGAGGGCGGCCCGATGCGGGCGTGCCTCAAGACGATGAGGAGGAGAGCGCATGCTGTCTCGCAAAGAGAGCTATGCCGCGACCGTGGCGGCATTTCATTGGGATATACCCGAATATTTCAATATCGGTTGGGATGTTTGCGACCGTTGGGCCGAATCCGACCCTGATCGGGTGGCGCTGATCGAAGTGGCGGAAGATGGCTATGGCGCGGTGCGGGAAACCAATTTCGCCGAGCTGCGCTGCTTGTCGAACCGTTTCGCGAATGTGCTGCGCGGTTTGGGTTTGGGCGGCGATGGGGTGGAGGCGGGCGACCGCGTGGCGATTTTGTTGCCGCAGCGTCGCGAGACCGTCGTCGCCCATGTTGCGGCGTTCAAAGCGGGCTGCATTTCCTTGCCGCTGTTCACGCTCTTCGGCCCCGAGGCCTTGCTGCATCGCCTGCGCGACAGCGGCGCGCGGGTCTTGGTGACGGATCACGCCAGCCTGTCGCTGGTGGAGGGGATTCGGGACCAATTGCCGGATCTGGAAGTGATCTTCACCGTTGATGGCCCTGCCGCCGCTGGCGACGCGCAGGATTTCGACGCGGCGCTGGCCGCCGCCTCGGACGCTTTCACAGCCGTGCGCGCCTTGGCCAATGCGCCCGCCCTGCTGATCTACACCTCCGGCACGACTGGAAACCCCAAAGGTGCGCTGCATGCGCACCGTGTGCTGCTTGGGCATTTGCCCGGTGTGGAAATGAGCCATGATTTCCTGCCGCAACCACAGGATTGCATCTGGACCCCCGCAGACTGGGCATGGATCGGCGGGCTTTTGGATGTGCTTTTGCCCGCGCTGCATCACGGCGTTCCGGTGGTGGCCTGCCGCTTCCGCAAGTTCTCGGCCAAAGCGGCGGCGGATCTGATCCGGCGTTTCAAGGTGCGCAATGCGTTTTTGCCGCCGACCGCGCTGAAGATGATGAAGGCCGATCCTTTGAGCGCGGATTGGGCGCTGGAGATGCGCTCGGTTGCGTCGGGCGGTGAGCCGCTGGGCGCGCAGCTTCTGGATTGGGGGCGCAAGGCGCTGGGCGTCACGATCAACGAATTTTACGGCCAGACCGAATGCAATATGGTGATCTCCTGCTGCGCGGCGCTGGACGCGCCCGAAAACGGCGTGATGGGCTGGCCCGTGCCGGGGCACCGTGTGGATGTGATTGATGAGACGAGCGCGGAGCGCCTGCCGGACGGGGAAGAGGGGGCGATTGCGATTCTTGCGCCCGATCCGGTGATGTTCCTTGGCTATTGGAACCAACCCGTTGCCAGCGCAGCCAAATTCCTGATCGGCCCTGAGGGGCGCTGGCTGGTGACGGGCGATCGCGGGCTGCGTCGTCCGGATGGACGTTTGGTGTTCAAGGGCCGCGACGATGACATCATTTCGACCGGTGGCTACCGTGTCGGCCCCGCCGAGATCGAGGATTGCCTGATTGCCCATCCCGCCGTGGCGATGGCGGGGGTGGTGGGGCAGCCCGATCCGCTGCGCGGTGAGATCGTTGCCGCTTTCCTGATGCTGCGCGATGGCCATACCGACTGCGCGGAGCTGCGCGACGAGATTGCCGCCCATGTCCGCACCCGCCTTGCCGCCTATGAATATCCGCGTGCAATTTATGTTGTCGAAGCGCTGCCTGTAACGACGACAGGCAAGATCATCCGTGGCGAGCTGCGCAAACGCCTGATTGAGGAGAGCACGCAATGAACGAGACCCCTGTTCTGTTCGAAATCCAAGAGGGCGCAGTGGCGCTGATCACGATTGATCGGCCCGCGCGGCGCAATGCGCTCGATGCGGCGACCTCTGCAGCGCTCTCTGCGGCGGTGGCGCGGTTCGAGGCGGATACCGATCTGCGGGTGGCGGTGCTGTGCGGGGCTGGCCCCGTGTTTTGCGCGGGCATGGATCTCGCGGCTTTTGGAGCGGGCGAAGCCGATGCGGTTCTGTTCGGGCCGGGGGGCTTTGGTGGCGTGACCGAGGCTCAGCGCCGCAAACCGCTGATTGCCGCCGTGCATGGCGCCGCACTCGCGGGCGGGTTCGAGCTGGCACTGGCTTGCGATATGATTGTCGCGGAAGCAGGCTGCCGCTTTGGCGTCCCCGAAGTGATCCGCGGGCTTGTGGCAGGGGCGGGGGGCGCGCTCCGGCTCGCCTCGTTGATCCCGCCAGCGCGGGCGCGCGAGATTATCCTGACAGGGCGCATGTTTGAGACGGATGAGGCGTGGGATCTGGGCTTGATCGCGCGGCGCGCGGCGGCGGGAGAGGGCGTCGCGACCGCGCTGGCACTTGCGCGCGAGATCGCGGCCAACGCGCCCTTGGCGGTTACCGAAAGCCTGCGCCTCAGCCGTGCCGCCGAGCGCGCGCAACTGGCTGAACTCTGGCCAGAGAACGCGCGCAGCTTGCGGGCGATTTTGGCCAGTGAGGATGCAAAGGAAGGCGCAAAGGCCTTCTTGGAGCGCCGCGCGCCGCAGTGGCAGGGGCGCTAACGCGTCAGACCGTTGCTCTCGCTACGAGACGGTTGGGCACAGAAAAAGGCCCATCCACGCAGGATGGGCCTAATCCTAAGGGTCTAGTCGGACTTACTTAACTTCGTATTCCGGCTGTGCTTTCAGCGCCTCTTTGGTGCTGTCGATATAGATGCGGTACTCGTCACCAGCTTCATTGGTCAGGATCTGAAGCTCGTCAAAGGTGACAGCCACCGATTTCGCGCCCATCCCGAGGAAGCCGCCAACATTCACAACAACTTGCTGGATCTTGCCGTCATCGCCGACGACCAGCGAGTCGATGTCGCCAACAGTTTCGTCATTGGCACCGTAGACGGTCGCACCTTCAAGGTTTTCCACGGTCAGTTGCGTGGCGGTCGCCATGTCAACTTCGGTGTAGCCCTCACGCGTGACCGCAGGGCGGTTCAGCATTGCGCGATCCGGTGCGGGGTCGGAGACCATGCCCATACCCGGAGCGGCTTCGCCTGCAGGGGCAGCCTCAGGAGCCGGTTCGGTCCCAGCAGCGCCCATACCAGCGCCTGCTTTCATATCCGCATCTGCCTTGGTTTCAGCCTTGCCATCGAGCTCACGCTCGAACACCGGCATTGCTTCCAGCGCCTCTTTCGAGGTGTTCACGACGAGGAAACGGTCGCCGCTATCGCCTTCTTCATGCACCACTTGGATTGCACTCATCGGCACAGCAACATCCCGTTCACCAGCGCCAAGGAAACCGCCGACGCCAAGGATCACGGCACTGACTTGGCCATCCTGAGTCACGACGACGTCGTTGATTTCACCGATGTCGTCCCACTCGGCCTCGCCACCATCGGCGATCTTCGCATCAGCCGCCACTTCGGCTTCCGAATTGTAGATGCGCATCCCGATCAGATCCGACGCATAGAAGTCGGTCGGTTGCACTTCAACAGCGGTGAAGCCTGCTGCGGCAGCAGTTTCAGTTGCAGTGGTTTGCTCGGTTTGAGCGTTGGCAGCACCTGCCATAGCGAGGATGATTGCAGTCGTTGTCATAAAGCGTTTCATGGTGTCCTCATTTGTTATTTCGTGTTCATCACGATCGAAGAGACAACGTCGGCCTTAGCTGAATGTTCCAAGTTTTTCTTAGAAATACTTCCGTTCAACCATTGAAATCATTTGGAACTTTTTCGGTGGAGCGGCGTTCGGGCGTGCTCGCGCGGGTGCCAAATTTATGCTGAGCACCTGTGAGGGCAGCCCGTTATGGGCGTGCGCTTTTTTCGACAATCTACAGGATTGTCCAACCCAAAAACCGCGCAGTAAGGCACGGCTCTACGGGATGAGAACAGGACTCGAAAAGAGATTTTGCCTGAGGGATCCGAGGCGCGCGGTTGGCTCATTTTTCGCGCAAATAGGCCCATGAGACATAGCCTTTGAGGCCACGCGCGCGTTCGAGATAGACGCTGCACCAGCGGGTACTGCCGATCTGTTCGCAATCTTCCACGCGTAGAAGCGTGCCGTTCGGGAGCCCCAAAATCACGTTGAAACCGATGCCGGGTCCGGCGCGCATTTTCAGCATGTCATCTTTCTCAACGCCGTAGACCTCGTAGCGGCCACGCCACCCCGCCGCCGCTGGCCCTGTGGTTACCGCGATTGCGAGCACCGCCGTCATCAGTGTGAAAAGCACGGTTCCGCGCATGGATCTCTCCTCTTATCTGCCTCGCGACCCGTTTAATCTGTTCCGCCGGTGAAAGAAACGGCGAGATGATGGCGCATGGCGACAGTCCGCCCGTGTTCGGCGTAAGTGATGGGCGTTCTGGCTGCCGGGCCCATATAGCTAGCGGTCCAGATGTAAGCTTTGCGCGATCAGAGATGTGGGGAGTAGCGGCATGAGGCATAGGCATCGCCCCAATTGTTCGCGGGAAGATCTGCAACCGGAAAGAAGGCTGCGCTGGATGGCGCTCAGCCTCAAGGTATCCTGCGCGGAAACCAGCTTTAAACGGCGGCTGCCAAGAGTTTTGCCTCCTCGGCTAAGACCTCCTTAAACGCGGAGAGCGTGATCGGTTTGGTCAGAAAACGCCCCACATTGAGATCATTCGCGTCGGCGATAAGCCGAGCAGCCAAAGCGTCGGCATGCGGGCCGCCTGTGATGAACCGGATCCTTAGGTATCGCTTGATGGCAGGCATATGATAGGCGACGTCCATTCCATCCAACTCCGGCATCTGAATATCACAGATGACCAACGCGGCCCCGTTTTCTTGCTTCAGGCTGTTCAGCAGATCCATCCCGTTTTCATGCAGCGAAACCTGCCAGCCACCCGCGGTGGCAACTTCCGCCAGAAAGCTGGAAAAATCGGTATTATCGTCAGCAATATACAAACGCATTGATCTCCTCCCGATTGCTTGGTTACGCCCTGTGCCTCGTCACGCCTTGCTTTGCGCGCGCTGTTTGGAGTTGCCCTAAGGGGTCCGTTGATCTTGCAGCAGATCGGTTCGGGACGCGTGAACAATAGCCTCCACCAAATCGAGCCGATTGATCGGCTTCATCAATATTGTGTCCTCGATCCGCCTCGTTTGATGGGTTTTGCAGGTGTCGTGGGCATATCCAGACATGAAAATGAAGGGCATGTCGGGGCAGTCTTCCCTTATGCGCTGCGCGAGTTGGACCCCCTGTAAACTCCCCGGCATCACTTGATCCGTGACAATCACATCAAACGCCTTCGTTTCCGCCCATGTCGCGAAGGCTTCGTCGCCGGACCTGGCGGTCGCGATTTCGAAGCCGCGACTGACCAGTGCCTCGCGGTAAACTTCCAAAAGATCCTGATTGTCATCAACAAGAAGAACCCGAACGGAAGCCTGTGCGCCGTCAGAGGGGCCCTGCATCCTCCTTGGATCCGGAGTCACGTCAGGGGCTGTCATCGCTTTGAAGTAGAGCCGGAAGGTCGTCCCAACGCCGACCTCTGAGTAAACGCGCACGCTGCCGCCCGACTGTTTCATGAAGCCGATGACCATCGATAGACCGAGCCCAGAGCCGGCATTCGGGGGCTTTGTTGTGAAGAAGGGCTCGAAGATCTGCCGAACGTGTTCCTTGGGGATGCCAATGCCGGTATCGGTGACGGAGACAATCACGTAGGGGCCTGGTTCGATCTCCTCGTCACGTTCAAAAATATAATCTGCGTCGATGTGGGTATTCGTTGTCTCAATCGTCAACCGACCGCCGTCAGGCATTGCATCGCGTGCATTGATCAGCAGGTTGATAACCGCGTTTTGCGCTAGGCTTTGATCCACCTCGATTTGCCACGGATCGGGCGCAAGCGTGGTTTTGATCTCGATATTCGCGGGGATCAGCCGAGTCGACCAGCCCGTGCTTTCTTGGATGATCGAATTCATGTCGGTGCGCACGGGTTGCAAGGTCGATCTGCGCGCAAAGCTCAGCATGTTTTTCGTGAGGCCTGCGCCGCGCTTCGTCGCGCGGATCGCGGCCTCGAGATATGGCTGGATTTTCTTTGGCTCGTCTGTTTCCTGTGCGAGTTCTAGATTCCCCAGTATGACCGCCAAAAGGTTGTTGAAATCATGTGCTAGCCCGCCAGCAAGATTGCCAACGACCTCCATCTTTTGCGACTGGCGCAGTTTTTCCTTCAGCGAGATCATTTCGGAAACGTCCTGAACCGTCCCCGCAGCACCGATCTGGATCCCGCTTTCATTCAGAATGGGTTCGCCAGATTGGCAGAGCGTTCTGATTTCACCATCGGGGCGGATCACCCGATGTACACAGACAAAGGCGCGTTTCTCGCGATAGGCTTTTTGAACGGAAGTCCGAAGTTTCTCGTGATCCTCTGGCGGCACAAGGTTCCAGAAAAAAGCAGCGGTGCCATCGAAACTTTCGGGTGAGACGCCGTAGATCTGCATTGTTGTCTCGGACCATGACAGGTGCCCCTGTTCGTCACTCGTCCAACGACCCAAACCCGCAATACGCTCTGCATGATGGAGTTGTCTCTCCTGCTCTGCGAGGCGTCGGCTCGTTCTCTCAGCCTGCCGCCGCCGTTCGTGCTCACGATAGAATATCACGGTGAGAATGAGCGCAGCAAAGGCGGCGGTCGAAAGTACAACCAGCTTTACAGTCTGAGACCGCTTTAGAAAAAACGCGTCAATTTCGGCTTCGACTTGGCGGATCGCGCGGGCGGCATCTGTATCAGAGACCCTGACGGCTTTATCGACCTCCCGAACGGAAAGGCCATTTTGCTTTGCGATCTCGGTCTTGTCGAGCATGGCGCGATAGGAGGCCAAAACATCGTCAATGGGTTGCAAATTGGCATTCAACTGCCACGTGCCTGTCAGCCTTTGGATCGTTTCCAAAGCGGCCGTCGCCTTGTCGAGATCCTCCATGGCACGCGCACGATAAGCGGCTTCGTCAGGTCTCAATATGTAGTTTTTGAAATTGTGAATGAACCCATCGTAGCCAATGGCCCGCTCAAATTGCAGGAAGGCACGCGGCATTTGGATTGCGGCGCGCTCGGTAGAGATAAAGCGCTCGAAGGAGAAGCCCAGCAGGCAAAAGGCGAGGATCGTGCAGAACAGCGCGGCGACAGATTTTCCCTTAAATGCGGGTTGGGCAGGGAGGCTTTCCATCGCGGTTTGTCTCAGTTTATGAAGGTTTAAAAGGCGTTTTACATTGCGATAACCCGCCTTTGGCCCAGTTCGCGAGCGATACTCTTGAGGGTAAAATCGTTACTGAAAGGCGAAAGACGTTCGGAGAAGGCTAGCGAAGTATCCTTTCCAATGCGTTAATTTTCGCAAAGATCAGGATGTGCTGGTGTCTCTCACGCGGATGTTAGCCTCAGCTTGAAGCTAGGGCGTGCGCAGTGTTTTTGTGCCACGCGGCATGTCGCGCGCCTCGAATGCCCCTAAGCCTTGGTTTTGGCGCGTCCCGTTACGCTGCGAGATGCCGCAAGCCCTGTGTCACATCGGTGCGTACCGCAAGCCGCAGCCCCGGATCATCGCCCGCCCGGAGCGCTGCCAGAATAAGCCGATGATGGCGCGGCGGATCATTGCGGGAAACGCGATTATAAAGCGCCCTCATCGTCGGCCCGAGTTGGAGCCAAACCGTCTCAATAACTGCCAGCATCGCGGGGGCCTGTGCGCGCAGATAGAGCGCGCGGTGGAATTCCAGATTGGTGCGGATGTAGGCGACAGCGTCCTGCTTGGCGACGGCCTCGGCGATGCTCGCATTGATCACGGTCAGGCGGTCAATTAGGGCGAGATGGGCGCGGGGCAGGGCGCGGGATGCCAGTTCCGGTTCGATCAGCGCCCGCAGCGCGGCGAGTTCCTCCAACCGCTCATTCGAGAGTTCCGGCGTGGCGACACGGCCCGAGGAGGACAGCGTCAGCGCGCCCTCCGCCACCAACCGACGCAGCGCCTCGCGTGCCGGCGTCATCGACACCCCATACGCTTTGCCTAGCCCGCGCAGCGTCAAGGATTGCCCCGGCATCAGCTCGCCATGCAGGATCTGCTGACGCAACGAGCGGTATAACCGATCATGCGCGGAGGAGGTATCTTGCGGGCGAGGTTTAAGCGTCATGATTTGATCACCGCATATAGGGCCCTGTCAGGTCAATCACGGAACCGCAGCGCCTGCAACTGTGTCCCGTGCCGCTTGAGCCAATTCCGCTCCTGCGTATGCCCCGGGCGGAGCCGCTCAACGACGGCCCAGAAAGCGGGCGAGTGGTTCATTTCCGCCAGATGCGCGACCTCATGCGCGCAGACATAGTCAAGAACGCCTAAGGGGGCCATGATCAGCCGCCAGTTATACATCAACGCCCCATCCGGCGCGCAAGACCCCCAGCGCGAGCGCGCGTCTCGCAGGGTGATTTTGGTATAGGGCCGCCCGAGCGCCAGCGCGTAGCGATCCGAGGCATGGGTGACGCGCAGCCGCGCATGGAATTTGAGGAAGGCCTCCAGACGCACCCCGAGCCGATCCTCGCCCGCGGGCATCAACAAGGCGTCCCCGTCGATCTGCGGGCCTTTGACCTGCGCTTGAGTGATCCGAAGGTCCTTCCCCTCAAACGGCAGGAGATCGCCAAAGACAGGCCTGCGCGCCTGCACGGCCCCCTCCAACATCTTGCGCAGCCACTCGGCCTTGGAGGCGGCAAACCCCAGCGCATCGCGTTCGGAGGCATAGGTCGGCATTGTCAGTGTCACCCGCCCATCCACCCGCGAAACCCGCAGGGAATATCGCTTGGCCTGCGCAGAGCGTTTGAGCGTAACACTCACCTCCGGCGCGTTGGGAAGGAAAAACTGGCTCACAAGGTGTCCTTTACGGCGCGAGAGGGCAAATTGTCGAAACTCGGGCAAACCATTGGCGAAAAGGCTTTGACACCCCCGTCTCAGTATGGCAAGCGGCGTCAACTCTCTGAATAAGAGCGATGCAAGGAGTTTTCCATGCCCAAAGAGGAATGGGGCGTCAAGCGCCTCTGCCCGCATTGTGCGAGCCGGTTTTACGACCTGACTAAAGACCCAATGACCTGCCCGGTCTGTAGCAACACTTTCTCGGCTGAAAGCCTGACGAGCAGCCGTGGCCGCTCGCTGGTGGCTGAAAAAGCGTCTGCGAATACTGCGGATGATGTCGTTGCGGATGATCTGACCGATGACGATGACATCGATGCAGACGCAAGCGATGACGCGATCGACGATGATCTGCTCGACGATGACGACGACGACAATGTGTCGCTCGACGAGATCGCCGATGTGGCATCGAACGAAGACGACAGCTAATCGTTTGCGATCCTAGAACTGCAAAAGGCGCGCGGGGCTTCCTGCGCGCCTTTTGGCATGTTTGCAGCCCGGAGCCTCTAGGCTGACGCCCGGCGCGCAATCGCGAAGGGCTGCCCAGCCTCCGATCTCCTCTCGCGGTCTCCGCGCAAAAGAATCGTACCGCCCGTAAAAATCCGCTTGCACCCCTCAGCTCAGCACCCTATATCGCCCTCACGCAGACGGGGTTTCCCCATCGCGACGGGGCCTTAGCTCAGCTGGGAGAGCGCCTGCATGGCATGCAGGAGGTCAGGGGTTCGATCCCCCTAGGCTCCACCAAATCCCCTATGAAAAGCGCCGCATAGATCTTCCATTTACGACAATGGTTTTTCCATTTTGTTGAAGATCGGGCGTTTTTGGGGCATCCACCCTATCAACACAGCCAAGCGGCTCTCCGATCTCCATCTTTTGACCATCGACGATTTCGTACACAGTCCGGTGAGCAGGTAAGAACTGACCCACCTGCTCGAGACCGTAGAGGGCCATCGGGCGCGAAGTTCAACGATCATGACGGCGCACGTATGCCCTTGAGCTAAAGGGCAGATCGATACGCTAACAGGATTGGCCGGAAAGACTTTCTGAGAAAGATCGATCAATCATTTGAGAGGGCGGTGGGCAAGAAGGAGGTATTTTGCATACGGCTGTTTTCGCGTTCGGTGAGGGACCCTCAAGGACAGAGAGCCTACGGAACGATCTGCGCGCGCCCATCGACCGATTCAGCGCTCTCGCACATGACAAAATGCCGCTTGGTGCGCTGTCGTGGCATAGGATTTGCCTCTGCTATTTAGACGGCGAGATCTTTCAGGATCTCAGCAAGCGCCAATTCTGTAAGGAGTTTCTGACCTGCCACTGAACTTTCATCCAGCCGCGACCGGAGCCCGGTTAGTGTTTACGCCGATTGGCGCAGGTTGAGCA
>JBLXEV010000005.1:0-309590 GCA_048262715.1 Paracoccaceae bacterium
CGTCCTTGCAGCACTTCAACCTGCCGCAGCTTCAGCACGATCTCTTCGGGTTTGTCTCGCTTTCCAGCCATCTCTTGGTCCTCCTGAAAATGGGATAATACTATCCCAGTTGGTGGACCACTTCAGTGGGGGCATTCCAAAACGCGGCGCCTTAGAAGGGCGGTGCAATGCATTCCTACCTCCGCTTGCGCGGTTCTGGGAATGTCTTTTGCGCGTCAGAAAACAATTACATCTCCGACGCTTAAGTGTCACCGACGCGCGCTAGCACCGCGAGGTCACTCAAAGGAGATTTTGATGCGTATCACCCTCGCCCTGCTGGCGGCCTGCACCGCTTTGACCACCCCCGCCTTCGCGGAAGAGATGTTCCCCGCCACGCTTGCGGGCCATGCCTATTTGCCGGCACTCACGCTGGTCGCGCCGCCGAATGACGCGCCGCGTGATCTGTGGGTTTCGGGCAAATTCACCGGAAAGACCCGCATTGATCAACCGATGAGCGTGATGGGCAATACCGGCAAAAATTACGGCGCGCATGACACGGGCATTGCGCTGCCCTTCATTGGTCA
The DNA here is from genome assembly GCA_048262715.1 of Paracoccaceae bacterium. Classification (GTDB taxonomy): domain Bacteria; phylum Pseudomonadota; class Alphaproteobacteria; order Rhodobacterales; family Rhodobacteraceae; genus Albirhodobacter. Next base: position 564 of record JBLXEV010000005.1, read on the forward strand.
ACCGGTTCAAGGGATGTCGGGGTTTGCGATGAACCGCGCCGAGGATGGAAGCTGGTTCGTGCTGACCGATAACGGCTTTGGCTCCAAGGTTAACAGCCCCGATGCGATGCTGTTCTTCCACCGGATGGCGCCCGACTTCGAGACGGGCAAAGTCGCGCGCAATGAGACGATCTTCCTGCACGATCCCGATCACGCTGTCCCGTTCCGCATTGCCAATGAGAGCACCGAGAGCCGCTATCTGACGGGGGCCGATTTTGATCCCGAGAGCATCCAATATCTGGATGGCGAGATCTGGATCGGCGAGGAATTTGGCCCCTATATCCTGCGTGTGGCGCTGGATGGTCGGGTTTTGGATGTGTTCACAACGATGCTCGACGGCGAGGTGATCAACGGCCCTGATACCCCTGGTGTCACGGTGCCTGCACAAGCGGGCAAAGAGTTCCGCGTGCAACGCTCGGGTGGTTACGAGGGGATGGCGCTGCAGCCGGAGACCGGGCTGCTTTGGGCGATGTTGGAGAAACCGCTGTTGGTTGAGGGCGGCGAGCTCGAGGGCGATTTCCTGCGCGTCATCACCTTTGATACCAAAGCCAAGGATTGGACTGGCGAGAGCTACAAGTTCAAGCTGGCCGAGGGCGCGAAAGCGATTGGCGATTTCAACTTCATCGACAACACCCGCGCGCTGGTGATTGAGCGCGACAATGGCGAGGGCGATCTGTCCAAAGCCTGCGCGGAGGGCGCGACCGAGACGAGCACCTGCTATCCGGTGCCCGCGAAGGTCAAGAACATCGTTCTGGTCGACACGGCGGAGATCGACGCCGATGGCTATATGCGCCGCATTGGCCATATCGACCTGATGAATATTCAAGATCCGGATGGCAAGGCGCTGGCGGGGATGAAACCTGCCGAGGGGGCCTTCACCTTCCCGTTCTTCACGATTGAGGATGTGGCCCGCGTGGATGAGACCCATATCATGGTCGCCAATGACAACAACCTCCCGTTCTCCGGTGGGCGAGAGATTGGGGCGGCGGCGCATAATGAGTTTATCCTGCTTTCGGTGCCAGAACTGCTTCAAGCGAAGTAAGCCCGATCTGCTCCAAAATGCGAACCGGCGGCCGATAGGCCGCCGGTTTTCAATGCGCGGGCATCTGTTGTGCCGATCAGAGCGGCCAGAACAGCAAAAGGGCGGGCACCGAGACCGCGATCACCAGAAGTTCCAGCGGCAAGCCCATCCGCCAGTAATCCGAGAACCGATAGCCCCCCGGCCCAAGAATGATCGTGTTATTCTTATGCCCGATGGGCGTGAGGAAGGCGCAAGACGCCGCCACCGCGACGGCCATCAGGAAGGTATCGGGGTTGGCGTCCAGCGCTTTTGCAATCGACAGAGAGATTGGCGCCGCAATCAGCGTTGTGGCCACATTGTTGAGGAAATCCGACATCGTCATCGTGACCGCCATCAGCACGGCGAGGGTGACCCATGGGGCCGCGCCTTGGGTAAGGGTGAGGATCTGGCTGGCGATGAAATCTGCGCCGCCTGTGCGCTCGAACGCTTCCGCCAGCGGAATCAGGCAGGCCAGCAGTACGATGACCTTCCATTCAATTGAGTTATAGACTTCGCGCCCGCTAACCAGCCCGAGGCCGACAAAGGCGATGACGGCCGCGCCAAGCGCCACGGAGAGCGGCATCACCCCAGCCACGGCCAAGCCCACAGCCGCGAGGAACACCCCGATTGAGAGCCCCGCCTTGCCCCGTTGGATCACCTCCGTGCGGCGGCCCTCGATTGGCAGCACCCCGAGCCAATCGACCACACTGGCAACGCGCTCCGGCGTGCCGAGCAGCAAGAGCACATCCCCCGCGCGGATCGGTAATAACCTGACGCGGTCGCGGAATCTTTTCCCCTCGCGCGCGACGCCCAGCAGCGTCACTGAATGGCGGTGCAACAGGCCAAGGCTGCGCTCGGTGCGCCCCGCAATACGGGAGTTGTCGGGGACGATGGCCTCTTGCAATGTCAGCCCTTTGGCCATCACCCCGCCCTCGTGTTTCTCCGATCCGGCGAATTCCAGCGATGTTTTGCCCATGAAGGCCTCAATCGCTTTCGGCTCGCCTTCAACCACTAGAAAATCGCCCGTCCGCAGCACCTCGCGGCTCGCAAACCCGGGGCGGCGCTTGCCGTTTCGGATCAGGCCGAGGATGTTCACATCGGCCTCATCGGCGACAGGATAAAGCTCGCCGACGCGGGTTTCCTCTTCCTCCTGCTCCTCCTCGCCTTCCTTTGCTTCGGCTTTTTTCATCTCGCCGACTTTCAACTCCGCCACATAGCGGCCCTGACGGATCTCTTGCCCCTCCTGCGCGCTGCCCTCACGATCCGGCAGCAAACGCCAGCCGAACAGCGACACGAAAGCGATGCCCGCTACCGCAACCGCGAGGCCAACTGGGGTGAAATCGAACATCGAGAACGGCGCGCCCATGATATCCTGACGGTATTCGGAGATCACGATATTGGGCGGGGTGCCGATCAGCGTGACCATCCCGCCGAGGATCGTCGCGAAGGACAGCGGCATCAGGCTTTTCCCCGCCACGCGCTTGGCCTTGTTGGCCGCCTCCAGATCAAGCGGCATCAACAGGGCGAGGGCGGCGACATTGTTGATCACGGCTGAGAGTACGGCGCCGACACTCGCAATGATCGCGATATGCAGCGGCAGGGGGCGATCATTCTTGAGGATCCGCGCCGCGACAAGCTCCACCGCGCCGGAGGAGGACAGTCCGCGACTGACAATCAACACCAGCGCGATGATGGCGACCGCAGAATGGCCGAAACCGGTAAAGACGTCTTCCGCTGGCACGAGCCCCAAGGCGGCGGCGAGGATCAGCGCGCCGAACGCCACGAGGTCATATCGAATTTTACCCCAGACCAGCAGCCCGAAAATCACCGCGAAAAGGACGAACATCTGAGTTTGTTCGCTGAAGATCTGTGTCATGCGATGCTCCGTATTGGGGCTGAATAGGCAGCTTCGTGCGGCGCGCGGAACTGGGTCATATCAAGGCGTTTCTTTCAAATATCCGTTGCTGCCTCGCGCGGCACGCGGTGCGAATGGATGCGCGGAAATGGCATGCCGGTGAAACGGCACGCTTTTCAGGTAGGGCGTATTTTAGGGGCGACCAGAGAGGCGTTGCGAGATCGGCGGAATTGCTCCGCCTGATCACCACGCGGATCACTTTTGCGGGGCGCGCGCGGTGTCACTCTGCGTCGGATTGGGGACGGGAAACAGGCTGTCATAGCCCCATGTGAAGACGAACGCATAGATCATGTAGAACAGCGCGAAGGCCAGATCCATCATCAGAGCGGTGAGCAAAGACACCCCCAAATACCATGCAAACAAGGGCAGCAAAAGCACCAGCAAAGTTCCCTCAAACAGCACCGCGTGCAAAATCCGCAGCGGGAGGGTTTTTCGGACATCGCCACGCCAGCGCAGCAGTGCTTTATCGAAGCCAAGGTTGAACAGGTAATTCCAGATCGTTGCTGCCGTTGCGCCAATAAAGGCCACAACGCCGATGTCACTCAGGGAATGGTTGAAGAGGAAGGCGAAGAGCGGTGTCACCAAGACAAGCCCGATCACCTCGAAACTGAGCGCTTGGCGAATACGGTCATAGGTGCTGCGCATGACGGCCTCCGGTGGTCCACAATACCGAGGCCAGAGACCGCACATCGCCCGCGCAGTCAAGCGAACTGTGGGAAATTTCCGTCCCAGCACGCCGCACCCGTTGCCGTTGGCATATCGCTTTGAACTTGGGGCGCTGCGGGGCAGACCCGCAAAGAGGACGCGTGCGGCGCAGGGCCGTGTTCTCTCGTGGGCAACGCAGCGCGCACAATTTGTCACTTGAAATGAACGCATCTCTCGGACAAGCCTGAGGAGATACATCGCGCGAAGGGGTGATGATGAGTGTTTCAGAGCTATTGCAGGACGTGCGCCGCATGTTTGCGGGGGAACCCGATCTTGCGGTGTTCTTTGGCTATGACCCCGCGCAAATTGCCTGCGATGAGGAACTTTTGGCCGCCGTTCTGGCTGCATGTCTTGCCGAGGGGGGCGCGCGCGACAGGCTGCGGGCCTTGGCGCAAGAGGTTTTCGTGCAGGATCCGCAGGCGCTTGAGATGGCGCTGGGTGATCTTCTGGCCAGCGCCACGCGCGACCGCGATCCGGGCGGCATGGCCACAACATTGCATTTCTCGAACGGCTTCCACCTTTTGCTGTCTTACCGCGTGACGCGGGCGCTTTGGCTCGCGGGCCGCGAGGCCTTGGCGCTCGCGCTCAAGGGTCAGTTCACCCGCGCCTTAGGCGGCGAGATCTGGCCCCAATCGCAGATCGGGCGCGGGGTGTGGCTCGATCACGGCTTGGGCGTGGTCATCGGGCAGACGGCGGTGATTGAGGATGACGTGTGCCTCTGGCACGGGGTCACGCTGGGCTCCACCTTGGCGGCGCTTGGCCCGAACCGACATCCAATTGTGCGGCGCGGGGTGACGATAGGGGCGGGGGCGACACTGCTCGGCGGGATCGAGATCGGCGCGGGGGCGGTGATCGCGGCGGGGGCCTTAGTGCTGCGGCCCGTCGCTGCGGGCGCAATCATCGCGGGGCCGCGCGCGGAGGAACGCCCGCGCCGCGAGGGCAGCTTTGCAGGCTTTGCCTCTTTGGCTCAGATCAAGCAGGATATTGGGGAGGAGGGCGCATGAGCCTCGGGCTGGATCATCCGCTGGTCTGCGTGACCGACCTGCCCGCAATGCGCCAGACCTATCTCTCGCTCGGGTTCAAAATGCGCCCTGCGGGGATGCATCCGTGGGGCACCTCCACCGCGCTTGTGATCTTCCGCAATCAATTGCTGGAACTGGTCGGAATCGGGGATGCGCGCCTGCTGGATGGCTATCCTGCGGGGGCATTCCGTTTTGGCCGCCATGTGCAGCACTATCTGGCACAGCGGCAGGGTGTCCCGCTAACCGCGCTCAACAGTTCCGATAGCGCGGCGGATCTCGCAAAGATTACCGCGCGCGGTGGGGTTTGCGCGGGGCGGATCGAGTTTGGACGCGATGTGATCACGTCTGACGGCAGGCCGGACCGCACGGCGACGACCTTGCAGATCTTCACGCGGGCCGGGTTGGAGCGCCTCTCGGTGTTCACCTGCCAGCAACACCGCCGCGATCTGATCGAGTTTCCCGAGTGGATGGATCACCCCAATGGCGCGACGGGCTTAGCCTCCGCCACGATTTTGGCCGAGAGGCGCGATCAACCCGCGGTGCGGGGATGGCTGGAGACGATCCACGGCGCGGGCGCGATTGAGACCGCGTGGGGCTTTAGCGTCGAGACCGGAAATGGCCAATGGCGCGTGACCGATCGCGCCCATGCGGGCGCTTTGTTCGGGCCGCTGCCTGAAGGGCTCGCGCGCGACGGCGCGCCCTCGGTGATCTCCCTCGATCTGAAAACGCGGGATCTTTCGTGCGTCACCCCCTATGTCACCCAAGGCGGGTTTGCGTATCAACGGGCAGGCGACGCGCTTATTTTGACAGAAATCGAACGGCTTGGCGGGATTTTGCTGAGTTTCACCCAACAGCCGGAGGATAAGGCACCCAATGTTTGATCACGATACCATCTCGCAGGCCGTAGCCTGGCGCCACGATTTTCACCGCCATCCCGAGTTGGGGTTTGAAGAGCACCGGACCTCGGAAATTATCGCCGGGCTGCTCACGGGCTGGGGTTGGAATGTGACACGCGGGCTGGCGACCACAGGGATTGTGGCCACGCTGGGGGATGGCTCGGGCCCGCGCGTCGGGATGCGTTCGGATATTGACGCCCTGCCGATCGAAGAGGCGACGGGGTTGCCCTATGCTTCGGCCACTTCTGGCAAGATGCACGCCTGCGGCCATGACGGGCATACCGCGATGCTGCTGCTTGCGGCAAAGCGGATCGCGCAGCAAGGTGTGGGGCAGGGATCGGTGCGGCTGATCTTCCAACCCGCCGAGGAAAATGACGGCGGCGCGCGGGTGATGGTCGAGGAGGGGCTGTTCGAGCGATTCCCCTGTGACAGCGTTTACGGGATCCACAACTGGCCGGGTTTGGCACCGGGTCGGATGGTTGCGAATGATGCCGAGATGATGGCGGCCTTTGCGGTGTTTGAAGTGATCGTTGAGGGGCGCGGGGGTCATGCGGCCATGCCCGAGCAAAGCGACGGGGTCGTTGCGGCGGCGGCGCGTATGGCGGCCGCGCTACAGGAGATCCCCGCGCGGAGCCTGTCTCCGCTAGAGCCGGGCGTGATCTCTGTGACCCAGATTCACACGGGCTCTGCGTGGAATGTCTGCCCAGATCGCGCCGTGATCCGTGGCACCGCGCGCTGGTTTGCGCCCGCAGCGGGGGATCTGCTGGAGGCGCGGCTGAATGCGGTGACGCAGGGTGTCGCACTGGCGCACGGCTGCACGGCGCACGTCGATTACCAGCGCCGCTATCCCGCCACGATCAACGCGGCCGCCCCAGCCGCCATCGCGCGGGAGATCGGGGCGGAGATGGGCTTGGATTGCACCACCGCCGCGCCCAGCATGGCCTCTGAGGATTTCGCTTTCATGCTGCAAAAGGCCGAAGGGGCGTATCTCTGGCTCGGGGCGGGCCGCGCGGGCGAGAATCCGGGCCTGCATTCCGCCAAATTCGATTTCAACGATGCCATCTTGCCGCAAGGCGCGGAATTCTGGGTGCGGCTGGCCGCGCGGATCGCGGGCTGATGGACGCGCTCGACTCCAAATTCCTGCGCGAGTTTCTGGCCGTCGCGCAGGCGGGGTCGATCCGGCAGGCCGCCGAACGCCTGCATGTGGTGCCCTCTGCGATCAGCCGCAAAATCACGGAGGCGGAGGCGCGGCTTTCGGTCACCTTGTTGGAGCGCAGTTCGCAGGGCGTGCGGCTGACGGATGCGGGCGAGCTGTTGCGCGAACATGCGCTGCATATGCAGGACGAGCAGACCTTCCTGCTCGATCAGATCGGCCAGTTCCGCGATGGCAAATCCCAAACCGTGCGGATCGCGGTGGGCGAGGGGTTCACCGCGGATCTGCTGCAAAACGGCCTGGCGCCGTTGGCGGCGTTGCAACCGCAGCTTCGGTTCAGCATTGATCAGGCCGGAACGGAGGAATTGCAGCGCCGCGTGGTGCAAGGCGAGGCCGATATCGGGATTGCCTATAACCCGATTGTCACCGAGGCGACGCGCTCGTTGGCGGTCGCGCTGCAACCGCTTTGTGCGATTGTTCCCTCGGGATCGCCCTTGGCGGGGCGGCGCTCTGTCGGTCTGGCCGAGGTGCTGCGCGCGCCTATTGCTTTGGTGGATGCGCGCCACGCGATCCGCACCCTTGTCGGGCGCGCGGCGAGTGATCAGGGTTTGGCGCTGAACCCGCAGGTGGAAACCACCTCGATCACGCTGGCGCTGCGCTATGTCTGCGCCGGAATGGGTGTCACCTTCCTGCCGCGGTTTTCGGCCTATATTCAGGCCGCGCGCGGGGAATTGGCGATTGTGGATCTGGATGAGCCCTCCTTGCAGCAGGTCTCGGCGCATTTGATGGTGCGCGCCCGCAGGCGTTTGCCGAAGTCTGCGGAATTGGTAGCGAGTTTCCTTTCCGACCGGATGGTGGCCTTTGGGGCCTAATGCGGCCGATGCCCCCCTTCATGCCCTAACCGTGTTGCCGCCACAGCAACGCGATGTGCGCAAAAACCCTACTTTTCGTGCGCACCATCCCCTCGGATAGTTCTTGCAAGCGCACAAGACGTGCGATCGACAAAAACAGGGTGGGCTGAATGTCAGAGACACGAGAAGGCGGCTTGGCGGGCAAAAGCGTCGGGGTGATTGGTCTGGGGGCGATGGGGCTCGGGATGGCGCAGGTTCTGGCGGGGGCTGGGTTCACGGTATCGGTCTTTGACCTTTCCGCCGAGGCGATGACCAAGGCGTTGACGGCGGGGGCGACCCCTTGCGAGACTGCGGCGGAGGTGTTTGGGCAAGCAGAGGTGATCGTGTTGTCGCTTCCTGCCGCGAAACACGTGCAGGCCGTGCTGGATCAGGCCATCGCTGCAGGGCATTTTGCGGATGGTCTCGCGCCCAAAGTGGTTGTCGATGCCTCGACCTCGGAGGCGGAGGTGAGTCGCGCCTTGGCGGCAACACTGGCGCTAACCGGCCACGGCTTCCTTGATGCGCCTGTGAGCGGCGGGCCATCTGGCGCTGCGGCTGGCACTCTGGCGGTCATGGTCGGCGGGGCAGAGGCCGATTTCAACCGTGCCCTTCCGGTGCTGGAGGCAATGGCCGCGAAGATCCTGCATGTCGGGCCGTCTGGCGCGGGCAATGTGGCCAAACTGGTCAATAACATGCTGGTCGCGAGCCATATGATCACCACGCTGGAGGCCGTGAAACTGGCACAGGCCGCAGGGGTGAGCGCGGAGGACGCGCTGCGCGTTGTCAATTCGGCAACGGGGCGCTCCGCAATTTCCGAGATCCATTTCCCCAATTGGGTGCTGCCGCGCAGCTTTAACAGCGGTTTCACTACGGGGCTGATGCGTAAAGATGTGCGCTTGGCGCTGGAACTCGCCGCCGCGACGGGCTGCGATATGCCGCTCTCTACCCGCGTGGCCGAGCTTTGGGCTGAGCCGCAATCGGGGCTGAAAGATGCCGATGATTTCATGTTGATGGGCGATCCGCAGGCGGACCGCTCGACTTTGAAGGATGTGACGAATGACTGATCTGGCGACGACACCGGAGATTGCGACCCGCGTCGCGCAATTGCTCACCGAGCTATTGGGGACTCCTGATATCGGCAGCTATATCGGCGGCGAGATGGTGACGGGCGCAGGCGAGACGCTGGATCTGACCGATCCCGCATCTGGCAAGGCCTTCGCGCAATACCGCGATGCGGGCGCGGATGTTGTGGCGCAGGCGGCGGAGGCGGCGACTGCCGCGCAAAAAATCTGGTGGCGCAAGACTGCGGCCGAACGGGGCCGTATCCTGTTCGAGATCGGGCGGCAGATCCGGCTCCACGCGGCATCTTTGTCGGAACTCGAAGCGCTCTCGGCGGGGCGCCCGATCCGTGATGCGGGCGGCGAGCCTGCGCGGATGGCGGAGATGTTCGAATATTACGCAGGCTGGTGCGACAAGATCACCGGCGATGTGATCCCCGTGCCGACCACGCATCTGAATTACACGCGGCACGAGCCTCTGGGCGTTGTCGCGCAGATCACGCCGTGGAATGCGCCGCTGTTCACATGCTGCTGGCAGGTTGCCCCTGCGATTTGCGCGGGCAATGGGGTTGTGCTGAAGCCGTCTGAGTTGACGCCGCTTTCCTCGCTGGTGATTGGCGCTTTGTGCGAAAAAGCGGGCTGCCCGAAGGGCTTGGTCACGGTGATCGCGGGGGCGGGGCCAAGCTCTGGCCAAGCGATGATCGATCATCCGCTGACCGCGCTGGCGGTGTTTGTCGGCTCTGCCGAGGCGGGATCGCGGATCGCGGCGCGGGCAGCGTTGAAGCCGATGCCTGCGGTGCTGGAACTGGGCGGGAAATCGGCCAATATCGTCTTTGCGGATGCAGATCTCGACCGTGCGATCATCGGCGCGCAGGCGGCGATCTTCGCAGGCTGCGGCCAAAGCTGCGTGGCCGGATCGCGGCTCTTGGTGCAGCGCTCGGTGCATGCGGAGGTGGTGGCGAAACTGGCGCAGGCCTCCGCGCGGATCCCTGTCGGCCTGCCGATGGATCCCGCGACACAGATCGGCCCTGTGAACAACCTCGCGCAATGGACCAAGGTCGATACGATGGTGAAACAGGCTGTCGCGCAGGGCGCGCGGATCGCGACAGGCGGGGCGAAGCCCGCCGCGTTGGAAGCCTCCGGCGGGTTCTTCTACGCGCCGACCGTTCTGGACCATGTGACGCCGGAGATGACCATCGCGCATGAGGAGGTCTTCGGCCCTGTTCTCAGCGTGATCGCCTTTGACGATGAGGCCGAGGCGATCGAGCTGGCCAATGCCACGCCCTACGGTTTGGCGGGCGCGGTCTGGACGCAAGATGTGGGCCGTGCACACCGCATGGCGGCAGAGGTCCGTGCGGGCACCTTCTGGATCAACAGCTACAAAACGATCCATGTGATGTCGCCCTTCGGCGGGTTTGGCCGCTCGGGCTATGGCCGCTCCTCAGGGCGCGAAGCCTTGGCCGCTTATACCCAAACCAAATCGGTCTGGGTGGAGACCGCGCAAAGCCCGGCGATTGCCTTCGGCTACGCTCCGGGGTGAGCGAGGGCAGGGATGACCTAACGACAGGCAGGCGTTTTTCTGAACGCCTGCCAAGGTTTAGAGGCCGACCGCCTCTGGCCCATCTATAAGGCCTCGGGTAAGGGGCCGTATCGGCGCTGCTGCGCCACAACAGAGAGGGAAGTGCAATGTTGACAGCGAAGGACCTCGTCCTTGATTGGCGTCTGCATCTGAGTGTGCTGGCGATTACGCTTATCTGTGAGGCGATCGGGGTGATCGTCGTTCCGATCGGGATCGGCTCGATCCTGCTTTTGCCGCTGCTCTATGCGTTTGTGCTGGGGCTGCTGATCAATCCGAATGTGGTGAAACGCGCGGGGATCTGGCTGAAGGATCGGGACGTCGAAGCCGCGAGCCCGTTGATTATCATCGCCATCATGCCGTTTATCGCGAAATTCGGCACCATTATCGGGCCGTCGATGGATAAAATCGTCGCGGCAGGCCCTGCCTTGATCCTGCAAGAGCTGGGCAACCTCGGCACCATCGTTCTGGCCTTCCCGGTTGCGGTTCTGGTGTTGCGGATGGGGCGCGAGGCGATTGGCGCCTGTTTCTCCGTCGCGCGGGAGCCCAATATCGCGATCATCGCGGATAAATACGGGCTGAAGAGCGACGAGGGCGCGGGCGTGATGGGCGTCTATGTCATCGGCACGCTGTTCGGCACATTCATCTTCGCGATCCTCGCGTCTTTGCTGGCGACCTCCGGCGCATTCTCGATTGAAGCGCTGGCGATGGCCTGCGGCATTGGCTCCGGCTCGATGATGGCGGCTTGTACGGGCGCGCTGGTCCATGCGGTGCCCGCGATGGAAGAACAGATCCTCGCCTTGGCTGGCGCATCCAACGTGCTGACCTACGCAACGGGCATGTATCTGTGCATCTTCGTGGCGCTGCCGATCACCGAAAAACTCTATGATCTGCTGGGCCGCAAAACCCCCGCAGCGAAGCTGGGAGAATAATCATGAGCGATAGCTTCATCCAAGACCCGACCCCCGCCCGCAAGATTGATCTGGCCAGCCATGCGATGGTTTTGGTCGTCGTTTGTGTTGTCGTGCTGTTCGGCAATACTGTGGCCACCGACAACACCCTGCCGCAGGGGCTTGTCGGACTGATCGTGCTCTATGTGTTGTGCATGATCGGCCTGGTGCTGACGAAAGCCGTTCCGGGTGGCCTGCCGTCCGTTGCGTGGATCTCGCTTGTCGGGATCTTGGCGACCTTGCCTTGGACACCGGGCAGTGCGTGGGTCGTTGAGAAGGTGAGCCATGTGAACTTCCTCACGCTGGCAACACCTTGCCTTGCCTATGCGGGTATCGCGATTGCGCGCCGCGAGATCGAGATTGCCAAGACCTCGGGCTGGAAGATCTTCATCGTCGCGGTTCTGGTGATGACCGGCACCTACGTCGGTTCGGCTTTCGTCGCCGAACTCTTCCTCTAAAAACACCACACCAGCATGTATCGGCCCGCAAAACCTGCGGGCCGACACTTTTTAAGGGTGCGCCCGCTCAGTAGCCAACCGCCGCCGCCCCCGTCACGCGCGGATCGGAAGCCCCGAGCAACAGATGGCTTTCGGGATCAATCATGATCGATTGCGTCGATCCCATCACCGATTGCAGGCTGATGTGATGGCCCTTGGCCTCAAGTGCTGCGACCGTATCGCGGCTCAGGCCGTCTTCCACGCGCAGCTCATCGGGTAACCATTGGTGATGGATCCGAGTCGCCTCGCTGGCCTCCGCGATATTCATACCGTGGTCGATGACATTCATGATCACCTGCAACACGGTGGTGATGATCCGCGATCCGCCGGGGCTGCCCGCGACCATGAACACCTTGCCGTCTTTCTTGACAATCGTCGGGCTCATTGAGGAGAGCGGGCGCTTCTTGGGCGCGACCGCATTCGCCTCGCCGCCGATCAGGCCATAGCCGTTGGGCACACCCGGTTTGGCGGAGAAATCGTCCATCTCGTTATTCATCAACACGCCTGTGCCATCGGCCACCATGCCCGATCCATAGGAGAAGTTGATCGTATAAGTGTTGGAGATCGCATTGCCCGCTTTATCGACAATCGAGAAATGCGTGGTCTGATCGCTCTCATAGGGCGCGAGATCACTCGGTTTGATCTCCGCCGAGGGGCGCGCCTGATTGAGGCTAATCTTCTCACGCAGGTCTGCCGCATAGGCTTTGGAGGTCAGCTCGGCCACTGGCACATCGTTGAAATCGGGATCGCCCAGATATTCCGAGCGGTCGGCATAGGCGTATTTCATCGCCTCGGCCATCAGGTGGATCGTCTCGGAGGAATTATGGCCCAAGAAACCGATCGGATAGCCTTCCAGAATGTTCAGGATCTGGATGATATGCGTGCCGCCGGAGCTGGGCGGCGGCATTGAGACGATCTCATAGCCGCGATAGGTTCCGGTCACCGGCTCGCGCATCACGGCGGTGTAATCCGCTAAATCCTGCGCGGTCATCACCCCGCCACCTGCTTGCACGGCAGCGGCGATCTTCTCAGCGGTTTCGCCTTTATAGAACCCGTCCGACCCTTCCGCTGCAATCCGTTTGAGGGTCGCGGCGAGGTCTTTTTGCACGAGGATATCGCCCGGTTCATAGAAGCTGCCATCGGGCTTATAGAAAATCGCGGCGGAGGCGGGCCATTTCTTGAGGCGCTTTTCCAACCCTTTCAAACTGTCGGCGAGATCGGCGGAGACGACAAAGCCGTTCTCGGCCAGTTCAATCGCAGGCTGCAACACATCTGCAAGGCTCATGGTGCCATGTTGGGCAAGCGCCATCTCCATCCCCGCAACCGTTCCGGGAACGCCGACCGCAAGGCCGTGATAGCGCGAGAGATCGGAATCCGCCTCGCCCTGCGCGTCGAGATACATATCGCGGCTCGCGCCGAGCGGGGCCATTTCGCGGTAATCGAGCGCTTTGGTCTCACCGGTTTTGGCATCATGGATCATCATGAACCCGCCGCCGCCCAGATTGCCTGCGCGGGGCAGGGTGACGGCCAGCGCGAAGGCCACAGCGGCGCCGGCATCGACAGCATTGCCGCCCTTTTTCAAGATCTCCAAGCCGACATTCGCGGCCAGCGCCTCTTGCGCGGCGACCATCCCCTCGCGCGCCCAGACGGGGTGATGGCGATCCATTGAGGAATAAATTGCGGCTTCTTGGGCGACACCCGGCCCTGCACTCAAAAGCGCCAATCCGGTGCTCAATCCGGCGGCCAAAGCGGTAAATCTATGTTTCATAACGTCCTCTCCCTCATTGGCCCGACAGGCCATCACGGCACCTTCCCTAAGGCCCCGCTGGAGAAAGTAGACAGGCAATGCGCGAAGCAGGCAAGAAAGTTTCGCGCATTGATTGAGCGCCACGGCGCGGGGGCCTGTTCGTCACCGCGCAAGCGCGCCGAAATCGAACCCCTGCACATCGCGGATATAGGTTTCGAAAAACTCGGTGAAGGTCGCGACCAAGGGCGGAAGCACGTCATAGGGCGGGTAGTAGAGCATCAGATAAAGCGGAGGGATCTCCCAATCCGTCAGGATCGGCACCACCTCCCCCCGCGCGATCCCGTCTTGCACCAGAAAGCTCGGCAAGGTGACGATGCCATTGCCCGCTGCCGCAAGGTGATAGAGAAACTCGCCATTGTTGGAGACGATCTCGGTGCCCGCATGGATCACCCGCTTCATCGGCCCTTTGCGATAGGTCCAGAGTTCCGGCGCGCGCCGTGCGCTATAGGAGAGGCAATAGGCAGGATCGAGATCCTCGGGGGTTTGAGGCCGCGAGATCCGGTTGAACAGGGAGGGGGCGGCAACGGTCACGCGCGGCACTTCGCAAAGCTTGCGCCAGATCGTTGATTTATCCGTTGGCGCGCCGGAAATCCGGATCGCAAGATCACAGGCACCGTCGACGATATCCACCAGCGCATCCGTCATCTGCACATCCAGCGCGATATTGGGATAGGCGAGGCGAAAGCTGTCCAGCATCGCAGGTAACAGGCGCAGCCCCAGCGACATCGGCGCGTTGAGTGCAAGCCGCCCGCGATCTGGGCGGGTGGCGCGGTTGATATCCTGCGTCACGCGGTCGAATTCCTCGATCACGGGGCGGTAGCGCGCCGCGATCAGCGCCCCTGCACTGGTCAGCGAGACCTGCCGCGTGGTGCGCACCAAAAGCTGTTGCCCCAGATCGGCCTCCAACCCTGCGACGATCCGTGTCACCGAGGCAGGCGTCATCCTCAGGCTGCGCGCGGCCCCCGCAAAACTACGCAGCGCCGCAACTTCGAGAAAGACGCGAATGGGTTTGAGTTCCTGCATCCGGACATTGTTACACTATCGGCAATAGTAAATGAAGATACGTTTCTATTCTCTATAACGATTGGCGGCGCTATCTAGGAGGCAACAGAACTCGGATAGGCGAGGAGCCTCAGATGATCAAAGATATCAAAGGCCTGCATCACGTCACCTCAATGGCCGCGGATGCGAATGACAATAACCGCTTTTTCACCCGCACGCTCGGCCTGCGCCGGATCAAGAAAACCGTGAATTTCGACGCGCCGGAGGTCTATCACCTCTATTACGGCGATGAGGCGGGTACGCCCGGATCGGTGATGACCTATTTCCCCTTCGGCCAGATGCCGCGCGGGCGTCGGGGCACGGGCGAGGTCGGTGTAACGGAATTCGCGGTGCCAAAAGGCGCGCTGGGGTTCTGGCGGGATCGGCTGGCCGCTCAGGGTGTCAGGGGGCTGACCGAGGGCAGCTTCCTTGGCGAGGCGCGGCTCGGCTTTGATGGGCCCGATGGCGACAATTTTGCGCTCGTGGAGAGCGAGTTGCGCGGGCGGACGCCTTGGACAGGAACGGATGTGCCGGAAGAGGCGGGGATCTTGGGCTTCCACGGCGCGCGATTCCGCCTGAAGGACGAGGCGGCGACGGGTGAATTGCTCGGCTTCATGGGCTACCAGAAGGACGAGTCCGAGGGCAATGTTACCCGCTACCGGATTGAAGGCGGCAATGCGGCCGATACGATTGATATCGAGGCTACGCCCGACGCGAAAACCGCAGGGCAGGGCGCGGGATCGGTGCATCATATCGCCTTCGCGGTGGAGGATCGCGCCGCGCAGGACCGTGTTCGCAAGGCGCTGCTCGATACCGGCTATCAGGTCACACCTGTGATCGACCGCGATTACTTCTGGGCGATCTATTTCCGCACACCGGGCGGGATCCTGTTCGAGGTGGCCACCAATGAGCCCGGTTTTGATCGGGATGAAGACCGCGCGCATCTGGGCGAGGCGCTGAAACTGCCTTCGCGCTATCAACCGTTCCGCGACAAGATCGAGGCGCATCTGCCGCCGATCACCGATTGAGGAGAGAGAGCATGTCTGAGCAAGCCTATATCGCACTGGCGGCGCCCCCCGAGGCGGGGGCGCCGCTCGTCTTCGCTTTCCACGGAACGGGCGGGGACGAGCATCAGTTTTTCGAACTGGCACAGCGTCTGGTACCCGGTGCGGGGGTGATCTCACCGCGCGGGGATGTCTCCGAGTTTGGCGCGGCGCGGTTCTTCCGGCGCACGGGCGAGGGCGTCTACGATATGGACGATCTCGCGACACGGACACAGACGATGGCGGGGTTTGTGGCTGCGCATAAGGTAAAGCATCCCGATGCGCCGATCTACGGGTTTGGCTATTCCAACGGGGCGAATATTCTCGCCTCGGTCATGATGGCCCACCCAGACCTGTTTGATCGCGTCGGGCTATTGCACCCGTTGATCCCGTGGCAGCCTGCGGCCACACCCGCGCTCAAAGGCCGCAAGATTTTGATCACGGCTGGGCAGCGCGATCCGATTTGCCCTTGGCCAATGAGCGCCGCGCTGATCGACTGGGCGAAGGCACAAGGCGCGGAGGTCCAGACCCATATCCACCAAGGCGGCCATGAGCTGCAACAAGGCGAGATCGCCGCGCTCAACGACCTGTTTGCGGGCGCGGAGACACAGTAGCACAGAGCCGAAGCCCCGTGCGGGTCGGCGCAGGAGGGACGAACCATGTCTGAGGGTATTCATCACGTCACCGCCGTCACGCGGCGCGTTCAGGCGAATGTCGATTTCTACGCGGGCTTTCTCGGGCTGCGGCTGGTCAAGCAGACGGGCGGCTTTGAGGACGGGGAGCAGTTGCATCTGTTTTACGGCGATGCGGCGGGCTCTCCGGGGTCACTGATCACCTTCCTTGTCTGGGAAGATGGGGCGGCGGGGCGCGTGGGACATGGGCAGATCGGTGAGATCGCGCTCGCCGTGCCGCCGCACAGTATCGGTGACTGGTTGAGCCGCGCACTGGCCGCTGGCGTGCCGCATGAGGGGCCTTTGCGCGCCTTCGGCGAGACCACGCTGCGGCTCAAAGATCCTGATGGGATCAGCGTGGTTTTGGTGGGCGTTGATCTGCCGAGCCCCGCGCCGCTGCAAGATCCACTCGCCCCGACACGGCTGCGCGGGGTTACGTTGTTCTCCGAGGATGCCGAGGCCACCGCGCAGTTCGTCGCCCGTTTCGGCTACGCGGAGACCGCGCGTGAGGGCGCCGTTCGGCGGATGCTGTCAGGCTCGGATGCCGTCGATATCCGCGATGCGGCGGGGTTCTTCGCGGGCATTCCAGGCACGGGGATCTTCGATCATCTGGCGTTTCGCGCCCCCGATATGCATGCCCTGAACGCGATGCACAGCGCGTTGCGCCAGCAAGGTGCTACAACCGTGCATGATCGCAAATACTTCCGCTCGCTCTATGCGCGCGACGCGGCGGGGCTGCTGTTTGAATATGCCACCGACGCGCCGGGGTTTGCGGTGGATGAGGATCTCGCGCATCTGGGCGAGACCCTCTTTGTGCCGCCGCAGGATGCAGATCGGGCAGAAGACTTGCGGGTGATGATGCCACAATTCGCGCGGCCGGGCGCGCCGCGTCTGCCGCTGCGGGATTTGCCCTTCGTGCATCGGTTCTATCACCCCAAAGACCCCGATGGATCGGTGATCGTCACGTTGCATGGATCGGGTGGGGCGGAGGCGGATCTGTTTGGGTTTGCACATCGGATAAACCCGCGTGCGACGCTGCTCGGGGTGCGCGGGCGCTCCACCGAGGAAGGCACGGCGCGCTGGTTCCGGCGTCTGGGGGCGGGTGTGTTCGATCAGGCCGATATCCGCAGTGAGGCGGAGGCATTTACCGCGTTTCTGGACGGTGCGGTGAAAAGCTACGGGCTGGCGCGCGACCGGCTGACAGTGCTTGGCTATTCCAACGGTGCGAATTTCGCGGCGGCTGTGATGGCGCTTTATCCCAATGAGATTGGGCAGGCGGTGCTGCTTCGGCCGCGCTTGGTGCTGGAGGATCTGCCGCAGGTGGATCTGTCAAATCTCACGCTGCTGACGCTTGCAGGGGCGCAAGACCCTGATGCGGACCAGGCGGGGGTGCTCGCGGAGTGGATGGCTGCACGTGGTGCGCAGGTCAAGGGGCAGGTGGTGCAGGCAGGGCATACTTGGGGCGACGACGATCTGCGCGCGGCGCAGGACTGGATCAAAGGAGTGGGAAATGACTGAGGTTTCAATCGTCAAAGAGATGCGGGATGCAAGGCACGGGCGCTATATCGCCCGTGTCGCGGGGATCGACGCGGAGGCGGAACTGACCTTCACCCTGCGCGGGCCGGATCTGATGAGTGCGGATCACACCGGAGCGCCAGACGCCCTGCGGGGCACCGGAGCGGCAGCGGCCTTGGTGGATCATTTGGTGGCGCAGGCGCGCGCGGACGGGGTGCGGATCATCCCGCTTTGCCCCTATGTGCGCGCGCGTTACATGCGCAACCCCGATTGGGCGGATGTGTTCACCACCAAACCGGGGGAGACCCCGCAGCTCCGCTAATCTGCGGCGTTTAGCTTAGCCGAGGCTTGCAACAAATCCGGCGAGATAGTCGCGCAACGCGGCGCGGGTTTTCTCATCCGTCAGGTTGCCTTTGTCATCAAAGGCCTGCCCCGCGCGCGACACCATCAACCGCCCTTCGAACCAAGGCCGCGTGCCGAGCGTGCGCAGCACCGGCAGCCAATGCGATTGCGCAAGGATCGTCCCAAATCCACCCGGAGAGGCGCCGATCAGCGCGACAGGTTTGCCTTTGAACGCCGACGCACCCTCGCCACGCGACATCCAGTCGATCGCGTTCTTGAAGACGCCCGGAACACCGTTGTTATATTCCGGCGAGACCAGCAAAAGCGCATCTGCCTGCGCGAGCTGCGCTTGCAGGGTTTTCACCGACGTAGGCAGGCCATTCGCCGCCTCATCATCGCCATTGTAAAGCGGGACATCCGCAATAGACCCCGACACAATTTCGCTTCCCTCGGGACAGTCTTCGGCGGCGGCGCGCAGCAGCCCTGAGTTGAACGAGGCGATGCGTAGGCTTCCCGAGAGGCCAAGAATTTTTGCCATGAGATACTCCGTTGCGGGTGTGTGACTTCGCGCGAAGACGGTAGCTGCCTTCGCCATCCAAACGTAAGGATAGATCGAACCTGCGGGAAGGAAAGGCGAAATCTAAGAAGAACACGCCTATCACTGCCGGAACGCAGGGCGAAGCGCTCTGCGATGAAAAGAGATCGCAGGGCGCGCTAGAGTGCAGCCTGGCGATACGCCCAAATGAAAAGCGAATGCCGGACCAGAGGCTTAGGCGCCCATCTGCCGCAAGGCTTGCGCGCTGTGTTTAAGCTGCGCTTCAAGCACATCGCGGAAGCCTTCGCCCTTATCGGTCGAGAACGGGTTCGGCCCGGGGGCGTTGGTTTCCAGAATGATCGGCCCAGCATATCCGATGGCCTTCAGTGCCGCGATCTGTGCGGGGAAATCGGTATGGCCCGATCCCACGCCCTCGCGGTTGCTATCGGCGGCATGATAGAGGCCAAGTCGGCTGCCCGCCGCTTTCAGCGCGGCGACCGGATCGGCCTCCTCGATATTCATGTGATAGGCATCGGGCAGCAGGGAGAGGTTCGCCGCCCCCACCTGATCCAAAAGCGTCAGCCCCTCGGCGACGGTGCGGATCTGATGCGTCTCGTAGCGGTTCAGGATCTCGAAGACGACATTCAGGCCTTTGGCCGCCGCGATCTCGCAGATCTGACGCGTTGAGGTGATAAGAAGCGCGTCTTCCTCGGCCTGTGTGGCAATCGGCGCGATCCGTGTCACTTGGCCATGACAGGAGATCAACGGATGGCCCAACTCCGCCGCGAAATCGGCCAGCGCGCGGTAATAGTCGAGCGCCTTGGCCCGCTCGCCCACATCGGGATGCGAGATATCAGCATCACCCGGGGTGAGGGAGAACACGGTGAGCCCGTGATCCCCCAAAACTTGGCGCACCTCGGCCGCGTTTTGCGAGACATCGCCAAACAGCTCAACCCCGTCCAAACCCGCACGCTTGAGCCGCGCGGCTGTGGTGGCGAGGGGTTCCCCGCCAAAGATCCATGTACAGCATCCGATCTTCACGATGCTGCCCCGACCATCTGCGCGGTGATTGCAACCGTCCGGCCTTCGCGATGCGAGATATTGGCCGCCTCCGCGAGCGCCAGCGCGTTGACGCCGTCCTGCACGGTTGCGGGCATCTGGGTGTCCGAGGTGAGCGCATCAAGGAAGCCCGCCCATTCCGTCTCATAGGCGCGCATGTAGCGCTCCAAGAAGAACAGCTGCGGCTTGGCGGAGCTAACGTGGGAGGCGGTGGATTTGCTCAATGTCGTTTCAAGCTGGTTCTCGACGGACAGGAGGCCGTCCGAGCCGAGCAGCTCTAGCCGTTGATCATAGCCGAAGACGGCGCGGCGGGAGTTGCGGATCGTGGCAATCCGCCCGTCCGCATAGTGCAGAATGACCACGGCGGTATCGACATCCCCCGCCTCACCAATTTCCGGATCGACGAGGCAAGAGCCTGTTGCAGTGACTTTTTCGGGGAGACCGAAGAGCCAGCAGCACATATCGAAATCATGGATCATCATGTCGCGGAACAGCCCGCCCGAAACTTTCACATAGCTCACCGGCGGCGGGGCGGGATCGTAGGAGGTCACGGAGAGAAGTTCGCCCTTGCCGATCTCGCCCGCCACAAACGCGGCTTTGAGCGCCGCGAAATTCGGATCGAAGCGGCGATTGAAGCCCATCATTACCGGCTTGCCGCCCGCCGCGACCGTGGCCCGGACTTTGAGCGCGCGCTCCAGATCCAGATCAATCGGCTTTTCGCAGAACACCGCCTTGCCCGCCGCCACGCCGCGCTCGATCAGATCGGCATGGGTGTTGGTCGAGGAGGCAATCAGGATCGCGTCGATGCTGGTGTCGTTGAGGATTTCATCTGCGCTGCGCACCGCGATGCCGTGCTCGGCGGCGAGGGCTTTCGCGGCATCTTCCATCACATCGGTGACGGCGACGAGTTGGGCGCGGGGATCGGATTTGATCGAGGCGGCATGCACCTTGCCGATCCGGCCTGCGCCGAAGAGAGCTACCTTGATGGTCATGACAGTCCTTTCAGGAACAGTTAGAGGGTAACGCGCTGGCCGCTGCGGGCGCTAGCGTCAATGGCGTGGATGACGGCCTCGAACGGGAGGGCGTCGGTAAAGGTGGGGGCGCTTTTCGGCCCACCTGCGATCCAGCGCAGGAAGGCGGCAACCTCGATGGTCTTGAGATCGCCAAATCCAAGTTGGTGGCCCGCGGCGGGGCAGAAATCCCCGTAGGGCGCATGGGCTGGCCCCGTCAGGATGGTGCGGAAGCCTTGCTGCGCGACAGGCCCCTCGTTTTGATAGATCTGCAATTCGTTGAGACGTTCCTGCGCAAAGCTGATCATCCCTTTCGTGCCGTGAACCTCCCAATCCAAGCGGTTCTTGCGCCCCCAAGCCGAGCGCGAGGTGCACAGCGTGCCCTGCGCCCCATTCGCGAAGCGCACAATGGCGGAGGCGGTATCTTCATTCTCGACCGCCGCGCGGGTATCGGAATTGGCGACAGGGCGGGTGGTGTGGATGATTTGCGTGTCCGCAATCAGGCTGTCGATCGGCCCCATCAGCCCATAGGCGAGCGAGACAAGATGGCAGCCGAGATCGCCCAGCGTTCCCAGCCCCGCCTGCGCGCGGGTGGCGCGCCAGCTCCACGGCAGATCGGGATCGGCCTGATAATCCTCATCGACCCAGCCGCGGAAATGCACCAGATCGCCAATCGCGCCATCGGCAATCAATCGCGTCGCGTGCTGGAAGGCGGGGTTATGGGTGTAATTATAGCCGACCATGGTTTTCACGCCGCGCTTGCGGGCGGCCTCTTCCATCTGCCGCGCCTGATCCAACGTCAGCGAGAGTGGCTTTTCGCAATGCACATGCTTGCCCGCCTCAATCGCCGCCAACGCCATATCATAGTGGAACGCGTTGGGGCTGGTGATCGACACGATATCGACATCCGGCGCGCGGACCATCTCGCGCCAATCCGTCGTTGCATTTTGAAAGCCGAATTGATCCGCCATCTTGCGCGCGAGATCGTCGGTTTGATCGCAGAGCCACGCGAGCCGCACCTCCGGCAGATCGCCAAAAACGGCCCGCGCCGCGCGGTAGGCCAGCGCATGGGCTTTGCCCATATATCCCGTCCCGATCAGGGCAAGGCCCAAAGTTTTCATGATTGCTCCTCCCCCGAGCACAGCCTAGCTTGCCGCTTTGCCGTTCGTTCTGAACAGATCCTCTGTCTGGTGCGAATTTTGATCAAATCAGAATTTTTGTTCCATTTCCCTATTCGCTACATTAGTAAGATCTGTCAAGGGGGAGCGTACACATGGACAGCTCAATCGAGGGCGCGCAAACGCCGCCGGAGACTATCACGCAGCTTCTGGCGCGGCTGGATCGGATCAGCGGCGCGCTGCCTAAGCGGCTGCGGCAATGCGCCGAATATCTGCGCGCGAATATCAACCTGATTGCGGTCTCGACCGTGGCCGAGATTTCAGCGGCGGCGGGTGTCGCCCCTTCTGCCTTCATGCGGTTTTGTCAGGCGCTTGGATTCTCGGGCTATTCGGAGATGCAGGCGTTGTTTCGGGCGGAATATGCGCAATCGCGCCCCGATTACCCAGAACGGCTGAGCGATCTGCGGGCGCGCGGCGGGCATAGCGGCGCGCGACTGTTGGCGGATTTTATTGAAGCGGGGCATAAATCCCTTATTTCACTCTCCAATACGGATGGTGTGGATCAGCTCTCCGTGGTCACCGAGCGCCTCGCCAAGGCGCGAATCGTGCATCTGGTTGGGGTTCGGCGCTCCTATCCGG
This sequence comes from Paracoccaceae bacterium, assembly GCA_048262715.1. Lineage (GTDB taxonomy): Bacteria > Pseudomonadota > Alphaproteobacteria > Rhodobacterales > Rhodobacteraceae > Albirhodobacter. Next base: position 23,105 of record JBLXEV010000005.1, read on the forward strand.
TGGTCAGCTATATGGGGTATATGCTGCAAAAAATGGAGATCCCCTGCATCGTGCATACTGGCAGCGCGGGGGTGGAGTTCACGGCCTCGATGCAGGCAGGGGATGTGCTGTTTGCGGTGACTTTCGCGCCCTTCGCGGCCGAGACCCGTAATCTTGCCGAGACCGCCCATGCCAAGGGCCTTCCGGTGATTTTGCTCACAGATTCGGCCGATTGCCCGTTAGGAGATATTGCTGTGGCGCAATTGATCGCACGCGAGGTCGATTCAGGCGCGTTCCGCGTTCCTGTCGCCTCGATGACGTTGGCCACTACGATTGCAGTCGGCGCAGGCAGTATGCGCGGAGCGGGGGCGTAACGTTTCGCGAATAGAGTGGTTGCTTTTCCATAAAAATAGAATATTAATTCCATTACTGAGGTGGGAGGGGAATCATCCCGCCGGAAGACGAAGGCGCCGAGCGGCCAAGGCTGCGCGGTGAAACGCCCAGCTTCGCGCTGGTCGTCGGGCGAAGAGGAACGCCCCAAAACGGTCTAGGGAGGAAACATGACCAAATTCGTAAAAATGACTGCGACCGCTGTGGCTCTGGCATTTGCCGCGCCAGCATTCGCGCAAAATATTATCGTCGTGTCGCACGGGCAGGCGAATGATCCGTTCTGGTCGGTCGTCAAGAATGGCGTCGATAAGGCGGCAAAAGATTCCGGCGCAACGGTGGATTACCGCGCGCCCGAAACCTTTGACATGGTGGCGATGAGCCAGTTGATCGACGCGGCTGTGAACCAAGAGCCAGATGGCCTCGTGGTCTCGATCCCCGATGCGGATGCGCTCGCGCCGTCGATCGAGCGTGCGGTTGCGGCAGGCATTCCGGTGATCTCGATGAACTCCGGCTCCGACGTGTCGAAGTCGCTCGGTGCGCTGCTGCATGTCGGCCAAGACGAGTTCGACGCTGGCAAGGCAGCGGGCGAAAAGCTGGCCTCGATGGGCGGCAAAACCGGGATCTGTGTGAACCAAGAAGTCGGCAACGTATCGCTTGACCAGCGCTGCGCGGGCTTCTCGGAAGGGTTTGGCGGCAAAGTTGACGTCATCCCGACGCAAAACGACCCCGCTGAGGTTGAGGCAAAGGTGAAAGCCGCGCTCGAATCCAACCCTGATATCGATACGATCATGGGCCTTGGCGCATCGCTCGTGGGCGAGCCGTCGATTGCTGCCGTGGAAGCGGTTGGCCGCACGGGTGAAGTGAATGTCGCGACCTTCGATCTCTCTGCGGGCTTCTTGGAAGCTGTGGCGGATGGCCGCGCCGCATTCGGCATCGACCAACAGCAATTCCTGCAAGGCTACCTGCCGGTGATCTTCCTCGCGCTCAATGCTGAATATGGCTTGATCCCGGGTGGGAATGTGCCGTCTGGCCCGAACCTGATCACCAAGGAAAAAGCCGCGCAAGTGGTTGATCTGTCTGCAAAAGGCATCCGTTAATCCGCACCTGATCTACAGGTCTTGAACACAGCAAGGCCGCGGTGCGCTCCGCGTCGCGGCCTTTTTGTATCCAAATCACATCCGTGGGGGGAGACCGGCAATGACCGACACAGCCCAAATAATCAACGACGAACGGCTCAAGAAAGAGTCCTTCACGGCCCGCTTGATGAAGCGCCCAGAGCTGGGTGCCATCGCTGGCGTTATTCTTGTCACGATCTTCTTCTTGTTCACCGCCGATAGCGCGATGTTTACGCTGTCGGGCATCATGAACTTCATGACCCCTGCCTCCCAGCTTGGGATCCTCGCGATTGGGGCGGCGCTGTTGATGATCGGCGGCGAATTCGATCTCTCTATCGGGTCGATGGTCGCCTTTGCGGGGCTGATTTTCGGCGCTTGCGTTGTCACCCTCGGCTTGCCACTGATCGTGGCGATCCCGCTGACCTTTGTTTTCGCGGCCATGGTGGGCGCGCTGAACGGGGCAATCGTTTTGAAGACGGGCCTGCCATCCTTCATCGTGACGCTGGCCTTCCTCTTTGTTCTGCGCGGGATCTCACTCGTCGGTCTGAAACTGGCAACAGGCGGCTCGACCCAGCTGCGCGGCGTGCGCGATGCGATTGAAGGTGATTTCCTGATCCCGCTGTTCTCGGGCGATGCGTTTGGCGGGCTGTTTGCTTGGCTCGCAAGCATCGGCGTCGTCGAGACATTCAACAACGGTGCGCCGAAAGTGCCGGGCATTCCGGTCGAGATCCTGTGGTTCATCGGGCTGACGCTGGTGGCGACCTTTGTGCTGCTGCGCACGCCTTACGGCAACTGGATCTTCGCTGCGGGTGGTGATCGCAATGCGGCCTCCAATTCCGGTGTTCCAGTGCGCAAGATCAAAATCTCGCTCTTCATGTTCACCGCCTGCTGTGCGGCCCTTGTCGCGATCATCACGGTGATGGACGCAGGCTCCACCGATGCTCGGCGCGGGTTCATGAAGGAATTCGAGGCGATTATCGCGGCCGTGATCGGCGGCTGCCTGCTCACGGGCGGCTATGGTTCGGCGATCGGGGCTTTCTTCGGGGCGATCATCTTCGGCATGGTTGTGATCGGGCTGAGCTACACCAATTTCGACCAAGACTGGTTCCAAGTGTTCTTGGGCGGGATGCTGTTGATCGCGGTTTTGTTCAACAATTACATCCGCAAGCGCGTGACGGGGGAGCGTTGATATGACTGACACCACATTCCATCACGGGTCCGCCACGGCAGCGACCAAGCCGATCATCGAGATGCGCAATATTGAGAAGCATTTCGGCAATATCATCGCGCTCGCGGGCGTTAGCTTCGATGTGCGGCCCGGCGAATGCCACTGCCTACTGGGCGATAACGGGGCGGGTAAATCGACTTTCATCAAAACGATGTCGGGCGTGCACAAACCCACCAAGGGCGAGATTACCATCAACGGCAAGGCGATGGATTTCTCCAGCCCGCGCGATGCAATGGAAGCGGGCATTGCGACCGTGTTCCAGGATCTCGCGATGATCCCGCTGATGAGCGTTACGCGCAACTTCTTCATGGGCCGCGAGCCGACAACGGGCAGCGGGCCGTTCAAGCGGATGGACATCAAGAAGATGAACGAGATCACTGTGAGCGCGATGCGCGAGATGGGGATCAATCTGCGCGGGCCGGATCAGGCGGTCGGCACGCTCTCGGGCGGCGAGCGGCAAACGGTTGCGATTGCGCGCGCCGTGCATTTCGGGGCGAAGGTTCTGATCTTGGATGAACCGACATCGGCGCTCGGCGTGCGGCAAACCTCGAACGTGCTGGCGACGATTGACCGCGTGCGCAAGCAAGGCGTGGGGGTGGTGTTTATCAGCCATAACGTGCGCCATGCTTTGGCCGTGGGGGATCGGTTCACCGTTCTCAATCGCGGGCAGACTTTAGGCACGGCCGCGCGGGGCGAGATCACGCCCGAGCAGTTGCAAGATCTTATGGCCGGCGGGCAAGAGCTCGCCCAACTCGAAGGGTCTCTGGGAGGGACAGTTTAATGAAAAAGACGCTGGATCTGATTACGATCGGGCGCTCCTCCGTGGATCTTTACGGCGCGCAAATTGGCGGCCGTTTGGAAGATATGGGGAGCTTCCAGAAATATATCGGTGGCTCCCCCACCAATATGGCGGCGGGCACGGCGCGCTTGGGGCTGAAATCGGCGCTGATCACCCGTGTCGGCGATGAGCATATGGGCCGCTTTATCCGCGAGCAATTGGTGCGCGAAGGCGTTGATCCGCGCGGGATTGTAACCGACCCTGAGCGTCTCACCGCGCTGGTGTTATTGGGCATCCGCGATCAAGAGCAGTTCCCGCTGATTTTCTACCGTGAAAACTGCGCCGATATGGCGCTGTGCGAAGACGATATTGATGAGGGTTTCATCGCGCAGTCGCGCTCGGTTGTGGCCACTGGCACGCATTTGAGCAATCCGCGCACCGAGGCTGCCGTGCTCAAGGCGCTGGAACTGGCGCGCAAACATGGCGGGCGCACCGCGCTCGATATTGATTACCGCCCCAATCTTTGGGGGCTTTCCGGCCATGGCGATGGTGAAAACCGCTTTATCGCCTCCGAGGCGGTGACCGCGAAGCTGCAGGCAACGCTGCATCATTTCGATTTGATCGTGGGCACGGAAGAAGAGTTCCACATCGCGGGCGGCACCACCGATACGATCAAAGCGCTGCGCGCGGTGCGGGCGGTCTCCAAGGCCACGCTGGTGTGCAAACGCGGCGCGGATGGCGCTGTGGCCTTTGAGGGCGCAATCCCCGATCATCTTGATGACGGGCTGGCGGGCGAGGGCTTCCCGATTGAAGTGTTCAACGTGCTGGGCGCGGGGGATGGTTTCATGTCGGGCCTGCTCAAAGGCTGGCTGGACGATGAGGATTGGCCGACCGCTTTGAAATATGCCAACGCGTGCGGAGCGTTCGCGGTGTCGCGCCATGGCTGCGCGCCGGCGTATCCGTCCTGGGTCGAGCTCGATTTCTTCCTCAAGCGCGGGGTGAAGGAGAAGGCGCTGCGCAAGGATGCCGCCTTGGAGCAGATCCATTGGGCCACGAACCGCAGCGGCGATTGGTCCACGATGCGGGTGTTCGCATTTGACCACCGGATGCAGCTGGAGTCGCTTGACGGCGCGAGTGCTGACAAGATCGGCGCGTTCAAGGAACTGTGTTTGGAGGCCTGCCTCTCCGTGGCGGATGGCCGCAAAGGCTACGGGCTTTTGTGCGATAGCCGTCTGGGCCGCGATGCGCTTTACAAGGCGGCGGGGCAGGGGCTCTGGATCGGCCGTCCGGTCGAATGGCCGGGCTCGCGCCCTCTGGAATTGGAGCCCGAGATCGGGCCGGATTACGGTGGCCTCTCGGAATGGCCGCTCGATCATGTTGTGAAATGCCTGTGCTTCTACCACCCCGATGACTCGGCGGAGATGAAAGCGGCGCAGGAGGCGACCGTGATGCGCCTGTTCAGCGCCGCACGCCGCAACCGTCTGGAATTCTTGCTCGAAGTCATCCCGTCCAAGGTGGCCACCGTCGGCGACGACACCAATGCGGCGATCATTCGGCGGTTCTACGACTTGGGCGTTTATCCCGATTGGTGGAAATTGGAGCCGATGACATCCGATACCGCATGGCAGCGAGCCTGCGCCGCCATTGAAGAGAACGATCCGCATGTGCGCGGCATCGTCGTGCTCGGCTTGGCCGCAGAAGAAGACGCCCTTGCCGCGAGCTTTGAAGTGGCCGCACGCTATCCGCTCGTGAAAGGCTTTGCGGTCGGGCGCACGATCTTTGCCGATGTTGCCGCGGGCTATATGGCGGGCAATATTGCGCCGAAGGCCGCCGTTCAACAGATGGCACAAACCTATGCGCGGCTCTGCGCCCTTTGGGACCACGCCCGCGCAATTGCACAGGAGAAAGCCGCATGAGCACGATCCGGCTGACCGCCGCACAGGCGCTGGTCAAATATATCTCGGCCCAGCTCAACGAGGATGGCGTACCATTTTTGGGCGGGGTTTGGGCGATCTTCGGCCACGGCAATGTGGCAGGCATGGGCGAGGCGCTCTATGCGTCGCGCGATGCGATCCAGACCTATCGCGGCCATAACGAGCAGACGATGTGCCATGCGGCCATTGCCTACGCCAAACAGCAGGGCCGCCGCCGCGCGATGGCCGTCACCTCCTCCATCGGGCCGGGGGCGACGAATATGGTGACCGCCGCCGCTTTGGCGCATGTGAATCGCCTGCCGCTTTTGCTGCTGCCGGGCGATGTGTTCGCCAATCGCGGGCCTGATCCGGTGCTGCAACAAATCGAGGATTGGACCGACGGGACGATCAGCGCCAATGATTGCTTCAAGCCCGTCGTGCGGTATTTTGACCGGATCATGCGGCCTGAGCATCTGCTCACCGCCTTGCCGCGGGCTTTCGCGACGATGACAGATCCGGCGGATTGCGGCCCGGTGTGCCTTGCCTTCTGCCAAGATGTGCAGGCCGAGGCCTATGATTACCCCGAGGCGTTCTTTGCGCCGAAAATCTGGCGTCAGCGCCGGATTGGTGCGGATACGGCGGAATTGGCTGAGGTTGTCGCACAGATCAAAGGCGCAAAAGCGCCGGTGATCATCGCGGGCGGCGGGGTGCATTTCTCCGGTGCCGCGCAGGCGCTGCAAGAGTTTGCCGAGACGCACGGGATTCCGGTTGTCGAGAGCCAAGCGGGTAAATCCGCGATGCCATGGGATCATCCGCTCAACTTCGGGCCTGTGGGCGTGACGGGGGCTGCAAGCGCCAATGCGATCTGCGAGACTGCGGATCTGGTGCTGGGCGTTGGCACGCGGTTCCAGGACTTCACGACGGGGTCTTGGAACCTGTTCCAAAATCCCGCGCGCAAATTGGTGAGCTTGAATGTCGCCGCCTATGATGCGGTGAAACACGGGGCGATCCCGTTGCAATGCGATGCGCTGCGGGGTTTGGGCGAGGTGAGCCAAGCGCTCGGCGCGTTCAAAGCCCCTGCCGCAGACGGGTCATTGAAGACGAAGTGGTTTGCCTCCGTGGACCCGTTGACGGAGGCGCCGGAGGATTTGGGCGCAAACGCGCTGCCAACAGATCAGCAAGTGATCGGGGCGGTGCAGCGCGCCTCGGGCATGGATACGGTGGTGATGTCCGCCGCGGGTACCATGCCGGGCGAGCTGCACAAACTATGGAAAGCGCCGCGCGCGGGCGGCTATCATATGGAATACGGCTTTAGCTGCATGGGCTATGAGGTCGCGGGGGCGATGGGCATCAAGATGGCCCAGCCCGAGCGCGACGTCGTCTGTATGGTGGGCGATGGCAGCTATATGATGGCCAACTCCGAGCTGGCGACGGCGGCGATGATGGGGATTTCCTTCACCATCGTGCTGACGGATAACCGTGGCTATGGCTGCATCAATCGGCTGCAAATGGGCACAGGCGGGGCGGAGTTCAACAACCTGCTGGCCCATTCGCATATGGGGGAGAACTCCAAGATTGATTTCGCGGCGCATGCGGCGGCGATGGGGGCGACATCTGTCCATGTAAAAACCATCGCGGAGCTGGAGGCGGCGCTGGCCAAGGCGCCTTCGATCAGCGGCCCCTATGTCGTGGTGATTGACACCGATCCTTACCCCAATACCGCTCAAGGCGGCTGGTGGTGGGATGTGGCCGTGCCGGAAGTTTCCGACCGCGATACGGTGTGCGAGAAACGTGAGGCTTACGTGGCGCAACTGCGCGCCCGCGCGATGGGCTGAGGCCCGCGCACACCTCTCTGAAGTAACGGTCACGGCGGCGCATATTTCTGCCCGCCGGACCTCCCGCCCAGACACTCAGTCTCTTAGCTTTAGGACAAAGTCCATGATCCGTTTCGGAACAAACCCAATCGCGTGGTCCAATGATGATGACCAGACCCTCGGCGCGCATATCTCGCTGGAGCAATGCCTCACGGAGGCCGGCCAGATCGGCTTCGACGGTATCGAGAACGGCCATAAGATGCCGTGGAATGCGGAGGAGTTGAAAGAGGTACTCGCGCCGCACGGGCTGGCGTTCATCTCGGCTTGGTATTCGCTGCATCTGCTGGATCGTTCGGTCGAGGAAGAGATCGCAATGATCCAGCCGCATCTTGATCGCCTGAAGGCGATGGGCTGCACGGTCTGCATCGCCTGCGAGACCTCGAATGCAATCCACGGCAACGATAACGCGCCGCTGCATGACAGCCCCGCGCTCGCCCCCGAGCAATGGGCGGAGTTTGGTGCGAAGGTGGAGGCTGTCGCCGCGCATTGCGCCGCTGAGGGCCTGCCGCTGGTCTATCATCACCATATGGGCACCATCGTCGAGACCCCCGCCGAGATTGACCAGTTCATGGAGGTCACCGGCCCTGCGACGCGGCTGCTGTTCGATGCGGGGCATTTCTACTTCGGCTCGAACGGGGCCGACCCTGCGCCCTACTTGCAAAAGCACATCGACCGCGTGAGCCATTTCCACGCCAAGAACATCCGTGGGGCGATGATGGCGGAGGTGCGCTCCCAGCAGCTCAGCTTCCTTGAGGGCGTGCGGCGCGGTGTCTTCACCGTTCCCGGGGACGTGGAAGGCGCAGTCGATTTCCGCGATTGCCTCAGCGTTCTCGCCGAGAGTGGCTATAAAGGGTGGATCGTGATTGAGGCCGAGCAGGACCCCGATCAGCGCAACCCGCTTGAGTATCAATCTTTGGGTCTCAAAACGCTCAAATCCCTCGCGAAAGAGGTCGGCCTGATCGGCTGATCTGTCGGGCAGAGGCCCGAGATCATTGAAGGAGAGATTGCATGTCGGATCTGCTTAGGCACCCGAATGGCACCACCGGAAAGGTGCATGATATCACCGTCGCCAGCGCGCAGGGGCCGAAAAGCCCCGATTGGGGCTATGTCGGCTTCGGGTTGTATCGCCTGAAAGCGGGCGAGACGGCGGCGGAGCAAACCGGCGACCGCGAGGTGATCTTGGTGCTCGTCGAGGGCAAGGCCGAGATCTCTGGCGGCGGCGAGAGCTTTGGCGAGATGGGCGAGAGGATGAGCGTGTTCGAGAAAACGCCGCCGCATTGCGCCTATATCCCCAACGAGGCGGATTGGTCGGCCAAAGCGACAACGGATTGCACTTTGGCGGTGTGCACCGCCCCCGGCCAAGGCGGGCATAAGGCGCGGCGTTTGGGGCCGGAAGGAATCAGCCTGACAGAGCGCGGAAAAGGCACAAACACGCGCTATATCAACAATATCGCGATGGAAGATCGGGACGTGGCCGATAGCCTTCTGGTGACAGAAGTCTTCACCCCCTCGGGGCATTGGTCCTCCTATCCGCCGCATCGGCACGACGAGGATGACTACCCGAATATGACCTATCTGGAGGAGACCTATTATCACAGGTTGAACCCCGATCAGGGCTACGGGCATCAGCGCGTCTGGACAGAGGATGGATCGCTGGATGAGACGATGTCTGTCTCCAGCCATGATGTGACGCTGGTTCCCAAGGGCCACCATCCTTGCGGCGCGCCTTATGGCTACGAGATGTATTATCTCAACGTCATGGCAGGCCCGCGCCGCAACTGGCGCTTCAAGAACCATCCAGATCATGACTGGATCGCCAAGCGCGACGCGCCGTAAGCGGACTGGCGTGCAACGCCGCCTTTTGCTCAGCAGGGGTGGCGTTTTGCATGTCAGGTGGCGTTAAGCCCGGCCTGCGCCCCGCCGATAGGCCGCGGGGGTGACGCCTGTCCAACGCTTGAACGCTCGGTGAAAATTTGCGGTCGAGGCGAAGCCGATATCCTGCGCGGTATCGTCGATGCTTTTGCCCGAGGTCAGATCACGGATGGCCAAATCGCGCCGCAGCCCGTCTTTAATCGCTTGGAACGATGTCTCTTCCAGCGCCAGACGCCGGATCAATGTGCGCGGCGTCTGGCCAAAGGTCGCCGCCACATCCTCGAGTTGATCGGCCAAGCCGTCGGGGCGCAGCAATAAGCCCCGCAACCGGAGCGATAGCGCATGGTTTTGCGAGCGGGTGAAGATCCATCCCTCCGGCGCATTGCGTAAAAACGCCGCCATTTCCGCGTCGTTTCGCGATACGGGAAGATCCTCCAGCGTCGCGTCCAGCGTGATTGCGGAATAGGTCTGCCCGAACCGTACCGGCGCGGGGAAGAGGATCGGATAATCCTCTGCAAAATCAGGACGGGGGAACGCAAACCCCACCTCAAGGAGCGGCAATTCCCGCCCTGTGAGCCATGAGCCGATCCCATGCACCAACTTAAGCAAGAGCATATGCCCGAAGCGCTGCGGGGTCTGCGCGCCGCGCGGCACGATTGAGATCCGCAAGGCTTCCCTGCCGGTCACCGTCTCACGGTCAAGTTGCAGGGTGAAATCATCGAGCAGAAGGTTCCAAAACCCTGAAAAACGGAACAGCGCAGCCGCGAGAGACGACGAGCCGCGCATCGAGGCGCAGAGATGCTTAAGCGCGCCCGTGCGGATCGGACGGCTCCACAATCCCATCATCTCGTCACCGGTCTCAATCGCCACGCGCTGATAGAGGCGCACGATTTGTGTATGGGTCACGCGGGCGCGGGGATGCGCATCCGGGGCAAGCCCGGTCTCGTCCATAAATCCGGCCAGTTGCGCAGGCGGGCAATGGCTGCGCAGCGCGATAAGCCAATCCTCCAAAAACGCCCGCGAGACGGTAGAAAGTGGGGAGGTGTGAGGATCGTTCAGCATGGGACATGCTTCCCCGTATTTGTCACTTTATGCAAGGTTTTCGTCTCATGAAGAGATTGATACCGCATATGTCGGCGGTATCTTGGCGTGAACAGAAAGGACCGCCATGACCCCGTCACTTGATCCCACCCAATACCGCAACCTTGCCATTGAACCACATGAGGAAGGAGTGTGGGTGGTGATGCTCGACCGTGAGCACAAGCGCAACGCGCTGGATGCGGACACGATTGAGGAACTGGTGAGCTTCTTTTCCACCGCGCCGCGCGCCGGGGTGCGGGCGGTTGTTCTGGCAGGGAAGGGCGCGCATTTTTGTGCGGGCCTCGATCTGATCGAGCATCATGACGCAGATCGCAGCCCTGCCGATTTCATGCATCTGTGCCTGCGCTGGCACGAGGCTTTCAACAAGATGGAATACGGCGGCGTTCCGGTGATCGCGGCCCTGCAAGGCGCCGTCGTGGGCGGAGGGCTGGAACTGGCCAGCGCAGCGCATGTTCGGGTCATGGATCAGACGGCATATTTTGCCTTGCCCGAGGGCCAGCGCGGGCTGTTCACGGGCGGCGGCGCGACAATCCGCGTTGCGGATCTCGTGGGCAAGGCGCGGATGATTGATATGATGCTGTCGGGGCGCGTCTATCAGGGCGAAGAGGCGGTGCAGATCGGCCTCGCGCAATATCGCGTTGAGGGCTCGAGCTTCGACGCTGCGCTAGAACTTGCGCGGAAAGCCGCGCAGAACCTACCGCTCTCGAATTTCGCGATTTGTTCGGCAGTGAGCCACATGCAGAATATGTCCGCAATGGATGCCGCCTATGCTGAAGCCGTTGTTGCAGGCGTGGTCAATACCCAGCCAGAAGCGCGTGCACGCTTGGCAGCTTTCGCAGATAAGACCGCGGCGCGGGTGCGCCCAAAGTAATCTGGGCAAACGGCCCTTGAAAATAAAGCCCTTAATGCGTGCATAAATCTATGCACGCATTTGAATTTGCGCGGCATCTCCTATGGCTGAAATCCCAAATCAGTCCTTTATAGCAGAAGCTCTGTGCAAAACACGCATAGCGTGCAGATCAACCTTTGCTTTAACAAATGACCTGCGGCACAATCATTACGTGTTAAATTTAAAAATCCAGCAGGCAAGGCGCGTAAATTAGTAAACCGTATTCGGAGGTTCGATGATTTATCCAGTCATTTTATGCGGCGGCTTTGGAACACGCCTATGGCCCTTATCGCGGCGCTCCTACCCGAAACAATTCGTCCCTCTTGTTGGCAATGAGACGCTCTTTCAGGCCTCTGTTCAGCGCCTTTCGGGCGATGGCCCATTGGCGTTTGCCGCGCCAATCGTGCTGACAGGCTCCGATTTCCGCTTCATCGTCACCGAGCAACTTCACGCAATCGGAATCGACCCCGGAGCGATCCTGATTGAGCCAGAGAGCCGGAACACCGCACCGGCAATTTTGGCCGCAGCGCTGCATTTACACAAGCAAGACCCCGAAGCGGTGATGCTGGTCGCCCCTTCGGATCACGTTGTGCCAGACACCGAAGCCTTCCACTGCGCCGTATCAAAAGGGCTGGAGGCCGTGGCCGCTGGAAAGCTTGTGACCTTTGGGATTGCGCCGTCACATGCTGAAACCGCCTATGGCTATCTCGAACTGGTTGAAAATCCGGATGGGACAGGCGCTCCGATCAATTTGAAGACATTCGTCGAGAAGCCCGGTTTGGCCCACGCCGAAGCGATGTGCGCGGCCGGAAACTTCATGTGGAATGCAGGGATTTTCCTGTTCACTGCACAGGATATTATCGCGGCCTTCAAAACTTGCGCCCCTGATCTGATCGCGCCTGTGTCAGCGGCAGTTGAGAACGCAAAGATTGACTTGGGCTTCCTGCGGCTCGCGCCCGAAGCGTGGGATCAAACCCCTGATATTTCAATTGATTACGCGGTGATGGAAAAGGCCGATAATCTGGCAGTAGTGCCGTTTGGCGGCAATTGGTCAGATCTTGGCGGTTGGGGCGCAGTGTGGCGCGAAAGCGCACCGGATGCGGACGGGGTTGTCGCAACGGGCGGCGCGGTCGCGATCGACTGCGCGAATTCGCTTTTGCGCTCGGATAGCGAAAGGGTCGAACTCGTCGGCATCGGCCTAAAGAACATTCTGGCGATTGCGATGAATGATGCGGTTCTGGTTGCTGATATGTCCTGCGCGCAGGATGTGAAAAGAGCCGTCACCTTCTTAAAGGCAAAGGGCGCTGTGCAGGCGACACATTTCCCGAAAGATCACCGCCCTTGGGGCTGGTTTGAGAGCCTTGTGCTGGGCAATCGCTTCCAAGTGAAGCGGATCCATGTCCATCCCGGCGCGGCGCTCTCATTGCAAAGCCATGTGCACCGTTCCGAGCATTGGATTGTGGTCGAGGGCACCGCGCGGGTGACGGTCGATGGCGCAGTGCGGTTGGTGACGGAGAATGAGTCCGTCTATGTTCCCCTCGGCTCGGTGCACCGGATGGAGAATCCGGGAAAGGTGCCAATGGTGCTGATTGAGGTTCAGACCGGCTCCTATATCGGTGAAGATGACATTTTCCGCTATGAGGATAGGTATGCGCGCGGACAAGGCGCCAAAGGGTAGCACCGCTTCCCCGCCGCAACTCGGTTCATCCTCGGCATTTGCCGTGCGTCAGCCGAGCCAGAGCCGGATCAGAGCAGCTTCCGGGGTTTCTGTTCCGCCATTTTCAACGCCCAAGGCCCAGAGCCCCGCACCTGCCGCGTAGCTGCCTTGCACAAGACCACCGGATTCGCTCTGGCTGACGGCGCGCAGGCGTTTGCCAGCGACAACAGCCCGCCCCAGCGCATCAAGGATCGCAGGCGTGCTCATTGCGGTGCCTGCGCCAAAAATCCGCAGCACGGCGCCATCGAGAGTGTTGAGTGCGGCTTCCAACATCTCCGCAGGCATTCCGGGGGAGAGCGTTAAGATCGCGAGACGGCGTGTATCAAATCTGCGATGCAGGGGCGCAAGGGCAGGGGTCTGCGGTTGCGCACGAAAGGCATCCGCCGCGTGTGTATCATGCTTCACAAGACCATCAGCGGGAAGCAATTTACCCGCGAAGGCGAGCACGACGCCCTCCAGTGCCGGATCCAGCGCGGCGCAGATTGCTTGCGCGAGATTGGCCTCGGCATCGCCGCCCATGCCAAGCGGCACCATGGATCCGCACAGCACAACACGCCGCGCTGTCCCCGCCAGCGCTTGCGAAAGTGCTGCGCCGCTATGGGCCATCGTGTCTGTGCCATGTGTCAAGATAACCGGAAGATCGGGATGGGCGTCGATCAGATCGAGGAAACGGTTCCATTCGGCAGGGCCGACATCGGCACTATCAAGCAACGGATCAAACGCTATGGTGACCAGATCTGTGCCACTGGGCAGCGCGGCTTCGATGGCCGCCTCCACAAGCCCTGCCTTTGGGGCAAGCCCATTTGCAGTTTGCGCCATACCAATCGTGCCGCCGCTATGCAAAAGTAGAATACGCACCTGCGCCTCCCCCCAGAAGATTTGCCCCGCAGATAACGGGCGCGGGCGTCGCGATCAAGCGCCGGTTATCTGCGGCGGGGCGATCATCCATGTCACGAGATGATCTTCGTTCAAAACATAGCGCAGATTGAACGCCGCCCCTTCGCGCAGCGTAGGATGCAAACTGCGGGTGAGGCGCAGGGTCAGATGATCCGGCGCGGGGAGTTCACTCAGGACCGCAGCATCAAACCCGAAATGCGCCCGCACTACAGGATAGAGCGCCTTGAACAGGGTCTCCTTAGCGGAGAATATCAGCGTGGCGAGGCGATCAGGAGGGAAGCCGGACTTGCCATCCAACAGGGCCCGTTCTGTGTTTGACAGCGCGATTTTCACAAGGGCAGCTTGCGCGCGCGGGGCGGCATAGGCTTCGATATCGATCCCCAAACCCTGAGAACGGGGGGATGCCTCAGGCGCAACAATCGCGGCGCAATGGCCCCGTGCATGGCTGATCGAGCCCAAAACTCCTTGCGGCCAGATCGGCGCGCGGTCCGGCCCGATGGCGATTTCAACGGCGGGAAGCGCGAGGGTTTTAAGGGCTGCTCTGGCCATAGCACGCCCCGCGAGAAATTCCGCGCGGCGTTTTTCTGCGGCACGGACGAGCGTGGTAGGGCAGGGGATACCCAGCCGATCGAACAAGGCGGGGGAAAACCGATCCAGCGCAAAACGAGCGCGGATCAGCGCGGCCCCGCCTTGGCCCGAGGCAAGCATTTCGGCGTCGAAGAGAAAGCCCTCCGCGCGGTGCATTAGATCGACAATTTCAGGCGCGAGTGGCATGGGCATGGCGCATCAAGAGCGATCCTTGCGGCGAGGGTCAAGGGCAAAACAGGCAGGCGCAGGCGGTGCAGTTAGTGACGAGTCCCGCGTTGAATTTCAGTGCGAGCATCGCGATTAAGATCAAATGATCTTTACTTGCGGGCCATATGGACTATATTTATCCACAAGAAGGAGAGATCAGATGTCCATTGCGATGTTGAAACACGATAGCGCACAGATCACGACCGTGGCTCTCAAGGCGTTCGGTGCTGTGATGGCACGCTGGGGCTTGCCGATTTCCGAAGCGGCGGCGCTTGCGGATATGTCCGAAAGCACATGGAAACGCGCTAAAAAGCCTGGCTACAGTGGCGATCTGACCAAGGATCAAATGCTGCGGATCAGCGCCGTGATCGGGATCTACAAAGCGCTGGAACTGTATTTCAGCGATACACTCGCCCAGCAATGGGTAAGCCTGCCCAACGAGGGGCCTTTGTTTGGCGGCGCGCGCCCCATCGAGACGATGATCGAAGACGGCTTGCCACAATTCTTACGGGTGCGCAGCTATCTTGATGCGCTGCGGGGCGGGGCGTGAAGATTACCCAGATTTCGGACCGCGGCTTGGTGCGTCTGGTTCCGGCGGCTTACCATAAGCCGCCCGTGTTGCGCGGCCTTGTTGAGAGTGACGAAGAGATGGAGATCCTCGCGCAGATCGAGGGGATGACCTCGGCGCGGCTTCTGGCTGAGCGCGGGCGCAACCTCTATCTCGACCGCCGTGAACTGGCATGGCGTCGGCGGACCCGCGATTTACAAGTTTACGGACACAGCCATATTAACGCGGCCTTTGCCTATACGCGGGCGGGCGGAAACCGCTTCAACGATGAGACTCGTGGCGCATGGTATTGCGCGTGGGATGTGCTGACTTCGCTCGCGGAGGTCGCCTTTCACAAGACGCGCGAACTGGCCTATGTCGGGGTGTTTCATGAAAAAGCGCGCTATGTGGAGCTGTTGGCCGATGTCATCGGAGAGGTGCCCGATTTGACAGATATGCCCGATCACCCGTCCTTGGCGGCCGATCCGGCAGAGGGGTATCCCGAGGGGCAAGCCCTAGCGGAGCGGCTGCGACGGGCAGGGCATATGGGCCTGATCTATCCATCAGTGCGGGCGCCGAACGGCAAATGCCTCGTCATCTTCGACCCCGATGCGATCCGCAATGTCCGGCCCGGTGCGAGCTGGGAACTCCTGTGGGACGGCGGACCGGATTACACCGTGCGCGGACTTTAAAGCAGATCCTAGGGGGCGAATTCCTGACTACCGTCCGATCCGGTGACCTGCACCAAGGCCTCGATCAAAGCAATCTGCAACGCGGGAAGGGTGTTGGTGTCACGGTAGCAAACGCCCACAGGCCCCGCCATGATCGTGGTCTGCAAGGGGAGGATCGTAAGCGTTCCGGCCGCGACTTCATCGGCAACAACGCCTTGAGAAATCATCCATATTGCATCAGATCTCTGGAGGATTTTGCGCCCGAACGCGAGCGAAACCGTCTCAAAAATAGGCTCGATAGTGTGGAGCGCATGGCTTGTCAGATAGGCGCGCACGGACGGGTGAATTACTGCGCCGCTCGGGGGCAGCATCAGCGGGTAATCCGCGAGATCTTTGGGGCGGAAGCGGGTCTTGTGTAGCGGATGATCTGGGCGGGCGACAATCACCACCTCCTCATCATACAGCTGCCGGAAGGCGAGACCTGTCATGCGTTCCGGCGCGGGCATCCGCCCGACCACGAGATCCAGCTTGCCCTCACGTAGTTGCGAGAACAGCAGCCAGTTCGGCCCCGTCGTCACCCGTAACAGAGCATCGGGATGCGTTTTTTGGAAGGCCATAGCCGCAGTGGGGAATACCTCACTCGCGACCGTTGGCAATATGCCAACCGAAAGGCGCAGTTTCTCCGCAGGGGCCTGTTGCACAAGGGCTTGCGCGCGCTCCAACCCTGCAAAAGCCGCGCCCGCATGTTGCTGGAACAATCGCCCTGCGGCGGTGAGCGCGAGCCTGCGGCCCGAACGATCAAACAGCAGAACTCCAAGGATCTCCTCCAACTCCTTGATCGTTTTTGAGGCGGCAGGCTGCGACAGGTGCAGTGCCTCAGCCGCCGCACTCAGGCTCTCTAAGCGGGCGGTCTCGAGAAAGCAGCGCAAATGGCGAAGTCGGAGGTGGGGGTCAATCATTATAACCTGTGGGTTATGCGTACGGGCACAAATAATAATTTATTGAATCGATTTTCTATGCAAGACAAAACCTCACGCCAGCCACGCAAGCCTCGTTGATCAGCAGTTTTTGAGCGGGGCTGTGCAGAATTTTGGAGCGAATGATGGGCGAAGAGCACCACGTAAGCCGTTATGATCAGGGTATGATCACCCGCCGGAAGGTGTTGGGTGACGCGCATGTTGATCGGGCCGAAGCGGCGAAAACCGATTTGGACCAGCCATTCCAAGCCTTGATCACCGAGGGCGCATGGGGAACTGTGTGGTCTTCGAATGCGATCTCCCTGCGCGAGCGCTCGATGTTGACCTTGGCACTGCTGGCTGCAACGGGGAATTTCGAGGAGATTGCCATGCATATCCGCGCCACCGCGCGCACAGGGGCAAGCAAATCCGACGTGATGGAGGCGTTCCAGCATGTTGCGATCTATGCTGGTGTGCCGCGCGCTAACCATGCGATCAAAATCGCAAAACAGACCTATGCCGAAATGGAGGCGGCATCAGATGACTGATCTCGGCCCACTCGTCCCGCGCAACCGCGAGCTTCACCCCGAGCCCTATTGGCCGGATTACAAAACCTCCATCGCGCGCTCGCCCAGGCTTCCGCTTCTGTCGATGGAAAGCAGCGCCTCGGAAGAGACTGGCCCGACCTTCGGCCATGGGCTGATCGGGGCGCTCGACAACAACTTGATCCTGAACTGGTCGCAGGGCAAAGCCGCCGCGATTGGCGAGCGGATCCTTGTGCATGGCCGTGTTCTGGATGGGTTCGCGCGGCCAGTGCCCAATACACTTGTCGAGATTTGGCAGGCCAATGCTGGCGGCCGCTATCGCCATAAAAAAGACGGCTATCTCGCGCCACTGGATGAGAATTTTGGCGGCTGCGGGCGCACCCTGACCGACGAAAACGGGTATTACAAATTCCTCACGATCCGGCCCGGGGCCTATCCTTGGCCGAACCGTGGCAATGATTGGCGTCCGATGCATATCCATGTCTCGGTGTTTGGACATAGTTTTGGGCAGCGGCTGATCACGCAACTTTATTTCGAGGGCGATCCGCTGATTCAACATTGCCCGATTGCCGCAACCGTCCGTAACAAAAGCCAGCTCGATGCGCTCGTGGCGCCGCTCGATCTGGCGATGTCCAAACCGCTCGATTTCCTTGCCTATAAGTTCGATATTGTGCTGCGCGGACGGCGCCAGACGATGTTCGAGAATAAGATGGAGGGGATGTAAGCCATGGTGCAGAAAACTGTGCATCTACCCGAGAGCGCCTCGCAAACTGCGGGCCCCTATGTCCATATCGGCCTGATGCCGAGCTACACCGGAAACGGCCAAATCTACACGCAGGAAGTGGGCCTTTCTCCGATTGCGGAGGGGGTTCATGGCGAGATCGTCACCATCACAGGGTCGGTGTTTGATGGCACGGGCTGGGCGCTGCGGGATGCGATGATCGAGACATGGCAGGCTGATGCACGGGGCCACCACGCGGGCGACGCAGAGGCCGATCCGGCCGTGAGCGGCTTTTCGCGGATCGCCGCAGACCCTGAGAGCGGCCTATTCACGCTGCGCACGGTGAAGCCAGGGCGGGTCCGTGCTCGGTCTGGCGTGCTGCAAGCGCCGCATATCTCGCTGTGGATTGTCGCGCGCGGGATCAATATTGGCTTGCAAACGCGGATTTATTTCGAGGATGAGGATAACGGCAGCGATCCACTCCTTGCGCGGATCGAGCAGGCGCCGCGCGTTCAAACCTTGATCGCAAAGAAAATCGGCCCGTCGGAGTATCGCTTCGATATTCGTTTGCAGGGCGAGGGCGAGACCGTATTCCTCGATCTGTGACCCACGATTTGCCCCTGATATGGGGGCAAATTTGAACACCGCCTGCGCCCACCGAAAAGGGGCGAGGGCGAGACTGTGCTTTGAAACCAAACGGATCCCACCATGGCCATTTCTACCTTTGATAGCCCACTCTATGCGCCGCTGTTTTCGGATGCAGAGGTGGCGGCGCTTCTGGGCGATGCCGCATTCGTCGCGCGGATGGTTGAGGTTGAGGCGGCCTTGGCACGGGCGACCGCGCAGGCTGGGTTGATACCTGAGGCTGCGGGCAGGGCAATTGAAGCGGTCTTGGAACACGCCTTAATCTCGCCAGAGGATCTCGGCGTGGGCATGGCATCAGCGGGCGTTCCGGTGCCGGATCTAGTGGCGATGCTGCGCAAACTCGATGGCGACGCAGGGCGCTATTTGCATTGGGGCGCAACCAGTCAAGACATCGTGGATTGTGCGCATCTGTTGCAATGGCGCGCGGTGCTGGAGGTTTTCGAGCAGCGGCTCACGCAGCTGTTGGATAGCTTGCAAGCCGCCAGCACGCGGTTTGACGCGGTGCCGATGGCTGGGCGAACACGCAGCCAGATTGCAACGCCGATCAGCTTTGGCCTTCGGATCGCACAATGGGCGCAGCCCCTGATCCATTTGGCAGACGAGTTGCCTGCGATGCGAGCGCGGCTTTTACGGGTGCAGTTCGGCGGGGCTTCGGGCGCTGGATCGGCTGTCGGGATGCAGGCGGCACATGTTTCAGCCGCTCTCGCGGATGCGCTGGGGCTGGCCGATAGCGCATGTTGGCACACCGATCGTTCGGCGCAGGTCGCGCTGGGTGGTTGGCTCACGTCGCTGACCGCAGCACTGGCAAAAATGGCGGGCGATTTGATCCTCATGGGGCGCTCCGAGATCGGGGAAGCGCGCGCAGGCAGCGGTGGAGGGTCTTCGACTATGCCGCAGAAATCAAACCCAGTTGCGGCAGAGGCGATTGTAAGCCTCGCCACGGTTTCGAGCGCCTTGCAATCTGGCCTGCACATCGCGGCACGACCCGTTGAAGAACGCGATGGCGCAGCTTGGGCTGTCGAGTGGATGATCCTTCCCCAGCTAGGCACTGGCACTGCGGCCGCGCTGCGTCATGCACAGGGCTTGGTGCAAAGCCTAGAAGCTGATGTCGGGCGCATGGCGGAGCAACTGGCGCAAGGCCATGGGGCCGTCATGGCCGAGGCGGCCAGCTTTGCGCTCGCCGCACATATGTCTCGTACAGAGGCGGGAAACCTGGTGAAAGAGGCGCTCTGTGAAGCCCGCGCGCAGAATATCACCCTCGCAAAGGCAGTGGCGTCCGATCCGCGCATCGCCGATCTGGAAGAATGGGCCGCAGTGCTCGATCCAGTTCAGGCAATTGCACCGGCCCAAGCGATGTCTGCGCGCATTTGGGCGATGCGGCGAAACATGTCACCAAAATAAGTTACATAAGACGGATTATCAGCATAAAATTCAAATCAATGCTGGACGATAACGGCCCCGCGAGTGCCACGCGGCCGCCCCGAGCGACGATTTAAATATTTGCTGGGGTCAGAGCGTCCCCAGCAAATAGCAATGCCGCGCCCGATCAAAGCCAGTAATCGCACGGCCCTCGGAAAAGGCCGTTTGCAGGGCTGAGCGCAGGCGCAAACGCTCCGACAGCGCCTTTGCGGGATCCGCTGCGATAAGCGCATCGATATCTTGCGGGATTTCGAGACGCTCGTCGGCCCCCAGAGAGTCCGGTGCTGCGCCTTGCGCCCGCGCGACAACCCACTCGCTGTCCAGATGCCAGACAGCCATCAGGCGATCCGAGGGTAGCCCAGCGTTGATCCCGGGCATTTCGCCATAATAATCAACAAAATACTCGTCCGCCACGGCCCCTAAAACACCCATATTCAGCCCAGCGTTAATGGCGCGCAGCGGATCATAGGTCCAACGCACTTTGGTGATGCCCCGTGCAAGACACCAATCGCGTTGGAACCACTTTAACCGCGCGCCAAGCCCGAGACCCCGCGCGCGCGCATGCACGGCAAGGCGATGCGAATGTTGCAGCCCTGACGTCACAGTTGGAAACCCAAGGAGGAACCCCAGCATCTCGCCACCCCGAAACGCCCCCGCCACCAGCGCGCCCTCAGATTGCAGCGCCATCAGGATATCGGAGTTATCGGGCTTCTCGCCCTCCCCCCAGACCTCGACCTGAAACGCCTCGGCGCGTTGCAGCTCCGTGACACCAGAAAGCTCGCGCAGGATCACATCTTGGCTCATGCGGAGAAGCTTTCTTTGGACAAGGTAACGGTGTCTAGGAAGGCCCAATCGAGGCTGACCCCGATCCCCGCGCCGTGCTGCGGCACCGGCATCATCCCGTCAGTTGCCTCCAAAGGCTCGTTGATAATATCGCGCAGGAAGTAGCGCGAGGAGGAGGAGGTATCGCCGGGCTTGGTGAAATTCGGCAGGGTGGCGAGGTGGATGTTATGGGCGCGGCCAATCCCGCTCTCGAGCATCCCGCCGCACCAGACCGGGGCACCAAAGGCATCGGACACGTCATGGATCGCGCGCGCCGCCGCATAGCCGCCCACGCGCCCGACCTTGATATTGATCACCCGCGCCGCCTCGGCGGCCAGCGCCTTGCGGCAATCGGCGGCGGTGCGGATCGACTCGTCGAGACATATCGCCGTGTTGAGCGCGCGCTGCACGATGGCGTGGTCGTGGATATCATCCACCGCGAGCGGCTGCTCGATATAATCGAGGTTGAACGCATCCATCGCACGCAGCGTCGCGAGATCGGCCAGACCGTAAGCGGTATTGGCGTCTACCGTCAGCTTCACATCGGGGAAGTCCCCGCGCACCGCCTTGAGCAGCGCGATATCATGCCCCTGCGCAACCTTCAGCTTGATCCGCTTATATCCCGCCTGATCCGCCACCGCGACCCGCGCCAAAGTCTCGGCAATCGGCGCGATCCCGATCGACACGCCAACGGGCACCGCCGCACGCACTCCGCCAAGCGCGGCGGTGAGCGGCAGGTTCAGCGCCTTGCACCACAGATCCCAAAACGCCATTTCCACGACCGCCTTGCTCATCCGATGCCCGCGCCAAGGCGCCATCAGCTCGGCCAGCTCGGCAGGCGAGGCAAAATTGCGCCCGACGATCTGCGGCAGGATCAAATCGCGCAGAAACGCCATCGCACCGGGGATCGTTTCCTCCAGATAATCCGGGAACGGATCCATCACCGCCTCGGCATAGCCCTCCCCCCCCTCCCCGCGCAGGATCAGGAGCGGAAAGACCTTATCGGTCATCGTCTGGTTCGAGACCACAAACGGGGTGATCAGCGGCAGGCTGACCACGCGCAGCTCGGCGCTCTCGATGCGCAGCCCTTGGAAAACGGTCGTCATGGGAATGTCCTGATCTTAACGGGTGTTGGAAATGAAGCGGGCGAAGACCTCGCTCTCGGGATGGCTGAACAGCTTCTCCGGCGGGCCCTGCTCGGCGATGCGGCCTTGGTGCAGGAAAACGACCTCGGTCGAGACCTCGCGCGCGAAGGCCATTTCATGCGTCACGACAATCATCGTGCGGCCCTCGGCGGCGAGATCCTGCATCACCTTGAGCACCTCGCCCACCAACTCGGGATCAAGCGCGGAGGTCGGCTCGTCGAACAAGATCGCGTCCGGTTCCATCGCCAGCGCGCGGGCAATTGCCACGCGCTGCTGCTGGCCGCCGGAGAGTTGCGAGGGATACATATGCATCCGCTCCGCCAACCCGACGCGGGCCAGCAGCGCCTCCGCCTGATCGCGCGCCTCGGCTTTGGGGCGGCGTTTGACCTGCACCGGCCCCTCCATCACATTTTCCAAAACGGTGCGATGGCTCCACAGGTTGAACTGCTGGAACACCATGCCCAGATGTTGCCGCATCCGCTCGATCTGGCGTGGATCATCGGGGCGGCCATTGCGGATGGCGATTTCCTCGCCATGCACGGAGACCTGCCCCGAGGTGGGGATCTCGAGGAAATTCAGACAGCGCAGGAAGGTCGATTTCCCCGAACCGGACGAGCCGAGAATCGAGATCACATCATTCTTGCGCGATTCCAGCGAGATGCCTTTGAGAACCTCATGCGCGCCGAAGGTTTTGTGGATGTCAGTCGCTTTCAACACCACATCTTGCGAGGGTTGCGGATGCATCATGATACTCCCTGCGGGGATTGCCCCGTCATATGTCGTGAAAGGCGGCGCTCCAGATGGCGCCAGATGAGGACGAAGCACACCGTGATCGCGAGATAGAGGACAGCCGCCCAGAAATAGACCGAGAAGTCGAAGCTGCGCGAGAAGATCTGCCGTGTGCGGCCCATCAGATCGAACACCGTCACAACGGAGGCCAGCGCAGAGGCTTTCATCAGCAAGATGATCTCATTGCCAAGTGCGGGCCACGCGATGCGGTAGGCATGGGGGAAAGTGACACGGCGCAGAACAGCCCAGCGGGACATCCCGATCGCCCGCGCGGCCTCGATCTCGCCCGAGGGCACCGCTTGGATACCGCCGCGCAGGATCTCAGTTTGATAGGCACAGGAGTTGATCGCGAAGACCAAAACCGCGCAATTGAACGGATCGCGGAAGAAGCTCCACAGCCCCAGTTCTGTCAACTCGACGCGGAACTGGCCCGAGCCATAAAACACCAAGAACAGCTGCGCGAGGATCGGGGTGCCGCGCACGAAGGAGATATAGACCCGCAACGGGGCCTGCGCGAGGGCCGAGCCATTGGCCCGCAACAGCGCGAGCGGCGGGGCGACAACGGCCGCGATCAGCGCGCCCAATCCGGTGAGGGCAAGGGTGGTGGTGACCCCGTCGAGAAGTTTCGGCCAATTGGCAAGGAATGTGTCAATCAAGGCCATGTTATGCTCTCCTCACGCCACGGTTCGCGCGGCGTTCCAGCTGCGCCAGCACCAGTTCAGAGACGATGCACAACGCCCAGTAGATCAGACAGGCGGTGAGATAGAAGGTGAAGGGTTGCTTGGTCACCCCCACGGCGACCTTGGTTGCGCGCATCAGATCATCCAGCGCAATCACCGAGACGAGGGCGGTATCTTTCAGCAGGTTCAGCCATAGATTGCCCATCCCCGGCAGCGCGTAGCGCCATAACAGCGGCAGCTTGATCCGCCAGAAGATCTGGCGCTTGGTCATGCCGATGGCGAGCCCTGCCATGATCTGGCCTTCCGGCACCGCTTGAAACGCGCCGCGCAGAACTTCCGCCGCAAAGGCCGCAAACACCATCGCCAGTGCTACGACCCCCGCCGCGAAGGGCGAGAACTCGATATGCCCCACATCCGGCAACACAAAGGCCACGATGCGGTTCAGCACAAGCCCGATGCCGTTATACACGATAAACAGCGTCAGGATCTCCGGCAGGCCGCGCATCAAGGTGGTATATCCCACCCCGAGCGCCCGCGGGATCCGGCTTTGCGACAGCGACAAAGCCGCCACCGCAAAACCGAGAAGTAACCCCACGGGGAGGGTCGTCACTGCAAGTCGCAGCGTGATCCAAAGCCCTGCGAGGATCTCGTCGCCCCAGCCAAGGGGACCGTATGAGAAGACCTCAAACATGTTGAAGTGCCTTTGACTTGGGGACGTTTACAGTCATTTCATCGTGTAGAGGTCGATCGAGAAATACTTGTCGTTGATGGCTTTATAGGTGCCATCCGCGCGGATCTCGGCCAGCGCCTTGTTCAGGCGGTCACGCAGCTCGGTATTCTCTTTGCGCAGTGCAATCCCCACGCCCTCGCCCACGAAGGCCGGATCGGTGATCGGCTCCCCCGCCAGTTTGCAGCATTTTCCGTCCTCGGATTTTTCAACGAAATCAAGGAGCGGGAGCATATCGCCGACCATCACATCAATCCGGCCCGAAGCCATATCGAGGCTGGCCTCATCTTGCGTCGGATAGAGGCGCACATCCGCATCGGGATAGGAGGCGACCGTGTAATCGGCCTGCGTGGTGCCCGCCTGCGCGCCAACCACCATATCTTTCAAGGTCTCGTTGGTGAACTCGGTCATATCAGAATCTTGCGGCACGACATGGGCCATCGCGGCCATGTAATAGGGATCGGTGAAGGCCACCTGCTCTTTGCGTTCTTCGGTGATGAACATCGAGGCGATGATGAAATCGTATTTCTCTGCGATCAGGCCGGGGATGATCCCGTCCCAATCCTGCGCGACGACTTCGCACTCCGCGCCGATGCGCTTGCACAGCTCAAGGCCGACATCGATATCAAACCCGGCGACTTTGCCTTCTGGGGTCATGTAGTTGAACGGAGGGTAAGCGCCCTCAGTGCCAAGCCGCAGCGTCTCCGCGCTGGCAGAGGTTGCGAGGCCCGCGAGAAGCGCTGCGGTGCCGAGGAGTTTGGTGAGATTTTTCATTGTTTTTCCCTGTCAGTCTTATGTGTTTGTCAGTGATCGTTGTGGTTGGTTACTCAGAAACCGGTGTCAGCGGGTTGCCGACATGGCCTGTGAACGCGCCGTATAGCGTGGCAATCTCGTTCAGCCGCGCCTCAGCGCCCTCCCCGCGCGCGAGGAAGATATCGTTGATCATCAGATTGCTCAGCAGCGCGAGATGGGCGGTGGAATCCCAAAACTGGTTGAACTGGGTATCGACCATGAACAGCTCATCGGCGAAATCCGCCCCCCAGTTGCAAAACTGATCCGTCAGGATCGTCACCGGAATGCCGCGCGCCTTCGCCTCGCGGGCCAGCACCAACGCTTGGCGCGAATAGCGACGGGCCTCGAAGATCACCACGCATTGGCGGCCCTCTTCGGCCAGAACATCGGCAAAATTCCCGGTGGTGAGATCGACGAGATGCACGCCCGCGCGGATATATTGCAACTGGCTCGCGAAATAGAGCGCCAGCCCGCGCTCAGTTTGAAACCCTGCAACGCAGATCCGGTCACAGCTCGAGAACCGTTCCACCGCTCGCTGCCAAGCCTCGGTCCGCGCCAATTCATAGACGCCGACAAGCCCTGCAATCTCCGCCTCCAGCGCCGCTGAAAGCCGCTCTTCGCGGTGGCCGGAAGCCGAGCGCAGCGCATCGAGCCGATCCTTGATCAACCAAGGCTGATCGCCGATCTCATCCTTGAGATGCTCCTTCAGGTCTTTGAGATTGGCATAGCCAATCGCACGGCAGAACCGCCCGATGCTGGCCTCGCTCACCTGAACTTTTTCCGCCAAGCTCGCCGCCGTCTCGAAGGGCAGCTCCTTGAAACGGGCCAACATGAACCGCGCGATTGCACGATTGGAGCGCGATCCGGATTCTGCCGCCTCATTGAGACGCGCTTGCAATGGAAGGGGGATAGCCATGGAATCCTCGCCGGTTTGATTTTGATAGTTTTTCGTCAAAAGATATCCATTGTCAAATATCTTGCAGAAAAACTTTGCCAGAACCACCGGCAAGGCAGGATCTGCTGCAACGCGCAGCAAAGCCGCCTGCCCTATGCCCATCCCCCCCATGAAATCAACGCGCCCGCTGCACCATGCCGAACAGATCTCGCGGATCATCAGGATCGGCGAGCATGTCAAGCGGGATGAAGAAGTCGGTGCCCGCGATCCGCTCATGCACAAACCGAAGCGCCGAGAAATCTTCCGTCGCAAAGCCCACGGAATCGAACAGCGTGATCTGCTTGTCATGGCTGCGGCCTGTCGCCTCGCCGCGCATCACCTGCCAGAGTTCCGTCACCGGATGATCCGCCGGAAGCTGTTGAATTTCGCCCTCAATCCGCGTCTGCGGCGGGTATTCCACGAAAATATCCGAGCGCAGTAAAATATCGCGGTGCAGCTCGGTCTTGCCCGGGCAATCGCCACCAATCGCGTTAATATGCACGCCCGCGCCGACCATGTTATCCGTCAGGATTGTGGCGAGTTGCTTATCGGCAGTGCAGGTGGTGATGATCTGCGCGCCCTCAACGGCGGCCTGTCCACTAGTGCAGGCGGTGATCTCAAACCCCTGCGCGCGCAGGTTTCGCGTGGCTTTCTCGGTCGCAGCGGGGTCGATATCGTAAAGCCGCAGCTTGTTGATCCCCAAAAGCGCACGAAATGCCAGCGCTTGGAATTCGCATTGCGCCCCGTTGCCGATCATCGCCATCACCTCCGCCCCTTTGGGCGCGAGATATTTGGCCACCAGCGCCGAAGTGGCGGCGGTGCGCAGCGCGGTCAGAACCGTCATCTCGGTGAGCAAGATCGGATAGCCATTGCTGACGGACGAAAGCACGCCGAACGCGGTGACCGTCTGGAATCCGTCGCGGGTGTTTTTCGGATGGCCGTTGACGTATTTGAACCCGTAATTCTCCGCATCCGCCGTCGGCATCAGCTCGATCACCCCGTCATGCGAATGGCTCGCCACCCGCGGGGTTTTATCGAAATCGGGCCAGCGCTTGAAATCCGCCTCGATGTAGCCCGCGAGATCGGCCATGAAGGCCTCCGCGCCTGTCGCATTGACCAGACGCATCATATTCTCGACGGAGACGAAGGGCACGAAGGCCAGTTTAGAAGGTTGCGGACGGACGTTCATGAGTAGCTCCGGGTTTGGCGGTCCAGCACACGGCGGCCGAACAGGCTTGCGGTGAGGTCGCACATCAAGGTGGCGGTGCGTCCGCGCACGTCGAGGAACGGGTTCAACTCGACGAGGTCTAGCGAGGTCACCACCCCCGCGTCGCACAGGTATTCCATGATCAAATGCGCCTCGCGGAAGGTCGCACCGCCGGGTACAGTGGTGCCGACAGCGGGGGCAATTTCGGGGGCGAGAAAGTCGACATCAAAGCTGACATGTAGCAGGCCGTTATCGGCCTTCACCCGCTCGATAAACGCGCGCAGCGGAGCCAAAACGCCGGTCTCGTCAATCGCGCGCATATCATGCACCTCGATCCCGATCTCTAAAATCCGTTTATGTTCAGCGGGATCGACCGAACGGATGCCCATCATGCAGACCTTCGTCGGATCCAGCGCATCACTCAGCGCCGGATAGGCCTCAAACCCCGACATCCCACAGGCATAGGCCATCGGCGTGCCATGAAGGTTACCGCTGGCAGTGGTATCAAGGCTGTGCAGATCAGGATGCGCATCGAGCCAGAGCACATAAAGCGGGCGGCCCAGCTTGCTGGCGTGCGTGGCGATCCCCGCCATCGTGCCCGCCGACATCGAGTGATCCCCGCCAAGAAAAATCGGCAAATCGCAGGCCCCTGCGGCGTCTTCCGCGACCTTGGTCAATTGCTCGATCCAAGCAATTGTCTCCGCCAAATGGTGCACTGCGCCATTGGCATGCCCGCGCGGATTTTGCGGCGCAATCGAGAGATCTCCGCGATCTTCTACCTGCCAGCCAAGTGCCTCCAGCGTCTTTGGCAGCCCCGCCGTGCGGAGACTCGCGGGCCCCATAATACAGCCCTGCTGCGTGGTTCCGCTTTCAACCGGAGCCCCGATAATAATCGTCGATCTTGGCATGTCGTTCTCCCCTAGTGCACCTAGGGTCACAGACCTAAACGAAAGTATCTCTATGTGTTTTGTCTATTTTTAATTTTTATCTAGCTATTTTGATAAGCAAAGTACGCAAAATGAACTTCACGCAGCAAGGAGAATAGGGTGAGAGCAGGCTACGGCTCATTTGCAAGAATGTTCATCTTGGTCGCAATCGCGACGGCCTCTGATGTTGTCAATGCGCAGAGCTTTCGGCGCAGGTTCCGGCAGTGCATATCAACCGTCGGCAGTGAGATATTCAACGCATAGGCGATCCGATCACGACGCTGCCCCGTCGCGGCCAGTTGCAACACGGCTCTCTCGCGCGCGGTCAACGCCGGCAACGGGAGGTCTCGAGTCCTGCCACAAGGTGGCAAAAACAAGATCACGCGGATCACCTGTTGTTCGAAGGGAAGTATATTTACTTGAAACGATGGCCCCTCAGCTCGGGTGTCCGCCTGGAGGATTGTCGCCTCTGGCCGATCGGCGTGACATGCGGCGGCGAGCGCCTGCGCGAAGGTTTCGATGGGGTTTAGCGCAAAGAAATCACCCTCTCGGCGGATCAGAAACTCTGGATTGCGCTGCAAAAACAATGCCGCTGAGCCATCGCGACTGAGGATCCGCCCTGCGGGATCTACATCCAGGCAGCCAAGCGCAGAGGCAGACTCGGCGGGAAGCGCCTCTGCTTGCCAAGCCCCGCGTTGTGTGAGGGTTGATCGACCCTGAGAGGAAGAAGTTTCATCATACATTGAAACGGCCCAATTCTGCTACTTTCCGAGAGCAGATTAGGAAAACCGGATTGTCGCCTTCTCCCCCCCGATGGGGGGTGTCGACGAAAAAGGCCCGCTCAGACTGGAAAATGGAGTATAGATTCGGGATACTCCCATGGGTTCACCTTCCGAGGGGTCGTGACCTCCGCACCCTCACATGAGGGGAACCGCAAGCTGATTGGCATCATCGCGCACATGTGTCTCACAGGGAAGAATTTGGATAGATGGCCTCTTCTTCACAGTTCATCCAGACGCTGACGACGGTTCTTAAAAAGGAACAAGCGGTCTTGCCGCCGGAAGAGACGATTTTACTCCAACCCGAAGATGAGCACCGGAGCGAGCGGTTTTTCTTTCGAAATTTCGCGCGCTGTAGCTTCCCGGCAAACCTCTATGATCGCGATGGAAAACGCCAAATCGAGGGGCTTATGCAAGCGCAGGAGGATGCCTTTCCTCAGGGCCTTCGCATGCCGCAGAACTCGGTCAGCGGCTGCGCGTTCGAGGTCTCGGAAGACAGGCTGTATTTTCTCTATGATCGCATAGAACGTTGGGATGACGCGCCCGTGCATCTCGCGTTGGTGGCCGTGTTACTGGATCAAGACCGGATCGCCGCCCTCGCCGAGAGCGCGACCGACCCGCGGCTGACCAAATCGGAATACCTTTTGTTGGCGCATCTTCTTAAGGGGTTGGATCTACGCGCGGCAGCGGCGCATTTGGGCGCCTCCTATGACACCAAGCGCAAACAGGTTCAGGTGATCATGGAGAAGCTGGGCGTCAAAACGCAAACTGCCCTGCTGCGCACGCTGGCGGTTGAGATCACCGCACGGATTTTAGACGAAATCCTGCCCACCCAGCAGCGCAATTTTGAAACGGCCCTCGTCAAACGCCAATATGGCAAGAATGTCATCGTCAATTCGATCTCGATTGGCGAAGGCCTTGAAATTCCCGTCTGGGAGTTTGGCGCGCGAAGGGGGCGGCCCGTCTTATATTTCCACAGTATGCTCGCCCCCGTGGTGCTTCAGGACGAGATGATCGAGACCCTCAAGCGCCTTGGGCTGCGCTGGATTGTCGTTCCGCGACATTTCCTCGGGCTTGACGGGGTGCTCGACGCACAGATGCGGCTAGAACGATTGACGCGCGCGCTCGCAGAGACGATGGACTATCTGACGAATGAACCGCTGATCTGCTTGGGCGAGAGCGCGGGCGTGCCATGGGCCGCACATTTCGCGCGGCACAATCCCACCCTCGTTGCAAGGTTGGTGCTGGTGGCGACACCGCAAGCCATGATGGCCCAGCCGCACGAGCACAGCCCAACAATCTTCGTGGAGATGTCGCAGCGGTTGCGGGGCGATGCACGGGTGATCGCGGGGCTTACAAAGGTCTATAACGCGATCAGCCGCGTGCCCGATTGGGCGCAAAAAGGTCTCGCGCATCTCTACCGAAAATCGCCCGCCGATAGTGCCTGCGTGCAAAGATTATTCCAAACGCCCGCGCTGGCGGAGTGGCTCGGGTTGATTGCCAATCACGCGACACTCGCTTCAATTGACGAGATGACGAACCTCCAGCGGAACTGGCTCAAAGATCTTCAGGCGCTGGACTGTGAGGTGAGTTTTCTGCATGGCGAGGAGGATCCTATCAGCCCGCTGCAAGACATTCGCGCCATCGCACACACCATGCCGAATGGCGCACTTCAGAGTTTTGAGGGCGCAGGCCATCTGCTGTTGATCCAGCAATTCGATGCGCTGATGCGCTCGATTGCAAATTTGGAAACACCGCGTGAAATGCCCCGACAGACGGCAGTTTAGCGCAAATTGTCTTGACCGTCCGCTAGAACCGATACGCCCACCCTATCCGGCAATCCACTGCATTGGCGGTATAGAGGGCCACATTTGAGGATTGCACGCGGTAGCCACATGAGAGCTTTGGGGTCGCATCAAACACTGTTAGGCGACTGTCGGAGACCGAAAACCCAAGGCGGTAAATCTCATCGCGACGGGCAAAATCCAGCGCCGCAAATGTCTCATCATAGTGCCGGAGGGTGACACTCGAATCCACGCCTGCGCGCAGGGTGCTGCTCAAGTTTCGATCATAACCCGACCGCAAGCTTGCCCCGAAATAACGGTGATAGCCGAGCTGCGGATGCGACCGCTCCAGTGATCCGCCAAAATAATATCCGGACCCGTCATCCAGCCGCCTGCTCCAAGTCATCGCGACCGAGCCATACCCGCCCGAAAGGCTATCCTTATCGATATACCTGCGGTGCTCTAACACTCCACTCACGCTCAACCGCGTGTCGCGCGTGAGCGCCGTCGACCACCCAGCATGCACCCCAACTGCCATGCGGTCAGATCGGTTTTGATCGAGTCCCGTGAAATAGCTCCGGTCGAGGTGGATCCCGCCGCGCAGATCTCGCTCTGGCCTGATTTGCGTCAGGTCTGCCGTGACCCGCCCGCGCCAATACCGCAACGGAGCCTCCGCATACCAGACCCTCGTGAGCGCTACCCCCAGCTCAAAAGCCACGCCCTTGCCAATGGGCCTGCGGTAACGCCCCTCAACCCCGTATTCCAATCCCACACCAGAGGTCTCCTCTCCCCCGCCGTCGATGTCAAAACGCCCTAGAAGGGTCTCAAATTTCGTCTCTGAGGAGGTGTTGCTGACATTCGTGCTGGGCAGAATAGCCAGCGACCCTGACGCTACAAACGGGTGGCGCTTCATGAGTTGATCAAGCGCTTGGAGATAGAGACCTGCATTCGGGCGCTGCGCCGGATCCCGCAAAAGGTGTTTCAAAAACGCCTCGGAGCGCCGCGCCTGCCCACTGCGCGAAAACGCCTCCGCGATTGACAGCTGTGCCTTCGCATCCAGCGGGGCGATCTGGCGGGCGCGCATGAAATAATGCGCTGCTTTTTGCGGGGAATTCGCCGCAAGTGCTTTGCGGCCGAGCTGTATAAGCAATTGATAAGCATTGACCTTATCGACTTTTGTCTCTGCCCGAAGATCCGCCCCCGCGCAGATCACGATCAGCGCGATAAGCGTAGTGCTCGCTATGGCGCGCCGCAAGCGGGCGAGAACGCGTCCCATGTTCAACCTATCTCCACCGCATCTAGCATCCCGATGAAAACGTGCCGCGAGTTCCCCCGCGGCACGCAAAATGTAAGGGGCGCGCCCCAATCGTTTAGTCCTCAACTGCCGCGAAGCCGCCATCATGCGCTTCGCCATCAATTGTTCCTGAAACGTCGCCATAAACGGCCAGATCGCCCTCATAGTCATAGAAGGTGCCCGCCATATCGAGATCAACGATATGCGCCTCGTCATCGCTCAGCGTTCCGTTCGCCTCGCCTGTCAGGCTCGTCCCTGCGATTGTTCCGCCGATTGCCAGCGAGCCTGAAACGGCAGCCTCAACCGCTTGGGTATCTTGATCATAGAGCGCAAAATTATCGGCAGTGCCTGTCACCGTTCCGCCAGTAAAATCAGCCGTCAGAGAGAGATCGCCCAGCAGTTCCAACGTCTCTTCCTCACCGATGTCGCCGATCCCGATGGCACCCGACATGGTTGCCGAACCGCTCATCATCGCACCAGAAGCCTCATCGAGGCTGTCCGATTCAGCTGCTGCGACAAACCCCTCCAAGCCGTCGTAACGCGCTGGCAAATCACCATCGGAAGAGCCAATGCTGCCAGAGGAGGATCCTCCGCAAGCCGCGACGGTCAGCGTAGCGGCGCACAGCGCTGCCAGTGTAAAATGTTTCATCGTGTTGTCCCTATCGTTTTGCACCAATCTCAGAGCGTTCCCTCGAGATCTTGAATAAGGGTTCCATCGATAGAAACTGCGAACAACCTATAGGAACTTATAGGTTTACAAGGCCACGAGCGCCGCTTTGACAGATGAAGAATAGCGTCTGGGCATTGAGGATATCGCGGCGATTTTAGGGGCCCTGACCGCTGATCCATACTGAGAAAGGTCCGCCCCCGCCCCCTCGTCACCGTATTCACCAGCCGCTTGTGCAAGCACGCCCTTATTGCCCCGCGCTCGGGGGGAACATCCAATCATGGAGGCGATATTCTCTGCCCGCGCCTTGAAGCCTCGCTTCAAACGAAGTCACCTGTGACAAGCCTCGCCACATGGGCTCCTTTCCTAAGCCAGAACCGCAAAAACCCCATGGTCGAAAACTCTGCAACTGTCGTGTCGAGCCTTTTCAATTCTAACCGAACGGAAGGCGATTTCGCGTCACTTTGCCTTTCTTTCAATATTTACATATGCTTAACGATTGTCACGAAACTGTCATCTTATTGTTGCAATCGTCTTAATTTGCTGCAAATTTAAAACTGATTAAAAAGCGGGCATCAACCGTTTCAGCCAGCAGGGAAACTCAATGAACCACAGTAAACGTCGCTTCGTCGCAAGCCTTGCCATGCTTGCAGCCCTTACCACGACAGCCTTTGCGCAAGATTATCCCGCGAAATCGATCGAGATTATTGTGCCGTCGAGCGCTGGCGGGTCCACAGATACAACCGCTCGTATTTTTGCCGAAGTGGCAGAAAGCAAGAACGAAGGCTTCAAATTCGTCATCAACAACATTGATGGCTCCGGCGGGCAGAAGGGCTTTGAAGCCATCGCTCGCGCGAAAGCTGACGGCTACACGATGGGCCTCGTCTTTACCCCGCAGCTCGTCGCCCATATCGCGGCAGGTCGGGCAAAATACACTTTGGACAGCTTCCACGTGATCGGCAACACCGCCGATGATCCGGCAATCGTTGTGGTGCCGAAAGAGAGCCCGATTAAATCCTTGGCAGATTTGGCTGAGGCCGCCAAAGGTGGCGATCTGACGGTCGCGGTAAACGGTATCGGGTCAGATGATTTTCTAGCGGCCAAAGACTTCGAGACATTGGCAGGCGTGACCTTCAACCTGCTGCCGACAAAAGGCTCCACCGAGCAAAAAGCCGGTATTCTGGGTGGCCATGTGGATGCGTCCTTCATGAACCTTTCGCAGATGGAAGCGCAGCATAAATCGGGTGACGCGACCATCATTGCGGTCCTCACCGACCAGCGCAACGATCTGATCCCAGAGGTTCAGACCAGCGTGGAAAGCGGCTTTGACGTGCAAATGCGCGCCACCCGTGGCTTTGTGACCCCCGCAGGCGTTCCAGACGACATCCAAGCCAAGCTGGATAGCATTTTTGCGGATGTCATGGCCGACCCAGCCTTCCAAGAAAAAGCGGCAGCCAGCTCGATCTACCTGCTGCCGATGAATGGCCCGGATTATACCGCCTATCTGCAGAACCTTCAGGCGGCGACGCAAAAGGTCTTTGACGCGGCGCCTTGGTAATGACGCGCGAAACCCTTGATCGCCTCGTCCTCGGCGGTTTCATCGTTCTGGCCGTGCTGCTCTATGTCAGCACGGCCAGCTATACGGGCATCGCGCAGAAAACCTCGGCCGTCTATGTCCGGTTCCTCGCGCTCTCCTTCGGGGGCCTTAGCGCCGTTCAATTGATCTTTTCGCTGCGCAAAGCCGTGCGTCACGAGGCGCTCGATCTCTTCGGGCGTGCGGGGCGGTTCTTCGGTCTGATCGCAGGGTTGATCGTCTTTGCGATCAGCTTTGAGAGCCTTGGCTTCTTCCTGCCCGCCGCTGTCTTCATTCCGGTGATTGCATGGATGCTGGGCTATCGCAATTGGGTCGTGATCGCAGGCTCTACGGCGGCCGTTTTGCTCGGCGTGTATTTGATCTTCATCCGTGTTCTGTCGGTCAATCTGCCCGGCCCGGAATTCTTCTAAGGTTTACCCATGGAATATCTTGCCCTCGTCTTTACGCCTGCGGCGCTCATGGCGGTTGTCATCGGCACGGTTGCCGGTGTCGTTATCGGCGCCATGCCGGGCCTGACGGCGACAATGGCGGTGGGGCTTTTGGTCCCCTTCACCTACACGATGGACCCTGTTTTGGGTTTGATGTTGCTGGGCGGGATTTATTCCGGCGCGATGTATGGCGGCTCGATCCCCGCGATTTTGCTCAACACTCCGGGCACGCCCGCCGCAGTCGCTACCGCGCTCGAAGGCTACCCGATGAGCCGACAAGGCAGGGGGCGGCTTGCGCTGAAAATCTCGGTGGTTGCGTCCTTTGTGGGGGGCATATTCTCAGTCGTGATCTTGCTGATGTTCGCGCCCTTCCTCGCCAAACAAGCCTTGCATTTCGGCCCAGCGGAAACCTTCCTCCTCGCGCTAATGGGCCTCGCGGGGATCGTCTCTATCGCCGATGAAGAGACCTCCTTGCTCAAATCCCTCCTCGCGGGCGTGCTCGGCATGATCATTGCCATCGTCGGAACAGACGCGATGTCGGGGAGCCTGCGCTACACTATGGGCTCGATCAATCTGATTGACGGGATCGACTTCATGCCCGCGTTGATCGGCCTGTTTTCGATGATCCAGATGCTCGAAATCGCGGGCCAGCGGCACAGCACCCAGATTGACGCATCGGTGCTGAAACAATCCCAAAAATCGGAGCCGATGCCCAAGGGGATCGGCAAATACATGGCGCTCGGATCGGGCACTGGCACAGTTGTGGGGATCCTGCCGGGCGAAGGGGCCACGATTGCCGCTTTCCTGTCGTATAATTTCGCCAAACGCCTCTCAAAAGCCAAACATATGTTCGGCAAGGGCGCGCCCGAAGGCATCGCCGCCGCTGAATCCGGCAATAACGGCTGCGTCGGCGGCTCACTGGTGCCAACACTGACCCTCGGCATCCCGGGCAACTCGGTCGCCGCCGCCCTGATGGGGGCCTTCATCATCCACGGCATGATCCCCGGCCCGGATCTGTTCGCGGTGCATGCCGACAAAACCTACCCGTTCATCTATTCGCTTTTTATCGCGAACATCGTCTTCCTTGTCGTAGGGATCAGCGTCGCGCCCTATCTGGCGCGCATCGCCCTCATTCCCCCTGCCCTTATGGTGCCCGTCATCAGCGCCTTCGCCATTCTCGGCTCTTACTCGCTGCACCAATCAGTGTTCGACGTGTATCTGATGATCGGCTTCGCCATCTTCGGCCTCGTGCTCAAGAAAATCGGCTATTCGCTGGAAGCCCTGATCCTCGGCTTGATCCTTGGCCCGATCGCGGAACACGGCTTCTCGCAAGGGATGATCATTGGCAAGGGCTCGCCATGGGTGTTTTTCGCAAGCCCGATTGCGAAGGTGATGTGGGTCATCATCCTATTGCTGCTGCTCCCGCCGCTGCTCGCCCATGTCAAACGCCTGATGAACGGGCGCAAAACGGCCTGATCTGAACTGGCTGCGCATCCGAACTGGCAGCAGGGCGCGTGCGCCCGCTCGCAGGGTCTCAGGCGCGCGGGTCTGCCCATAGCACGACATTCAGCCCCGCGAGCCGCGCCAAGCGGACAAGCTCCGCGTCCAGTTTGCGGGACCGTTCCCGAGACGTCGCGACGCCCTGTTCATGCCAATGTTTGAGGACACTCAGCGTTCCGGTCGAGCGATCTGCCTTTGCCTCAATCCGGCCAACGAACCGAGTGCCTTCAAGCACTGGGAAGACATAGTAGCCCCATTGCCGCTTTGCGGCGGGTACGAACATCTCCACCGTATAATCAAAGCCAAACAGGCGCTTGAGGCGCACGCGATCACGGATTGCCGGATCAAACGGATTCAGGATGCGAAGGCGATTTGGGACAGTTGCCGATTGCAGACGGTCCTCGATGTCCGCACAGGCCCACGCTTTGCTCCAACTGCCGTCATACCCTTCCACCTCAACCGCGACCATCCCAGCAGCCCCGCGCTCCGCCCAAGCGGCAACCTCATGGCCCTCAGTCGCAGCCCAGAACTTCCGAATCTCGCCCAAAGTCCCGAACCCGATCCGCTCCAGAGCGGCATCGCACAGCCAATCGATTTGCGCCGCGTCTGGCATCTGCGCCGCGCGAAGATCGGGAGGAAACACGCGTTCCGCGAGGTCATAGACCTTGGTGAAACCGTCGCGATGGCTGGTGGCAAGCTCGCCCGCGTACCAAAGATAATCCAACGCTTTCTTATGCGGGGGGCGTTGCCACATGGCTTTCGGCCCGTCGATCTGCGTCTCGAAATCGCGGGTCGACAGCGGTCCCTCTTCGGCGATGCGCCGCTTAACACTTTCCAGAAGATCGGCATCCAGCGCCCCGCCATACCATGACGAGCGCGCAACCTTTTCCTTCATCCGCCGGAACTGCCGCTGCCACATTGGCAGGAACTCCATAGGCAGCACCGACGCATCATGGGTGAAATGCTCGAACACCTGCCGCCCGCGCCCCAATAGGCCGTCCAGATCGGGCTCGCGGTAGCTTTGCATCCGGCTCCATAAAATATGATGATGCGCGCGCGAGACCACCTGAATAGTGTCGATCTGCACGAACCCCAGCGCCTTAATCAACGCCGCGGTATCGCGCGGGCCCGTTGGCGCGGCCCCGAAGCCATGGGCCGAAAGCCACAGGCGTCTTGCATCGCGATTTGCAATCCTCAAAGGCGGCATGGCGGTCTCTTCGCTAGTCAGAGCGTTCGACGCTATGGATGACGCGCTTGACGCTGTTTTGCAATGGAACCGCCCTGCCCGTGACCAGCATCAGATATAAAGGCCAGAGAAGATCACTCCGAGCCCCAGTGCCACGAGGCCCAGCGTGGGCAGGATTTTACGCGCGCTGATCAGCCCGTAAGAGAGCAAAGTCAGACCCAAGGCTACGCGCAGCATTGCGATAAGCGCTGCGACAGGGGCCTCAGTGAGGCGCAGCATATCGGGGTTCGCAATCATGCCCAAGGGAATGACATAAAGCCCGATCCCGAGCGCCATCGAGGTCAAAGCCACCTTCAGCCAGTTCTCGCCGATCATCCCCGCTGCGATGAACACCGCCCCACAAACAGGCGGCGTGATCGTTGAGAGAAGCGCAAACCAGAACACGTAGAGATGCGCTTGCAGCGGCTCCAACCCGAGTTGATTCAGGGCAGGCCCGGCGACGGAGACGCAAATCACATAGGCAGCCGTTGTCGGCACTTCCATCCCGAGGATGAGACAGGCGAGCGCTGTCAGCAAGAGCGAGGGCCAGAGCATGCCGCCCGACCCCGCTAGGATCAGCGAGGTGATCTTAATCCCTAATCCGGTGATCGACAGAACACCGATGATGATCGAAGCACATAGAATGATCGCGGCGATCATCGACACCTGCCGCGCGGCGCTCACCACCGCCGCCGTGAGACGGCTGGCGACCTGATCGCGCTTTGATTTCAGATCACTGTTCACAAACAGCAGCGCAACCCCCGCGAGGATCGCCAATGCCGCTGAATATTCAGGGGTGAATTTCGCGCCGAACATCCCCCAGAGCAAAACCGAAAACGGCACCATGAAGAAGAGCGAGGTGATGATGACATCGCGCCGCGCCGGACGATCCGCCACATCGACTCCTTTGAGTTCAAACCGCCGCGCATAGGCATTGATCCCGACCCAGACCGCGAGGAAATACAAGAACGCGGGCAAGATCGCCGCCGCCATGATTGAAGTATAGGGAACCCCTGTCAGCTCGACCATCACGAAGGCCCCTGCCCCCATCAACGGTGGCATGATCTGTCCACCCGATGAGGCCACAGCCTCGACCGCTGCGGCCAGTCGCTTGGGGTAGCCGAGCTTGGTCATCGCGGGCAAGGTGATCGCCCCCGTTGAGGCAACATTGGCCGAAGCCGAGCCTGAGATCGACCCGAAGAGCGCGGATGAAATCACCGAGACTTTTGCCGCGCCCCCCGTCAGCCGGCCCGCACTGGCCGCGGCGATATTCATGAACCCCTGCCCCGCCTCGCCCGCGTTCAGAACCGCACCAAAAATCACGAAAATCGACACCACACCGACCGACACACCCGTTAACGCGCCCCAGAGCCCACCCTCCGCAATTGTCAGCGTGCCGAGAAAGCTGCTGATCGGGGTGCCGGAATGGCCGAATTGTCCAGGGATATACTGGCCAAACAGGCCGTAGAGCAGCGCAGACCCCGCCACCAGTGGCAGCGGCCAGCCAATGGCGCGGCGCGCGGCCTCCAGCGTCACCCCCAGCAGGACAATGGCGATGACAAGCTGAAAGCGCCCCTCTAGAAATCCATATTGATCGGACAGGCGATCATTGTTGACGGCGATCCAGAGCGCGGCGGCCACACCTGCCGCAGCGAGGACAAGCCCGCTGGCCCGGCTTGCCCGCGTTTTCGCGCCCAGCACCAGAATAAACGGCAGGATAAACGCCATATGCAGCGGTCTGCTGACCAGATTGGGAACGAGACCGGAGAAAATGAGCGCAAGATGATACCCGACCAGTCCGATTGCCAAAACCAGCCAGAAGGCTGCACTCAAGCGCCCCTTAGGAAGCGTTTCCATGATGATACCTGCATATTTGGTGCGCAGGCCGGAGCTAAGATCCAGCCTGCCTATAGGGCTTTTGCTTAGGCGCTTTACTTCTGCGCATCTGTGAGGGCAATGCCTGCTTCTTCATAATAGCGCTGCGCGCCCGGGTGGATCTTGGTGTCGATATTCGTCAAAAGATCTTGCGTTACGCCATTCCACCAAGGGGATGTATCGCCCAGTTTCGCTTTGCTTTCCCAGAAAGTTTTGGTGAGCTGATACGCAGTGTCGTCATCCATTGCGGTTGACGCGAAAGCCGCAACCGGAAGCGATGTCGTCTGCACGTCCATCTCCTGACCGGAATAGGTGCCTGCGGGGATCACAAGCTTGGCACGGCCCGTCTGCGCGATTTGCGCGTCGGTCATCGAAATCAATGTAACGGGGGTAGAAGCTGCCGCTTCGATCACGTTGGGCGCAGGCCATGATCCCGAGGTGACGAAGCCATCGATTTGGCCGTTCTTCAGCGCAGCCACCGCATTCGAAAGCTCCGCATCAGCGATTTTAACCTTGCCAGTCAGGCCAAATGTCTCGAGATACTTCTCGCCTTCGGTCGCCCCGAAAGAGCCTTTGCCGAGCAGAATATGCTTGCCCTCCAGCCCCATCAGATCCGTCACACCGCTCTGCGCAGACATGACGAAATGCATCGACAGCGAGGGGATCGGGAACAGCGCGCGGATTTCGTCGAATTTGGGATCTCCCTTGCCCTCGAACATCGCCTTGCCCTCTTGCGCAAGACGAACCATCGCGGGGGGCGTGGTGAACACATAATCCGCGCCGCGTGCCCTGACCTCCATGACGTTTTGAACTGAGCCTTGGCTCTCCTCAATCGTCATTTGCAGCGCACCATCGCTGCCTGCCTTGATGGCCTCGGCCAACTCGGCCCCCATCTGGTAATAGGCCGATCCGGTTTTAGCAGATTTATACGTGATCCGCGTTTCGGCGGAGGCGGCATTCGAACCGAATGCGGCAACCGCAAGCGCCGTCAGGGCCGTTTTCATCAAGGTTTTCATCTCAACTCCTCCTTCGAGATAGGCTTCGTCATCATTGGTTTGGCGAGGCACAATACCGCGCCTCCGCAGTCGCTGCGGTCTCATCGCTGCAAAGAAAGTTGAGAGGGCC
Organism: Paracoccaceae bacterium; assembly: GCA_048262715.1. Classification (GTDB taxonomy): domain Bacteria; phylum Pseudomonadota; class Alphaproteobacteria; order Rhodobacterales; family Rhodobacteraceae; genus Albirhodobacter. The sequence goes on from JBLXEV010000005.1 coordinate 63,450, forward strand.
ACGCCGTCAACAGGCAGGTTTTAACCAGTGTGAATATGTCCCACGGCGGGGGGCAAAAACAAGACCGCATATCGTGCTGCAAGCTGTTGGAACGCGGACGCCTCGCAGGCTCGCCCGCCAGATCTGGGGGAATGGATCTATTGGCTTCGCCCTCAGCGCAAGTCTGATCTCATTCCGCATGGCTTTAAGGGCAATGACGGAATACGTCGAAGCGGGGACGGCCTAGGACTGTCCCCTTTGGGACCAAATTCTAACGATATCAGCCGCGAGAAGCATTGGGTCAAATGGCTTCACAATCACATCCAACGCACCTGCGGCTTTCAGCTTGTCGATATCTGAATATTGCGCCTTGGCCGTCATGAAGAGCACAGGTGTTTCGGCAAACTCGGGCATTGCCCGCAGTTTTTGCAGCGTTTCTTCCCCATTCATCCCTGGCATCATGACATCGAGCAGGAACAAATCGGGCTGGGCCGCAACCGCGCCCAGTAGAACCTCTTGCCCCGAGGCGAATTGCACGACTTCCAAACCGCCGACCAACTCCAGCGCAAGCCGGGTGATCTCGCGGATATCGGGATCGTCATCGACATGCACAATTCTTGGCTGTCCGAGCATTGCGCCTCCTAAAATGATGAATGCCGTATAAATCGTGTATCGCCCATGTCACAAGACTGCGCGACATATATTCTTTAACTAACATACATCTTATTGGCCAAGCGCAGCACCGCCATCGGCTTGGGGAAGATCAATGTAGAACGTCGAGCCTTCACCGAGCTCGCTGGTGAACCCGATGCGACCGCCATGCTTCTCGACAATCGCCTTGGCAATGCTGAGCCCGAGACCCGTGCCGACCCGCTGTCGATCAATCTGGGCATGCGCCTGCACGAAGCGTGCGAATAACCTGCGGTGAGCCTCCGGCGGAATCCCTGGGCCGTGATCCGTCACAGCAAGTCGCGCGCCGTTTGGCTGTTCAGACACGACCAGTTCAACACAGTCGCCCTCGCGCGAGAACTTCACCGCATTGGATAGCAAGTTGGTCATCGCCTGCATCATCCCGTCACGGTTCAAATTGGCGTAGATCGGGCTCTGAGGGCCAGCGCAGCACAGCTCGACCCCGAACTCATGCGTGAGACCAGAGTTTGCCGCAACCACCTCTTGCGAGAACGCGTTAAGATCAATCGGCGCGAGCGAGAGATCCAGCATATCAGCATCGAGTTTTTGAAGATCGAGGACGTCATTTATGAGCCGCAGCAACCGTTCAACATTGCGCTGCGCCATATCGATCATAGTCTCAGCACGGTCCGACATTGGCCCCGCGACGCCGGAGCTGATCAGATTCAGCGCCCCCTTGATTGATGTCATCGGCGAGCGGATTTCATGGCTCACGGTTGCGACGAACTCCGCCATCTCCTGCTCCGCGCGCTTTCGATTTGAGATGTCGCGGAAAACGGCAATGAAGCTCGGCGTGCCATGAAGGCGGCTCTCAAGCTGTAGATTGACCTCGAAGGCCTTGCCCCGAAACTCCGTCTCGAACAAGACAGATGCATCATCGCTGTGCAAAAGCCGCGCGGCTTGCGATCTAAATGCCTGCTCATCAAACGTATCAGACAGATCCGCCATCGGCTTGCCGAGTGCCTCGTCGAGTTGCCAGTTTGCCGAGGCAAGTGCTCGCTTGTTCAGATATCGCAGCACGAACTTATCTGTGGAGAACGCGTAGACCTCATCATTGAGCAAATCGATCATATCGGGATAGAGGTGCTGGATCGCGGTCTGCGCGGCCATCATCCGCCGAGAACTAGCTGGCGGCGCAGCGTTCTGTGGCAGCTGCGGGCTTTGCGCCGCGATTTTTTTACTGCGAGCAAGGACAAAAAACAGCGGCAGAACAGCCCCAGCGATGATGACAGGCTGCAACATAACCGGCCTGTCCCCGCTGGAAAGCAAAGCGATAATCTGGTCTGAAAAACTATACATACGCATTCCTCGTTAAAACGTCGCGCTATGCTTATCGCGGCATAGGCAACATCGAGCATCGTCCCGCTTATGCGGCGGGTCCAACTCGGCACTCAGGATTTCTAACGGGACTATGGGGAGATTTTGTGGCGCAAAACTGGCAAGTCTGGACGCAGCGGATCACACAGTCTCGGTGAGCGGTTCCGCAAGAATGGTCAGACATTTCCGAGCAACATCATCAAGCTGCACGCGCGACTGTATGAACACGGCCCGAAGGCGAGGATCATTCCGGCGGACCTCATTCGTAGTCAGAAGCACAATCGGCGCAGCGGGTTGCAGGGTGTTGATCGCTTCAAGCAAGGCGCCGCCGTAGATCGTCTCGATATCCCCGCCCAGAATAATCAGCGCGAACCTGTCGAGCGACATAAAATACCGCGCGGTATCCAAAGAATCCGCATGGACGACTTCTACGGGTGGCAAGAAAGCGGCTGCCAACACTTCAGCGACGTCGTGATCTTCTTCAATATGCAAGATGCGCGGCGGAATTTTTGGGCCTCTGGATGTGACGATCTCTTTGGGGGGCGCGGCCGGCTCAACGGGGGCCTCGGACCAGATTGGAAGCAGGACCCAGAACGTCGTGAAGCCCCCCGGAACGGAGTCAAAACCAATCGAGCCGTCCATCTGCTCAATCGTTTTCTTCGCGATATGAAGCCCCAATCCAGAGCCTTCCTTCTGGCGGCTAGCAGTTCCATCCACTTGCGAGAACGGCTTGAAGATACGGTCGTGGAACTCGGGAGGAATTCCCCGTCCCTTATCCGTTACAGAGATCGCCACCTGCGCGCCGATATGCTCAATCGCAACATCCACAATACCGCCTTTGGGCGAGAATTTTGCGGCATTCGACAGCAAATTTGTCATGACTTGCTGGAAACGATTTTCCTCAATCATGACGAAGAGCCCACCCGCATCTTGCGTAAGCCGATATCGCACGCCAAACCGTTCTGCGAAGGGCTCGTTCACTTGAAGCGCGCGCTCGACCTGAACCGAAATATCCGCGAGGGCGAGCTCCGGCTTCTGAAGCCCAGTCTCTAGCTTCTCAAGATCGAGGATGTCATTCACCAACAAAATCAAGCGATCGCAGTTTTTTTGCGCGATGGACAACATGCGTTTGGCACTCTCGGGAATGCCTTCAGACATTGCATTGAGCAAGAGCGAGATCGAGCCATTGATCGACGTCAGCGGCGTGCGCAGCTCATGGCTGACAGTCGCGACGAACTGCTTTTTCAGCTCGTCTACGTGATGCCGATCGGTAATATCCGACATCAAGCCGATCATCCGCCAAGCGCGGCCATCCTCGTCGCGATCTTCGCCGGTCATTTCCGAGCGCATCCAGCGCCAACTATTATCCTTGGTGCGGACCCGATATTCGGAAACGGAGCGCGGGGTACGCCCCTCGATACAGTCGAGATCCGCCTCCTCTACGCGCGGCAGATCGTCGGGGTGGATTCTTTTGAGCCAACTTTTCTGCGCATCGGAATTTTCATCGTCGTCCAGCTCCAACAGGGCCCGCCATGTGCGAGACACGACCGAAAACCCCGTACGCAGGTCGAGGTCGAACACCCCAATATTAGCCGAGGTCAAGGCCAGCTCCAAACGCCGCTGGGTGCTACGCAGGCGGGCCGCGGCTTGATGATAGCGGCTGGTATCGCGCATAACGGCGGTGAACCGCCGCTCGCCATCACTGTTTTTCCACGGGATGATCTGAACATCTAGGATGAGCGTGTTGCCCAGCTTCGATGTCGTTTTCAACTCGGCACGGTAGGGCGGATACTCATGATCGGCTGGCAGTTGGCCAAAGTAATCTGCAACCTGCCCATCCAAAACCGACGAGAATGGCTTCCCGATCAAATCCTCTGCGTCATGGGCCAAGATCCGCGAGAACGCATCGTTAAACCGCAACAGATTACCCTGTCCGTCCAGCAGCGCGATTGTTGCGACAGCCGTTTCAATGATCGAACGGTTCTCATCAACCTGCGTCGCCAATTCACGGGTCCGCTGCACCACGATGCCCCGCACCAATTCTTCGCGGCGGGCGAGGCTGATGAGGAAGACCGCCAAAAGCACCGAAAAGGACAGGCCACTGATCAAAAGCACTGCGGGTTTCAGGCTCCAGAGCCTCGCTTCAAAGGCCGGAGTGCTTTCCCAAACAAAGGACCATGTGCGCCCATAGGTCTTCAAACTATCCGTCAGGCTGAACTGGGGAATATCATTTTTGCCCGAGATCGCCCTGTCGTTGGCATAGAATTCACGATCTGCTGTGACTTCGGCGCCGTCAAACACCCTAAGCCTCAGGTCATTGCCCTCACTTTGTGTTAGATGCGTGAGCATATCCGAGGCGGTCAAAGCCGAAAAGACCCAGCCCTTAAGCGCCGCGCGGCGCTCTGATACCGTCTTCGGGGTCCCTCGGCCTGAATAGACAGGGGTGAGCATCAGGAAGCCTTTTCCCGTATCCTCATTTTGCACCAGCTTAAGGGGCTCAGTGAGCATCGACTGCCCCGTGTCGCGCGCTTGCGTCGCGGTGACATAGCGATTTTGATCGAACGCAATGTTCAGGCCCACTGCCGTCTGGCTTGCGCGGAAAGGCTCGATATACTTCACCACGAACATCGGTTCAGTGCTGATTTCTGGCTTGATCTTCAGCCCCTCAACCCCGTCAGACCGCGCCGTTTCCAAGAACTGTTCGACCTCGTCAGGGTTCACAAGCTGGATGAAGCCCATCGACCGGATTCCGAACACGCTTTGAGAAAGCCCCAGCGTATCAACATATTGGCGCCAATCATCTGCGGTCACCTCCGTTGACGAACGGAACAAACCGACGCCACCGTCCACCGCCAGTTTGATAACCGCAAGCCGATGCTTGAGGGCCTGCTCGTTGCTGTGCACGAGCGTTTCAAATTGGACTTGATTGGCCTGTGTCCCCAAGCGCGCAACATAAGCCCAAGCCACAAAGGTGACAGCCACCGACATCACAACATATAGCAATGCGTGCAAGTTAAACTGGGGGAGCGCGGTGCCCCGCCAGTAGCCAGCCGGCTTGGCATTCCATGGCCCGAGGACAGCGGTCGCCACCGCAAGGTTAACCGAGATAATATCGCCGATCCACCAAACACACCAATGAGAGACCAGCTCTGACACGGCGACAGTGTGCGTTTGCGCGAAGAGCGCAACCCCGAATGACGCAACGATCAGGCTTGCCGCCGGAACGACGAGGAACATCACGAAGGTGAGATGACGCCATCCCCGCAATCGCAATGGAAACCCGCAAGCCCGCCGGATGAGCCAAGCACCGACGAGGGCTTGCGCTGTCATCGCAGAGGCAAAAACAAAAACCTCGATCAGATCGGTGGCCGTCGCAACATCCCAATATCCCATCAAATCGAGGAGGCCACGGCTCGCAAGCGCACCCAAGAAGACGCCTGGCCATAGGTGGCGCCCGAAGAGGAGAAGAACGCCCGTTGCGATACCAGCCCCGCGCAACATGACGATATTATCCGCATTCACCGCAACGAGGAACACGCCGGTCATGCTCAGCGCGCAAAACGCGACCGCGAATGCGAGGATCTGCAAGATACGCAAGGTCGTGACGCGCCAGAGCACAGGGGAAAAACCTTTTCGTTGCTCGCTGCTTAGATTTTTTAGTTGTTTAAAATCAGCTACACATCTTACCGCAACATCGCAACAGCGCAGACACCGCTTTTGCAAGGCTTTGTGCTGCGTCGCGGTGACGTGCCGTCAAAGCTATCCCCGTCCGGCCGCCTCACATCATGCTGCTAAACCCCTCATTTTCCAGAGAATTGCCTTAATCTAGCTTAGAATTGCCTTAATTTCGTCCAACTGGAAGACAATCAAAGGGCGAGTGAGCGGATTGTCTCGCGATACATATACCTGCGATATTAGGTTCCAGAAGGATTGAACGATCATGAAGATCTTGGCTGTTGACGACGATGAGCTGCTTCTCGAGTTGCTTGTCGCAACCCTCCGAGCGAGCGGGTATGCATCGGTAACAACCGCCACCAGTGCGCATGAGGCTTCGCAGTTGATCTCGGCCGCGGCAACACCCTTCGATTGTTTCCTGCTCGATATTATTATGCCGGATATCGATGGCATCGAATTGGCTCGGTGGATCCGAAAATCGCAGCAACATCGGAAAACCCCGATTATAATGCTCACCTCGATGTCGGAAAAAACCTTTATCGACCGCGCCTTCATTGCGGGCGCGACAGATTACCTCACCAAGCCCTTCAACGCCTTCGATGTGGTCACACGCGTGCAGATGGCCGAAAGGCAAGTGCAGGCAAACCATGTTCTAAATGACACGGCATGGCAGGTTCAGTCTTTGAACGCTCAGATCGAGGATCGATATCGCGCGCCCCTCGCTGAGGCTATCGCGCTGGAAAATGTTGAAGGGCTGATCGATTTTCTTGCCATGGAAAACTACCTCCTGCAGATGTCGCGCGGATCGTTTGTTGGCACCAGCCTATTTGCCCTTCGGGTCATCAATGTCGGAGATATTTATGCCGCCTGCTCCCCGGCGCTTTTCCATGATATTCTGGCTGATGTCGCTGAATCTGCGCTCAGCGCTTTGACCAATGCAGAATGCATCATGGCCTATGCTGGTAACGGCTCGTTTGCTGGCGTTGTTGGTTCGGTAGGCGGCCAAGACCTCGAAGACCTCGCGCTGGAGATCAATATGCTGATCGAGCGCCTGCAACTGGTCGATGATCAGCAACGGCCGATTGACGTTCGCGTGGCCGTGAGTGCGCCGCAAGCGATCGGGATGTTCCACTCCGGTCATTGGGTTGTTGCTCAAATGCGAAAAGTGATCGAAGATCTGGCGTGGTCCATGCCACAAGTAACCAAACAAAACTCATGGCGCAATTTGATGCGGGCAGGCTGGTGAACGTGCACAATTGGGCGCGGTGGGATTGAAATCGGGAGGCGACATGCAAAACGCCGAGATCATCGCCAGAAAGATCGCGGAAATCCGCCCGCGGTTCCTGTTGGAACTGTCGCAGCGTCTTGACCGACTTGAGGAAATACGGGACGTGCTGGAGACAGCGCCAGATATTGTGCCGTTGCTCGGCGAAATCGAGCTTGGCGCTCATAAAACGGTTGGCCTTGCAACCACCCTTGGCTTTCCTGATCTCGGCAATTTGGCGCATGATGCTGAGATGGTTGTGCGCCGGATCGCCAAGGCAGGAAACGGCACCCGACCGAATGCGCAGGATTTGGAACGTATCGATTTGATGCTGGGCGAGATGGCCCTCATCTTGCATAGCTAACGCGCAGTTCTCGCCCCCTCACGACGATGCCCAAGCAGGCAATTCCGTCGCAGGCAGAATCTGGCCCGTGCAGGCACCAAATCCGATACGATAGCCATCGCCCTTTGCCGCCCCTCTCAATGTCACCAAATCACCGTCTTGCAGGTAGGTGCGGGCCTCGCCCGTGTCGAGCGTCAGCGGATCTTGCCCGCCCCATGACAGCTCAAGAAGACTGCCACGGCTCTCCTTCTCTTCGCCCGAAATCGTTCCCGATCCGAGCAAATCGCCAACCCGCATCGGACAGCCGGAGGTGGTGTGATGGCACAGCTGCTGGGCGGCGGAGTAATACATCTTTGCGTAATTCGTGCGCGAGATTATGGTCTCTCGCTTGCCCTCGGGCGCAAGGGCGACCTCCAAATCGATATCGTATAACATCGGGGAAGCCTCGCGCAGATAGGGCAGAAGCACGCGATCACGTGGGGGCGTCGATGTCCGAAACGGCTCCAGCGCGGCGCGGGTCACTATCCATGCACTGATTGTCGTCGCAGTGGCCTTGGCTTGGAACGGCCCCAGCGGTTGATACTCCCACGCCTGAATATCGCGTGCAGACCAATCGTTTAGCAGCACATATCCGAAGATCATCTCATCCGCCTCGGCCACTGAAACCATGCCCGAGGAGGGTTGTCCGACAATCGCACCGAGCTCCAGTTCAAGATCAAAACGCGCAGAGGGCGCGAACTGCGGCAGCGCCTCATCCGGCCCCTTTACCTGCCCCCATGGCCGCGTGACGGGCGTGCCGGAAACGACGACCGAAGAGGCGCGGCCATTGTACCCAATCGGGATCGAGAGCCAATTCGGAGGCAGCGCATGGTCCGCGCCGCGAAACATTGTCCCAACGTTTACCGCGTGATGCTTGCCTGCGTAAAAATCGGTGTATTCAGCGACGATAAAGGGCATCAACATCCTTGCACCCGCCTGTGGCACCAGATGCGGTTCAATCGCTGCGCGGTGCGCCGCATTCGTGAGCAACTCAGTCAGCCGTGCCCGCAGATCCGCCCAGATCGTAGGCCCCGCTGCCATCACAGCATTCCACGAGGGTGCTATGAAGAGCGCCGGATCCAGCCCGTGATCTACTGCGGCCAGATCGAGGATCTGATCGCCAATCGCAACGCCCATACGAGCGCCATGGCCCGCCTCATACACGCCGTAAGGCAGGTTCTGTATCGGGAAATCAGTATCACCCTGCGCCGATGTCACCCAAGAGGCTTTCATGGTTTAAGGCCCGGTGTTCCGTCGAATTTCTTTTCGATACTATCCCAGCAATCGATATAATCGTCCTGCAGCGGGGCCTCCTTCGCGGCAAAGGCGGTAAGGTGCTGCGGGAAGCGGGTCTCGAACATGAACTGCATCGTTTCCGCGAGAAAATGCGGCACCATCGGCTCATTCGAGCCGTTCTCGAAGGCGTTCCGATCCGGCCCATGCGGCAGCATCATATTGTGGAGGCTGATCCCGCCCGGCACGAAACCTTGCGGCTTGGCATCGTAGATCCCGTAGATATTGCCCATCATCTCAGACATGATGTTCTTATGATACCACGGCGGGCGGAAGCTATGCTCCGCCACCATCCAACGCTCGCGGAAAAGCACAAAATCAATGTTCGCAGTGCCCTCTTGGCCAGATGGCGCGGTCAGAACGGTGAAGATCGACGGGTCGGGATGGTCAAACAGCAACGCGCCGACGGGTGAATAAGTCCGCAGATCGTATTTATAGGCGCAATAGTTGCCGTGCCATGCCACCACATCCAGCGGGCTATGGTCGATCCACGTCTCGTGAAATTGACCGCACCATTTGATCACGACACGGCTCTTGGCGTCGCGATCCTCAAAGGCGGCCACGGGGCATTTAAAATCACGCGGATTTGCCAAGCAATTCGCGCCAATCGGGCCACGGTTAGGCAAATCAAATTTCTGGCCATAATTCTCACAGACAAACCCCCGCGCGGGCCCCTCCAGAACCTCGACGCGGTAGACCAAACCACGCGGCAGGATCGCGATTTCTTTGGGCTCGAGATCAATCGTCCCGAGCTCCGTCGCAAATCGCAACCGCCCCTCTTGCGGCACCACCAACAGCTCACTGTCAGCGGAATAGAAATACTCGTCTTTCATCGACTCGGTGACGAGATAGACATGGCTCGCCATGCCGGTTTGCGTGTTCACATCCCCCGCTGTGGTCATTGTGCGCATGCCGGTGATCCATGTCAGCGGCCCCGTCCCCACTTCGATGGGATCCCACCGATATTGCCCCAGCGAGATCACATCAGGATCCACCATCGGTGCAGTGATCCAATAGGGGACGTTAATCTTCGTAAATCGCCCCGTATGCTTCACCGAAGGACGGATCCGGTAGCACCATGTGCGCTCATTCTCGCCGCGCGGCGCCGTAAACGCCGTGCCCGAAAGCTGCTCTGCATAGAGACCATAGTTGCATTTTTGGGGGCTGTTTTGCCCCTGAGGCAGCGCATCTGGAAGGGCTTCGGTTTCAAAATCATTCCCAAAACCCGGCATATAGCCTGCATAAGCTCCCAATGACGGGGCACGGATCATGGTATCGGTTGGGGTATCCTCGGCCATAGAGCCCTCCTCTTCTTGCGGCCCATGACAGGGCAGCAACGCCTGTAATATTTCGTTGCAGATGCAACGATGTCAAGATAATTATTGCAGATGCAATGAAGGCGCAGGCAAGATCATGCGACATGCCGCCAGCGAAAATGCTCAGCCAGCGCATCACGACAGGAGTTCAAATGCCCGAAATTCAGCTTCCCACGTTTGACCTCATGGGCTTCACCCCTTACCGCCTCTCCGTCGCAGCGGCGGCGATTTCGGAAGAGCTCGCCGCGCATTACCGCGCGCGATTTGATATCTCGATCCCCGAGTGGCGGGTTTTGGTGCATCTGGCCCATGCGGGCGATGTCTCCGTGCGCGATATCGAGACGCGAGTCGCGATGGAGAAATCTAAAGTCAGCCGCGCCGCCACGCGACTAGAGGTCGAAGGATACATTACAAAAAAGGTCAATGCAGCGGATCGGCGGCTCTTGCAGCTGTCTCTGACGCCCAAGGGGCGCGCAATGATGGCTGAACTGCTTCCCCTTGCCATGGCGTTTCAAAAAGAAATTGAGACGCGTTTCGGGGCCGCGTTCGAGGGGCTCGAGGCGGCGCTCGACCAGATTCTGCGCGATCGGACATGATAACGCTCTATGACTATTGGCGCTCATCCGCGAGCTACCGCGTGCGGATTGCGCTCGGGTTGGCGGGGCTGGGATGGACAAGTGTGCCTGTTGATCTGGTCAACGGCGGCCAAACCTCGCCAGACCATCTTGCGCGCAACCCGCAAGGTTTGGTGCCTGTGATGGAGATTGATGGCGCCATGCTTACTCAATCGCTGGCCATTATCGAATATCTCGACGAAAGCCACGGCTTGGGCTTACTGCCCGCCACACCGCTCGCACGCGCCCACACCCGTGCGATTGCCTATGCAATTGCGATGGATCTGCATCCGCTCTGTAATCCGCGTGTGGCGACTGTCGCGGTTGCCCATTCACACACCACCCTTACGATCAACGCGTGGATGCAGACGTTCATGGCCCCCGCCCTCTTGGCCGTCGAGCAGATGGTATCTGCGGATGGGCGCTATTGCTGCGGCGACACGGTCACGATGGCGGATCTCTGCCTCGTCCCGCAACTCTATAATGCGCGGCGATGGGAGGTCGATCTGGCCGCCCTGCCCCGCCTTTCGGCAATAGACGCCGCGCTTTGCAAAATCCCCGCGTTCATCGCCGCGCATCCCGAACGGGCACCGCGCTGAGGCCCGCGCCCTCAAGCTACGGCGTGTTTTGCCCCGTCCACGATCATCATTGGACAGCCACGTGAACAACTTTCGACCCGCGCATCGATCCCGTAAAGCTGACCGATCAGCGTTGGCCCCAGCACCTCTAGCGTCGGCCCAACCGCGATCACCTCGCCTTTCGCCACCGCCGCGGTCGTCGTGCAGGCCCGCATAACCTGATTGAGATCATGCAGCGCCAACAAAGCGACCGCCCCTGTCTCCGCCACATAGGCGCGCAGCACTTCGAGCACCTCGTATTGGCGGTAGAGATCAAGGGCAGAGGTCGGCTCGTCCATCAGCAAGACCTTCGGCTTGGTCACCAAGGTCTGTGCAATCGAAACCAGTTGCCGTTGACCGCCCGAAAGCTCTGGAAGTTGAAGCTCCGCGAGATCGGCAATCCGCAGCTTGGCAAGGACGCCGTCCACCGCCGCAAGCTCGGAGGGGGAGAGCCGCCAGCCTCCACGCCCTTGTTTGAGGGCCAGAATGACGGACTCGTAGACGCTGAGCGCCGCCGTCATTGAGGTATCTTGCGGCATATAGCGAAGGTCGTGGTGTTCGGCCCCCGTAAGACGGACCGTGCCCGCGCCCGCAATTTGGCCCGCTATCCGGCGGAACAATGTGGATTTTCCCGCCGCATTCGGCCCGACCAACGCCGTCAAAACGCCGCCCTGCACCACAGGTGTGCTGGCCGAGGCATAGATCACTTTGCGCCCGTAGCGCGCCTCCAAACGGTCAAGTTGCAGCGTTACCATGAGCGTCTCCCATGCGTGAAAATCAGCATTGCGAAGAATGGCACCCCCACCAGCGCGGTGATAATCCCGATCGGCAGCACCGCACCGGGAAGGATCGCTTTCGAGAGCACCGAGGTTGCCGAGAGGATCAGCGCGCCCGAGAGGATCGAGCCGGGCAGGAAGAACCGTTGATCCTCCCCGAGCAGGAGCCGCGCGATATGCGGGCCGACGATCCCGATAAAGCCGATGGTGCCCACGAAGGAGACGGGGACGGCGGCGAGCAGCGCCACCAGCACCAAGGTCTCCAGCCGCAAGCGGCGCACCGCAATCCCCATCGCGGCGGCGCGGGCCTCGCCAAGCCGGATCGCGGTGAGCGCCCAAGCGCGGCGCGCAAACAGGGGCGTGCAGACCGCGAGGATCACCGCCGTCACCGCAACCTTGCCCCAAGTCGCCTTTGTCAGACTGCCCATCGTCCAGAACACCACGGCCGCGAGGGCTTGCTCGGACGCGAAATATTGCAGCAAGGCGAGCGCCGCGTTGAAGGTGAAGACCAGCGCGATCCCAAGCAAAACGATGGTTTCCACCGTCACGCCGCGCATCGAGGACAGGGCAAAAATCAACAGCGCCGCCGCCATCGCCATCACGAAGGCGTTGATCGGCACCATCAGCGCCACTGCTGTCGGGAAAATCGCGACGCCGAGCACCATCGCCAGTGCCGCACCAAAGCTCGCCGCCGCTGAAAGCCCCAGCGTGAACGGCGAGGCGAGCGGGTTGGCAAGGATCGTTTGCATCTGCGCCCCCGCCAGCGACAGGCAGCCCCCCACCGTCACCGCGAGGAGCGCCATCGGCATCCGGATCTCCCAGATCACGGTGCGCATCTGCACGGTGGCATCGGATGGGTGCAGCACCGTCGCCACCACATCCGAGAGAGAATAACGCGCGGGGCCAAGCGAGACATCAATCGCGAGCGACAGGATCAACAGCGCCAAGAGCCCGATCAACAACGCGATCCGGCGCGCGGTTAACGAGCGGTAGAGTGCGGCACCCGCAGGCGGGGTTGAGGCCACCGGGGAGGCGACGGAAGGATCGGCAAATTGGCTATGATCTGACATGGCTGGCTCGCTCGCGGGGGAAGGAAGGAAAAGGGGCGGTTTCCCGCCCCCAATTTGGCCGTTTAGTTCAGCGAGACCCAATATCCCGGGCGATAGTCAATCGGCAGGAAGCGGCTGTGCAGCTCTTTCATCGTGGCCTCGGGATCGAGATCTGCGAAGAGCTCGGGATGGATCCATTTCGCCAGTTGCTGCACCGCGACGAAGCTATAGGGATTGTTGTAGAACTGGTGCCAGATCGCGTGCACATCGCCCGTCTCGACGGCCTTAACTCCGGTGAACGCAGGGCGCTCCATCAGCGCTGCGAGCTTTTGCTTCGCGGCCTCCATATCTGCCCCGGGCGCCACGCCGACCCAGTTCCCGCCCGGGACATAAGCCTCCCAGGAGCCGCCCGTGACCACGATCTTATCGGGGTTGGAGGCAATGATCTGCTCGCCATTCACCGTGCCGAATGTGCCCGGAATAAACGGCGTCGCCATATTGGTGCCGCCTGCGATCTCAACCATTTGGCCGAAATTCGCATTGCCGAAGGACATGCAGCAATCCTCGGTATACCCACCTGCGCGCTCGACAAAGACCAGCGGGCGCTTGAGATCGGACTGTTGCGCGATCACATCCGTAACTTTCGCCAGTTCCGCGCTAAAGAAGGCGTTGAATTCTGATGCTTTTTCTTCTTTGCCATAGAGCTTACCGATAAGCTCCATGGATTTCGACGTATGCTCGAACGGGTTCTCGCGGAAATCGATATAGACGATCGGAATGCCCACGGCCTTGAGCTTCTCCTCATAGCCTGCCTCATCCGTGGCGGCTTTGGCCTCTAAGTTCAGGATCATCACATCCGGCTTGAGCGAAATCGCTTGCTCAATGTCAAACGTGCCCTCTTTGAAGCCGCCGAATGTCGGCAGATCAGCAATCTGGGGGAATTTTGCGAGATAGGCGTTGTAGCTATCCGGATCCGCTTCTTGCAAATCATCACGCCAGCCCACGATCCGCGCAAACGGATCCTCGCGGTCGAGCACGGCGGTGAAGAAGGCCTGCCGCCCCTCGCCCAGAATGACCCGCTCCACAGGTGTCTCCACTTCGACTTCGCGGCCTACGATATCGGTGAGGGTGATCTTCTCTGCGAAGGCAGGTGCCGCTGTGAGAAGGCAAAGCGCGGTGGCGCAGATGCAGGACGGAAAACGGGAGGGAAGGGCGAACATGATATCCTCGCATGTGTAAACTTGCCCTGCCCTAAAATTCCGTAGTATTATTGTCAAGATTTAAATCTGACTTGTTTACTCGGAATTTTAGGGTTAGCACACGCGCAGATAATTTTGGACGTGACCCGATGCCCACAGATTCCGCCCTTCTGCCCAATCACACCCTGCGCGACGAGATCCGCGACTACTGGTCCGAGCGCGCAGAAGGCTTCGACAACGATCCCGGTCACGCGATTGCCGATGGGCACGAACGGCAGGCGTGGCAGGCCCTTTTTGCGCGGCATCTCGGTGCGGCGCAGGGCCGCGCGCTTCTCGATCTCGCATCGGGCACCGGCGAGATATCCCTTCTGTGCCATGATCTTGGGTTTCAGGTAACGGGGCTGGATTGGTCGGAACCGATGCTGGAGCGCGCCCGCACCAAAGCGTCGGCTCGTAGCGCCAAAATCAGCTTTCTTCAGGCAGATGCCGAGCGCACCATGCTCCCCACTGCCAGCGTGGATGTCATCGTCACGCGGCATTTGGTGTGGACGCTTGTCGATCCGCGCGCAGCCTTTGCAGAATGGCGGCGCGTGCTGCGCCCTGATGGGCAGATCCTGATCGTCGACGGGGATTTTGTTACCCGCTCGTGGATCGGGCGCGGTCTTGCACGGTTGTTGCCAAAAGCGGAAGGGCCAATGGCCTCCCGCCATCGCCAGATCCTCTCGCAGGTGTTTTTCGCGCAGGGCGCGCGCGCGGCACAGGTCGCGGCCCTCCTCCAAGAGGCGGGCTTCCACGATATCCGCATCGATAAGCGCTTCCGCGCGATCCACAGCGCGCAGGCCCAAAAGCTTGGCCTGCTGAAATCCCTGCTGCGTCGTTCCGAACATCGTTACGCGATTAGCGCGCGGGCCTGATCCAACGGCGGGGTGCATAGGTCTATCGCGGGCGGAAGTCTCGAGGCGTGATTGCCTTTTATGCGCCCGCAGGCCATTGTTCCGCCGATCCGCAATTTTCGGATCTGTCACAGTCGGACCATCATGACATCGCATTCCAACACCCCCGCCAATTCCGCTGAAAATAACGCTATTGAGGCCACGATCCTGCCGATCATTCTGGCGGTTGCGCTCGGGCATTTGCTCAATGATCTCATGCAATCGCTGATTTCGGCTTCCTATCCATTGTTGAAAAGCAACCTCGCGCTGACCTTCACCCAGATCGGGCTGATCACCATGGTGTTCCAAGGGACGGGGTCGATTCTGCAACCGCTTGTCGGGCTTTACACAGATAAGCGCCCCCTGCCCTATGCTTTGTCCGCAGGCATGGCGTCAACGGGCGCGGGGCTGGTGGCGCTGGCGCATGCGGGAAGCTTTGCGATGGTGCTGGTCTCGGTTGCGCTGATCGGGCTCGGCTCGGCGATTTTCCACCCGGAAGCCTCGCGGATCGCGCGGCTCGCGGCAGGAATGCGCCCCGGGTTTGCGCAATCGCTGTTCCAGCTCGGCGGCAATGCAGGCACGGCGCTTGGCCCCTTGGTTGCTGCATGGATCGTGCTGCCACGTGGCCAGATATCAATTGAATGGTTCGCGGGGATCGCCCTGCTGGCGATGGTCGTGCTGGCGGGGGTCGGTCGCTGGTATGTGCGGGTTGGCGCTGAGCGCGCTACCGCCCGCAAATCCCGCGCCCGCGATGCCATCCCGTTGCCGCCGCGTGTGGTGCGCACGGGGATGGCCATGCTGATCTTGCTGATGATGTCCAAGTTCATCTACTCGGTCAGCTATTCCAGCTATTACACCTTCTACCTGATGGAGCGCTTCGGCCTAACCCCCGGCGAGGCGCAGATCGGTCTGTTTATCTTCCTCGGCGCGGTTGCAGTCGGCACGATCATTGGCGGCCCGATTGGTGACAGGATCGGCCGCAGACGCGTTATTATGTGGTCCATCCTCGGGATTTTGCCGATCACGGTGATCCTGCCATGGCTGCCGCTGATCCCGAACGTCGCGATGGCGGCGGTGGCAGGGCTGATGCTGGCCTCCGCCTTCCCCGCGATGGTGGTTTACGCCCAAGACCTGATGCCGATGCGCACAGGGATGGTGGCGGGGCTTTTGTTCGGCCTTGCCTTTGGGATCGCCGCCATCGGCGCGGCCGGGCTCGGTGTGTTGGCAGATGAATGGGGCATCGTCGCCGTCTACAAAATCTGCGCCTTCCTGCCCATGCTGGGCCTAGCGGCCTTCTTCCTACCCGATGCGCGGCACCACTAGGGGCATCGCCTCACACCACACCAGACGGTCTATAACAGACCTCCGACACTTTACTGAATTTGCGCATCGCAATCCGCCTCTCTTCGAGGAGCGGGTTGCTATGCGCAGCGACCGCCTTTTCGGGGGGGGGGTATCCCATAATATCGAAGCGCTAAACAAATGCCTTTGATGCCTTAGTGGTGCCGACGCCATCATAAAACGCCCGCTCTATGCTCCGTGCAAGAAGCCGTCCCATTTGCGGCAAGCGACACCGGAAATGGCCCGCAAGACCGCCGCCTCATCCGGTCTGAAATGGGCCCGCGGAAAGCGCGCCTATTCATGGGTTCGTCCGAGGCCTATGTCTCTGTTGAGACGGTCGAAAACATGCTGGACTGTGATGTGGAATAAGGCATTGTTGCGTTCATCCGAAACCGCGCACCCTAATGGCAGGATGTCTGAGCCCATGAAGTCGAACCCGTACAATACCGATTTGGACCGCACACCAGCCAATTTTCAGCCACTGACGCCGCTGACCTTTTTGGAGCGCGCGGCAACGGTGTTTCCGGACCATACGGCGATCATTCATGGCCCGCTGCGGCACAGCTACGCCGCCTTCTATGCCCGCTCAAAGCAACTTGCTTCGGCGCTCGCACAGATGGGGATCGGACGGGGCGACACGGTTTCGGCGCTGCTGGCAAATACCCCCGCCATGCTCGAATGCCATTATGGCGTGCCAATGTGCGGCGGTGTCCTGCATTCGATCAACACCCGTCTCGATGCCGCGATTATCGCCTTTCAACTGGATCATTCCCTGTCGCGCGTGGTGATCGCGGATCGTGAGTTCATGCCCCTCTTGCTCGCCGCGCTGGCGCTGGCCACGGTCAAACCTGTGGTGATTCAATACGATGATCCGCAATTTGACGGGCCACTCACCGTGTGTGATGCCAAGGACTATGAAGCCCTCATCGCGCAGGGCGATCCGGATTTCGCATGGCTGATGCCAGAGGACGAATGGGACGCGATCTCGATCAACTACACATCGGGCACGACGGGGGATCCCAAGGGCGTGGTGTCGCATCATCGCGGTGCCTACTTGCTTGCGCAGGGCAATGCACTCACGGCCTCAATGCCCAAACACGCGGTCTATCTCTGGACGCTGCCGATGTTCCATTGCAACGGCTGGTGCTTCCCTTGGACCCTCTCCGCCATCATCGGCACCCATGTCTGCTTACGTCAGGTGCGCGCCGAACCGATCTGGAACGCACTCGCAGACGAGAATGTGACCCATCTTTGCGGCGCGCCGATTGTGATGTCATTGATGATTTCGGCGCCAGATGCGATCAAACGCGACCTCGACCGAACCGTGCAGTTTTTCACCGCAGCAGCCCCGCCGCCCGAGAAATTGTTGGCGGAGATGAAAACCGCTGGTTTTGAGGTGACCCACCTATACGGGCTGACCGAGACCTATGGTCCAGCCGTTGTGAATGATTGGCACGAAAGCTGGTCGGCACTGCCGCCCGAGCGCCAAGCTGCCCTGAAATCCCGTCAGGGGGTGCGCTATTTGCCGCTGGAGCAGTTGGATGTGCTGGATCCAGAAACCATGCAGCCTGTGCCGCGCGATGGAAAAACGATGGGCGAAGTCATGTTCCGCGGCAACGTCGTGATGAAGGGCTATTTTCGCAATCCGCAAGGCACCATGGAGGCCTTTGCTGGCGGATGGTTCCACTCCGGAGATCTGGGGGTCGTGCATCCCGATGGCTATATCCAACTCAAGGATCGCTCAAAGGATGTGATCATCTCTGGCGGTGAGAACATCTCCTCCATCGAGGTCGAGGAGGCACTGTATCGGCATCCGGCGGTTGCCGTTGCGGCGGTGGTGGCGATGCCGCATGAGAAATGGGGCGAAACCCCTTGTGCCTTTATCGAATTGGTGGCCAGCCAAGACATCGATGCCGCCACGTTGAAAGACTGGTGCCGCAAGGAACTCGCAGGCTACAAAGTTCCATCCTGTTTTGTGTTCATGGATATTCCGAGAACGTCGACCGGAAAAATCCAGAAATTCGTGCTGCGTGACTATGCCAAGGCCCATGCATCGGACGCAGCATCATAACGATGACACAAGCGCTCCACTGCGCGCCCAATAGGCCGTGAGGTGGCGGGCCCTCCCGGCCCCCGATGACTGCTTTCGCACATCGGGGGCACAGTGTGGCAACCGCACAGGGGCATGATCTGACGGCCCAAATATCGGCGTCTTGTCACCTACTCTCCCTGAGACGTTCACCCTCGGTCATTCATGATTTCCCGCCAGCTTGACCCGAAGAATGATCGTCGTGACCGCCGCGACGAGGATAAGCCCGCTGATCAAGAACACGCCGCGCGGCCCGTAGTATTCCAGCAGACCACCGCCCAATCCTGCGCCTGCGGCGATCGCAAAGTTGATGGCGGCAACGATAAGCCCACCGCCAGCCTCTGCTTGGTCCGGCATCGCGCGGGTGATCCATGTGGACCAAGACACAGGCACCCCAGCAAAGACGAGACCCCATATCGCAATCAACAGCGCATCAACCGCCGCCACCCCGCCAAAGAAGGTCAGCACGAGGGCAAGCCCGGCCATGATCAACGGCAGCAGGATCAGCGCAAGGCGCAGTGACCGCTGAATGACAAAGGCGACCAAGTAGGTTCCGAGGAAATTGGCAAGCCCGAAGCCGAATAGGATCGCAGTTACACCGTCAACGCCAACGCCTGTAACGGTTTCCAGAAACGGGCGGATATATGTGAAGAACGTGAAGTGCCCCGCGAACACCAACAGCACTGCGAACATGCCAATGCCAATCCCTGGGCGGCCTAAAACCTCAAACAAGATCATCATGCGTGCTTTGCCCCGTGCTGGCAAAGGCGGTAGCGTCAGCATCTGGACCACGAGGGCCAACACGGCAAGGCCCGTTGCGGCAACAAAGACGCCCCGCCAGCCGATCATCGCCCCAAGATAGCTGCCAACCGGCACCGCAAAAACAGTCGCCGCAGAGACCCCCAAGAACATGATTGAAATCGCGCGCGGGATGTCGCTCTCTGGCACCAAACGCATCAATGTGGCAATCGACAAGCTCCAGAAACCGCCCAAAGCGACCCCCATCAACACCCGCCCGAACAGGAGCGTGACAATACCCGGTGCGGTTGCGACGGTAAGGTTGGAAATAATCAGCAGAACCGAAAATCCCATCAAAACCCATCTGCGATCAATGCCGCGTACCGCAACCGAAATGACCAAACTGGTCAAAAGCGCTACAAGCGCGGTGACGGTTACGGCCTGTCCGGCGGCCCCCTTACTGATATCTAGCCCCTCCGCAAGCGGCGTCAAAAGGCTGGCGGGCAGGAACTCTGCCGTCACCAGCGAGAACACACCAAGTGACATTGAAAAGACGGCGCCCCAAGCGGGACGCGTTTGAATTGTGTCTGATATGTCTGGCTGAAGATTTGTTGTGAATGTATCTGATGGCATAGCGCGCTCCATGGCGTTGTCTGTTGGTTGGACAGAGATATAGCTAGAAATATCGGATAAACTGTGCCAGATTCACCGCCATGTTTGATCCAAACGCCGAAATGCAGGAATCACATGATGCCGTGAGCGAGGTGCTTCTTGGCATGCGTTTGCGTGGGGCGAACTATTGGCGACTGCGGCTGACGCCGCCCTTTGGGGTGAATTTCAAGGCCAGTGACGAGGCGCGTTTTCACTTCATTGGCCAAGGTCAGGCGCTGTTGCTTCTCCCCGATCTCGCACCGCGCATGATGTCAGCGGGGGACGCGGTTCTGATCCCACGTGGGCATCCCCATCAGATACTTTCAGGGCCGCGCGTTGCAGCGCGGGATTTCAACCGCTTTACTCCCGAAACCATTTGCCAAGCGTTCAATGAGATCCGCGAATGTAATGATGCCGCATGTCGTAGCACCGATACGACGATCCTGACAGGCGCTATGGAGTTGGATCTCGCCACGGTGCATCCGCTGGTGGCGTTGATGCCTGAGGCGATGTCAGTGGGGGCGTTGCTGGACCGCCAACCGGAAATGCATGCCATTCTCGCGGCAATGGAAATCGAGATGGAACAGGATCGGCCGGGATCGGCGGGGATCCTTGCGCGCTTGGCGGATGTGATCGCCGCGCTCATCATCAGGGGCTGGGTCGAATGCGGCTGTGATAACGCCTCTGGGGTGATCACCGCGCTGCGCGATCCTCGCCTTGCACGGGTATTGGTCGAACTGCATCGCGCCCCCGGACAGGATTGGGACGTCGCCATGATGGCCGGCCTAATGGGCGCATCGCGGTCGATGTTTTCAGAGCGTTTCGTGGATGTTCTGGGCGTCAGCCCGTTGCGCTATCTGACTGATCTACGAATGCGGGTGGCCGCGCAATTGCTCGAACAGGAAAGCACCTCGGTGACATCCGTCGCCTATCGCGTTGGCTATTCCTCGCAAGCGGCCTTTACGCGCGCCTTCAAACGGGTGATCGGCACCTCCCCCGCCGCACATAGGCGCAGTGCAGCACATTAAGGCATCGCTCTACTCAGTTCGCAAAAAGGCAAAACGGGTTCGCATATCGAGGACTTCGAATTGGGCCTTTCGGGACCAAACCCCATCTCTCACGTCAAAATCTCTGCCTGAGACAGGCCCCTGTGAAAGCTCCATCACCGCAATGCGGGAATCCGCGAATGTGCCGCAGTCACATGCAAAGACGTGTTTGCCATTCGTCGAAGCCGCAGCGATACTCCGAGCGCAGCTAGCGGAGACCTGACAATATGAGCAAAAGCGTAAACCGGGTTAAAGCAGCCCTCACCGCCGCTGGCATCGCAAGCGAGGTGATCGAACTTCAAGTCTCGACGAAATCCGCGCAAGACGCCGCAACGGCGCTTGGCATCGAGATCGACCGCATTGCGAAATCAATCATTATGCAAGGCTGCGATAGCAAGGATCTATACCTGTTTATCACAGCGGGCGGAAATCGGGTATCACCCAAGATGGCCACGGCATTGGTCGGCGAGAACATCGAGCGCTCGGAAGCGCAAACGATCCGTGATAGGACAGGGTTTGCCATCGGCGGGGTGTCCCCGATTGGCCACCTTTCACCGATAAAGAGCTTCCTAGATCCGCGCTTGATCGACTTCACCACAGTTTGGGCCGCCGGAGGAACGCCCCGCCACCTCCTCGAAATTCGCCCCGCCGAGCTGGTGGCCCTCAGCGGTGCCACCGTCACGCGGTTCACCGAACTCCCCAAGGCGCAGGAAAACACAGCGCAGGGCGACGCGCTGCAAGCACTTGGCAGGGCGTGAGGCCGCATCCGACGCTACGCCGCGCGCGCCAATCTACCACAACAGTTTACCGCAACTCTCTACCGCGCCAACACGGCTGCGGTGTCGTTAAAGGCCGAGACCAAAGCCGCCTCGACCTCTTCCACACCCGGTCGGGTGCTGCGGAACAGTCCCCATTCATAAGGGATCTCTACATCCAGAGGCAGGGTTTTCACCCCGTGCAGACCAATCCCTTTGGCAGAAACCGGATCCACCAAGGCGATCCCCAAGCCTGCCCGCGCCGCCAGCATCGCATTGAGTGAACTGTTGGTTGTCAACTCGGCCATCGGCACAACGCCCTGATCCCCGAAAGCCGCATCGATCCGGTGCCGGATCCGGTAACTATTTCCAACGCTCAGCAAGCGCGTCTCACGGAACCGCTCCAACGAGATCGTGCCATCGGGATGGCCCTCCGGCACCACGGCAACGAGGATGCTCTGCGCTTGCGCGAGGCAGTCCAGACCCGCATGGGAGAGCGGCAGGGCCGAGATTGCATAATCCGCCTCGCCCGCCTGAAGGGCCTGCACTAGATGCTCGGCATCCATCGTCGGCAGGGAAACCGCGCGCGGAAGTTGACCGCCCAAGGCCCGCAACATTGGCGGCACCATCCCTGCGGACATCGCAGGTGTCGCCGCCAACGTCAGCGATTGCAGCCGTTCCTCGCGCAGATTAGCCGCGCGTTGCGCCACTTGCGCATAGCTCGTCAGCAGTCGCTGCGCATCCTCATAGAACTGCACCCCTTTGGGGCTGGGCGAAATGCGCGGACCGTTGCGCTCGAACAGGGTGAACCCAAGCACCGCTTCCAAATCGCGCACAAGTCGCGTGATGACGGGTTGTCCAATCCCCAGCCGCTTGGCGGCTGCGGTCATTGAGCCGGAGGCCATCACTGCGACGAAAGCCTCGATTCCTCGCATATCCGGCATATCATTATTCTTGATTGACATAATTAAACCCAAATCATCCGATTTTAGCATAGACAGGCGGCTACTATGCGCTTTATGAATACAGGGTGTCTCCACCATTGGGACGAAAAAAATTCAAGAGGGTCTTTTGACACGCAATATAGATGCCATTGATCAGGCCGCTGGCCTCGCGCCCGAAGGGGTGATTCACGCGTTGCGGCGCGTTCGGCCGGAGTTTGTAACAGGGGCGAACGCCTGTCGCGCTGCCGTACTGCACCCAGAGGAAGATCTGGGTCTCTCGCAAGATCTACGGCAGGCGATCGCGCATCGCGTGGCGCTTGGCGCGCAAAACCGCTTGCTTTTGGCAGGCTACCGCGTGCCTGATGCCCCCGCTTTGCGCGCGCTCGCATTGGGAGAGACGCCAGAAGATCCCGCGCTTGCCGCACTCGCGCGCCATGCCGATATGATCGCGCAAGAGCCCGCCCGATCCAGCGCGCAAGATCTGAGCGCGCTGCAAGAGGTCGGCTACACCGTGCCGCAGATCATCGCCGTGTCGGAACTGCTGGCCTATGTCTGCTTCCAGATCCGCGTGGCGCATGGGCTGGTCCTGATGGAGGCCGCGCAATGAGTGATCAAAACATCCCCCAGATCAAGCTCAAGCCCCTAACGTGGACGCCTTATCTGCCGCCCGTGGAAATTGCCGATGCGACCCCGCGCCAATTGGCCGCGATGCAGGTCACGCCCTCTGCCACAAAAGTCTCGCCATATGTGCGCACCCTCGCGCATGACCCAGATAGCTATGTTGCCCGCACCACGCTGTTCAACGCGATCATGTATGTCGAGGGTGGATTGCCGCGCGAGGATCGCGAGTTGGGCGCTTTGGGCGCGTCCTTGATCAATGGCTGCCGTTATTGCGCCAATGTCCACGCGCGCCAGCATGCGCGGCTACGGGGCTCAACCTCGGTGATCTCCGCGCTTTACGCGGGGCGGCGCGATCTGCTCTCGCCACGCGACGCCGCGATCATGGATTTCGCGGAGGCCCTCACCGCGACACCGCCCAAGGCAGATGCCCAACATCTTGGCGCACTGCGTGCGACAGGGATGGACAATACCGAAATTGTTGATCTGATCCACGCCATCGCGATCTTCGGCTGGGCGAACCGGTTGATGCACCCGCTCGGCCATTCCAACTAAAGGACTTCACATGACCCCCATCGACACCCCGAACGCCCCCGCTGCCATTGGCCCCTATTCGCAAGCCGTCCGCATTGGCGATCTGCTCTTCGTCTCCGGGCAATTGCCGATTGACCCCGCAACAGGCGCCTTTGCCGCTGAAGATGCGGCGGGCCAGATGCGCCAATGCCTCGCCAATATCGCCGCGATTGCGACGGCGGCGGGCACCGATATCTCGCGCACGGTGAAGACGACAATTCTGGTGACGGATCTCGGCCAGTTCGCCCAGATCAACGAGGTCTACGGAGCAGCCTTCACAGCGCCATATCCCGCGCGCGCGTGCTATGAGGTTTCCGCCCTGCCCAAAGGCGCGCAGATCGAAGTCGAAGCCGTTATCGCCTGCTAAGATGACAAATCTCATCGCCCCTTCCGCCTGCTGCGCGCTCTTACCCCTGCCCGATTGCGAGGGCCGGGCTTGGGCCCGCCGCGCCATCGCCCTGCTGCAAGGCGATGCCCGCAGATCTGCCGACACACATCTGATCAAGCCCGTGTTCGGCGGGCTGACGGGCATTGATATCTACCTCAAGGATGAAAGCACCCATCCGACAGGCTCGCTCAAGCATCGCCTCGCGCGCTCGCTCGTGCTTTACGGGATCTGCAACGGCCATATTGGCGAGACGACAACGCTGGTCGAGGCCTCCTCCGGCTCGACCGCCGTCTCCGAGGCCTATTTCGCGCGGCTTTTGAACCTGCCCTTTATTGCGGTGATGCCGCGCACCACCTCGCCGCAGAAAATCCGCGAGATCGAGCGGTTTGGCGGGCGCTGCCATTTCGTTGAGAAATCCTCGGAGGTATATGCGGCGGCGCAAGCCATCGCGGATGAAACCGGTGGCCATTATCTCGACCAATTCACCAATGCCGAGCGCGCTACCGATTGGCGCGGCAATAACAACATCGCCGAGAGCATCTTTGCCCAGATGGAGGGCGAGGCGCATCCCGTCCCCGATTGGGTGGTGATGAGCGCGGGCACCGGCGGCACCTCGGCCACCATCGGGCGCTATATCCGATACCGCAATCTGGCAACGCGGCTCTGCGTCGTCGATGTCGAGCATTCGGTGTTTTACGATAGCTATTGCTCGGGCGATCGTGAGGTCACCTGCACGCAGGGCTCGGGCATTGAAGGCATTGGCCGCCCCCGCGTGGAGCCCTCTTTCCTGCCCAAGGTGATCGATCATATGATCCGCATCCCCGATGCGGCCTCCATCGCCGCGATGCAGCTCCTCTCGGATCTGATTTTCCGGCGGGTGGGCGGCTCGACGGGGACGAATTTCTTTGGCCTGTGCTGGGTCGCCTCGGAAATGCGCAAAGCGGGACGCGATGGATCGCTCGTCTCGGTGATCTGCGACAGCGGCGCGCGCTACACCGAGACCTATTACAACGATGATTGGCTCGACGCGAAAGGCTATGATCTCGGCCCGTGGAAATCAGCGTTGGAGCGGTTCTTGGACGGTGGCAATTTGATCCTGCCCTAAGGCAATGCCCATGCCCGCGCCTCACGCCTTGGAAAAGGCCCGTGTCATGCGGGCCTTTTTGCTGTGTGGGTCAGATGATCACCCGCAGAACGCCCAATATAGCATCATGAAGCCTTAATTATTCCAAAATGCGATAATAAAACTTGATTCATGTCAATTTTGTATTGATCATCGTCATAGATGCAAAAAGAATATGGATATGAATCACAAAGACCTCATCATCTTCCTGAAAGTCGCCGAGACGGGCTCCGTCACCCAAGCCGCCGAGGCACTGGGGCGCTCGCAGCCTTCGGTCACGCGCTGCATACAGGATCTCGAAGCCAGTATCGGCTTCCCATTGTTCGAGCGCGTCGGGCGGCGCATTTCTCTCACGGCGGAAGGCGTCGCGTTTGAAGAGGAGGCGCGGCGGCTGATGGTGATGATGCAGGATCTGCCAGCCCGCACGCGGGCAAGGGCAAACGGACTCAAACCACCGCTGTCGATTTCCGCAACCTATGCGCTCGGCGCGGGGCTTGTGCCCTATGCCGTGGCGCGCTGGCCCGAGGCGGAGCGCCCCGCCGAGGTCAAGCTGGTGCAAACCACCCCGAACGGCGTGGCACAGGATCTGCTCAGCGGCAACGCACGGATCGGCCTCGCCTCACTTCCGCTCGATGTGCACGGGATCATTTGCCAACGACGCTTTAGCGCACCGCTGGTCGCTGCCTTGCCAGAGAGCCGTGCCGCCGAATTCCCCGAGGGCGCGCCCGTCTCATTGGCCGATGTTGCGGGCGAAACGCTGGTGACGATGCTGGATCAAACCCGGTTGCAGGGGCGCATTCAACAGGCGCTGCAAAGCGCGGGGCTGCATCCGACGAATGTCATCCGCGCGAACTCCTCGATCTCGGCGCTGCAATTCACCCGCCTGCTCGGTGCCACGGCCATTGTTGAGCCGGTCACCGCCTTCGGGGCAACACCACGCGGCGTGATCCTGCGCCCGCTCGCCGATCAGATCCCCTTCACCTTCGGCTTTTTCGCCGCCGAAGGCACCACCGCCTCGCGCGAAGCCTCGACTTTCTTCGACTATTGCGAAGCCGCGCTCTTCGAGCTTGTGCCAAATGTCCGCCGCCTCGACGCGCCCTCCCCCTCACCGCAAGACAAGGTGTAACCGACATGACAATTCCCAACGGGTTGACCGCCCTCGAAAACCGCCTTGCGAAAGATTTGAGCCTGCTGGAGCTGCCCGCAAAACCGTGGGTGCCAGAGCGACAGCATGAGGGCGCGCGCGTTTGGGATGTGCTGTTTGTCGGCGCGGGGATGTGCGGTTTGGCGGGGGCCGCGAAACTGCGGCTGACTGGGGTCGAGAATATCGTGCTCTATGATGCCGCGCCCAAAGGCTATGAGGGCCCGTGGGAAACCTTCGCGCGGATGCAAACGCTGCGCTCGCCCAAAACCCTCGCAGGGCCGTGCCTCGGCCTGCCCGCGCTGACCTTCCGCGCATGGTTCGAGGCGCAATGGGGCGAGGCCGAATTTGACGCGCTCGACAAGATCCCGAAGGCAATGTGGATGGACTATCTGCGTTGGTATCGCGCCGTCCTTGCCCTTCCCGTCGTAAATGAGACAAAGGTCACCGAGGTGTTTGACGCGGGCGACGACCTGATCGCGGTGCGGGTCCGTGATGCACAGGGCGAGCGCGTGGAATATTGCCGTCATCTGGTGCTGGCGACAGGGCGCTCTGGTCTGGGCGGCGGGGCTGTTCCGCCGTTCCTACGCGGGGTCGAGAGCCGCTTCTGGGCACATAGCGCCGATGACATCGACTTTGCCGCGCTCAAAGACAAGCGGGTGATCGTGATCGGCGCGGGGGCCTCGGCAATGGACAATGCCGCCACCGCGCTGGAAGCAGGGGCCGCGCAGGTCGATATGCTGATCCGGCGCAAGGAGATGCCGCGAATCAACAAGATGACGGGGATTAGCTCGCAAGGCGTAGTGCACGGAATGCGCTCCCTGCCAGATGCGTGGAAATACCGCTTCAACGAATACGTCAACAGCGAGCAAGTGCCACCGCCGCGCTCCTCCACCCTGCGGGTGAGTGGCCATGAAAACGGCAGGATTTTCATGGGCTGCCCCGTGCAAGACGTGCGCGCGGCAGGCGATCACGTCGATGTCGTGACCCCTTTCGCGGTGTTTCCCGCCGATTTCATCATCGCCGCCACTGGGTTCCGCAATGATTTCACGGGCCGCGCGGAATTCGCGAGCTTCTCGGACAAAATCCGCACGTGGAAAGATGGTGCCTACACGCCTGATATGGGCAAACCGATCCCCTTCATGATCGACGCGCCTTACTTGGGCGACGGGTTCGAGTTTCTCGAGAAAGAGGCAGGATCCTGCCCGATGCTGGCGCGGGTCCATTGCTTCAACGATGCGGCGATGCTCTCGCATGGCAAGCTCTCGGGCGACATTCCGGCGATCTCCGCAGGCGCGGATCGTCTGACACGGGCCATTGTCGCGGAGCTCTTCGCCGCAGATGTGGAGACCCATTTCGAGCGCCTGCAAGCCTTCGACACCGCAGAATTGCAAGGCGACGAGTGGGAAGATGCCACCCCGAGCCTACGCCTGAACAAGACCGCCTGAAAGGCGGCCAAATTTTCACACTAAACAGGGACATGACCCAATGACTTCACGTTTTCTGACAACCCTCACCGCACTTGGCCTCACCGCCGTCACAACCCTGAGTGCGCAAGCCAATGACTATCCCGATCACGCGCTGGATGTGATCGTGGCCTTCAACCCCGGCGGCGGCACCGATGTCGCGGCCCGCACGATCGAGCCCTATATCGAGAAATATCTCGGTCAGGATCTGGTGATCCTCAACAAGCCGGGCGCAGGCGGCGAGGTCGGCTTCTCGCTCTTGGCCAATAGCAAACCCGATGGCTACACGATGGGCTTCATCAACCTGCCCGCGATGTTCAGCTATTCCTATGAGCGTGAGACGGCCTATTCGCCCGCCAGCTTTACCGGCGTTGCCAATCTTGTCTACGATCCGGGCGTGCTTGTCGTGCGCACCGACAGCGAGTTCAAAACGTTGAAAGATCTGGTCGATTACGGCATCGCCAACCCCGGTGCGATGCCAATCGGCACCTCCGGCTCTGTCGGCTCTTCTGAGCATATCGCTATTCTGGGCGTGCAGGCGGCGACAGGTGCGACCTTCAACCATGTGCCATTCGGCGCAACGGCCCCGCTGCGCACGGCGCTTCTGGGCGGGCATATTCAGGTGGCCGCGTTCAACCTCTCCGAGGCGGAAGAATACGTCAAAGATGGCACGATGCGCCTCTTGGGGGTGATGAGCGAAGAGCGCGCCGAAACCGCGCCCGAGACGCCCACCTTCCGCGAGCAGGGTGTTGATGTGATCTCCGGCTCCTCGCGCGGTCTGGCGGTTCCGGCTGGCACCGATCCGGCGATTGTCGCGGTGCTGGCAGAGGCGGTGAAGCAAGCCGTGAACGATCCCGAGTATCTCGCCAAAGCCAAAGCGGCGGGCGTTCCGGTGCGCTACATCGGCGGCGCAGATTACGATGCCTTCTTGGCAGAGGTCAGCAAATCCCTTGATGTGGCTTGGGAAAAGACCCCCTGGACCAAATAAACGCGTCCAGTTCCCCCGGATCACGGCCCCGCGCCGTGATCCACGCCCCATGCTTTGAAAGGACGACCCAATGACCTATCGGAAGGCCGAAATTGGTGCCTCTGCGGGCTTGATACTGATCGCGATTTTCGGCTGGTTTCAGGTAGACCACCTCCCCGCAGATGCGCTGATGTTCCCCGCTGTTTTGCTGGGGGTGATCATGCTCCTCTCGCTGTGGATGCTGGTGCGCGCGCTCAAAGGCACCGCCCCCGACCTGTCCGATCAAGCCGCACAAGACTGGCGCTTTGCAATCTCGCGCGAGCGGATGCTGGGCGGGTTTGCGATGCTCGCGGCCTATCTGCTGATCGTGCCGCTGGTTGGGTTTTTCACCACCTCGCTGATCTTCGTGATGCTGGTCGCATGGGTCGCCGGATATCGCCACATCCGCAACCTGCTGCTGACCTCCGTTGGCTTTTGCCTCTTCGTCTATCTGATCTTCGTCGCGCTCTTCGACAGGCCCCTGCCCAAAGAGCTGATTTTGACGCTCTTGTCATCCGCTCAATAAGGACGCGTTATGGACATCCTCTCTGCAATTTTTCACGCCCTTCCGGGCGTTCTAGGGTGGGAAAACATCCTTGCTATGGTGGTGGGCACGCTCGCGGGTATGACCGTCGGCTCTCTCCCCGGGCTGACGGCGACCATGGCGATTGCCGTTCTGATCCCGCTGACCTTCTCAATGTCGCCACTTGTCGCCCTCGGGGTTATGGCGGGCATCTATAACGGCGCGATGTATGGCGGCGCGATCCCTGCGATCTTGCTCAACGTGCCCGGAACACCGCCCTCGATTGTGACAACTTTCGATGGCTATCCGCTGGCGCAGCAAGGCCGCGCGGCGCTCGCGCTGAAAGTCGCGTGCTGGTCCTCGGCCATTGGCGGCACGTTTAGCGCGCTGTCGCTGATGCTGCTGGCCCCGCCTTTGGTGAAGGTCACGCTGCTCTTTGGCCCGTCGGAATATTTCTGGCTCGGGATCTTGGGCATGTCGTCCATCGCGATCCTGCTCGGCTCCGATCCCGTCAAGGGCCTGCTGGCAGCCGCCATTGGCCTGCTGCTCGGCACGGTTGGATCGGATGTGGTGACGGGCGAGCAACGCTTCACCTTCGGGCGGCTCGAACTCCTCGACGGGATCAACCTGCTGGTGATCCTCACGGGTCTCTACGCCCTGCCCCCCGCGATCCGAATGATCGAGAAACGCTACCGTGCCGATG
Organism: Paracoccaceae bacterium; assembly: GCA_048262715.1. Lineage (GTDB taxonomy): Bacteria > Pseudomonadota > Alphaproteobacteria > Rhodobacterales > Rhodobacteraceae > Albirhodobacter. The sequence continues at coordinate 93,658 of JBLXEV010000005.1, forward strand.
ACGAGAAGATCGACATCAAGCCGCATCCGGATGACGGGTTCTTCAAGAACTTCCGCTACTTGCTGCCCACATGGCTGCGCTCCTCGCTGATCGGGATCGGTGTTGGCATTCTGCCCGCGACGGGCGGCTCAATGGCGGCGTTTCTAGCCTATAACGAGACCCGTCGCACGGCCTCCGATACCAGCCTATTTGGCAAGGGCGATATTCGTGGCGTCGCCGCCGCAGAGACTGGCAACAATGCCGATAACGCGGCCGCGATGATCCCTGCCTTGGTGCTGGGCGTGCCGGGCAGCGGGGTTTCGGCGGTCATCCTCGCGGGGCTTCTCGTGCACGGCCTGCAACCCGGGCCGCAACTTTTCCGCGACACGCCCGATATCGTCTACGGCTTCATGTGGCAGATGCTGATCACCTCGATCATGCTGTTCGCTCTGGGTGGCAACATCGCCTCGCGCCTGTTCGCGCAAGTGATGCGGATGCCACAACCCGCTTTGGCGCCGATGATCATGTGCCTGACATTGGTGGGCATCTATGCGCTCTCGAACGATATGTTCAACGTCTGGATCATGTTCGGAATGGGGATCGTCGGCTATATCCTCAGCCGCCTGAACTTCCCCTTGGCTCCGATTGTTTTGGGGCTGGTTCTGGGCGGGATGATCGAGCAAAACCTGCGGCTAACGCTGCTGATCAACCAAGGCGATGTGACAGCGCTGGTGGCTTCACCGCTCTCGATCCTGCTGTTCTCGCTCTGCGTGCTCTTGTGCCTCGTGCCGGTCCTGCGTCGGATGAAAAGCGGGCGAGCAGCCTGATACCGAACGGCCCTAGCGCCCCTTGAAGGGCGCTAGGGCCTCTTACAAAACGGTCATTCCGTCCAGCCAGCCTCCAGTTTCTGCCGGATCTCGGCGAGCGGCCGCCCGCGCAACGAAAGCCCGGCCAGCAGATCATTCTCCGCCCCGAAATCGCGCCCGCATGCGGTTGAAAGCAGCGTGACGAAGGCTGTATGCGCGGGGGCTTCTTCCCCTGCGACCTCCGCCAGAAATGCGACAGGCACCAGCCCGTAGGGCACATCTTCGGTGATATAGCGCGACGACATCGCATTGGGGCCATTCAGCCCGCTGCGGGTCTCGCCAATCGCTTGCACCATCTCGAACACAGAGCCGAGCGGCGCGCCGAAGGATCTGTGCAGATGCTCCGCGAAGGGGATCGGGGCCGCGCCAAACATGCCCGCGATCCGGCAGCGCTCCGCATCCAGCTTTTCGATCAGCGCACAAACGGAAGCCGTCATCTTGCCGTAATTCGACCAATCCTCGCCCAATTCGATCCGCGTGAGGTTGCACAGCGCATTGGGCACATGCGCAATCGGATTGGCGTTGCCAAAGGCAATCTCTGTCATTGCAACCTGTGTGAGATCCTTGCCACTCAGCGCACGGATCAGCGCCGCCGTTTCCGCCGCGCGGTGATGTGCATAGAGCGCGAACCCGTATTCCTTGCGGATCGAGAGCACGCGAACGCTCTGCGCGGAGGTGCGGCGGCCCGTCAGCATCGTCGTCGCAAGCGCCACGATCGGCACATCCTTCAGGCCGCGCTCACTCAGCCGCTTCGAGAGGTAGAGCGCGCTGAGCGAATATTGCGCGCTGATCACCACGGTCTGGCCGTCTTCCAAAACCGGCACCAGCGCGTCGATCATCGCCTTTTGCCCATCGCCGGGAACGCAGAGAACAACCACCTCCGCCCCCGCGACCGCGCCGCCAATCTCGGCATATGCGGCCATCGGGCCGCGCCATTCCAAGGCCCCTTGCGCATCGATCTCACAGGAGCCGGTGGTTAGGCTGCGCCCAAACAGCCGCACCTCATGGGCTTGATGCGAGAACTGCGCCGCCATGCCCAATCCGATGGCGCCCGCGCCCAAAACTGCAATGGTCGTCATCTCTGGCTTTCCCTTTGAAATTAAAACGCAATCGTCTCTCAATCAGCATAGTTACCCCGCCGCCAAAGTGCATCCCTCAACTGGCATTTTCTCCACCCAAAAAGGGCATTTCATCGCTGCCCTTGACACTCCCTCCCCCCTGACGGATAGCTAGGCGCATCACCAGGGGTGCTCCCTATCGGGGCTGAGATGCGCGATCCCGCGCGAACCCTTCACAGCTGATCCGGGCAATGCCGGCGGAGCGAGGGAACCTATGTTTATTGGCGCACAAGTGTCGCTTTATCCGATGACGTCCGAGTTTGTTCGGGTCATCTTCTCCAGCCTTGAGGCGCTTGATCCTTACCGCGATCAGCTGCGCATAGAGACGGATGATATCTCCACCTTGATGGTCGGCGCGCCAGCGCCCCTGTTCGATGCGATCCGCGATATGTTCGCCAAAGCCGCCCGCGATCCGGCCCATGTAACGATGCACACGACCTTCTCGCGCGGCTGCCCGGGCGAGCCGGACGAGCCCAATTGCCGCTGCGAGACCCTCGCCGTGGCGCAGGGTCAACCGCTGGCCGAGCGGCAAAAACACGCGTTGGAGGCGGTGCGGGCCGCGCCGCAGATGGGCGTTGAGATCGACGTGCAATTCTCGCTCTATGTGCTGGGCCAAGATCGGCATATGGATGAGATCTACGGCTGCATCGACTTCCTCAAAGACTCCGGCACCTTCTTGAAATCAAAGAACTTCTGCACCCGCTTGCGCGGCGATGCCGGGGCTGTGTTCGAGACTCTCCGGCAGGCGTTCCTGCGCTTTGGTCCGGCACAGGGGCATGTCACGATTGACCTCACGGCCTCGGCTAACAGCCCGAGCAAACGCTGACTTCCCTCCTCCGAGGAGCCTTGCCGATGCTGATGCGCGTGCTTCCGACGCTGATCCTCGCGGGCCTGCTTCTGGCGGGCTGGGAGGTAGGGTGCCGCCTCACGGGCGTCTCGCCGCTGATCCTGCCCGCGCCCTCCGGCGTGATCCGTGCTTTGATCGTGAACCGCGCCGAAATCGCCCCCCACGCCTTCGCGACGCTTTGGGTCGCGGCGCTCGGTTTCTCGCTCTCGGTTTGTGTCGCGGGGCTGACCTCCATCGCGCTGCATTTCCTGCCGTGGTTCGAGCGCGGGCTGATGCCGCTCTTTGTGGCGAGCCAGACCGTGCCGCTAGTGGCACTGGCGCCCTTGATGATCCTGTGGTTCGGCTTTGGGGTCTTGCCGAAGGTGCTGCTGGTCATCCTAGTCACCTTCTTTCCGATGCTGTTGAGCCTGCTATCGGGCTACCGAACAACCCCGCGCGCGTTCCTAGATCTGCTGACGTCACTGGGCGCGGGGCCATGGGCGGTGTTCCGCCGCGCCCGCCTGCCTTCGGCCCGCGCAGCCTTTCTGGCGGGGCTGCGGATCTCGGCCACTTATGCCATCGTTGCGACGATCTTCGCCGAGTATGCGGGGGCGCGGCGGGGGCTCGGGATTTACATCCTGACCGCGAAGAACAATTTTCGGGCGGATCTGGTGCTGGCTGCCGTGGTCATTTCGGCCACTCTGACACTGGCGCTTTTGGGGCTGATCCGGCTCTTGGATCGGCTGAGCGCCAAAGGGCCGGAGGCGCGGCATGACGCTTGAGATCCGCAATCTCACGATCCGCTCACGCACGCGCAGCCTCGTCCGCGATCTCTCCTTCTCCCTCCCCGAGGACGGCATCACCGCGCTGATCGGCCCATCAGGCTGCGGCAAAACCTCTGTGTTGAAATGGCTTGCGGGCATCTTGCCCGAGGGTCTGCAAGCGCAGGGGCAGCTGCTCTTGAACGGCGCGCCGATCACCGCGCCGCATCCCGCGCTGAGCTATCAGCCGCAAAGCGATGCGCTGTTTCCATGGCTCACCATCGCGCAAAACGCTACCCTCGGGCTGGAGGTCGCGGGGCTGGATCGCCGCAGTGCTCTGGCGCGGGTCGCCCCGCTGCTCGACGCCTTCGGGCTGGCGGGAACCGGCGCGCAATTCCCCGCGCAGCTTTCGGGCGGGATGCGCCAGCGCGTCGCCTTCCTGCGCACAATCGTCTGTGAGAGCCGCTATGTTTTGCTCGATGAGCCGTTCTCCGCCCTCGATGCGGTCACCCGATTGCGGATGCAAGATTGGCTGGCCGCGCGGCTCAAAGCCCAGCCCCGCGCCCTGCTTCTCGTGACACATGATCTGCATGAGGCGACGGGTTTGGCCGACCGTATTCTGGTGATGTCCGCCGCGGATGACGCGCCGGGCACCGCCAATATCACCGCAGATATTCCGATCCCCCTGCCCCGCTCTAAGCGCAGCGAGGCCGCTTTGGCCCCGTTGCGCGATACGTTGAAAACCCTGCTCCTGAAGGAAACCCCTCAATGATCCGCAGCTTCTTCCTTGCCGCTTGCCTTGCCGCCCCGATGATGGCGCAGGCCGAAACGGCTGACCTCACCGATGTCACCATGGCCCTCGATTGGACGCTCAATACCAATCACATCGGCCTCGTCGTCGCCCGCGATAAGGGCTTTTATGCGCAGGAGGGGCTGAATGTGGATCTGCTGCCCTATTCGGATACCTCATCGGCGGCGCTCTTGGCGGCGGGTGTCGCGGATTTCGCCTATCTTACCTCGCTCGGCTTCATGAGCGCGAAGGCAGGCGGCGCGGATATGGTCGCGCTATGGGCGACGATGCAGCATGAGGCGGGGCGGCTCGTCTATAACACCGAGAATACCGCGATCACCCGCCCCGCCGATCTGAGCGGCAAAACCTATGCCGGATTTGGCAGCGCTTGGGAGGAGGCCCTGATCGGCACTATGATCCGCCATGATGGCGGCGAGCCCGTCTGGGATACGGTGACGCTGGGCACTGGAGCCTATGAGGCGCTGGCCTCGGGCGCGGTAGATTTCACGCTGGAAGTCTCGACATGGGAGGGCGTCAATGGCGCGCTCTTGGGCCGCAAGCAATCCTCCTTCACCTATGCCGATTTCGGCGTGCCGGATCAGCAGACAGGCTACATCGGCACGCGCAGCGCGACGTTGAGCGAGGATCCGGCCCTTGTTGCGCGCTTCATGCGGGCGACGCAGGAGGGCTATACTTGGGCCGCCGACCATCCCGATGAGGCGGCCGAGATCCTGATCGCGGCGGGGGATTTCCCGAATAAAGACCTGGTCCACGGCTCGATGCAGGCCATCATTGAGGGGGGCTTCCTGCGCGATCCGGCGCGGCCTGTCGGCGGGATTGATGCGGAACGCTTCGCCGCAATGGCGCGGTTTCTGATTGAAAGCGGCGTGCTGAAAGATGCAAACGGCGCGAAAATTGAAGCCGTTGATGATGTCTCGAGCTGGTATGATCAAAGCTGGATGAGCAAGTAACCTCAGACGCGCATCGGCGGGTGGATCACATGCGCCCGCCGATGGTTTTACGTGTGAAGTGGGTCAGAGGGCGCGTCTGCGCCATGCGTAGCCGCCCAAACCCGCACGCGGCTCCGCCGTCAGATTGGCGGTGATCTCGACGTCTCCCGCCACGATCCGCGCGATCCCATCTTGGATCTGCGCGCGCCTGACCTCCTGCCCCGCCAACACGCTAAGATCTTGTAAGGCTTGCGTGATCGGCCAATCGGGATGCACGCCACGCGGCCCGTAAAGCGCGGCAGGCGTCCAGACGGAAATCGCTGCGGGCGCGAGCGCTGCCGCCAGCCCCACCGCATAGGCCGCGCCGAAGGCTGCGCGGTGGCGCGGGTCGTCATCCGCCATGCAAATCCGCGCGGCATGCGGGTTCGGGATGGCGCGCGTGCCGTAAGGGTTTTGCCGCATCGCGATCGTCGCAGGCCCGATCCGATACGCGCGATCCTGCGCGATGGCCCGCGCGGAGCGGGTTATATGGGGGATCGCCTCCAAACTCTCCATCACCGAGAGATCATCGGCCGCATGCACAATCGGGCAAAGCCCATGGCTCACGAACTCCAGCCCCTCCAGCGGCGGGCGCTTGCGGTTCAACTCGGGGAAGAAGCTGACCATCCCGCCCCCGCGCGTGACATTCGGGAAGGCCTCCCGCGCAGCACGATGCACCAGATCGAGCGGCGGGCACTCCGGCCAATCCGATCCGGGAGGTGTGGATTTACGGTCCACCGAGGGGCAGATCAGAACGCTCGCGGGCCTCAACCCTGAGGCCTCCATCTCCGCCGCAAGCCGCTGCATCTCCGGTGCGGGATCTGGCGCGCAAACGCAGATCAGCTCCAGATCGAACGCGGTCTCTGGGCAGGCGGCCTGCGCCTCGGCGAAGGCGGCGAACTGGGCTTCCGTATCGCCCAAGGTCGCGTCCAAATGGCACAAGAGCCGCTGGGGCTTGACCAAGGCGAGATCTTCAGGGCTGGCCGCCAAGCGCCGCGCATCTTGCGGGGTGATCACCAAGGCCATTTGCGGGAAGCGCGCGCGAATAGGCTCGGCGACGGGGCGGGGTTGCGCGTTCTGCGCCTGCGCCGCCTCCCATGTCAGGGTGACGGATTGCTCCAGCGCGGCCCCTTCCTCGATCACATAAGGCCAAGGCTTCGCAAGGGGGCGGTTATAGGTCTTGAACGAGGCATCGCCCCATTGCCGTTGATCCTCCATCTCGAATGTATCGCCCTGCATCCGGCAGGTGATGGACTGCCCGCCCGCCTGATGGGTCAGGGCGGCGATCTCCATGAAGGGCTGCCACGGCGCGATCAGATCGGGGAAACGGGTCGCCTCCACGCTGCCATCCGAATGCTCCACCCGCACCGCCTGCCCCGCGACCCCGTTGATCGGGTGCAGCACGGTAAACCCTGCGCGGTTTGTCTCGAACGCGCCGGAGGCCACGCCCCGCGCGGACATCGTCAGCCTTGCCGCATCGGCCACAATGCGCAGCGCAACATCCAGCCGCGCGCCGTTGCTTTCATATCGGGCCTCGTAGCCAATGCGGAGCATGGCGTCCCTGTGCTCAAACGTTTCACTGTGAAGGCGGGGCGACAGCGTGCCCCAATCTCGATCGCGCACCAAAAACGCGATGCTGCGCAGCACCTCGGTCTCGCCCAGCTTGATATGCCGCAGCGCGCCGCCCTCATAGGTGAAGGACAGCGCGCCGAGCGAGAGGCGCTGCCCGATCACAGGCGGCGCCTCGGTGCCGTAAAGATCGAGGTTGCTCATAGCTCTGACAGGCGCACCGCCCGCCCTTCCGCCGCCGAAAGATAGGCCGCCTCGACAAGCGCCAATGTCTTGAGATTATCCGCGCCGGAGGTTTCGGGCTGGATGCCCGCCGCGAGGCAATGCACGAAATGTTGCTGGATCAACAGCACGCTCTCTTGGATGTTGTGCCAAGGCTTTTGCGCCCATGGCAAAAGCGGCGGCGAGACATCGCGCAGCACCTCGCCATGCGTCTGCACGGCAAGCCGATAACCAGCATCAAGCCGGAGCGTGCCCTGCGTCCCGTCGATTTCTAACAGCGATTGCGGGAAGGTCTCGGGCTGGCGCTTGGTCGCGTAGGAGCAATCGACAACGCTTGTCACGCCGTTCTCATGGGTGAGCAGCATCGTCGCCACATCCTCGCCCTTGATCGCCGGATTGATCCGCCGCGTCGTTGCCGAGAGCTGCGCGACATCGCCGAAGAACGCCCGCGCTATATCGAGAATATGGATCCCGAGATCCTCAATGATGAACCGCTTGCCCTCCGCCAGATAGGGTTGGCCGGAGAACACATCATAGCCGGACCGGAAGCTGACACGGCCAAAGAACGGCGTGCCGATAGCCCCCGATTGCACCACGCGAAGGGCTTCGCGGATTGCCGATTGCCAGCGGAAATTCTCATGCACCATCAGTATTTTACCAGCGGCCTCCACCGCTGCCACCATTGCCCGCGCATCCGCCATATTCGGCGCGAACGGCTTTTGGCAGATGACATGCACGCCCGCCTGCGCCGCCCGTTCGACCAAAGCGCGGTGTGAGGCGACGGTGGTGGCGATATCGACAAAATCGAAGCCACCTTGCGCGAACAGCTCCTCGGCGTCGCGGTAGATGCGCTGGATCCCAAAAGCCTCCGCGCTCTCGCGCAGCCGCACCTCATCGCGGTCACAGATCGCGACGATCTCGACGCCCGCAATATCGCGCCACGCCTCCAGCTGGTTCTGCGCGAAAAACCCGCAGCCGATCAATGCCCCTTTCAATGCCATCCGTTACTTCCCCAAATCCGCTTGTGCTTGCAACGCAACACGGGCCTGAACCTTTTGCTGCGCTTGGTCGATCACCACGGCGGCGATAATCACCAGCCCTTTGATAACCGTCTGCCAGAAGGACGATACCCCCATCATCACCAAACCATCCGACAAAACGCCGATCACGAAGGCGCCGATGATCGTGCCGCCGATCCGCCCGCGCCCTCCGGACATCGATGTCCCGCCCAGCACCGCCGCCGCGATGGCGTTCAACTCGAACGTATCGCCCGTGGCGGGATGCGCCGCGACGAGTTGGGAGGAGATGATCAGCCCGACCAAAGCCGCGCAGAAGCCGGAGAAGATATAGACGAAATATTTCGTCAGATTGACGCTGATGCCTGAGAGCCCCGCCGCGCGCTCATTGCCGCCGACCGCGTAGATATAGCGGCCCAAAGGTGTGCGCCCCGCAATATAGGCGGCCAGCAAACCCACCACGATCAGCATACAGATCGACACCGGAATCCCGAAAATCTCGCCCGCGCCGATCCAGCGGAAACTGTCCGATCCATACTCTGCAGTGCCGTTCAGATTGGGGAAGGTGCGCCCGTCCGAACTGAGCATCGCCGCCCCGCGTGCCACGTAAAGCGTGCCGAGCGTGGCAATGAAGGGCGCGACATTGAGCTTGGTTATCAAGAACCCGTTAATCGCGCCGATAAACACCCCGACAAGGATCACCAGAAGGCAAATCTCCAATGTGTTGAACTGGATAGACCAGCCCAGCCCGAGATCAATCCCGTTAAGCACGAGATAGCCCGCCACCATCCCGCACAGCCCGACGATGGAGCCAACGGAGAGATCAATACCGCCGGAAACGATCACGAAGGTCATCCCAATCGCCAGAAAAGCGTTCAGCGCGACATGTTTGGACATGATGACCATATTCGCGGTGGAGAGGAAATTCGGCGCATTGGCGGCGAAGAACACGAAGACCAGAATAAGCGCGATAAACGTCCGCGCCTTGAGCAAAAGCAAGAGCGCAGATCCGCTCGACGGGGCGGCTTTCGCCATCGACATATCCGCCATCACGCGGTCTCCTTCTTATGAGTATTGGGGGCGTGACCGATGGCGGATGCCTCGATCAGGGCCGGACCTGTGGCGGCTTCGCGGGTGAATTCGCCGGTGATCCGCCCGTTCGACATCACCAGAATCCGATCGGAAAGCGAGAGCACCTCATCAAGATCGGAGGTCACGAATATGATCCCGAGACCCTCCGCCGCCAGTTGGCGCATCACGCGGAACACCTCCGCCTTCGCGCCGATATCAATCCCGCGCGAGGGCTCATCCATCAAGAGCACCTTCGGATCGGTCATCAGCGCTTTCGAGATGACAACCTTTTGCTGATTGCCCCCCGAGAGCGAAGACACCGCATGTTCCGGCGAGGCGATTTTGACCGTCATCCGTTTGACGAAATCGGCCACGGTCTTGGCCTCCTGCGCGAGGTTCATATGGAACCCACGGGTGAATTTGCGCAGGCTGGAGAGGGTCATATTCTCGCGGATCGACAGGATTTGCACCAAACCATCGTTCTTGCGATCCTCGGGGATCAGCGCCAGCCCGCGCCGGATCCGGCCCGAAACGGTTTTCTCACCCATCGGCTTTCCGTCGATATAAAACGCGCCCGTGACATGCGAATGCCGGCCGATGGCGCATTCCAGAAACTCGGATCGCCCCGCGCCCATCAAGCCGTAAATCCCGAGGATCTCGCCCTTGAAGAGCGAAAGCGACACATCATTGACCAGCAACCCGCCGCCCGCGCGGGCGAGTGAGACATGCTCGGCGCGGAACACCTCATCGCCGAACGGGTGCTCGATTTCTTTGGGAAAATCCTTTCCGCTCTCGCCGATCATATTGCGCACGATCCAATCGACATCGACGCCCTGCATCGAGCGCGCTCCGGTAATCACCCCGTCGCGCAGCACGGTGATATAATCGCCAATCTGGATCAGCTCTTCCAACCGATGCGAGATGTAAACGATGCCGACACCGTTCTTTTTCAGATCGGCAATGACCCGAAACAGGATCTCCACCTCAGTGGCGGATAGCGCCGATGTCGGCTCATCTAGGATCAGGATCTTCGCGTCTTGCGCGAGGGATTTGGCAATCTCGACGATCTGCTGCTGCCCGACCCGCAGATCCCCGACGAGCTCATCGGGATCAATATCTTGCTCCAGCCGCTGCATCAGCGCCCGCGTCACCTCGCGCTGCGCGGCCTTGTCGATATCCACGCCGAACCGGGTTTTCTCACGGGCGATGAAGATATTCTCGGCGACGGTCAGATTCGGGAACAGGTTCAGCTCCTGAAACACGATGCCGATGCCGTGGCGCGCGGCCTCGTCGGTGTTTTTCAGCACCACCGCCTCGCCGTTGAGAAGGATCTGCCCCTCGGTGAGCTGCTCCACCCCCGCGATGACTTTCATCATCGTCGATTTGCCCGCGCCGTTTTCCCCCACCAGCACGTTCACCGCGCCCATATGGAGATCAAAATCCGCGGATTTGAGGGCGATCGTGCCCGGATAGACTTTGGTGCCGCCGCGAATGGATAGCCCTATTGGATGCTCCATCACGCGCCCTCGAATGTAAGCGAGGTCGGCACGATTTCCGGCGCGGTCGTGAGGTTTTTGAAGGTAAAGATCCCCTCGAACCGCACGGTTTGCCCGATCAGATCGCCATCTGGAACCGTGACGCCCTCATGCGCCATTGCATTCAACCCAGCCGCCAGTTTTGCAAACTCGATCTGGTCGCGAAAATCGCTGAACGTTAGGAACGGCATCGCATCGCGCACCGCCGTGCCGCGAATGACAGGGCCGAGCTGGATCGTAACATCCGCCACGCCATCCGCATCGGTATCAAGCTGCAATTTCGCGGCGCGGCTTTGGGTTTTCGCCTCCAAAATCGTGCCGCTGCCCGACACTGCAAAATTCCACGGGTTCGCCTCGCCGTCGGGCCGCAGCCCGTGCGCTTTGCCCGCCGCATCCACATCTTGCGCCAGACTTGCCCGCAACTCCGCCAGCGGGACGAGGTGCTCGGCCACCATAGGCAGAACTTTCGGCGCCCAGATTTCGCGCGCGAGAGCAGCCATCCGCGCCTCGTCGCTGGTGCTCGCAGTGGCCTCTTCAGTGGTGGATGGATCTGGATTTTTGACGATCTTACAGCCGGAAACGGACGTGATCAGGCCAACGGCCAGAGCCGAGATTAGGATAGAATGACGCATGGTGCCCCTAACATATGGCAGGGAAGCCCGACCACTGGCCGAGCCCCCGTTTCTCGATCAAAGGCTTCAGGCGCTCAGCGCGAAGGTCTCGAGCTTGGCGGCGTTATCCGCGTTGATCAGGACGCAATCCATCAGCTGCTTTTCTTCAAGGCCGGTTGATCCGGTCTGGATATAGCTATCGGCCTGCTCCACCGCGAGCTGCGCCTGACGGTAAGCGGGTTGCAGAACCGTCGCCTTGATCCCGCCTGCGAGAATGCTGTCGCGCACATCGTTGGAGCCATCAAAGCCGACAACGATCACATCTTTACGGCCCGCCGCTTCCAAAGCCGCCCAAGCGCCCATCGCCATTGTATCATTGCCGCAGATCACGCCTTTGATGTCAGGGTTTGCCTGCAAGATGGATTCCATCTTCCCGAAGGCTTCGGTCTGCGACCAGTTGGCCGATTGCTGCGCGACCATGACGAGATCGGGGTATTGGTCAATGATGTCGTGATACCCCGCCGAGCGGATGCCCGCGTTGGTATCGGCCTCGCGGCCCAAAAGCTCGACGAAATTGCCCGCCTCTTCCATGATCGAGACGAATTCTTCCGCGCCGAGCTGCGCGCCTTGGTAGTTATTCGAGACGATCTGGCTGACGGCGATGCCCGCTTCCTTGATTTCGCGGTCGATCAAGAAGGACGGGATGCCCGCATCTTTCGCGCGCTGGACAGCGGCAACGGTGGCATCTGCGCCTGCGTTATCGAGGATGATCGCATTCGCACCGCGCGCAATCGCGGTGTCGAACAGTTCGGATTGTTTGTTGGGATCGTCGTCATGGACGAGGATGATCGTCTCATATCCCAATTCCTTGGCGCGAGCCTCCGCCCCCACGGCCTCGGCCTTGAAGAACGGGTTATCATGGCTGGGGGTGATGATCGCGATCAGCCCCTTGCCCTGCGCGAAACTGATGGATGTGCTGGCCAAGGTGACAGCGCTTGCAAGACCGGAAATGAAAATGCGGCGATTGGTGTTCATGTGTAGCCCTCCCTAAAGATCAGCCGCATTGAACCCACGGCCAATTGGGCGCCATCCTCAGGGAAGAGACACAATCCTGTCAACAGGTATGATGAGTATCATATGATATATGCCAATTTCGATGGGCGACCGCTGTCCGTAACTCAGGCCGATGCACCGCTTCGGGACGTCTGCCCGGCACGTATGCCGAGCAGTTTGATCAGGAGGCAAACCGCCGCGCACTTGGCATCGTGCGCATCAAGATCCAATAGGCGGCCCCCGCCGGAATTAGGCTCGCATACCAAGAGATGCTCGAGAAAATCAGCGCGACAACGACGCCAATCGCCATCGCGATCACTGCCGCCCAATTGATGCCCTTATAGGGGCCTTCGGGATCATAGAGCTTGTCGAGGTCCAGCGTTTGGCGGCGCAGGAAGAAATAATCCACCACCAGAATGGCAAAAATCGGGCCGAGGAAGGCCGAATAGGTCTGGATGAACAGCCCCAGCCCCGCCGCGGATTCATCCTTCACCAATTCCCAAGGGAAGGTGCAAAATGCCAGCAAGCCAACAAGAATCGCCGAGGTGCGGAACTTCAGCTTGAAAACATCCATCAGCGCATAGGCCGGCGGCACCACATTGTTCAGGATATTCGTCGTGACCTGCGCGAAGGCGATGAACAAAAGCGTGGTGACCAAGAGCAGTTTGTTATCCACCGCACTCGAGAACACTTTGATCGGATCGACCTCGCCTGTCGCGCCGGAGACCATCAGCCCGATCAGCCCCATGAACAGTGTCGCTGGCAGGATCGAATTGGCATAGATCACGATCTGGCGGATCGGCCCGACATTCTGCCGCAACTCGCGCGAATAATCCGAGACGTTCAACATCATCGTCGAATAGATCCCGAGGAACAGCATCGTCGCCCCCCAGAACGGCGCGCCCCATGTGCCCTCGACATTCACGAGATTGGATTGGATCTCTGCGCCATATTTATCGATCACGCTGAAGAACATGTAGATCAGCGAGCCGATGATGAAAACCGAGCCGATATTCTCCAGCCATTTGATCCCATGGAACCCGAGGACGGATAGCCCGATCTGGAGGAACTGGAAGCCGATGAAGAACACCACGATATTATCGTAGCCAAACATCGTATCGGAGACGAGGTTGAGCGCGCCCGCGCCGATCCAGCTCTGAAATCCGAACCAGACGATCGCCGGAACCGAGCGCACCAGCGCGGGGATGCGGGTGCCGGTGAAGCCGAAGGCGGAGCGCGCCTGCACCATGAACGGAATGCCGTATTTATGCCCCGCCTGCCCGTTGATCATCAGTGCCAAACCGATGACGAAACAGCCGATGGCAATGGCGACGAAGGTTTGTAGCAGGTTGAGCGTGCCCACGAGGCCGGAGCCGACCGTAAACGTGCCGATCGACACGCAGCCCCCTAGCCACGCGAACAGATAGGACCAAGGGTCCATAATCCGCGTGGTTTGGGGCGCGAGGCTTTCCTCGCCGATCCCTTTTTCATCGATGGTGCCTCTTTGGGCACTTGTGTCGATCTGTGTTTCCATAGTCATTTTATATCTCCCTGTTGTCTGGAATTATGTTCTTATCGGTGCTGCGTAAGCTCCCACTTTGCTGGTTTTCAGTCCGCAACCGACGAGGGCTTCCACCAATCGCGTTGCAACGGTGACGCCGTCGATCACCGGCACGCCGGTCTCTTGGGTGAGCCATTCGGTCAGATCCGCCATCCCCGCGCAGCCCAGAACCACGGCCTCTGCGCGGTCCTCGCGCACGGCGCGCAGGATCTCGTCACGCACTTTTTCCCGCGCGCCGGAGCCTTCTTCTTCCAACGCAAGCACCGGAATTTCTGCTGAACGCACACGGCGGCAGCGATGCGACAGCCCGTAGCCATGGATCAGATGTTCGATCACCGGCACCGAGCGCGGCAGTGTCGTGACCACTGAGAACGAGGTCGACAGCATGCTCGCAGCCTTCACCGCCGCCTCGCAAATCCCGATGACAGGGCCCGAGAACACCTCGCGGCAGGCACCAATTCCGGGATCGTCGAAACAGGCCACGACAACACCGTCGACGCCCTCGGCCTCGGCCTGTTGCAGGCGGGCGAGCAGGCCGGGAACGGACATCGCCTCGTCGAAATGGCCCTGAATGCTCGCAGGGGCGTCCTGCCCTGTGGCTGCGATAATCTCGGTTCCCGCGCTCGCAACGCGGCGTGCGCTCTCGACGATCTTGGCCGTCATCGACTCGGTTGCGTTGGGGTTCATGACGAGAATCTTCATGGGCGCTCCTTTGTTGGCAATGTTGTTATCAAAAATTGTTAACAATAAATGTGTTCACGTCAATGTCAGAGATGTCATCATTCTGTTTTCCCTTCCGCCGAAACTCGGATACATTCAGGGCATGACGGTAATTGTAGAAAAAATTCAGGTAGATAAGCCCGCAGCCTCAATCGAGGACGCGATTATTTTATCTGTGCTGGATGCGGTCTCCGAGCAGCGCTTGCCGGCGGGAAGCAAGCTGGGCGAGCAAGCGCTGAGCGACTTATTCGATTGTAACCGCGCAAATGTGCGCCGCGCGCTCACGGCGCTGGCCGCGCAGCATGTCGTGGAGTTGCGACCCAATCGCGGGGCCTATGTCGCGACCCCCTCGCCGCAAGAAGCCCATGAGATTTTCGAGGCGCGACGCACGATTGAGCGCACGCTGGGGCGGCATGTGATCGAGCGCGCGACCAAAGCCGATATTGCCGAGATGCGGGAGATTATTGCGCAAGAAGCGCAGGCGCGCGCAGAGGGCGACAAGCCGTCCGAGCTGCGCCTCTCCCGTGCGTTCCATATGAAATTTGCGACAATTGCAGGCAACCGCGTGCTTGAGCGGTTTTTGACAGAGCTCACGCTGCGGACCACGCTGATCCTTGGTCTTTATAATGCGGCGGGCACCTCGAACTGCGCCGAGGATGAGCATATCCGCATCGTCGACGCGATTGAGGCTGGGAATGAAATCTCGCTAATGGCGCTGGTGGATACACATCTTCACCACCTTGAAAGCGGGCTGGATTTTGATCGCCCTGTCGCGCGCAGCCAGACCCTTGCCGAGCAACTGGCGATGACTGCGCGCGGTTAGATCCGTAAGGGGTCAGGCTTATTCAATCGTGTAAGGGGCCTCGAACCAGTGCTCCTCGAGGTTATTCCCCTCGCCGATCCGATCCACCACGGCAAACAATCCCGGTTCGGAAAGCGGCGTGAGCACCCCGTGCCATGTGCCGCGATGGAAGTTGATCGCCTGTCCAACTGCCGTCAAAAACGCGCGCGGGTTGCGCGGCACGCCGCCGTCGTCATCGGCCACCACGATCAGGAAACTCGCCTCGGACATCGGGATGAACGCCTGACTGCCCAACGGATGTCGCTCAACCATCGCCAGCGAAAGCGGAAGCGTTTCCACCTCCGCCTTGAAGATGCTGACCCCCGCCTTGGCATCGGCGAAATCGAGCCGCGCCTTATCGTGGAACCGCCCGCATTTGCCCTGATTGATCAGCTTATCCGGCGCGCCAACCGCCTCCAAAATATCGCCGTAAGGCGCGAAGGCCTCGGCGGTCAGTGGCTCGATCTGAATATGCCGCGCGTCGAGTGCGCTGGCATTTAGGTGTTCGGTCATGCGAGTTTCTCCAGCAGCCGGAGCTCTGCGATCCGTTCGACCTGACGGCATGCCTCGGCAAACTCGGTCTCGCGGTCACTGGTCAGACGCCGGTGCATTGCCTCAATGATCGAGGCCTTGGTGTTGTCGCGCACAGCGATGATGAAGGGGAACCCGAATTTCGCGGTATAGTCGGCGTTCAGTTGCGTGAGCATCGCGCGCTCGTCATCACTGAGCAGATCCAGCCCGACCGAGGCCTGTTCGGCGGTCGATTCCGCCGTCAACTGCTTCGCTGCGGCCAATTTCCCCGCGAGATCAGGGTGCGCGTTCAGCACGGCAAGCCGCTGTTCCGGCGAGGCAGTGCGGAATACTCGGCATAGCGCCTGATGCACCCCCTGCGCCGTGTCATGCGTCGGCCCCAACTCGAGCGCATGGGCCGCCTCGGCGATCCACGGGCTGTGCTCAAAGATCCCGCCGAAAGCCGATGTGAAGCTTTCACAGTCCATATTAGAGGGGCGATTGCGCTGCGGCGCGGGGTGATGCTTGGCCCAATGTTCGGCAATTTCCAGCCGCGTGGCGAACCAAACGCCTTCATGCGATTTGAAATGCTCGATCGCCCGCTTGAGCGCCGCTGCGCGGCCCGGACGGCCAATCAAACGGCAGTGCAAACCGATCGAGAGCATCTTGGGCTGGCCCGCCTCGCCTTCCGCGTAGAGGTAATCGAAGCTGTCTTTCAGGTAGGATTCAAACTGATCGCCCGTGGTGAACCCCGCCTGAATCGCAAAGCGCATATCGTTGCAATCCATGGTGTAGGGGACGATGAGCTGATCGGTTTCGCCGAACCGCGACCAATAGGGCAGGTCATCGGCATAGCTATCGGCGACATAGGCAAACTGCCCCGTTTCCGCCACCAGCCGCACCGTGTTGTTGGAACAACGCCCCGTATACCAGCCGCGCGGCGGCGTGCCGACAACTTCGGTATGCAGTTGAATCGCCTGCGCAATCTGTGCGCGCTCTTCCTCTTCGGGCATATCTTTATGCTCGACCCATTTCAGGCCGTGACTCGCGATTTCCCAGCCTGAGGCGATCATCGCGGCGACCTGTTCAGGGGCACGCGCAAGGGCGGTTGTCACCCCGTAGACCGTCACGGGAAGATCGCCCATCAGCCGATGCAGCCGCCAGAAGCCCGCGCGCGATCCGTATTCGTAAATCGATTCCATATTCCAATGGCGCTGCCCCGGCCAAGGCTGCGCGCCTGTGATCTCGGATAGGAAACCCTCAGAGGCCGCATCCCCGTGCAGGATGTTATTCTCGCCGCCCTCTTCATAGTTGAGAACGATTTGAATGGCGATTTTCGCCCCATTGGGCCAATTCGCCACGGGCGGCTTTGCCCCGTAGCCTGTCATGTCGCGCGGATATCGTGTCACGTTGAGCCCTCCTGATTGGGTTCCTTATATTCCAACTTAATGTAATTCATTTTCAAATAAATCCGAAAAGAGCCTCAAGCGGAGAACGGACGCTAGGCTTAGCCGCCGCCAGCTTGGCCTGTCTAGGCACATCCGCTGTCTGTGCCAGAGTCTTCACGGTGACGATTCTCAATTGGCTCATTTTTTCGACGACTTGCGGGTTTTTTAGCCCCCTCTTTCCCAAAATCTCGCAGCGTCCCATTAATCTGCCTTTTTTGAAGATCTCTCTGAAATTTCCGAATGATAAATGACGACAATCACTGTTAACAATTTACGGACAATAGCAAGCGATCTGCCGGTTAAGGCATCGAGGTCAATAGGCCCGACACAGGATCAGCGGCACTCAACAACCAGGGAAAACACATGCACAACAAGACTCTCGAAACAGAATTCGCACAGGGTGACGGCGACACTCTCAACCCCGTGATACGCGAGGAAAAGTCATGGGGATGGTTCGCGATCTTCAACGTCTGGGCGAATGATATTCAATCGCTCTTTGGCTATTCACTGGTCGCCTCGCTGTTCATTTCCTACGGGGTCAGCGGCTGGACAGCCTTCGCCGCCCTTATCGTCGCTGCGTTGTTGGTGATGTTCTTGGTGAACCTGTCGGGGGCTGCGGGCGAACGCTACGGGATCCCCTACCCCGTTTTCGCCCGCGCGAGTATGGGCACGACAGGCGCGAAACTGCCCGCCGTTCTGCGCGCAACGGTCGCGGTGTTCTGGTATGGTGTGCAGGTCTATTTCGCCTCTACCGCCCTTGCCCTGTTGATCCATTCGCTGATCGGCGGCGATGGCGGCGCGGAATTCCTCGGCCTCAACGCGGTGGACTGGATGTCCTTCTTGGTCGTTTGGGCCTTCCACATCTTCATCTTCTGGCGCGGAATGAACTGGGTCGAGACCTTCCTCAACATCGCGGGTCCGTTTGTCTATCTGGTGATGATTGGGCTGGTTGTCGTCCTATGGGTCAAATCTGACGGGCAATTGCTCTCGCAGGCGCAAACCATCTTCGCCAATCCCGAGGCGACATGGCGCACCGAATTCACCGGCTTCATCGCGATCATCGGCACAATGGTCGCCTATTTCGCGGCGGTGATGATCAACTTCAGCGATTTCTCGCGCTATGCTAAAGACAAGAAAGCGATGGTGAACGGCAATCTCGCGGGCCTGCCGTTTAACATGATCCTGTTCTCGGCGCTGGCTTTGCTGACAACGGCCGGGGCTGCGGTGGTTTACGGCGAAAAACTCATCAACCCGACAGAGATTGTCGAGCGCACCGATAGCGTCCTCCTCAGCATCATCGCTGCCATCACCTTCTTCGCGGCAACCGTTGGCATCAACCTCGTCGCGAATTTCATCCCCGCGGTGAATGGCATTGCCAATCTCGCGCCGTCCAAGATCAGTTTCCGCAAAGCGGGGATCATCACTTCGGTCTTCGCGCTGATCATCGGTGGTCTCTGGACGAGCTTTATCAGTGAATTCGGCATCGGCGGCTTTGTGAATACGCTCGGCGCAACGCTCGCCCCGCTCTACGGGATCATGATCGTCGACTATTATATCTTGCGCAAACAAGAGCTGAAACTTGACGATCTCTATAACATGGAGGGCGGCACCTATCACTTCCGCGATGGCTGGAACGACAATGCGCTGATCGCCTTCGGCATCGCGGCGGTGTTCTCGGTCGCGGCGGTTTGGGTGCCGTTCTTGGGCCAGCTTTCGGGCTATGCGTGGATCATCGGCGCGGTTCTGGGCGGGGCAATCTATTTCATGCGCTGCCGTAAATCGCACGCCGTGTAGGTGAGAAACAAATCCGGCGCAGCCTCGGTTGCGCCGGATTGCTTTGGGCTCATGAGATCAGACCGCAGCGCGTTTGCGCCGCAAGGATTTGAACAACGGCACGAGGATCAGCAGCGCCGTCGCCAGCACGAAGCCGCAGGCGATGGGGCGCTCCAGAAATACCATCGGATCGCCGCGCGCGATCAGCATTGCACGGCGCAGGTTGGTCTCGATCAGCGGGCCGAGGACGAAGCCGAGGAGCAAGAGCGCGGGGCTGAAAGAGGCGCGCGCCAACGCGTAGCCCACAACACCAATCCCCGCGACCATCACAATATCAAACGTGGACCCTCGCACCGAATAGACGCCAAGGCAGATGAACACGATGATCGCCGGATAGAGCCAGCGGAATGGAATCCGCAGCATCGCGACCCAAATCCCGACGAGCGGCAGGTTCAACAGCAAGAGGAACAGGTTGCCGATCCCGAAGCTGACGACCAGCCCCCAGAACATATCTGGCCGCGCCTCCAGCATCATCGGCCCCGGCTGCACGCCGTGGATGACCAACGCGCCGAGCATCAAGGCCATGATCGGATCGCCCGGAATCCCGAGGGTCAATGTGGGAACAAACGCGGTGATCGAGGCGGCGTTATTCGCGGCTTCGGGGGCAGCGATACCCTCGATTTCACCCGTGCCAAAACGTTCCGGCGTGCGTGAAATCTTGCGCTCGAACGCGTAGCTGAGGAAGGACGAAATCGTGGATCCGGTGCCCGGAAGCGCGCCGAAGAAGCTGCCCAGCCCCGTGCCGCGCAGGATCGGCCCGACCATCCGCCGTAGCTCTGCGCGCGAGGGCAGTAACGCGCGCAGCGGCACGCGAGCGGGCGGGGTGTCGCGCTCCGCGCTGCGGATATTGCCGATCACCTCTGCCGCGCCAAACAGCCCCATCGCCAGCGCGACGAGGTTCATCCCCTCCATCAGCTCTGTCTGCCCGAAGGTAAACCGCTGCACGCCGGAATTCACATCGGTGCCAATCGTGCCTAGCAGAAGCCCGACGACCACCATCGCGAAGTTTTTCGCAGGGCTGGCCGAACCCACCGTCGAGGCCGCCACAAGCCCCATCACCATCATCGCGGCATAATCCGCCGCCCCAAACTGCGTGGCGATGCGCGACAGCGCGCTAGCCAGCACCACCAGCACGACGATCCCGAGGATCGAGCCGGAAAACGACGAGATCATCGAGGTGAACAGCGCCAACCCCGCACGGCCCTTTTGCGCCAGCGGGTAGCCATCCAGTGTTGTTACCGCCGATTGCGGGGTGCCGGGCAGACGTAGCAGGATCGAGGCGACCGCCCCGCCATATTGCGCACCGTAATAGACGCCCGCGAGCATCACTAAGGCTGCCTCAGACGAGATATAATAGGTGATCGGCAGCAACAGCGTGATCGCCGCCATCGCGCCGATCCCCGGCAACACGCCGACAAACGTGCCCAAGAGTGCGCCCAGCAGGCTGTAGATCAGGATCGAGGGTTGCAGCGCGACGGTGAGCCCGTGCGCCAAGCCTTCCAATGTGGTCATCTCAACGACTCCATGGCCAGACGGGCAACGGCATTTGCAGCGCGCCGATAAACACTGCCCATGTCACCGCTGTGATGATGAGGGCCAGAATGAGCCGCCAGAGGGTTCCCTTCGCGGGGGCCACCGAGCTTGCGATCAGCGAGGTGATCGCGGTCGTCGCCAGCAAGCCCATGCGCTCCAACAACATGCCGAACAGCAAAAGCGCCACCGCCACCGCCAGCGTTTCGCGCCATGCAAACGGCTTGGCACTGCCCGCGCGTCGCCATGCGGGGATCGCGATGGCCAGACCAAGCCCGACAAGCACGAGGCCTAAAACGACAGGAAAGAACCCTGGCCCCATCCGGCGCAGCGTGCCGAAGGTATAATGCGCGGCGGAATATCCCGCCACGCTGAGGCCCCCAAGCGCGAGCAAACCGCCCCACCATAGGTCTTGATGATCGCGCTGCATGGGTCTCTTCCTTGGTCTTGATCAGGTATCTTGGTGGAGCGTTTTTAAGGCGTCAGTTCTGGGTGCCGACCTTGTCGATCACCTTGCCCCAAAGGGCTGTATCGCTAGTGATCCGGTCCGCCAGAACCTGCGGCGTGCCGCCTTGCACCTGCCAGCCGATCGCCAGCAGCTTGCCTTGCAGCGCCTCATCCTTGAGGATGGTGTTGATCTCGGTATTCAGGCGCTCGATCACCGCAGGATCAGTGCCCGCGGGCGCGATGAACGCGTTCCACAGTTCGGCGCGGAAATCATCGGGCAGACCCGCCTGCCCTGCCATCACAGGAACATCCGGCACTTGGGCGAAGGGCTCGGTGGAGGTCACGCCCAGCATCCGCATCTTGCCGGCCTCAACATGGCCCATCGCCGCCGAGGGCGCCATGAAGCCCGCGTCAATCTCGCCGCCGATGATCGAGGTGGTCACCTCTGCATAGCTTTGGAACGGAATATGCAGCAGCTCGATCCCCGCGTCGGAGGCGAACAGCTCCGCCGTCAGATGCGCGCCCGAGCCATGCCCGACCGAGCCATAGCTGATCTCGCCCGGTGCCGCTTTCGCGGCCTCGACGAATTCGGCAACCGTCTGCGCGGGGAACTCTGCCGGAACCGCCAGAACCAGCGGCGTCGTCGCGATCAGCGCGACAGGGGCGATATCCGTTGCCGTGTCATAGCCAAGATCCTTGATCAGCCGTTGCGACGTGGTCAGCGGGCCGTTGATGGTGACGCCGAAGCTCAGCCCGTCATCCTTATTCGCCAGCATTTGCTGCACGCCGATCACGCCGCCCGCACCCGGTTTGTTTTCCACGACAATCGGTTGCCCGAGCGCACCCGCCAGCGGCTCGGCGATCAACCGCGCGATGGTATCGGGCGAGGAGCCCGCGGGGAAGCCGACGTAAAGATGAAGCGGGCCGTTCGGCCAATCCTGCGCGGCAAGCGGCGATGCGGCGGCGGCCAGCGCGAGAGCGGCGACGGCGGTGAGACGGATAGGGCTGATCATACTGGGGGTCTCCTCTGGTTGGGCGCTTTGTTCCGCTTTTGCGGCAGCAGGTCAATGTTTCCGGCGCAACTATCTTCGCGTCAACGCCGCAGCAACGGCGCGCGCCATCAGACGCCCGCGCGAAATTTCCCCGCCATACTTGCATATCAGATGTATTTTCGACCATATGCGCAATAAATCGACGTATTGCAGGGCATTGCGGCAATGTAAAAACACCGTAATGAGGGACTGTAAGGCCTTCACCGTGGGTGCCAAAATCATCCATCTGATTGAGTTTACTGGGAGAATATCATGAACGCCATTTTCAAAGCGGCCTCTTTGGCGGCGCTGACCCTCACCGGAACCGCGCTTCCGGTCTTCGCGGAGATCGAGCCTGTCACCCTGCGCCTCGCGCATGTTGTGAACGAGCAAGACGTCTACCACACCGCCGCGCTGAAATTCCAAGAGTTGGTGGCGGAACGCTCGAACGGCGCGATCAAGGTCGAGATTTTCCCCAATGCGACGCTGGGTGACGAGCGCACTTTGCTCGAAGGCATGCAGATCGGCACCGTGGATATGGGCGTGATCACCAATGGTCCGGTTGCGAACTTCCTCGAAGAAATGGCCGTGTTCGAGCTGCCGTTCCTGTTCGCCTCGCGCGAAGAAGCCTATAGCGTTCTGGAAGGCGAGGTCGGCCAAGAGTTGCTCGGCCGTCTGTCGGAAGTGAACCTCAAGGGCCTCGCCTATGCCGAGCGCGGCTTCCGCAACCTGACCAACTCCAAGCGCGAAGTCCGCACCCCCGCCGATATGGATGGCCTGCGCGTGCGCGTGATGGAAAACCCGGTCTACATCGACACCTTCCGTGACCTCGGCGCGGATGCGATCCCGATGGCATGGACCGAAGCCTTGACCGCGATGCAGCAAGGCACGATTGACGGTCAGGAAAACCCTGTCAACGTGGTCTATTCGTTCAAGCTGACCGATACCCAAACCAACATGACCCTGACGCGCCACACCTACGCGCCTGCGATCTTCGTGATGGGCATGCCGAAATGGAACCAACTGCCGGAAGAGACCCAAGAAATCGTCACCCAAGCGGCCAAGGACGCAGCCGATTATGAGCGCGCCCTCAATGCCGAAGAGGAAGGCATGCAGCTGCAAGCGCTGAAAGATGCAGGTATGACCATCGTGGAAGATGCCGATCTCACCGCGTTCAAAGAGGCTGTGCAGCCGGTCTATGCGGAATATGGCAAGAAGTTCGGCGACTACCTGCCGCGCATCCAAGAGGCCCTGAAGTAAGATGTTGAAAGCGCTGGCGTGGATTGACCGGATGCTGGGCGAGGTGCTCAAACCCGTGGTATTTGCGGGAATGGCCGCGCTGATCTGCGTCATCACGCTCCAGATTGTGTCGAGGTTGATGTTTACCTCGGTGAGTTGGACGGAGGAGGTCGCGCGCTTCCTTCTGATCTGGATCACCTTTCTGGGGGCCGCGCTGGCCTTTCAACAGGGGCGGCATATCGCTGTCACGCTTTTGCGTGACAGCTTGCCGCCACGCATTGCCCGGATCCTGTCGGGAGCCGCGCTCTTGGTGATTTTGGCGTTTCTGGTGACGCTCGCCTCGATCGGCTGGCAATATATGAATGTGCAGAGCTTCCAAAAATCGCCGTCATTGCGTCTGTCGATGACCTATGTCTATGCCGTCATGCCGCTTTCGGCGGCGCTCATGGCGGGGCTGACGGTGTTCGATCTGATCCGCTTGCTCGCAGGGCAGCCCCTGCGCGCCCCCGCGCCGGAGCTTGATCCCGATCTGATGCAGGATTTGCAGGGGGAGACCCGCCCATGAGCCTCGTTCTTGCAGGTCTGTTCGTCGTCTTCCTGTTGATGGGGATTCCGGTCGCGATTGTGATCGGGGCCGCGACGATGACGGCACTCAATCTCTCGGGCATGCCGCTGATGGTGGTGCCCCAGCAGATGTTTTCCGGCATCAACTCCTTCGCGCTGGTCGCCGTGCCGATGTTCGTTCTGGCGGGCGATATCATGGCGCAGGGCGAGATTTCCAAACGGCTCGTGGCCTTCGCCGATAGCATCTTCGGGTTTGTCAAAGGCGGGCTTTCCATTGTCTCGGTGCTGGCGGGGATGTTCTTCGCGGCGATCTCTGGATCTGGCGCGGCAACCACCGCCGCCGTCGGCGCGAGCCTCGTGCCCGAGCTCAAGCGAAAGGGCTATGATCCGGCCTCGGCGGCCTCCCTCATCGCGGCAGCAGGCACGATTGGCGTCGTTATCCCCCCCTCGGTGCCGATGATCATCTATGCGGTGATCGCACAGGAATCCGTGAAAGAGCTGTTCCTCAGCGGGTTCATTCCGGGCGTTGCGATGGGCGTGGGGCTGATGATCGTGGCCCTCATCCAAGGCCACCGCCGCGCCTATCCGCGCGGCACCGCCTTCAGCTTCGCCACGATTGGCCGCACCTTCCTCTCGGCAAGCTGGGGGTTGATGGCGCCGCTGATCATTCTGGGCGGGATTTTCTCGGGCGTGTTCACACCCTCCGAGGCCGCAGTGGTCGCGGTGAATTACGCAATCCTTGTCTCGCTCTTCGTCTACCGCGATCTGTCGTTCAAACAACTCTATCAGATTATGGTCCGCGCGGGCGTCACCACTGCCGTCATCATGTTCGTAATTGCGGCCTCCTCGGTGCTGAGCTGGGCACTGTCAAGCTGGCAGGTGCCGAATGCGATTGCACAATATGCGCTCTCGCTCTCGACCAATGTCTATGTGTTGTTGCTTTTGATCATGGCGCTGATCCTTCTGACAGGCGTGTTCTTGGAAACCGCCTCGGCGCTGATCATCCTTACCCCGATGCTCTTACCGCTCGCCGCGCAGCTCGGGATCGGAACAGTGCATTTCGGGATCATCATCGTCGTCGGCCTCGCTATCGGCATGGTCACGCCCCCCGTTGCGATCAACCTCTTCGTGGCCTCCACAACGGCGAACCTGCCTATTGAGCGGATCACCAAAGCGGTGCTGCCTTATCTGATGGTGCTGATCGTGGTCTATCTTCTGATCGCCTTCGTGCCGTTGATGCTCGGATAAACATACGCGCGGCGGATCGTTCAGGATCCGCCGCGCGCTGTGCTCAAGCCTGCTATGATCAGGTCTGCGGATCGGCCCGCGCTACCTCATCCACACCAGAAGATATTGCGTCAGATCCGGCCAGAGCGAAATCACCACGATCCCCAAGATGCTGGTCAGCAAGAAGGGCAGCGCAGCCCCTGCGATGCGTTCCAGCGACAATCCGGTGATATTGGCCGCCACGAACAGGTTGATCCCGACAGGCGGGGTGAACAGCCCAATCGCCAGCGTGATCGACAAGAAGATCCCGAACCAGATCGGATCCCAGCCCATTTCCCGCACAACCGGCAGGAAGATCGGCAGCGTGATGAACATGATGGTGATCGCATCCATGAACATACCCGCGATGAGCAACACGAGCCCGATCACGATCAGGATCATGAACGGCGAATGCGAGAAGCTCAGCAACGCTTGCGAATAATGGCCCACGACATCATCCACTGTGACCACCCAGCCAAACAGGCTGGCGAAGGTCACAACCATCATCACCACTGCCGAGGAACGCGCCGCATCAGAGACCGCCTCCAACAGCCGCGCGATGGTCAGCGTGCGGTAGACGAAGAAGCCCAGAACGATGGCGTAAACGGCGGCAACGATCGCGGCCTCGGTCGGGGTGAAGATGCCGGAATAAATCCCGCCCAAGATCACCACCGGTGTCAAAAGGCCCCAGAACGCCTCGAGGAAGCTGGTCCAGACCTGCTGGCCCCAAGGCGCTTCGTCTTCAGCCACTTGCCCCATCAAAGCGGCGGGGATCTGTTTGGGGCCACGTTTGGCGAAGGGCAGGGTTAGCAACATCATCACGCCCATTACCATCCCCGGCAGGATCGCCGCGATGAACAAGCTGCCAATCGAGACTTCGGCAATCACCCCGTAGATCACCAAGCCAATCGAGGGCGGGATCACAATAGAGAGCGCCGCCCCCGTGCAGACCAGCGCCGCAGAATAGGCGCGCGAATAGCCATCTTCCGTCATCCCGCGCATGATCATCGGGCCGATGGCAGCCACAGAGGCAGGCCCCGAGCCCGAAACCGCGCCCCAAAACAGGCCAACCACCACGCCCACAACCCCCATACCGCCGGGCAAGGAGCCCATCAGCACGCGGAAGAACCGGATCATCCGATCCGCAAGCCCCGCCATCCCCATCAAAATCCCCGCAAGGATGAAGAACGGGATCGCTAGAAGCGAGAATTTCGCGATCCCCGAGGAGATCAAATCCCCCACGAGATCAAGGCCGAAGCCCATTTGCCACATCGCATAGATCGCCGAGAGGCCCAGCGAAAACGCGACCGGGATGCGGATCACCAATAGCACCCCGAACAGGATCAACATCTGCGTGCCGACGGTCAGATCAAACATTGAGGATCTCCTCGGGGAGGTGATTGTGGAAATCGCGGTAAGCGTATTCCACGGTGCGGATCGCGATCAGGATAAAGCCGATGGGCAGACCCGCCGAATAATACCACGCAGGCAGTTGCAACCCTGGCGTGGTGACGCCCGAAGCAAGCTGGTTACGCACCAGATCCAAACAGAACCAAGCTGCAAGCAACAAGAGCGCGGTACTCACAATCGCCGCAAAAACCCGCGTCCAGCGTTCAAACGGTTGCCCCACCAAATCGGTAAAGAAGGTCACCGCGAGGTGCTGCCCACGGCGCGCGGCGAGCGCCGCCCCGAAGATCGTGAGCAACAAGAACCCTGACAGCAAAAGCTCCTGCGTTGCCGCAAACGAATAGCTCGTCAGATAGCGCACAACCACATTCGCAAAGCCCACCGCCGTCATGCTCAAGAACAAAACGGCGCAGATATAGGCCTCTAGATTATCTAAGTATTTTCTCATTGGGCCCTCCTGGCCTGCGGCATAGCCGCCGCGACGATAAGATCAGATCAGCAGCCCTCGCCGCGATAGAACCGCAGGCACTCCGCGCGAACGGGGTGCCGCTTGGTCTGGGAGATCTTATTTGCCGGAGGAGGTGATCGTGTCTTGGAACAATGCAACCAGATCGGGACCGACTTTCGCCGACCACTGATCAAACGGTGCCTTGGTCGCATCGCGGAAGGCTTGCAGCGCTTCGGGCGAGAGCTCGGTCACTTCCATACCCTCGGCCTTCAGCTTTTCTAGCCCGCTTGCGGTGGCTTCGCGGGTGATCTCGACCTGATAGCTCATCGCCTCTTGCGCGGCTTTGGACATCGCGGCCTTGGTCGCGTCATCCCAGCTGTCCCAGCGCTTTTCGCTGACGGCGAGGAAGATCGGATCATAGGAGTAATGCCACGGGGTGATATATTTCTGCACCTCATAGACGCGCTGCGGGATGATCACTGCGCCAATCGGATTTTCCTGCCCGTCCACAACGCCCTGTTGCAGCGCCGAGAAGGTTTCCGTCCATTGCATCTGTTGCGGGTTCGCCCCGAGCGCGTTCATCACGTCGATATACATCGGCCCCGCGACGCGCATTTTCAGACCCTTGAGATCCTCCGGCCTGGCAATCGGATGCACATTATTGGTGACTTCGCGGAAGCCATTTTCGCCCCAAGCGAGGACTTTCAGGCCCTTACCGCTCAGGATTTCGGCCATTTTCTCGCCTGGTGCGCCCGCGGTGGTGGCGTCGACCTGATCGTAATTGGCATAGAGATAGGGCAGCGAGAACACGGCCATTTCCGGCACCAGCGGCGTCACGTTGATCGCGGAGGTCACCACGAAATCAATCGAGCCACGGCCCACCATCTCGGCCTGTTTCATCTGATCGCCGCCGGTAAGCTGCGCATTCGGGAAGACACGCACCGTGGTCCCGCCTTCGGTGGCCGCGCTGACCAGCTCTGCGAAGCGGTCCGCCCCTTTTTGCCATGTCGTGGTATCGCCCGTGTTATGCGACAGCCGCAGGGTTTCCGCGCTGGCCATGGATGCGAATTGCGACAGGGCAATCACCCCGATTGCCGCGATGGATCTCCGGAAATGCTGCATTTTACTCCCCCTTTTTGGTTAAATCCTCTGCCGTCCTCCAACGGCGATTCCAATATGTCCATAAAGTGGATCTCGGATCAAGGATTTCGGGGGAGTTTTCTTTCATGTATCGCCACATTTTCACTGATATCAATGAATTTAAGGTAAAAAATATTCCTATTGACGAGTCCATGCGAAGTAATTCATCATTATCTAGGTCCATAATATGGACTTAATTTGAATTCGAGACTCGAACCCTGCGCAAACAGATCCACCATAGCTCGGGGCCTGCGCATGCCATTCGGGCGGTGCGCCTTGCCGTGCAAGGAAAGGACAAATTCACGCGATGAAAGACCCACGGATCAGCCTGCCTGCCGCCCCCGATCAAGGGGTTTCTGGTGCGCAAAGCGTCGACCGCGCGCTGAGCTTGCTGCCCTTGATTGCCCGCAGCCCACAGCGTGGACTTGGCCTTGGCGCGATTGTCGAGGAAACGGGCCTGAGCCGACCAACGGCGCGACGGTTGCTGCTCTCGCTGATCCGTTCAGGGATGATCGAGCAAGATCCGAAGACCAAAGCCTATCGTTTGGGCGAAGAAATTTACGTCTTGGGGGCCTTGGCCGCGCCACGGTTCGGGCTGATGGATGTCGCCGCCGAAACCGTGATGCGATTGGCCGAGATCACTGAAGATACCGCCTATCTCTCGGTGCGCCGCGATACGTTTTCGGTGTGCATGATGCGTCACGAGGGCGCGTTCCCCATTCGCGTTCAGGCATTGCAAGCCGGATATCGCCACCCTCTGGGGATCGGCGCGGGATCGCTGGCGATCCTCTCGGCGCTGCCCGATAGCGAGGTAGAGGATATTCTGGATCAGAACGCCGCGCTGATCGCGGCGGAATACCCGCGCAGCTCGGTGCCGATGCTGCGCGATGCCGTCGCCCAGACGCGCGCGCGTGGCTGGGCGCTCAATCCGGGCATGGTCCTTGCCAATAGCTGGGCGGTGGGCTGCGCAGTGCGATTGCCCAATGGCCAGATCGGCGGCGCGCTCAGCGTGGCCGCGATTGACAGCCGGATGGGCGCCGAGCGTCAGCGGGAGATCGCCGCGCATTTGCACCAAGCCGCGGCCTCGGTGGAGGCGCGCATGGGCAGGATATTTTCGCATGTTATGCCCACCACCAACACCACTGCCCCCAACACCCCAGCCAGTCGCTAGCGACGCCGCAAACCGAAATCGAATGGAGGAAAGACTGATGACACAAGGACAGATCGTCGGATGGGCGCATAGCCGCTTTGGCAAATCCGAAGCTGCGAGCACCGAGGCCCTGATGGCGGAGGTCATCCAACCCGCGTTGGACCATGCGGGCGTGCCAGCGCAGGCGATTGACGGGATCTTTGTGGGCTGCATGAACAACGGCTTTTCGCGGCAGGATTTTCAGGCCGCCCTGCCCGGAATGATCGCCCAGGATCTCGCCACAAAGCCTGCTGTCCGGCTGGAAAACGCCTGCGCCACAGGGTCCGCTGCGCTCTATGCGGCGCTGGATTTCATCGCCGCAGGGCGCGGGGAGGTCGCGCTTGTGGTGGGCGTTGAGAAGATGACCGCACTGCCCACGGCGGAGGTGGGTGATATTCTGCTGGGGGCCAGCTACTGCGCAGAAGAGGCCGATGTTGCCGGCGGGTTTGCGGGGCTGTTTGGCCGTATCGCGCAGGGCTATTTCCAGAGCTACGGCGATCAATCCGAGGCGCTTGCGATGATCGCCTCGAAAAACCATATGAACGGCGCGGGCAATCCCTACGCCCATATGCAAAAGGCGTTTACCGTCGCGCAATGCAATACGGTCAGCGAGAAAAATCCCTATGTCGCGCAGCCGCTGCGCCGCACCGATTGCTCGCTGATCTCGGACGGGGCGGCGGCGATGATCGTCGCCAGCCCGCGCGTCGCCGCCGATTTGCAGCGCGCGATTGCCTTCCGCGCGACCACCCACACCAACGATGTGCTCGCCCTTTCCCGCCGCGATCCGGCGGAATTTGACGGGCCGCGCCGCGCGTGGGCGGCCTCCTTGCAGGCGGCAGGGCTGACGCTGGACGACCTCGATCTGGTGGAAACGCATGACTGTTTCACCATCGCCGAGCTGATCGAATATGAGGCGATGGGTCTCGCCCCGCGCGGGCGCGGCGCCGATGTGATCCGCGACGGCACCACGACTCGCGATGGTCGCCTGCCAGTGAACCTTTCGGGCGGTCTGAAATCCAAGGGCCATCCGATTGGCGCGACGGGCGTCTCCATGCATGTCATGGCCGCGATGCAGCTCGCGGGCGAAGCGCCGGAGGGAATTCAGGCGAAAAAGGCCAATATCGCGGGCGTGTTCAACATGGGCGGCGCTGCGGTGGCGAATTACTGCTCGATTCTGGAGCGCGTGAAATGAGTGATACCCCTGTGCAAAACGGGGCCGCTCCGAAAGGCGGCCTGATACCACAAACCACCCGCGTCTCGAACCTCGCGCATTTCCTCACCCGCAACGCCCGCCGCCTGCGCGATCAGCCTGCGCTGATCTGGGGCGAGGCGCGCTGGAGCTGGGCCGAGTTGGACGCGCGGGTCTCGGCCTGCGCGGCGGGGCTTCGCGCGCGCTACGGTGTGACCAAAGGCGACCGCGTTCTAGTGCAGGCGCAAAACAGCAATCAGATGTTTG
This sequence comes from Paracoccaceae bacterium, assembly GCA_048262715.1. Lineage (GTDB taxonomy): Bacteria > Pseudomonadota > Alphaproteobacteria > Rhodobacterales > Rhodobacteraceae > Albirhodobacter. Next base: position 124,694 of record JBLXEV010000005.1, read on the forward strand.
AATCGATGCTCGCGTGTTTCCGCCTCGGCGCGGTCTGGGTGCCGACGAATTTCCGCCAAAGCCCTGACGAGGTAGCCTTCCTCGCGCAATCAAGTGGCGCGCAAGTGATGATTTGCGGCGCGGAATTCCCCGATCACGCGGCGGCTTGCGCGGGCATTCGCCACCATCTTACCATCGGCGGCGGCCCAGAGACTCGCAGCCATGATTTCGACGCGCTGATCGCCGATCATATGGGCGAAACCGTTGCCAATCAGGCGGTCGAGCACAGTGATCCGTGCTGGTTCTTCTTCACCTCCGGCACCACGGGGCGGCCCAAGGCGGCGGTGCTCACCCATGGCCAGATGGCCTTCGTTCTGGTCAACCATCTCAATGATCTGATGCCGGGCACAGGCGCGAGGGATGCCTCACTCGTCGTCGCCCCGCTCTCGCATGGCGCGGGGATCCATCAGCTGGTGAACCTCGCCGCAGGGTCCACCACCGTCTTGATGCCACAGGGCAAATTCGAGGTCGATACCGCGTGGAAACTGATCGAGGCGCACCGGATCACCAATCTGTTCACCGTGCCGACGATCGTGAAGATGCTCGTCGAGGATCCGGCGGTGGATCGCTATGACCGCAGCTCGCTTCGCTACATGATCTATGCGGGCGCGCCGATGTACCGTGCCGATCAAAAGGTCGCGCTGGAGCGACTTGGGCCGGTTCTGGTGCAATATTTCGGGCTGGGTGAGGTCACGGGGAATATCACCGTGCTGCCCCCTTCTGAGCATCACCCTGACGACGCACAGATGCGTCTGGGGAGTTGCGGCTATGAGCGCACGGGGATGGAAATTTCCATTCAGGCCGAGGACGGCACCGAGCTGGGGGCCCATCAGACCGGCGAGATTTGCGTCTGCGGACCTGCGGTCTTCGCGGGTTATTACAACAACCCTGAGGCCAATGCGAAATCCTTCCGCAATGGCTGGTTCTGCACCGGCGATCTCGGCCATCTGGATGCGCAGGGCTATCTCTATATCACGGGGCGCTCGTCAGATATGTATATCTCGGGCGGATCCAACGTCTATCCCCGCGAGATTGAAGAGAAAATGCTGACCCATCCCGCGCTGAGCGAGGTTGCGGTGCTCGGGGTTCCAGATCCGAAATGGGGCGAGATCGGGGTCGCGGTTTGCGTCCTCAAGGCAGGGGCTGAGGCCAGCGAGGCAGATATTCTCGCCTCTCTGAAGGGCAGCATGAGCAGCTATAAACTGCCGCGCCAGATCTTCTTCTTTGAGGAGATGCCGAAATCCAGCTATGGCAAAATCACCAAGAAGATGATCCGTGAAGCCTTGGTGGAGCGCGGGCTGATCTGCCTTGCGGAGCCCGCGTGATGGCAAACTTGCCGCAGTGTAACCCGCCCCTGCGCCACCCAGGTCCGGAACAGCACCCGCGCGTCAAGGCCATCACCACCGCCACGCAGCGCTTCACCCTCGCGCTGCGGGCGGGGGATCGGCTGGAGACAGCGGTGATTGAGGGCTTCGCCAAGGCGGGGTTTGAAAGCGGCTTCGCCGAGCTGGACGGCCTCGCCTGTGCGCAGATTGATTACGTGATCCCCGCCCACTCGGATACGCCGGATCGCTTGGCGTGGTATTCCGCGCCGCATAGCACGTGCGGCCCTGCCACGATCAAACACGGTTATATGTCCGTCGGGCGCTATCAGGGCGCGGGCTTCACCCATTGCCACGCTCTGTGGGAGGATGCGGGGGGCGCATCAGGGATCGGACATCTGCTCTCCGATCAGACACTTATCGCGCGTGACACCACGCTTGAGGTCACGGGCTTTGCATCCGCGCGGTTTGAACGGCTTCCCGATGCGGAGACCCGCTTCGAGATTTTCGCAGCCATCGGTGAGAGCCTGCCCGAAACCGCGCCTAAAACTGCGCAGGCGATCATCACGACCCTGCGGCCCAACACCGATATTACCACGGCCTGCACGGAGCTTTGCATGCAGCACGGCATTGCCCGCGCGCGGGTGGTCGGGCTGGGCAGTCTGAACGGGGCCGCTTTCACAAATGGCGCGCGGATGCGCGATTTCGCCAGCGAGTTCGTGCTGTGCAACGGCGCGGTGGCCGGCGGGGAGGCACTGATCGATATCGCTGTGGTGGATAGCCACGCCAACCAATTCTTGGGTCAGTTAATCCGCAGCAAAGCCTGCGTGTCAGTCACAGCGGAGCTGGTGATCATACCGATCTGAACATCTTGATACGGGAGGAATTTCAAATGCCAATTGCAAAGACAATTATGATCACGGGTGGCGCATCAGGGATCGGCTACGCCGTCGCTAAGGCCTGTCTGGAGAGTGGTTTCAACGTCGCCTTGCTGGATCGCAACGGCGCGGCACTGGCGACCGCAAAGGCCAGGCTGAATGCGCCGGACCGCGTGCTGACGATCACCGCCTCTGTCACCGACGAGGCCGCGATCGAGGCGGCCTGTGATCACGCCGAGGCGGCTCTCGGGCCGCTGTGCGGCGCGGTGAATTCGGCTGGGATCGGGATGGATGCGCAAGCGCTCGATACCGATCTGGACGGGTTCCGCACCGTGATCGAGATCAACCTGCTGGGCTCATTCATCCTCTCCAAGGCGGCGGCACGGCGGATGTTGCCGCGCGCACAAGGGGCCATCGTCAATATCGCCTCCGTCTCCGGCATGATGGGCAATGTCGGGCGCACGGCCTACGGCGCGAGCAAGGCGGGCGTCATCTCAATGACCAAGGTGATGGCGGCAGAGCTCAGCCCGCATGGCCTGCGGATCAACGCAGTCGCCCCCGGCCCAATCGAGACACCGCTGGTGCGCGATATGCACACCCCCGAAATGCGCCAAGGTTGGATCGATACCGTACCGCAACGCCGCTATGGCACCGCAGAAGAGATCGCGCAGGCAACACTGTTTTTGCTCGATGATGCGAAATCCAGTTATATCACCGGACAAGTGCTCGCGGTGGATGGCGGGTTCACCACGGGCGGCGTGCTCTCGGGAGTCGCGCTCAAATCGGCACCGCTGCGGGAAAGCGCCTGACATGGGCCTTCGCCACACATCGCAGCAAAGCACAGTGCGCGCACGGATGTTGCGCCATCCGGGGCGGTTCAACCCCGTGCGCATCCACAGCCAACATGATGTCACCGCGCGCCATATCCGTCTGAGCTTGGAGCCGGGGCAAACGCTGTTCGATGCCATCGTCGCCCCCTTGGCGGCCCGCGGAATTACCAGCGCCTCGACGACAATTTTGGGCGGGCTGTTCAACACGCTCTCCTATTGCGTGGCCCCGCCCGATCCAACGGGCAAGGCCGTCATCGCCTATTCCCAGCCCATCGATGCGGGCCAATCCTATATGATTTTCGGCAATGCAACACTCGGCGTGAGCGCCCAAGGCAAGCCTTTGGTGCATTGCCACGCGACAATCCGCACCGCGCAGGGCCTCTATCGCGGCGGCCATATCCTGCCCGAAGCGGCCATCGTCGGCCCGCAGCCTATCTCGGTGCTGGTCACCGGATTTTCTGGTTTCAGCCTGCGGCAAAGCTTTGATCCCGAAACCAATATCCCCCTTCTGCAACCCTTCAGGGACAGCCAACCATGAGCCAATTAACGCCCTCCTCACACAGCACATATGTCGAAAGTGGAAAAATGGGGCGCATTGCTTACGCGCGGATCGGGCCGAACGAAGACCTCGTGCGCGGCATCGAAAAGCTGTGCCTCGCGGAAGGGTTTGACCATGCCTTCGTGCGCGGGGCGCTCGGCTCGTTGGTGGATGCCTGCGTGCTGGCCAATGACGGAACCTATATCCACGTCGCGGGGCCAGCGGTCGAGATTGTCAGCCTCGCGGGGGAGGTGCGCTCCTATAATGGTACGGTTGAGGCCTCGCTCTCCGGCGTTGTGGCGGACCCTGAGGGGATCATTCACGGCGGCCCCTTCGTGCCGGGCGGGAATCCGATCTGCATGACATTTGAAGTGACCTTGGAAGAATGGCTCCCTGATTGACCAGATAGCGCGCCTGCCGTCAAAGGCGGCAGGCTTGTGCGCTTCTTCTCGCCGGTGATATACGGGGCACAGCAACACGCGCGCCGCGATCTGCCCGAGGGATATCATGAGCAAACCGATAGAGGCCACCGCAGGCGCGCAAAGCCTGCATAAATCCCTTGGTTTGCTACGGCTTGTCTCAAGCCATTCCCGCGACGGCATCCGCTTGGTGGATCTGTGCCGCGCCTCCGGCATCACCCGCCCGACGGCGCACAGAATGCTGCAGGCCCTACAAGTCGAAGGGCTGATCGAGCAGGACCCCAAGACGGATCGCTATCATCTGGGCCGCGAGGCCTATCTGCTCGGTGTCGCTGCGGAAAGCCGCTACGGGATGAGCTCTGTCGTGGATGCGACCTTGGGGCAGCTCACGGCGGTCTCGGGCGATATCGCGCTGTTCCTCGTGCGCCACGGAACCCACGCCGTTTGCATCGGCCGCGAGGAGGGGAGCTACCGCGTGCGCACCCATACTGCGCAAGTGGGGGATCGGCATCCGCTGGGCGTCGGCGGCGGCAGCCTGGCCATTCTCGCAACCTGCCCTGATGCGGAAATCGATTGGATCCTTGAGCGCAATGCCGAGGAGTTGAGCCGCGAACATCCCGAATTCACCCCCGCCTTTCTCCGCGAACTGGTGGCGCAGACTCGCGCACAGGGCTATGCAGTCAATCCGGGCCGTGTCTTTGCCGAAAGCTGGGGCGTGGCGGTGGCGTTTTCAACGCCGCAGGGTGTCTGCCAAGGGGCGGTCTCGCTTGCGGGCGTGCCCAACCGGATCGAGCCGCGCATTCCGGCTGTCGTAGAGGTTTTGAAAGCGGAAGTGCCGCGCCTTGAGGCGCGGCTCTATGGGCAAGATTAGTCCTGAAACAGGCTCAGTTCGCGCTAAGTTTCGTGCTTTGGAACAAGTCTACAAGTTCAAGGCCGACCCGCTCTGACCATTTGTCAAAGGAGGGCTGCGCCGCCATGCGAAACGCTTCCAGCTCTGCCTTGGTTGGCTCGTAAAGCTCCATCCCTTCCGCCTGCACCAGCGACAGCCCTTCTTCGGTCTGCTCCCGCGTGATCTGCTTTTGCCACGTCATCGCCTCAGTCGCGGCAGCCTGCACCAGCGCCTGTTGCTCGGGCGACAACGCCTCCCACTTTTGCAGGCTCATGATCAGCAGCGCTGGATCATAGGAATAATGCCAAGTGGTAATGTATTTTTGCACCTCATAGACCCGCTGCGGCACGATCACCGCACCGATTGGGTTTTCCTGCCCATCAACAACGCCCTGCTGCAACGCGGAGAAGGTTTCGGTCCATTGGATCTGTTGCGGGTTGGCGCCCAAATCTGTCATCACATCAATGAACATCGGGCCTGCCACCCGCATCTTCAGCCCTTTGAGATCGGCAGGCGATTTGATCGGCCGCGTGCTATTGGTGACTTCCCGAAATCCGCTCTCACCCCATGCCAGCAGCTTCAGACCATGTTTCTCCATGATCTGCGCCATCCGCGCGCCCGCAGGCCCCGCAACAGCCGCATCCACCTCGTCATAGCCTGAGAAGAGATAGGGCAGCGAAAAGACGGACATCTCCGGCACCACGGTGGAGATCGTGATCGCTGAGGTCAGCGAGAAATCCAGCGCGCCACGGCCCAGCATCTCCGCCTGTTTCAACTGGTCGCCGCCGGTCAGAACCGCGTTCGGAAACACACGGACAGTCATCGCCCCATCTGAGGCCTCCGAGAGCAGTTTCCCGAACCGCTCGCCGCCCTGCGTGCGGCTGCTGTTCTCGTTCGTCTCCGAGGTTAAGCGGAACGCCTGCGCCTGTGCCGCGATCGGCTGCGTCACTGCAAAGGCCAGCGCTGCCCGCGCAATCCATTTCAAAAGTACCATCGAGTATCCTCCCTAAATCCTCGCGTCATTCCTCAGGCGCAGCGCGCCGATAATCCTCCATCCACGACAAGCTGCGTGCCGTTGACATAGCGTGCCTCATCGGACGCGAGATAGAGCGCCGCATAGGCCGTATCCCATGCGTTCCCCATCCGCCCCGTCGGGCTCATCTCATTGCGCGCGTCGAGCATCGTGTCCACGTCGCCGCCATAGCTCGCCGTCAGGGGCGCGCGGATCATCGGCGTATCCATGAGGCCGGGTAGTACGCAATTGGCGCGAATACCGCGGCTCGCATATTGCAGCGCGATATTCTGTGTCATTGCCAAGACGGCGGCCTTCGTGGCGGTATAGGCGAGATAGGGAAACCCGATCCAGCGTAGCGCCGCGACCGAGCCGATGTTGACAATCGCGCCGCTGCCCTGAGCCTCCATAATCGGCAAGACATGTTTGCAGGCGAGGAAAACCCCCGTTTGATTAACCTCAAGCAGCTTTCGCCAACTCGCCTCCGAGGTCTCGACAGGGCCACCTGTCTCCGCAATCCCGACATTATTGTGCAGGATATCAATGCGCCCGAAGCGATCCTTAGTGAAGGCGGCCAGCGCGGCCAGATCATCCGATTGCGTGATATCGGCACAGATCGCCTCGGCCGTCCCCCCCTCATCGCGCACGGCTTGAACCGTACGCTGCGCGGCTTCCAGATCGCGGTCGGCGATCACGAGATGCCCACCCTCGCGGGCATAGACGACCGCAGCCGCCTTGCCATTGGACAGTCCCTCCACCGGCGCGCCACCTCCGATGAGCAGGATGGATTTCCCCTCGACACGGCGCGCCCTGCGCGCCGCGGCCTGCGAATATGACTCACCGTCCATCTGTCTCCCCCGTCCGCAATACCCGCCTCAACCAGCTCGACCAAGTGTCCAATATGTGGAATTTAAAATCAACACAAAATCCGGAAATACAAAATTATCTTATTAATTTCTTTTATTACATGCATTTAAAGATCACACCGTATAGAAATGATGACGTTTTCTTTGTAACCATATTCCATATTATGGATATTGAGGAAATCAAGACGAAAGCCATACGCCAAAGATAAAGGGCGAGCCTGATGGCTCGCCCTTCCGCTAGTGACCCAACACCGAACCAATCCCTGCCCTCGAACGGCGCCAACCGGATCGCCCTCGCACACGATGCGGGTTTGATCTGATCACCGGTCAAGGCGTGGCAGACCCGCCTTCCAATTGGTCAGATGCGCCACAACCGTTGCACGCAGACGCTCTGCATCTCCAGCCTCCAGCGCCTCGACCATCCGCAAGTGAGCCGCGCTGGAGTGGCGGACCTTCAACGCGGTTGACCAATTCAACCAATCCCCCGGCAAGTCCCTCTCGCGTAACTCATTGATCCGATTTGACAAGGTGCTGTTGCGCAACGGCGCAATCAACGCACGGTGGAAGGCGTGGTTGAGGCGGCGCATCTCTTGGAAGGGCAGCACGTCGCCCCCGGCATTGAAGGCCATCGCCGCCGCTCGGATCTGTGCGATCTCTGTCGCGCTGGCTTGGGCGATGATCACCGATGCGGCGGGAAGTTCCAGCATCAACCGCACATCGGTGATCTCCGACCGGATCTCCACGGACGGTTGCACCACGCGGAAACCACGATTTGGCGCATGCTCCACGATCTGGGCGGAGGCCAGTGCCGCGAGGGCGGTTCGGGCGGTGCTGCGGCTAAAACGATACCTCTTTTGCAAATCGATCTGGCGCAGCCATTCCCCCGGGCGCAGGGCGCCCAGAACGATATCGCTGCGCAATCGTTCGGTCACATCATCGGACGGGATCGGCTCAACCTTCTTCAAGCGCCCGCGGCGAAGACAACTGCATCACGCGGATGGATCCAGATTCGCCCTGCGCCACGGGGTTGTGGGGTATTCACGCTGAGACGCAATGCCGATCCGGCCACATAGGCCTCCTGCTCAAAGTGATCCCCCAGATAGCTTTCGGCCCCGAACTGGACCCGTATTTCCGTCGCGCCCTCCATCGGGGCGCATTGGATCAAATGCGGGCGGATCGCCAGAAGCTGGTCGCCCGCAGGCAGATCCGGCAGGGGCGTGTGCGCACGGATCACCTGCCCGTCCGCCAGCCGCACCTCACAGGCTCCGCTCACGCCGCCAACCACACCTGTCACCGCCAGCAAATTCGCATTGCCGATAAAGCTTGCCGCGAAAGGATGGATCGGATCGCGGTAAATCTCTTGCGGTGTCCCGAGTTGCACCACTTTCCCGCCGCGCATTACCACGATCCGGTCCGACATCGCCAATGCCTCATCCTGATCATGGGTCACGTAGATCGTCGTAAGACCAAGTTCGCGCTGGATATCTTTGAGCCAGATCCGCGCCTGCTGCCGCAATTGGGCATCAAGGTTCGACAAAGGCTCATCGAGCAGCAATAGCGGCGGGCGGAAAACGATGGCCCGCGCCAGAGCAACCCGTTGTTGCTGCCCGCCCGAAAGCTCTCCCGGATAGCGTTTTGTCATAGGGCCCAACTCGACAAGCTCCAGCGCCTCGGCAATGCGCTTTTTACGGTCAGCGGCAGGGACTTTACGCAGCTTTAGCGACATCCCCACGTTGTCTTCCACCGTCAGATGAGGCCACAGTGCATAGCTTTGAAACACAACGCCAAACCCGCGCGCTTCGGGCGGCAGATAGGTGCCGGATGCGGCATCCACAAGCACACGATCCCCGAAGGAGATCCGCCCCCCCGTTGGCTGATCCAAGCCCGCAATCGCCGAAAGCGTTGTCGATTTCCCGCAGCCCGATGGGCCGAGCAGGGTCAGGAATTCGCCATCCGAGACACGGAGGTTGATCCCGTCAATGGCAAGCGCTTTGCCATAGCGGCGTGAGACATCTTTGAGAATGAGATCAGTCATAGAGTTTTACCTTGAAAAGGAGGCGCGAGAGGATCAGCAGCGCGGCGATCATCACGATTTGCAGGGTTGCGAAAGCCGCGAGTTCTCCGACATCGCCATTCGTCCAGAGCGAGAGCATCGAGACGCCCATCACCTCCAACCCCGGTGCCATCAGGAAGATTGCGATGATGTAGGATTTAAGATGGAAGACGAAGAGCAGGATAAAGCTGCCCAAAAGCGCGGGTTTGAGCAGCGGCACCATGACCAACCGCATGGAACTGATCCAATCCGCCCCCACTGTGCGGGCGGCCTTATCGAGATCACGGCCGATCTGCACGATGGCTGGCTGGATCACCCCAAGCGCCAAAGGCAGCGTTGCCATCACATAGGCCACCACGATGATGCCGATATTGCCCCGCAGCCAGCCCATCGGCGGCAAGATCACGGCCGCATAAAAGATCCCCAAACCGGTGATCATTCCCGGGATGACGCGCGGCGAATACGCCAGCATCTCCAACGTGCCCGCGAATTTGAACGTCGAGCGCTGGATCACCAGCGCCACCGCCACCGCTAGCACTGTGCCGAAGGCGGCGGATAGCAGCGAGATTTCCACGGTGTTGGTAATCGCCCGAAGATTTGCCGGATTGCTGAACAGCTTCTCAAAATTCACCAGTGTCAGAACTTTGGAAATCGGCACCAGCGGCGACAGGAAGGAGGTGAAAGCGCGCAGCAGGATGCCCGCGACAGGGATCACCACCGCGACCAGCAAAAGCGCCGCGCTACACAGGGCCAACGGCCAGCGCAATTTTCCCAAGCTCAGCACCATCGGGCGAGATCCCTTGCCCTTCACCGTCTCGTATCGATGCCCTTGGCGCAGCAGGATGCGCTGCAATATCAACGCCGATCCGACCAACATCATCAGCAGCAAAGACGAGGCCGCGACCAGCCCATGGTTCGGATTCGACGCCGCGATCCCCTCGCCGTAGAGGAAGGTAGACAGCGTATCGATCCGCGCAGGACGTGCGAGAAACATAGGAATCGACAGGGTTTCAACCGCGATCACGAGGTTCAGCGCGGTCGACGTGATAATCGAAGGCACCATCAGCGGCAGGGTCACCTTGCGCAGCACTTGCAGCGGCCCCGCCCCCACTGTGCGCGCCGCGCTTTCCAAGCTGGAATCCACCGAGCGCACCGCCCCGTAAAGGCAATAAAGATAGGCCAGAGGAGCCTGCGAGATTCCCGCTACCAAGGACATGCCTGCCAACGAATACAGGTTCCACGGCGCATCGCCCGCCTGCTGCGCGATGGATTGCGTGATGAAGCCGGACGGCCCGTACATCACGACCCACCCCAGCGCGAAAATAAGATGCGACAGATAGAGCGGCCACATCAGCACATCCCCCATAATCTGCCGCCCTGGAAGATCGGTGCGCCCGATCAAAAGCGCCGCGCCAATGCCCAGAACCTCGGCAATGATTACGCTAAACAGCGCAAAAGCGCCCGTCGTCAGGGCAATGCGGCCAATCCGCTCTGATTGCAGAATATCGGTGATATTCGAGAAGGTGAATTGCCACCCATCGGTATAGAGTGGGCGGTCCACGAAGACCTGCACCAAAATCGGCAGTGCTGGCGCCAACATCAGGGCTGCCGTCACCATAAAGATCAGCCATTGCGCGAGACGGGCGCGATCAAAGGGCCTTTGTGTCCTGTGCTTACGCCAAGGGTTTGTCAGAGTCGCATCTGTCATGGGCATGTCCTTCGGGGGATGTCCTTTTGGGAAGGGGTTGGCGGCGGAATGCAAGGGCCAACCCCTTTGGATTTACATCTTGAAGGCATCGCCCCAACGGGCAGTGAAGGCTTCAAAATCGGCAACCATATCAGGGTTATAATCGATCAGGATCAGCTTTTCCTCATCTCCAATCGCCGCGATCACCTCATCCAGCGAATAGGCATTTTCGGCCTCAGGCATGACTCCGGGGCGGTAGGGGGTCAAATTTCCTTCCGCGACGGCATATTGCCCCGGCTCGGAGAGCACGAAATCGAGGAATACCCGCGCGGCCGCCTGATGCGGGGCCTTATCAGTGATCCCCATGCCGCGCAAAAAGACGGGCGTGCCATCGGAGGGGAAGGCCCAGCCGAGAACCTGCTCGAGCGCCGGATCCATCCGGCTCAGGACAACAGGCGCGGAGACGAAGAAGGAGGAGGCCAACTCCCCCGTCAGGGTACGCTCAATCATCCCGCCCGCACCGCCACCGGGACGGGTCATCGGGCCTGCGGAGGCAAACCAATCCCAAGCCTCCTCGCCATGATATTTGGCAAACGCATAGCCAATCGCGCCCCCGAACGCATAGCGTCCGTCGTAGGTGCCAACCTTGCCCTCAAAGACCTCGGGATGCGCTTTGATGTTGGCGAAATAGGTCTCCATCGAGGTGGCTTGCAGATCAGCTGGCACGGTGAGCTTGTTATAGATCGTGACCATTGGATCCGTCGAAAAGGTGTAGAGGCCGGTCTCGGGATAGGACCAAGCGGGCAGGTTCTCGCGCTCGGGCGAGAGGTAACCATCCAACGTGCCCGCGTTCACCGCGCGCACCCAATCGGTGATCGAATTCGCGATGATCAGATCCGCGCTCTCAACGCCCGTTCCCGTTTCCGCATCATAGCGAGAGAACGCCTCTGACGGGCCCATTTCAATCGTTTCGACTTGGATCTCTGGATAGGCATCGTTGAAGGCCCGTACCACCGGATCAAGGTTTAGGCTCGAGAGGTTGGTGTAGATCAGCAACGAGCCTTCGGTCTTCGCTTGGGCGATCAACGCGGCATACTTAGCGGGATATCCGGCGGGCGGCGTTTGCGCTTGGCCCGCATGCGCGAGCAAGAGGGCCGAGGCCCCGATGAGACTAAAACGAGTCATTGTTTTCTCCTGTTGGTCGGGTGGAGGTGCTTGCTTTTTCTGGGGCGAGCCAATCGCGCATCCTGAGCGAAACGGCCTCGGCGCAGGGGGCAAGCTGATGCCCCGCACCGGAAATTTCTGTCAGCGTAACAGGCGCGCCGAGCGCCAGAAGGCTCTCATATAGCGCGCGGGCTTTCTCGATCCGCGTCGCCCCTGCCACGCCCGCCGCCGCCGCGCCGTAGCGCGTGCCTAAACCACGATTAACGAGCCCAGCCGCGCAATCCTCGCTGCCCACAAACAGCGCCGTGCGCAAACGGGAAAGCCCGAGCACATCAGGGGCTTCGCCCACGGCCGCCTGCGCGCCGTCAAGACCCGGCCACCACGCAAGATCCTCGCGCAGCAACGTCACGCCGCCGGGGGCGGCGAGCAAAAGCCCGTCGAGCTGACGCGCCCTGAACAGGGCGTATCGCTGCGCGAACTGCGCTCCGCCGGAGAACCCGAAGAGCCAGATCTGCCGTGGAGGGGCGCGCAATTGCCCCAACGCCTCCGCCAAAATCGCATCCATCAGCGGGAGATATTCAGTGCCACCGCCCGCCAGAAACTTGTAGTCATCTGCGGTATCGCACCCGTCAATCTGGGCGGGAAATAGCGGCAAAAGAAGGGAAATCTTCTGATCCATCCCGAGGCCACGGACCAGCCCCGCCACATCTCGATCGCTGCCATGCGCGGCAATGAGCAACGGCGCGCCAGCACAATCGGCCTCACGCAGAACATAGCGCCAATGGGTTCCTGAAAGGGTGGCTGCGGGCAATCCGTATAGGGGGTCGGCGGGTCGCGTTGCCGCCGCCGGCGTGGAGATCACTGTCATGACGCCTCTTCCCGTTTTCGGCCTTCATACTGGCTCGGTACGCAAGCAACCAGAATAGGTGCATAAATTGGCGCCAATTTTTGACAGATGGGCAATCCGCGCGGGCGGGCCCATCGCCACGTCAGATCATTGCGCATAGCTCACCTCGCCAATCGCACGGGTTTGCGACAGAACAGGCAATCGGCGGCGCGCGTCCAAAACCTGCTGCGGGTCGATCTGCGCCAAACTCACCGTCGGTTCCTCCCCAGCGGCAGCAAGCACCTCGCCCATCGGCGATATGATCCGCGAGTGACCGTAAGTCGCCACCCCGTCGCGCACCCCGCATTGCGCGGCGGCCACGACATAGGACCCCGTTTCAATCGCGCGCGCCCTGAGCAACGTCTCCCAATGCAGCGGACCTGTGACCGGAGAGAACGAAGCCGGGATCATCAGCACCCCTGCCCCGGCAGCCGCCAGCGCGCGGAACAAATAGGGGAACCGCAGATCATAACAGATCGCAAGGCCGAGCCGATGCCCTGCCGCGTCACACATCACCGCCCCGCGTTCGCCCGGCGCCACGGCGCGACTCTCAATGAAATCCCCAGCCCCTCCCAAGGCCACGTCAAAGGTGTGGAGCTTATCGTAGCGCGCAACGATCCGGCCCTCGGGCGAGATTATATGGGATCGATTCCAAACCCGGTTGCCGTCTTCCGTTCGTAGCAGAAGCGATCCTGTGTGCAGCCAAATTCCCAATTCCGCCGCCAGCGCCATGCAGAGCGAAAGGGTTTTATCCTCGGCTTCGGGCAGGCACAGGCGGGGGTAGGCCATCTGGTCTTTGAGCAGGATATTCGCAGCCTCAGGCAGGCTGACAACCTGCGCCCCTTGCGCCGCAGCAGACCGCACGAGTGTCTCAATCGTCGCCATGTTCTGTGCCATATCGGCGGTCGAACACATCTGTAGGGTCGCGAAAACGGTCATAGCGTGCTCCTGCGCAGAAAATCGGAAACGACCGCCATGCAGAGGCCATATTCCTCGACATGCGGCATATGGCTGGACTTCCCGAGGATCAGCCATTCCGCCTTCGGGATCCGTTCCGCATAGGCCTCGGCGGCGCGGGGGGTGGCCTCATCGAAGCGCCCCGTCAGCACCAGCGTCGGCGCGTCAACAAGGTGCAGATGATCCTCAATCGTCCAGTCTTTCAGCGTGCCAATCACATGGAATTCGGTCGGCCCGTTCATCGTGTGATAGACGGTGGGATCGTTTGAGATCGCATCAAACGTCGCCGTCACCTCGGGTGGCCACGGTGTTTTACGGCACACATGGGCGCGGTAGAACACCTCCGTCGCGGCGAGATATTCAGGATGGGCATAATCGCCCCGTTCTTCATGCGCCAAGAGGACCGCGTGAATGCCATCCGGCAATTCCCGCCTCAGGCGCGTGGCCTCTGCGACCCAAAGCGGGAACGAACTTGGGGAATTGGCGATGATCAAGGCTTTCAGTCCCGCAGGCCTGCGCACCGCATGCTCTGCTGCCAACATTCCGCCCCAGCTCTGACCAAGGAGGCAATAGCGCTTGGAAATGCCTAAGTGGGAGATCAGGCACGCCAGCTCCTCCAAAAACAGATCCACCGTCCAGAAACCCGCATCCGCCTTTGGCAAATGGGTGGATCGCCCATTTCCGAGCTGATCGTAATGTACGACCGCACGGCCCGTGGACGCGATCGCTTTATAGGCGTCAACATAGTCATGCGTGCAGCCCGGGCCGCCATGCACCACGATCAACGGCGCAAGCCCGCTGCCCAAATCCCCCGTCACACGGTACCATGTCTCGTATCCCAGAAACGGACAAAACCCCTCTATGGCCCCTATCTGTTCAGGCGGGTGCGGCATGGGCGGGTGCGGCATGGCAAAATTCCTCGTGCGGTCGATCCTTTTGCCAAGATGCCCCACCACGCCCCGTGCCCGTAAGCTGTCAGATCTTACACCCTTCCACCCGCGCGGATCTGACGCCATGATCGCGCCAAACGGAGATTGCCCATGACATCGCTGCGCCAAACCCTTTTGTCGGGAACACGACTTCCCGCGGCCTTTTTGTTCCTCGGCCAGCCCGACGTGGCCGAGATTATAGGCCTTGCCGGATTTCCGCTTCTGATCGTGGATCGTGAGCACGCCGCCGCCGATCTGAGTGGCGCATTGCATGAGCTGCGCGCGGTGCGCAGCACCTCCGATGCGTTTGTAATGATCCGCACGCCGAACGGCAGTGCTGCTGCGATAAAGCCAATGTTGGATGCGGGGTTTGACGGGGTGATGATCCCCGATGTGCAATCGGCACAAGAGGCGCAAGCTATCGCGCAAGCTGCCCGTTATGCGCCAATGGGACGGCGCGGCGCGCAGTTCACCGTGTCGCGCGCTGCGCGCTACGGAGCGGAAGCAGGTCATGCAGAAAAGGCCAATGACGGGCTTCTCGTCGCCGTCATGATCGAGAGCCGTGCCGGCTTTGACGCCATTGAAGAGATCGCAGCAGTCGAGGGGATCGATATGCTGTTCCTCGGTCCGCTGGACCTGACAACCGATTTCGGCGCGTTTGGCGATCTCGCCTCCACCAATCTCATTGCAGCACTGCGCGCAGCCGAGCGGCGCATCTTGGCAACGGGGAAGCTCCTTGGGGGCGCGGCCCTGCCCAGCGAGCCGCCGAAGGCGATGTTTGCGCGCGGCTATAGCATGGTCAGCGCCACATCGGATGTCAGCCTGTTGCGCGATGCGGCGGCGCAAGCGCTTCATGTGATCCAACCGTGACGCGTGGCCAGCGCGACGGCATGGCTGCGGTTACGTGCGCCCAGCTTGCCCCCCGCCGCCTGCAAATGTTTCACCACCATGCTCTCGGACCGGCCTAGCGCGTAGGCGATTTGCTTGGCCGAGAGGCCTTCCGCCGTCAGCGCGAGACATTCCGCCTCGCGTGGCGAGAGCTGGCTGTTCCTGTGGCGCGGCAGATCCGCCGAGAGACGATCTTGTAGGCGGTAGGCCGCCAGCGCAAAACTCCCCAGAACAGTGCCCGAAGGTATGCCCTCCGGCATAAACACCGTGACCGTCGCAAACCCGCAATTGGGCAGATGCAGCGGAACCGTCATCCCGCGCGCAAGATGCCACCCGTGCAGGCGCTCGGAGACCTCGCGGACCTCGGCGCGGCCCAAATCCTTGGCAATGAGCGAGGGCTCGTTGCGGTGGTAGCTCCACAGAAACGGTTGAGAGATTTCCGCCGCAAGCTGTTGTACTGGGTCGGCACGATAGAGGGCCAAACCGCACCAATCCGCAACCAATCTCTCGGCCACCCCCCTTGCCTCAATTACCTCCGGCAGCGTGAATTTCGCGGGATCGGTGGAAAACTTCGCGGTAGAATAATCATAGACAAAGCCCAGAGCGCCCGCAGGGCAGGCCGCAAACGCCGCGTCCACATGATCCGAGATCCCCGCCATCGCTCACCGCGCAGACAGGGAGGCCGTCACGATATCGCTGGCCCCTGAAAGCTGCCCGATCGGCGCGCCCGTCTCGACCCCCGCAATCGTCCGCGTGGTCAGCTCCAAGAGCGCATCCGCACGGGCCAACACGGTGGGCAGCTCATCGGCGTGGATCGCCACCACACCCAAGCCATCTGCCAAGATTGCATCCCCCGGCAAGATCGGAACGCCCCCGACAGACACGGGACGGTTCAACGCCCCACCCTGCCCTTGCAGCCGCGTGGTGAGCACGGAGGCGCCGCGGCTGAACACTGGCAAGCCCATCTCGACCAGCTCGGAGGTATCGGTATGGCACCCATCAATCACCACCCCTGCCGCGCCGGAATTCAAAATTGCACGTGCGACCCCGCCGCCAAGGCATGCGGCTTGGCGGTCCCCGCGCCGATCAATTACCAGAATATCACCGGCGCGCAGTAAACCGGCCGCATGATGCAGCAGGGTCGAATCCAACCCCGGCAAGCTCAGCGTCACAGCGGTGCCCGCGATCCTGCGCACAGGAACCGCCGGGGCAATGCCCGCATCGAGCACCCCACGATCCAGAAAATGGCCAAAGAGCACAGTCTCAAAACCGCGTAGCCTCGAAAGAGCGGCGGCGGGAAGGGACGTTGGTATCGGTTCTACGATAAAAGTCATCAGTTATGCCCATATTGTTTTCCCTATTAGGTCTAGGTTTCCGGGCGTCCGTCCACTTGAAATACAAGATCAATCTGATAGAATTTATTAATCACTTGGTTGATGGGCGCCGAAAATCATGCAGATACACAGCCTTGAAACCTTTTACTGGGTCACCCGCCTTTCCAGCTTTCGGCGCGCCGCCGAGGTGCTCAATATCTCCCAACCAACGGTCTCGTCGCGCATCCGCGGGTTAGAGGAGGAACTGGGTGTTGTGCTGCTTCACCGGGACAGCGGGCTGACCCTGACCGAGCAGGGGCAAGAGCTGCTTGATTATGCCCGCAAGATCCTGCGCTTGACCGAGGATCTGTCCTTCCATCAACCCGCGACCCCTGTTGAAACGCGGCTAAGGATCGGTGCAAACGGCCCTGTTGCAGCGACATGGCTCATGCGGCTTATCGAGCGCTTGGAACACGAGCACCCCGCCGCGCGGATTGAAATTGAAGTCAACCAATCCGCGACCCTCTTGCAACATTTGCTGACCGACCAACTCGATCTCGCATTCTTGTCACAGGATTCACCGGATCCACGGGTGCGCCTTGAGAAGATCGGTTCCTATTCAATGGTTTGGGCGGCGAAATCTGGCCTTTGCCCTGCCGCGCTTTCAGATGAGGCGCTCAGCGAATACCCGATCCTCGGCTACGGCTGGGAATCGCCCATCCACGACCATACCCATTCGCGCGCTTATGGCCCCAGTCGCCATCGCCGCTTCACGCAGACAGACAGCCTATTCATGATGATCCGGCTCGCGATTGATGGTGCCGGACTGGCGTTGATCCCCGAAGCGGCGATCCAGTCCGAGCTTGCCGAGGGGAAGCTGACCATCGTCGCGATGGAGACACAGGCCCTTGATCTGCCGCTTCTCCTTGCGCGCCCCCGTGCCAAACGAAGTGCCTTGGCCGAACGTGCTGCCGCGCATGCCAAAGATCTCATGCGGCACTGCCCTCAGACGGTCGCGGGCTAGCTGCGCGCTCAATTGGCAAACACGTCCCAGCCAATGGCTTGGATGAATTGACTAAAACCTCCCTATGCGAGATCAAGGCATTTAATCACGGGAGGGTGACATGGAAATCTTGCTTGTCTTGGTTGCGGCGTTTTGCGCAGGCGTTTTGAACACAATCGCAGGAGGCGGGACATTCCTGACATTCCCTGCCCTTGTCTTCATCGGCCTGCCCCCCGTGGTGGCCAACGCGACCAGCGCTGTGGCCGTCTTCCCCGGGTATTTGGGCGGCGCTTTGGGCTTTCGCGACGAACTCAGGCGGTTCGACAGAGTCCAAATGATGAAGCTACTGGCGGTCACCTTCGTCGGCGGCCTGATCGGCGCGCTCCTGCTGCTGGTCTCCTCGAACAAGGCCTTCTCCATTGTTGTTCCGTTCTTGCTGCTAGCGGCGACGCTGGCCTTTCTGTTTGGAGATAGAATCCGCGCTTGGGCCGCGAGCAAAAGCCGCGCCGTGACCCCTTTCGGGACCGTCGGCCTGCTGACGGTGAGCATCTATGGAGGGTATTTCAACGGCGGCTTGGGGATCGTGCTCTTGGCACTGTTCGCGCTTTGGGGAATGGTCAATATCCACGAGATGAACGGACTGAAAAACGGGCTGTCGTTTGCGGTCTCTGCCATCTCTGTCGCGGTGTTTGCGATTGGCGGCTTGGTTGAATGGAGCCATGCGCTGGGGATGATGGTGGCCTCGACACTCGGCGGATACGCTGGCGCGCCAATTGCGCGGATGCTGCCGAAATCGGTGGTGCGTGGGGTGATCGCTTTGGTGGGGTTCTCGATGAGTGCGGTTTTCTTCTGGCGCTTGCTGCCCTGACCCTGCAGACACGCCGGCGGTTTTTCCGTCTCAATCAGCTTCACCCAAGCCAACGCCGGCGGGTGTCGCCCGCGTTGCTTTGGTTGCCGAAGCTCAACGTGCCATTTGCGATTCAAGATTGTTCAACAAAAAATAAATATAAAAGAACAATAATCATCAATTGTAATATTGACATCGCCTTATGTTCTGAAATCTTATGCCGATCATCCTGCCGTCACGCAGCATATTGACCCCCTAGGTGATCCTATCACCGCAGCTCAGAGGCCAAGATGAAGGATTTGCATTCCGCGCCATTGCTCGCAGTTGAGGGGCTCACCGTTGCCTTCGGCGCGACGCAGGTGATCGAGGATCTGAGTTTCAGCGTCGCACCGGGGCGCACCCTCGCCATCGTGGGGGAGAGCGGATCGGGCAAAAGTGTCACCTCGCTCTCGATCATGCGGCTGGCGGATCTGAACGGCGCGCGCTTCGTCTCGGGCCGGATCGTGCTGGATCAGGCGGGCGGCGCGACCGATCTTCTGACACTGGATCAGGAGGATGCGCGCAAGATCCGCGGCAAAGAGATCGCGATGATCTTCCAAGAGCCGATGACCTCGCTCAATCCGGTGTTCACCATCGGCGATCAGATCACCGAAATCCTGATGCTGCATGAGGATATGACGCGCGAGGCGGCCACGGCGGAGGCGGTGAAACTGCTGGAGCTTGTGCGCCTGCCCGATGCGCAGGGTATGATCCGCCGCTATCCGCATCAACTCTCGGGCGGGATGCGCCAACGGGTGATGATCGCGATGGCCGTTGCCTGCCGCCCCAAGTTGTTGATCGCGGATGAGCCGACGACGGCGCTTGATGTCACGATTCAGGCGCAAATCCTCGATATTCTGCGCGATCTGCAGGCCGAGCTGGGCATGTCGATGATCTTTATCACGCATGACATGGGCGTTGTGGCCGAAATCGCCGATGATGTGGTGGTGATGTGGAAGGGCCGCAAGGTCGAGGAAGGCCCTGTCGCGCAGATTTTTGCAGCCCCAGCGCACCCCTATACCCAAAGCCTGCTGTCGGCGGTGCCGAAACTGGGCGCGATGCGGGGGCAAGCGCTGCCCTGCAAGATGCCGCTGACGCAACTGGTTGACGGCCAGCCGCAACTGGTGGGCGAAACCCGCGTGCAAGACACCGCAAAGATGGATGCGGGGCCGCTGTTGAAGGTCGAGGATCTCAGCGTCAACTTCGATCTGAAAAAGACATGGTATGGCAAAACCACGCATTATTGCCCCGCCGTCACCGCCGCCCGTTTCGAGATATACCCCGGCGAGACCCTGTCGCTGGTGGGCGAAAGCGGATCGGGAAAATCCACCATCGCCCGCACGCTGATGCAGCTGACTAAACCCTCCGGCGGCGATTTCACCTTTGACGGACAAGCCCTCTCGACGATGGATCTGGCAGGGCGGCAGCGCCTGCGCCGCGAGATTCAATATATTTTCCAAGATCCTTTCGCCTCGCTCGATCCGCGCAAAACGGTGGGCTGGTCGATTGCCGAGCCGATCCGCACGCATGGGCTTTTGGATGGGGATCGGGCGATCCGCAGCCGCGTCGGCGAGCTGTTGGAGCGCGTCGGCCTGCCCGCAGATGTCGCCACGCGCTACCCGCATCAATTCTCCGGCGGTCAGCGCCAGCGGATCTGCATCGCGCGCACCTTGGCCAGCAAACCGCGGGTGATCATCGCCGATGAGGCGCTCTCGGCGCTGGATGTGTCGATTCAGGCGCAGGTGATCAACCTGTTCATGGATCTGCAAAAAGATGAAGGGCTGACCTACCTCTTCGTCAGCCACGATATGGCCGTGGTCGAGAAGATGAGCCACCGCGTCGCGGTGCTCTATCTCGGCCAGATCGTCGAGATCGGCACCCGTATGCAGGTCTTCGAGACGCCGCAGCACGCCTATACCCGCCGCCTGCTCGCGGCGGTGCCCAATCCGGATCCGCTTGCCCCGCGCAATCGGCTACGGCTGGAGGGGGAGATCCCCTCCACCACGCGGCGGGTCGGCGATGCCCCGAGCCGCGTCATCTATGACGAGGTTGCCCCCGGTCACCTTGTGGCCCGTGCCTGAGACCCTCTTTCCAAAAACAGACCCCCACGACCAACAGGAAAAAAGAACATGAAAACCACCCTTACCGCGATCGCGCTTGCGCTGTCCCTCACCGGCTTTGCCCAAGGCGCGAGTGCCGCTGGCACCCTCACCGTTGCCTCGCCGCAAGATCCCGGAAGCTGGGATCCGATTGATACCTTCTTGATCAACTGGGCCTCCGTTGCGACCAATGTGTTTGACGGGCTGACCTATCGCGGCCCCGATATGAAACTGGTGCCGGCTCTGGCGACAAGCTGGGACGTGCTGGACGACGGGATGCGCATCCGCTTCACCCTGCGCGAGGGCGTGACCTTCCAAAACGGCGAAGAGTTCAACGCCGATGCCGTCAAATTCACCTTTGATCGGCTGCTCGGTGAAGAAGGCGGCAAAGGGCCGCAGCAATCCAATTACACCGCCATCGAAAGCGTTGAGGTGATTGATGGCACGACCGTCGATTTCCACCTGAAGCAGCCCGATCCGGTGCTGCTGACCAAACTCGCAGGCTACGGCGCGATGATCGTTCCGCCGAAATATTTCGCCGAAGTTGGCGATGCCGAATTCAACATGAAGCCGATCGGCACGGGCCCGTTCAAGATGGTGTCCTATGAGCCGAAGGTGGGCGTGAAACTCGAAGCCTATGCCGATCACTGGGCTGGCGCGCCGAAACTCGATGCGGTGAACTACCGCTTTATCGCTGAGCCCGCGACCGCGATTGCCGAATTGCAGGCGGGCGGCGTTGACGTGGTGATCCCGCCGACGATTCCGGTCGGGATGATCCCGACGATCAAAGGCGACGACAATCTGGAGCTGATCTCCACCGCAGGCCCGACGGTCGCGGCGCTGCGCTTCAACACCCGCGACGGGATCACCGCCGATCCGCGCGTGCGCAAGGCGCTGATCATGGCCGTGGACCGCGATACCATCGTCTCGTCGATCCTCGGCGGCGAGGCCTCGGTGATCGCTTCCTTCCAAGGGGCGCTGTCCTTTGGCTATGATCCGGAAATGAAGCCGCTGCCGTTTGATCCCGAGGGCGCGAAAGCGCTGCTGAAAGAGGCAGGTGTCGCGCCCGGTGCCACGCTGGAAATCAACACGCGCGGCAATGATGCCACCTTCAACGAGGTTGCGCAGGCGATTGCGGCCTATCTCAGCATGGTGGGCATCAATGCCACGATCAAACCCTATGAGACGAACGTTCTTTTGAACGATATCATCCCGCAGGGCAAAACCGGCGCGATGTTCCAGCAAAGCTGGGGTGGCTGGACCTTCGATTACGATAACACCGCCTATGCGATGTATCACACGGACCAGAAATGGAACCCCTATGACAGCGACGCGACACTGGATGCGATGCTGGAAAAGCAGCGCCCCCTGACAGATGCGGCAGAGCGGGAAACCATCCTGCGCGAGATCGCGAATTATGCCGCGGATCGCGCTTTGGAAATGCCGCTTTATAACCTGAACGCGATCTACGCCATCAACAAGCGGGTACAAGGCTTCCTGCCCGCGCCGGACAACCGCATGAAGTTGAACGACGTCTCCGTCGACTAACACCAGATCCACGAACACCACACCGACGGAGGGCGCGTGCGAATATGCGCGCCCTCCACCCCCCGCATTCCCATGAAAGGCTTCCGGCATGGCCGCTTTCTTGATTAAACGCCTCGCACAGGCGATCTTCGTGGTGGTGATCGTCACCTTGATCGTTTCGGTCGCGGTGCGGATGACGGGCGATCCCGCGCTGATGATCGCGCAGGGCGCCACCGATATCACAGAGGCCGATCTGGCAAAAATCCGCGAGGGGTTGGGGTTGAACCAACCTTTCCTCACGCAATATATGGCCACGCTATCGGGCCTGTTCACATGGGATTTCGGCAATTCCTTCCTCGGCGGCACGCCGGTGCGGCAGCTCATCGCGGGGGCCTTGCCCGCGACCTTACTGCTCGCCTTTGCCTCGCTCGCCGTCTCGATCCTGCTGTCGATCCCCCTGGGCATCCGCGCGGCGATCCGCAAGGGAAAATGGGAGGATCAACTGATCCGCATCCTGTCGCTGGTCGGGCTGTCCTTCCCGAATTTCTGGCTGGCGACGATGCTGGTTCTGTTGTTCTCGATCACGCTGAAATGGCTGCCGCCGTCGGGCATGTCGGGGATGGCGAGCTTCATCATGCCCGCGGTGACGATGGGGATCATTCTCACCGCCACCAATGTGCGGCTGGTGCGCACCTCGATGCTGGAAGTGATGCAATCGCAATATATCATGGTCGCGCGCGCCAAGGGCCTGTCGGAGCGCAAGGTGCTCTACAAACACGCCCTGCGCAATTGCGCGATCCCGCTGATCACCTTCCTCGGGCTGCAATTCGGCGGCCTGCTCGGCGGGATTGTGGTGGTGGAGCGGGTGTTCAACTGGCCGGGCATGGGCAGTCTCGCCTTTGACGCCGTGGCGGGGCGCGATTACCCCGTGCTGCAATCGGTCATCATGATCCTGTCCACGCTAATCGTGCTCGTTAACCTGCTGGTCGATATCGCCTATGGGCTGATCGATCCGCGCATCCGGACGGAGTGAGGCCATGTTCGCCACGTTGAAATCCCGCCTCTGGTCGCTGGAACTCATCCTCGGGCTCGGCCTGACGGTCGGGATCGCGTTCTGTGTGCTGTTCTCGGGGTGGCTCACCCCTGATGCGGGCGCGATTGATCTGACCGCGCGGCTGATGGCCCCTTTCCAAAGCGCCGCACATCCGTTCGGCACCGATCCTTTGGGCCGCGATGTGATGGCCCGCGTCTTCGCAGGGGGCTGGATCTCGCTACAAGTCGGCTTCATCTCCGTTGCAGGCTCCGTCGTCATCGGGGTCGCTGTCGGGCTGATCGCGGGCTATTATCGCGGCATATGGGATATCTTGGTGATGCGCTTTGCCGATGTGCAATTGGCGCTGCCCTTCATCTTGCTGGCGATCACCATCATCGCCATCGTCGGCGGCAGCCTGACCAACACAATCTTGCTGCTGATCGCCTCGCAATGGGTGCAATATGCCCGATTGGTCCGCGCGCAGGTGCTGGCATTGCGGGAACGCGAATTCGTGCTCGCCGCGCGCGCCATTGGCGTGAAGGATCGCAACATCATCCTCAGCCATCTTTTGCCCAATCTTCTGGGCCCCGTGATCGTGCTGATCACACTGAACGTCGCCAATAATATCTTGCTGGAAAGCAGCCTGACCTTCCTCGGCCTCGGCGTGGATCCGACGATCCCGAGCTGGGGCGGGATGCTCGCGGATGGCCGCACCTATCTGCAAACCGCATGGTGGGTCAGCGTGTTTCCGGGCCTCGCGATCCTGCTCACGGTGCTGGGGTTGAACCTTCTGGGCGATTGGCTGCGCGATACGCTCGACCCGACAGGGAGGACCGAACGGTGATCTATCACGCCACCCCGCCCCGCACGCTCGATCTGCTGGTCGCAAACGCGACAGGCCCGTTTGAGGCGTGGACATTTGACGATGCCGAGGCCCGCCGCGCGGCAGAGGCCGCCCTCGCCGCGCGCGGGATCACCGCCAAACTCCGCTCGGCCTATAAGCCGCTGGTGCAGTTCTTCTTGGAGGAGGCCCGCGCCGGTTTCACCGCCGCCGACATCCGTTGGCCGTGGCATCAAGGCGCGGAGCCGAACCGGTTCTTGCTCGAAACCTATCCGCTGGCCGCGCTGTTCCCTGACGCGGAGATCCGCTTTGAAAAGGGCGCGGAAGGCTTGGCCTATCACGTCACCCTCACCTATCCCGAAGGGCAAGAGGAACACACCGTCTTCGCGCCAAACCGCCTGCATAGCGATCACGTCGGCGAGGAGCTGCTCTCGCCAACAGGCTGGCACAAGGATGCGACAGGCTCGGCCCGTCTGGAAACCGATTACGAGCAGCTGTTTGACGGCGCGATGCAGGCGATCCGCGATCACGATTGGGGCGCGGTTGAGCCGTTTTTTGAAGAGCTAACCCTCACCGCAACCGTTCCCGCGCAGGATCTCTCGCTTGGGTATGCCGATGAGGTGATCAGCCTCGTGGAAGCCCTGCATGAGGATCTCTATTTCTCCTGTCTTGAGCTGTTCCAGCGCCGCTCTGGCCGCCCCTTGGGCGATCGGCATCTGCAACCCGGCCAGATCGTGCCGGAGGTGCAGCAGGGCGCGCGGCCCGAAATCCGCATCAGCCTGCGCGCCTTTGATACCGAGGAACGCGCAGGCGCGCGGCAGGATCTGGAGCGCGCAGAGGCCCCGCCACCTGTGGCGCAGATCCGCGACGAATTGGCCGCGATTGGGGGCACCGCCTTTACCGCGCAGAGCCGTGCTGGGCGCGATGTGCTCGCGCGGCATCATTCGGGCCAAGGCGCGCCGGTGATGATCTCTTCGGGGCAGCATGCGAATGAAACCACGCCCATCGTCGGCGCACTGCGCGCCGCGCATCGGCTGGCAGCGGCAGGCGCGGATTTTGTGATCTCTCCGCTGGAAAACCCCGATGGCTACGCGCTGCACGGGCGGTTATGCGCGCTGACACCGCGCCATATGCTGCATGCGGCGCGCTATACCGCGCTTGGCGACGATCTCGAATACCGCGAAGATCCTGAAAAGCTGTATGAAAAGGCGATCCGGCTGCAGGCTGAGGCGCTATCGGACGCGCAGCTGCACATCAACCTTCACGGCTATCCGGCGCATGAATGGACGCGGCCGATGTCGGGCTATATCCCGCGCAATTTCGCGATGTGGACAGTGCCCAAAGGGTTCTTCCTTGTCTTGCGGCATCGTTTGGGATGGGAGGCCCCCGCGCGGGCGCTGATCGAGGCGGTGACCAAAGCTCTGCAAGCGGTGCCTGACCTCGCGGATTTCAATGCCCGTCAGATCGCGCTGTATCGCACCCATGCGGGCGAGCCGGGGTTTGAGGTGATCAACGGCTTCCCCTGCTATATCCATGCCGATGATCGGCACCGCGTGCCCCTCACACTGATCACCGAATATCCCGATGAAACGGTCTATGGCGCGGCCTATATTGCGGGCCATACCGCGCAGATGCACACGGTTCTCGCCGCCCATGCGGCGTGGCAATCGCTGGCCGAGACCTGCCCCCCGACGGATCCGGAAACCACTCCCGCAGCCGATCCGGCAACCCCTCCCACGGCAGTGAGCTAACCCTATGGCGCGCTCACTCCCGCCCCTTTTGCCCCGAGAAGGCCGCCAACACGGCGCGTTCGGATTGCGACAGATAACTCTCGAGCTGTCGCGCGGCGGCCTCGGTCTGTCCGGCCTCCAGCTTGGCCAGAATCGCGGCATTCATCTCGATATAGGGGGCGTGGAGCCATTGTGGATTGGCCAGAAGGCCAAAGGCCAGACGCAGCTCGGCAGCGAGGTTTCCGAAGAAGGCCGCAAGCCGCGGGCTATCGGTCAGATCCACAATCGCGCTGTGAAAATCCATATTGGCATTGCCGACCGCGCGCCAGTCATGGGTCTTCTGCGCGGTGCGGGCGCGCGCCACCGCCGCCGCCATCCGCTCGGTCGCGGGGTGATGCACATGCGCCTGCCGCAAGGCCTGACACTCGATAATCCGCCGCACATGGTAGATATCGATGATCGCGCCCATCGAGGGGCTGGCCACGAACACACCGCGGTTCGCCTCATGCACCAAAAGCCCGTCCTTGGTCAGCATCCGGAACGCTTCGCGCAAAGTGTTGCGCGACACGCCGATGCTTTCGGCCAGCGTGGTTTCCGACAAGCGCTGCCCCGGCGCAAGCTCGCCAAAGGTCAGGCGGTCGCGGATCGTGGTGGCAACCTGCTCGACAAGGCTTTGCGGCGAAACGGACATGGGGTCAAAAGCTCCTGGCGAGGGTGTCCATTGTTCTACGACACAACCGCATTTTCTTTCAATGCTACAATCCTTTATGGCGAGGTAGTTTTCTACCGGAGTGGAGAGCAAACATGGATCTGAACAGCGATTTGGGCGAAAGCTACGGCGCTTGGCAGATGGGCGATGATGCCGCGATGCTGGAGATCGTCACCTCCGCAAATATCGCCTGCGGGTTTCATGCGGGCGATCCTTCGGGGATTTTGCGCACGGTGCAGGCCGCCGCCGCGCGCGGCGTTTGCATCGGCGCGCATGTCGGCTATCCGGATCGGGTCGGTTTTGGCCGCCGTGCGATGCAGATCGCGCCCGATGATCTGACGGCAGATGTGATCTATCAAATCGGCGCGCTGCAAGGCTTGGCGAGGGCGGCGGGCACCTCCGTGCGCTATGTCAAACCACATGGCGCGCTCTACAATGCGATTGCGCATGACCTCGCGCAGGCCGATGCGGTGATTGCCGCGATCCGCGCGGTGGATCCGACGCTGGCGCTGATGGCCTTGGCGGGATCGCCTCTGGTCGCCCATGCGCGCGCGGCAGGGGTGAGCGTGATCTGCGAAGCCTTTGCCGACCGCGCC
Organism: Paracoccaceae bacterium; assembly: GCA_048262715.1. Taxonomy (GTDB): domain Bacteria; phylum Pseudomonadota; class Alphaproteobacteria; order Rhodobacterales; family Rhodobacteraceae; genus Albirhodobacter. The sequence goes on from JBLXEV010000005.1 coordinate 151,788, forward strand.
TATCAGGCCGATGGTCAGTTGGTCTCGCGGAGCAAAGCGGGGGCGGTGCTGCATGAGTCTGAGGAAATCGCCGCGCGGATGCTGGCCATGGCCCGCGACGGTTTGATCACCGCGATCACGGGCGAGCGCATCACGATCGAGGCGCAATCCATCTGCATTCACGGCGATAGCCCCGATGCCGTCGCGATTGCCCGCCAAGTGGCGGCAACCCTGCGCGGTGGCGGGATTGCCCTGCAAAGCTTTTGCCGAGACCAATCAGAATGACCGACCCGCGCGTTGAAAGCGCCGCCCCTCTCCGAATTCTGCCCTCGGGCAGCGGCGCGATCTTGGTCGAATTGCCGGATCTGGCCGATACGATGGCCCTGCTCGCGGATCTGCAAGCCGAGCCGCTGCACGGCGTGCTGGAGATGGTTGCGGGTGCGCGCACTCTGTCGTTGCGGTTTGATCCGCAGGTGACTTCGGCCACGGACCTGACCTCCGCCTTGGCGCTGCGCCGCCTGCGCCCGCCGCGCCCCGAGAGCCAGCGGACCGTTGAGATCCCCGTGTGCTATGACGGCGAAGATCTGGCCGAGGTCGCCCGTTTGACCGGATTGAGTGAAACGGAGGTGATCCGCCGCCACACGGAGCGCCCGTGGACGGTGGCCTTCGGCGGGTTTGCCCCCGGATTTGCCTATCTGTCGGGCGGTGACCCTGCGCTGGACGTGCCGCGCCGCAAAGCCCCGCGCACCCGCATCCCTGCGGGGGCTGTTGCCTTAGCGGGGTGTTTCTCGGGCGTTTACCCGACCGCCAGCCCCGGCGGATGGCAGATTATCGGCACCACCCCCGTGCAAATGTGGGATCTGACACGGCAGCCCCCCGCGCTGTTATCGGCTGGCGACCGCGTGCGGTTTGTTGCGATTACGGATACCAAATACGCGGATATCGCGGCGCAGACACACTCCGCGCCGCTCTCAGATAACGCGGCTCATATGGTCGGCGCGCAGGGCAGGCTCACGGTGACGAAAAGCCCGTTTCCCATCCTGCTACAGGATGCGGGGCGCTCAGGGCAGACGGCGCAGGGCGTGTCGGCTTCGGGCGTGATGGATCTGGGCGCGCTGCGCAGCCTGAACCGGATGCTGGGCAACCCCCCCGATTGCGCGGCCTTAGAGATCACCGGCGGCGCCAGTTTCCGTATTGATGCGCCCGCTGTCCTCGCCGTGGCGGGGGCGCCCTGTGTGGTCACGATCAACGCGGCGCTGCGCCTTCCCTCGCATCAGCCGATCGCGCTGGATGCCGGAGATGAGGTGACGCTCTCGCCCCCCGCCTCCGGCGTGCGCTCGCTTCTGGGCCTGCGCGGCGGGTTCAAGGTGGAACCCGTTCTGGGCAGCCTTGCAACCGATACGCTGGCGGGTCTCGGGCCTGCGCCGCTCGCCTCCGGCGATAGCCTCGCGCTGGCAAATGCCGCCGCAATCGCCGTGGGCGATCCCGAACCCGCAGCGGATCTTCCGCGCGCGGGCGAGACGGTGACGCTGGATATCCTCTTGGGGCCGCGCGCCGATGCTTTCACGCCAGAGATGCTGGCGCTGCTGACACGGCAGGATTGGGAGGTGAGCCAGCAATCCAGCCGTGTTGGCCTGCGGCTGGACGGGGCGCACCCGCTGCTGCGCGACGATGCCACCGAGCTGCCCTCCGAGGGCACCGTGCGCGGCGCGATCCAAGTGCCCCATTCAGGGCAGCCCGTCCTCTTCATGGCGGATCACCCTTTGACGGGCGGCTATCCGGTGATTGGCGTGGTCGCCGCGCATCATCTGGATCTGGCCGCGCAGATCCCCCCCGGCGCGCGCATCCGCTTCCGCCCCCTTGCCCCTTTCGCCGAGATCGGCGCTTTTGAACTTGAAAGATCGCTATGAAGAAAGTCCTCATTGCCAACCGCGGTGAAATTGCCCTGCGGATCATCCGCGCCTGCCGCGATTATGGCCTGCAATCGATCGCGGTTTACGCCGATCCCGACGTGGATGCGCTGCACACATCTGCCGCCGATGTGGCCTTTGCGCTGGCGGGCAGCCGTCCGGCTGATACCTATCTCAACATCCCCGCGCTGTTGGAAATCGCCCGCCGCGCTGGCGCGGATGCGGTCCATCCGGGCTATGGGTTCCTCTCGGAAAGCGCCGCCTTCGCCCGTGCAGTGCAAGAGGCGGGCCTGATCTGGATCGGCCCCGACCCGCAAGTGATCGAGCAATTGGGCGATAAGGTCGCCGCGCGGCGCATCGCCGAGCGCGTGGGCGCCCCGCTCGTGCCCGGCACGGCGGGCCCCGTGCAAGAGGCCGCGGAGCTCCACGCCTTTGCGCGCGAGAACGGCCTGCCAATCGCGATCAAAGCGGCGCATGGCGGCGGCGGGCGCGGGATGAAGGTCGTGCGCGCACTCGATGAGATCGATGCGCTCTTTGCCTCCGCCGTGCGCGAGGCGGAAACCGCCTTTGGCAATGGTGCGTGCTACGCCGAGCGTTTTCTTGACCGTCCACGCCATGTCGAGGTTCAGATCTTGGCGGATCGTCACGGCAAGGTGGTGGCGGTGGGCACTCGCGATTGCTCGCTGCAACGGCGCAACCAGAAGCTGGTGGAAGAGGCCCCTGCCCCGTATCTGACCCCCGATCAGGAAACCCGCCTGCTGCGTTCGGCGGAGGCGATCTGCCGTGAGGCGGGCTATAGCGGGGCGGGCACGGTGGAGTTTTTACTCGGGGGCGACGGGTTGATATCCTTCCTGGAGGTCAACACCCGTTTGCAAGTGGAGCATCCGGTGACCGAGGAAGTGACCTGCATTGATCTGGTGATCGAGCAGTTCCGCATTGCCGAGGGCCTGCCCCTGTCGATCAGCGAGACCCCGCAAGCGCGTGGCCATGCGATGGAATTCCGGATCAATGCCGAGGATCCGGGCCGTGGTTTCCTGCCCACCCCCGGCCCGATCACCCGTTTTGCGCCGCCCTCCGGCCCGGGCGTGCGGCTCGATAGCGGCGTGGAAACCGGATCAAGCGTGCCGGGGAGTTACGACTCGTTGATGGCCAAGCTGATCGTCACCGGCCCGACCCGCGATGTGGTGCTCGCCCGCGCGCGCCGTGCCTTGGCCGAGTTTTCCATCGAGGGCGTGGCCTCGGTGCTGCCCTTCCACCGCGCCCTGGTGGAAGCGCCTGCGTTCAACGGCACGGATGAGTTCGCCGTCCATACCCGATGGATTGAAACCGAGTTCGCCGAACCCCTCGCCGCCGCCCTGCGGGTGACGCCCGTGGAGGCCCCGTTGCTGCGCGGTATGGTGGAGATTGACGGCACCCGGCACGATATCGCCATCGGCCCCGCTTTGCTGGCACAACTGGCCGCGCATCTCAACGTGACACCGTCATCGCGGGCCAATCCCCCAATGGAGCCTGCGCCCACACAGCCCGCTGCGGGGGACATCCTCGCCCCGATCTCTGGCATCATGCAAGGCTGGAGCGTCAGTGAGGGCGAAGAGGTTGCCGAGGGCCAAGTCGTGGCGGTGATGGAGGCGATGAAAATGGAGACCCAAATCACCGCCCCGCAGGCGGGACGGATTTCGCTGCGCAGCGCCGCAGGGCAAACCGTCGCGGCAGACTCCGTTCTCGCCACGATCACTGCGCAGAGGGAAACCACGACGGGTTGACATGATCATCACCGGACCCTCGTCTCCGCAAGGGGTGCGTCTCCACAAATAGCCGGGGTGACGAGCATCAGAAGACAGCCAGATTGGCTGTTTTCAAGGGGTGGACCCTCTCAGAACACGCTGCAAGTGGCAGCGGTGCGGCAGTTTTTGATCCGCCGGCAAAGCAAAGCGGCGCCATCCTGCCGGATGACGCCGCCCGCATACCCGTTTAGGGTGAGGTCAAGTTCTCAGAACTGCCTCTTTCGCCACAGCGGCAGACACTGGTGCCATGAAATCATCCGCACGCGCATCGCGGGCGGGACGAGTGACAAGGCTCACCGCGATAAACAGCACCGAGGCAATCGGGAAGCCAAGGATCCCTGCATTCAGCCCGAACAGCGAATTGCCGGTCAGATACATCCCGATCACGAAGATCACGCCGCCGACAATTGACGCCAATGCCCCAGCAGCCGTGCCGCCGCGCCAGAAAAACGCCCCAATGGTTGCGGGCACGACCACGACAAGCCCGGCCGAGGCTGCGACCGACAGAACCGCGATCATGCTGAATTCCATTGCCGCAAAGCCCAGTGCAAGCAGTGAGATCACTGGGATCACGAATTTGCCGATCAGCAATTGCCGCGCATCATCTCGGTCTCCCGTCAAATTGCCCCAGACATCCCGTGCGAAGATCGAGGAGAGCGTCAGCAGGATCGAGTCGATGGTTGAGACGGCGGCGGCAAGGATACCGACCATCACGATCACGCCCAGAACCGGCGGCACATAGTCCGACGACAGGAGCGTGGAGGTTGCCAGATCGGGGCTTGCCAGATCGGGGAATGCCACGAGTGCGGAAAAGCCCCAGATGACGGACACGACCGTGTAGATCAGCCCGAAGCAAAGGAAGATCATCAGCATCCGGCGCAGGGCACCGAGAGATGCAGGCATATAGAGACGTTGACTTACCTGCGGGTTCGAGATGGCGAAGAAGAACCAAGGAAGGGTCAGCCCGAGGAAGGTTTTAAAGCTGAACAACCCCGGCCCAGGCACTTGCAGCATTTCTGGACGGGTCTCGCTAATGGTTGCGAACATGCCCGTGAAACCGCCGAGTTCAGACACGACATAGATGCCCACAAGCACCGAAGCGACAATCATCACGAGCGCCTGAAGGCTGTCCGTCCACATGACGGAGCGAATGCCTGCGATATAGGCGAAGAAAATCGCCAGAACCGTCGCCACCACAATTCCGGTGCCGAAGGACAGCTCTCCCCCCGTCATCCCAGACAAAAGATAGCCGACACCCGAAAGTTGCACCGCAGAATAGGGGATCAGGAAAATCAGTCCCGTGATCCCCGCCGCCATTGCAACCCAGCGGCTCCCATACCGTTGGCCCAGCATCTCAGAGGGCGTCACGCAGCCGGTCTTTTTGCTCACCGCCCAAAAGCGCGGGCCAAAGATCGCCACCAGCGACACACCCGCGAAATAGACGATTTCGAAGCCAAGCGCCCCGACGCCGCCTTTATAGGTCAGCCCCGCCAGCCCAACCATCATAAAAGCGGAATAGGTTGTGGCGCTATAGCTGAGTGCCGAGATCACCCCTCCCATGGAGCGGTCGCCGAGGAAGTAATCCGACATGCTAGAGGATTTGCCGCTGCGCGAGATATAGGCAACGATCAGCGACAGGGCGATGTAGATAACAATCCCCCACACGACCAATGACGTATTCATAGCTCAGCCTCCTCGATCCCGATCATCGCCAGAAAATTCAAAATGATGACTCCGACACCTGCGAGGCACCAAAACAGAAAGCTTCCCTGCCACGTCGAGACCTGACCAAGCCACAGATATGGTATGGCGTAACAGGACACGACCAGCACGGCGGTCAGTATCAGCGCGATTTTTCGCAACATTTTTTTCCCCGTCTGTTGAATTCGTTTTTTGATATGCGATCCCTGCCGGAAGATCAGGGCGATCTTCCGATTGGCGATACGCAATGTTTTTAAGTGGCGGCCAGCATACCGGCCGCCCCCATGTCAGACCAACGCGACGTTGATCGGGTCATAGGCGTAAACCCATGCCGGATCCTCTGGCTCTTTTAGCCATGTATTCGCGTTGGATATCGTTTGCACCTTCGTTGCACGCTCCCGCCGAGCATTTTCATACATCGTAAAGGCCGTGCGGTAGTCTGTCGTGCCGGTGAGCGAAAGACAGCGGGTCAAAACCGCTGCATCCTCAATCGCCATGCAGGCGCCTTGTGCCATATGCGGGCGCATCGGGTGACACGCATCGCCCAAAAGGCATAGGCGGCCTTGGCTCCAAAGACTCATCGGATCCCTGTTCCAGAACGGCCATTTTGTGACCTCTTCCGTAGCATCAATCAGCCCCTGCACCATCGGATGCGAGCCGCCGAAAATCGCCTCCATCTCCTCGCGTGAGCTATCGACGAAGCTGGCCTCATGGGTCCAGCCATCCACAGGCACGCCAGTGACATAGTAATATTCCGACCCGTCATTCTTGGTCGCATAGGCCATGATGTGTCGCGATTGCTCCCACCACCATTTCACGCAGCGCTCATATTCCAACCCAGAGGCGCGGAGCTTGTCCATATTGACCAGCGCCCGATGCCCGACCCAGCCTGAGAACCGCGGCTTCTCCGGTCCGAGCAGCTTTTCGCGGATCATCGAATTGATGCCATCCGCGCCGATCACCAGTTTGGCCGAGACCTGTTTGCCATTGGCAAAGCTCAGCAGCACATCAGAGTCGCGTTCAACAATATCCGTCAGCCGATGATCGAAATGCATACGATCCTCGGGCAAGGCGGAGATCTGCTCGGCATGCAGGTCGCCACGGTGAATGGTGATATAGGGCGCGCCATATTCCCGCTTGGCGTAATCGCCAAGCTCAATCTTAGATAGGTAATCGCCACTCAGACCGTCACGCGAATACCAATGGTCGGGATGCGAGCCGATCTGGCTCAGCCGGTCCTCAAGGCCAATGGCACGGAAAATCTTCATCACATTGGGGCCGATATGGATCCCTGCCCCCAAGCGACTGAACACTGGCGCCTGCTCGAATACGTGGATCGATAAGCCTGCGTTGAGCAGGAGCGCCGCCGCTGCCGCACCGCCAAGCCCGGCACCGATCACGGCAATGTCGATCTGTTCGACAGAAGTCATGGGCGTTTCCTCGTCTGTTATCTGAATATTTCATTTGTATACGAACAAAAAATTCTGGCGAGTATTTTTTTACCTTGTGGCATCTTAGGACGTAGAAAATGCCTTTTCGGATTTTGATTTGCCGCGGGGAGCGGGCACTCTGCACAAAAAATAATCGTTACTATGCAAACAAATTTATGGAGCAGTCGCTAGCCCATCCCAATTCGGCAGATCTGGGACGTAGCGCGCACGCAGATAGTGCGCCAGCGCATCAATCTGTGATTCGCTCAGCTCAGCGGCGAAGCTCGGCATGTCGCGCAAGGGCAGAGAAAGTGGGGCTTCTATCCCGTCGCGGATCACCGTGCGCAGCGCCTCAGGTGTGGCGGCACGCAAAGCCACCGAACGGTCCAGCGGCACCTGAGCCGCCGTAAGTGCGCCGGATAACCCCGGTTCATGACAGCTTGCACAAGCGCTGCGGAAGAGGCGGGACCCTGCGCCCGGTAAAGGGCCAGCCGCCAGCGCGCGTGGCGCAATGTTCGCGGGCGTTGGCGCCCCGGAGGCGAGGGCGGGATTGGCGGCAGCGAGATCGGCCAGATAGACCGACATCGCGCGAATATCGCTATCGGGCAGCGCCGTCAGGCTGTCGATCACCTCACCCATCGGTCCTGAGGCGCTGGCGATACCCGGTGCATGGCCTTGACGCATATAGGCGAAAAGCGACTCCGCGTCCCAACCGCGCCCCGCCACCTCCGGTCCCGCTAGGGCGGGCGCCCACCACCCATCGACCATCGCCCCCGTATAGGCAGAGGCACCCGTCTTCTCGGCCCCCATCACGTTGCGCGGGCTGTGGCAGGCGCTGCAATGCCCCGCCGCCTCAATCAGATATTTGCCGCGGTTCCATTCATCAGATTGCGTCGGAATGGGTGCAAAGGGGGTTGGGTCGTGGAACAATGCGTTCCAAACCGCATTCACTGGCCGCAGATTCACGGGGGCGAGCATCGTCGCGCGCGGCGTCTCCGCCTTTACCGGCGGCAAGGTTTGCAGATAGGCGTAAAGCGCGAACATGTCGTCGGCATTGATCTTGGCGAAGGCGGTGTAGGGGAAGACCGGATAGAGGTTCTTGCCGTCGCGGCTGATACCCTGCCGCATCGCGCGCTCAAAAGCCGCAAACGACCATTGCCCCATCCCCGTTTCCGCATCGGGCGTCAGGTTGGTCGAGTAGACAACGCCAAACGGGGTTTCCATTGCCCGACCGCCAGCATTCGGAATGCCGTCCTCAGCCGTATGACAGACCGCACAATCGCCCGCCGCAAACACATTGCGGCCGCGCGCAAGGATTTCGGCCGAGAAGCTGGCCGCCGCAGGGGCCGGGCTGGGCGAGATCGCCGCGTGAAACGGCAACGCCACTGCGCCCAAAGTCAGCACGCCGCCCAACGCCGTGGCCGCCCGCGCCCAGCGGGGGCCGAAACCAAGCCGCGCGCGCCAACCTGTTGGCCTGCCACTCGGCCGCGCAAAGGGCAGTGCGGCTTCGGTCTCGCCGCGCTCTAACAAAGCGCTGCGCAATTTCTCCGGGGTAAAGGGCGCTTCGCGCAGCCGAACACCTGTCGCATCAAAAATCGCATTGGCAATCGCCGCGGCGGCGGGAACTGCCGCACTTTCACCCACCCCAAGGGCCGGAGCATCGGGCCGCTCGATCAGCATGCTGCGGATGGCGGGCACGGCGTCAAAGCTCTGGATCGGATAGCTGGCCCAGCTTTTCGCGGTGGGGGTGATTTTGTCGAAGCTGACCTCTTCCAGCAGGGTGCGGCTGGCAGTCTGGATCACATTGCCATGGATCTGCGCCCGCACCCCGTCTGGGTTGATAACCAGACCCTGATCTTGGCCAACAAAGACCCTGCTCAGGGTGACTTCGCCCGTCTCGACATCCACCGCCACATCACACACCCAGGCGGCAGAGGCGGCCGCGGTGCCAGGAAAGCTGCCATGAACATATGTGGCAAAGGCAAATCCCTGACCATAGGCCATCCGCCCCTCCCGCCGCAGCCGCGGACCGCTGCGCGCCTCCCAGCCCGCCTCGTCAGCCGTGCGCTGCATCAGATCGGTCATGCGCGGATCATCCATATGCCGCAGGCGGAAGGCCACCGGATCTTCGCCCGCCGCATCCGCCAGCTCATCTACGAAACTCTCATGCGCGAAGGTGTTGGGCAGCGCCGACACCCCCCGCATCCATGCCGCCCTCACGACGGGGGCCATATCATGCACAGTGATGCGCTTATGCGGGATCCGGTAGGGCGGAATGATCGTGCGGTCGCCCATATCCGAGGGCCGCGGCTCGGGAGAGATACGTCCGGTCAAGAGCAGCGCCAGATTGGGGCCGCGGTTCGACGGATACCAGCTGTCGATGCTATAGGCCCCGATATCGCCCGATGGCGCGAGGCCGCCTTCGACCTCCATCAACTGCGCCGCACCTTTCGGCTCCCACAGATGTTCCTGTGCGCGGGTGAGTTGCACCCGCACCGGCCGCCCAACGGCGCGCGACATAATCAGCGCATCGCCGCAGACATCATCGGCGCAGTTGCGGCCATAGCAGCCCGCCGCCTGCAGCCGCCGCACCTCCAACCGTTCAGCGGGGAGATCTACCAGCTGCGCCAGATCGCCGCGCAGCATATGCGGGTTCTGCGTGCCGCTCCAGATGACCGGATGGCCATTGTTCCAGTCGGCCACCGCGCAAGACGGCCCAATTGAGCCATGTTCGTGATATGGCCAAAGATACGTCCGCTGCAGCTTAACATCACAGGCCGCGAGACCCGCCTGAAAGTCTCCGCTGGCATCAAGGACACGGGGCGTTGAGGGTTGCTGCTTCAGACTATGCCGTAGATCCGCCATATCCGGCAAAGGCGGCGGCATCCGCCACTTCACCGGCAGCGCCTCGGCGATCTGTTGCGCCAGATGCGGCGCGTCCGCGACCACGCCCAGAAAATCCCCGGCGCGCACAATCGCAACCAACCCCGCCATGCCCGCAACGGCAGCTTCATCATAACCGATCAGCGAATTGCCGACAAAATCCCCGCTATCGCGCCCTGCATAGGGCGGGCGGATGACATGGCCATGCAGCATGCCGTCGATGCGCAGATCGTGAATATAAGCGAACTCACCTGTCACCTTTTGCGGCAGATCGCGCCGCCCCACGGGTGTCCCGACAATCAGATAGTCACTCGTAGGCTTCAGCGGTACATCGCGGTCGAGCCGCATGGCCAGATCCAGCCCCTCGACCATCTCCAGCAGGCCGACCGAGGTATCTTTCCAATGGACCTGCCCCTGGATCAACTGCACCCCATCCTCTGGCGCATTGAGCCGCCTCGCGGCGCGCCCCAACAGGAAATGCCGCGCCTGTGCTGCTGCAAGCCGCAAGGGAACCGCCGTGATCTGGATGGTCTCTGACGCAATTGTCGGGCCTTGATCCGGCGTGAGGGCGGTATCGCCCAGCACGACGCGCACCATATCCAACGGGAGATCCAGCTCTTCGGCGACGATCTGCGCCAAGGCCGTCTCGATGCCCGTCCCCAGATCGACGTGGCCGTTAAACGCGATAACCCCTGCCCCAGCGCGGATCTGCAAATAGACAAGCCGTTCGCCCTGCGGCTCCTCATAGATCGACAGGATGCCATCGCGGATGTTAGTCATGGGTGGCTCCTGACGCGCAGCCGGGTTTGCGGGCGAGGATCTCGGCCGCGCGCCGCACAGATGCGATGATTTCCTGATGTGTTCCACAGCGGCAAAGGTTATCGCGCAGCCCCGACCGGATCTCGGCGTCGGAAGGCGATGGATTGGCCTCCAGCAACGCCACGGCCGTCATCACCATACCGTTTAGACAATAGCCGCATTGCGCGCCCTGCGCCTCAACAAACCCCTGCTGCACTGGATGCAGCGCCCCCGTTTCGGGATCGACCAGGCCTTCAAGCGTCGTCACCCGCCGCCCCGCAACCCGCGCCGCACGCAGCACACAGGACCGCGCAGGCATTCCATCCACCAGCACGGTACAGGCCCCGCATTGCGCCAGCCCGCAGCCGTATTTCGGCCCGTTCATCCCAAGATCATGGCGGAGCACATCCAAGAGCGTCCGATGCCGATCGGGCGGCAGATCGACGTGGTGATCATTGAGTGTGAAGCTGTGATTCATCAGAAAGCCGCCTGCCTTGGGTGTCAAATCGCATTCAGGAAAGCGCTAAATTTGAATGTATGCAAATGATTTTTCAGGGGCGCTGCATTTTTGTGACGAAGTTTATGGGTCTAATCAAAGGCACCCGCTCTGCGCAGCACTTCGCCAAAAAAATAGGCACACAAATGACTTTTTGACCGCGACGCATTGACCACACGGCCAAGATGCGCGATTTCGGCCCGAATGGCGCGGCAGAAACATCGCTTTTGACGCGCGATGGTGCTTTTAATACCTTGTAGGAGCCAAGCCATGACACCGTTGCCCGAAGATGTAGACTATCTGCTGGATGAACAAGTCGGCTTCATCCTGCGCAAGGCCTATCAGCGCCATATGACCATCTTTGGCGAGCATATCGTCGGCGGGCTGACCTCGATGCAGTTTTCGACCCTCTACCGCCTTGCAACCGAGCCTGGACCCGTCTCACAGAACGCGCTGGGGCGTATGGTGGCAATGGATGCGGCAACAACGAAGGGCGTCGTTTCGCGCCTGCTCGCCCGCGAGTTGATCCATAGCGCGCCCGATCAGGTGGACCGGCGCCGATATATGCTGACCACCAGCGAAGCGGGAAGAGACCTTCTGGCGCAAGCATTGCCGCAAGTGAAGAAAATCACCGAAGAGACCCTGTCACCACTTACTGCGGATGAGCGCGTCACGCTGATCGGCCTGCTGCAAAAACTCTGCTGAGCTGTCAGCGCTTTCAGCGCGCCACTTTGGGCGACGCAGCGGGTGAGACAGAGCCGCCACTCTCTCCCGTAGTTCTTGCCCCTGAACGTCTGGCCTCGAAAGTCACGGTAGACATGCCCCAGCCAAAATCCGACACGACCACTCCACAAGAGGCCGCAACAGAGCGCCGCGGCCCGGGTCGCCCCAAAGACGGGATTGACCTGCGGGATACAATCTTGGATCACGCCGAGCTGGCCTTTGCCATTGCTGGATATAATGGCGCTCGGATGCGCGATATCGCCGCCCGTGCTGGGGTTAATCAAGCCCTCATCGGGTATTATTTCGGGGCAAAGCAAGACCTGTTCGACGAAGTCTTCCGGCGTCGCGGCACGCGTCTTGCGCAGCATCGCAAGGCATTGCTAGAAACCCTGCTGGGAAGCGATGCCTCCCCCACGGTCGAGGCGATCCTGCAGGCCTATCTCAAGCCACAGTGGGATATGAAGTACAGCGGTGCAAATGGTGCGGCCTTTGTCCAGCTTCAAGCGCGCTTACATGCAGAACCCGAGGAACATGCCCTGCGCCTGCGCCGCGAGGTTTATGACCCGCAAGTCCGCCGCTATATTGATGCTCTGCATTTGGCACTACCGCAGATTCCGCGTGATATATTGTCGATCCGCATGGCATTTTTGGTGGGCACCTATTTGTTCATGCTCAATGACCTCGGTCGCCTCGGCGATCTGACCGAAGGCCATATTTCGGATCTCGGCGAGGCCCTGATGCTGAATCATCTGGTGCGGTTTCTGGCCGCCGGCATGCGAGCCCCCATCGCATAATCACGATGCCCGAATTTTTGGCAGGCCGCCGTAAGCCTGCTGAAAAATCGTATGCATGCAAACATTTTTCTTGTAATTATTCAGGTGATGAAATTAGGCTCGGAAAACCCTAACGAAGAGTCGCCACATGAAAAACTTCCGCATCGGGCAAATCGTCCCCAGCTCCAACGTCACCATGGAAACCGAGATCCCCGCCCTCCTGAAAGCGCGAGAAATGGTCGCGCCTGAGCGGTTCACTTTCCATTCGTCGCGGATGAGGATGAAACATGTAACCAAGGAAGAACTGGCCGCAATGGATGCCGCTTCTGACCGCTGCGCGCTGGAACTGTCGGATGCGAAGGTGGATGTGCTGGGCTATGCCTGCCTCGTCGCGATCATGTCGATGGGACATGGCTATCACTGCGTTTCGGCCGAACGTTTGCAAGGTGTCACACGCGACAATGATGCCGCGGCCCCCGTGGTGACATCGGCTGGCGCGCTGGTTGAGGGGCTGAAGGCGATGGGGGCGAAAAAGATCGCCGTTGTCGCGCCTTATATGAAGCCATTGACGGAAATGGTCGTCGATTACATCCGCAATGAAGGGTTCGAGGTCGTAGATTACCGCGCGCTGGAAATTCAGGACAATCTGGCGGTTGCCGCGCATGATCCGATGAACCTGCCCGCGATTGTCGCCGGGATGAACACTGCCGAAGCGGATGTGATTGTGCTCTCGGCCTGCGTGCAAATGCCGTCGTTGCCCGCCGTCTCGATCGTTGAGGCGCAATCGGGCAAGCCGGTGCTGACCGCCGCCATCGCTACCACATGGTCGATGCTGAAAGCGCTTGAACTAGAGGCCCGCGTTCCGGGCGGCGGCACGCTGCTTTCCGGCGCGTATTGAGAGGATTTGCCATGACCCGCGGTTATCATGTCCACGCCAACAGCATCCGGCAGCATTTGCTGCATTATCCCGGTCCAGGGCCGCAACTATTGCTGATCCCGGGGATCACCTCTCCGGCCATCACTTGGGGGTTCGTGGCCGAGCGTCTGGCCGAACGGTTTGACGTGCATGTCTTGGATGTGCGCGGCCGCGGGCTAAGCGAGGCGGGCGATCTGGATTATTCGCTCGACGCGATGGCTGAGGATGCGATTGCAGTCGTGGCCGCAGCGGGGCTAAGCAAGCCCTTCGTGATGGGCCATTCGATGGGTGCCCGCACTGCAATCCGTGCCGCGCGCAAAAACCCTGCGCCCTTCTCCGGCTTGATTCTACTGGATCCCCCTGTCAGCGGGCCAGGGCGGCGGGCCTATCCTCCGGGCTGGGCGTGGTACGGAGACTCGATACGCGCGTCGCAAAAGGGCTGCTCGGCGGCCGATATGCGGGTCTTCTGCCCGACTTGGACGGATGAGCAGGTCGCCCTGCGCGCCGAATGGCTGCACACCTGCCAATATACCGCGATCAAAACGGCCTATGACGGCTTCCACACCGATGACATACACGCCGATCTGCCGCAGATCACGCTGCCGATGCGCTTGGTCGTGGCGGGGGGAGCACCAGTGATTCAAGCCGAGGATATCACTGAGATTCAAGGCCTTGCCCCGCATATCGAGCTGCGCACCGTCGCCGGTGCCGGCCACATGATCCCTTGGGATGACCTCGATGGTTTTCTCGCTGCAGTCATGGATTTCCAAATCTAAAGGCCACCACCAAAAACCGGGCCAAAATGCCCAACATCAGGGAACGAGACGATGGACCACACAAGTTTCACCGAAATCTGTCTGCATCAGCTGAAAATGTCGGGCGTACATGAGGGCGAAAAGCTGATCGTGCTGACCCAAGGCCATGACCGTCTGGACTATGCCGATGCGTTCATGGCGGCGGGTCAGCGGCTTGGCGCAAGGATGTATCACATGCGCCTGCCGCAGCCGCTGCCGACCGATGGCTGGGCCGTCGGCCAGACCGGCCTTGCCGCGATGCCCGATGCAGTCGAGGCGCTCAAAGCCTGTGACATGCTGATCGACTGCGTGTTTTTGCTATTCTCGCCCGAGCAATTTGCGATTCAGGCGGCGGGCACCCGCATCCTAACCGCGGTGGAGCCGCCAGAGCTGCTGGCACGGTTGTTGCCAACGAAAGAGCTGCGCGAAAAGGTCGAGATGGGCGGCGAGCTACTGGCGAAAGCCAAAGTGATGCGCATCACCTCGCCGCATGGCACCGATGTGACCTATAAGTTGAACACCTACCCCACCGTCACCGAATATGCCTGCACGGACGAGCCGGGCCGCTGGGATCACTGGCCCTCTGGCTTTGTCTTTACCGGCGGCGATGATGATGGCGTTGACGGGCAAATCGTGGTGGCGCCGGGCGATATCTTATTGCCGCAAAACATGTATGTGCGCGAGCCGATCACCTATACGATCGAAAAGGGCTGGGTCACCGACATCCGTGGCGGGTTGGAGGCAGAGCTGGTCAAATCCTACATGGATGCCTTCGGCGATAAACGCGGCTTTGGCATGAGCCATGTTGGCTGGGGGATGAACCCCAAGGCGCGCTGGCACAATTTCGTTCCCGGCGAATTCCCCGGCGGTATGGGCATGGAGCCGCGCAGCTATTATGGCAATGTCATGTTCTCAACCGGGCCGAACAACGAGTTGGGCGGGCCCAACGATACCCCCTGCCACCTCGACATTCCGATGCGCGGCTGTTCGCTATTCTTGGACGATGAGCCCGTGGTCATCGACGGCGATATCGTCGTGAAAGAGCTGCAGATGGACCGCCATTAAGGCAACGGGGCGGCCGCTCTTGGCCGCCCAACACGCAAGGAGCATCCCATGTCGCAAGCCCAGACCTATGCCGCCGCCGGCTTTGGCCAGCCCGTGCCGCGCGGCACCCGCCCCGCTATCGTGGTGGTCGATTTCACCTATGGTTTCACCGATACGCAATATCCTACGGCCGCTGACATGCGCTCAGCCATCTCTGCCACTCGTCAACTGACTGATTTCGCCCGTGCGGCGGGAGTTCCGGTGATCTACACCACCATCGCCTATCATCTGGGCGAGATCGGCAAGCTGCCTTGGTTGAAAAAGGCCAGCGGCATGGCGGCGCTGCTGGAAGGCACTCGATTGGTCGAGATTGACGCCAGCACAGGTATTCAGCCGCAAGATGCCATCGTCGTCAAAAAGGGCGCATCGGCGTTCTTTGGCACCTCGCTCGCCGCCCTTTTGGCAGGCACCGGCACGGATACCGTGGTGATCACCGGCGCCACCACCTCGGGCTGTGTGCGCGCCTCGGTTGTCGATGCGGTGCAATCAGGGTTCAACGTTCTGGTGCCGCGCGATTGCTGTGCTGATCGGGCCGAGGCCCCACATGAGGCAAACCTCTACGACATGAACCAGAAATATGCCGATGTCACCGATGCAGCAGATATTCTGGCGTGGCTTCAGAGCCTCCCGACCCGTTAGAAGATCGCAACTCACGCGTGTGCTGCAGGCATGCGGGCGTTGAGAGTGGTGTTTTTGCGGCACCGTCAGTGCGACATTGAGAGGATGTATTGGCAGGATCGGAACACCGTCGCCGGCCTTCAGGCGGGACCCAAAGACCAAACGAGGATCGCATGGGCGTTATCAGTGTTGCAGATCATCAGGAAGCCGAGGCGATCCTGCCGCGATCAATCACCGTCTCGCAAGCCGACCTTGCGTTGGAATTATGGGAGCCGGGCGATGCTCTGGCGCTGATTATCGGCACAGACGGCCCCGCCTACCGGCCCGTTGGCGCGGGTATGATTGTGCGCCGCGACGGCAGCCGCATCGGCAATCTCAGTGCAGGCTGCATTGATGCAGATATTGCCCTGCACGTTCAGGCGGCGCGCGCCGAGGGGAGGCCTCAGCGTCTGCGCTATGGCAGCGGCTCGCCCTTCCGCGACCTTGAACTCCCGTGTGGCGGTGGTCTCGAGATTGCGGTTTTGCCGGATCCAAATCCGGCACAGATCGCTCAGGCCTGTGTCGCCCTCTCCAATCGCAGCGCCGCCCCCGTGCGGTTTCGCCTCGATGCCGTGACCAGTATTCGTCTAACCGTCCAGCCGAAACTGCGCTTCATTGTCTTCGGCAAGGGCCCTGAAGCCCGCAGCTTCGTCCGGATCGCGCAGGCGGCGGACTATATCGTCGAACTCTTTACCTCGGATACCGAGACCCTGTACGACCTTCCTCAGGTGACGACGACACTCCAAAGCAGCGCCCATTGGCCAGACGATTTGCAATTGGACAGATTCAGCGCTGTCACGCTTTTCTTTCACGATCATGATCACGAACCGCCACTTTTGGCCGCAGCCCTGCGCAGCGAGGCGCGCTACATCGGGGCGATGGGCAGCAGGCGCGCCCATCACCACCGAATGGCCGCCTTGGCCAACAGTGGCGTTCCAGCCGTGCAGTTACAGCGCCTCAGCAGCCCGTTCGGGCTGATCCCTTCAACCCGCAACCCGCAAGCTCTGGCGATTTCGGTTTTGGCAGATGTCCTCGACCGGATGCACCGCTGATGACGCTGGCGATTGTTCTGCTCGCAGCGGGCAATTCGGTGCGGTTCGGCACTGAGGATAAGCTGTTGACACCGCTTCGCGGTATCCCTCTGGTCTGCCATGCGGCGCGTGCCTTGGCCTCTCTCCCTGCGGCTTCTCACCTTGCGGTCGCCTCCAACCCAAAGGTTGCCCACTGCCTGCAAGCCGTGGGTTTCCGCACGCAGATGCCGCAGACCAGCGGCGGCCTGTCACATAGCCTGCGCGCGGGCATTGCCGCTGCAGAAAGTTCGGGCGCCTCGCATTGCCTGTTGGCCCTCGGAGATATGCCATGTCTCACGCGGGCAGATTTCTTCCGGCTTCTGGCGTTGAAAGGCACGCGCGCCGCCGCCATGCGCACGGACGGTTTGGCGATGCCCCCTGCCTTGTTCCCGCGGTCGGATTTCGCGAAGCTGCTGGATCTCACCGGCGATCAGGGCGCACGAGGGTTGCTCCAAAATCTGACGGCAGACAGATATGTCGCCCTGCATGCCGATCACCTCATTGATATCGACGTGCCGCAAGATCTGCTGCGTGTCCGGCAGAGCACGCCACAACTCGGACTATCCGGTTGTAAAGCGCCGCGTGGCGCATGACATCATCGCCCTGATCAAGCCGTGCAGCAAACGAGCGCCGCCGCAGCGGAGCACGGCCCGCCCTCCCGAAAGATACCAGCATCAGCCCCCTCATCGAGACCTGAGCCAGCCTATGATCCAGCCCTCGCGCCGCTGTTGTCACCACAAGGCCGGAGCTTACTGCAAACGTCCTGCTGACGAGGATCAATGACCCCTAACAAGCAGGGCCTAGCGTAACACGGTGGCGAGGTTGCCGGCTCCGAGCGAAGGGGTGGTTTAACGATCACAGATCAAGCGACCGCGCTGCGGCGACCGCCTGGGCCCCGCCGAAGTGGCCGCGGTGGCATCGTCTAGCCCTCTCGCCTTGCCATTCCCAACAAATATGTATACCGATCTACCTACTCTTTGAGGAGGCGACATGACCACACCCGATCACAAACCAAGCGGATCTGCGCATGACCGTCTTTTACAAGCCGCCATGGTGCTGTTTTACAACCACGGCATCGCGGGAACCGGCATAGATGCCATCGTGGCGCGTGCGGGGGTCGCGAAAAAGAGCCTCTACAACAATTTCGCTTCCAAAGCAGACCTCGTGAACCAATATCTTGAAGCGCGACATGCCGAATGGTTAGCGCTCTATGATCAGCGTTTGGCCATGGCGGCCGCCCCCGTGGAGCGCATCCTTGCGGTGTTCGACGCCTACCAAGATCACGCCGAATTCGCCTATGAACGCGGGTTTCGCGGGTGCGGATTGCTGAATGCGGCGGCAGAACTTGAGGTCGGCGATGCCGGACGGGACGCTGTCAGACGGCATAAAGAACAGGTGGAAAGCATCCTCTCGCAGCATCTTTCCGACCTGATACCCGATGACCCTGATCGCGCGGCGCTCCTGGCGTCCCATATCGCTTTTTTGCTGGAAGGCGCGATGGCGCGGGCAGGTCTGGAGGGCAATAGTGCGCGGGTGATCACCGCGCGCGCGATGGTTACCGACATGCTGAAGGCTCTCTGAGATGCTGCGGGGGTATCTTTGGGGCGTGGTCGCGATCCTGTTTTCCGCAGTTGTCTGGGGGACGACAGGAACCGCGGCGACGTTCGCGCCCGATGTCAGCGCCGCCGCAATTGGCGCAGCCGCGATGGGCGTCGGCGGTATCGCGCAAGCCTTGCTCGCAGCGCGCGGCATCGCCCGATCTCGCGTAGCGCTTTGGGATCAACGCCTTCTTCTGTTGCTAGGCGCGCTCGCGGTCGCGATTTATCCGCTGGCATTCTACGGATCGATGCGGCTGGCGGGTGTGACCATCGGGACCGTCATTACCATTGGCTCTGCCCCGCTGTTTTCTGCGCTAATCGAATACCGTTTGGACCAAACACGTTTGACCGCTCGATGGGCCTTCGGGGCGCTTGTCGGGCTGATCGGTATGGCCCTGATCTGCACGGCGGAGTCCGCTTCGCACGGCAAGATTGTCGGGGGCGAGAGCATCGGGGGCGTCTCCGTGCCTTTGGGCGCGATTTTGGGGCTGATCGGCGGGCTCACCTACGCCCTCTATTCTTGGAGCGCGCGCAAGTTGATGCTGCAAGGCACACGGTCTTCCGTTGCGATGGGGGCCACCTTCGGCCTCGGCGGTCTGCTGTTGATGCCGGTTCTCGTGGTCTCGGGCGCGCCGTTTCTTGCATCATGGACGAATGCCGCCGTCGGGGTATACATGGCGGCCGTACCGATGTTCCTCGGCTACGTGAGCTTCGGCTATGGTCTCGCGCGGGTTCAGGCCAGCATGGCAACGGTTCTCACCTTGCTTGAGCCCGTCGTCGCGGCGGTTCTGGCGGTGCTGATTGTAGGGGAGCGGTTACCAACCCTCGGGTGGGTCGGCGTGGCCTTGGTCATTGGATGCCTCGCGATCATCACCATACCCGTTTCTCTTGGCAAAAAATCCCTTGTGCAACAGGGGTTTGAGACGCCCTAAGGGCCGCTGTCGTCGATGATTTCGGGTCGTCGCATACGGCCGCTTTCGAGGGAAACCAGCGCGGTGAGGTCGCCCTGCGCGGGTCTCTAACTTGGCAGGGACTTGGCTCCGCGCGGTACTGCGGCGCGCATCATTGTATCGAGTCGAAAAACCCCGACAAATCGCTTAGCATCGCGAAAAATTTGTAAGATATCGACGGGAACTCCCGATCCAAGCGTATAATCAAAAAGCTGACCCAAAAGGACATTCCATGATCTCGACTCATCGCCGCTCGCGTTTGGGCCTCCCTTGCAAGCTGAGCGCAGTCGTTCTCGCCTTATGTGCGGCGGCCCTATGGCCCCAAAATGCAGCGATGGCGCAGGGAATGCCGCCGGGCGGGGCGGGCCCGAAAGCGGTCGGGGTGATCACCCTTGCACCCGAAGCTGTCCCCTATACCCGCACCCTTCCGGGGCGGGCTGTCGCCTTTGAGGCCACCGATCTGCGGCCTCGGGTGAGCGGGCTAATTGAAGAAATCCTCTACAAACCGGGCGAGCGGATGAAGGTCGGCGATCCGATGTTCAAGATTGAGGATGCCTCTTATCGCGCGGCGGTGGCCTCGGCGGAGGCGGCGCTGGCCTCCGCGAAAGTCGATGCGCAGACCTCTGCCGCCACGGTGACCCGCTATCGCAGCCTGCAAGACCGCGCCGTGACGCAGGCGGATCTGCAAGCCGCAGAGGCCGCCGCTGCGGCCTCACAAGCTAAAGTCGCGAGTGCACAGGCCGCGCTCGATATTGCGCAGCTAGATTTGGATCATACGACTCTGACCAGCCCGATTGAGGGCGTTGCAGGCGTGCCGCAGGTATCTGTCGGCGCTTTGGTCACCGCGAACCAAGCGGACTCTCTGGCCAGCATTACGCGGATGGATCCGATCTATATTGACGTGAGCGATAGCTCTGCCGCGCTGCTGCGGCTGCGCGACCGGATTGCTACGGGCGCTCTGACCATGGGCGAAAAGCTCGGCGTCTCGCTGACGCTGGAAGATGGCACCACCTATGCCGATCAAGGCGAATTTGTCGCGCCCGCCGCCGTGGTTTCCAGCACGACAGGCACCTTTGATCTGCGGGTGCAGTTCCCCAATGCCCAACGCCTCATCATGCCTGGTCAATTCCTGCGGGTAGAGATTTCGGTGGGCACATCACAGGCAATCCTCGTGCCGCAACGCGCAACGGGCCGCGCCTCGGATGGCACGCTCACGGCCTTTGTCGCGCGCGATGGCGTGGCGCAGAAGGTGGAGTTGATATCTGCGGGCAGCGCGAAGAATAGCTGGATTGTGACCCAAGGCGTGGCGGAAGGGGATCTTCTGATCGTGGACGGGCTGACCAATCTCAGCGCAGGCGCAAAAATCACGACGGTTCCGGTTTCGATCGATGCGGATGGCGCAGTGGTCGAGAAAGCCGCATCGGCGGCGGCCAACCCCGAGGCGCCCGCCCCATCGACGCAGGGCGCGCCCGAACCGGACGGCGTTCCTGCGGATGATGCTGCGGCAGGGAAGCCCTGATCCATGGTCCAGTTTTTCATCCATCGCCCCGTCTTCGCGTGGGTTCTTGCCATCGTTGTCATGCTGGCGGGCGGGTATTCGCTTTTGGGGCTCCCCGTGTCGCAATATCCCGATATCGCGCCGACCACGATCCGGATTTCGGCCAGCTATAACGGCGCCACTGCGGAGGCTGTGCAATCCTCCGTCACCGAGGTGATCGAGGACGGGCTGACGGGCATCGACGGGCTTCTCTACACCACTGCTTCCTCACGCCAAGGCAGCGCGAGCCTGACGCTAACCTTTGACGACAGCGTCGATCCGGTGGATGCGCAAAACACGGTGCAATCCAAGGTCGATCAAGTCAGCAGCAAGCTGCCCGATACGGTGCAAAGTTCTGGCGTGTCGATCTCGCGCTCGTCGTCTTCAATCCTGCTCGTCGGGGCCTTGGTCTCTTCCGATGGAAGCTATGATACGATTCAGCTTGGCGATATTGTGTCCTCCACGATTGAGGGCGCTGTGATGCGCACCGAAGGCGTTGGCGGGATCAGCAAATTCGGCTCCGGCTATGCGATGCGGATTTGGCTCGATCCGCTCGACCTCGCGCAATATGCGTTGACGCCGACAGATGTTGTCACGGCCGTGAAGGGCCAGAACACCACCGTTTCTGTGGGCTCTCTGGGCGATCAACCGGTGACAAAGGGGCAGCAATTCACAGCCACCGTCACCGCCCAAAGCCAGTTGACCACCGTCGCGGAGTTCGAGTTGATCCGCCTGACCACCACGCCCGAGGGACGGACCGTGCGTTTGGGCGATGTCGCCAAGATCGAGATTGGGCAGGAAAGCTACGGCGGGGATTCCCGCTACAACGGCGCGAATGCGTCGGGCTTCGCGGTCAATCTTGCGGCGGGGGCGAATGCGGTGGATACCGCTGCGGCTGTGCGTAAAACGCTGGCGGGGCTCGCCAATGCGCTGCCCGAAGGGGTAGAGGTCTCCTACGCATATGACACCTCGCCCTTCGTCGAGCTGTCGATTGAGAAGGTCGAACATACGCTTATCGAGGCCATTGTTCTGGTGTTCCTCGTGATCCTGATTTTCCTGCAAAACTGGCGTGCAACGCTGATTCCGATCATCGCCGTCCCTGTGGTGCTTTTGGGCACATTCGGGGTGCTTGGGGTGCTGGGATATTCGATCAACACGCTAACGATGTTCGCCATGGTGCTGGCGATTGGCCTCTTGGTCGATGACGCGATTGTGGTGGTCGAGAATGTCGAGCGGGTGATGCGCGAGGACAATCTCGGGCCGGTCGAGGCAACCGAGAAAAGCATGGGCCAAATCACCGGCGCGCTGGTTGGCATCGCGCTGGTACTTTCGGCGGTGTTTCTGCCAATGGCCTTCTCGGGTGGCTCCACAGGGGTGATTTACCGACAGTTTTCGGTGACTATTATCACCGCTATGGTGCTTTCCGCCGCTGTCGCGCTGATCCTCACGCCAGCGCTCTGCGCGACGATGCTCAAACCGCACAGCCCCGCAAGCGGCCTGCTCGGCGCGCCCGCGCGGGCGTTCAACCGTGGCTTTGGTGCGGCGACGGACGGCTATGCCAGTGCTGTCCGGCGGATTCTGATGCGGCCCTTTATGATGCTGATCGTGCTGGCCGCCGTCGGCTTCGGCGCATGGCAGGTCTATAACCGGATCGAGAGTTCCTTCCTGCCCGCCGAGGATCAGGGCGTGCTGATGACGATGATCAACCTCTCCGAGGGCTCCACCACGGCCTCAACCCTTGCCGTCGTGAAGGAGGTCGAGGCCTATCTGAGCACTGAGGAGTCCGATGCTGTGGAGGCGAGCTTCGTGGCGATGGGCTTTGGGTTCAGCGGCTCGGGGCAGAACGCGGCAATGGTGTTTATCAAGCTGCGGGATTTCGACGGGCGGACAGACCCTGCCAATTCCGCCGCTGCCGTGGCGCTGCGGGCGAATATGAAATTCGGGGCGCATCGCGCGGGGCAGATCATGTTCATGCAGCCGCCCGCAATTCAGGGATTGGGCAACTCCTCGGGTTTCTCGATGTATCTCGTCGATCAATCGGGCGCGGGAACGGAGGCCTTGTTTGCCGCCGCCGATCAGTTGGAAGAGCGCGCAAAGGCTGACGGGCGCGTGACCAATATCCGGTCTGGCGCCTCCGAGGATGAGGCGGCGTTGAAATTGATCATTGATCAGGAAAAAGCCGCCGCGATGGGCGTCTCGCTTTCCGATGTGAACACGATGCTCGCGACGATTTTCTCCGGCAATTCGGTGAATGATTTCCAGCTTGGCTCGGCGCTCCGCCCTGTCATCGTGCAAGGCACCGCCAGCGCGCGGATGCAGCCCGAAGATATCGACCGCTGGTATGCGCGCAATAGCACTGGCGAGATGGTGCCGTTCTCGGCCTTCATCACGACAAAATGGTCGCCCGTTGCGCCGAGCCTTTCGCGCATCGACGGGCTGCCTGCGGTGTCAATCTCCGGCTCCGAGGCGGAAGGTGTGTCCTCTGGCGAGGCGATGGATGCGATGGAAGAACTCGTCGCGGGGATGGACGGCGGTTGGGGCGTGGCGTGGACGGATCTCTCTTATCAAGAGCGTCAATCGGGCGATGAAGCGCCCTATCTCTATGCGCTATCGGTGCTGGTCGTGTTCCTCTGCCTTTCGGCGCTCTATGAGAGTTGGGCGATCCCGCTTTCGGTCATGCTGGCGGTGCCTGTCGGGGTGCTCGGCGCACTCATCGCGGCATGGCTCTTCGGACAATCCAACGATGTCTATTTCAAGGTCGGTCTGCTGACGACCATCGGTCTCGCGGCGAAAAACGCGATCCTGATCGTCGAATTCGCCCGAGATCTGGAGAATGAAGGCCGCAGCGCGACCCAAGCCGCACTAGAAGCCGCGCGCCTTCGGTTGCGCCCGATCTTGATGACTTCGCTCGCCTTTATCCTCGGCGTGACGCCCTTGGCCATCGCCACAGGCGCGGGCGCGGGGGCGCAGAATGCGATTGGGATCGGGGTGCTCGGCGGGATGTTCGCCGCGACCGCGATCGGGATCTTCATGGTGCCGTCGTTCTACGTGATCGTCCGGCATTTTGCGAAACGCCCTGCGGCGCAGCCCACCGCGGACCCCGCACCGCAGGATACGGCATCGTAACCCTTTATACCGCCCGCTCATTTGATGCGCCTTGTGCTCCCAAATTGAGCGGGCACACCCCTTCCGAGGCAAACGCCTCGTTGACTCGGATAGCGCCCGCGTGAGACTTTGCCCCCTGTATTTCTCGGGAGAGTCTCCATGCGCCGTATTTCCGCCGCCCTTATCGTTCTGCTCAGCCTCGCAGCCCCCGGTTTCGCGCAGGATCCTCTTCCCGAGCGACAGCTTCTCAACACCCGCGATGTGGATTTCTACGGCTCTGATCTGCAAGCCATTTTCGATACGACCTTGGAAAATTGCCAGCGCGCCTGTTTAAATGATGCGCAATGCACGGCGTTTACCTTCAACGCCCGCTCGAATTCTTGTTTCCCGAAATCACAGATCCAGCGGCAGACAGCCTATGAGGGCGCAATTTCGGGCGAAGTGCTCACCGTGCCAAAAGCCCGCCACGATCTCGCGCGCCGCCGTGCGGGGGAGTTGGAGCGCCTGCGCGACAGCGATTTTGACGCCGCCCGCACCCAAAGCCAGATGCTCGGCGCGCAAACCCTCGCCGGAAGCTGGGATCTGGAGACTGCCCGTGAAGCCTATGCGGATCGGCTGTCTTACGGTGATAAGATCGGGGCCTATGATTGGCTCGGGGTGGTGCTGGCCCTTTCGGGCGAGCCCGCATTGTGGATCGACTATGCCGCGCTGACCCAGCAAGCCTATGATTACGCAGATAATAATCGAAATGCGTCGGATCGCCGCCGCGAGCTGCGCGATGCGGTGCTGCCGAGCGCGATCAACGCCTATCTGCGGCAAAGCGACGATCAAGGCCGCGCGGCGGCGCTGGTGACTCTCGCCAAAGCGCTCGAAACACTGGACCGCGGCCGCGATAGTCTTCCCGCCCTACAATTGGCCCAAAGCCTCGCGCCCAATGATGGCCGCATCGCGGAGCAACTTGAGCGCGCCGAAGGGCTTTACGGCTTCCGGATCACGGGCAATGAAGTCGAGAGCGATATCGCCCTGCCCCGCATCTGCGCCGAATTCAGCGAACCGCTGGCCCGTGCGGGGGTCGACTATTCCAATTACGTCAGCCTGCCCGATACCGCCGCCAACGCGGGTCTCGCTGTGACCGCGCAGGACCGCGCTCTGTGCATTGAGGGCGTCACCCATGGCGCGCGCTATTCGCTGACCTTCCGCAAGGGCCTGCCCGATGAGAATGGCGACAAGCTTGCCCGCGATGTGACGCTGGATATCTATATCCGTGATCGCGCGCCCTCGGTCCAATTCCCCGGCCGCACCTATGTTTTGCCGCGCACGCCGGAGGCGGGACTTCCGGTCGAGA
Organism: Paracoccaceae bacterium; assembly: GCA_048262715.1. GTDB lineage: Bacteria > Pseudomonadota > Alphaproteobacteria > Rhodobacterales > Rhodobacteraceae > Albirhodobacter. Next base: position 177,341 of record JBLXEV010000005.1, read on the forward strand.
CGGTCAATCTTGATCGCCTCGATCTGCGCCTGCGCCGGATCAGTGACCGCGCGCTGATCGCCGCGATCCGCGAGGATTACTTCGGCCGCCCGCTCTCGGACTATCAGGAGCGCTACTTCAGCAGCGATTTCGCCGATGACATCTGGCAGGGCGAAGCGGATGTACAAAATACCCTGAACAAAACCATGGTCACCCGCCTGCCGCTTAACGGGCCGCTGGCCGACCTCGCGCCCGGCATCTATGCGCTTTCAGCCTCCGTCCCCGATGTGGATCGCAACGAGACCCCGAGCGCGATGCAATGGTTCGTGGTCTCCGATCTCGGGCTGACGAGTTTCTCTGGCACGGATGGGCTGCATGTCTATGTGCGCGGCCTGAATGATGCGGCACCCAAGGCGGGTGTTGCGGTTGAGCTACTGTCGCGAGCGAACCGTGTTCTGGGCAAGGCCGAGACCGATGCCGAGGGCCATGTGCTGTTCGAGGCGGGGCTGAGCCGTGGCACGGATGGGGCGGCCCCCGCGATGCTGCTGGCGCAGACGGGCCCAGAGGACGCGCCCGAGGATCTGGTGTTCCTCTCGCTCACCGATCCGGCCTTTGATCTCTCGGATCGCGGCGTCGAGGGGATGCCTCCCGCGCCGCCGATTGATGCCTTCCTCGCCACCGACCGCGATGCCTATCGCCCGGGCGAGACGATCCATGCGACAGCGCTTCTGCGCGATGCAAAAGCGGCAGCGCTCTCCGGTCTGCCGCTGACCGCGATCCTGACGCGCCCTGACGGGGTGGAATACGCGCGCCGCCTCTCCTCAGGCGATCTCGCGGGCGGGCATGTGTTTGATCTCCCGCTCGGCACCAGTGTCGCGCGCGGCACATGGCGGCTGGAATTGCGCTCCGATCTGGAGGCCCCCGCGCTGACCTCGGCCACGCTGCTGGTCGAGGATTTCCTGCCCGAACGGATTGATTTTACGCTCAACCTGCCCGATGGCCCGATCCGCGCAGGCGACACCCCGCCGCTTAGCGTCGAGGCGAACTACCTCTTCGGCGCGCCTGCGGGCGATCTCGCGGTGGAGGGCACCGTGCGCCTGTCGCAGGCCAAGGGGCTAGAGGCTTGGCCCAAATACAGCTTTGGCCGCTATGATGAGCCGCTCAGCCCCGTCACGCGCGGGTTTGGCGATGGCATCACCACCGACCCGCAAGGCAAAGCGACGATCCCGCTGGCGCTGCCAGAGCTGGAGGCGAATGGCCATTTGATTGAGGCCACGATCACTGCGCGCGTCGCGGAAGGTTCGGGCCGCCCCGTTGAGCGCCGGATGACGCAGCCGCTCTCCCTCGCCACGCCGGTGATCGGGCTGCGGCCCGAATTTGACGGGCTTGTGGGCGAAGGCGATGCCGCACGGTTCAAGGTGATCGCGCTGGCGCCAGATACCACGCCGACGCCAATGAAACTGCATTGGACGCTGAACCGCTTGGAGCGCAGCTATCAGTGGTATGAAAGCGGCGGTACATGGGATTGGGATGTCACCACCACGCGCAAACCTGTGGCCACTGGCGATATCACCTCGGGCGCGGAGCCTGTCGCAATTGAGGCTGCGGTAGACTGGGGCGAGTATGAGATGCTCGTTGAGCGCACCGATGGGGACTATGTCGCCACCTCCTACGCCTTCTCGGCGGGCTGGTATGTGCCTGCGGGGGCCGATAGCCCCGATACGCTGGAAATGTCGCTGGATGCGCAAACCTATGCGCCGGGCGACACCGCCAAGCTGCGGCTGGTCTCGCGCTATGAGGGCACGGCGCTGGTGGCGGTGATGTCCAATCATCTGATCGCGACACAATCAGTGCGGGTCGAGAAGGGTGAGAACCTAATCCCAGTCGAAGTGACGGAGGACTGGGGTACAGGCGCTTACGTCACCGTGCAGGCGATCCGCCCGATGGATGCGGGCGCGAAGATCGGCCCGTCGCGCGCACTCGGGCTGGTCTATGCAGCAATTGCGCCGGGCAAACGCGCGCTCACCGTCTCGCTGGGCGCTGACGAGGTGATTGATCCGCGCGGGCCTTTGCCGGTGACGGTCACTGTGGCGGGCGCAACAGGCCCCGCCTATGTGACACTGGCCGCCGTGGATCTCGGTGTGCTGAACCTGACGGGCTTCAAATCTCCCGCCCCGTCCAAACATTACTTCGGCCAGCGCCGCCTTGGCGTGGAAATCCGCGATATTTACGGGCGGCTGATTGACGGGCTGAACGGTGCCATGGGGCAGATCCGCTCGGGCGGCGATGCCGCAGGCGGGATGCAGCGGGAATCCCCGCCGCCAACAGAAGAATTGGTGGCCTATTTCAGCGGCCCCGTCGAGATCGGCGCGGATGGCACCGCGCAAATCTCCTTCGATATGCCCTCGTTCAACGGCACCGTGCGGCTGATGGCCGTAGCCTGGAGCGCAGAGGCCGTCGGCGAGGCCGAGCGCGATGTGATCGTGCGCGATCCGGTTGTGGTCACCGCCAGCCTGCCGCGCTTCCTCGCGCCGGAGGATACCGCCCAGATGCTGCTTGAATTCGTCCATACTGACGGGCCTGCGGGCGAGATGGGGCTGACGATTGATGCCGCAGGGCTTGATTTGGGCGCGGGGATCCCCGCGACGATCTCGCTCACCGAGAAGGGCAAAGCCGCGCTACGGATTCCGGTTTCGGCGCGGGTTGCGGGCGATTTCGAGATGACCGTCGCGCTCACCACCCCCTCGGGCAAGGTTCTCAACAAGGTGTTGCGCGTGCCGGTGCGGGTGAATGATCCGCAGGTCTCGCAAACCCGTCGGTTTGAACTGGGCGCGGGCGATACGTTCACACTGAGCCGCGATGTATTCGCCGGATTGCGGGCGGGCACCGGATCGGCGTTGGTCAGCGCAGGGCCGTTGGCGCAGCTCAACGTGCCCGAACTGATGCGCGGCCTTGATCTCTATCCCTACGGCTGCACCGAGCAGCTCACCAGCCGCGCGATGCCCTTGCTGTATTTCAGCGAGGTCGCGCGCACGATGGGCATGGCGCAGGATGAGGATCTCGACAAACGTCTGGAGAAAGCGCTCCAGCAGATCCTGACACGGCAAGATGGCAGCGGCGCCTTTGGCCTCTGGCAGCCGCAAGGCGGGGATTTCTGGCTCGATGCTTACGTGGGCGATTTCCTGTCGCGCGCGAAAGCGAAAGGGGTCGATGTGCCAGACATCGCGTTCCGCGCGGCGATGGATAACCTGCGCAACCAAGTCTCCTACGCGTCGGATTTCGAGGCCGATACCAATGGCGGCGGCGTGGCTTTGGCCTATGGGTTGATGGTTCTGGCCCGCGAAGGCGCGGCACGGATCGGCGATCTGCGCTACTATGCCGATGAAAAAGCGAATGATTTCGCAACACCTCTGGCACAGGCCCAGCTTGGCGCCGCCCTCGCCTTCTATGGCGACCAACAGCGGGCGGATCGTCTCTTCGCATTGGCCAACCGCGACATCGCCACCCTCGCCAGCCGCACCGAGCGCGCCGTCTGGCGCGATGATTATGGCAGCACCCTGCGCGATGCCGCCGCAATCTTGAACCTCGCGACCGAGGCCGGAAGCGCGGTCGTGGACCGCGAGGCCCTCGTGCGGCTGATCTCCGCGCCCGATCGCGGGCGCTCCACGCAGGAGATGACGTGGGGGCTTTTGGCAGCGCATAGCTTGCTCAAAGATCCCAAGGCGGACGGGCTGACGGTCAACGGTGCAGAGGTCGCGGGCGGCTTTGTGCAGCGGATGGAGGATGAGGTCGGGATGAGCCCGATTGCGATCCAAAACACCAATGCGAAATCCACCGATCTCACCCTGACCACCTTTGGCGTGCCAACAGGCGCTGTGATGGCCTCAGGCTACGGCTATTCGATCACGCGGCGCTATTTCACCCCCGAAGGCACGCCCGTTGAAGGGCCCGTGGCGCAGGGCACGCGGCTCGTCGTCGTGCTCGATGTGGCCCCTTCGGAAGAGGTCGGCGGGCGGTTGATGATCGACGATCCACTGCCCGCAGGGCTGGAGATCGACAATCCGCATCTGATCTCCTCGGGGGAAATGTCGGATATGCCATGGCTGGAGACGACCTATGCCGAGCATGCCGAATTCCGCAGCGAGCGCTTCCTCGCGCAGGTCAACCGGACAGGCACAAACCCGTTCCGGCTGGCCTATGTGGTGCGCGCGATCACGCCGGGCGAATACCATCATCCGGCGGCTTCGGTCGCGGATATGTATCGCCCGCAATATAACGCGCATACCGCCTCGGGCCGCTTCATCGTGACGCCATGAGGCGGGACGCGTTCGCGCGCAGGGTGAGGCTGGCATGAGGCTCTTTGGCGCGGCGGCGATTGGCGGCTTGGCGATTATGGCGCTGATTGCAGCGGGCGTGGCGGATCTCGGGCGGGCGTGGGTGGCGGATACGCAACTGCCCGCGCTCACCCCTGCGACCTCCGCAGAAATCCTCGCCGCCGATGGCAGCTTGCTGCGCGCGTTTACCGTGGAGGATGGCCGCTGGCGGCTGAAAGCCGATCCGGCGCGGGTCGATCCACGGTTGATCGCGATGCTGATCGCCTATGAGGACAAGCGGTTTTATGAGCATCACGGGGTGGACCCGCTCGCGATGCTGCGCGCGACTGCGCAGGCGCTGCGGCATGGCGAGATCATCTCCGGTGGCTCGACCCTGACGATGCAGGTCGCGCGGCTGTTGGAGGCGAGCGGCACCGGATCGTGGCGCGGCAAGCTGCGACAAATCCGCGTGGCGCTGGCGCTGGAGGAGCGGCTGAGCAAGGCGGAAATCCTCGCGCTTTACCTGACATTGGCCCCTTACGGCGGCAATATCGAAGGGGTGCGCGCCGCTGCACGGATGTGGTTCGATACGGAACCGAACAGGCTAACACCTGCGCAATCGGCGCTGCTCGTCGTGCTGCCGCAAGCGCCCGAAAGCCGCCGCCCTGATCGCAATTATGCGGCCGCGATGGCGGCCCGCGCGGCGGCGCTTACGCGCTTTGTCCGCGCGGGCGTGATCTCGCAAGACGACGCCAAGGCGGCGATGGGCGAGGCCCTGCCCGAAACGCGCCACGCTTTCCCCGCCCTTGCGCCGCATCTGACCGCGCGGCTCCACCGCGCGGCCCCCGATGTTCCCGCCCTGCGGCTAACGATCAAAGCCCCCCTACAGGCCGAATTGGAACGTCTGGCGCAGCAATCGCTGGCAGGGCGCGATCCGCAAAGCTCGGTGGCCATCATGGTCGCCGATCATCAAACGGGCGCGGTGCTGGCCTCCGTGGGCTCCGGCGGCTGGGATCGTCCCGGCGGGTTTGTCGATATGACGACGGCGCTACGCTCTCCCGGATCGACGCTGAAGCCCCTGATCTTTGCGCTCGCATTTGATCAGGGCTTGGCCCATCCCGAAACCCTGATCGACGACCGCCCGACCGCCTTTGGCAGCTACGCGCCGCAGAATTTCGATGGCAGCTATCGCGGTGAGCTACGCGTCGCGGAGGCGTTGCAACTCTCGCTCAATATCCCGACGGTGGCCCTGACAGAGGCGATCGGCCCTGCCAAACTGATCGCCGCGCTGCGCCAATCGGGCGCGCAGACAGCACTGCCCAACAATGAACCGCCCGGATTGGCGATTGCGCTTGGCGGCCTCGGGATGACTTTGGAAGGGCTGACGCAGGTGTTTGTGACGCTGGCGCGCGGCGGCACGCCGATGCCGCTACACTATCTGGCCGAGGAGAGCCCCCATGAGGGCCGCGAGGTGGTGAGCCGTGCCAGCGCGTGGCAGGTGGGCCATATCCTCGCAGGGCTGATGCCGCCCGCGGGCCAACCTCTTGGCAAGATCGCCTATAAGACGGGCACCTCTTACGGCCACCGCGATACTTGGGCGCTGGGGTTTGACGGGCGCTATGTGGTGGGCGTTTGGCTCGGCCGGCCCGACGGCACGCCGGTTCCCGGCGCATTCGGCGCGGGCGTGGCAGCGCCGCTATTGTTTGAGGTCTTCCAACGGATCGCGCCGCAAACCACCGCGCTGCCCTTGCCGCCGCCCGAGGTTCTGCTGGTGGAGAACGCCGCCCTGCCCGCACCTCTGCAACGGTTCCGCCCGCGCGGGGCGGTGTTCGCGCCGCGTGCCGATGCGCCGAAGCTGACCTTCCCGCCAGATGGCGCAACGCTTCTTCTGAATGATGCGCCGCTCACGGTGCGGCTGCGCGACGGGGTGCCGCCGTTTGCGGTGCTGCTCGACGGGCGACCGGTGACGATTGGCGCGCACCGTCGCGAAATCGCGCTGCCCGCCCCGCCAACAGGACAAGCGATCCTCTCGGTGATTGATGCCACAGGCAGATCAGATCGCGTGCGGATTGGTGTCACCAACGCGCCCTGATCGCCATGGGTCGCGATTTTGGCCGCCTTCTCGCCGTGGGGAAACGCGCCGAAAACCGCACGAAACACAGTCTCGTATGGCACGTGAATATCAAACCTCGAGAGAGTTAGGAGCGGCTCAAAAGATCCGAGCGGAACGAGGCATCCAGCCGCCGCATATAGCTTTCGGCGCAGCACATATGCTCGCGCATGATTTCCGCCACCGCATCGGAATCCTCCGCCCGCAGAGCCACCAAAAGCTGCTTGTGGCTGGCGATATTCTCCTCGCCAAAGACTTCATGCTCTTGCATCGACTCGCTGCGATAGCTGACCAGATCGCGCAGCATGCTGTTGAGAAAGCGGCAGAAAAATACCAAGATCACATTGTCTGATGCATCGCACAGGATGTCGTGGAACTCCGTCTCGACGCGGCGGACCACCGCGCGATCCTGAATAGCATTGGCCTCTTCGCACAAGCGGATATTCTCTTCCAAGCGGCGGAAATGATCCTCGGTGAGCTTGCCGATCACATTGCGCGCGAGGCTCACCTCCAGCGATTGCCGAAGCTCGTAGACATGGGCGAAATCGAGCTTTTGAAAATGCAGATATTGCCGCAGATGCTGGGTGGCGATGTCGATCGACGCGTCTTGGATCTCCGGCCCGCCATTGGGGCCAGAGAGCATCCGCACCATACCCTCCACTTCGAGCGCCTTGAGCGCCTCGCGGATCGTGCCTTTGGAGCAGCCGTAATGCTCCATCAAGGCGCGCTCATTGGGCAGGCGATCCCCTGGGGTCAGCCCCTCCCGCGCGATCCGGCGACGGATATCCTCCGCCACCTGATCAGACAGCTTAATGCGGGCGAGCTTGCGCTCTTTGCCTGTCGACGCGTCCAAATCCATCGCGGTGCCTTAACTGGTAAACTCGATTTCGGAGTCCAACGGATATATGGGACGCGCGAGTTTTTTGAAAGAGAATAGATCATAATCAGAGCCTGTTACGCCCGAACTGGCGCATTCAATAGTAGCCTTGGCCAAGGGTTCAAAGACAGGACGGCAATACATCCGCGATTTAAGATGCCAGAAGCGCGCGGCCATGGCGTCGATCCCGAGCGAGGTAAACACCCCCAGATCGAGCGGCTCATGCGGATCCTCACAGATCACGATCTGCGCCGCGCCGATATCAAACGCTGCAGCGCGGCCCATCGAGAGCATCTGCCCATTGTAAATCGGCCCCGTGACGCGGTAGCACCCATCGGAGAGCGCGGTGACCTTACCGCGCAGGCGCAGCGGTGGCTGCGGCGCGGGCAGGCCCTCGGCACGCATCTTGTTGCCAAGGGAAACCTCAACTTCGGCCCCCTGTCCCGCCGCGAAAAGCTGCGCCACGGTTTGCGGATCGGCAATCGGGCCCACGACGATGCCGCTCTGCCCCGCCTCCAGCAGCGCCGCGAGCACATCCATCACATCACAAGACCCGCCGGAATTGCAGTTATCGCCGTGATCGAGCATCAGGATCGGGGCGGAGCCATCCGCGAGTTCCACCGCGCGCGCGACCGAACGCGCCAAGGGTTCTTCCTGATAGACATACTCCGCGCGACGCGCCCACGCCTCTCTGGCAAGCTCCGCCGCAACCTGTTGCGCGAGCTCCGCCGTGTCGGCGACCGTCAGAATCGACAGGCCCGCCTCTTTAAGATCGGCGAGCGGGAACCCCCCGAACACGGTCACCGCCTGCACGCCTTGCCGCGTCTCCGCCTGCCGCGCCATCGCGATCAGATCAGTCATCGCGCAATCGGTCGTGGTGTTCATCCTTAGCGTCGCCGCCAGCATCGGCGGATGATTGAGCGCCATTGCGGGGCGCGCCCCACCCGAGAGCAGCGGTTCAAATAGCCGCGTGACATGCGCGCCCGTCTCGACCATATCGATATGCGGGTAGGTCTTGAAGCCGACGATCACATCGCAATTGTCCAGCAAGGCTTGGCTGATATTCCCGTGCAGATCCAAGGCGACGCCAATCGGCACTTCGGGAGCGGCGGTGCGCACGCGCGCCAGCAAGGCCGCCTCGCCATCATCATGGCTGCGTGTCACCATTGCGCCGTGCAGATCAAGCAAAATGCCGTCGCAGCCCTTGGCCACGGCCTCCACAATTGCCTGCACCATCACCTCGAACGCCGCATCCTCGACAGGGCCCGACGGGTTCGCATGGGCGATGATCGGCACCTCGATCTGCGCACCGATTTCGCGCGCGAACGCATGGAAAGCGCCAAGCGCGGTTGGATGGCCTTCGGCGGCGGCCAAAGCTTCCGCGCCGAAGATCGGGTTAAACACGCTCAGAGGGGTTTTCACTGGCGAGAAGGTGTTCGTCTCGTGGTTTACACGGGCAAGAACGAGGCGCGTCACGCGGTCACCTCGCAGCGCGTCTCAGCCATCTGACGATCATAGTGTATCACCGCCTCCAGCAAAACCTGCGCGCCTGCCGCGCATTCCTCAGGCAGGGTGGATTCCGCCGGATTATGGCTAAGCCCGTCTGCACTGGGCACAAAGATCATCGTTGTCGGCACTACGGCAGCGGTATGCGCCGCGTCATGGCCCGCGCCGGAGATGATATCGCGCATGCTAAACCCTGCCGCCTTCGCCCCTGCGCGCACAGCGGCAATGCAATCGGCATCAAACACCACGGGTGCGGTGCGCGAGATCTGCTCGAGGCGATGCTCCAGCCCAATCTCGGCCGCCGCCGCGCGCACCAGAGCTTGGGTTTGCTGCTCCATCTGATCGAGAACCGCATCGGAGGGATGCCGCAGATCAATCGTCGCGCGGACTTCGCCGGGGATCACATTATGCGAGTTGGGGTGGATCTCAAGAAACCCAATCGTGCCAACCGCATCTGCATGGGATTTGGCAATCTTGTCGATCCCCTCGATCACTTTCGCCATGCCCAGAAGCGCGTTCTGGCGCATGTTCATTGGCGTTGATCCGGTATGGGCCGCCGTGCCGCGCAGCACCAGTTCGAACCAGCGCATCCCCTGCACGCCTTGCACAACCCCGATCTGAACGCCCTCGGCCTCAAGGATCGGGCCTTGCTCGATATGCAGCTCGAACATCGCGCCGAGTTTGACCGCGCCCGCTTTCGCCGCACCACGATAGCCGATGCGATCAAGACTGGCACCGAAAGTGTCACCCGCGACATCGCTGCGCGCATCGCCGTAGTCGGGCGTATAAACCCCCGCCCAGATCCCCGATCCCAGCATTGCGGGCGAGAACCGCGAGCCTTCCTCATTGGTCCAGTTTACCAGCATCAAAGGCGCTTCGCTCACGTAGCCCGCAGCCTCCAGCGTGCGCAGCACTTCCAGCCCTGCCAGCACGCCCAGAACCCCGTCGAACTTGCCGCCCGTCGGCTGCGTATCAAGATGGCTGCCCATCGCAATCGGCGGCAGATCGGCGCGCTTTCCGGCGCGCAGGGCGAACATGTTGCCCGCCTCGTCCACCGTCAGCATCATCCCCAGCGCCGCACATTCGGCGCTGAGCCAATCGCGGACGCGCTTATCGTCCTCGCTCAGGGTCAGCCGCGCAATCCCGCCATCCGGCGTGCCGCCGATCTGTGCCGTCTCCATCAGGCTGGCCCAAAGCCGATCCTGGTCGATTGTCAAATTAGACATGGTCACTTCTTTCTGCCGAAGGTCTTCTGGCCTCAGGCTTTCACGCCGAGGTAGCGGTCAATCGTCGCGGGATCGGAGCGGAATTGCTCCGCGCTCGCCTCATGGACGATCTGACCGAGTTCGAGAATGTAATGCCGATCCGCAAGCTGGCTGCACACGGCGAGGTTTTGTTCCACCAAGAGGATCGGCACACCCGCATCACGGATCAGCCGGATCTGGGCGACGATCTCCTCAACGATGATCGGCGCGAGCCCCTCGACGGGCTCATCCAGCATCAAAACCTTCGGCCCGTTGAGCAGCGCCCGCGCGATCGAGAGCATCTGCTGCTCGCCGCCCGAAAGTTGCCCGCCGCCATTGCTGCGGCGCTCTTCAAGACGCGGGAAGATCTTGTAGATATCTCGGATCGACCAAGGTGAGCCTTTGCGCACCGCGATGCGCAGGTTTTCCTCGACCGTGAGCAATTGGAAGATCCCGCGATCCTCCGGCACCAGCGAGAGGCCCGCCGCCGCGATCTGATAGGGCGCACGCCCCGTCACATCGCGGCCTTCCAGCTCCACCACGCCGCGCTCGGGCGTGACTATTCCCACCGCCGCTTTCAATGTGGTGCTTTTGCCCGCGCCGTTGCGGCCCAGCAAGGTGACGATCTCGCCCTGCCCTACCTCCAGCGAAACGCCTTGTAAAATATGGCTTTTCCCATAGTAACCATGCAGATCTTGCAAACGCAAAGCGGGGGTCATGCGATATCTCCCGTGATCATATTGCCCAAGTAAGCGCGCTGCACTTCGGGATCCTCGCGGATCACGGCGGGCGTGCCCTCCACCAGTTTGCGGCCAAGACGCATCACCGTGATCGTGTCGGAAATGTTCATCACGATGCCCATGTTATGCTCGATGAAGAGCACGGTATGATCGCGGGCGAGATCGCGGATCAGCGATTTCATCGCGTCGATATCATCCACGCCCATGCCCGATGTCGGCTCGTCGAGCAGGATCAGGCGCGGGCGCGCAGCCATCGCCATGCCGACTTCCAGCCTGCGCTGTTGGCCGTGCGACAACTCCCCCGCCAGCCTGTCGGACACGGGCGCCAGTTCAAGACGCTCGGTCACTTCATCGGCCACCTCCAGCGCGGCGCGATTGCTCTCGGCGCGCCGCCACGGGGCCAAAGCCTGCCACGGGGTGCGGCCCTGCGCCGCCAGCCGCAGGTTTTCGCGCAAGGTGAGATTGGCGAACAGGCTGGTGACCTGAAACGACCGCGCAATCCCCAAGCGCACCCGATCATCATCGGAAGCCTGCGTGATATCGCGGCCCTCGAGCACCACCCGTCCAGAGGAGGCCGGAACCCGCCCTGTCAGCGCATGGAACAGCGTGGTTTTGCCCGCGCCATTTGGCCCGATGATCGAGTGCACTGAGTTCCGGCGGATATCGAGATCAACCTCGGCGAGCGCATGGAACGTGCCATATTTCACCCCGAGGCCACGGGTCTGCAATGCGATATCGCTCATTTCGAGGCTCCTTCCTGCGGGGTCTCTTTTTCCGGCGGGCTGGAGGCACGACGGCGGCTCGTTGCGAGGTCATAGAGACGCTCCACCAGCCCCCAAAGCCCGCGCTGCAAGAACAGCCCCGTTGCGACGAGGACCAGACCGAGCAGCAACAACCACCGCGGCCAGATCGACGAGAGCGTATCGGCCAAGATCAGGTAGAACCCAGCCCCGAGAACCGAGCCGAACAGGCTGGAACTGCCGCCGATGATCGTCATGATCAGGATCAGCTCACTGGTGTGGAATTCGATATTGGAGAGCGGCGCCACGCCGATCAGCATCGCATGCAGCGCCCCGCCGAAGGCCGTGACCGCGCCCGAGATTGCAAAGGCTTCGATCTTGAACAGCTTGGTCGGGAAACCGATCGCGGCGGCGCGGCCCTCATTCTCGCGGATCGCGATCAAGGTGCGGCCGAAGGTCGATTGGGTGACCATGATCAACAGCGCGAAGATCACAAGGAAGCACAGCGCAACATAGGTATAGTAGGCCCAAGGCGCATTCAGTTCTTGCCCGCCAAGGCTGGGGCGCGGCACGCCCAAGAGTCCATTATCGCCGCCGGTGAGGCCGCTGAACGTATAGGCGAGGAAGTAGAAAAGCTGCGAGAAAGCGAGCGTCAGCATCACGAAATAAACGCCCTGCCGCCGGATCGACAGCCAGCCGACAAAGCTGGCGACAACCGCGCCCAAAAGCGCCGCCCCTCCCAGCACAAGCGGCACCGGAATGGACCAGCGCGTCAGGCAGATACCCGCGACATAAGTGCCGATCCCGAAGAAGATCCCCTGCCCGAAGGACAGAAGGCCAGTATAGCCGAGCAGCAGGTTACACGCGGCGACGACCATCGCGAAGATCAGGATCTCCGTGGCCAAAATCCCGGATTGCATGACCAGCGGCAAAAGCAGGATAACCAAGACCACGAGGCCGAATTGGACAATCGGTTTATCAAGAGGCCCCATGATCACGCCCTCCCCAACAGGCCGCGCGGCATCAGCGCGATCACCAGTGCCATACCGACATAAATCATCAGCCGCGCCCCCTCAGGCCAGAGGGTCGCCATCACGCTTTGCACAACCCCGATCAACAGGCCCGCGACCAGCGCACCCGTGTAGCTGCCCATACCGCCAATCACGACGACGACAAATGCGATGGACAGCGCCTCAACCCCCATGAAGGGCTCGACGCCGCGGATGGGCGCGGCCAAGGCCCCCGCTAGGGCCGCAAGCCCTGCGCCGAAGCCGAAGACCAAGGTGTTGATCCGCATCGTATTGTAACCGAGCAGCGCCATATTCGAGGGCGATTCAGAGCCCGCCCGAACAATCGCGCCGAGCCGTGTACCCTCCAGCAACCACCACAACAGCCCCGCCAGCACGGCAGTGAAGGCAATGGTGAACAGGCGGTATTGCGGATAGATAAAATCGCCCATCATCACGATGCCTTGCAGGCTCGCAGGGGCCGGAACGGAGCCCCCCAACGGGCCCCAGATGATAATCGTAAGCTCTTGGATCACCAGCGCAATCCCGACCGTCACCAGAATGTGGAAGGTATGGGGCAGCTTGTAGATCCGGTGCAGCAACACCGCCTCGATCAGGATCGCAATCCCCGCGACAGCCACCGTGGCCATCGGCATCGCGACCCAGAAATCAAAGCCGCGCATCGTGAGATCATAGGTGAGATACGCGCCGAGCAAATAGAATGCGCCATGCGCGAAATTGACGAACTGCAAGAGGCCAAAAATGACGCTCAGGCCGACCGCCAGCAGAAAATACAGCATCCCCAAACCGATGCCGTTCATAACCTGAAAGAGGTAGATCACGGGGTTTCTCCTGAACCAGTGCAAAACCCCCGCGCGGCGATTGCCACGCGGGGTGATGAGCGGCCTTAGCCGGCCATTTTGCAGCCAGCATCTTCTGGCGAGAGGAAGGATTTACCCGAGCTGATGATCTCGGCGTAATCGTCTTTATCGGCCATATCCGCTTTGGATTTGCCCTTGAGCAGATAGTAATCCTTGATCACCTGATGGTCCGCCGCGCGTACTTCCTCCGCGCCCGTCAGCCCCTCGTAGGTCATGCCTTCCAGCGCCGCCGTGACACCCGCGCCGTCGGGCGAGCCCGCTTTGACGGCCGCTTCCAATAGCAGTTTGCTGATGATGTAGGAACCCGCGAAGGAATAGTTCGGGTTCACCCCATGCTTCTCTTGCACCTTGGCGACCAGTTCGCGGTTCAGCGCGGTATCGGCGCCATGCCAATATTGCGCACCGAAATAGACGCCTTCACAGATATCCGGCCCGAGCGCCTCGAACTGCTCCAACCCGGATGCCCATGCGATCACAATCGTCATCCGTTGCTTCAGCCCGAAGCTGACCGCTTGACGCAAAGTATCGGAGCTTTGGCTGCCGAAGTTCAGTAGCAAGAGCACATCCGGCTTGGCCGCAATCGCATTGGTCAGATAGCCGCTGAACTCTTTATCGGTCAGCGAATGGTAGCTGTTGCCGACATGCTCGATGCCCTTCTCGGCGAACACATCCTTGGCCGCATTCAAAAGGCCATCACCGAACACATATTGCGGGGTGATCGTATACCATTTCTTTGCATCAGGCAGCGCATCGATGATCGGGCGGATGGCCTCGTTGATCGCGCCATAGGTCGGCACGGACCAGCGGAAGGTTGCCTTGTTGCAATCAGATCCGGTGATCTCATCCGCACCAGCGGTTGTCATGAACGCGCCGCCACCGCGACCCACCTCATTGCCCATGGCGAGGGATTCCGACGAGAGGATCCCGCCTGCGAACAGCTTCACGCCGTTCTGCGTCAGCGCCTCTTGCACCTTGCGCACTGCCGTTGCGGGCTTGCCTTCGGTGTCGAGATCGAGCGTGGAGACTTCGATGCCATGCGCGGCGGCTATCTCCTCGGCGGCCATTTTCGCGCCAAGGGTTGCGAATTGGCCATTGGCGGCGAATGCGCCAGAGATCGGCACAGGAACGCCGATGGTCAGCGCTTCGCCGGCGGCGAGCGCGCGCGACACGAGGCCGGGGGCAGCGAGAGAAGCGGCAGCGAGCGATGTGCTGCTGAGGAATGAGCGACGAGTGATCATGAGTTACCCTGTTGTTGATGTAGCAATTTGTTATTCATGCTTACTATGCAAACTATACGTATAGATATTTTTGCCTGTCAACAAATCTCTGCCGCCCATCTGGAAGCGTGCAAAGCGCGCTCTCATAATCGGCAATTCGCACCACATCGGCCGCCGCATACGCAGTTCAACCCATTGATATAAAATTAAAAAACAAGAAGCCGCCCGAACGATTAAATCGTGGGCAGCTTTGAAATATACGTGCGATAGTCTGTTTCAGAGCGCCTCGCGGAGACTGCGCTTACTTCGCGGCCATCTGTGCGGGCTTCGAAATAAAGCCGGAAACCGGATAGACGCGGCCGAGTTGGTTCGGGTAGCTTGCCACCCGCACTTGGCTCCAGTCGTTCGCTTTGGACACGTCAACGACTGTCATCCCGAGCGAGACTTTGTTGCGGTGCCAATTGGCGTGGTCGATCTTGATTTCACGTTCGGAGACGATCTCGGAGACCATCGCCACATGGCCCATCGGCAGTTTGCGTGTCGCACTGAACGCCATCACTGCGCCAACTTTCGGCGCATGATCGCGATCATAGGTGCCCTTGGCCTTGGCCCACCAGGTATTCGCATTTCCTTGGATCACCACACCCGACGCATTGCGCGCGAAGGGGACACACCAGACGCGCTTGCCGTAGCTGCGCATCTCTTTCGCCAGAGCCACCGCATAGGCGCGGCGCTCGGGATCAACCCCACCGCTGGTCCCCACCGAGGCGAAGCTCATCTGCGAGGTCTGCCCCATATTGCTGGTGCCGCCACAGGCCGTCAACGAGAGCAGGAGCACGAGCAAGATCGACGCGCGGCTGGCGAAAGGCTTTAGGAGAGTGCTCGGGGTCATGGATTCGTTTTTTGTTGTTCCGGTCACCCCGCTGTTACCCCACGTGAAGCCTCGGCTTAAGCAGAAGTTTTCACGCAGAGGTGAAACTGGCGAAATCTCGCTCACGTTCATTTTCTTCGGAACCGTTTCGCCGATGGCTGCGCGCATCGGCGCGAAGCGCATTCAGGCGGCGTTGACAGGCACCGAGTTGCCCGTCAAAGGCGCGCGCCACAAGCCGCCGCGATACCGCCTGCGGGTGCTAATACGGCAAGCCTACATAGTTCCGCGCCATCGTTTCTTGCGCCGCGGCCATATGATTGAGCTGCGCCAGATCGTTCTCTTGCACCTTTTGATCGAACTCGGATTGATCCGGGAAACGGTGCAGCATCGTCGTCATCCACCAGCTAAACCGCATCGCTCCCCAGACCCGCGCGAGGGCCTTTTCCGAATACGCTGTGAGCAAATTTTGATCACGTTCTTGATAGGCAGCACTCAGCGCGGTGAAGAGATAATGCACATCCGAGGCCGCGAGGTTGAGCCCTTTCGCCCCTGTTGGCGGCACGATATGGGCCGCATCGCCCACCAAGAATAACTTCCCGAATTGCATCGGCTCGCACACGAAACTGCGCAGCGGCGCGATAGATTTTTCAATCGAGGGGCCAGTCTCCATCTGCGCCGCGATCGCTTCCGGCAGACGGCGCTTCAGCTCTGCCCAAAACGCCTCATCCGTCCAATCCTCCACCTTATCCGTCAGCGGAACTTGGATGTAATAGCGCGAGAGATGATCGTTGCGCATCGAAGAAAGCGCAAAGCCGCGCGGATGATTTGCATAGATCAACTCGTCCGAGGCAGGCTTCGTGCGCGACAAAATCCCGAGCCATCCGAACGGGTAAACCTTCTCATACTCGTGCCGCACAGTTGCGGGAATCGTCGGGCGGCTGACCCCGTGGAACCCGTCACACCCCGCAATATAATCGCACTCCAGCCGCTTGGCCTTGCCCTCATGGGTGAAGGTGACGAAGGGCGCGCCGCTCTCGACATCGTGCAGCACGACCTCCTCCACCTCATGCAAGATCGTGGCCCCGATGGCATTCTGCGCGGCGTAGAGATCGCGCGTGACCTCGGTTTGCCCGTAGACCATCACCTCGGCCCCTGAATGCGCCTTGAAATCAACGCGGAACATCCCTTGCGCCGTCGAGAGATAACAGCCGTGATGCGGATGCCCTTCCGCATCCATCCGCGCGCTCGCCCCCGCCTGCCGCAACAGATCGACCATGCCTTGTTCCAGCACGCCCGCGCGGATCCGCGAGAGCACATAGGCGCGGCTTTTGCGTTCCAAAACAACCGTGGAGATGCCAGCACGATTCAACAATTGTGAGAGCAAAAGCCCAGACGGCCCGCCGCCAATAATTGCCACCTGAGTTTTCATGACATCCTCCGCATCCAAACCTGATGGTGATAATAAAACATCCTGATCGCAATTTAATGGACGAGGCGGAAAATGAATGGCACTTTTGAAACATGAGCCAAATCATCCCCACCTATGCGCTCTACGGTGAAAGCGACGCTTTCCCCGATCTGCTGCATTGCGAAGAGATCACCGATCGCGCCTCGCTGCATGATTGGCAGATCGCGCCGCACCGCCATCCAAACCTGCATCAGATCTTCGTGCTACTGGGCGGACAGGCGCAGATCCGCATTGATGGGACCAACCAAATCCCTGCCCTGCCCTTCGTGCTCAGCGTGCCGCGCGGGGCGGTGCATAGCTTTACCTTCGCGCAAGGCACCCAAGGATTTGTGCTGACGTTGCCCGTCACCGAATTCCCCGCCGCCTTTGGCGAGACCTCTGCCCTGCGCACGCGCCTTTCCGCTTGGGGCACCGCGCCGCTCAGCGAGGAGGTTCGGGACGCCGTCCTCGCCATCAGCGCGGAGCATCACGGCGAGGCCCGCGACCGCGCGGTGATGCTCCATGCGCGTGCGATGCAGCTTTTGTGCCATGTCGCGCGGGGCCTGCCCGATACGGTGGCGCCCACGTCGATTGATAAGCATATGGAGCGGTTCGACGCGGAAATCCGCACCCATCTGCGCGATCACTGGACGCTGAAAGACTATAGTGCCGCGCTCATGATAACCCCGACGCATCTCAACCGGATCACGCGGCAGAGCGTCGGCCTGTCAGCGGCGCGCTATATCGAGGCGCGGCTGTTCCATGAGGCCTGCCGTCTGCTCGCTTATACGCGGATGGGCGTAGCGGAGGTCGGCTATACGCTGGGCTTTAACGATCCCGCTTATTTCTCGCGCGCCTTTCGTCGTCACACGGGCCAACCGCCCAGCGAGTATCGCGCGCGGTTCAATCCGCCAGAGCAGGCTTAACGCGCAACTGCGGTGCGATTCGCGCTTCAGCCACCGCTGCAAGCGCAGAAATCTATGGTGCTTCCTTTCGCCACGCACGCAGTGTCGCGATCAAACGCCTCAACACGCAGCCTTATTTTATGCGGCATTGCAGCAATTTATGCAGTTTAATTTATATTCCGAAATTTAAATTGTTATGCTACATAACAATTAACCGCACCTCGAAGTGCATTTGATCTTGCCGGAGGCCCCATGCCCTTGACGTTTGAAACAGCCCTTGTGACCGGAGGCGCCAGCGGCCTTGGCCGCGCCACTGCCCGCCATCTCGCAGGGCTTGGCGCACGGGTCGTTGTGCTGGATCTGAACGCCGAGCGCGCAGAGCAAACAGCGGCGGAATTCGGCGGCATCGGGATTGGCGCGGATGTTGGAGATCCCGAGGCGGTCGCGGCGGCGTTCGCGGCGGCCACGCAGGCGCTGGGGGCTGCGCCGCGCATCGTCGTCAATTGCGCGGGCATCGGCACGGCCGCGCGGATCTTGCCGCGCGACGGGGGGCTGCCCATTGCCGAGTTTGAGCGCACCTTGCGGATCAACCTGATCGGCACCTACAGCGTTTTAAGCCACGCCGCCCAAGGGATGAGCACGTTGGAACCCTTGGCCGATGGTGCGCGCGGGGTGATCATCAACACGGCGTCCGTCGCATGGCAGGATGGCCAGATTGGCCAAGCCGCCTATGCCGCGTCAAAGGGCGGCATCGCCTCGCTGACCCTGCCCGCCGCGCGCGAATTGGCGCGCTTTGGCATTCGCGTCATGGCGATTGCGCCGGGCCTGTTCGAGACCGCGATGACACAAACCCTGCCCGAAGAGGTCCGAAGCGCGATCAGCGCCAATATCCCCTTCCCCTCCCGCCTCGGCGCGCCCGAAGAATACGCGCTGCTCGTCGAGCAGATCGTCACAAACCCCTTCCTCAACGGCACAGTGATCCGCCTCGACGGCGCGGTTCGCCTGCAGCCGCGCTAAGCCAGAAACGAGATCCCCATGTCCGATATCCTGCAAATCTCCCTCGATGGCGGCGTTGCAACCCTGACGATGAACCGTCCCGAGAAACGCAACGCGATGTGCGATGCGTTGCTGGAGGCGATTGAGGCGTTCTTCGCCCATCCGCCCGAGGGCGTGCGCGCAGTGATCCTGACAGGCACGGCGGGGCATTATTGCTCTGGCCTCGATCTGTCAGAACATGTCGCGCGGGATGCCGAGGGCACGATGCGCCATTCGCGCAATTGGCACCGTGTGATGGATATGATCCAATTCTCCGGCCTGCCCGTTGTCTCGGCGATGTTTGGCGCGGTGATTGGCGGCGGGCTGGAACTGGCGGCCTCTACCCATGTTCGGATTGCGGAACCCTCGACGATCTTCCAACTCCCCGAGGGCCGTCGCGGGATCTTTGTGGGCGGCGGGGCCACGGTGCGGATCGGCCGGATCCTTGGCGCGGATCGGATGTGCGAGATGATGCTGACGGGGCGCAAATATGGGGCCGAGGAAGGTCGCGCCTTGGGGCTTGCCCATTACGCAGTTGGCACTGGCGAAGCGCTGGCATTGGCGCAAAAACTGGCCGCAGATATCGCAGGCAATGCCGCGCTCTCTAATTACATGATGATTCAGGCGATCAGCCGGATCTCCGATATGTCCAAGCAAGATGGGCTGTTCGTGGAAAGCCTGTGCGCCGCCGTGTCACAAACCAGCCGCGACGCTGAAGAGGGCCTGAGCGCCTTCTTGGAGAAGCGACAACCGACCTTCCGCTGAGGGGCCGAACCCGCAAAGACGGGAAAGCTAAAAGCGCACCATACGGCAGGAAATGCCGGATATTTGTCAAACTGGGAGGTACGACGATGAACGGACTAACGAGACGCTCGATGCTCGCGACGATGGGGGCCGCGCTTGCGACGCCCGCGCTGGTCAAACGCGCCCATGCGGCGGAGGTGACGCTGCGCCTGCACCATTTCCTGCCCGCGATGGCGCCGATCCAAAAAGCCCTATTCGAGCCTTGGGCGGCAGAGATCGCCGAGGCCTCCGAGGGCCGGATCGAGATCCAGATGTTCCCCGCGATGCAGCTTGGCGGCAAACCGCCGCAGCTCGCAGATCAGGTGCGCAAAGGGATTTGCGATATCGCATGGACCCTGCCCGTCTACACGCCTGACCGCTTCCTCGTGGGCGAAACCATGGCCCTGCCATTCATGACGGTGGCCAGTGCGGAAACATCCTCCATCGCATTTGACACGCTGATGCGCGAATTCGGCGAGGCCGATTACAAGGGGATGAAACCCCTCGCCTTCCACACCCATGCGGGCGGCAAACTCCATATGCGGGATGCGCCGATCACCTCGGGCGAGGATATCAAAGGCAAGAAGATCCGCGCGCCGGGGCAAGCGGTCGGGGAGTTGCTTGGCGCGCTCGGCGCAGAGCCGGTGTTTTTCCCGGTAACGGATATGATCGTCGGCCTGTCAAACGGCGTGATTGATGGCTGCTGCCTGCCGTTCGAGGTGGTGCCAGCGTTCAAGCTGCAAGAGCTGACCAAATTCTCCTCCGTTCCCAGCAGCGCGACGCGCGGTCTTTACACCAACACGTTCGCCTTGCTGATGAACGAGCGCGCCTACGAGGGGATGCCCGAGGATCTGCGCGCGGTCATCGATGCGGCCTCCGGCCCTGCCCTTTCCAAGCGGATGGGGACGTCCTTCGATGCGTTCGAGGCGGGCGGTGAGGCGGTTGTGACCAAGCAAGGCAACCCGATCAATGAGATCGCCGCCGCAGATGTGGAGAGCTGGCGGCCTTTGGCAGATCCGATCCACGCGGAATGGCAGAAAAAACTGGAGGCTGCGGGTCTTGATGGCGCCGCGATC
Organism: Paracoccaceae bacterium; assembly: GCA_048262715.1. GTDB lineage: Bacteria > Pseudomonadota > Alphaproteobacteria > Rhodobacterales > Rhodobacteraceae > Albirhodobacter. The sequence goes on from JBLXEV010000005.1 coordinate 198,072, forward strand.
ATGGCGCGGGCAAACGCCCTCCTCGACGCGGCCTGATCCATGTCAGAATTCCGCGCAATGTGGCGGGCACAGGGGGGGATTCCCCCCCTGCAGCTCTGGCTTGTCCGGCTGTGCATCGGCTGCGCGGCCCTCGGCGGGGCGGCGATCTTTGCCGCCGCCCTCACCGTCACCCTCTCCGTCGCCCTCAGGACACTTGGACTTGGCGGGATCCGTGGCGATTTTGAGCTGGTCGAGATTACCGCCTCGCTCTGCGCGAGCCTGTTCTTGCCACTGTGCCAACTCAAACGCGGGCATGTGCTTGTCGACCTATTCACGAATTGGCTCCCGTTCCCGTCACGCTACCGCCTCGACGGCCTGTGGACAGCGCTTTTCGCCCTCGCTTGGGCCTATGTGAGCTGGCGATTGTTTGAGGGGATGCTGGAAATCTATGACTACGGCGACAAGACAATGCTGCTCGGGTTTCCGATCTGGGTGAATTACCTCATCGCAACCTTCGCAACAGGCCTCGCCGCCGTCATCGCGCTGATCAGCAGCGCGCCGATGATCTTGCGCGGCACCAATCCCGAGATGGAGCAGCTTTAATGGAACCGACCATGATTGCCATTGTGATGGTCTGCGCGCTGCTCGTGATGATCTTCGCCCGTGCCCCGATTGCGCTGGCGATGGGGATTGTCGGCGCGGCGGGTTACATCAGCCTCGCCAGCGCCTCGGCCTTCGGGGCCTATCTCTCGACGGCTTGGGTCGATAAATTCATGTCCTACGAGTTGGCAATCGTGCCGCTCTTTATTCTGATGGGGCATCTAGCCACGCGCACGGGCATTTCCGCCGCGCTATTTCGCGCGGCCAACGCTTGGATCGGCCATTTCCGTGGCGGGCTCGCGATGGCTGCGGTTGCGGGCTGTGCGATGTTCGGCTCGATCTCGGGATCGTCCTTGGCGACGGCCTCGACAATGGCCCGTGTGGCCCTGCCCGAGATGCGCAAGAACGGCTATTCCGGTGCGCTTTCGGCAGGCTCTCTCGCCGCAGGTGGCACGCTCGGCATCCTGATCCCGCCCTCGGTGGTGCTGATCATCTATGCGCTGCTGACCGAACAAAACATCGTCAAACTCTTCCTCGCGGCCACCATTCCGGGCACGCTGGCTGTCCTCGGTTTCATGGCAGCGATTGCGGTCTATGTGCGGCTATTCCCGCAGGAGGCCCCGATCCAGCCCCGCAAACCCTTACGTGCGCGGATCAAGGCCTTGGGCGAAATCTGGTATATCGTGGGCATTTTCGGCGGCGTGCTGCTGGGCATTTATGGTGGCGTCTTCACCCCCGCCGAAGGGGCCTCCGTCGGCGTTGTCGCGACGCTGATCGCGGGACTTGTGACGCGCTCGCTCTCCTTTCCCGATCTGGTCGATTGCCTGATCGACACGGCGGCCTCCTCCGCGATGATCTTCGCGATCATCTTCGGCGCGGATCTGTTCAACGTGGCGCTGGCCCTCTCACGTATGCCCACGGAAGTTGCCGATTGGTTTGCCGCCGCCGATGTCGCGCCGATGGTTGTCTTGCTCGGGATCATCGCCTTCTATCTGGTGATGGGCTGCGTGATGGACAGCCTGTCGATGATCCTTCTCACAGTTCCGGTGTTTTTCCCCACCGTGATGGTGCTGGATTTCGGCCTCCTGCCTGAACAGCAAGCGATGTGGTTTGGCATCATCACCCTTGTGGTGGTGGAAATCGGGATGATCACACCCCCTGTCGGGATGAACCTGTTCGTCATCGGCGCAATGGCGCGCGATATCCCGACCGCTGAAATTTTCCGTGGCACAATTCCCTTCATCCTCGCGGAATTCCTGCGCATCGCGATCCTCGTGAGCTTCCCAGCCCTGAGCTATTGGCTCGTCGGCATTGTGAGCCAGTAAGCCCCCTATCGGAGACCCAGATGACCCATCCAGCCCCCTCAAACGCGCCGAACAGCACCGCCTTGCAAGATACCCTGCTGCGGGAGTTCATCGGCTACAACATGAAGCGGTCCTATCTGATCATTCAGGCCGATATGATGGCGACCATTGCGGATCTCGGCCTGCGCCAGACGACGTTTTCCGCGCTGGCGACGATTATAGAGAACCCCGACATCACCCAGACCCAACTCGGCCAAGCCCTGTCGATTGAGCGCTCCGGCGTGGTGTTGATCGTGGATGAGATGGAGAATGCGGACATCATCACCCGTAACAAGGTCAAAACCGACCGCCGATCCTACGCGTTGCGCGCCACCTTGAAGGGCCGCCGCCTGTGGGAAAAGGCTTCGCTTGCCGTGGGCGCGCATGAAGACAAGCTCCTCTCGACGCTGACAGCGCAGGAACGCGCGACGCTCAAAGACATGCTCAACCGAATTGAGGCCAATGGCCGTGCAACCGATCAAAGTTAGGCTCCCATGACATATTCTGACGCCCCCAACGCCGCGCTTGGCCAGGATATCGCCGCTACACGTCCCGTGTTTGACGGCTATCTCGCCCATGACGCGCTGCGCGAAACCCGCGCGGATGGCGCGGTGATCCTGCGCTCGAACCTGCCGCTGGATCCGATCATCGAGACCACATCGCATTGGCTGCACCACTGGGCCAAAGCCGCGCCCGAGCGGATCTATCTGGCCGAGCGCTCTGGCGCGGGGTGGCGGGAACATGGATATGGCGAGGTTCTGGCGATGGTTCAGGCCATCGGCAGCACCCTCCTCGCGCGGGGCCTCACGGCGCAGACGCCGATTGCGATCCTCAGCGGCAATGGCGTGGATCACGCGCTCTTGTCGTTTGCCGCGCAATATGTCGGCATCCCGACCGTGCCGCTGGCCGAACAATATTCCCTGATCCCCGAGGCCCATGGACGGCTGATCTATGTGCTCGACAAGGTCAAACCCGCGATGGTCTTTGTCGATGATGCGGCGCGCTACGCCAGCGCCTTGGCCCTGCCCCAGCTTGAGCGCGTCGAGATCGTCGCCGTGCGGACCGCAGGCGCGCCGCGCGCTGTTACCGCTTTTGCCGATCTGCTGCGCGGGGATGCGGGCGTCGATCTGGCATCCGCGAATGCGGCCATCGGCCCCGACAGCCTCGCGAAGATCCTGTTCACCTCGGGATCGTCCTCCGATCCGAAGGGGGTTTTGACCACGCAAAAGATGATGTGCGCGAACCAATCGCAAATGTCCTCGGTGTTGCCCTTCCTGAAATCCGCCCCGCCCCGCATCCTCGATTGGTTGCCGTGGAACCACGTCTTCGGCGGATCGCATAACGTGAACATGATGCTCGCGCATGGCGGCTCGCTTTATATCGACCACGGCAAGCCGACGAAATCGGGCTTTGCCACCAGCATCGAAAACAACACCTCCCGCCCCGGCACCCTGTCGTTCAACGTGCCTGTGGGCTTTTCCATGCTGGTGCAGGCGATGGAGAGCGATCTCGCGCTGCGCGAGGCCTATTTCCGTGATCTCGATATGATCTTCTACGCGGGCGCCTCACTGCCACAAGAGGTCTGGACGAAGCTGGAGGATTACGCGCTGGACGCTCGCGGGCGGATCCCGCTGATGATCTCGAGCTGGGGCCTCACCGAGACCGCCCCCGCCTGCGTGATGCAGCATGAGCCGATCGGGCGCTCTGGCGTGATCGGTGTGCCGCTGCCGGGGGTGGAGGTGAAACTCCTCCCCGATGACGAGATGCGCTGCGAGATCCGTGTCAAAGGGCCGAATATCCTGCCGGGCTATTTCGACGATCCCGCCAAATCTGCGGCGGCTTTCGACGACGAGGGATATTTCATCACCGGCGATGCGGTGCGGTTCCTCGATCCGCAAGAGGTCAACCGCGGGTTGGTTTTTGATGGCCGTGTCTCCGAAGATTTCAAACTGACGACGGGCACGTGGGTGCAGGCGGGCAAGCTCCGGATTGATGCGCTGGAGGGGTTGCGCGGGCTGGTGCAAGATGTGGTGATCTGCGGCCATGATCGCGATGCCATCGGCCTCTTTATCTTCCCCCGTCCCGATCAGGTGCAGGGCGATAACACCTCCGAGGGCGCGGTGATCGACGCGGTCTTGCAAGCGCAAATCGAGGAGCGGCTGCGCGATATGGCGAAGGCCGCGACCGGATCGGCCAAGCGGATTTCCCGCGCGCTGATCCTCAAAGAGCCGCCCTCGCTGAAGGACAATGAGGTGACCGACAAAGGCTCGCTCAACCCCCGCAAAATCATCACCCGCCGCGCGGATCTTCTCGAGCGGCTCTATGACAATGAAGACCCGGCCTTGATCCGGGTGTGAGGCAAAAATGGTCGATTTTTCCAAAGTCCGCGCGATTGATTTCCACACCCATGCCGAGGAAAGCTGCGGCTGCCACGCCGATGACGGCTATGACGATCTGCAATCGCAGATGGCGAAATATTTCGGCGCGCCATGGGCGCATCCGCCCACCATCGACGAGACCGCCGCGCATTACCGCGCGCAAAATATCGCCGCCGTCATCTTCCCTGTCGATGCCGAGCGCGAGACAGGCTACCGCCGCTATTCGAATTACGAGGTCGCCGAGGCCTGCGCCAAGAATGACGATATCCTGATCCCCTTCGCCTCGATTGATCCGCATAAGGGCAAGATCGGCGCGCGCGAGGCCCGCGATCTGGTCGCCAATCACGGGGTGCAGGGGTTCAAATTCCACCCGACGATGCAAGGGTTCTACCCCAACGACCGCATGGCCTACGACCTCTACGAGGCCATCGCCGAGACGGGCAAACCCGCATTGTTCCATACGGGCCAGACGGGCGTTGGCTCGGGGATGCGGGGCGGCAACGGGATGCGGCTGAAATATTCCAACCCGATGTATATTGACGATCTCGCGGTCGATTTCCCCGATATGCCGATCATCCTCGCGCATCCTTCCTTCCCTTGGCAGGAGGAGGCCCTTTCCGTGGCGACGCATAAGCCGAATGTCTATATCGACCTCTCGGGCTGGTCGCCGAAATATTTCCCTGAAATTCTCGTGCGTTATGCCAATACGATCCTGAAGAAAAAGATGCTCTTCGGGTCTGACTGGCCGATGATTTCACCGGAGAAATGGCTGGCCGCCTTTGAGACTGCGGCATTCCGCGACGAGGTGCGCCCGCTGATCTTGAAAGACAATGCGATGCGTCTGCTCGGGGTGTCTGAATGACCCCGTTCTCGGCCCCTGTCGACGATATCTTGGCCTCGCTGATTCATGTCGCGGGCGCGGACCGTTTGCCCGATTGGGATAGCGAGATGGCGCGCGAGATCTTGGGCCATTTCGCCGCATTTGCAGAGGGCGAAATCGCGCCATTGGATGCGCAAGGCGATCGTCAAGGGTGCCGGATTGAGGGCGGGCGCGTGCGGATGCCCGACGGATTCAAACAGGCCTATGCCGCCTATGTCGCGCAGGGCTGGCACGGGGTGAGCCTACCTGAGGCACAGGGCGGCATGGGCCTATCCCCGCTCTTGAACAGCGCACTTTCGGAAGTTTTTTCAGGGGCTTGCCATGCGTTGCAAATGGTGACCGGCCTTGTGCCCGGGGCCGCACGCGTGCTGGCACGGTTTGGCACGCCCGATCAAATCGCCCGCCACATGCCCACGCTCGCCTCCGGTGCGGCGCTGGCCACGATGTGCCTGACAGAACCCGGAGCGGGGTCTGATCTCTCCGCCATCCGCACCCGCGCCACGCGCACCGATGAAGGCTGGCGGATCGACGGCGAGAAGATTTTCATCTCCGGTGGCGATCAGGACCTTTCTGATCACATCCTGCATCTGGTGCTGGCACGCACGGGGCCAGTGGCGGCGGGAACCCGTGGCCTCTCGCTGTTCCTCTGCCACGATCAAGACGGCATCAGAGTGACGCGGATCGAGGAGAAAATGGGGCTGCATGGCTCGCCAACCTGCCAGCTTGCCTTTGATGGTGCTCCTGCCGAGTTGATCGGGGCCGAGGGCGAAGGGTTGAAGGCGATGTTCACCCTGATGAACCACGCCCGCCTCGATGTCGCGCTGCAGGGCGTCGCCCATGCCGCGCGCGCCGCCGATATCGCGCAGCGCTACGCATCCGAGCGCAAACAGGGCAAGCGGGCGGATGGCACGCCTGCCGTGCTCAAAGATCACGCGGATGTCGCGCGGATGCTGGGGGAGCAGCAACACCTCACCCGGACCGCCCGCGCGATGTGCCATATCACGCTTGTCGAACTGGAGGCAGGCACCCGCCCTGCGCTGATCGAATTTCTAACGCCGCTGTGTAAAATTTACGGCACGGAAGCGGGGATCAAATCTGCCGATCTTGGAATGCAAGTTCTTGGCGGATATGGGTATTTAAAGGAATACCGAGTTGAGCAAACCTACCGCGACGCGCGGATCACCGCGATCTATGAGGGCGCAAACGGTATCCATGCGCTGACCTTGGCCACGCGCCTGTTGCGGATGGCGGGGGCGACTGAAGCCTTCGCCGAGCTGATCGCGGAGCTTGATCCGAACGGCAGGTGCAGCGTGGCTCTGCGCGCATGGCTTGCGCAAGTCGACGCGCTGCGCACGGATCCAGACCCCGCCGCAAAAGCCCATGGCTTCGCGCATGACACGCTGGCCCTGTTCGCAAATGCCATCGGTCAGAAGATCAGAGCGGCCTCACAGCACACAGATCGGTGAGAGTGCATTGATGACGAAAGAGGGCCAAGGCCTAACCCTTGCGCCTTAGCCCTACGAGGCCTCTGCCGAGCGGATCGCCCGCGCGGTATTTTGCAACAAGCAAAACGCCTCGTAGCGCTGAGCGTGCGCCGACTGAGCCGCCGCGTCGGGCCGATGCTGATGCGCGACGCAAGACATCTGCGGCATCGCAGATGTGAGGTCATCGAAAGTCCCCGCCGCCACAGCGCCCAGCATTGCCGCCCCAAGCAAGACAGGCTCTGGGCTCTGCGTGACCTCCACCGGAAGGCCCGTCGCATCCGCGATAATCTGACACGACAGCGGATGCCCGCCTGCCCCGCCCGACACGGAAATCGCATCAATGCTGACGCCCGCCGCTGCCTGCGCCTCGACGATCTGGCGTAGCCCGTAGGCCAGCCCACAAAGCCCCGCGACATAGAGCGCAACGAGGCTATCCACCCCGCGTTGCAACCCAAGCCCCGATATCACCGCGCGATGCGTGGGATCTGCGAAGGGCGCGCGATTGCCCTGATATTCTGGCACAACATGCAAGCCAGACGCCAGTTCCACGGTCTCTGTCGGGGCCAGTTCTAACGCCCGATCCGCGAGCCATTGCGTCACGCCCTTGCCTGCCGCGCGTGCAAGATCTGCGGCCTCGGCGCTGGCGGGATGTGAGGCGACCAGTTGATCCATCGCCGCCCCCGCCGCAGATTGCCCGCCCTCGTTGAGCCATAGGCCCGGCACCATCGCCGAATAATATGGCCCCCAAACACCGGGAACGAACTCGGCGCGCTCGCTGCTGGTCATGGTGCATGACGAGGTGCCAAAGACATAGGCCATCGTGCGCCGCGCATCGCTGATCCCGCCCGAACTGCCCCCCGACGCACCCACCGTGCCGATGCCGCCCGCATGGGCATCAATCAACCCCGCTGCCACCGCCGTGCCCACGCGCAGCCCCATCGCCTGCGCGGCCTCAGCCGTCAGCCCCTTGGCCAAAGCCGTGCCTGCGGGCATAACCTCGGCCCCGATCCGCGCGAAACCCTCCTCGGCCAGATCCCCCAAGCCAATCTGCCGGAAGTAACTCTCGTCCCAGCGGTTTTCATGCGCGAGATAGGTCCATTTGCAGGTCACAGTGCAGGTGGAGCGGGTGAGCGCGCCGCTCGCCTTCCATGTCAGGAAATCCGAGAGATCAAAGAAATGATCCGCGCTGTGATAGATCTCTGGGCGTTTCTCTTTCAGCCAGAGCAGCTTCGGCGTTTGCATCTCCGGCGAGATCCGGCCACCGACATGATCGAGCACGCTATGCCCCTGCGCGTTGATCCGCTCGGCCTGCGCTGACGCGCGGTGATCGAGCCAGACGATAATATCTCGCTCGGGATGCGCCGGATCGCCGACACCGCCATCCGCACCTATCACCACCAAAGAACAGGTCGCGTCAAAGCCGATACCGTCGATTGCGTCAGCCGCGACACCGGATTCCGCAACCGCCTGCGCCACGCTTTCGCACACCGCTTGCCAGATCTGCGCCGAGGATTGCTCCGCGTGGGCCGCATCCGAGCGGTGCATCGCAATCGCCCGCTTGGCCGTCGCGTGCATCGCGCCTTGCGCATCGAACACGCCTGCGCGCGCCGACCCTGTGCCGACATCGACACCCACGAAATAGCGGCTCATCACTCTCTCCTATTGGTGCAGCACAAGATCCGCCGCGCGGCTGTGCGCGCGCACAGTTTCGCCATTTGGCAGATCGTTTTCATCCAGTTTCGCGCGAATTTGCGCCTCGGTCAAAGCGTAGGACACCCAGCGCGCCCGCAGCCTTTGCGCCAAGATCACCTCGGGCACATCGACCATGATCGTCAGATCGAACAGTGGCCCGAGACGATCCCATGGCGCGTCTTGCAGCAGCAGATAATTGCCTTCAACGAGGATCAATTTGGTGTCGCGGTGGATCTGCCGCGCCGAGCCGCGCGAGAGTTCCAGATCGCGGTCAAACACGGGCACGGCAACTGTCTCTTCATCGCGGGCCTGCAAACGGCGCAGGGTCGAAACCAACCCGCCCACGTCGAACGTATCGGGCGCGCCTTTCCACGGGCGGCGACCACGCGCGTGCAAGATTGCATCGTCGTAGTGAAACCCGTCCATCGGCAGGATCGCGGCAGCGTTTGGCCGCGCGGCATTGATCCGCGCGAGCAGATATTCTGCCGTGGTGCTTTTGCCCGATCCGGGCGCACCCGCAATCGCGATGAAGCGACGATCCGGCCCATCCAGCAGCCGGAGGGCCTCCGTCTCAAGGCCCTCCATCGTCACATCGCGCGCCATCAGATCAGCCGATATTGCAGGGCTTTGTTGCGCAAGAACGGCAGGCCCTTCGACATCACCTCATCATGGCTATCGGCCACTTTGCGCCAGACAGCGAGACCGAAGCCGATTTCCGGCGGCATGTTGATGAAGCTTTCCATCGCCAATCCGCCTTTGAAATCAATCGCTTTAAGGGTCGCGAAGATCTCGTCCCAATCGCAGCAGCCCTCGCCCGGTGTGCCGCGATCGCTTTCCGAGAGGTGGATGTAGCGCAGGTAATCGCGGGCATCGATGATGCCATTGGCCGCGCCTTTTTCCTCGATATTCATGTGATAGGTATCGAGATGGATGAAGATATTATCCGAGCCCACGCGCTCGATCATGTCGCGCGCCTGCCAGCCCGTGTTGATCAGGTGGTTCTCGTAGCGGTTCACCGGCTCGATCCCGAACAACAGCCCGACCGATTTCGCATAGGCGGCCGAAGCCTCCAACACCCGCGCGACATTGTCATATTCGCCCGCTGTCGGCCAAGATCCGGTGCGCTGGCCGATGCCGCCGAAAGTCACGCCCGAGAGGGCTTCCGCGCCGCAGGCTTTGGTTTGGTCAATCGCGAGCTTGAGATAATCAATCGCGCCTTCCGGGTTGACGGATGCCCAATATTGCTCCGGAAGCCCAAGCGAGCACACCGCGCGCAGATCGTTCTTCTCGATCAAAGCCGCCGTATGCGCGGTATCTACCTCATCCGGGCGCAGCATTGGAATTTCAATGAAATCAACGCCATATTCCTTCGCGCCTGCGACGGCGCGCTCCGCCCCCTCGCGATCCCAGTTCATGGTCCACATGCTGGTGTGTACGCCAAAGCCTTCCATTATTTATCCTTCCGAGGAAACAGTTTGAAAATTGATTGAAGCCGTTCGGAGCGCATCACCATCACCGCGATCAGGAACAGGCCCCAGACAGCGGTGGCCAAATGCTGGTTTGCGCCGATCAGATTGAGGCCCGAGGACAGCACTTGGAGAATGATTAGCGCTAGGACGACAGGCACAACACGCCCATGCCCGCCGAACGGATCTACGCCGCCCAAGAAACACGCGAGCACGGTGATCAGCAGCATCGCCTCGCCGTGGCCCACGCGCACCGAGTTGAACCGCGCCGCCATCAAGATGCCCGCAATCGCGCAGAGCACCCCCGAGAGCGCATATATCAACACCAGCGTGCGCTTGGCATTTAGCCCCGCATATTCCGCCGCGCGCATGTTCGAGCCTGTCATATAGACAGAGAACCCGTGCGGCGTGCGGCGCAAAAGTACGTGCCACGCCAGCGCGATCACCCCGAACAGGATCAGCGGCACCGGAATGCCCATCAGCGATCCATGCCCCAGCACGCGCATATAATCGGGGAAGCCCGAGATATCGCCGCCGCGGGTGAGGAACTCCCCCAAGCCGCGCAGGAAGATCATCATCGCCAGCGACACAAGGATCGGATGCGCGCCGACATAGGCCACCACGGCCCCCATCATCGCGCCCGCCAAGGCCCCCACGATCACCGCAGCGACACAGCCCAAGATGAAGATATGGATCCCCGCGTCAGCACCGCCGAATTGCATGATCGTCCATGCCAAGGTCAGCCCGCAGATATTGGCGGTGTAGACAATGGCGAGGTTCAGCCCGCCCGAGAGGATCGGCGCGAGCATCGCCAGCGTCAACAGTCCCAAGAGCGGCAATTGAAAGCCCATTGAGCCGAGGTTCGCCCCTGTCAGAAAGCGCGGTGAGGCAAGCGAGAAGCCGAGCACCAAGACGGCCAGCATCAGCACAAGCCCTGTGTTCTCGCCGTGCTTGCCCGAGGTCAATCGGCTGAGACGTGTCATGAGAGCAGGCATCAGCGGGCCTCCTTGCTGCGCAGGATCTGCGAGAGATCGATGTTCGAGGTGGAGATCGCGATCAGGATCGCGGCGCCGATGATCATCTGGAAAGCGAAGGGCGAAACCCCGAGCAGGTTCAGCCCGTTCTGGGTGATCGCGACGAACATCACGCCGAGGATGCAGCCCAAAATTGTGCCCTTGCCGCCGCCAAGCCGCGCACCGCCCAGCACCACCGCTGCCAGCACATCCAACTCACGGCCATAGAGCGCGTTTGGCACCACTTCTTTGAAGATATTGACCTGCATCAGGCCCGCGATCCCCGCCATCAGCCCCATCCAGCCAAAGGCCACGCCCTGCATCACCGCGATATTCACGCCGGCCCGCCGTGCGCCCTCTGGGTTATCGCCAAAGGCGTAGAGCTGGCGGCCAATATTGGTGCGGCGGATCAAGATCCATGTCGCCAGCACGCAGACCACCATCACCCCCACCGCGAGATTCAATTCCGACCACACGCCTTGCGCATTCTCATACTCGAACAGGAATACCCGCGCCGTCCACCAATCGGGGAGGTTGTAGATATTGCGCCCGCCCGAGAAGAACATCAGCAGGCCGAAGAAGGCGTTGAAGGTGGCAATGGTCACCACGATCGAGATGATGCGGAACCCGTGGATCAGCCAAGCGTTCAGCAGGCCCAGCAAGATCCCCAGTGAGCCGCAGAACAAAAAGCCCAAGACCCAATTGCCGCCGCCCACCGCCATCAGCAGTTTGACGGCGAGATATTGCACCACGGAAGAGGCCACCGCGAAGGAGATATCAATCCCGCCCGCGATCAGCACGACCAGAAGCCCCACCGCCCAGATCAGGTTCACCGCGCTGTTGTTGAGCAGCGAGGTGAGGTTGGGCAATGTCGCGAATTGCGGGGCGGCGAGGCTGAGCGCCACGCAGATTGCCGCCAGAACGACCATCAGCCGCGCTTCAATTGTATAACCGCGCAGGATGTTACGCATAGATCCGCTCCTCCAATTGGGGGACAGTGATCTTGCGCGGATCGAATTCCTCCACGATCCGGCCATCGGCCATCTGTAGGATGCGGTCAGAATGGAACATGACTTCCGTCACCTCGTCAGAGATTAGCAAAATCGCCAGACCCTCATCGGCCAGCGCGCGAATGATGCGGAAAATCCCCGCCCGCGCGCCGACATCGACGCCGACTGTCGGGCTATCGAGGATCAGCAGCTTGGGATCGGTCGCGAGCCATTTCGCCAGAACGACCTTTTGTTGGTTGCCGCCCGAAAGGGTGGAGATGGCATCTTCCGGCGTGCCTATTTTCACCCCCAGCTCGCGGATCCAGTGCCGGATCAGATCCGCCTTGCGGGTTTCGGAAATCAGCCCCGTCGCGGCGGTGAGCTTGTGCAGAACCGAAATCACCGCATTGTCGCCAATCGATTGTTTTTGCAGCAACCCCAGCGAGAGACGATCCTCGGAGACATAGGCCATGCCCTGCGCGATCGCCTTGCGGATACTGGCGGGCTGATAGGGCGCGCCGTTGAGGGTCATCGCGCCCGCATCCGCTTTGCGCATCCCCATCATCACATGCGCCAACTCGGTGCGCCCTGCCCCGATCAACCCTGTGAGGCCCAGCACCTCGCCCGCGTGAATTTGCAAGGAGACATCGGAAAACTCGCCGTGGCGGCTCAGATCTCGCGCCTCAAACACCACCGGCGCATCGGGCAGATCCCGCGCCACGACGGCGTTCTCGATCAGATGGCCCGTCATCAACTCGCCCAAGCGTGCCTGCGTCATGCCTGCGGTCGGATAGACCCCGACGAGATTGCCATCGCGCACCACGGTGACGCGCTCGGCAATATCCAGCACCTCCGCCAAGCGGTGGCTGACAAACACAATCGCCACCCCATCGGCCGAGAGTTTGCGCACGATATCGAGCAGACGATCCGTCTCCGATTGGGTCAGCGACGCGGTCGGCTCATCCATAAAGATCAGTTTCGCGTCATTCATCAGCGCGCGGGCAATCGCCACCACCTGACGCTGGGCAATCGGCAGATCGTTGAGCGGTGCGGAGAGATCCATCGTGACCCCAAGCCGCTCTAGCACCTCTGCTGATCGCGCGATCATCTCGCCATATTTCACCGAGCGCGGACGCAGGCCGACCAGATCATCAAAAGCGATATTCTCGGCCACACTCATATGCGGGAACAGCGCCAGATCCTGCCAGATGACAGAAACCCCCATCTGCCGCGCCATCACCGGATTGATCCGATCCACTGCAGTGCCGAACAGCTCGATCAGCTCCGCGCTCTCGGGTTGGTGCACGCCTGTCACCACTTTGATCAGCGTCGATTTCCCGCAGCCGTTTTCCCCCGCAAGGCAATGCACTTCACCCGCACGGACCTCAAAATCGACCGCGTTCAACGCCTGCACGCCGCCAAAGGCCTTGGACACCTTATGAAGGCGCAGCGCGAACTGTTCTGCCGAGGCAGTCATATCGGATCACTCCTATTGGAAAAAAGCGGGCAGGCCTTTTACAAGAACCCGCCCGCAGTAGGGGAGGAATTTAGAGGCCTTTGTCGGCCAGCTCGTCGACGGTGTCTTTGTTAATTTCGAGCAGGTTATCGGTGATGATATCCTTGTTCTCGAAATCAGGCTCAACCACGCCGAGGCCCGGAATATCCATGCCCGCTTCGATTTTTTCGCCCTTGGCAAGAATGTCGCCCAAGGTGACGAACACCTCGCCCGCCTGTGCAGGGTTCCACATAAAGCCGCCCGTGAGCACGCCGGAATGGATCATCTTGCGGCCTTGGCCGGGCGAAAACGGCCCGAGGACATGGATCTCGCCCGTTTTGCGACGCTCTTCCACCGCGCGGCCTGCGCCGATCGGGCCTTGGCTGCCGAAGGCCAAGAAGCCTTTGAGATCATCATTCGCCGCGATCAGATCCAGCGCGGTCGAGCGGCTGTCATCGACGTTTTCCGCCACGCCGTAGCGATCGCCAACGATCTGGATATCGGGGCGGTTTTCTTCCAGCCACGCAATCGCGGCATCGGCCCAAGCATTGTGCAGCGGAACCGTCAGCGAGCCGACATAAACCGCGTATTTGCCAGCCTCCGGAGTCATCTCGGAGAACAGCTTGGCATGCGCTTCGCCAAAGCCCGAGGCGGAGGCGAGCTCGAAGTTCCAATCGACGTTTTGCAGGCCCGGCCCTTCATGCGAGATTACGATGATCCCAGCATCCCGCGCCTTTTTCAGCACAGGCTCCAGCGCCGCCTCATCATTCGGCACAACGCCGATCACATCGACACCCTTGGCGATTAGATCTTCAATCGCCTGCACCTGCAAGGCGGGGTCTGCAGAGACTGGCCCGATCATCTCGGCCGTGACGCCGATCTCTTTCGCGCGGCGCGCGATCCCGTCTTCCATCGCGTTGAACCACGGGATGCCGCCAATCTTGACGACAACGCCCATCGTGGTTTCAGCAGTCGCCACAGTGGCAAAACCTACGCTCAGCGCCAAAGCGCTGACAAATCCTGTCAGTTTCTTCATCACTTCCTCCCTCCATACGGGTTTATCCCGCATGCTCAAACCCGGTCTCCAACGATGCACAACCGATTGCGCAACTCTGGCTAAAAAAACCACATGCCCTCCTCGGAGAATGTGGTTTTATGCGACTATGCCGTGCACAATCGATGTTGCAAATTAACACCCAATGCGGGCACAGTGTCAAGAGAGCTTTGAAAATCCCTTTCCAATGGCCTTGCCGAGTTTGCTATCTATATGACAGAAAACCAGAAAAAGACGATTTACGATATCGCCACCCGCGTCGGGGCCTCGCCCTCGACGGTGAGCGCGGCGCTGAATGGGACGTGGAAAAAGCGCCGGATTAGCGCGGCCACCGCCGAAAAGATCATCGAAGTGGCCCGCGACTACGGCTATTCGGCGAATCTGCAAGCGCGCGCCCTGCGGACCTCGCGCTCGGGCTTGGTGGCGCTGTTGGTGCCAGAATATAATCGCTTCTTCTCCAGCATTGCCCAGACCTTCTCGCGCGAAGTGCGTGCGCGGGGCCAATGCCCTGTGATCATCTCCACCGCGCGGAACCCCGAAGAAGAGCGCGCCACAGTGGCGGATCTCATGTCATGGTCGATTGATGCGATTTTCTTCGTCGGTTCCGTCGCGCCGGATGCGCTGAGTTTGCAGTGCCAAGCGGCTGGCGTTGCACATGTTTTCGTCGATCAACCCTGCGCGCTAGCTCCTTCGGTCGTGACCGATAGCCGCAACGGGGCCGCTATTCTCACACGCGAGATTCTGGCCTCGATGGGCCCAGTGGGCACTGGCCCGCGCGACACCGTGTATTTCCTCGGCGGCGACCAATCGCTGCCCTCGACCGCGAACCGGATCGAAGGGTTCCGCGATGCGATGTATGCGCATGTCGGCCGCGTCGAGCCCGAACAGATCCTCGCCTCGACCTACGATCTGGATGTGGCGACCCAAACCATTACCGCGCTCTATCATCGGCTGGGTGGCCTTCCGCGCGGGCTGTTTATCAACTCGGATTCAGTGTTTGAGGGCGCGCTCCGCTTCCTCGCGACCCTACCAGAGGAGGAGTTAGACGCCTGTGCCATCGGGTGTTTCGACTATGAACCACTGGGGCAATTGCTGCGGTTTCCGGTGCATATGATGCGCCAAAGGCATAAAATGCTGGTGCAGCGCGCCTTTGCCCTGCTGGAGGCCAAGAGCCCCCCCGTGATTGAAATGGTGCAACCAGAGCTCTACCGCGCAGTGACGCGGTAAGGCTCTGGTCCGACGGCTGTCCTCAAATCGCGGTGTCGCCGCGATCTGGCCATCGCTTGTAGGAACGCTATGCGGCCTGCGGCCTCACGCGCCTTCCGTGACGTGCTGCAAGGCCTCAACGAGGCACAGCAGAGCCATCGACTGACCATAGCCTGTCGGATGAATCGGAATATCACGGTAGAATTGCAAATCATGCCCCATACGCGTGCCATAAGACACTTGCTCGACCATACCATCCGCCCCGATATGCCGCTGGACCGCGCCGAGCGCTTTAAGTCCGCCGACCTTCCAACGCTCGTCACCAAGACCGAGGCGATGCCCTTTGAGCAGCGCGTAGCCGATGGCGGCTGTGGCCGAGATTTCCTCATAAGAAGTTTCGTCATCCACCAAAGTGCGCCACGCGCCGCTCTCGGTCTGATAGCCGAGTAAGGTATCAAGCTGGGCGCGCACCACCCAAAGCAGGAAGCGCCGATCCGAGGGCGCAAGATCTGCGAGATCGAGCAGATCCAAAATCCCCGCAGAGATCCACGAATTGCCCCGCGCCCAACGTGCACGGGCAAAGTTGTGATTGCCATCGAAGGTCCAGCCATGGAACCACAGGCCAGTTTCGCGCTCGCACAGGTAATGCGTATGGATGAGGAACTGGAAGCTCGCCTCATCGACAAGCTCTTTTTGGCCCGAAGTTTGGCCATAGCTCGCAAGGAACAGCGCGAGCATGAACAGGGTATCATCCCACATCTCGCCATCGTTGACCTTGTCAGAAACATCGTGCTGGAAGCCCCCCGATGCCGTGCGTGGTGCCTCCGCCAAGACCCGCTCGGCCCAGTCTTGCAAGGCCGCGCCCCATTTGGGATCGCGGGTTTCTTTCCAAAGCAGGGAGAGAGCGAGCATCGGCGCGGTGGTGTTCACGTTGAGGGTCGGCAAGCCTTTGGCAAATTGCTTATTATACCAATCCTCGAGGAGGGCGCGTGCGCCCTCATCTCCCGTTTGCAGCCAGAGTTGGGCAATGCCGTAAAGCCCAACCCCTTGCGGCCATTCCCAGCTATCAAAGCTGACGTAATCCCCCGCCGTGCCATCAAGGTTCGGCTCGTCAAAGCGACCATCAGCGCGCAGGCCGCGAAGCCCTGCCACGATTTTGGCAATATTCTGCTGAAGCTCGCCCTTGAGGCTGAGTGTATCGGTGGTCATTCTGGGGTCTCGCTGTCTTGTCTTGGGAATGGCAGTCAGGGTCGATTACTCGGTTTGCAGAATCTGGCCGAGCAAGGTGCCGAATTCGGGGCTTTCGCTATACTCATCGAGAAGCGGCTTCACCTTCTCGCGGAACGGCGCCTGATCGGGGGTCACGAAGGTAACGCCCATGGCCTCGGCCTGCGTGGTCGCATCGGCGACAGCGGTGGCCCAGATCTCACGGAAAGCTTCCGTCGCGTGCACGGCGGCCTCTTTGACGATCACCTTCTGCTCGTCGGTCAGCTTCTCTTCCGCCGCATTCGAGATCACGAGGAAATCGGGGATCCGCAGGTGCTCGTCTTGGCTGTAAAATTTCGCGACTTCGCCATGGCGGCCGATGGTCAGCGCGGTGATGTTGTTTTCCGCGCCGTCAATCACACCTTGCTGCAAGCCGGTGTAGATTTCGGCATAGGGCATCGGGGTCGGCGTGCCGCCCATCATCTCCACCATGCGGATCGAGCTGTTCGAGTTCAGAACACGGATTTTCTGACCCTGAAGATCGGCGGGCGTCTCAATCGGCTTGCTCTTTGTGTAGAACGAGCGCGCGCCGCTGTCGAAGAAGGTCAGGCCGGTAAAGCCACTGTCGCGCGTCGCTTCATAGACTTCATCCGCAATCGGTCCGGTCATCACACGGTAGAAATGATCTTCACCCTTGAAGATGTAGGGCAGGGTGAAGGCTTTGAAGATCGGATCGAAATTCTCCAGATTGCCAGCGCTCACGCGGGTCATATCTAGCGCGCCGTTCTTGAGCTGCTCGAGCGTCTCGCCCTCGCTGCCCAGAACGCCGTTCAGAAACAGCCGAATCGTGACCTCGCCATCGGTGCGCTCAGCGACTTCATCGGCGAAGGATTTCAGCGCTTGGCTGGTCGGGTGATCATCTGAGAGCGAGTTCGCCAAGCGCAGACGGACATTGGCGCTGGCGGTCCCCGCCGTGAGGGCAACTGCGGCGGAAAGGGCGCAGGCAAAAATACGAAACTTCATGTAGTCCTCCCTAGATGGCATGCCGGACTTTAGCGGCGTGCGAAACGATGTGCAGGGATCCTCCTCCGCTGCATGTCGTCGCAAGATGCCATGTGAAAATTAATTTTCTACATGTAAAATTTATTCATATCTCTGAAGAGGGAGATCTGTTCAAAAAAGATCCGCCTATCTATCTGACAGATAATACTTTAATTTTGAGAGGCTTCTGTAAAGATAAGCCACGCAAATACACATGACAGTGCGTCGGATCCTGAACGATGCTTGTAACTGAATGTGTATATATTTTTCATATTGCACAAACGCCTTCCACACAGCAAACATCGCCCGATCGCGGCGCGGGAGGCGCCTTTGGCTGGATGCAGAGCATCGCCATCGCTGTGCGGCAAAACGTGACTTCGGCGGAGGAGACGAGGAAGTGTTGAAACTGAAACGCATATTGGAGCGGGCGCTGCTGGCGCTGATCTCCGTGCTACTGGTGGGGATGGTGTGCCTAATGCTTTGGCAGGTGTTCACCCGCTATGTCTTGGCCACGCCCGCCCTGTTCACCGAAGAGACCCTGCGATTCACGATGATATGGATGGCGCTGCTCGGCACTGCTTATTGCTTCGGCACGCGCAAGCATCTCTCACTGGAACTCGTCGTCTACCTTTGCCCCGCGTGGCTGCAGCGAGTGATCGCGGTCTTCAACGGGCTGATCACCATCGCCTTCGCGAGCCTGACGATGCTGATCGGCGGCTGGCAGGCGAGCCAATCCGCGATGACGCAATTCTCCCCGATCATGCAGGTGCCGATGGGCCTGATCTATCTCGCAGTGCCGGTTTCGGCGGCGCTGATCATCGCGCTGCAATTGGTGAATTGCGTGCTCATCGCTTCGGGCCGTATCAGCCCCGTCGCAGAGTCCGAGGAGGCGCTCTGATATGGAATTCATGATCAATTATATGCAGGATCCCGCAGGGGCGGCAGTTGTCCTCTTCGTGCTGTTCTTCGGGCTTCTCACCATCGGCACGCCGATTTCCGTTGCAATCGGGGTCTCCTCCATCCTCGTCGGCCTGGCCTATCTCCCGAGCGATGTCGTACATTTCGTTGGCGCGCAGAAGATGTTCTCGGGCATCGACAGCTTCACCCTGCTGGCAATCCCGTTCTTCGTGCTGGCAGGCAATATCATGAACAAGGGCGGGATCGCGATCCGGCTGATCAACCTCGCCAAGCTTATGGGCGGGCGGATGCCGGGCGCGCTGGCCCATACCAATGTCATCGCCAATATGCTGTTCGGTTCAATCTCGGGCTCGTCCATCGCGGCCGCGGCAGCGGTCGGCGGGGTGATGGGGCCGCTGCAACTCAAAGAAGGCTATGATCCGCGGTTCTCGGCGGCGGTCAACATCGCCTCCGCCCCGACAGGGATCCTGATTCCGCCGTCTGGCCCGTTGATCCTATTCTCGCTGGTCTCAGGCGGCACCTCGATTTCCGCCCTGTTCATGGCCGGCTATATTCCTGGCTTGCTGATGGGTCTATCGGTGATGATCGCCGTCAGCATCATCGCGATGCGCCGTGGCTACCGCAGTGAGCGGCGCGCGACTATGCCGGAAATCATTCACACCGTTTGGCAGGCACTCCCGTCGTTGCTGATGGTGGTACTGGTGATCGGCGGGATCGCAATTGGCGCGTTTACCGCGACCGAAGGCGCCGCCGTCGCCGTGTTCTATTCCTTCGCGCTCTCGCTCCTCTACCGGATGGCGACTTGGCGCGAATATATCGGCGCGCTGAAAAGTGCTGCGATTACAAGCTGCTCGATCCTGTTCCTGATCGCCGCCTCTGGGATTATGTCCTATGTCATGACCATCGCAGGCATTCCTGATGTGATTGCCGAGGGCATCCTGACGTTTGAGAACCCGCTGGTGATCCTGCTAATCATGAACCTGAGCCTGCTCGTCATCGGCTTCTTCATGGATCTGACGCCTGCGGTTCTGATCTTCACCCCGATCTTCCTGCCGATTGCGGTTTCCATCGGGATGGACCCGGTTCACCTCGGGATTGTGATGATCTTCAACCTCGGCGTCGGCTCGATGACGCCGCCCGTGGGTAGCGTGCTGTTTGTAGGCTGCGCGGTGGCAAACCTGCGGATCGAGCAAGTGGTGCGCCCGATCCTGCCGTTCTTCTTTGCCACGAGCATCGCTTTGATGCTGGTGACCTATGTGCCGTGGCTCACGCTGGGGTTGCCGCGCTTGCTCGGGCTGATGTGATGATAAGGGGCGGCGCAGGACAGCGCTGCCCAAGACGAGGAGAAAGCTAATGAACGCATTCGATTTGAGCGGGCGCTGCGCGCTGGTGACGGGCGCAAATACCGGAATTGGGCAAGCTATCGCAGAGGCCATGGCGCGCGCGGGCGCGTTTGTGATCTGCGCCGGACGCCGCAGCAGCGCGGAGACCGTCGAGGCGATCACCGCAGCAGGCGGAAAGGCCAGCGAGGTGCTCGTTGATTTTTCCGATCCTAAAGCCGGCGCTGCGCTGTTTGACGCACAGGAGATCGATATTCTCGTCAATAACGCCGGCATCATCCGGCGCGAGGATTCCGTGGAGTTTTCCGAAGAGGATTGGGACGCGGTGATGGATATCAACGCAAAGGCCGTGTTCTTCACCTGCCAAGCCTTCGCGCGGCAGGTCTTCGCGCGCGGCGGCACGGGGAAAATCGTCAATATCGCCTCGCTGCTCTCGTTCCAAGGCGGCATCCGCGTGCCCTCTTACACGGCTTCGAAACATGCCGTCGCAGGGCTGACCAAGATCTTGGCGAATGAATGGACCGCCAAGGGCATCACCGTAAATGCCATCGCGCCCGGGTATATCGCGACCAATAACACCCAAGCCCTGCGCGAGGATCCCGAGCGTTCGAAGGCGATCCTTGATCGGATTCCCGCGGGGCGTTGGGGCAAGCCTGAAGATATTGCGGAAACCGCCGTTTTCCTCGCGGCCCCTGCATCGGATTACATTTCCGGCGCGGTGCTGAATGTCGATGGCGGCTGGATGGCCCGCTGATTGGTGCTCAATCCACGCGCGGCCCTGTGCTGGCGCGTTTCACCAACTCACAGGCCAGCTCGATCCGTCGGGCTGGCATATTTACTTCCGCCGTCCGCAGCCGTGCGGTCTCGATCAGAAGATCCAGCGACAGCGCGCCCACCGCCTGCATTGGAATTCGGATCGAGGTGAGCGCGGGCGACATATATTGCCCCTGCGGAAGCCCGTCGATGCCAACGACAGAGACATCCGCCGGAACGCTCAGCTTGGCCTCTTGCAGCGCGGTGATCGCCCCTGCCGCCAAAATATCCCCCGCCGCGACAATCGCAGTGAACTCCAGCCCGCTTTTGATCACTTCAGTGACGCGCTCATGGGCCGCCTCAGCAGTCCAATCCTTGACGTCGATGACCAAGGAGGGATCATAGATCGCGCCCAAAGCATCGCGCCACCCTTCAAGCCTGCGGGTGATGGTGCGACGGCCCGGACGATTGAGGAACAAGATCCGCTCATGGCCCAAATCCATCAGATAGCGCGTCGCCAGCGTCGCCGCCGATCTGTTGCAGGGCGTCACGGAGCTCAGATGCATCTGCGGATCATCGCCATTCACCAAAACCGTCGGCACATTCAAGCCGCGCACGAAATCCAGCGTCGCATCCTCAACCGACACCAGCAAAAGCCCGATCACATCGTCGCTCTCTGCCGCTTCGCGCAGCGCCTCAAACCCATGATCCGATTGGAAAATATGTGGCTCGAGTGTGATTTCCTGACTGTCCGCGCGCTCGCGCAGCCCCTCCAGAACATACATGGTGAACTGGTTGCGTTTGAAATCAATCATCGCATCTTGCGAGGAGACCAGCAGCGCGCGTTGGCCCGATGTGGCGCAGGGCAGCGCATAGTTCATCTCGATCGCGGCGGAGCGGATACGGGTCGCGAGATTCTCGCGGACATAGCCATTTCCACTCAACGCGCGGGAAACGGTTGCCGTCGAAATCCCGAGCTTTTGGGCAATATCGCTGATCCGTGTGCGGCCTGATGCTGCCATGTTGGCTCCTATCGTTGCTGCGCCCATAGTGCAAAAAATTTACATGTTGCACAATGATTTTCCTAATGTGAATGCTGGAAATATGAAGGCGGGTGGAGATCCGTCCTCATGGGAGGGGCTTTGCCCGACAGCGCCGGAAAACTACGGAGGCCACGCGGCAAGCGACGGCCATCGCTCGTACTTGCGTTGTCAGCTCAGCCCGAGGATTGACGAGCCCGCGTGATCCAATCCGCGCGGCTCGCACAGATGCGAGAATGAGGTTTCCGATGGGAATGCTGCAAAAATATGGCGCGGGGCCAGATCAGATCGACGGGATGACGACAGCAAAGCTGCGCGATGCGTTCATGGTCGAGGCGATGTTCCTGCCGGGGCAGATTAACTTTGCCTATACGCATTTTGATCGGATGATCGTGGGCGGCGCTGTGCCCACCGATACGCCCTTGTCCTTCGGCGACGGGGCCGATGTCGGCACCCCGTTCTTCTTTGACGCCCGCGAAATGGGGATCGCCAATCTCGGCGGCGCAGGCTGGATCGAGGTGGATGGCACCCGCCATGCGCTCGGCAATCGCGACGTGCTCTATATCGGGCGCGGCACGAAAAGCGTCACGATGGGGGCCGATGCCGCAGACACCCCGCCGCATTTCTACATGAATTCGGTGCCCGCAGGGGCGGATATCCCGACCCGCCTGATCACCCGCGCCCAATCCAAGGTGATCGAGCTGGGCGACGCCGCGAAAAGCAACAAGCGCTCGCTGGCGATGTATATCCACCCCGAAGTCGCGCCGTCTTGCCTGCTGCTGATGGGGATCACCGATCCGGATCGCGGCTCGATCTGGAACACGATGCCGCCGCATCTGCACGAGCGCCGGATGGAGGCCTATTGCTACTTCGACCTCGCGGCGGAAGATCGCGTGATGCATTTCATGGGGCGGCCGGACAATACCCGTCACCTCGTTGTCGCGGATAACGATATTATCATGTCGCCTGCGTGGTCGATCCATATGGGGGCGGGCACAGGCCCCTATGCCTTCGTCTGGGGGATGACCGGCGAGAACCAAGCCTACAATGATGTGAGCCCTGTCGCAATTTCGGAGCTGCGCTAACCATGCTGCAAACTGGCACCCCCCTTCCATACTGGCAAGTCACCCCGCTGCAGGCGGCGGAGTATAATGTCGCGGATATGCCGATGGAGGGGAAGATGGATTCAACCTTCTTCCTCACCAAGGAAAAGAACTTCATTCCGCACACCTACCCCTGCCGCACGGCCTATATCGCCGAGCAGCGTGGCAAGCCGATTGACACCGCTCAGGCCCCCGATTGGGCAGGCGCGCGCAATGTCTTGCCCGCAGGGTCGCCATTCCTTGATCTGTCGGGCTTCTGGTTTCGCGCGACGAAAATTCAGGGCTGGGCCCGCACTGCGATTGAGGCGAAACAAGCCGGCAAGGCGCAGCTAAAGCTCGGCATTTGCGGGGCGGCCCGCGCCTATGTGAACGGCGTCGCGGTGGCGTGGCTCTCGCCCGCAACGCGCAACGCGCTGGACGAGATCACCTTCGAGGCGGATCTGGTGCAGGGCCATAACGAGATTGCGATCCAGTTCGAGGATCTGTGCGAGCGCGACGCGGTGATCCGCATTGCGCTGACATGGATCGACGGGCCGGAAGCCCGTGCCGCGCATTGCTTCCCTGCGGAGCCTGCCTTGGTCACCCGTGTCGAGCAAACGGTGGATGCGATGCATCTTGATCGCAAGCATTATGACGCCCAAGACATCTGGCTCTGCCTGCCTACGCCCTTCCCTGAGCGGGTGACGGGCACGATCCGTGTCGCGGGGCATTTCATGTCCCATGATCACGATCAGATCGAATTCGAGATTGAAGCAGGGGCGCAGCGCGTCCGGCTTGCGGCCTCGGCAGATTTCCCTGCCGATTACCGTTATTTCGATTTCACCTTCACCTGCGGCGGCTTCACCACCTCAGCGCGCCTCGGCGCGGAGGTCAGCTGGCGCTCGGCCACGGGCCCTGCGGCTCAAGATCCCGCGCAGCGGATCGAGGAAACGCTGCAATGGCTCGCGCAGCATGCCGAAACCGATACCGAGACGGCCTTGGCCTGTGCCGCGGTCGGCACGCCGGAAAGCCTTGCCCGCGCGGTGGAGATCATCACCACGGCTCTGCCGGGAATTGAGCAATGCTTCGATTGCGCCGATTTCGCGCTGGTGCCGTTGCTGTGGACGCGGATCGTCTATCCTGACCGTTTGCCGCAGGCCTTGATCGCACGGATTGATGCCGCGATCCTCGAGTTCCGCTATTGGATGGATGAGCCGGGCAATGATGTGCAGTGGTATTTCTCGGAAAACCACGCGCTCTTGTTCCACACCTCGGCCTATCTTGCGGGCAATCTGCTGCCCGATGCGCGGTTCCGCCGCGCGGATCGCGATGGCGCGGCGCAGAGCCGCGTGGGCTATGAGCGCCTGATGAGCTGGTTCGACCACTTCGAGACATCGGAGATGGCAGAGTTCAACTCAGGCACCTATTTCCCGATTGACCTGAAGGGTTTGACGGCTCTCTACGCGCTGGCACATGATGCGGATATCCGCGCACGGGCGAAAGCGGCGATTGTCCGGCTCATCACCATGGTGGCACATTCCGCCCATCACGGCGTGATCACGGGCGCGCAGGGCCGCAGCTATGAGCATTCGCTCTGCGTGGCCGATACGTTGGAGCTGACGGGCCTCGCGCGGCTGCTCTGGGGGCAGGGCAATTTCGGCGCCCACGCGAATTGCCTCGCGCAGATCGCTTTAGCGCTGCGCGATTACGGGCTGGATCTCCCCGATTTGACCGATATCGCCAATTGGACCCGCACCGATGCCGCGCAGGAATGGACCTTCTGGCAGGGCGAAAATGCCTTCTGCCGCCTGTATCATTACAAAACCGCGCAGACCGCGATGGGCAGTGCCGCGCTCTACCGTTGGAAAGATTGGGGCTATCAGGAAACGGTCATTCAGGCGCGGATCGGGCTTGAACCTGCCGCGCAGCTCTTCATCAACCATCCGGGCGAGATTGTGCAATCGGGCTTTGGGCGGCCCTCATTCTGGGGCGGATCGGCCAGCGTGCCGCGGGTGCAACAATACCGCGATCTGGCAGTCGTGCGCTTTGATGGCGTCGCCCCGCAACCCGATTTCACCCATGCTTGGTTCCCCACGCAGATCTTCGATGAATGGTCGGTGGATCAGCATCGGGCAACGGCGCGTCATGGCCAAGGGGCGCTTGTCGTCTCGGCCTCCGGCCCGTTGGAACTGATGAGGGAGGGCGGTTCCGCGCATCACGAATTGCGGCTTGCAGGGCGTCTGGGCCTTTGGGCCGTTCGGCTCGGGACGACGGAAGATCTCGCAGGCTTTGCTTCCCGTCACCCGCTCACCGTCACCGAGGCGGCGGATGGCACCCTCACCATCGAGGATCCGGATTATGGCACCGTCATCTTCCGCGTCGATGGCACAGTCTCGGCCGAAGGCCGTGTACTGGATCCCGCACAATGGACCCGCGAAGGCCAACGCAGCGAACTGCCGCTCTAACACAAAGGGTCCGGCGTCAACGGCGCCGGACCCCTAGACCATCCCAAGCACCTCGCCGACCCCGCAAAGATACAACTAGCGACGGCATCTATGCCGCGTCGCAGTCCGCAAGGTGCGGGAATATTGCAAGCGGCGCTGACCCGCCGCCCCCTGTGACCCTGCGGGAGAAGGCGGCGGCATAGAACATATACGATGCGCATAAATGCCGCCTGCGACGATGGCCATCCCCTCCGCCTCAGGCCTCAACGGGATCCAGCGGATAGATCGGTCTTCGCACCCGCTTATAGCTGCGCGTGGCAAGATCTGGCGAGCAAAGCCCCCCAGCGTCCGTAACAATGATCTGCGAGGCGATGGGGGCGAAGGCCCCCTTGAAATGCTGCATCGATTTCACCGCGAGAATGGATTTCTCCATCGGTTCGATCCCGACAACGCGGAAGATGTTGCGATCCAGCATCTGCATCCGGTCCGAGACGATCATAATATCCAGCCCCTCCACCCGCAGGCAGACGCTTTGCCCAGTCGATCCGGGAAGGCCCGTGAACATCGGCCCCTCGAATTTGAACCGACCATCGCTGATCGCCATGACCTGCCCCGTCACCTGCAACGGGCCGCCACCGACGCTGGCATCGATTTTGCCGCCAATCGCGAGGGACACCTCGGCCCCGATCCCCGCCTGCGCCAAGGTGGCGACCGCGCCGGGATCCAGAAGCGCGCCAGCCGCCGCATTCTTGACCCCCGCCTCCAGCAAGGCCGCGATCAGGGCGGTACAATCGCTATAGGCCCCCGAGCCGGGATTGTCGGAATAATCCGCGATGACAATGGGCTTGTCGGCTCGCGTATTTGCGGCCAGCCCCGCCTTGATCTGCGCGATACAGGCCGCGAGCGGAAGTGGTGTTTGCCATTGCGCCCGCAGGTTCCAGATCTCGTCGCAAATTCGCCGCGCCGCTGCATTGGCGGCATCGGTAGCGCCTGCATCATGGGTCACCAAAACCGAGGGCCCCGTCGCCCAGACATCGGCATCGGTGAACCCCGCATTGATCGCAACCGTCAGGATGCCAGAGGCCTGCGCCTCGCGCGCCGCACTCTCCAGCAGGCGGCACATTGGCCCATTTTCGGTCGTGCGCCCATCGTCACAGCCGACCAGAACGGCGGGGCGCTGAATGGCAATCCGGGGCATGATCGTGCCCTCCATCGCCGCATGCAGGAGGGTGCAGGCCTCAACCCCGACCTCGCGCATATCGATATGCGGATAGGTGCGGAAGGAGACGGCGATATTGGCCAGATCCGCCAGTTCGTCAAAAATATTCGCATGCAGATCAAGCGTGATCGCCAAAGGCACCTCACCGCCGACAAGCGCGCGGATCTCGCGCAGGAATTGGCAATCGCCGTCCTGATCGGTCTCCGTGACCATCGCGCCGTGCAGCGCCACGAAGATCCCGTCATATGGCCCGCCCTCAGTCAACCGGCGCAGGCATTCGTTCGTGATCTCGCGCCGCGCGGCCTCGGTAATGATCCCGCCCGGCTCGGCATGGGCTGCGGTGATGTAGACCGGTGTCCAGCCCTTGGCATCGGCCACCTCTATCGCGCCTCCGACCTCCGATCCGGTGCCTCGAAAATTCGCGGGGATCTCGTCACCGACGAAATAATGCGAGGCGTGAAAATCCGACATGCCCGTACGCATCACGGTGAAGGTATTGCATTCGTTAATAAATTCAATAATCGCGACACGGTATGTCATGCACTGTCCTTTGGAGTCGTTCTGCGGAAAACCGCTTCAAAGCGGGGTCAGCACGGGGCAAGCGTTTTCAAAAACTGCTGCGACCGCGCGTGCTGCGGATCGGTAAAGAAATCTTCGGGCGGGGCGATCTCAATGATCTGCCCGTCCGCCATAAACACGATGCGGTCGGCCACTCTACGCGCGAACCCCATCTCATGGGTGACGCAGAGCATCGTCATCCCCGCATCCGTGAGCTCGGCCATAACATCGAGCACTTCGCCGATGGATTCCGGGTCGAGCGCCGAGGTCGGCTCGTCAAACAACATCACCTTCGGCTTAAGGCAAAGGCTGCGGGCAATGGCGGCGCGTTGTTGCTGCCCGCCCGAGAGCTGCGCGGGGAGTTTATTTGCCTGATCCAGCATCCTGACACGCCGCAGATACTCCATCGCCGTCGCCCGCGCTTCTGCCTTGGGCACCTTATGGGTATGGATCGGCGAGAGCGTGCAATTCTCAAGCACGCTGAGATGCGGATAAAGGTTGAAATGCTGGAAGCACATGCCGACCTGATCGCGGATCTGCCGCAGCGCGGCCTTACCCTCCTGCGCCGAGATCCCACAAACCGTCAGCCGCCCCGTGTCCGGTGTGATTAGCTGGTTGATGCAACGGATCAACGTCGATTTTCCTGAGCCGGAGGGACCGCAGATCACAACTTTTTCGCCCTGCGCCACGCGCAGATCAATGTCTCGTAACGCGTGATATGCGCCGAAATGCTTGTTCACCCGCTCGAAGAGCACCGCCGGACCCTCTTGCATCATTGGACCCATGAGAACCGCCTTTCTACGCGGCGCAGGGCCCACTCAATTGCAAGCACCAGCACCAGATAATGCAGAGCTGCGACGTAATAGACGCGCAGATCGAGCGTCTCGGAGAAAATGAAACGCGCTTGCCCCATCAGATCAAAGACCGTGATCACCGCCACAAGTGAGGTCGCCTTGAGCAGCAAGATGAATTCATTGCCGATGGCGGGAAGCGCCTTGGCAAAAGCAATTGGCAGCAGCACATGACGGAACGCGGTCCAGCGCGTGAGATTGAGCGCGGCATTGGTTTCATGCACCGAGGCCGGGATCGTCTGCAAACTGCCGCGAATGATCTCCGCTTGATAGGCGGCGGTGTTGAGCACCAAGGCCAGCAGCCCGCAATACCATGCATCGCGGAAAATCCACCACAGGCCCATCGCACGCAGCTCGCGATTAAACTGGCCAAGACCGTAATAGATCAGGAACAACTGCACTAGCAGTGGCATCCCGCGAAACAGTGTCACATATCCCAGCGCCAGCCAGCCCAGAACACCAGTGGATTTGGCGCGGGCAACCCCAATGGGAATGGCGAGGAAAAAGCCGATGAAGATCGCTAGAATGGTCAGCAATGCCGTGGTCATCACCCCTTCCAGCCAGAGGTCACGGTAGCGGAACCAAAGATCAAACATCCGCCACCTCCCTGCGAGCGAACCCCTTCGAGGCGCGCCGCTCTAACGTCGTCTGTAGACGCGCCGACAAAGCGACCAGCAGCAGGTAAATCGCCCCGATCACGAGATAGAAAAAGAACGGCTCGCGGGTGGTGTTGATTGCGAGCGCGGCAACATGCACCAAATCACTCAGCGCGATGATTGAAACGAGCGAGGTATCCTTGAGCAAGATCACCCAGAGATTGCCGAACCCTGGGATCGCATGACGCCAGAGCTGCGGCAGGACGACAAGCCGGAAGGTTTTGGCCCGCGACAGGCCCAGCGATTGCGCGGCCTCGGTCTGCCCCCGCCCGACCGCCTTGAGCGCCGCGCGCACCACCTCGCTGCCATAGGCGCTGATCACCAGGCTCAGCGCGATCAGCCCCGCAAGAAAGGGTGAGATCGACAGCCGCGTGTCGGGCATGATCCACCCTGTGATCCAGTTCACCAGCGCTTGGGACTGATAATAGAGGATGAGCAAAGTCAGGATCTCAGGAAGGGTCTTGAACAGGGTGGTATAGCCATGGGCCAGCAGGCGCACAGGCCGTGGGCCAGAGACCTTGGCCCAATGGATCGCAAAGGATAGCGCAATCGCGATTGGAAAGGTCGCCAGCGCCAGCGCCAAGGTGATACCCAGCCCATGCAGCAGCTCATCGCCCCAGCCGCTTTCCCCATAGGCCAGCAATCCAAGCCAATCCATCCTGCTATGCCTCATGTCTTGAAAAGGAAATACCGCGTTTGAACCGCGTGCGGGCCGCACGTAAAGCGCCCCGCACACCCCATGCAGCCAATCTTACTTGGCGAACAACTCGCTCACGGCAATCGGCTTGCTACGGATATCGAAGTCGAAATACTTCGCGCGGATCTGGTCATAGGTGCCGCTCTCAATCACCGCTGCGAGCGCCACATTCACGCGGTCGCGCAGATCGGTGTCGTCCTTACGGAAGGCCATGCCCGCGCCGATTGTGCCGTCCAGCAGGAAATCTTGCCCGACGAATTCACAGCAATCGACCCCGTCTGCCATCCAGTCGGCCAGCGCGAATTTCGATTCCAAAATCAGATCGAGACGGCCGCTCTCCATATCCAGAAACGCCTCGCCCAGCTTCGGGTAAAGTTTGACCTCATTGTCTGGGAAATATTCCTTGAGCACCTTGCTGGCTACGCCGCCCGCCTGCGTGCCGAGCACCATACCGCTCAGCGTTTCGGGCGTGGCGTCTTTCAGCCCCAACTCCTTGAGCGCCGCGAAGCGCATGGTGTTGAAGTAATAGGGATCGGAGAAGGCAACCTCCTCCATCCGCGCCTCGGTAATCGCCATCGACGCAATCATCACATCGAACTTGTCCGAATTTAGCGCGGGAATGATCCCGCTCCATTCATGTGTACTCCATTCGCAGGTCACCTTCATCTCGGCGCAGATCGCATCGCCCAGATCGATATCGAACCCGTTCAGCGCGCCGCTTTCTGAAACCGAATTGAACGGCGCATAGGCACCTTCCGTCCCCAAACGAAGAGTTTCCGCCTGAGCGGTGGTCGCGCCGAACGCCAGCGCCGCGACCGCAATCGCGGACGTCCTGATAAGTGCAAACATGGATATCTCCCGTCGGGCCCGTGTTTTCGGGTCATTGATTGTTTTGCCAATGCGGTGCAGTGACATTAGTATTATGTTGATACTCAGAGCGGAAATCAGAGCCCTATCACAAGACCATAAAGGCGAATTCATCAATGACTCAAAGCAAAAGAACTATTTATTAGATGAATAAAACTAATACTACGCCGCAGACTCGCACCACCCGTAAGCAGCTTACCAGCCTACGGGCGTTGCGGGCTTTCGAGGCTGTCGCCTGCCACCTGAGCTTTACCCGCGCTGCCGAAGAAATGGCGGTCAGCCAAGGCGCGATCAGCCATCAGATCAAGTTGCTGGAGCAACGTTTGGGCAAGCCGCTGTTCCTGCGCAGCGGCAAAGGCGTAGCCTTAACCATTGAGGGGGAATTGCTGCGCGATGTCTGCGCGCGCAGCTTTGACGAAATCGGCGAGACGCTGTCCCTGATCGGTCAGAAACGCGATGCGCAGGTGTTGCGCGTCCGCAGTGGGCCATTTTTTGCGATGAAGGTGATCGCGCCGCGCATTTCCGAGTTTCTAAGTGCCAACCCCGGCATTCAGCTCCATCTCAACAATCTCGACCCCGATTCAGCCTCATTGGGCAGCGAAGACGTTCTAATCAAATACTGTCTTTATCCGCCTGAAAACTCGGTTTCAGTCGAAATTCTCAAGGAAAACCTGGTGCTTATTTGCAATCGGGATTTGGTGTCCGGCGGCGAGGATTTGGCACAGATTATTGCCAAGCCCAATGTTGCGCGCCTGCACTATCGCGATATGAGCGATTGGGAAAGCTGGTTGGAACAGTTTGGATATGGCGGATTGACGGCCCCGCAAAACCTGATTTTCGACGACCAACACACCATTTTGGAGGCCGTTCGCTCTGGGCAGGGCATCGGAATGGCGGAGCGGTCTTTGATCAAAGAGGATTTGGCGCGCGGACGTATCACTGTGCTATCTGACCTCTGCCTACGACCGAAAACCTCCTACAAATTTATCTACAAGGCTGACCGCGCCGCAGCGCACCCCGTCATCGAGCTGTTTCTGACATGGCTGCAACAGCAGGTTGCAGTGATCCAGGCAGATGGCACCTGATCACTGCAACCTGTGTGAGTAACCCTGCGCGAGCCGCTCAGATCCGTTTGCCGCTCGCCGTGTCAAAGAAGTGGGTAGCCTCGGGCGGGAAACGGACGAGGAGCGTTTCACCAACAGTGACCCTCCGCGTCGCGGGGATCGCGGCCATGAAATTCTGCGCGCCGCAGGTGAGCGCCACAAGCCGCGTCTCGCCGTGGAATTCATCCCGCTCGACCACTGCCGCCATAACCTCAGGCCCGGCCTCGGACACGATTTCCACCGCACCCGGACGGATGCCCAAAGTCACCCTCCCCTGCGCAATGGGTGCCGGCATATCGAACGCCCCGTCGCGCAACCGCCCCTTCTCAACCGTGAACTCGATGAGGTTCATGTTCGGAGTGCCGATGAACCCCGCCGCGAACAGTGTTGCCGGACGGGAATAGATTTCCTCCGGCGTGCCCATCTGCTCGATCCGGCCTTGGTTCATCAACACGATGCGATCCGCCAAGGTCATCGCTTCCAATTGGTCATGCGTCACGTAGATCGAGGTGGCGCGCAACGTCTTATGCAACTTGGCAATCTCGACCCGCAAATGCCCGCGCAGCTTGGCGTCGAGGTTCGACAGCGGCTCATCAAAGAGGAACACCTCCGGCGTTTTGATCATCGCCCGCGCGATGGCAACGCGCTGTTGCTGCCCGCCGGAGAGCTCCGTCGGTTTGCGCTCCAGATAGACCTCAAGGCCCAGCGACTCGACCACAGGGGCCAGACGTTCCGCGATCCGTGCCTTGCTCTCGCCTGCCCGCTCCAAGGCGAAGGTGATATTCTGGCGCACCGACATATGCGGATAGAGCGCGTAATTCTGGAACACCATCGCGATGCCGCGCTCGCCCGGATCCTGATCGTTCATCCGTGCGCCGCCGATCAACAAATCGCCGCCGCTGATATCCTCCAAACCCGCAATCATCCGCAGAAGCGTCGATTTCCCGCAGCCAGAGGGGCCGAGGAAGACAACAAACTCATGATCCTCAATAGACAGGTTAAAATCCCGAATAACCTCGTGATGGCCATAGGATTTGCGGATGTCACGACATTCGACGGTTGCCATCACTCTGCCTCGCTTTCGGTATCGACACGGATCTGGAGTTTCACATCTTGCGGACGGGCCTCCGCCGCCCGCTCGAAGGCCGCGATTGAGTCCTCAAAGGCGAATGTGCCCGAGAGGAGCGGCTTGAGATCCACCTTGCCCGCCGCGATCAGATCGAGCGCACGGTCAAACACGTTGGCGTAGCGGAACACGGTTTCCATGCGGCATTCGCGGGCGGTTGCGCCCGAAATATCAATCGCGACGGGTTCGGGCGGCAGCCCCACGAAAACAACCGTGCCGCCGGGCCGCACAATGCGGAACAGATCGTGCATCGCGGCCTGTGCGCCGGTGCATTCAAAAATCACATCCGCGCCCCAACCCTGCGTCGCCTGCGCGACGGCCTCTTGCAACGAGGTCTCGCGGATATTGACTCCAGTGATGCCCGGATAACCGCCTGCAATCGCCAGCTTTTCGGCGGAGAGATCGGAAATCAGCACCTTTGAGCACCCGCCCGCCAAGGCGGCCAAGGCGGTCATGATACCAATCGTGCCCGCGCCCATCACCACCGCCGTATCGCCCGGGCTGATCTGCGCGCGCTTGGCGGCCTGCATCCCGACGGCGAAGGGCTCGACCATCGCGCCCTCCGCGAATGTGACATTGTCGGGCAGCCGGAAGGTGAAGGCGGCGGGATGCACCGTCTCCGGGCACAGCACACCGTGCACCGGCGGCGTCGCCCAGAAGGTGACATTAGGATCGACGTTATAGAGGCCAAGTTTCGAGGCGCGCGAAGTGAGATCGGGCACGCCCGGCTCCATGCAGACCCGATCCCCGACCTTCAAGCCGCGCACATCCGCGCCGACCTCGATGATCGTCCCTGAGGCCTCATGCCCCAGAACCATCGGCGCGTTGACGACAAAATCGCCAATCCGCCCATGGGTATAATAATGCACATCCGACCCGCAGATTCCCACGGTATGCAGGCGGATGCGCACATCCCCTGCCCCCAAATCAGACGGCAGGTCGATATCACGCAGGGAAAGTTCCCCGACACGTTCCAGAACGAGAGCTTTCATGGGTCAGTCCTACGAAGATTTTTTGGAGAAGGCGGTGTTCAGCCCCGCGCCCACAAAGGCGAGCAGGATGAGCGGCGGAAGCGACAGCAAAACAACGGCGGCATTCAAAATGCCCCAAGGCACGCTCATCCCGAGTTGCGACATCTCGGAAGCGATGATCGGCAAGGTTTTGGCGCGCGAGGTTGTGAGCATCATCGCGAGCAGGAATTCATTCCAGACCAGAATGAAGGAAAATGCGATGGCCGAGAGCACCTGAAGCTTCGCCACAGGCAAGGCGATGCGGAAGAAGGTGGCATAGGGGCCTTGCCGATCCACGCGGGCGGCCTCCTCAATCGCCAGCGGCACACGTTCAAACGCGGGCACCGAAAGCCAGATCGTGATCGAGACGGTGATCGTCATATAGGTGATGATTAAGGCCAGACGGGAATCGTAAAGACCGAGCCCAAGCCAGACCACCATCATCGGGATCGCCACCGCAACGGGCGGCAGGAACCGCAACGAGAGGGCAAAAAACTGCGCCTCGCGGGTCACCCGGTTCTTCAGCCGCGCGATCACATAGGCCGCAGGCACCCCCAGAACCGCCCCGAGCCCAACCGCCCATCCGCAGATCACCAGCGAATTCACCAACGCCCGCGAGACGGAGCGGCGGCTGAGCACATAATCCATATTATCCCAGACCGGCGCAAAGAAGAGCTTTGGCGTGCTGACAAGCAGATCGGCGTTGGTTTTGAACGCGTTGAGCAATGTCCACAAGAGCGGCAGCAACACCAGAAGCGCCGCGAAAACGAGGACCAAACGCATCAGTAAAACTGCAGGTTTCATCGGTTCAGCCTTTTCCAGATCGAGGTGAACATCACGATGGTCAGAACCAACATGATCACGGCCATGCTGGAGGCGTAAGAAATGTTCCCAGCCTCGATAAACCCTTGAGAATAGGCATACATATCAAGTGTTTCTGTTGCGACACCAGGCCCGCCACGAGTCATCACATAGACCAGATCGAAGGATCGGAGCGATTCAATTGCCTTCACCAGAACCAGCGAGATCAGCGGCAGTTTCAGCATCGGTAAGGTTACGAAAGCATGGATTTCCCAACCCTTCGCGCGGTCAATACGCGCGGCTTCAAGCGGCTGCGGCGGCAGCGATTCCAGCAGCTTCATAATGATCACGGCGAAGAAAAATCCCCATTGCCAGACATCGACGAAAGCCACCGCGAGGATCGCCCCCGTCGGCGAGGCCAGAATATCTGGCGTTTCCCCGGTGAGGGCGCGCGCAGGCCATGTCATCGCGCCGTAGAGCGGATGGAACGAGAATTTCCAGACAAACGCCGCGCAGACCCGTGGCAAAATCACCGGAATGATAAACAAGAACGTCAGCACCTTGCGCCAGCGCGGGCTGGCCGCCTCGAACAGGATGATCGCGAGCCCAACGCCGACAATCATCGTGGCCGTGACCGTGAGCACCTCCCATTTCAGCGACACCCAGAGCGCGTTGAGAAACCGTGCATCGCCAAACAGCGCCAGATAATTTGCAAACCAGATGTATTCCGCATCCGGCGCGCTCAGCGTGCGATTTTGCACCGAGATATTGATCGCGAACAGGGTTGGAACCGCAGCAAGTATGACCAGCGTCACCAAAGCAGGCCCTAGAAACACGAAGGGAAGTGACCGCCCAAGTTTCATGGCGTTCTCCAGAAATGAGAGGGAGAGGTGGGAGCGCGTCACCGCGCCCCCTTATCGGCAGGAAGTCAGTCGGCTTTTCCGAGTGATCAGAGGCCGTTGGCCAGAACTTCCAACTCGTCCAGCGCGCCTTTGATATCGGTGCGCGAGCCGGTGATCATCTCTTCCAGCTTGATGCCCCAAGCATTGCCCAGCTCTTGCCAATCGGGATCCTGCCAGAACAGAACCTCGGTTTTGGCACCGGTTTCGGCCATCGCGAGCGAGAGATTCTCGCCAAAGGTCGCAACATATTCGGGGCTTTCATAGGTGCTCTTGCGGGTCAACTCGCCTGGCTGCCCTGCGGCGAGTCGGCGCGCCTCTTGCTCTTTGGAAGTCGCCCAAGCCACAAACAGGCCCGCACATGCCTTATCGGCCTCAGTCTTATTCGCCTTGCTGGCGATGGCGAAGCCATGCGCATAGCCCGAGCCCGGCAGGGGCGTGGGCGGGGTCGCAAAGCCAACCGTATCAACAACTTGGCTCTGGGTCGGGTCTTTCGACATCGCGCCGAGCGGAGCGGATTCGATGATCAGCGCAACCTTTCCAGACCGGAAAGCCCCCGTCGATTCATCGAACGACCCCGTCTGCGTTCCAGGCGCGGAATATTGGAACAGGTCGAGATACTCTTGGGTCGCTTTCACAGCCGCGTCGGAATTGAACGCAAACTTCCCGTTCTCATCCACCCATTTTCCGCCATTGGCCGCAAAGAGCGGCAGCCAACGCCAAACATTGGCACCCGATCCGCGCTGTCCCCGAAGGGCGACGCCGTAGATCCCCGCATCGGGGTTGTGCAATGCCGCCACCGCAGCCTTGAATTCCTCCCACGTCGTCGGCGGGGCAATCCCTGCGGCCTCCAGAAGATCCTTGCGATAAACCATCAGATCACCGCCACCTTGGATCGGCGCAAACCACTGCTTGCCCTCATAAGACGCAACCGTCCGCATCCCCGCATCGAAATCATCATAGTCATATTCCGCAGGGTAATACCCCTCGAGAGGCACGATCCAATCCGAGGAGGCGAAGAGCGGCAGGTTGGCTTCATCCACGTAATAGACATTGAAGCTGCCGACCGTCGAAGCATCTGCCTGCGATTTCGCACGGCGGTCATTCTCGTTCAGATAGTCGATCTGGAACCCGGCGCCTGAAAGCTCTTCAAACTCATCGACATATTCTTCCAGAAGCGACAGGCCATCGCGCGGCTGCGCTAAAACCATTACGTCATTCTCGCAGACAGCCTGCGCCAATGCCGAAGTGCCAAGCAGGCCAGCCATAATGCTCGCCGTCAAAACTGTATTTTTCACTATATTCTCCTCCCCGAGAAACAAACTTCGCGCAGCGCTCCTCCCTCGGGAGCCACGGAAGTCTTGGATGTGAAGCCAGAGATTGGCCGGAAAACACGGGGGTGAATAGTTTCCTTTCTGCATAAAACTGATACTATATTGTCAAAATGGTGCCAATTTAGACGGAATCACTTTATGAGATCATCATATATTCGGCCAAATCAGCAAATCGCTCCGTGGCCAGCCAATGAGATAGACGACGAGACCCTCGCCTCACCACGCCCTTTGCGGCCCACCGAGGCGACCCGCGAAAGCATCACGATTCCGGAAGATCGGTCCTATCTGATCCGCAGGGATGATTATCCTCATCCGCTGTGCACATGGAATTATCACCCCGAATGGGAGATCCATTTCATCCCCGATGCGCGCGGTTTCATCTATGTCGGGGATCATATCGGCAGTTTCGAACACGGTCATATCGCGCTCTGCGGCAGCAACCTTCCGCACAACTGGGTCTCGCCCGGGCTTGTTCAACCAGCGCGCGATTACGTCCTGCAATTCGACGCGGCCAGACTTTTGCAAGCGAGCCAAGCGGTGTCCGAATTGCGCTCCCTGCGGGCACTTTCCCCGATGGCGGAGCGGGGCATCGCGCTGGAAGGGAAAGCCGCAGCCGAGGCAGGCGATTTGATGATCCAGTTGCTTCACGCCTCACCCGCGCAGGGCCTCGGCCTCTTCGCGAGCATTCTATCCCTCTTCGCAGAGACACGCGAACGGCGACTGCTCGCCAGCCCGGGATTTGCGAGCGGCTATGCGCCGCACGCACGCGGGCGCCATGCGAAAATCGACCGCGCGATGCAGCACCTCCAAGCCACCCCCTCGATCTCGATGCAGGAAGCGGCCGATCTCGTCGGCGCAAATGCCTCCACATTTTCCAGAAGTTTCAAGATCCTGACTGGAATGACATTTTCGGATTATCAGCGCACCGTCCGCATATCCCGCGCCTGTTCTTTGCTATCGGATACCTCGAATGCGATTACCGATATCTGCTTCGACTCCGGGTATTCCAACCTATCGAACTTCAATCGCGCGTTTTTGAAAGAAACGGGAATGACCCCGCGCGCGTATCGCAAAGTCGCCAACATCCGAACAATTTCACAATTGAAATCAAACACCTAGGCGCAGCCTTTCGGCAATGCGACAAAGCCACGCGTCAACGATGGTGCACTGTTGCGCAGAAGCCTGCCAAAGGCTTCTGCGGTTCTCAATGGCTCCCCTCGACGCCCGCGTCGATCACATTAATCGGCCGCGTGGATCGACGCCGCCATCGTATTGAGGGCCGCCAAGATTTCTGTCGCATCCGCCGCCGCGTAGGCCTTATCCAGCAAGGCAACTGCGTCAGAATATTTTGCAAAGGCCGATGCGGTTTCCGTCGAGCTCACCGCCATACGCTCGGTCCGGTCGATGAAATCCTCAGCGAGCATCGCCAAGAGCGTATAGGCCGCAGCATACTCGGGTTGGTTGGCCGCCGCTTGGCGCGACATCTCTGCGCATTTTTCATAGCCATGGGTGCCGTGTCCGTATTTCTCTTGAGCTTCAAGCAGTTGATTAAACAAGATATTTCTCCTTCACAGTGAAATGGTGGTCGCGCCACCATGATCGCCGGACCACCGAAGTGGTTCCGCCAGAAAACGTTCGACCTCTTTGAGAGTCGCCGTGTCGAAATGGTTGCCTGCCTTGCTGACGCGCAGGATATCCTGCCATGTCGCGAGCGAATGCAGGGCCAGATTATTTTCCTTCAGCATCTCGCGCGTTTCGGCAAAGATGTCGTAGAAAAAGATCATGACGGTGTGATCAACAATTGCGCCGGATCGCCGTAACGCATTGCAAAAA
This sequence comes from Paracoccaceae bacterium, assembly GCA_048262715.1. Lineage (GTDB taxonomy): Bacteria > Pseudomonadota > Alphaproteobacteria > Rhodobacterales > Rhodobacteraceae > Albirhodobacter. Next base: position 236,429 of record JBLXEV010000005.1, read on the forward strand.
TTCACTTTTGATCCGCCGTCCGTCGTAAGATCCTCGACCAGCAACACCCTTTGGCCCGGCGTGATATCGCCCTCGATCTGGGCGTCTCGGCCAAACCCCTTTGCCTTTTTGCGCACATATTGCATCGGCAAGCCGAGCTCATGTGCGATCCAAGCCGCAAATGGAATGCCTGCCGTCTCGCCACCGGCGACCGCGTCGAACCGCTCGAACCCGACATCGCGCAGCAAGGTCGCGCAGGCGAATTGCATCATCGTCGTGCGCACGCGCGGGTAGGAAATCACCTTGCGACAGTCGATGTAGACGGGGCTGGCGATGCCGGAGGTAAACATGAACGGCTGATCACGGTTGAAGTGCACAGCGTTGATTTCCAACAGCATTTTTGCCGTTGTTTCCGCGATGAACGCGCGCGATGGAAAATCAAAAGAAGTCATAGGCTCGTCCTTTCACGCCCGATGCGGTGGTTTTCTGGGTGCCGACACGAGGCAGGTCAGGTCTCAATCGGGTTTGCATCACAGGCCCTCCGCGCACAAATATTCGAAAATGATCGACATCCCGACAATGAAATCCCCGATGTCCATCGCCTCTTGCGGGTTGTGCGAGCCGTTCCGGTTGCGCACAAAAACCATCGCAGAGGGCACACCCGCATTGGCGAATACCGCGGCATCATGCCCCCCGCCCGACGCCATGATGAGTGGCTCCTGCCCGCTCCGCCCCATCGCCGCGCACAGTGCGTTGACAAGCTCCGGGTCCATCAGTGCAGGTGCCGTCGCATTCTCCGTGTCGAGTTCAAACTGCACCTTCCGCGCCTTCGCAATCTGCGCCATCTCATCAGCCAGAAGCCTGCGCATTCCGGCAAGAACATCGGCGCTTTGGCTTCTGATATCGAGGCTGAAGCTCACTTGATCGGGAATCCGCGACATGGCGTTACTCGCTTGATCTGTGTGGACAACGCCGGAGGTCAACACGAGATCGTCGCCTTTTTGTAAGATCGACAGCCAACTCTCGTCCAGCCGCGACAAAAGATCCGCCATCGCCAGAACCGGATCGCGCCGGAAGGACCGCGGCACGGCACCAGAATGCCCCGCCTCGCCGATACATTTCACCGTTTTGTGCCGGAAATTGCCCCGAATACCCGAGACAATCGCCGCAGGCATGTCCTTGCCTATCAACAAAGGCCCCTGTTCGATATGGAGTTCGATATATTCAAGGATCTCCGCTTGATCCATCAATGGCGCGCCCGCGCCAATGCGGTCCGTATCGATGCCAAGATCGCGCATATGCGCGCGCAAGGTTCGGCCATCGCCCTTATGGCGCGCCTCCAATTCCGCAGGGGTCAACGTGCCCATCAGGCATTTTGACGCAATATAACAAGGCCCGAACCACGCGCTTTCCTCGCCGCGCATCGCGATAACTTTCACGGGACGCGCAAATCCCCTGCCCTCATGCCGCGCGCGCAAGAGACAGAGCATCCCCGCGACCACGCCCGCCAGCCCATCAAAATTCCCGCCCATTGGCACGGAATCGACATGGCTGCCGATCAGAACATATCGATCCGCCGCCGCATCCTCCGGCAAGGACATGATCAGGTTTTGGCCTTGATCATACCGCGTCACCAGCCTTGCCTGCTCCGCCTCCGCCCTAAGGTATTCGAGAACCTGCGTCTCAATGGATGAGAAGGCAGGTCGGCTGACGCCTGCGGTATCGGGGCCCATCGCGGCGACCGTGTCAAACAAGCGCGCCGCGATGGCGGAAAGGTCGCTCGCTTGCGTCACGGCGCGGCCTCCATAAACACCACCGCATCGGCCGCATCCCCATCACGGACCGAGCCGACGAGGCTTTGCAAATCGGGCAAGCCCTGTGCCACCATATAGGCGCGCAAATCGGCGAGGATCGTTGTCATCGTATCGGGTTTAATAAACGTCGCCGTGCCAACCTGCACCGCCGATGCGCCCGCGATCAGATACTCAATCACGTCCTCGACGGTGGAAATCCCGCCGCAGCCGATTACGGGAATATTGACAGCTTTTGCGCATTGATAGGCCATCCGCAGCGCGATCGGTTTCAGCGACGGCCCCGATAGCCCGCCCATCAGATTGCCCAGCTTCGGCTTGCGGCTGTGAATATCAATCGACATCGCCAGCAAGGTATTGGACACCACCAACGCATCCGCGCCTGCGGCCTCGGAGGCCTGCGCCACCTCGGTCGTCTCGCCAGTGTTCGGGGTCAGCTTCGCCCAAAGCGGGAGATCCGAAGCCGCGCGCAGCTTGGTCATCACCGCATGGGTCGAGGAAGGGCGCATCGCGAAAGCCTTCCCGCCCTCCTCGATATTGGGACAGGAAATATTCACCTCAATCGCAGCGACACCCGGCACGGAGACCTGTTCACAGATGCGGGCAAATTCATCGGAGCTATGGGCCGAAATGCTCACCACCAGCGGCACATCGTATCGGCGATAGAACGGGATCACATTGGCAATGAAATGCTCCACCCCTTTTGAGGGGATGCCGATGGAGTTCAACATCGATCCGCGCACTTCACAAACCCTCGGCGTCGGATTTCCGCCGCGCTTTTCTCGCGTGATCGTTTTGGTGACATGCGCCCCAAGCAGCGACAGATCCATCGTATCCACAAGATCCTCCGAGAACGTGCCTGAGGCTGGCATGATCGGGTTTTGCAGGATCAGAGAGCCAATTTTCGCGCGCAGATCTACCATGCCATCGCCTCCTGAATGTCAAACACAGGGCCTTCGCGGCAGACCCGTAGATAGGTGATCCCCTCGGGCTTGCGGAACGAGCGCACGCAGCATTGGCACATGCCCAAACCGCAGGCCATTTGCTGCTCCAAGGCGATTTCACCCGGAATCCCATGCGCAGCGCCGATGTTTTGCAACAGTTGCAACATCCGGTTCGAGCCGCAGGTGTAGAGCGCATCGACCTTCCCTTCAGCGATTTTGCCCTCAATAATCGCACGCAGGTTCTCGATATTTGAGGTGCCCTCGCTATCGGTCACCGTGATCACATCGGCACCCATGTCGCGGAAATGGTCAATCGACATGAGAACCTCGGGACTGCGGGCGGAGGCAATCGCGGTCAACCGCCGCCCCAAGCGCCGCGCCTCTTGCGCCAGCGGGCCAAGCGTTGCCAGCCCCACGCCCCGCGCGAGCAAGAGGAGGTTTTGCCACCCGTCCTCGATCCGGTAGCCAACCCCCAAAGGCCCCAACACATTGAGCGTATCATCCGGTTGCAAGGTCGCAAGCGCCGCGGTCCCCTCGCCTGTCACCTTATAAAGGAAATGCAGCTCGCTCTTCTCAGGGTAATAGCCATAGATGCTCATCGGGCGACGCAGATAGGGCTGCAATCCCGCCGTCACTGGGCAGAGCAAATGGAAAAATTGCCCCGGTTTGCACGCCAGAATATGCGCAGGCGCTTCCAGCACCAGCAGACGATACTCGCCATTCACCGGCGTATTGCTCTTTACACAGGTGTCGACTTGAAAAGCGCCACCGTTCGCTGGAACGGGTCCAGCGTTACTTTGGGTCAGCAGGGTCATTTTATACCTCTGTTATCCGAAGATCAGATTTGGAATGAACAGCGAGATCGCGGGGATATACGTGATGATGAGCAGTACAAGAATGTTCACCGCCACGAAGGGCCACACCCCGTTGATGATGGTCATGACAGGTTTATTCAGGGTCGATGAGGCCACGAAGATATCGAGGCCAAACGGCGGCGTAATCATCCCGATGCTGATGTTCAGCGTCACGATCATCCCGAAATGAACCGGATCAATCCCGAGAGCCATCGCCACCGGATAGAGCGAAGGGATCAGGATCAGCAGTGCCGAATTCGGATCGATAAACATCCCCGCAATCAAGAAGCAGACATTCACCACCAGCAGGAAGATGATTGGCCCCGCATGCACGGCGGCCAGAAAATCGGTGATCTGAGCCGGAACCTGCGCCAGCGTGACAAAGAACGAAATCAACCCGCCCATCGCCAGAAGCACGAAGATCACCGAGGTCGAAACCGCACTTTGTTCGGTGATATTGAACAGCTCTTTCAGGGTCAGCTCACGGTAGACGAACATCTCCACAAAGATCGCGTAGACAACACTCACCGCTGCGGATTCCGTGGGGGTAAAGAGGCCGCTGTAGATCCCGCCGAGAATAATCACTGGCATCCCGAGCGCCCAGCCTGCGGTTTTCACAGCCGCAAGACGGTCCTTGAAACTGGGCCGATCCTTGGCTGCAATGCCTGCGCGGCGTGCCTCGATCATCACCATGATTGCGAAGGCCAGCCCGAGCACCACCCCGACCGCCAAGCCCCCCGCGAAGAGGCGTGAAATCGAGGTGCCCGTCATCCAGCCATAAATGATGAAGGTAATTGAGGGCGGGATGAGCAAGGCGGTCTCCGCGCTCGACACCAGCAGGCCGAGGCTGAATTTCTCGCTAAAGCCGCTTTTGCGCATCTCGGGATAGACCATCCCGCCGATGGCCGCGACGGTCGCAGGGGCCGATCCAGACACCGCGCCAAACGCCATGGAACCGCCGATCACCGTGTGCCCCATGCCGCCCCGCGTATGCCCGACAAGCGATTTCACCAGCTCCGTCAGATTGCGCGCAATCCGGCCTGAGCTCATCAAATGCGCCGCGAAGATGAAGAACGGGATCGCCAACAAGGTGGTGTGATCAATGCCGCCGAAGACTTTTTGGATCACCGCCGCATCGGGCAGTTTGCTAAAGAACGTGGCTTTCACCGCCAGCGCAGGGATCCCCAGAACGAGGAACATTTCAAAGCCGAGCGCCAGCAGCCCGATCGCGAGAAGGATGATGACAAAGATCATTCGACTGCCTCCTGTGCGCGCGCATCCGCTTTTGCGAAGCGGTCGAACAGCCCGAAGAAGCTGAGCCCGAAGCGAAGTGCCAAGAGCACAAAGCCGATCACCGGCGCGAGGTAGACATATCCCATCAAGATATCCAGAGTTGGGCTGCGTTGGCCCGTTTTCAGCACGAATTGAACAAGCGCGACGCCAAGCCATGCGAGATAGAGCGAGAAGCAAACGCCTGTAAGATCAATGAGTTTGCGTAGCAGCTTCGTCACTGTTGGCGGAAATTTTGGATGCAGCGCGTCGATGCAGATGTGGCGGCCCCGCTCAAGTGCAAGGCCAAGGCCCAAGAACACCAAAAACACGTTCATCAAACGCACGGCTTCTTCCACCCAAGCGAACTGGCTCGCAAAGGTTCCCCCGATTTCGCGCGCCACGACGCCCAGCGTGAACAAAGCGACCATCGACAAAAAGATGCCGACCAGCACCGCCCTCTCAATGTGCCGAAGATAGGTTATATAGGTCATTGTTGCTCCGAGATCTCGGTTGGTCGGGAGGGGTTCAGCGGGCTGAAAAGGAAATGGCATGAAAGCGATACGCCCTCATGCCATGACCCGTGGATTACTTAGCGATTTCAGTCTCGTAAAGCGAGATGATCGCCTTGCCTTCATCGCCAGCGTTCTCCTCGTAAGCGGCGCGCGCCAGAGGGTACATCGCATCGCGCATCGCATCCCGCTCTTCTTGCGAGGCGACACGGATCTCGATCGGGCTTTTCTTGATCTCGTCGAGTGCGGCGGCGATCGCAGCTTGTTTATGCGCGAACAGATCTGGCACTTCATCCTCGAACGCTTTGGTGATCACGTCGCGGTACTCTTGCGGCAAGGAGTCCCACCACATCGGATTGAACAGAACGACATCCTCCATCGCACCATGCTCGGAAATCACGAGATATTTTTGCACCTCGTTGAACTTCATACGCTGGATCGTGTCGAGCGGGTTTTCCTGCCCGTCCACAACGCCCGTCTGCAGCGACGTATAAAGCTCGCCAAAGGCCAGCGCGATGGCCGAGGCCCCCAGCGCATTGAACTGCTCGATCAGGATTTTACTATCCATCACGCGGAACTTTTGATCGGCAAAGGCCGCCAGATCCGGCAGGGGTTTGTTGGAGGTGAAATCCTTGAACCCATTGGGCCACAATGCCACGCCGACAACACCGCGCTGGGTGAAGGAATCCAAAAGCGCGCGACCAAACGGCCCCTCGCGCAAAGCCTCCGCCTTCGCAGGGTCAGACGGCATCAGGTAAGGAATATCAAGGACCGACACAACGGGGTTGAACCCGCCCAAAAACGCGGCGGGCGATACGGTCGCCTCCAGCGTGCCAAGTTGCACGCCCTCGGTCATTTGACGTTGATCGCCAAGCTGGCCTTGTGGAAAAATCTGAAACTCAACAGCGCCGTTGGTTTGCTCTTTAACCGCAGCCGCGACTTTCTCAAGCGCAACGTGACGGCTTTGCTGCGCGGATTCGAGATGGCCGATCCGCGCGACGAACTCCTGCGCGAACGCTGGCTGCGCAGCAGCAAAGGTTCCCGCGATAAGTGCGCTGTAGACCCAGCGACCGAGTGAGGTTTTGGTGGTAGACATTGTGTCCTCCTAGTTGGATGTCAGCTTTTTTAGACGAGCTGTATGCGATCACCGAACATGAAACTAATTTCATAGTCAAGACTAGTCTCATAATTGAGAATAATTTCCAGAACTGTCTTCATCTTGCGAAATCTCGTAAACACGCATAACCTTTGCGCAGTTAGCCAAGTAAAGAGCAAAATGACATCGCAATACGAAGCAATTTTACACGTTGGTGAGCGCCTGCGCGCCTTCCGGATCGGCAAAGGCCTCACGCCGGATGACGTGGCCCTGCAAACCGGAATCTCTCGTGCAGCCATATACCGCTATGAAGCGGGCCAGCCAATCCGCGTTGATGCCCTTGGCAAAATTGCTGATTTTCTGGGAATTTCGCTCGCCTCGCTGTTCGGTGTCGGATCAGAGTTCATCTCCTCCTCTTTGACATTCTTTGAACGCATGTTGCAGCTCGAATCGACCGCCGATCAGATCAGCGTGCTGTTCGGGCCGATCTCATATCTGCTCACGACAGACAGTTTTGACAGGCAATTGCGCGAGGTCTTATCCGAGAGCGTGCCCGCCGCCGCCCCTGATCGCCAAAGCCTCGACAAACATATCGACCAAATTTTGGACGTCCTCGGCGCCCGCAAGGCCGCATATATGAAACGGCGCCCGAGCCTGATCAGCCTCGTGTCGGTTGCGGAATTGGAACAGTTGCTGAGTGTTGGCTTCGTAGGCCGGCAGGGGATAACGGGGGAAGAGCTTGACCGACGCAAAGATACCGCACGGATCGAGGTCGAGAATATTCTGCGCTTGCTGACCGATCAACCGATGGGGGTTCAAATCGGCCTCGTCGAGGACTCCCTCCCCGGCGCAAGCTTCCAGATCTTCCGCAATGGCGGCACGGCGCAGGTTGCCGTCAGCCCGTTTCGTCTGGGGCTCTACGCGAATATCCGCATCGGCGTTGCCACGATCACATCCGCGCAAGAATCCGTTCAGCTCCATCAAGATGTGACCGCCCAACTCTGGCGAAACAGTCGCAAAGGCGATGATGCAATCGAGCGGGTGCGCGAGTTGTTGGATCGCAAAGGCGTTGCTTTAACGCTCTGAACTGGCTGTCAGCGCGCCCTCGGCACCGCCAGCAGAGCCCTCGCGATCAACGCCCCTCGACGCGCAGCTTGGGTGAGAGCGCCGCTGGATCCAATGTAAGATGAAGGATTACGGGTGGGTCACTCGCCCCTGCCTGCGCCAAAGTGAGGCCGAACTCGGCGGTGGTCTCAACCGTCACCCCAAAGCCGAGATATGCCCGCGTCCCGTCTGTCAAACGTCCAAACATGATCTCGGTCCGGGTCCGTTTTCAATCGCGCCATTTGGCATATCCGAAGCGTTTTCCGCGTGGCTTTTAGCCTAGAATGAGGGCGTCACTTGCATGTCTAAAAGTGCCTCGCAGAAACCAATCCGCGTCATATCAAACATTGCTAGAGACCCCATCCGAAATCTGAACGGCAATACCATGGCGCCTGTATAAGCGATGTCTTAACCTGCCGGAACGGAAAGACCGACGTGGCGTCCTCAAACATGGCGCAAGGGAGGGCAGTTTGATCGAGCTCACAGAGCCCGCAAATCCGCGGCCTCTTCCCAGCCCACTAGACACCGAGATACCGATCCGCGAGCTCTGGAGTGAGCGCGCTGCAGGCGCCTGTCCAGACAGTGGTTCCGCGTTCCAAAATCACGGCATGATCTGCGACGGGTGCCAGCTCTTTCAACGTCTTATCGACGATGATCAGCGCCAAGCCACTGGCTTTGAGGGCGTGGATTGCGGCCCAGATCTCGTGTCGCACAACAGGCGCCAGCCCCTCGGTCGCCTCATCGAGGATCAAAAGCCGTGGATTGGTCATCAGCGCGCGGCCAATCACCAGCATCTGTTGCTCACCGCCCGAGAGCGTGCTCGCCTGCTGATCCATCCGCTCGCCCAGACGCGGGAAAAGCGCCACCACTCGCGCCATATCCCATTCGCCCGGCCGCGCCGCCGCAATCAGGTTTTCGCGCACCGTCAGCGGGCCGAACACGCGCCGCCCCTCGGGCACTAGCCCGAGCCCGAGCCGCGCGGCTTGATGCGAGGCAAGGCCCGAGATGTCTTTGCCCGCAAAGCGCAGATCGCCACTTTGCAACGGCAACATCCGCAGGATCGTGCTGATCGTCGTCGTCTTGCCCATCCCGTTGCGCCCCATCAGCGCGAGCACCTCGCCCTCGCGCAGGCTCAGGCTAACCCCGAAGAGCGCCTGCACAGAGCCGTAAGAGGCCGTCACGTCACGTAATTCAAGCAACTGGCTCATGCCTCTTCTCCCAAGTACGAGGCGCGGACCTCTGGATTTGCACGGATTTCAGCCACGGTTCCGGTCGCGATGATTTGTCCATAGACGAGCACAGAGATCCGATCGGCCAGTGCGAAGACCGCGTCCATATCGTGCTCAACCAGAAGGATCGGGGCGGATGTACGGAGTTCCGATAAGATTGGCGTCAATTGCCGCGCCCCCTCTGGCCCCATGCCCGCCATCGGCTCGTCCAGCAAAAATGCGCGGGGTTTCAACGCAAGCGCCATTGCGATTTCCAACTTGCGCCGCTCGCCATGCGAAAGCGCAGCCGCTGTCACCGCCTCGCGGCCTTCCAGCCCCGCATGTGCGATATGCGCCCGTGCCGGATCAATCAAATGCCGATCAGACAGGGCCGCCCGCCAAAAGCCAAAGCTCCGCCCCTGCGCGCCCTGCACCGCCAGCGCGACATTCTGCAAGACGGTGTAATCGGGCATCACAGAGGAGATCTGGAAGCTGCGCGCCAAGCCCGCCCGCGCCCGCGACGCGGCATCCCACGCCTCGACCCGCTCGCCCGCAAAGAGGATCGTTCCGCTATCGGGCCGAATTTCCCCCGCGATCTGTTTGATCAGCGTCGATTTACCCGCGCCATTTGGCCCGATGAGCGCATGAATCTCGCCTTTTTTGAGGGTGAGCGAGACATCCTGCGTCGCCTTGAGCGCGCCAAACGACTTGTGAAGGTTGTGAATTTCGAGAATGACCTCAGACATCGCCGCGCCTCCGTGTCAAAATTCCGATGACGCCACCCGGCGCGAAGAGAACCACCGCCAAGAGCACCAAGCCAAGGAAGAATTGCCAGTAATCGCTGAACTGGCCCAGAAGATGCTCGGCCAGAATATAGAGCCCCGCCCCCGCGACAGGCCCCAAGAGCCGCCGATTGCCGCCGAGAATGACGAAGATCATGATCTCGCCCGACATATGCCAATTCAGCATCGCGGGGCTGACGAAACGGTTTAGATCCGCATAGAGCGATCCGGCAAGCCCCGTGATCATCGCGGAAATCACGAAGATCGTGAGCCAGAGCCAGAACGGCCGGATGCCGATGCTGGCCATGCGTTGCTGGTTTTGCCGCGCGCCGCCAAGCGCCAGCCCGAAGCGCGACCGCGTGATCACCGCCGAGAGGATCAGCGCCAGCATCAGCAGCGTGAAGCAGATCCAGAAATAGGACAGCGGATCGAACATATTGAGGCCGGGGAACTGGTTGCGCGTGTAGAACGAGAGACCGTCCTCGCCACCATAGCTGGGCCAAGACACCGCAAAATAATAGATCATCTGCGAGAAGGCCAAGGTCAGCATGATGAAGAAAACGCCGCTGGTGCGCAGGCTCAACGCGCCGATCACCACCGCGAAAAGCCCTGCCACCAGCATCGCAATCGGCCAGAGGATCAGCATCTGCTGCGTGCCGTTCACCGTAAACGCGCCGGAGAACAGCGGCTCGAAATTCGCGGCGTGGCTGGCCAAGATCCCCGTCACATAGCCGCCAAGCCCGAAGAACGCGGCATGACCGAAGGAAATGAGCCCGCCAAAGCCAAGCGCGAGGTTCAAACCCACCCCCGCCAGCGCGAAGATCGCCACCTTGGTCGCCAATGTGATCGCGAACGGATCCCCGCGAAACTGTGCCACGACAGGCACCAGCACGAGCAGCGCCAGAACCGCGCTATTGACCACTGTCTCTCGTGTCATATTCATGTTTTTGCTCCGAACAGCCCTTGCGGGCGCAACACCAGCACCAGCGCCATCAAAAGATAGATCAGGATTGAGGCGAGCGCCGAGCCGACCCCCCGCGCCGCCGCGGGATCCATGATCTGTGCAAATCCCATGGGCAGCAAAAAGCGCCCCAAGGTATCGGTCATGCCCACCAAAAGCGCGCCGATCAGCGCCCCTTTGATCGAGCCGATCCCGCCGATCACGATCACAACGAAGGCGAGAATAAGGACGGGCTCACCCATGCCGACCTGAACCGATTGCAACGTGCCCACCAAGGCGCCCGCGATCCCCGCGAGGGCCGCGCCAAGCGCGAAGACGATAGTGTAAAGGCGGCTGATATCGACGCCGAGCGCCGCGATCATGCCCCGATCCGCCTCGCCTGCGCGGATCCGCACGCCGAGCCGGGTGCCGCCGATCAGCCAGAACAGCCCGCCCGCCACGGCCAGCCCAACGAATATAATCACCAGACGGAACAGCGGATATTGCAGCCCGCCGGGCAAGGTCACAGCCCCCGACAGCACGTCTGGCACCGTGAGGAACAAGGGCGAAGAGCCGAACAGCCAACGGCAGCCTTCCGAGAAGATCAGGATCAGCGCGAAGGTCGCCAACACCTGATCGAGATGATCCCGCGCATAGAGCCTGCGGATCACCGCGACTTCGATCAAAGCCCCCGCCGCTGCGGAGGCGATCAGACTCGCGATCAGCCCCAACCAGAACGACCCCGTTACACTCGCCACTGCGGCGCAGACAAAAGCGCCCAGCATATAAAGCGATCCGTGCGCCAGATTGATCAGCCCCATGACACCGAAGACGAGTGTCAGCCCTGCGGCCATCAAAAACAGCATCATTCCATATTGCAGACCGTTCAGGATCTGCTCGATCAACAGCAATGTCATTGGTTTTCCTTCGCCCCGAGAGGCGCGCGCGGTGCCGCCTTGGCCCGCGCGCGCAGCATGTATGGGGTGCTTACATCTTGCACTCAGCCGCGTAGGCATCGGCGCGATCGGTGAGGGCTGTGCTCACGATATGGTTGGTCAGGATGCCATCTTCTTCGATAACTTCCCGCACATAGATATCTTGGATCGGGTGCTGGTTCGGCCCGAAGCTGAACTTGCCGCGCACGGAGGCGAAATCGGCCTTCGCGAGGGCCGCACGGAAGGCATCCGCGTCTTTCACATCGGCGGTTTTCATCGCCGAGAGCAGCAGATTGGCCGTGTCATACCCGTAAGAGGCATAGATCGACGGAAGACGATCATATTCCGCCTTATAGGCCTCAACGAAGGCCTTATTCGCCTCATTGTCGATATCTTTCGACCAGTTGGCCGTGTTGTGAACGCCGAGGGCAGCTTTGCCAGCCGCTTGCAAGATGTTCTGATCGAAGGAGAAAGCAGGCCCAACCAGTGGCACCTCAACGCCGCTATCGGCATATTGCTTCATGAAGGAAATCCCCATGCCGCCCGGCAGGAAGAAGAAGACAGCATCCGCCCCCGACGCGCGGATTTGCGCGATCTCGCCTGCGTAATCGGTCTGGCCGACTTGGGTGTAGACCTCTTCAACTACATCGCCTTTGAAATAGCGCTTGAACCCCGCCAGCGAGTCTTTGCCAGCCGGATAGTTCGGCGCCATGATAAAGACCTTGTTATAGCCCGCATCTGTGGCATAGGCGCCTGCCGCTTCGTGCAGGTTATCGTTTTGATAGGACACGGAGAAATACAGCGGATTGCAGCCCGCGCCCGCCAGTTGCGACGGTGCCGCATTGGTCGAGAGGTAGAATTTCCCTTGGCCGACAGCCGCAGGTACCACCGCCATCGCGAGGTTCGACCAGACGATCCCTGTCAGCACATCCACCTTCTCGGATTGGATCATCTTATCGGCCAGTTGCACCGCCACATCCGGCTTTTGCTGATCGTCTTCAACGATCACCTCAACATCCGTCGCGCCCGCTTGCTTGAGGCCCAACAAGAACCCGTCGCGGGTATCAATGCCAAGCGTGGCCCCGCCGCCCGACAGGGTTGTGATCAGGCCGACCTTGACCGGATCCGCGAATGCGCCGCCTGCCAGAGCAAGGCTCAGCGCCAGCGAAGGAAACAGAGTCTTTGCGATTTTCATATTGTCCATCCGTGTTGGGTTTTATGTTTTTATCGTTGTTCTGTATGACGCCGCAAAAAGAGAGCGGAATCAAGAAATTGGTCTGGTAGTGCGTCTTACGCCCCGCGGGGAGTTTCGTCAGATCCCCCTCAGGATTTCAAGCGAAACCGCTGAATTTTTCCGGATTCGGTCTTGGGCAAACCCGCCACAAACATCACCCGACGCGGATATTTGAACGGCGCAATCGTCGCTTTGACGAAATCTTGTAGCTCTTTGACCAAGGCGTCTGTGGCCGCAAAACCCTCGCTCAGCACGACATGCGCCTCGACAATACAACCGCGCGCCTCGTCTGGCGCGCCGACCACCGCGCATTCCGCCACCGCAGCATGGGCCAGCAACGCGGATTCAACCTCCGGCCCCGCGATATTGTAACCCGAGGAGACGATCATATCATCCGAGCGCGCGGCGAAGTGGAAATAGCCCTCCGCGTCCTGAATGAAGGTATCGCCGGGCAGGTTCCAACCATCGCGGACATATTTCGCCTGCCGATCATCCGCCAGATAGCGGCAGCCCAGAGGCCCCCGCACCGCCAGATGGCCGGGTGTACCACGCGGCACCTCGTTCATCTCGTCATCGACGATCTTCGCCTCATATCCTTTGAGCGGCGTGCCGGTTGATCCGGCCCGCGCATCGCCCAGCCGGTTCGAGAGATAGATATGGAGCATCTCGGTTCCGCCGATCCCATCCAGCATCGGCTTTCCGGTCCGCGCGACCCATTCATCGAACACCGGCGCAGGCAGAGTTTCCCCCGCTGAAACCGCACAGCGAAGCGACGATAGATCCGCGCCCTCCTCCATCGCCCGCATCATCGCACGGTAGGCAGTCGGGGCGGTGAAGCAGATCGTCGCGCGGTGTTTCTCGATAATCTCGACCAGGTTCGGCGGGCTGGCGTTTTCCAAGAGCACTGCCGCCGCCCCGAACCGAAGCGGGAAGATCGCAAGTCCGCCAAGACCAAACGTGAAGGCCAACGGCGGCGATCCGCAGAACACATCCTCCGGCGTCACGCCAAGCACTTCCGCCGCATAGGCATCTGCGATGATCAACAGGTCGCGGTGAAAGTGCATCGTCGCCTTAGGGGATCCGGTCGTCCCCGAGGTGAAGCCCAGAAGTGCGACATCTGTTTGCCCCGTCGCCACGGCCGCATACTTCACCGGCTTATTCAGGGCAGCACGGTCCAGATCCGCATCGTGATTGGCGGTGCCGTCAAACGCGATGATCGTTTTCAGATGGCGGCTGGTGCTGGCACAGATCTCCAACTCGTCCAGCATCCGGCTGTCACAAAGCGCTATGCCAATCTCGGCCTTATCAACGATCTGGTGCAGCTCTTTCGCGCGCAGCATCGGCATCGTATTGACCGCCACCGCGCCGATTTTCGTCACTGCGAGCCAGCAGGCAACCATTGCTGGATTGTTGGCCGAGCGGAGCAACACTCGGTTGCCGGGCTGCACACCATAATCCTCAACGAGCGCATGGGCGAGACGGTTCGTCCAATCGGTCAGCTCTTTATAAGTGCGCTGGCGACCATTTCCGACAAGGGCGATATTATCGCCAAAACCTTGCTCGACCATGCGGTCGGTCAACTCCACCGCTGCGTTGAGCTGTTCGGGATAGTCAAACCCTTCCAAGAACACAGGCCAATCTGCCACTGACGGCAAATTATCTCTGCAAAAACTATCGCTATGCGCCGTCAAACCAAGCATCGTCGCGGTTCCCATATTTTGATTACGCCCAGAAGGCGGTAAAAATGTCGAATGGCACTGGCGTGACGTCAGTGACTTCGCTTCAATGAGGCGAGATGTTTATAGGGCGTTTTGGAGCGCGAATGCGCGGGAACATGCGGGCTATCGCAGGTCATGGGGTGTCATTCCTCACACTGTTGGATCTTTTTGCCGCATTGCATCAGCCGGAACTTGATCCGCCTAACCCTGCGACATTTTTATTTTCATTGACTGTGTGAGAAAATGAAATTTAATTCAAGCTTAAAGTTTCAGGCTTAAAGGTTATCTTAACGCGCCGCTTCGCAGCCCGAAAATCGGGCACATGTGGAAGAAAATCGGGCAAATAGTGATGTCCTTCGCATGTGACGCCACCCATACATATCTCACTACACCCTATGGAGAAACCATGATCCTCGACTGGAATGACGCCTATGCCAACGCCCCGCATATTCAGGACGGGGCGGAATATCCCGCGCGATTCGCTGCCGCTGCGGAGGCTTTTCGTGCCGATTTGCCAAAGCCTGTGGCGGAATATGATCTCGCATATGGCCCCGACCCACGCCATCGCTTCGATCTGTTTCATCCGGAAGGCGAAAGCCATGGCCTCGCTGTGTTTGTGCATGGCGGGTTCTGGCAGGCCTTCGATAAATCCGCATGGTCGCATCTGGCTGCGGGCGCGCGGGCGCGCGGATGGACGGTGGCGCTGCCGAGTTACCGCTTGGCACCGCAGGTCACTATTCCCGGCATCACGCAGGATGTCGCAGCCGCCATTACCGCTGCCGCCGCGCGCATCAACGGGCCGATCTGCCTCGCGGGGCATTCCGCAGGCGGCCATCTGGTCAGCCGCATGACGAGCCACACCACCCCCCTGACGGCCGATGTCACCTCCCGCCTGCGCCATGTGCTCTCGATCAGCGGGTTGCACGATCTACGCCCGCTCATGAACACTGCCATGAATCGCAATCTGGCCCTGACCGAGACAACCGCCGCGGAGGAAAGCCCTGCCCTCCTGCGCCCTCTGCCCAAGACTCGCCTGACTGCTTGGGTCGGGGCGGCGGAGCGACCGGAATTCTGCCGTCAAAATGCGCTTTTGCCAAATATCTGGCGCGGTCTCGGGGCAGATACCCGCGAGATCAGTACAGCTGGCTTGCACCATTTCAATATTTGTGACGGGCTCTGTGATCCGGCCCATCCGATGGCCGCCGCCTTTGTGGGCGAGGATCATTGGGGGGATTAACGGATCCCTGAGGCAAATCAGGCGCGGATCTCACAGGCGTTGCCACAGTCGCCATGCCAAGCTCATGACAAACGGCACATACCCCAAAGAGATCTAGCGGCCCCGCACATAGATCAACGTTACTATCGAGTGTCGTGCAGGGCCGCGAGATGTCAAGCGCGACGCGGCTTTCAACGTGCCGCCGAAGGCAGGCTCACGTCACCCTTGATCTCGCCTGATAGCGCTCTTCACGCCAATGCTCCCCGTTAATCACTTCCGAGAGAAGTCTGACAGCTTTTGTCACATCGCCCGCGTCTATATAGAGCGGCGTGAAGCCAAACCGCATGATGTCTGGGGCGCGAAAATCGCCGATCACGCCGCGCTCGATTAAGGCCTGCATCGCGGCATAGCCATGTTCGAAACGGAATGAGACTTGGCTCCCACGGATGGTCGCATCGCGCGGCGTTGCAAGCTCAAGTTGCGGGCATTGCGCCTCGACTTCGGCGATAAATTGTTCCGTTAACGCGAGCGATGTCGCGCGCAGATCGGCCATATCGACCTGATCCCAGACATCCAAAGCCGCATCCAAAATTGACAATTGCACGATCGGCGGCGTCCCGATCCGCATCCGCTCAGTAGACATGGCAGGGCGATAATCTCGTTCCATCGCAAAGGGGGCATCGTGCCCCATCCAACCACTCAAAGCCGGACGGGCCTCCTCGATCAGATCGGGTCGGACGTAGATGAAAGCCGGTGAGCCGGGCCCACCATTAAAGTATTTGTAGGTGCATCCGACAGCAAATTCACACTGGCTGGCAGCAAGGTCGATTGGCAGAGCCCCTGCACTATGTGCGAGATCCCAGATCATCACCGCGCCGACCTCGTGGGCGCTGCGCGTGATCGCTTCCATATCGTGCAGGCGACCGGTGCGATAGTCCACCTGCGTCAGCATCACCACAGCGACCTCGTCGGAAAGCTCCGCCACGACACCCTCGGGGGCCGGTGTGCGCAATTCATAGCCCTGCCCGACAAGGTCGATGAGCCCTTGAGCCATATAGAGATCGGACGGGAAATTACCGCTGTCCGACAGGATCACGCGGCGCTCGGGCCGCAAGCGCAAGGAAGCCGCGAGGGCCTGAAAGACCTTGATCGACAATGTGTCACCCGTCGCAACGGACCCCGGCGCGGCCCCCAGAAGCGCGCCAATCCTATCGCCAACCTTGCCCGGAAGGTTCATCCAGCCGCGCGTATTCCAAGCTCGGATCAGATCATTTCCCCATTCAGACCGAATAACCTCCATCCCGCGCTCAGCCGCGCCGATAGGAAGTGGGCCGAGCGAGTTTCCATCCAGATAGATGACGCCCTCGGGCAGGTCGAACATATGCTTTCGCAAAACAGTGGATTGATCCATCTGGGCCTCCTCAATTGAAGTATCGCGTTGGGTCATGCCGCGAGAACGAGCGACACGGCAGGAAATGCTAGCAGGATTACCTTCTGGACGAAATCGATCAGAGCCACAGGCAGCCCCCTCCCGAGAGATCGTTTTCAGCTCGCGGCCATGGTTGGTGCGCGTGAGACCAAAGCCGCGCATCCCATTAGGCGACGAGATAAGGCTGACTTCGGTGCCAACGACCAAGAGCATGCCGAACCAGATTAGGTTCACACCTATTAAACGAAGGATGGTTGAACGAAGGAAGGGGATGGGCGGTCGGGCCCCGAGCAGATAAGCGCCAGCAAAACAGATAGCAGTGCCCCTTCGTTCCGGCGAACCAGATCGATATTTCACCGTTTTCTCGGTGCTGTTCGTGCTATACGCTTTGGGCAGTGGGAGCACCTTCGCGTCGGCAAGAGCGTCCTCTGTGGTTACGCCCGGTCCAAGCCTTCGATCAAGGCCACCAGATCGCCGAAGCGCTCGCCCTGAACCATCACATGGTCGGTCATCGCCGCGGCTGCTGTTTCCGCGTCCCCCGACCGTATCGCCTGCTCAATAGTCCGATGTTCCTCTAGGGAGCGGCGCACGCGCCCCTGTGCCCGCAGCTGGCGGCGACGGTAGGGTTGCAAGATCGCCTGCAGCCGCAAGGTTTCGGCCTCCAAAAACGGATTATGCGCTGCGTGATAGATGGTCTGATGAAACCGCGTGTTTTCCGCGTAATACCCATCGGAATCATTTGCCTCAGCTGCCGTTGCGCAAGCGGTCAGGCTTTGGGTGAGCTTCGCGATATCCTCCGGCTCGGCGCGGCGACATGCCAATCGCGCGCAAAAGCTCTCGAGTTCGGCCATCAGCTCGAATCTTTGCATCAATTCTGCGAGCCCGAGCTTCGTGACAAAAGTGCCCCGTTTGGGCTGGACCACCAAAAGCCCCGATGCCTCAACCGCCTGCAATGCCTCGCGGACCGGGGTGCGGGAGCAACCATATTGCGCCGCGAGCTGCTCGGGATCGATCTTGTCTCCCGGCTGGTAGTGCCCGTCCACAATGGCGTTTTCAAGCGCCATGCGGATCATCTGTGCGGTCGGAATACTCATATAGAACCCATCCTTGCAGCGCTCGCCCCTGCCCAATGACCAGATTCGGGGCAAAAAACGCGTTTGGCTCACATCTGCTTTCGCCGTGCTTTTCGCCTGCTCGGCACCGCCTGAGTGGGCCATGCCTTAGTCCTTATCATTACAGCAAAAAACACTTGAAAAGTCCATGAGCAAACTTGTTATATACAACAATAGATATTTAGGATATAACGTATCAGGGAGGATATAATATCATGGGCATTCAACGTCTGGCTTTCCTGACCGACTTCGTCGAAGCCATTACTCGGCGGCGACGCGGCGATACGACCGAGACACTCAAGGCTTTGGCACGACCGCCTCTGGAGCGCGCGACGGTCGCCTCATCCGTTCTCATGGGGCGGATCGGCGACGCCTCCCGCGTTGCTGTGGCCGAGCAGGCTTTGCTGGCTTACGGCGCGCTTGACGAGGCCGACAGGCTCCGGTTCTTTGAGACTCTGCGCGATGATTATGGCGTGGACGCGGAGCGCATTCGCGCTGCCTATGCTGAATGGGAAAAATCACCTGATGCGGCCAAGGTGGCGCGCCTGTTCGCGGCCGTAGAGCCCGCCCGCCAGACCTTGCTCCGGCGTCTGAACATGGCCCCAGGCGCGACGCTGCAGCTGGTCAAGATGCGCGAAAACCTGTTGGCCGCGATCCGGCAGGACAAAAGCCTCGCGCCGATTGATCAGGATTTCGCCCATCTCTTCGCCTCGTGGTTCAATCGCGGGTTTCTAACCCTGCGCCGGATCGACTGGAACACCTCGGCGGCCATTCTCGAAAAAATCATGGCCTATGAAAGCGTTCACCGGATGGATGGCTGGGATGACCTCCGGCGGCGACTTGCCGATGCGGACCGGCGGCTCTATGCGTTTTTCCACCCCGCGACCCAGAGCGAACCACTGATTTTCGTTGAGGTCGCGCTGGTCTCCGGCATGCCCGATGCCATCGCGCCGATCTTGACCGCGCCCGAGGCGCGCGAGACCCAGACGCCGGATACGGCCGTGTTCTATTCCATCAACAACAGTCTTGCCGGGCTCAAGGGCGTTTCCTTCGGGAACTTCCTGATAAAGCAAGTCGTCGCGGTCCTCTCATCCGAGCTGCCTGAAATCCGGACCTATGTCACCTTGTCGCCAGTGCCCGGATTTGCACGCTGGCTTGCCACTCAGGACGATGCAGATTCGGTTGCGCTGAGTGCTGCGCTGACGGCGGGCGACTGGCATAACGTCCCCGAACAGATCGAGCGGTTGCGCCCTCAGGTCGAGCAGATCGCCGCCCGCTATATTGTTGAGGCCCGCACTGAAGGCGGCCAGACGGTGGACCCGGTTGCCCGCTTCCATCTGGGCAATGGCGCGAGCGCGCACCGCCTGAACTGGCCCGGCGATCTTGCGCCCTCGGCGCTCAAATCCGCACATGGGCTGATGATCAACTATCTTTATGAGCCAGATCAAATCGAGACCCGTCACGAAGCCTTCGTGCGCGATGGAAGCGTCGCGCATGGCGAACAATTGGCCCAGGCGCTTGCCCGGGCGACTAAGGGAGGACCAAATGCAGACCGTACATGAGCAGTTTTTCGACACCGCCGACCTTTTGCAGGGCAAGCCCCTGTTTCAACGACCTGGTAAAGCCGCGATCAGTTTCGCCGAAATGCGCGAGCTGGTTGAGCGGATGGCCGGTGCCCTGACCGAATTGGAGGTCGGCAAGGGCGATCGGGTCGCCGTTCAGATCGAGAAATCACCCGAGGCCATCGCGCTCTATCTTGCGACGCTGCATGTCGGCGGGATCTTTCTGCCGCTGAACACCGCCTATACCACCGCCGAGATTGACTATTTCGTCGGCGATGCAGCCCCGCGCGTGTTTGTCTGTGATCCGGCGCGGCTCCATGAGAACCTCGGGCGCGCCACAGCGGACCTGCGGGTTGAAACGCTGGGCGCAGAAGGGGACGGCACGCTAATGGAGCGCGCGGCCGCCGCCACGCCGCGCGAAGAGGGCGCGGCACTTGGAATGGATGATCGCGCGGCCATTCTCTACACCTCGGGCACGACAGGGCGCTCCAAAGGGGCGGTACTCACCCATCGCAACCTCGCGTCTAACACTATGGCACTGCTGGACTGCTGGCAGTTCACCGCGGATGATCGTCTGATCCATGCCTTGCCGATTTTTCACACCCATGGCCTCTTTGTGGCGGCCAATATGGCGCTGGTTTCGGGCGCCACAATGATTTTCCTGACGAAGTTCGACGCGGAAGAAGCCATCACCCTGATGGAAACCGCGACCGTCCTGATGGGCGTCCCGACCTTCTACACGCGGCTGCTGAAATCGCCCCGCCTGTCGCAGGAAACAACCAGCAATATGCGTCTGTTCGTATCGGGCTCCGCACCGTTGCTGGCCGAGGATCACCGCGCGTTTGAGACCCGCACCGGCAAGGCCATTTTGGAACGCTACGGGATGACCGAAACCTGCATGATCGCCTCCAACCCCTATGACGGCGCGCGCATTCCTGGGGCCGTAGGTATGGCCCTGCCGGAGATTTCGATCCGGATCTGTGACCGTGAGACGGGGGCGCAATTGCCCGCAGGGGAGGTTGGCCTGATTGAGGTGAAAGGGCCGAATGTCTTTGAGGGCTATTGGAACATGCCCGAAAAGACCGCCGCCGAATTCCGCAAGGACGGGTATTTCATCACTGGCGATCTGGGGACCATCGGTGAGGACGGCTACCTGCGGATCGTTGGCCGCGACAAGGATCTGGTGATCTGCGGCGGCTACAATATCTACCCCAAAGAAGTCGAGGAAGCCATCGATGTGCTACCGGGTGTTCTGGAAAGCGCCGTGTTTGGCATCCCACATCCGGATCTTGGCGAGGCGGTGACGGCGGTTGTTGTGGCCAAGCCGGGGGCCGTTCTGAAGGGCGATGCGATCTGCGCAGCCCTCAGCGAAACGCTCGCGCGCTTCAAACAACCGCGACAGGTCATTGTGATCGAGGCCCTGCCCCGCAACGTCATGGGCAAGGTGCAAAAGGCAGAATTAAGGAGGACCTATTCGGATCTCTATGCGCCTGCCGCGGTCTGAGGACAGCGTAGGGCGACCAGTTCAGCGGCGGCGGGGAGGCCGATCCGCATCATAAAAAAGGGAGGATACTATGATTATCTATGGAGTTGCCGCTTTGGCAGCCTGCTATTTGGCAGGCACAGTTCTAGGCGCATTTTTGGGCGATTTACTGCATGTAAAATCCAATGTGGGCGGGGTGGGATTTGCCATGCTCATGCTCATTTTCATGACCAGCTGGATGCGTCGCACCGACCGGTTGCCGAAGCTGACAGAGCAAGGCGTGCTGTTCTGGAGCGCGATGTATATTCCGATCGTGGTGGCCATGGCCGCACAGCAGAATATGGTTGCGGCCCTTACGGGCGGACCGCTGGCGATCATGGTCGGCGTCGGGGCCACCGTTGCGAGCGTGATGCTGGTGCCGGTGATCTCGCGGATCGGCGGGACGGGTGCGCCACTTCCGCAGCTTGACGCGCAGGAGGCCTGAGCCATGGAAATCATCACAAACGCTATTGCCAAGAATGAGCTTGTCTTCGCCTTTGTCGTGGTCGGCGCCATTATGTGGGTGTCCTACCAAATCTCGGACAAGCTGACGGCTGGTCGGCTTCACGGCTCGGCTGTCGCCATCACCATCGGGCTCGTGCTGTCGTGGTTCGGCGGGATCGCGACCGGTGGGACAAAGGGCCTGTCGGATGTGTCGCTCTTCGCGGGGATCGGCCTGATGGGCGGCGCGATGCTGCGCGATCTGGCCATCGTTTCCACGGCTTACGGCGTCGATATGAGCGAGATTAAAAAGGCAGGTGTTGCTGGGGTGGTCTCGCTGATCATGGGCATTTTAGTATCGTTCTTCGTGGGCGCGCTTATCGCGCTTGCATTCGGGTATACCGATGCGGTCAGCCTGACCACGATTGGCGCGGGGGCGGCAACCTATATCGTCGGTCCGGTCACCGGCAGCGCCTTAGGGGCCTCTTCTGATGTGATGGCCCTCTCCGTCGCGGCGGGATTGCTCAAAGCCATTCTGGTCATGGTTGGCACACCCTATGTGGCGCCGCTGATCGGGCTGAACAATGCCAAATCGGCCATGGTCTATGGCGGGTTGATGGGAACGACCAGCGGTGTCGCGGGCGGGCTTGCGGCGACCGATAAGCGGCTGGTGCCCTATGGCGCGATGACCGCGACCTTCTACACCGGACTTGGCTGCCTGATGGGGCCATCAATCATCTACCTCGTACTCTTGCAGTTCACCAATAGCTGAGACTTGGACCTCACAATGGGGCCCCCGCGCGTGGCGGCGGGCCCCAGCCCTGTGGCGATAACTGGACCTGACCGGGACCGCCTGCCACTAAGCCACATCAAAGGCCTGACCCCTTTCCCATTCAATCTGCCTGCCGGAGTATGCCTCGAGCGACCGTGCCCACCCCAAGGCGTTTTCACAGGTGCGTAGGATACAGGAGCTCGGCACTAGGGTGGGAATGCTCTGTCACGCCCAGTTAAACCTGTCTCAATTCGCGCCAACTGCTGCGGAGCATCGCTTCAGGTTCAAAACGTTTACGGCGTTAAATTACAAGACACGTGATTAAGCGTAGACAGGTTGCCTTCGTTCTGCGATGTATCAGGGGCTACGTTACTACTCTCGATCCTCTGCTTTCCCTTCCGGACCTCAGTGAATTCGATATTGGCAGACTGCGCCACGCTGTTGCATTTCCGCGAACAGGTTGAAAACAAAAGGAGATCTCACGATGGCCAATGGCACCGTGAAATGGTTTAACTCGACTAAAGGCTTCGGCTTCATTGCACCGGCTTCCGGTGGAAAAGACATCTTTGTCCATATTTCTGCTGTTGAGCGTGCGGGCCTGACGTCGCTGGATGACAATCAAGCCGTAACATTCGACGTCGAATCCGGCCGCGACGGCCGTGAATCCGCGGCGAACCTTCAGCTCGCATAAGCGATCGATCCGAATTTGGAACAGGGCGCCCTTGGCGCCCTTTTTCGTTTTACCTCAATGATATAGCCAAGTTGATGCGCGAATGCAGCGGCTGAGATACGGGGGGCAGCCCGATCGTTTCACACTGCTAGCGCAGCCGACATCGCAGGGATGTCGCCGGACCCGCCACTGAGCTGGAAACGAGCTTGACGCAATTTGGGTTCGTTGCGGCCACCACCAAGGATGGCCCGCAACGTCACCCATCACGCTTTCGCGCGGCGTTTTATCGCCTCTTCCGCGATGAGGGCCGTGAGGCGGAAGAATCCGTGCACCATTTTGGTATAGGGCAGCAACAGGAACAATGTCGCGACAGCGCCCAGATGCAGCACCAACATCACTGGCATCACGCCACTTCCCGTCGCCGCATAAAGCGCGAGCCCCGAGGCGGCGGTGAAGCCGAGCAGGGCGATAAAGCCCATCTCCCCACCCCAGACCCGCTTGGCCCCCAATTCAGGATCGGCTTTGGTTTTCAACCAAGCCAAACCAATCGTTCCGATCACGAGAAGGATCCCGCCGATGATGCCAAGAAGTTTTGGCAGGCTGAACAGCGGATAGGGAGCCTCCATCGCCAGAAGGTAATGCATCAAGGTCGCCACAGAGGTCGCCGCGAAGCACAGCAAGAAGCCATACATCACCGCCTGATGGAGCCAGCGCCGCGTGTCAGTGTAGCGATCTTCCTGCTCGAAATTGCAGCCCTGCCCCTGCCCGCCAGACAGGTTTTTCAACTGGCCCGCCTGTTTCAACGCAGCCATAACATCGCTCCACGCCATTCTTGGGGCGCCCGTCTCTGCCCAATAACGCCGCAGGCCAATCGCCACCGCCACCAGCGGCAACAAGAACGCAGGCGCAAACAACGCCACCATCAGATTATGCGATAGCTCGGCATAAAACCCCTCGCCGCTCGCAGGCCGCAGGAATGCAATCGCTGCCATCAGCAGCGCGAAGCCGATCACAAGCCCCCCTGCAATCGCCACGCCGCTGCGATGGAAAGCCTTCGCGAAGACCTGCGGGCCGACGAGCCGCTCCCAACTGTCCTGCCGGACCTCGGCAAGAACGGCGGGAATATTGAGCGCGAATTCATGCGGCTCTGTGTATTGGCAGGAATAATAGCAGCCGCGACAGTTGTGGCACAGGTTCGCAAGATGGGTCAGATCGCCATCCGCAAAGGATTTTTCGCGCGTCATCGCCGGAAACACCGAGCAGAACCCCTCGCAATAGCGGCAGGCGTTGCAGATTTCGATCTGGCGGCGGGCTTCGGAAACTGGGGTGTCAAGCGACATGGGCGACGTCCTTTGAAAGTGCAATTTTGGCGGCCTCGCCTCCGGCAATCCGCCCGAAGACCGTGCCGATGGTCATGCCGAACCCCGCCAGATAGCCTTGGCCAAGGATCGAGCCCGCCATAATCTCGCCCGCGGCAAACACATTCGGCAGGGCCCCCGCAGCGGTCTGCACCCGCGCATCATGGCCAGTTTTCAGGCCGAGATAGGTGAAGGTCACACCAGGCCGGAGTTGATAGGCGTAGAACGGCGGCTGGCTGATTGAGCGCGCCCAGTTGGTTTTCGGCGGCGTCACGCCAGTTGTCTCCAGCCCGTCCAGCTCGGTCGGGTGGAACTTGCCCTCGGTGCAGCCCGCGTTAAAAGCCTCGACCGTTTCGCAGAGCTTATCCGGATCCAGCCCGAGCTTATCGCCCAGCTCCGCAATCGTGTCCGCCTGCACGGGCGGGAAGACGGAGGGCATGAACAGATCGCGCGAGCGCGCATCGATGATCGCATAACCCACCTGATCGGGTTGCCCCGCAACCAGCCGCCCCCAGATCGCATAGCGCTTGGGCCAGACATCCTCGCCCTCGTCATAAAACCGCTCTGCATCGCGGTTCACTACGATCGAGAACGGCACACAATCGAGCCGCGTCACGATTCCGCCGTCGAATTTCGGCGCGCGGCCATCGATGGCAACCGCATGGCATTGGGTCGGGTCGCCTACGCTCTCGCAGCCCTGATCGAGCATATCGCGCAGCACGACGCCGCGATTATACGGTGTGCCGCGGATCAGGAAATTTGCAGCCGCAGGCCCCCAAGCGCGGGTCAGCCATTCGAGATCGGATTGGAACCCGCCAGATGCCAGCACCACCGCGCGGCCTTTGATTTCAACGGAGGCCGCCCCCGCAAACGACACCTCAACATGGCGGAAGCGTTCGCCGTCCATGCCGATATGCGAGACCTGCGCCTCATATCGAACGGTCACACCGAGATCTTCTGCCGTATTGTAGTAGGCATTCACCAGCGCCTTACCGCCGCCAAGGAAGAACGCATTGGTCCGCGAAAGCGACAGCGTCCCCGAGAGCGACGGCTGGAACCGAACCCCATGCGCCTCCATCCAAGGCAGACATTCCTCCGAGGTCCGAATGGCATGGCGGGCCAGCGATTCATCGGTCTTGCCCTTGGTGACCAGCATCAGATCGTTGAAATATTCATCCTCATGATAGGCCCCCGTCAGCACCGACAGCGGCGCTTGATGCATGCACCGGAAATTGCGGGTGTGGCGCGAATTGCCACCCCGATAGGGCTTCGGTGCGCCCTCCAAAATCAGCACTTTCGCGCCCGCTTCCGCCGCTGTAATCGCCGCACAAAGTGCCGCGTTTCCGCCGCCGACAACGATCACATCCCAGTCTGTTGTCATCACAGTATCGGCCATGCCTCACTCCTCATCCAAAGCGCGTTCGCGCGCCCGCAATCCCTTGAGCCGCGCCCGTTGCGCCGCTTCAATATGGGCCCTCATCTCGGCCTCGGCCCGCATCCCGTCCCGCGCGTTGAGCGCATCGAGAACACGCGCGTGTTCCGCCACCGCCTCTTCCGCTCGCGTTCCATCCATCAAGGTCGTTGGCCCGAGGATCATCATCGTTTTTTGCAAGCTGCTGATAGATTTGATCAAAAACCTGTTCTTCGCCGCATCCTGCAGGATCATATGGAACTGGCGGTTGATCTCGGCGGCCTGTGCCTGATGGCCAAGTGCTGCGGCAAATTCCGCGTTGAGGGCCGTCAGCTCCGAGAGCTCGACCTCGGAGGCCGCCCGCGCCGCCAGCCGCGCCGCCGTGCCTTCAAGCACCGCGCGCATCTCGTAAAGCTCCATGATCTCGGCATAATCGAGCGTGCGCACCGTCGCCCCGAGGCGCGGCTGATGCACCACCAGCCCGTCACCCTCCAACAGCCGCATCGCTTCGCGCACAGGCGTTCGCGACAGCCCGAGCCTCTCGGCAATTTCGACCTCCCGAAGCCGCATTCCCGGCGCGAGGACCCCATTGCGAATCTCGTCTAACAAGCGGCGATAGGCGCTTTGTCCTTGTGGGATCTCATCATTTTGCTCGGACATGTTTGGCCTCTTGCGATTCTGTATCCAAGTGGATACATTCGCATACATATTCTGTCAACCTCCCGAGAGGCCCCATGTTCCGTCCGATTCTCTCGATCCAGACCTTCTCTCTGCGACGCCTTAAAACCATCGCGATTGCACTGAGCGGCGCGGGGATTTTCATCCTGCTCGGCCTGCCCCTTCCCTTCCTGTTCGGCCCGCTCCTCGCCTGTCTGATCGCCGCATTGGCGGGGCAAAACCTGCAAGGTATGGGGCAGGTCTCGGTCGCGGCCCGCACGATTCTGGGTGTGGCAGCGGGGGCATCGATCACGCCTGATGTTGTCCACGCCCTCCCGAAAATGGCGCAGACAGTGGCGCTGGTTCCCGTCTTCGTCGGGCTCATCGCGCTCGTCGGGCTGCCGTATTTTCGCGCGCTCGGCTATGATCGGGTGACGGCGTGGTATGCGGCGATGCCCGGCGGATTGCAGGATATGGTGGTCTTTGGCCAAGAGGCGGGCGGCGACGCGCGGGCGCTCTCCCTCATCCACGCGACCCGCGTTTTGATCATCGTGACGCTGGCCCCGATCATCGCGGTGCAGCTTTACGGCGTGGGGTTGAGCAATCCGATTGGCCTGCCAGCGCGCGATCTGCCGTTGGATCAGATCGCACTGATGATCTTCGCCGCTCTTGTCGGATGGAAACTGGCCGAGCGGTTCCGGCTGTTCGGGGCCTCGATCCTCGGGCCGATGATCCTCGCGGCGATCCTCTCACTGACCGATCTTTTGCACATGCGCCCGCCGCGCGAGGCGATCCTGACCGCGCAGCTCCTGATCGGGATCGGGATCGGCGTCTGCTATGTCGGAGTGACTTGGCGCGAGTTGCGGCGTTTCGTTGTCTCGGGCGTGGTCTTCGTGGTCATTCTCGCGGCACTCTCTGCGGGCTTCACCGAGGCGATCACGCTGCTGCATCTCGCACCGCCTGTGGATGCGTTCCTCGCCTTCGCGCCGGGCGGGCAGGCGGAAATGACCGTGCTCGCGATCGTCACCGGCGCGGATCTTGGCTTCGTGATTGTCCACCACCTGACGCGGGTGATCCTCGTGATCCTCGGCGCCCCCATCGCCGCGAAACTCATCTTGCGACGACGATAATCGGCGCGCCCTATGCGACGCGGTTAATCGGCGCACCTTCCGCAAAAGCGTTGATCTGGTCGTAGATCTCGCCGAATTGCAGATCGAACTCATCGCGGGTGACAAACCCGATATGCGGGGTCGCGATCACCTGCGGATGGGTCAGCAGCGGATCCTTCGGATCGATCAGCGGCTCGGTGTCAAACACATCCACCGCCGCCATCGCAGGGCGGCCCGCGTTCAGCGCGGGTAAAAGCGCGCCCGCCTCGATCAGTCCCGCGCGGGAGGTGTTCACCAGCACAGAGTCCGCGCGCATCGCGGCCAGATCAGCGGCTGTGACAATCCCGCGGGTCTGCGGCACCAAGCGCAGATGCAGCGAAATCACATCCGCGCCGCCGAAAAACGCGGCGCGGCTCTCTGGCACCACCTCGCCAGAGGCTGCAAGCTCCGCGCGGCGCGCGTCACTCCCCCACCAGATCACCTGCATCCCGAAGGCCCGCGCATATCCCGCGACAAGCTGCCCAATCCGCCCCGCACCGTAAATCCCAAGGGTCCGGCCGCGCAGCGACCGCCCGACACCCGACTGCCAGTGCCCCGCCTTCAGCGCCGCGATCTGCGACGGCAGATCCCGCATCGCGCTCAGGATCAACGCCCATGTCAACTCGGCGGCGGAATGGTTCGGCGCGGCATCGGATTTTTGCGAGCAAAAAGCGATGCCCAGATCGGCGCAGGCCTGCGTATCCACATGCGGCCACGCCCCCCGCGCGGAGACGAGCCGGAGATTGGGCAAGCGCTCCAGCAGGCTGCGCGTGATCTGCGTGCGCTCCCGAAAGAGAACCAGCGCCTCGGCTTGCGCGAGGCGCTGGACAAGCAGGTCTTCGGGTGCGGCATCTGTCCAGATCGTGACGTCATGCCCCGAAAGGCGCGCGAAAGACGGCAAGCCTCTCAGCGTATCGGACCAATCATCCAGAACATGCACCCGCATCGTGATCCCCTTACGCTTTGCCCTTCCAGACGGAGGAAGGCACGAAAACCTCGCCGCGTGCAAGCAGTCTCGCGGTGCGCAACAGCCCTGCGGATTTCAACTGGAAGCCAGCCGCGTCGCTGGTGTAATCCACCGTCACGTCAATCTCGCCACTCGCATGTTCGATCCGCACCAAAGCGGGCACATCGCTGGGGGCGGCAAACAGACCCTCGGCCACAGTGCCCGGCGTCAGGACACAGGACGCAAGGCATTGCGCGCCCGTCACCGCCATCGTCGGGTGGCAATTCCACGGCATGAAATAGCGCGCGGTGATCGTGCCGCCGTGGCGTGGCTCTGCAAGCAATGCGAATTTCGGCGTCACCGATTTCGACACATCGCCCATCCCCATCCGTTTGCCTGCCTCAAGGCGGATCGGCTCCATCCGCTCGTAAAACGCGCGGTTTGCGTCAAGCTCCTCGGCGCTCTCATATCCCGTCAGCCCGAAATCGGAGGCCCGCGCGATCGCAATCGGCATCGCGACATCCATGCAGGTCACCTCGATCCCGTCGATCACATCGCGCAGGGATCCGGTGGGCAAAAGTGCCCCTGTGGCAGAGCCGACGACATCCATGAAATTGAGATAGATCGGGGCCGAACTGCCCGGAACGCCGTCAACTTTCGCAGTGCCTTCGTAACTCACACGGCCCTCTGGCGTTGAAACCACCGCCTCCACCATCGCGCCCGTGTTGACCGACCGCACGCGGATCCGCGTCACATCGCCCTGCGGTGCAATCAGGCCCATCTCAATCGCGGCAGGGCCAACGCCCGAGAGGATATTGCCGCAGGTCGGCTTGAAATCGACCAACTTATCCTCGACCGATACCTGCGCGAAGAAATAGTCGATATCGACCTCAGGCGCATCTGACCGCGAGAGCATCGCGACCTTGGTCGTCACTGCCGCCCCGCCGCCAATCCCGTCGATATTCAGCTTTTGCCCAGATCCGAGCGCCGCGATCAATACCTGCGCGAGCGTGTCTTGATCCTGTGGCAGATCGGCGCGGTTGAAATACGGGCCCCGCGAGGTGCCGCCCCGAAACAGATGATAAGGGATTGCTGTTTGGGTCATGTCAAAGCTCCATCAAAAATGAGAAAGCCCCCCGACATCGTCGGGGGGCGTTTGAGATCAGCGGAACGGCCAAGGCAGATCGAGATAGGCTTGCAAGACGCCAGAGGGGAAGTTCAGAGACAGCATCTTGGCAATCAGCAAGATGAACGCCGCGGCGGCCACCGTCATGATCGCGGTCTGCAAGACCGTCGCGCGGGCTCGGATCTGCAAGAAGGCGATGAAGAACAAGATCATCGCGAGGTAGAAGCCGATCAGCGCGGAGGTCAGAACCAGCCCGCCGATCCACAGCGCCCCATCCCAGAGCCCGCCCACACCGCTCTTGCCGACATGCTCGCCATCCAGCTCGCTGTCATAATGCGCGGCATGACCACGACGCCCGACGATCAACTCCGGCACGAGCCAGAGTGCCATCGCCAAGCCGACCACCGCCACCGAGGCAGGGAATACCGCCGCGAGGAAGCTCTGATCGAGCGCATCTTTCAGGCCCATCACCAACAGACCGATCATCACAGCCGCGAAGACGATCTGCGGGGTGCGGCTGGTCCAACGGCCCTCATGCTCATTCGTGTCGTCGGACGCCGCGACCACATGTCCGGTATCATCCACGCGGTTGCGAAGACCGAAGATCACCGACGCCAGCGCCATCAAGCCGATGATGATTACACCCGGGCGGGTCAAGAAGGCCCAATCGTAGAATTGCAGCGCTTGATAGAGGTAGGTTTCCGCTTGCGGCGCGAGAACGAACCCGATGAGCATTGCAGGGCGTGGCCATGCGAAACGCTTCATCAAGATACCGAGCAGACCCAAGGACAGCAGCGCCAAAAGGTCGCCAATATCGCGGGTTGCCTGGAACGCGGCAAAACAGATCAGCGCAATCATGAACGGCGCGAGCAATGGGAAGCGGATCTGCGTGAGGCGCGAAATCGGAATTGCGAGCATCAGGCAGATCCCTGCCCCCATCACATTTGCCAGCGCCAGCGACCAGATCACCGAATAGGTGACATCAAGGTTGGTGGTGACCATCGCAGGGCCAGGCTCGATGCCCAAAAGCACCATCCCGCCCAAGAACACGGCCATCGAGCCCGAGCCCGGAATACCGAACAGCATGGTGGGCAACAGCGCCCCGCCCTGCATCGCGTTATTCGCGCTCTCGGGGGCGACAACGCCGCGCGGATCGCCCTTGCCGAAGGTCTCGGGGTTTTTGCAAGTCTGCACCGCATGGCCATAGGCGATCCAATCGACCACCGAGCCGCCCAAGCCCGGAATCGCGCCGATCATGCAGCCCATGCCCGAGCAGCGCAGCGACAGCCAGATATTGGAATACCAATCCTTGAAGCCCTTCGCCCAGCCGGAGCCAAGCGCAGGCCGATCCGAGATGGCCGCGTTCTTGCGCAGAAGGTCGGAAATCTCGGGGATCGCGAACAGGCCAAGGCCGATCACAACCAGCGGGATACCATCGTAAAGATAGCCCAATCCGAAGGTCATCCGGAATTCGCCCGTCGCGGGCGCGCCGCCGATTGACCCGATCAACAGGCCCACCGCGCAGGCCGCAAGGCCCTTT
This sequence comes from Paracoccaceae bacterium, assembly GCA_048262715.1. GTDB lineage: Bacteria > Pseudomonadota > Alphaproteobacteria > Rhodobacterales > Rhodobacteraceae > Albirhodobacter. Next base: position 267,725 of record JBLXEV010000005.1, read on the forward strand.
GCCAGCGAGCGCCCCGCCAGAACTGCCACCATCGACAGGCCAAACAGGGCGAGCATGAACAGCTCCGCCGAACCGAACATCAAGATCAGCGGCCTTGCCACGACGACAAATCCCGTCAGTACAATCGCGCCAAAAATCCCGCCGAACATCGACGAGATAAAGGCCGCCGAAAGCGCACGGGCCGCTTGGCCCTGCCGTGCGAGCGGGAAGCCATCCAGCACCGTCGCCTGTGAGGCAGACGAGCCGGGAATGCCCATCAACACAGAGGAGAACGTGTCCGAGGTGGGGATGACGGCAACAAGGCCGATCAGCATCGCCAACGCAGAGATTTCATCCATGCCATACAGGAACGGCATCAGCAAAGAGAGGCCGGCGATGCCGCCCAATCCGGGGATCACCCCGATGACGAGCCCGACCGACACGCCAATGAGCATGTAGAGCAGATGATCGAAAGTCATGAGCGCTGAGAGCGCTGCCAATAAGGTATCGGCCACGGGGAAGTCCTCCGAGGAAATTCAGGGTAATGATGTGGAGAGAGGGTGGGGTGACGGCTGGCCTGCCATCACCCCGACGCATCACTTGGCGATGAGGTTATTCGCCGAGCTTCACGCCATAATCCGCGCCCAGCATATCGACGACGTTTTTCCGGTTTTGCTCCGAAATCGTCGTGCCCAGCTTGAAGAGCGCTTCTGCTTCGCTGCCAGTGACTTGCTCATACGAGCCAAGAACCGCTTCCTTATTCGCTTGATAGTCAGGGTCTTGCTTCATCGCCTCAAACGCAGCGCTGTAAGCGGCCACGATATCGTCGGGCGTATCTTTCGGCAGGATCGCCATTTTCTGCGCGGGGAAACCTGCGATGAAGAACGCCACGTAGGCATCGTAATCATCACCTTCCGGCGCTTTGCCCGTCATCATCTCATAGGCTTCGGGGAAGCTGGGGATGTCGGGGAAATTGGGATCGCGGATGATCTTGCCTTCGGCATCCAGCACCCCCCACGAGAACAGCGGAACGGCTTGCCCAGCATCCACCAACGGCTCCACGTTCTTGATATAGGCCGAGGAGGTTTGGTAATCGATATTGGTCTCACCGCGCTCAAACGCCAAACGGCCATCGCCGCGGCCTTTGAAACCGAAGACATGCTGCACATCAAACCCCATGAGTTTGAACCCGAGCAGCGGCACAAGATCGAGCGAGGTCGCGCCTTGGCTTGCATAGGTCAGCTTTTGGCCTTCCAACTTCGCCAGATCCGCCGCAGATTCCACGCCTGTCGAAGGGGAAACATAGGCAACGCCGCCCGTGGGCGCGGCCATCGCGATCTTCCAGTCTTTATATTCATAGCGAACGCGCGGATCACCCAGCAGATAGGGGAACTGCGTCGAGCCCGAGGTGCCGAGCAGGGTCAACCCATCGGGCTTGGCGCGCACGGCAAACAGGTTCGCGCCCTTGGTGGAGCCACCGCCCGGCTCGTTGACGACAACGACTGTCGGGTTCCCTGGCAAGTATTTCGAGAGCATGGGAGCATTGAACCGCGCCCATGTATCCGAGCCACCGCCCGCCGAGAACGGAATGATCCATTCGATCGTCTTGCCCGAGAAATCGACCTCAGCCCAAGCGGGCGATGTCATCATCGCGCCTGCGGTCGCCAAAGCCATGCCCAACGCTTTGCGGCGGGTCATTGTAAAATTGTTCACGTGTCGTCCTCCCATTCAGCACATTTAGACTGCCACTCTCCCTGCAGTCCGAACGCCCTTGATTTCTCCTCTCAAGCGCGCCTTGTTAGTGGTATACCCTCCCAACCTGTCCAAATCCTGTCCGAGGCGAAATGCGTATCGCGATCATCGAAGATAACGAGACCCTAGCAAAAGGAATTAAAAATTCCCTTGAGGATCAGGGACTTGGGGTGAACTGGATTGCGAACGGGATCGATGGTGCTGCGTTTTTAAGGCAAGAATGCCCCGATGTGGCAATCGTTGATGTCAACCTCCCCGGACAGGATGGCCTCTCGATCGTGCGGGAAATGCGACACCGCGGTGACATGACTCCGGTGCTGATTCTGACCGCGATGGGCAAAACATCTGAACGCGTGACGGGGTTAGAGGCAGGCGCGGATGACTATCTGGTCAAACCGTTCGAGATGGCGGAATTGATCGCAAGGGTCCGCGCTTTGGCACGTCGACGGCCTGTCTTACAATCGCCAACAACGGAAATCGGCCTGCTCAGCTACGACACGCAAAGCCGCGCGCTCCATGGGCCTGCGGGCGAATTGGACCTGCCAAGACGCGAGCTGGCCTTGTTTGAATGCTTGCTCGACAACCGCGGCCGGATCGTCTCGCGTGACAGGATCTCTGATACGCTCTACGGCACAGGCGCGGAGATTGACTCCAATGCGATTGAGCTCTTGGTCTCGCGGCTACGCCGCAAGCTGGATGGCACAGGCGCGCTTATTCGCACCGCGCGCGGCCTTGGCTATATGCTCGACGAGGAAAAGCGGTGAGAGTGCGCCTGCGCCGTTTGGCCCTGCGAGAGCGGCTGTTCTTGATGATCGTCGCGCCCTTGGTGATTGTAGCCTCCCTCGCCAGTGTCGCGCGCTACGTGCAATTCTCCAGCCTTTCCAGACAAGTCTATGATAACACCCTTTATTCCGTCGCCCTGACGATCTCGCGCGATGTGATGCTTTCTCAGGGCGACATGCTCACCACGCAGTTGCTCGGGGCGATGACACGCGCCTTGGGCGATCAAATCTACTACCGCGTCACGGGCCCAAACGGGGCCTATGTCACCGGATATTCGGATGCTCCGGACTCGTCCCTGCCCCATATACTCGACCCCGGAAAACCCACCTATTACGACAGCGTGGCGAATGGGGTGCCGGTGCGCGCGCTGATCATGCAAGATTATGTCAACGAGAACGGCGGGAAAGGGCTGGCCACGGTCGAGGTCTGGCAGACTGTCTCACAGCGCAAGGCGCTGAGCCGAAACCTGATCTTCCAGACCATGCTCTATTTCGCCGCCCTTGTCTCAACAGCGGCGCTGCTCGTTTGGTTCGGGATTACCTTTGGCCTTCGGCCCCTGCGGGATCTGGAGGGGGCAATTCTCGCCCGAACGCCCGACGATCTCAAACCGATCCGCCGTTGGGTGCCGCCTGAGCTCAGAACGCTTGTCGAGGCGATGAACAGCCTCTTCACCCGCCTCAACACCGCTTTCGCGCTGCGCGATGCGTTCATTTCGGATGCCGCGCATCAAGTCCGCAACCCGATTGCCGCGATCCAAGCGCAAGCAGAGGCGGCAATCACCGCGCCCACCGAGAAAATCCTGCGCGAACGGATCGTTGAAGTGGCCAATGTCGCGCGGCAAACGGGGCGGCTAACCCACCAACTCCTCTCAATGGAGCGTGTCAGAGGGCGCAAGATGCGCAGCCTTGCCAGCCCGATTGATCTCTCTAAAGTGGTGGAAGAAACCTCTCGTAGCTTCGCCGAACGCGTTATCACGCATGGGAAGAACGTCACCTATGAGGTGACAGGCAAGCCGCGATTGGTGCAGGCCGACGGTATTTTGATCGGTGAAATGCTGATGAACCTGCTCGATAATGCGGTGAGCTATGCTGGGGAAACCCCGACAATCGCCGTCTCGGTGCAATATCAAGAGGCAGAGGTTTGGCTTGATGTTGCCGATGACGGCCCCGGTATCCCTGAGGCCCTGCGTGAGCGGGTCTTTGATCGGTTCTTCCGCGCCGACCCTGATACGCTGCAAGGCTGCGGGCTTGGCCTCGCCATCGTGCAAGACATCGCGCGCAGCCACAGCGGATTGGCCAGCGTTCTACCCAGCACCGAAGGCTGTGTGATACGGGTCACGCTTCCGCTTTAACCCGCATCGCGCCGAGAAGCAGATCGCGTTAGCGACCTGCCCGCCGGATCTGCGCCACCCCTTCGGCCACGGCTGCCGCAAACGCCTTGGTGCCCGTAGCTCCGCCCAAATCACGCGTCCTCAGGTCAGGAGATGTCAGCGCCGCCTCAAGCGAGGCGTCAATCGCCATGGCGGCCTCGATCAACGCCGCATCTCTCGCGCGCTGCCCCATCCACGTCAGAAGCATCGCCGCAGACCCGATAAGCGAGGACGGATTCGCGATGTCCTGCCCCGCGATATCAGGGGCTGAGCCATGCTGGGCTTGGGCCATCGCGGCGTTTTCACCTGCATTCAACGAAGCGGCCAAGCCAAGGCTGCCAGCCAGCTCGGATGCAAGATCCGAGAGGATATCGCCGAACATATTGGTCGTGACGATCACATCATACCGATCAGGCGACCGCACCAGATGGGCACACATCGCATCCACAAGAATTTCATCATATCGGACATCGGGATGATCCGCGGCAACCGTGCGGCAGCAGTCGAGAAACAGCCCATCGCTGACACGCATCACATTCGCCTTATGCACCGCCGTCACATGTTTGCCGCGCGTTTCGGCCAAGGCGAAGGCCTCGCGCGCAATGCGCATTGACGCATGGCGGGTGATCCGCCGGAACGCCATGGAGACATCCTGCGTCACCATAATCTCGCCCGGACCAGAGAACAGATTGCGATCCGCATAAAACCCCTCGGTGTTCTCGCGCACGATCACCAGATCAAGCGGCACCCCTGCCCGCGGCGCGATATTCGCACGCGAGCGCGCAGGGCGAATATTGGCAAAGAGATCAAGCCGTTTGCGCAGCTCTCCCGACGGGTTCAACCCGCCCTCGGCACGCGGCGGATAGGCATTATGCGACACCGGCCCCAGCACCAGCCCGTCACAGGATCCGATGGCGTCAAACGCCGCTTGCGGAAAGGTGCTGCCCGTTTTCTCGAGAGCCGCAAAACCAATCTCAACCGTTTTAATCGTGAGCCCGAGATTAAACACCTCTGAGGCCGCCGTCAGAACATTATGCGTGGCCCGCGTAATCTCCGGCCCGATTCCGTCACCGGGCAAAAGGGCAAGGGTGCGTTGCATCATAGGATCGTCCTCCGTCCTGGAATGCAGCCACCCCGCATCCGCGCTCCGAGCACTTATCGGCAAAGCGCTTTCCCTGTCAATAAATTTCATTTTATATGCTAAAAATGCAAATACAACATGACGGAATATCAGCAATTTCGGTAGAAAAGAAAAATTCGAGAGCACTATGGCGCTGAGAAATGCAATTTTGTAGGATGCCCGCAGCCTTGCCCGCATTTGGAAAACCGATGACGCCACGCGACCAACTCTCCGATCGCCTCGCGCGGCGACTCCCGCAGTATCTGCAAGACGCGGGCATGAAGCCGGACGATCACCTTTCGGTTCAAAAGCTCGCAGATGCGTTCAACGTCTCGCGCTCGCCGATCACAGCGGCCTTGGCGCTTTTGACCCAAAGCGGGCTTGTCCGGCATGAGGCACGACGGGGCTATTTTCTCGCGCAAGAGCCGCAATCCCCGTCCTCGGGGCGGATCGAAGACCCCCTCAGCCAGATCTATTTCCAACTCGCCGAAGATCGGCTCGACGGCAAGCTCAGCGATGCGATCTCGGAAAACCTGCTGCGCGAACGCTATGATCTGAGCAAGGCGGATCTGCGCAGCCTTCTCCACCGGATCATGCAGGAGGGATGGATCGAACCCCGCCCCGGTTATGGCTGGAGTTTCTCGCCGATGCTGACCACGCCTGATGCACTGGTTCAGACTTACCGTCTGCGCGCCGCCATCGAGCCTGCCGCGCTGCTGGAGCCAGATTTCAACATTGATCGGCGCACGTTGGATCACCTGGCCGAAGTCGAACAGCGCCTGATGAACGGCGAGATGGAGACGATCTCATCGGACGATCTCTATCAGTACGGCGTTGATTTCCACGAAACCCTCGCAGCCGCCAGCGGCAACCCCTATTTCCTCGACGCGCTGAAAAGGGTCAATCGTATCCGGCGGTTACTGGCCTACCGCGCGAACCTCACCCGAACGCGGTTTCGAAAGAAAGTTCCAGAACATCTTGAAATTATTGGCCTGTTGCGGCGCGGGCGAAACGGCGATGCGGCGGTCGCCATGCAGCATCACTTGGGCTCTGTCATCGTCAATTTGCAGGATTTGCAACCGAGCCGGACCCCTTCGCAGGGCTAAGGCGAACCAAGCTCGAACCCTCTTCATCCCGCTGCGGCAACGCCTACCTAGCGTAGAAGCGCCAGCCCACCGAAATAGATCAAGACCCGCGCATCATTCCGGACCGAGGACGCCGCCACTAAGCTGATCAACCTATCCATCCGCAACTGCGAGAAAGCTGGCTAAAATGTGCGAGAGGAACAGCTTCGTTCAACAATCATGTTCGACCGGCTGCACACCACGGATCGCCAATCCAACAAAGCCTTCCTCTCAGGACTCCACAAAACCGCCAGTCTCTGCCAGACCGCTTCGCGCTTACAGCGCGACCCGAATCCCGTTCTGATCGAAGGCGAAAGCTGCGCTTGTCTCGAAATCGAGCGCGATCTCGGCGCCGACCCGCGTCGCATCCTGCCCAAACACCCGCACGATGAGCGGCTCACCCTGATCTGTCGTAACCAGCAGGTTGGTATCCCCGCCAAGCCATTCGACATGGGTCACCTTGCCCTTGATCCGACCACCTTGCACGACACGCAGGTGCTCCGGCCGCACGCCGAGAGTCCCGTTTTCGGGCAATGGCACAGGCCCTTTTTTAAAGAAATTCATTGCCGGTGATCCCAAGAATCCCGCGACGAATTGGTTGGCGGGATTGTTGTAAAGCTCCATCGGGCTGCCGATCTGTTCGATCCGGCCATCGCGCAGCACCACGATTTTATCCGCCAGCGTCATCGCCTCGGTCTGATCATGGGTCACGTAAATCATCGAGGCGCTAAGCTTGCGATGCAGTTCTGCGATCTCGATCCGTGTGTTCATCCGCAACGCCGCATCCAGATTAGACAGCGGCTCATCGAACAAAAACAGCTTTGGATCGCGCACGATCGCGCGCCCGATGGCAACCCGCTGGCGTTGCCCACCCGAGAGATCGGAGGGCCGACGATCCACATAAGCCCCCAAATCCAACATCTGCACGGCTTTGGTCACGCGCTCCTCAATTACGGCGGTGGGGCGCTTTTCTTGCTTCAGGCCAAGCGTCATATTCTCGCGCACGCTCAGATGTGGATAGAGCGCGTAAGATTGGAACACCATCGCAATGCCCCGTTTTGCGGGCGGCACCGTGTTCACGATATCGCCGCCGATCGCCACGGTGCCTTTGCTGGCATCCTCCAGCCCCGCGATAACCCGCAAAAGCGTGGATTTCCCGCATCCAGAGGGCCCGACGAAAACAACGAATTCGCCCTTTTCCACCGTCAAATTGATATCCTTCAGCACCTCAAAAGAGTCGAAGGATTTGCAAACATTGGTGAGCTGTAGCGCGGTCATAAGGCGTCTCCTAGAGATACGGGCTGGCCTGTGCGGATGCTTTCATCGGCAGCCAGGCAAATGCGAAGGGATTGCACGGCGTCATTCATATGCCGCGACAGATCCCGATCAGTTGAAATCGCGGTGAGCGTGAAGGCTTGCTCGGCGTCGCACAGGGCTTGATGGTTTGGCTCGTCGGGTAGATCAATCCGGTGATCGCCTGCGGGACGATGCACCAAAATCGCGCCAACTTTGGTGTGGCCATCCACATCATCCGAGGCACCGCGTTCGGCATCCTTGATCGAGACCGCGCCATGGGGCGAAATCACATCTTTCACAAACCCCGCCGTCTCAGACATCATCGGGCCCCAGCCGGCCTCATACCAGCCAATCGAGCCATCGCCGAACCAGACCTGTAACTGGCCGTAATTATACATGTCCGGCGCGATTTCATCGCTGAGGCGCAGGCCCATTGCGCTGACGCGGATCGGAGCGGCATCGGTGATCTGGCACATGACATCGACGTAATGCACCCCGCAATCTACCAGCGGCGAGGTCGTTTTCATCAAGGATTTATGCGTGCTCCATGTCGCCCCTTGGGATTGTTGGTTGAGGTTCATACGAAACACATAGGGCCCGCCCAGATCGCGCGCCTCGGTGATCAGCCGCTGCCAGCTTGGATGATGGCGCAGGATATAGCCCACCACCAGCTTGCGGTTCAGGCGTTTGGCAGTGGCGACGACGGCCTCCGCCTCGGCAACGGTTGTGGCCAAAGGTTTCTCGACAAACACATGCGCCCCTGCCTCCATCGCGGCGATGGCAAAGCGTGCGTGGCTATCAGAATAGGTCGCGATGCAAACCAGATCGGGGTTGAGGGCGAGCGCTTCCTCTAGTGTCGAAAACCGTGGATAGCCTGCGAGCTCGGACGGGAGGGTTACGTCAGACCGGTTGACCAAGCCGACGATTTCGGCCTCGGGATGGGCGTGATAGGCCAGCGCGTGGCTGCGCCCCATCGTGCCCAATCCGGCAACAACAACCCTCATTTGACCGCCCCCGATGTGATCCCGCGGATAAGCTGACGGGAGAAGATCACATAGAGCGCCATGACCGGAAGGATTGCCAAGGACAGCGCCGAGAGCACAGCGTTCCAATCGGTGACGAACTGGCCAATGAAGACTTGGCTGCCCAGTGTCAGGGTTTTCACCTCTTCTGCGGGGGCGAGGATCAGCGGGAACCACAGATCGTTCCAGATCGGGATCATATTGAACACTGCCACCGTTGCCATCGCGGGGCGGACGAGCGGCAAGACGAGGCTGAAGAAGATCCGGTATTCGGACAACCCGTCAATCCGGCCCGCGTTTTTCAGATCATCGCTAACCTGACGCATGAATTCGGACAAAATAAACACCGCCAGCGGCAGGCCTTGCGCGGTATAGACAAGGATCAGCGCCCAAAGCGTATTCACCAGCCCCGATTGCACCATCAATTCCAAAATCGCGACGGTGCCAATACGGATCGGGATCATAATCCCGAGCGCCAGATAGAGGCCCATGATCACATTGCCCTTGAACCTGTATTCGGCCAGCGCGAAGGCGGCCATCGCCCCGAACAGTAGGATGAAGAACAACGATCCGACTGTGACGATCATCGAATTCTGGAAATACAGAAAGAAGTCGCCCTGTTTCAGAACGGTTTCATAGCCGATCAGCGAGAAGCTACCCGCATTTGGCAGGGCCAACGGCTCACGAAAGATCGCTTTGCGCGTCTTGAAGCTGTTGATCACAATCACAATCACAGGGAAGAGCGCGATCAATGTATAGGCGATCAGCGCGCCATGCGCGGCGAAGGTGTTGAAGCGATTTTGACGGGCGGCGTTCATCTCGCGCTCCTCAGAACTGATAGCGCCGCATGCGCGACTGAATACCAAAGAGGTATAGGCACACACCGACTAGGATGATTGCGAACATCGCGGAGGCAATGGTGGAGCCCATATGCGGATCACCGAGTTGGAGTTGGAACCCGAAGAAGGTGCGATACATGAAGGTGCCCAGAATATCGGTCGAAAAATCGGGCCCCGCCAGCGCCCCTTGGGCGGCATAGATCAGATCGAACGCATTGAAATTGGCTACGAATGTCAGGATCGAGATGATCCCGATTGATGGCAGGATCAGCGGCAATTTGATCTTCCAGAAGGCGGAGATGCCAGTGATCCCATCCACCTCTGCAGCCTCAAGAATTTCCTCGGGGATCGAGAGCAAGGCCGCGTAGATCAGCATCATCGGAATGCCGACGAATTGCCAAACCGAGACAAGTGACAAAGCCGTCAAAGCATAGGCTTCTTTGCCCAGCCATGGGGCGTAGAGTGCCTTCAACCCAACCGCATCCAGCATCCCCGGTGCGATCCCCCAGATCGGGGAAAGGATCAGTTTCCACGCGAAACCGACGATGACGAAGCTCAGGATGGTCGGAATAAAAATTGCCGAGCGATAGAAGCTGGCGAAGCGCAGCTTCGGGTGGCTCAGGATCGCCGCGAGGGCCACGCCGATTGGGTTTTGCACCAGCATATGGATGATGAAAAACCAGAAGTTATTGCCGAGCGCATTCCAAAACTGGTCCGACCAGATCGCGTCGCCAAACAGCGTGCGGAAGTTCTGCAGGCCGATAAATACCCGCTCCTGACCAACCTGCGTGAACATCGAAAGGCGCAAGGTATTGAACAGCGGATAGATCATAATGGCGGTGTAGACCAACACTGCAGGGGCGAGAAAAACGACGATATGCCATCTAAATTTCGGGGTTCCGTTGTGATCTGCCATGAGAAAATCCTACCGTGAATTGGGCGCTGATCCGGCCTCAGCGGGGCAAAGGGGCGATGTCGTGACGGGTTTGGCCACGGCCGCGCGCTGGGATGTCAGCGCGCGGCGAAGGTTTTCAGGCCCGATTATTTTTGCGGCTCATACCAGCTCGCAAGCCCATCCTGCAGACGTTTGCCCGCCGCCTCAGGGGTTTCCGTGCCTTTGATCACAGCAGCAGAGGCATTCCACGTTTCATTCTCAAGGTTCGGTGTCCCGCGCGAGAGAACCTGATAGGTGGAACGGATCGTGCTTTCACACGTGTCCCGCCACGAAATGAATTCCTGCGCCAGCGGATCTTCGAGTGTTACAGGCGCGGAGGAGAGCGGGAAGAAACCCGGCAAAGCGTTGGCGAAGATCGTTGCGAATTCCGACGAGCCAACCCAGTTCAAGAAGACCTTTGCGGCTTCGGGGTTCGGGGTTTTGGCGTTCATGCCAATGCCAATATCAGTATGATCCGAAATATAGCATGTGTCTCCCGCGTTCTGTACCGGCGGGTAGAAAGCACCCATCTCGAATTCAGCCAGATCGTTGAAGCCGGAAATCTCCCATGACCCTGCGGGATAGATCGCGGCGCGGCCCAAGGTGAACAGGTTTTGGCTATCGGGATAGGTTTGCGCCTCAAATCCGTCGCCCAAATACGGGCCCCATTTCGCGAGTTGGCGATACGGCGCGACCCATGCCTCATCCGTCAAATGCTGTTCGCCAGAAATCAGGGCAAGACGGCCCTCTTCGCCTTTCCAGTAATTCGGGCCGATGTTGTTATAGCCCATCGTTGCGGCTTCCCATTGGTCATTCGTGCCCATGGCCATCGGGATATAGGTGCCATCTTCTTTGATTTTCTCCAAAGCGGCGAAGAATTCGGCCTCGGTTTTGGGAACCTCGACGCCCACTTCGGCGAAAGCGTCTTTGTTGTAGATGAAACCGTGGATCACGGCCGCCATAGGCACGCAGAACTGCACAGCCCCTTCATCCGTACTCCAGCCCGATTTGGCGACATCGGAATAGGCCTTCATGCCGTCGAGATCGGTGATATTGGTCAAATGACCCGCATCATAGAGCGCAAGCGACGCATCAAATGGGCGGCAGGTGATGATATCGCCAGCCGAGCCTGCATCGAGTTTGGAATTCAGAACGGCATTGTATTCGGCGGGGGCAGAGGGCGTAAATTTCAGCTTGATGCCCGGATGGGCCTCTTCAAACGCTGGAATGATCTTATCTTGCCAGATCGCAAGATCGTCGTTGCGCCAACTTTCAATCGTCAGCGTCACATCCTGCGCGGCGGCGGCGCCCGCGATAGCCGTTGTCGCCAGCATTGCGCCGATCATTTTGAGCTTATTCATTATCGTCTCCCGTGTTGTTGTTTTCGTTAAAGCTATTTGTTCGAAAGCGCCTGCAGACAGGGGCCAAGATGGCCGTGATGCGTGGCAAGCAAGGCCTGCGCTGTGTCGGGATGCCCCCCCGCAGCGACAAGGATCGCGCGCTTGGTGTGACCACCCGTGCGCGCAAGAGCCGCCTCGGCCTCAGGCACGGAAACCTGTGCGATCCGTGCGACAATATTGGCCGCGCGCTTCACCAGTTTGGCATTATCGGCCACAACATTGACCATCAAACCTTGGTAGACATGACCAAGCCCGACGCCCATCAGCGAGGACATCATATTGAGCGTCGCCTTCTGCGCGGTCGCCGCCCCAAGACGTGTCGACCCCGCGATCACTTCAGGCGGCGTCTGCAAGCAGATCGCCACATCCGCAGCCAAGAGCAAAGACGTCTCAGCGTTGTTTGCGATGGCAATCACCGTTGCGCCGCGCGCCTTCGCGTGTTCCGCAAGTGTGACCGCAAAGGGCGTCGTGCCGCTCGCGCTCAGCGCAATGACAACGTCGCCCGCCGCCACAGTCTGCCCCAGCGCACTTGCGGCAGCAGCGTCATCTTCCGTATCGCCCGGCATCCGCGCATCCGTTGGGATCCCCCCCGCCATGTGGATGCGAATGGATTCTGCCGGAACACCAAAAGTTCCCGGCAATTCGCTCGCATCCGCCAAGGCCATTAGGCCCGAACTGCCCGCGGCGGCATAAATAACCTTATGGCCCGCCCGAATGGCGGCGGCCATCGCCTCGGCCCCCTGAGCAATCTCACCCAAGACAGCCCCCACAGCGCCAAGCGCGGCCTGCTGTCCACTCAGCAAAAACTGGGCCGCATCCTGCGATGCGCGCGCATCAACAGGGGTGTCCCTCGTGGAGGCCTCTGTGGTCGGCAGTTCAATGGTCGACAATGACATACGAATCTCCTCTTCCGTAGATTGATACCTTTTAGATACCTTTTGTCTACCAATTTCTTCATTCAGTAGAAAGTCGACCGAAATCTTTCCGAATAAGTCAAAATTGGAGCGATATAGGTCTATCTTTTGCGCAATAGGTATCATAAAGGTATTACATGTCCGATTCATCCAACATATTGCTGATCGCGGTCGATGGGGGCGGCACAGGGTGCCGCGCCGCCATTGGAACCTGTTCGCAGGGGATGATTGCGCGGGCCGAAGGGGGGCGCGCCAATTTCGCCTCTGACCCCGAACTCGCGATCCGAAATATTCTCGCCGTGGTCACATTGGCGGCACAAAACGCGGGCATTGCCGAAGCGGCGATACCCGCCGCTCTCAATGGTGCATACGCGCATTTGGGCCTCGCGGGGGTGATGACACCGCAAGATAGCGCACGGGTTGCGAGTGCCCTGCCCTATGCCTGCGCGATTGTGACTGACGATCGCCAGACCGCGGTCGCCGGTGCTTTGGCTGGAGAGGACGGCGCGCTATTGTCTATTGGAACTGGCACGATTGTCGCGGCCAGCACCGCCGAAGGGTTCCGGTCTGTCTCCGGCTGGGGGTTCCACGTCTCTGATCAGGCCTCGGGAGCATGGCTTGGGCGGGCAGCGCTGGTTCAGGTTTTGCTTTGCCACGATGGCATTGAAGGGCATAGCCCGCTGACCCGCGCGCTGTTCGCGCAATTTGGGGGGGACCCCAATGCCATCGTTGCGTTTAGCATGTCCGCCAAGGCAGGCGATTACGCGACCCTCGCGCCCGAGATCATCTCGCAGGCCCAAGCGGGCGATCCGTGGGGCCGTAAGATCATGGCCATCGGCGCCGATTATTTGTCCCGCGCCCTTGCCCAAGTTGGCTTCCGCTCGGGGGATCCCTTGTGCCTCATCGGCGGCGTTGGCCCATATTACGCAGAGTTTTTGCCGCCGGATCTGTTGATCGGCCGCACCCCCTCGCGCGGCACCGCGCTCGACGGGGCCTTCCACCTCGCCAAATTGAATGCGGCCAACACACCGGAGACTGTGCAATGATGATCACGGAATTCCTGACGCCCGAGAACTGGCTCAAACGCAATGGCGGGCCGCTGTATATCCAGTTGCGTCGAAGGCTCCATGAAGGCGTGGATCTGGGGCTTTTGAAGGCCGGTAGCTCTTTGCCGCCAGAACGCGAGATTGCCGCGATCACCGACCTGTCTCGCGTGACGGTGCGCAAGGCGATTCAAGCACTGGCAGATGATGGGATTGTTGTTCAAAAGCAAGGGTCTGGTTCGTTCGTGGCCAGCAGCGCCCCGCAAATTGAACAGTCGCTCTCGCGGTTGACATCTTTTAGCGAGGACATGTCGCGGCGCGGAATGGCGTCGTCCAGCGTGTGGTTGGAACGCGGGGTGTTCATGCCGTCGCCCGATGAGGTGATGGCGCTGGCCCTGTCGCCCGATGCCTCGGTGTCACGGATCGCACGGCTGCGCACCGCCGATAATAAACCGATGGCAATCGAGCGCGCCTCCCTCTCAACGCAGATGTTGCCCAATCCCTTGCTGGTGGAGACTTCACTCTACGAGGTGCTTGGGCAGGCAGGGCTGCGCCCGACGCGGGCCCTACAGAAAATCTCCGCGATCAATCTCGACGAGGCGGATGCAACACTCTTGGACGTCGCGCCAGGGATGGCCGGATTGCGGATTGAGCGGACCTCCTACCTCCCTGATGGGCGCGTCGTCGAGTTCACCAAATCTATCTATCGCGGGGACGCCTACAACTTCGTAGTCGAGCTTCGCCTTGCCAAAGAATAGGACAGCCAAATGACAACCGCTGAAACCCAGATGCGCCGTGAGGTGCTTGAAATTCCGGTCGCTGTGGATCGTCTGTTGCGGCTCGGGGGCGATGATATTCGCCATGCCGCAGATGCAATCCGCGCCAGAAATCCCAGTTATTTGGTCAGCGTGGCGCGCGGCTCCTCGGATCATGTCGCAACCTACCTCAAATATGCGGCGGAGTTGCTGACGGGCACGCCGATGGCCTCGATCGGGCCATCGATTGCCTCGATCTACAACCGCAAACTGAATCTTGCGGGCAGTGTTTGCTTGTCCGTTTCGCAATCCGGCAAAAGCCCCGACATCGTCGAAATGGCCCGCATGGCGCGCGAAGGCGGGGCGCTGTCAATTGCGATGACGAACCACCCGGACAGCCCTTTGGCACAAGCCGCTGACCGAACGCTGAACCTACACGCTGGCCCTGAATTAAGCGTCGCGGCGACGAAGACCTTCGTCAATTCCGCTGTCGCGGGGATTTGGTTGCTGGCGGAGTGGGCCGAGGATGAGAAATTGCTGAGCGCGATCCACGGGTTACCCGAGGCCCTGAGCCAGGCCGTGCAGAATGACTGGCCAGAGGTGCAATCTGCCTTTGAGGGGCGCAGTTCGATCTTCTGCCTCGGGCGCGGGCCTGCCTATGCGATTTCCAATGAGGCGGCGCTCAAGTTCAAAGAAACGTGCCAAGTTCATGCGGAATCCTATTCTTCGGCTGAGGTTTTGCATGGCCCCGTATCAATTGTGGATTCCGGTTTCCCGGTGATTGCGCTTGCCTCACACGATGCGGCGGAACCAGCGCTGGCATCGGTGGCGGATGAGTTGGCTATGAAGGGGGCGAAAGTCTTTGCTGCAAGTGATCAGGTGCAGCATGCGACGCCCTTGGCCGTGACACGCACCGGGCATCCATTGACGGATCCCATCAGTTTGATCGCGAGCTTCTATGCCATGGTCGAACAAGTCGCGGTGTCGCGCGGGATCAACCCAGACGCACCGCGCCACCTCAAGAAAGTGACAGAAACGGTATGACTTCGATCGTCAAAGCCTATGTCGGGGCGCGGATTCACGACGGGGCAACCCTGCACAACACCCACGCGCTGGCGGTTGGGCAAGACGGCGAGCTGCGGATTTTGCCCCGTGAGGCTTTGCCCGAGGGCTGTGCGGTTGTCTCCCTAAATCAGGGGATCATCGCACCGGGCTTTGTCGATCTACAGGTCAACGGGGGGGGCGGGGTGATGTTTAACGACGATCAATCCCCAGCCGCCCTTCGCACCATCGCACAGGCCCATGCGACCACGGGCACCGTTGCAATTCTACCGACGCTGATCACCGACACTGCGGCGCGCACCCGTGCGGCAATTGACGCGGTTGAGCAGGCGATTGCGGCGGGGGTCGATGGAATTGTCGGCATCCATTTGGAGGGGCCGCATCTGTCGATCCCGCGCAAAGGCGCGCATGATCCGCGATTGATCCGCCCGATGGAGGCCGCCGATCTCGCAGTGGTACTGCAGGCAGCAAAACGGCTGCCCAACGTCATGATCACCGTGGCCCCTGAGAACACCACCACCGCGCAGATCAAGGCGATGGCGGAGGCGGGGATCGTCGTATCGCTGGGCCATACGGATGCTGATTTCGCGACCTGCATGGCGGCCTTCGCTGCAGGCGCGCGTTGCGTCACGCATTTATTCAACGCGATGAGCCAATTGGGAAATCGTGAGCCTGGTCTGGTGGGAGCTGTCCTCGCATCGGGCGATATTTATGCCGGTATCGTTGCTGACGGCATCCATGTTCATCCGCAAACGTTGAGGCTCGCTTTGGCGGCAAAAACCAATCCGGAGCGGCTCTTTTTGGTGACGGATTCGATGGCGGTGGCAGGGTCGTCGATCACGGGATTTACGCTCAACGGACGGGAGGTGTGCCGCAAGGATCATCGCCTGACGCTTGCCGATGGCACGCTCGCAGGTGCCGATCTGGAGATGCAGCGCGCCTTGTCTGTGATGGTGGAAAATGTGGGCGATGACCTCGCGCTGGCCATCGCGCGAACGAGTGCGATCCCCGCGCAATTGCTGCGTAACCCCGGTGAATTTGGCAGATTGAGTGTCGTCGAACGGGCGATCTATATGCCCGATAACCTGTCGCAGGTACTTCCGCTCGCACAAGCTGGCTAGGCCCTGACTCCCTTGATTGCCGCTTAGCGTCGTGAGGTGCGGGGATATGCCCAAAGAGGCCTGAGTGCGCTGCCCCGCTTCCGAAATCCCGAGCCTATATGTTTTTATGAAAGGCGAAATCTGTAAGCGGCACGTCCGCGGCGGCGATACTGCGGTTCGTTTCGCCCAGCAAATCGGACACGATCACGTCGGGCTTGCGCAGCGGGCGCCGCCCTGGGGGTGAGGTCGATGCGCTCTTTAAACTGGTGCAGGGCGGAACTCGGCAGATCCCCTCCGAGGATAAGCCGATCCGGGTTGATCAATTGCACATCAGCATTCAGCGCATAGCTCAGCGCATGGCGGCGCTGATCCAGATATTTGGCGAGGTCGGGTAAGCTCGACCTCGGGCCGGTTTCAGGAAAGAGGGCACCAATATTGCCCGCCATATTATACCCCCCACAAAGGGCCGACCACGGTCAAAGATCTGCCCGCCGTTACCCTCCGCGAGGTTCAGATAAAACAGCACATGCCCAGCATGCTCTACTTGGATCGCAGGATGCAGGACGCCAGCACGAGAGGAGGCCACCACATTGGCCTGATCATAGGTCTTGCGGAGGGACTCGACGATCTTCTTATACGGAATGTTTTTATACGACGGCCTGACCACGCTTCTCAATATCATCGCTGGGTTTCTGACCCCGACCAATGGCCGGGTCACCTTGGATGGGAATGATATCACTAGCGTGCCACCAGAACGGCGCGGCTCGGCAACGAGCTTCCAATCCTATGCCCTGTTTCCGCATCTGAGCGTCCATGACAATGTCGCCTTCGGGCCTCGGCAAAAGAAGGTCCGGACCTCGAAAACCCAGCGACGGATCGGAAATCTCATCGACCAGATGGGGCCGTCACCCTATGCCGAAAAGCTGCTCAACGCTCTGTCATGTGGGCGGCAACAGCGCGTCGCGATGGCCCGCGCCTTAGCTGCCGCACCGGATATGCCATTATCGCCCCTCAGGTGTGGAAGCAGCTGCCCATTGCCTTTCTGTTGATCTCTGCCGCTGTGTAGGCGATTCCCAATCCCGTGCTGCAGGCCGCACAGGATCTCGGCGCGGGCACGATGGCGCGTTTTCGCAAAGTTATTATGGCGATGACGGTCGGTGCGATGCAGGCGTCCTTGGTTCTGATCTTCATCCGTGCGGCTGGAAATTTCAGCTTTCAAGCGGTCGCCGGCCGGCCCTCTGACGCCTCTTTGGCAACGCTGTGACCTCGATGCAAACCAATACCGGAGACTGGAACGGCGCGGCAGTCGTCGCAGTGATGCTGATGGCACTGACGCTGTTTGGATCGGTCCTTCTGGCCGGGTCCGTGCGCCCGTTTGGCGCCGCTGCGGCGAGGATCGCGTGATGACCAAGCCTGTGAACCAAATTCTGCGCGGCGCGCTGGCTCCCCCTCGCCTCCTTCAGAAGAAAATTGATATGTCCCTACTGTTGCCATCCGATATCCCGGGCCAGCTCATCGCCCATCGCGGCACCACATCATCCTGCCTACCGCGCCGCTATCATGCCGACGCTAGAGGACACTATCCGCCTCTGCTTGAATCGCAACCTCGGGCTGGTGCTCGAGCTGAAACCGATCTGAGGCGCAGGTCTCGAAACAGCGCGCGTGGTGATGCGCCGCGAGGCGCCTTTGGTTCCCCGCGGCCTGGCAACAGAGCTTGTGCCAGCCGATCCAAAAGCTTGGATCGACATGCTGGGCGTGGGCACCTTCCATCTGAATTATCAATTTGCGCTGAAACGGGGGCTTGATAGCCTTCTTGCAACCGGCGCACAGGTCGCCGTTGCCACGGTGAACGACCCCGAAATTGCGCGGCGTCTTTTAGCAAAGGGCACGCAGGGCGTGATGACCAATACAATCGGTCTGCTGGGCCAAGATCAGGCTGCGGGAGGGAAAGGCCCAAGCACGTCGCCAGAAATCGCAGACCGCCTCATCGACATCGTTCGCAATGGTGCGAGGGTCGAGATCCTGCCCCATTTCCGCAACCGCGCTGCGGGAAGCATCGTGGCCAAAACCGATCCTTCCGATCTGGTGACGATCGCAGATCGCGCCACCGAGGCGCGCATCACGTAAGAGGTCGTATCCCTTCTACCGCAGGCAATGAGTATCGACGAAGAGGCAGTGTCGGCAAATCCAGCTTTGCTGAAAGGGGTTGGCAACCGCCGAGCTTGCGGTGCTCGTAGATCCGATTGACGGAACATGGAACTTCGTTAGCGGATCCTCGCTTTTTGGCGTCATATTGGCGGTAGGACAACATTCGGGTTGCTCTATGACCCGGTGAATGACGGCTGGGTAACCGCCAACGCTGGCGAAGGCGCATTCCGCTTTGATCGGGAGGGAAGACGGGAACGGCTACGGGTTCATCCTGAAGAGATGCGCTCGGCGGCCTTCATGCCCTTGGCCCAGTTTGATCCACAAACGCAACGCGCGCTGTTCTCGCGCTTCATCGATGTGGCACGCCTCTCCTCGCTTTACTGCTCTTGCCATGAGTATTGGCTCGTAGCGCATGGCACCGCTGATTTTGGGGTTTCGGCGCGGCTTAGACCCGTGGGACCACGCCGCCGGAGTGCTGATCATCCGCGAGGCGGGCGGGCATGCTGCCATGCTCGACGGCAGCCCCTATCGCCCCGGCATCCGCCAAGGGAAAAACCTTCTGGCCGCCCGCAACCCTGCTCTCTGGAAGAGCGTGCGCGATCAATTGGCTGAGGCACTTATCCATGCGGAATGCCTCCAGTGAACTGGTCCACCTGAGCCATGGGCATTCCCTCTTCGCTCAATGATCAAGTGCCAGAGGCCGAAATCGGCGGAGGAATTTCAGGAAGGTTGCCAACTCGGTCGAGCTGTTACCCCGCTCCCACACAGTCGTAATTGGTAGCTTCGCTGGCACGTCGATCAGCTGCCGGATAGCAATTCCCTGCCGAGGCATATTCCCGATTGCACTTGAGTAGATAGCAACGCCCGCACCCGCAATGACGAGCCCGAAAATACCGTCGCTGCTGGTTGCCTCCAACGAAATTTCGGGCAAGAACCCCCTGCTGCGACATTCGGCGATGACCTGCGTCCGAAAGATCATCCAGCTATCCCCAGTGCCAAAAACGAATTTTTCGTCGCGCAAATCGCTCAATGCGAGCTTCTCACGCCGCGCCAGCCGATGGTCGGTGGGTAGAATGGCGACATATTCGTTTTCATCGAAAGGCAAGCTGCCAATAAGGTGTTGGTCTGACACCCCGTAGAGAAAACCAATATCAATGCGATGGCGCAAGATCGCTTCACGCTGGTGGATGGTCGGCATGAATATGAGATCGAGATATATATCGGGATGCGCTTCGTTAAACTTTCGCAGGAAATGTGGCAGCGCGCCATTGATGGCAAAATCTGTGTAGGCGACCCGCAATTCGCCTCGCACGCCGCGCGAGGCCTTGCGAGCGCGCTCCACCGCGCAATCAATCTGGGCGACGACCTCCGCGATCTCCTCCAGAAAGACACGCCCTGCTTCGGTCAGCTCGACTCGACGCGTTGATCGCAGAAGCAACGGCGTTCCAATATGATCCTCTAGCTGTTGAATTGTCTTCGTGAGGGCCGGTTGTGCCATGCGTAGGCTTTCTGAGGCGCGGCGGTAATGCAACTCCCGCCCAAGCACAGCAAATGCCCGCATATGCCGTATATCTAGGCTCATGGCCCGCACTCCTGATTATTTCCTGTCAGGCATCAATAAGGCCTCAACTAATATTTTACATCAACACACTTCCATTGGATCATCAACGGATCGCGGCGACAGAACCTGCGGAAAGCGTACCAACAGCTACAGGGAGGGCATCCGTGACGCGCGATAGTCTATCGTGTCACGTCTGGCGGAGCCTCTTCAAAATTAACGTGCCACCACGGGTCCGCAGCCGAAACCTGTTTTCGGCCATGGCCTAACTCGTGGCTTCTCAAATTGGAGAAAGAGTCGGACATGACAGCATCTTATAAAGATCAAACATCAGCGCCCGCGCTGCGAAAGGTCATCAGCGCAGCCGCAATAGGCAATTTCGTCGAATGGTTCGACTTTGCCGTTTACGGTTTTCTGGCGACCATTCTCGCGAGCGAATTTTTCCCGAGCGATAGTGTCAGCCTTGGCTTGCTGAAGACCTTCGGTGTCTTTGCGGTGGCCTTCGCCATGCGACCGCTCGGCGGGATCTTCTTTGGGGTGCTGGGCGACAAGCTAGGCCGCAAAGGAATTTTGTCCCTCACCATATTGCTGATGGCGGGTGCAACGACGCTCATAGGCTTGCTTCCAACGCATGCGAGTTGGGGGCTGGCTGCGCCGATAATGCTGACAGTATTGCGCTGCGTGCAAGGTTTCTCGGCAGGCGGTGAATACGCCGGTTCAATCGCCTATGTTATGGAACATTCACCCAGTGATCGGCGGGGGTGGTATGGCAGCTTCATCCCCGTGTCGACTTTCCTCGCCTTTGGGTCCGCAGCTTTGCTGGTTTTCGGGCTTGAAAGCAGCCTGTCGTCCGAGGCAATGGCGGGCTGGGGCTGGCGCGTGCCGTTCCTGCTGGCGGCACCTCTTGGTCTGGTCGGCCTCTATCTGCGCTGGCACATGGATGAGACACCCGCCTTCAAAGCGCTGACTGCAGAAGATAACACGCACGCACATTCGCCTTTGCGCGACACTCTAAAAAGCCAAAGTGGCCTCATGCTGCGGCTAGGGGCATTCATCTCGCTGACAGCCCTGTCGTTCTACATGTTCACGACGTATTTTTCGACCTTCCTGCAGGTCGTGGGAGGCTTTAGCCGGCCGCAGGCACTCTTGGTGACAATGATCGCGCTCTTCTTCGCGGCTTTGGCGTGCCCGCTGGCTGGTCGGTTCTCCGACTGGATTGGGCGTCGCAACACGATACGTTTTGTCTGCATCTGGCTCTTCGTGGTTGTGGTGCCCGCCTATACTTTGGCCAGCTCGGGGGTGTTGTGGATGGCGATCCCCGGTGTGCTGCTATTGGCAACGGGTGCGCTGACAGCAAATGTGGTGACGGCGGCGTTGCTGTCGGAGACCTTCCCAACGCGGACTCGCTACACGGCGTCGGCCTTTACCTACAATATCTCCTACACGATCTTTGGCGGCACCGCTCCGTTGATGGCCACATGGCTAATCGAGAAGACCGGAAACAATCTCGCTCCAGCGTTCTATCTCATGGCCATTTCTGTTCTGGCGATCGTTGGCGGATTGGCGCTGCGGGAAACCTCGCGCATCTCCCTGATGGCCGACAATAGCGATGCTCGTGAACCCAAGCACACACCAAATGGCGCGACGGTGATGCGGTAAAGCCAATGCCCCCGAGCCTGTTTCGGGGGCGCTCCTTCCCTCTTGTAACAAAAGGAATGATATGCAACCCGTTGTTCAAATTGACGTCGACGAGGCCAGCGGTATCTGGCGGACCGACGGACTGCCGATGGTCTATGTCCCGCGCCATTTTATGGTGAATATGCACAATGAAATCGAGCAGACTTTAGGTCGCCCTGCATATGTGGCTCTGCTCGAACGCTCGGGCGCGAAATCGGCGCGCTACTGGTGCCAGAACCAGGCAGACCAACTAGACCTCTCTGCGCCGGAGATCGTTGAGCACTATCTGAAACGGCTGTCGGAACGCGGCTGGGGACGATTTTCGATCACCGCGATGAACCCTGCAAAACTGACTGCGCAGATCACCTTGCAAGACTCGATCTATGTTCTCGAGGAGCGGGGGCAATCCGCAGAGCCAATCTGCTATATGTTCGAAGGCTTTCTGATCGGCGCCATGCAGTTCCTATGTGATGCGCAAGGGATCGTTCCCAAAGAGATTACATGCCGTGAGAGCGCATGCGCCGCAATGGGCGCACCTGAGTGCCGCTTTGACGTCAGCTGCATCCTCTCCTGAACCCACCAAAAACCGGCATGCCTGCCAGTCATAATCTGCATCGAAATGGAAAGTCACATGAACACCAATGCCAGCACGATTTATAAGAATGCGATCGTCTTCGACGGTCTCATCATCTCGAATTGGAGTGGAGATCTTTTTAGGGAAATGCAGCAATCTGGTCTGACGGCGGCAAATTGCACCTGCAGCGTCTGGGAGAATTTCACGGATACCGTAAACAATCTTGTGGCATGGAATGGCTGGTTGCGCGAATTTTCTGATCATATCGTCAAGGCGGAAACTGTCTCCGACATCCACGCGGCAAAATCTGCAGGCAAGACGGCGATCATTCTGGGCATGCAAAACACCTCCGCATTTGAGGACAAAATCGGCTACGTCGAGATCCTCAAAACCTTGGGCGTTGGTATCGCTCAGATGACCTATAATACGCAAAACTGGGTTGGCAGTGGCTGCTATGAAGGGCGCGACAGCGGATTGTCGGATTTCGGTCGCGAGGTTGTGGCTGAGATGAACCGTGTAGGGATGCTGTGTGATCTTAGCCATGTCGGGCCAAAGACCTCGCGCGATGTCATCGATTGCTCGACAATGCCGGTGGCGTATTCGCATTGTCTGCCATCGGGGCTGAAGCAGCATCCGCGCAACAAGTCTGACGAAGAACTCCGATATATCGTGGAGAAGGGCGGCTTCGTTGGCGTGACGATGTTCCCCCCGTTTTTGGCCAAGGGAACCGCGGCAACCATCGCCGATTATATCTCAGCAATGGACTATGTGATCAATCTGGTGGGCGAGGATGCCGTTGGAATTGGGACCGACTTCACGCAAAACTATGACCAGCCCTTCTTTGACTGGATTACCCACGATAAGGGGTTTGGTCGTCGGCTGACTAAATTTGGCGAGATCGTCAATCCAGAAGGGCTGCGCCACATCCGGGACTTTCCAAACATCGCCGATGCTATGGAGGTCGCAGGCTGGAACGCCGCACGCATTGAAAAGGTGCTAGGCCAGAATTGGCTCAACTTGCTCGGTGAGGTTTGGAAGACGTAGGCCGCATGTTCAGGCCGGAGGTTACCAGAAGGCTGCTATGTGTAGACGACGATAAATCGACATTCAGGGGAAGAAACATCAGGAGCATCTCCCCCTGCATGGGCTCCCGAAGGAGGCCATGGTAATCGCCGTCAACCGCAACCTCAACCCGACCTATGTGGCCTACGCCCTGACCGACCTGCACATCCTGCGCGGCCCGCCGGAATACATAAAACCCCCCTCTCATCAATCGCACTGCAATCGATGAGAGGGCAGCGTCGCGGTATTTATCGTGAAAACGGGGCGGGCTTGGATCGGAGCAATCGGTGGCAAGGCGATCCGTCACTCTGCCTGAAATGGCCCCAACGCCTCATGAACACCGCGCGCGAAACGCAGATATACCCAAACGGTCCAGCCAAGAACCAAATGTGAAGAACGCTAGCCCTTAAGCACCGAGGAGCTACCAGACAAAGCCGTCAAGCGGGAACATCATCACCCTGATATGACCTGCGGCAACCACAACGCCATGGCGGGAAAGGCCAGGATCAGCGCGATGCGGATCATCTCCGCCCCGAAGAACGGCAGGACGCCCTTGAAGGTCTCGGACATGGGCACATTCCGCGCCATCGAGGAGATCACGAAGACGTTCATCCCCACCGGCGGCGTAATCAGGCCAAGTTCAACCACGATCAACGCGAGGATCCCGAACCAAATCTTGAGGTCTTCCGTGCTCATGCCAAAACCAGCCCCATCCGCCCCCATGTAGAGCCCGCCGTTGAGTTCCACCAACACGGGCCAGAAAAAGGGAATGACCAGCAAGATCATCGACAAGCTATCCATCAGGCACCCCCGCAGGATCAGCGCGAGCAGCAGCACAATCATCACAAGCATCGGCGCCGCGCCGAAAATGGCACCGACCGACCACCGACACCACATTGACTGCGACCACAGCGAGAAGCATCACTCCGCCCAACAGTGCCCACCCCGTGATCAAGGTAGACGCCAGCCCCGTCGGCGGCAGGGCGTCGGGGCTGGCGGCAGGGCTGGCGTCGACGGCCATTCACCCGGCCCCCGCGTTTTGCGCCACGAATGTGCGGGCGCGTTCGACCAGGCCCGCACCATCGATGCCCTTGCCCGCTGACCTCTGTGATCCACTGCTCGACAACCGGCGCAATGGTGTCGCGGAAGACGGCTGTTTCGGCTTCTGTCAGGACAGTATGGGTATTGCCCGCCTCCGTCGCGACCTTGATCCCGAAATCGTCCGAGGCCCGCCAGATCGCGCCAACCTCTGCCCGCCAATCGCGGCCCGAAGTATCGCGGAACGCCTGCTGGATGTCCTCCGGCAGATCGGCCCAACAGCCGGCGTTCATCGACACTTGGAACGTCGTGTTGCCGAAGCGCTCCATCTCGAAACCTTCGATCTGGAACTGGGTCTGTGCCTGAATCTTCAACGGCGGAATGATCTCGCACGGGATCAGCGCGCCATCAACGACACCTTTTTGCAGCGCAGGCGGAAGCTCCGGCGCGGGCATGGCGATTGGTGCCGCGCCCAGTGCTTCGATCACCCAAGCGCCGCATATCGGATCTGGGCGAGCTGTCGTATTTGCACTATAATTGTGCCTCTGGCGCAAAAGGCGGCGCCTCGGGTCACCATCGAAGCTGTTGAGCTCGATGTCGCGCAGATTGAGGAATGGCTGGCGATCGGGCGTATCGATCTCGCCATCGGGAACCACGCGAAGTCCCTCGAGACGACACAGGCCGAAACCTTGCTCAAAGAATACTATGTTGCTCTGGTCAACCGCGATCATCCGCGTGTTCGGGGGCAGATGACCGATGCCGATAATTTTCGTGAGAGCCACGTCTGCGTGTCCGAGACGAGCGGTCATTGGCAGGGCCCTGAGGTATCGCCGCTAACCGGTGCCAAGCGGCAGGTTGCCCTGCGGCTGAAACATTTTTTTGGTCTGCGAGAGTTCGTCGGGCACAGCGAACTGGTGGCGATTGTACCGTCAAGAATCGGGCAGGACTTTGCCCGTTTTGCCAATGTAGAACCGCTGGAACTGCCGTTTTCCAGCCCGCAATTTTTCGTTCAGATGTTGTGGCAAATGGCCGCCGGAGACCGTTCCGAACAACGGTGGCTCCGCGATTTAACGCGGCGCGCAGTGCAGAGATTTCTTTAGAGTAAGCACTTCGGCAGCGGGATCGCCCCAACTCAACATGACCCAGCACCTTTGCGGATAGCTTTCTTCTCGCGCTGTCCTCCGCGGCTGGAAAAAATTCCCACTGCGTACCATGACGCCGCGCAATCCAGATCGCCGAGCATGACGCCAATGAAACCTTCAACAGGTATAGTGTGTCTTGCGCGCCAGATGCATACAACGCATCGCGCTACCATAAGCCATTATGATTGATGGGAATAATACGGATCAGACTGCGCCTCGGTCAGCCAGACGAGATCAAACATATCACGGCTCCTGTAGCGGAGCCGTGACACAAGAAACGGGCCAGGAATTAAGCCGTCCAGAACCTAACCTTCAGAGGCCGTGAGCACGGGCGGTATCGTGACAGCGGGATCGAGTAGTCCCTTACCGCTTTCCGCCTCGGTCAAGACTACGACGCGCGCACCGGACCGAACGAGGCTTTCCAGTTCAATCACATCCTGATGGAACATTCGGATACATCCGGCGGAGGTGGCATTCCCGATTGAGCTCACCTCCGAAGTGCCATGGATCCGGTAGTAGGTATCGCGATTACCTTTGTGCAGATAAAGGGCCCTTGCGCCCAGCGGATTCCACAATCCGCCCTCCATGCCGTCACTCAGCGCGGCGTAGGTCTCCGGAAACTCCTGGATCATGTTCTGTGTCGGGATCCAACTGGGCCAATCGCGACTATAGGGGATATGGGCCGTTCCCGAGAAGGCGCGCCCTTGGTCTCCAACCGCGACGCCGTAACGGATCGCCCGATTATCCGGTTGAATATAATAGAGAAAACGCTGCCATGGATCGATAATGATCGAGCCCGGTTTCTCGTCCGTCCAGTAATCAACCTCACGGCGGATATTGCGATCACTCAGGTATTTCCTCGGAACCTCAGGGATATTGATGCCGCCATCCTCTAGTCCCGCATAATGGGCCGCCACTTCGGGCGGCAACTCTGGTTCTGGAGGAGGAGCGGGTTCTGGCGGGACAGCACAAGCGGCCAGAAAACACAGTGACGCGCCCGCAATCAGGCTGCGGCGAAGATAGGTTAGCATCAGTTTGAATCCTTGAGGTTTTGGATAGCGGCCAGCAATTGCGCGCGCGAGATCTCTCCCATATGCGCGGCGCTGAGCTGCCCGCTGGCATCGATAAACAATGTGGTCGGCAGTCCCATGGCACCGAAATGCCGCATCATCTCAGACCCCGGATCCAGTACCGGCGAAAGGATGATCCCTGCTTGCGATAGATAGCGGCGGACAGCTTCAGCGCTCTCCCCCTGATTGACGAAATGCAAATCCGCTCCGGTCTGCATGGCCGCCACATCGGCCATCATCGGCATTTCACGCCGACAGGGCGGGCACCAAGTCGCCCATAAATTGATGACCATCGGGCGCCCTTGAACGCTCTCAACTGCGACCGGATCTCCGCCGAGCGAAAGGAGGAGTGCCGTCTCCGGCATTG
This sequence comes from Paracoccaceae bacterium, assembly GCA_048262715.1. Lineage (GTDB taxonomy): Bacteria > Pseudomonadota > Alphaproteobacteria > Rhodobacterales > Rhodobacteraceae > Albirhodobacter. Next base: position 294,853 of record JBLXEV010000005.1, read on the forward strand.
CCATATCCGTGCCACGAACCAGTTGATGCACCACGTTCCACGACGCAAAGGCGATGATCGCGCTGCCCGCCATCTGCAAGAACATGTCGGGCGTGCGCCACAGATACCACGCACTCACGAGCGCAAAACCGGCAAGCGCCCAAAGCGGGCTAAAGCCGCCCTGCCAGAAGGCAAAGACAGTCAGCGGATCTGCCAGATAGACAGAAGCATGCTGCATAACAAAGCCGATCCTTGCGGAGACAGCCGCGCCTATCGCAGCACCGCTGGCCCAGAGGCTGATGGCAGGGCCGGTTTTGCGGCCTATCAGCCAAGTAACAAGCATGAGAACGACAAGCCCGGCAAAAACCGGCGCGCGATCAGCCGAAAGGACGAAAGGCCCAATGGAAATGCCGCCCATTAGTCTGCTGCCCGTGTCAGCGCAGCGGAGGCTCTGATGTCCTGCGCTGCAATGGAGCCGATCAGGCGGCTGCCCGACGCTTCTCGGCGCTGACGATCCAGGAAGATCATCGTCGGCGGGCCTGCGGCACCGAGCATCTGCATCACCTCTTGCGCGTCAATTCCGGCCTCGCTGACATCCGCTTTAATTAGGCGCAGATCATCTAAGGCAGCAGTGACTGCAGGATCAGGCAAGACACTGCGCTCAATGCCTTTGCAGGTCACGCACCAGTCAGCCGTCAGATAGATCATGGCCGGCCCGTCAGCGTCAACGAGGGCAGAGGTCAGCCCCTTGGCGGTTGTGATCTCGGCGAAAGGCAAGCTCTCGGAGGCCTCCGCCGCTCCGCCCGTCGCCAGCAACGGGGCCAGAGGGCGCAACGGATCCGTGCTGCCAAGCGCCGCGCCGAACCCCAACAAGGCCGCAGAAAAGAGCGCGACAAGGCCGCCCATTCGCTGCAACCGCTGGGCGACCGTTGTCGGCGTTTCTGGCCTGTCCAGCACCCCGAGGAAAACGGCAATGCCAGCCAGCAAAATTGCCCAGAGCGCCAATATGATTGGCCCCAGCATCAACCGATCCAAAAGCCAGATCGCCATGCATAGGAAAACCACCCCGAAGATCCGCCGCATCGCCTCCATCCAAGCACCCGACTTCGGCAGAATCTTCGCCCCGAACGTGCCAGCCAAAAAGAGTGGCACCCCCTGCCCCAGACCCAGCGTGAACAAGGCAGCCGCGCCGAGGGCGACATCACCCGTCTGCGCAATATAGAGAAATGCACCCGCCAAGGGCGCGGTCACACAGGGACCGACAATCAGCGCGGAGGTAAACCCGAGGCACGCCGCCCCGCCCAGTGACCCGCGCCCATGGCCAGTTGACGAAAGCCGAGCGGTCACACCAGCGGGCAGCTGCAGATCGAACAGACCAAAGCTAGACAAGGCGAGCGCCACAAAGAGCCCGGCAACGGCACCGATTGCCCAAGGCGATTGCATCAGCATCTGAAGGTTCTGGCCCGACCAGCCAGCCACCACCCCCAGCCCTGCAAAGGCACTGGCCATAGCAAGAACATACGCACCGGAAAGCGCCGCCCCTCTCGCAGGCGTCAGGGTCTCGCCTTGCCGCGCAAGCATCCCCGCCAAAATCGGAACCATCGGCAAAACACAAGGCGTCAGCGCCAGCAGGAGACCAAACCCGAAAAACGCAAGAAGCACCAATAGGGCTCCGCCCCGCTCCGCGAGATCCGCAAGCAGACCTTGGTCTTCTGCCAATTGCAGACCCCTATCGGGCAGGGCCGTGCGCGTGCCTGAAGCCGCCTCCGATAAGGCTGGCAGGGTAAGCGTGCTCGTGACCGGAGCGTAGCAAATTCCCTCCTCCTGACAGCCCTGCCAGGTTACGCGAACCTCTCCGCCCGCCCTTGGCAGCACCGCCATCGCGCTGTTGTAATAGACCTCGACCGCCCCAAAATTCGGATCGTCCTTTTGCTCCCCAGGCACGGTCTCCAGCGAGAGCGCCACACCCTCCGGCGTTTCCGCATGCATGTAATCGCGGTAGAGGTAGTACCCTGGCTCAATCGTCCATCCGATTTCGATGCGACCCTCATGCGAGCCGCGAACGTCAATCCTGAACGCCTCTTGCGGAGACAAGGGCTGGTCGGCCTGACCGGAAAAACTGAAGGTCTGGGCGAGAATCGGCCCCGCGATCAGCACAGACAACATGATCGTCATCACGAGACGGATGGCCCAATGGGCGCGCAAATCGGGATCAGTTTTCATATCGGCCTGATCCTGGCCTTCGCTTAACCGAACCTTAAGAACCTCGGCGGGGGCGAAACACGAAAGCGCGAGCACTACAACAGCTCCTCGCGCGCCGCAGCAATCAGCGACGTCAGCGCCGCTTGATCCTGTCCGCCAAACAGGCCCGCATTGCCTGCTATGAAACTCGGCGTCCCTGTCAGGCCAAGGTGATCGCCCAATTGCATCGAATGGCCGATGTGACCAAGCACATCTTCGCTTTCCATATCGCGCTTCAACCGCGCTTCATCGAGATCTAGCCCGCGCACCGCCGACATCACCGAGGCTTCTTCGGCCTTGCCTTCGATCTTCATCAGGGCCTCGTGACACGGCCAGTATTTGCCCTGTTTCAGAGACGCCAGCGAGACTTGCGAAGCGATGAAAGAGCCTTCCCCGAAGATCGGCCATTCGCGGAAAACCACCCGCAGCTTGTCATCCGCTGCGATCAACCGCTGAATTACCGGCACCATCGTGCGGCAATAAGGGCAGTTGTAATCGAAGAACTCGGTGAGCGTGATATCGCCTTTCGGATTGCCGAGGACGGGGGGAGAGGCTTCATGCTCGATCGCCGCGCGCAACTCTGGCGGCATCGGGTTGTCGGCCCCAAACCCTGCGCGCGCGCCGAGCGCCACCAGCCCCATCGAGGCGAGACTGCCTTGTAGGATCCTGCGCCTGTTCATCATAGCCATATCCGCTTCCTTCACCTTGTTCTGATTGGCCCATCATGGCGCAACGGTGCGAAACCGGCGCATAATGGCTGCTGGCCGTGTGCAATCAGCGCCGCCTTAAGTCAGGCTTAAGCTAGGTCGGCAATTAACGACCATGTGATCGCCGAGAGGAGATGGGATGCGGATCCTGATAGTCGAAGATGACGATATGCTGCGCGATGGGGTCTCGGTCGGGCTGCGGCTGGCTGGCTTTTCGCCCGACGCGGTGGCGTGCCTTGCCGATGCGCGAGCGGCGCTGGCCAGTGGGCTCTTCGAGGCTATGGTGCTCGACCTCATGCTGCCGGATGGCTCCGGCTGTGACCTGCTGCGTGAGTTGCGCGCCAGCGAGAATCTGATGCCGGTCCTGATCCTGACGGCTCGTGACCAGCTGGATGACCGAGTCGCGGGCCTCGATGCGGGGGCCGACGATTATTTGGGCAAGCCTTTCGAGCTGGAAGAGCTGGCCGCCCGGATGCGCGCCATCCTGCGCCGCAGCCAAGGCCGCGCTGAGGGACGCCTGCGCTGGAACGGGCTAAGCCTTGATCCCGCGCGCATGCGGGGCGAAATCGAAGGCATCGAAGTGTCCTTCTCCCACCGCGAGTTCACGCTTCTTCAGGCCTTGCTGGAACGGCCCGGCGCGATCCTGTCAAAGGCTTGGCTCGAAGATCGTCTCTATGGCTGGCAGGAGGAAGTCGAAAGCAACACGGTCGAGGTTCATATCCACAAGCTGCGCGCCAAGCTGGGGGCCAAGTTCATCGAGACCATTCGCGGCGCCGGCTACCGCTTGGCGGCAGAGCATTTGAAGAGGCCAACATGAATTCGATCCGCGCAGGTCTTTTCGCTATTCTTCTGGCTGCAACCGGGGTTGTCTGGCTATCTGCGGTGCTGTGGATTCAGTATTATACGCGAACGGAAGTGGCACAGGTCCTTGATCGCCGCTTGCAGGAATCGGCACATATGGTGGCCTCGCTCATTGCCCGCAGCGGCGGCATTATCCCACCCGACAGTGCCGCCCTCGTTGATCACGCCCCTGCGCTGCGCGAAAACGGTCATCTCAGCTACGCGCGCCAGCTCATCTGTCAGGTCTGGGGCTTTGACGGCGAATTGAAAAGCGGCTCCGATGGGGCACCCCGCGAACAGTTAGCACATGGCGGGTCGGGCTTCAGCGACAGTGACGTGGATGGCGAAACATGGCGCGTCTACAGCCATGTTGATCAGGATCACGGCATTCGGGTGATGGTGGGGGATTCCTTGACCGTCCGCAACCAGCTGGTGACTGGCATGACGCTCGGTCTCATAGCGCCGGCCATACTGATCCTGCCTCTGCTCGCGGGGCTCATCTGGCTTTCGCTGCGCCGTGGGTTGCAGCCGCTCGATCAACTGGCACGGGCCTTGCAGAAACGCACGGCTTCGGATCTGAGCGCTCTTCATGACGACAGGCCTGCCGCAGAACTCAAACCGATGATTGCCGCGCTGAACGGCCTGTTCAGCCGGGTGGAGGCGACGCGCGAGCGCGAACGCAGCTTTACGGCCTTTGCCGCGCATGAGTTGAAGACGCCGCTCGCCGGGCTGAAAACCCAGGCGCAGATCGCGCTCAAGGCACCCGATTTGGCCACCCGCGAACGCGCGTTGCATCAGATCACCGGCGGTGTCGACCGGACGGATCGCATGGTCCGTCAACTTCTGGATATGACCGCCGCAGAAAGTTCCCACGAGACTAGGGTCGGTCTTGAGCAAGATGGGGCGCGCCTGATTGCAGATGTTGCGGACAGCCTCGGCAGTCTGGCGCAGGCGCATGGCGTCACCATCACGCTTCCCCGCAATCCCGCCGATTGGATCACCGCAAGTGCATCGCAACTTGCGCTCGCATTGCGCAATCTTCTGGAGAACGCCATTCTTGCCGCCCCCCAAGGCTCAAGCGTTGACACTGAGCTGCTGCGCGAAGGGGATACGATCATATTTCGCATTTTGGATCGCGGCCCAGGCATCCCCGAGAAGGATCGGCCGCATGTGATAGAGCGTTTCTGGCGTGGTGCCGCCAGCCCCTCAGGCCAAGGCAGCGGCCTCGGCCTCGCAATTGTCACCGCCATCATGGAGCGGATGGGAGGCCATCTGCGTTTGTCAGCTCGCGATGGCGGTGGCGAGCAGGCCGAGTTGATCCTGCCTGCCACCTGATCCAGCCTGACAAATGCCCTTGATCTGACGCAGCAAAGACGGCTTCACGAGCGCCAGATATCGCCCTATGAAGTGGCTGACGATCAAAACCCATCGCGGTCTGAAGGGTCGTGTGCTGGTGGGCAAATAGGCCGGTGGCAAAGCCTTCGGCTATCAAAAAATTTCAATATGATGCTTCAGGCGAACCCATCCGCGGCGACCGCGCCGTCGATCCGGTGGGCGGCGGCAGTGGTGCGTTGTATTTTCAAAGACTATGCGACAGCTCTGTAGATTGCTGAGGCCTTAAACCTTGAGAAAATCCTCGCCCCCCGCAGGAGCTGTTTCCCGTTTTACCGTGTGACACAAACGACAATCCCAGAAATGTTGAGCATACTGCCAACCTCACATCTCACTGGGACGGCCGGTGCTGATCTCTGCGCCTTCCTAACTCCTGTGTCACAGACAAAATTCGACAGTGCTTTTTATTGCTTCGCAGTTCAACCTCCTGCCACGCCCACCAACTGCGTGACACAAGTAGCCCTGAAAGCCGCCCCGTGCGGGACGGCATCACACACGGGGGGAGTTATATCACTTACGTAACTTCGCTTGCTCCAGCGACCAGTATTCCATGTCGAAGAGATCCGCTTCCGCGAGCGGTGTGAAACGATTGTAATCCTCTGCTGCATTCACGATCCGGGTGGTTTGCTCCAACAGATCGCCTGCGATTTTTGCGGATTTCTCATTCGCGCCAAGCCCGTAGAGGCCCACACCCCGCACCAAGACGCTGCGGGGCAGAGGGTCGAGCATGACCTTCTCCTCCTGCGCATGCGGGGCGTTGCGGTCAAAATACGCCTTATAGCGATCTGCATAATCGGCAAGCGCCTGCGCGATCTCCTCCGCGCCATCCTCAGCGTTCAGGATCATGCTAAAAGGTTTGATCCGGATCACGTGATCGGGCGTCGCCGTGCCGCGATGGGCCAATTCATCCAGATTTTCGCGTGTGAGATACTGCCGGATGGAGGGTGTGGAGCGGAAATCGAGCGCAGGCGTATCCCCCAACCCCTGCTGAGCAGCAAGCGCCGCGCGGAGCGCGTCCGTCAGGGCGGCGGGTGCTTCACGGTCATTGTGTTGCGGTGGATGCACCTGCGCGCCATGCGCCGCGAGGTAGTCTTCCGCCATCGTCACGAATTCGATCATCAGCTCATAGCTGCCGCGCGCAGTCTCCGCAAAGGTGAACAGCCCGTGCTGCGCCAGCCAGAGGCCCTCGACATGCGGGCTTTGCTTCAACGCGTCATTGCACGCGTGGCTCAGGCTATAGCCGGGCATCACGTAAGGCACGAAGGCAAGACGATCCCCGTAAATCTCGCGCATGACCGGTTCCATATCTGCCTGATCTGCCAGCGCGAGCGACGCCGTCGCATGGGTGTGATCGACAAAAGCATGCGGCATATAGGCGTGTAACAATGCCTCAATCGACGGGTTCGGCGCGCTGTCATCCAGCAGATTGGCCCGCAAAAGCGCGACCATATCCTCATCCGACATATGCGGAATCTTGCGGGTCTCTAAAAGCGGCTCAAGCCACATCGCGGGCAAGCCAGGAGCCTCGATATCGCCAAGATCCCAGCCAGAGCCCTTCACATGGATAAGATTGCTACCCTCGGCATCAAAGATCTTCACCGATGTATTGCCGCCACCATGCAAAACGAGATCGGGTTCCTGCCCGATCAAACGTGACGTGTAGACTCGCAGCCCGAGCGCGGCTGGCTGTCCCTTCGCCTCTGCGGCATCGATAAAACTCTGTGCATCAGTGTCATTCCAACGGGACAGCATTTGGAGCTCCTTCAATCAATATGCGGGGGCGCGAACGCCCCCGCTTGGTTTGGTGTGGTGTGGTTTTTCAGAGATCAGAAATCGTAATTATCGATGTTCTCGGCGGTGAATACGGTGCGCTCGGGCAGCAAGATGATACCATTGCCCTCGGCTTCATAGTCATAGCCCTGAACCGAATTCGGCGAGACTTCAACATCGCCGATACCGGGCACAGAGACCTTATCACCAACATTCAGCGGGCCGTCTTTGAGCACATGCGCCGCAACCGCAACCGAGATCGCGCCTTGCTGGGTCACATCCCAAAGACCAAAGCGCGCCACGGTGCCGCGCTTCACATAGGGGCGCATCACATTCGGCGTGGAGAAGCCAACGATGGTCACATCGCCTGCCCGATCAAGGTTTTCTGCCGCTTGGGCCGAAGCCGGAAGGGCATTGGCATCCGGCGCGATGATCGCATCAAGATCAGGATAGGCCGATAGGATGCTCTCTGCGGTTTGCAGGGATTTTTGCGCATCATTATAGCCGTATTGCGTGGTGACAATTTCCCAACCCGGATGCTCAGCCGCGATTTTTGCTTTTGCGGCATCGGCCCATGCGTTCTGGTCCGTCACGGTCGGGGAGGAGTAGAAGAAGGCGACTTTCGCATTCTCTTTGCCCGCAAGCCCGTCCTTCGCCATATCGACGAGCAACCCGCCAAGCTGATCCGGCGTGCCTTGGTTGACGTAATAGGAGCGGCATTCCGGATCGACATCGGAATCCCATGTCATCACCAAAACATCCCGCGCCATCGCCTGTTTCAACGCGGGGCAGAGCCCATCGGGCGACACCGAGGAGAGGATCACGGCACCGTAACCTTGATTGACGAAGTTATTCACGAACTGAACCTGGCCGGAAACGCTCGGCTCGGTCGGGCCATCATAGGTGACATTGACACCGAGCTCTTTGCCCATCGCCATCGCCCCATTGCCGCCCGAGGTGAAGAAGCCAACCCCGACGAGCTTGGGGATGAACGCAATATCTTGCGCCGCGGCGATATTGGCCGCCATCAAACCGGCCGTGAGTGTGCCCAGAAGTTTTACAGATTTACGCATAGTCTTTCCTCCTCCATTGAAACTGTTTGCGCGGTCAGTTGGCCCGACTTGTGCGCACCGGAATAAAGGCGCTGAGAAGCGCGAGGCCGTGGCGAAGCGCCACGACAATCACCAGCAACGCTCCGGATAGCGCGCTGGAAATCTGGCTTGGGACACCGCTCATTTGCAGGCCCTGCTGCAGATACCCGATGACGAATGTGGCGATGATCGTGCCCAGCACAGAGCCCTTCCCGCCATAGATCGACGCGCCGCCAAGCACCGCCGCCGTAATCGCAGGCAGAAGAGTCGAGCTACCCAGATCCACCCGCGCCGAGCCGAAATAGGCCGAGAGCAAAAGCCCCGCGAGGGCAGCGGCCAGACCGGTGAGCACATAGGTCCACATCTGAATGCGGTAGACGGGCATGCCGGAATGGCGCGCGGCCTGCTCATTCTGGCCGATCTGGAACACCAGCCGCCCGAACCGCGTCATATGCAGCAGCACCAAAAATACCGCCGAGAAGCATAGGAACACAAAAAGCGGCATCGGCAGCCCAAGCACCTGCGCATATCCAAGCGCGGTGAACGCTGCGGGAAACCCGCCGATCCCCTCATACCCGTTCGCGCCGACAACGCCCGACAGCACCGTCGCTGCCCCCGAGAACATATAGAGCGACCCGAGCGTCACCACCAAAGGTTGCAGCCGCGTCAGCCGGATGATCGTTGCGTTCATCGCCCCTGCCAGCGCGCCAGTGGCAAAACCGATACCGAGCGAGACCGGCAAAGGCAGGCCGAAGAAATTCGCAATCCCGAAGGTGATCGCGCAGAGCCCCACGGTAGAGGCGAAGCTGACATCAATCCCGCCCGCGATGATCACCAGCGTCAGCGGCACCGCAACAATCCCCACCTGCACAAAATCCGATGTGCCGAACAGCAGCGAACTTGGCCGCAAGAAGCGCGGGTTGATCATGCCGAACACGATCAGCTCGAGGAGCAGGAGGGCGAGCAGCAACACCTCCCAGCGCATGACAAGTTTCTTCATGCTGCGTCCTCCAGCTTCTGGGATTGAGGCGATGGGTGGCCGCCACGGCGATAGCGGGCGGCGCGGTCGCGCGCTTCGAGCGCGATCCGCAAGCGGCCATCAATCAGCAGCACCGTCAGCAACATCGCGCCGCCGATCAGATCGTTCCAATAGGCGGGGATCTTGAGAAACACGAGCGCGGTATCAATCGAGGTGAAAAAGATCACGCCAATCACCACCCCCGCGACCGATCCAACGCCGCCCAGAAGGCTGATCCCGCCCAGAACCAGCGCGGCAATCGCGCGCAGCTCGATCCCTGTGCCCGCCTGATTGGGCACAAACCCGATCTGCGCCGCAAAGGTGATCCCCGCCAAGGCCGCCATGCCGCCACCCCAGACGAAGGCCAGAAACTCGATGCGTTTGACGGGGAGGCCGAGATGGCGGGCCGCGGCCCGATTGTCCCCGACCACCATCACCCAGCGACCACGGCGCGACCGCAGGAAGGCCCAGACACTCACGATCACAACCGCCGCGACGATGCCCATGACCGAGACACCCCCGAAGGATTTCGCACCAAGCGCTTTCAGCGCCTCGGGCAATTCCTCGATCCATTCGCCGCCCGTCGTGATCAGCATCACGCCGCGGAACAGGCCCAATGTGCCCAATGTTGCAACGATGGAGGGCACGCCAAGCACCGCCACCAAAACCCCGTTCATTGCACCCGCCGCCAACCCTGCGCAAAGGGTCATTGCAATCGCTATCGGCATTGAGAGGCCGGCGTTCAATGAAAGCCCGAGCGTGACCGCCGAGAGGCCCAAAACAGAGCCGCCAGAGACATCAATATTGCGGGTCAAAATCACGGGGAACACGCCGAGCGCGACCAGCATCAAAACCAAGCCGTTGGACCAGATCATCGACGCCGTGCTGGGCGCGAGAAATCCCGGAGCCGCTGCGCCGACAGCTAAAAGCACCGCCACTGTGACCAGCAAAAGCGTCGCGACGCGGTCGCGGGCAATCCAGTTAAGCATGTGCCGTCTCCTTAGATTCAAAGGCGAGCTGCGCGATTTCATCCGTGGACGCGCCCGCCGGCAGTTCCCCCGCAAGGTGCCCGCCCGCCATCACCGCGATGCGATCAGACAGGCGCACGACCTCGTCGAAATCCGACGAGATCAGAAGGACGGAGGTGCCTGCGGCGGCGAGATCCTCGATAATCCGGTAAATGTCATTGCGCGCCCCGACATCGACGCCGCGCGTCGGCTCATCGAGGATGAGCAGGGTCGGCTTTGCTGCGAGGCATTTCGACAAGAGCACCTTTTGCTGGTTGCCCCCCGACAGGCTGCCCACAGGTTGATCGGCGCTGGCGCATTTGATCCCGAGGCTTTTGCGATAGGTCTCGAAGCGTTTTTGTTCGCGCGCGGGGCGCAGGAAGAACGGCAGCTGATCATAGACGAAGGAAGAGGTGTTCCAGTAGAGCGGCGCCTCCAAGAATAGCCCGTATTGCTGGCGATCCTCAGAGAGATGCACCACGCCCTGCTGCACCGCCTCGCTGGGCTTTTTTGCGTAGAAGGCACGGCCTTTGAGTGTGACAGCTCCGCCCGTGCGCGGCCGCAATCCCATGAGCGTCTCCGCCAGTTCCGTCCGGCCTGCGCCGACGACACCCGTCAGCCCCAGAACCTCACCGCGATGCACATCAAGGGAAATCTCGACGAAACCCTCGCCACTCAACTTGGTGAGCGACAGAACCTTCTCCTTGGACACAAGCTTGCCATGCGCGCGGCCATCCAAGGCCGTCACGCCGGGGCTCATCGCGGCAAGAATTTCTGCATCGGTGCTCTGATCCATCGTGGCGCTGTGCACGACATAGCCATCGCGCAGCACGGTGATCCTGTCAGACACCGCGCGCAGTTCGTGCAGCTTATGCGAGATGAAGACCAATCCGTGACCAGATGCCCGCAGGCCCCGCATGCGGGTGAAAAGCGTCTCCACCTCCAGCGGCGTCAGGGCGGAGGTCGGCTCATCTAAAATCAGAACCTTGGCATCTCGGATAAGGCCCCGCAGGATCTCGACAATCTGCCGATCCGCGATCTCCAGCGTTGCCGCCTTGGTCTCGAGACCGAGCGTCACACCAAGCTGCGCGATCAGATCTTTCACGCGGGCACTGTAGGCGCTGGCCGCCTGTGGCAGGCCGATACAGACGTTTTCCAACACGGATTGGTTCGGGAAAATATGCGCCTCTTGCGGAACCAGATAGAGGCCCATCGCCTGCGCTTGGGCGGGCGTTGCGGGGGAGAGCGGCTGATCGCCGATCCGCACATGCCCACCCGATGCGCTGACCAAACCTGCGAGGATCTTCATCAATGTCGATTTGCCCGCGCCATTGCCGCCCAAAAGCGCATGCACCTCACCAGCGCGCACCGAAAAATCCACCCCCTTGAGGACGGGGATATGGGCATAGCTTTTCGAGACAGAGATTAGCTCTGCAAGGGCAGGTTTCATGTCGCCTCCTCAACGCCATTGAGACCGCATAACGATCACGCCGAGCCCGACTCACGGCACGCGCCGCATGTTCATATGCTCGAGGTATGATCATTTGTTCAGCGAGTCACCGGTGTGTCAACTTAAATTTCACCAATTTAATTGAATATCACGCTAGAAAATCCGCGTATTGACTTGTTCAAATGTATTTGCAAAAAATAAATCAACCCTCAGACCAGAGGGCGAAAGGGCGCGAAACATGACAGAGACACCGGAGACTGATACCGACGAGGCCCTGCTCGCCCGCGTGGCTTGGCTCTATTACAATGACGGCCTCACCCAAAGCGAGGTCGGGACGATTCTCAATATCTCCCGCATCAAGGTCTCCCGCCTGTTAGAGACGGGGCGCACCTCTGGCCTCATTCAGGTTCGGATCAATTCGCGCCAGCAGGGCTGCCTCGAACTTGAAACGCGGATGCGGCAGCAATTCGGTTTGAGCGATTGCCGCGTGATCCCTGAGAGCACCGCCGAGGATACCAACATGCGCGTTGGTCAGGCGGCGGCGCAATATTTGATGCAAAAGCTCCAACCGGGCGACAGCCTGTCTGTCGGCTGGGGCGAGACGGTCACCCATTCGATCCGGATGCTCGGCTATACCGCGCAGGAACGCGGCATCGGCCTATATTCCTTGACGGGCGGCGTGAAAACCTATGTCGAGGGCATGCGCGAGGCCAATTGGCACCGCAACGTCAATATCATCCCCGCGCCCTTGGTGGTCTCCACACCGGATCTCGCGCAGGCGTTGAAGCAAGAGCCTTCGGTCTCGTCGCTCATCTCGAAAGCACTGGAGGCGGATTACAAACTCGTCGGCATCGGTGGGTTGAGCGAAACTGCCACGGTGGTGACGCAGGGCTATCTCGCCCCGAGCGAGATTGATCCGCTACGGCGCAGTGGCGCGCGCGGCGATATCCTGTGCCGCTTCTATGATCGCAATGGGCAAGATATCAGCCTGCCGCTTCATGATCGCGTGGTTGGCGTGGATCTGGAGCAGCTACGCCAATCCGAAAAAGTGATCGCGGCGGCAGGGGGGCCCACCAAGACAGGGCCAATCCTCTCCGCGTTGCGCGGTGAAATCATCGACATTCTGGTAACAGACGAGCCGACCGCGCTGGCACTGCTCGATGCAGCGGAGGGCTAAGACATGCAATATTATCTGGCGTTTGATGCGGGAACGGGCTCTGGCCGTGCGGTTCTCTTCGATCAGTCCGGTGCGGAGGTCGGCGCTGTCGGGCAAGAATGGTGGCATAAGAGCGATCCGCGCTTCCCCGGCTCGATGGATTTTGACACTGCGGGCAACTGGGCGACCCTCGCGCGTTGCTGCCGTGAGCTGATCGCGAAAACCGGCATCAATCCCAAGGACATCAAAGCCGTCAGCGCCACCGCGATGCGCGAAGCCTTCGTGCTCCATGATGCGACGGGCGCAGAAATCTGGGCCTGCGCAAATGTCGATGCGCGTGCGGATGCAGAAGTGCGGGGATTGAAGGCTGATCATCCCGGGCTTGAGGCGGAGATCTACGCCCAATCAGGGCAAACCTATGCGCTCGGCGCTTTGCCACGGCTGATCTGGCTGCGCACACATATGCCAAAGGTGCTCGAGAACACGCGCGCCCTGACGATGCTCTCGGATTGGGTGCTCTATCGCCTATCCGGCGAGTTGACATCGGAGCCCTCGAACGCCGGAACCACGGGGCTGATCGGGCTGACGGATCGCGCCCCGCTGAGAGGCGCGCTTGAGGCTGTCGGCCTGCCAACGGATCTCTTCCCGCGTGCGGTGCGCACGGGCGACATCATCGGCCATGTTCATGCGCAAGCCGCCGAGGCAACAGGCCTTGCCGTCGGCACATTGGTTGTCGCAGGCGGGGGCGACTGCCAAACCGGCGCACTTGGCCTCGGCGTGGTGAATGAGGGCGATTGCGCTGTTCTGGGCGGCACCTTCTGGCAACAGGTGGTGAATGTTCCGCTCTCCTTGCGCGATCCAACGATGAATTTGCGGATCAATCCGCATGTGGTCTCCAACCTCAATCAGGCCGAAGCCATCAGCTTCTTTACCGGCGCTGTGATGCGTTGGTTCCGCGACGCGTTTGGTCAGGGCAAGAGCTACACCGAGCTGGAAGCCGCCTCGAAATCCGTCCCCGCGGGCGCTTACGGGATCATTCCGGTGTTCTCGGATGTGATGCGATATGGCGAGTGGTTCCACGCGGCCCCTTCCCTGCTGAATCTCTCGATTGATCCAGAAACCTCCGGCCCTGCGGCCATCTTCCGCGCGCTGCAAGAGAATGCCGCGATTGTCGCGCACCGCAATCTTCAGGCGGTGTTCGAGCTATCCGGAAACCGACCCAATCGCATCGTCTTTGCGGGCGGCGCGGCGAAATCCGCCCATTGGGCACAAATCCTCGCGGATGTGACCGGCCTTCCCGTGGTGACGCCGAAGGTTAAAGAGGCCACCGCGCAGGGCTGCGCGATTGCGGCGGCGACGGGTGCCTCTCTCTTCTCGTCGCTCACCGAAGGCGGTGCCGCATGGGCGGGGCTTGAGGCCGAGTTCCTGCCGAATACGCAGCTCAAACCCCTCTATGACGAGGCCGGCGCGCGCTGGGAACGGGCCTATGCCGCGCAGCGCGATTTGGTCACCTCTGGCATTACCACGTCAATGTGGCAGGCCCCCGGCACCTGATCGCCCCCAAATAATTTTTCGAAAGGATCCCCAATGCTTATTCAACTCGTCAATATCAAGGTTCAGCAAGGCACGCGGGACATCTTCCTCGAAGCCTTCACCATCAACTGCGAAGGCACCCGTAAAGAGCCCGGAAATATCCGGTTCGACCTCCTGCATGATCCGGAAGACCAAGATAATTTCTTCGTCTACGAGATTTTCGAGAGCGAGGCCGCACTGGAAGAGCACCGCAAAACCGCACATTACCAGACCTGCGTGAAGATGATCGATCCAATCACATTAGGCGGGCGATCAAAGACCTATTTCACCCCTGTTCTCGTGCAGGATGCGGCTACGGTTTGATAGGCTATCCGCACAATTGGCCCACCTCGCCATGGGAGCGCGGAAAAAATTGGACGATCTTGGAGATAGTTCATGTAGATCGGCGAAGAGCGACTGCGCGCTGTTGAGCTTTAGTGACCTGCCACTGAACTTTCATCCAGCCGCGACCGGAGCCCGGTTAGTGTTTACGCCGATTGGCGCAGGTTGAGCAA
>JBLXEV010000006.1:0-89049 GCA_048262715.1 Paracoccaceae bacterium
CGCCGCGCGCATCCGTCCCTCGCCCTCCTCGTCGGCGCCGGCAAGCCGCGCCTCCCAAGCCTCCAACATATCGGTCCAGATCCGCGCGTGCTTCGCCTTCGCCACTGTCTCGGAGTCAGTATGCAGCGAGAGCCATACATACTCACGCTCCTCAACAGGCTTAAACCGCCTGGGAACTCGTTTTCTGAGGTAAAGGGTCGATCCACGGCGCGTGAAGTTCATGGGAAAACTCTAATCGAGATCAGCCATCAGCCTCAAGACATAAAGCGATGCAAATTGTGCAGCAAAATGTGAAGCAAAAACAGCTAAAAGCCCATAAGCTATGGGAAACGCCAGTAAATTAAGGAGGTGAGTGGCGGACAGGAAGGGATTCGAACCCTCGAGACGGTTCCCCGCCTACACACTTTCCAGGCGTGCGCCTTCGACCACTCGGCCACCTGTCCGTGGGCGGGTTTATATTTGAGTGGCGGGGCTTGCAAGGGCTTGGTTGCGATTTTCTGTGCAAAATGTTGGGAATTTTACGCGGGCGTCATGATCTGCCCCTGTGCGCGCAAAGGCGGAGGATCTGCGGGCCGAAAAGGCGCGGCTTTAGGCCAGATGCAGGCTCATCCGGCGCGTATTGCGGCCTTTGTTTTCCAACTTCCCGAGGCGCACAGGGCCAATCTCGCGCGTATTGGCGACATGGGTGCCACCGCAGGGCTGCAGATCAATCGGCGCATCCTCAGCGCCGATCTGAACCAGCCGCACAGGCCCTTTGCCCACGGGCGGGCGGGCATAGATCGTTTTCACTAGCTCGGGCTGTGCGGCCAGATCCTCGGCGGTGATCCAACGCGTGCTGACCTCCAGCCCCAAGCCGATCAGACGGTTCAGCGCGGTTTCAATCGCCGCGATATCCTCTGGCGGTGAGGGCAGATGAAAATCGAGTCGTCCCTTCACCTCGCCAATCTGCCCGCCGACGACGGGATAGGCCATGACGACGGAGAGCAGATGCAGCGCGGTATGAACCCGCATCAGGCGGTGCCTGCGCTCCCAATTCAGGGTTTGGCTGATCACACTCCCTAAGGGTGGCAGCGGGCTTGGCTCCGCCGGCAGCAGGATCGGTGCCCCGCCCTCGCCCTTGATCGTCGTGGCAATCGCGATCTCGCCCCCTGCCCATGTCAGACGACCGGAATCGCCGGGTTGCCCGCCGCCCGTGGGATAGAAAATCGTGCGATCCAGAATCAGCCCGCCCTCGGCGGTGCGGCCCAAAACGCGCGCTTCAGCCGCCCGCGCATAGGGCTGCTCGATGAACAACGCCTGCGTGGTGATCAACTGTGTTGGCCCCCGTAGCCATCGCTTTCGCCGCCCGCACCATCGCCATCATCGCCATCGTCATCCGCGAACAGACGCTTGGCATCCTCTTTCGTGATCGGCGCGGTCTTGGCAGCCTCAACCGGCTTTTGCGCCTCCACGGCGGGCTTCGGTTCGGGTTTTGCATCGGCTTTGCGGCCCGTAAGCGCCTCCGGATTGCGCAGCCAAAGATCACGCTGCGCGAAGGGAATCTCGATGTTTTCCGCGGCAAACCGCTCCGCAATGGTGTGGTTCATATCGGAAATCACCTTGGGCCGGAACATCACATCCGCCAAGATCGCCCGGATCTCGAAATCCAGACTATCGGCCCCAAATCCGGTGAATAGCACGGTTGGCTCGGGGCTCATCATCACCAGCGGGTGATCCTTGGCGATTTCCAGCAAGATATCGGAGACACGGCGGGTATTGGTGCCGTAAGCCACGCCAACGCGGATCTGCGCGCGCCCGGTGATATTGCCGCGCGTCCAGTTGGTGACTTGGCCGGAGACGAAATCCGCGTTCGGCACGATCACCTCGGTGCGGTCTGCGGTCTCGATCCGCGTCGAGCGCACGGAGATGGATTTCACCGTCCCCATTTGGCCGCCAACCTCGATCCAGTCGCCCTCCGAAATTGGGCGCTCGATCAACAGAATGATGCCGGAGACAAAGTTGGAGACGATGTTTTGCAGGCCAAAGCCGATGCCGACGGATAGCGCACCTGCCACGATGGCCAGAGAGCTAAGATCGATCCCCGCAGAGGAGATCGCGATCAGCGCGGCGAGGAAAATCCCGAGATAGCCGACACCCGAGATAATCGCGTTCTGGCCGCCCTTATCGAGACGCGTCTTTGGCAGAATGGTCGATTTCAGCGCCCCTTGCAGGCCACGCGTCGCCAGATAGCCCGCCGCGAAGATCACCGCGAAAGTGATGAGCACCGAAGGCGAGATCCGCACGCCGCCCACGGCAAAGCCGTTAACGATTGATGTCCAGATATCGGACAGATCCTCAACCCGAGCGCCCCAAATGAGCGCTAGAACGGGCAGCGAGGCGAGCAGCAGCGCAAACCCCGCCAGCACGGGCATAAGCCCCTCGCGGCGGCCTTCTTGCGTGCGGCTGAGCGAGACGTAGAATTCGGTTACGAACTCTTGCAACACGGCCACGGAGGCGAAAACGCCAAAGGTCAAAAGGGCGGGCCAGATCAGGGCAGCGGCGGCGGACACGTAACCAATCACCCCGAGCACGGGTGTCACAACCGCGATGAGGATCGCGGCGTTGCCGATGGTGCGCAGCAAGCCATGCTGGAAGATCGCATCGGCATCTTCGGTGCGTTTGAGAACCACCTGACGGCGCAGCAATTGCCCCATGCGGAACAACACCAATGCGGCAAAGATCTGCAGCGGCACCTCAAGCACGGACATCGCCGCATCGGCACGCAAAGCGACCTCAGCCGCTTTATCGGCGGCCACATTACCCGACCCGCCCAGGAAATCTTGCGCGCGGGGCAGAATCCAGATCGTCAGAACCTGCTGCGCGCCAAGCGCGATGCCCATCATCAACGCATGGAACCGCCCTTCCGCGCGGCCTTCCTCGGCCAGATTGAGCGCGCTCTCCACGCCTTCGCGGGTCGGGAAGATCCGCCCGCCGAGCCACCACGACAGCAAAATCGTGAAAAGAATATAGGGGAACAGCTCGAAAAGCTGCATCATGATCGGCCCGAAGAGCGCGGTTTGCCCCAGCGCAGCCGCCAACATCGCCGCCCCGACCACAGGCACAAAAACCTGCCCCAGCGAGATCAGCCCCGAGATCAGATTGCGCCCGCGCATCGCGGTTTTATCGAGCAGCCACAGCGTCAGCCAGCCCATCCAACGCCGCCCACGCGCCAGCAAGATGCCCGAGACGACGACGAGGAACACGATCAACGGCGCGTTATTGCGCAGCGTGTCGTAATTCATCGGCTGGGTGAACCGCCAGATCGTCTCGTCATAGATCCACGCGCCCATCCAGCGGAACATCACAACTGGTGCGGACCAGTTCACCGGATTGGCGATTGAGGGCGAGAGCCGCAGCAGTTTATCGGCCTGACGCTCGCGCACCAACTTATCGATGTTGCGGATCACCCCATCGGCGCGGCTCTCGGCCTCGCTCGCGGTGATCGCGGGCGCTTGCAGCTTTGCCAGCGCCTCGTTCAACTCAGAGCGCCGCTTGGCAATCGTCGGATCTTCGGTCTCGCCCTCGGCGGGCGCGGCCCCAAGGGCGGCGATTTGGGATTTCACCGTCTCGATCTGATCGGCGTTCAGATCCTGCCCCTGCATGAAGGTGTTGCGCCATTTGACGGCCTCGGCGCGGAGGGTCGAGAGCTTGCTATCGGCAATCGAGCTATCCGCCACGGCGGCCTCGGAGGTCTTGGCGAAGGCCTCCCAAGCTTTGTAATCAATTGCCGTATCCTGCGCGAGAAGCGGCTGCGCCAGAAGCGCAAGCCCGAGCAAAAGCGCCGCGCACCAAACCCGCAGGAGCTGGATCATCCCTCAAACACCTCTGGCAGAACGCGGCCCGCCTCATCGAGCCAATGCGGCACCGGCAGGCCCTTTTCGTGCAGGAATTCAGGGTTGAAGAGTTTGGATTGGTAGCGCGTGCCGTAATCGCACAGGATCGTGACGATCCGATGCCCCGGCCCCATCTCTTTCGCCATGCGGATCGCGCCCGCGATGTTGATCCCAGAAGAGCCACCGAGGCAGAGCCCCTCCTCGTCCAAGAGATCAAACACAATCGGCAGCGCTTCCGCATCGGGGATGCAATAGCTCATATCCGGCGTGAAGCCCTCAAGATTAGCGGTGATCCGCCCTTGGCCGATGCCCTCGGTGATCGAGCTGCCCTCGGATTTCAGAACGCCCTCGGTATAGAACGAATGCAGCGCCGCGCCTTCAGGATCCGCAATGCCGATCTTCACGCCCTTGGGCTGCAACGCCATGCCGACGCCCGCCAATGTCCCGCCCGAGCCGACGGCGCAGATGAAGCCATCGACTTTGCCATCGGTCTGATCCCAGATCTCGGGGCCGGTCGTCTCGATATGCGCCTGACGGTTGGCGGTATTGTCGAACTGGTTCGCCCAGATCGCGCCATTGGGTTCGGTTTTCGCGAGCTGCTCGGCCAGACGGCCGGAATAGCGCACGTAATTGTTCGGGTTGGAATAGGGCGCGGCGGGCACTTGCACCAACTCGGCCCCTGCCAGCCGCAGCATATCTTTCTTCTCTTGGCTTTGGGTCTCGGGGATCACAATCACCGTCCGGAATCCCATTGAGGCCCCGACCAGCGCAAGGCCAATCCCAGTGTTGCCCGCCGTGCCCTCAACGATCGTGCCGCCCGGCTTCAACAGGCCCTTGGCCACCGCATCCTTGATGATGTAGAGCGCCGCGCGGTCTTTCACCGACTGGCCCGGATTCATGAACTCCGCCTTGCCGAGAATCTCGCATCCGGTCAGCTCGGAGGCCTTTTTCAGCCGGATCAAAGGCGTATTCCCGACCGTATTGGCCAAATCGCTGCAAATGCGCATGATGCTCTCCTCAATGTCGTGCCAAAACCGTGTCTGGCAAGCGTGTTGCCTCAAGACTTAGGGCCATCCGCGTCCGGCCTCAACCCCTCTCGCATCACGGCTTCGCGGGAAAGGACCAGTGTTCGCAAGGACTTCACTTCGCCCTGATTTTATCCCGCTCGCGCGCCAGCCAATAGGCCAAAACCACCAAGGGGCCGTTGTTGATCTCACCGCTGTCAATCAGCGCCATCAACTGCGGGAAGGGGATGATATGGGCGCGGATATCCTCGCCCTCCTCCTCCAACCCGCCGCCGCCCGTTGGTCGCTGGGAAAGATCGCACAGGCCGACGTAATTATAGAGAAACTCCGCCTTCGCGCCGGGGGATGGGTAGTAGCTCGGGCCTTGCAACAGCGCGTGGAACGCCACGCCCGCCTCTTCCTCGCCCTCGCGCCGCCCTGCCTCTTCGGGCGTCTCGCCCGCATCAATCCGCCCTGCCACCCCTTCAAGCGACCAAGGGTTGCGATCCCCGCGCGCCAAGAGGCCGGTGCGGAATTGCTCGACCAAGAGCACCGTATCTTGCGCCGGATCATAGGGCAGGATGACCACCGCATCGCCCGACACAAAAGCCGCCCGCGAGAGAGGATCACTCACCCCGCCGTTGAATTTCCGGTGCGACAGAACATAGTCCTCAACCGCGAAAAACTTTGCGTATCCAAGGCTTATAGAATGAACTTCAACATCTGCATGAACTGCCTGACGGCGCAGCGTCGCGGGCGCAGGCATTGCGTGCGCGCGCAAGGTGGACGCAGCGCGCACCAGAACCATTGGCCAGCGCGCGAGCGCCGCGTCTTGATCGAGATCGCCAAGCCCCGCCATATGCCGCGCCGCCGCCTCCAGCATCAAATCCCCATGCGCGCGCCATGCCGGATCGAACACCCAAGCCTGATCGCTGTCGGACACGGGCAGGCCGCTGCCCGTCAGCACACGGATTGCCGCGCCCTCTCGCGCCACCTCTTCGCCTTGCCCCGCGAAATAGCTGAGCCGAGCGAAGGCCCCTTGCGTGAGACCCGTCAGCCGCAGCGCGGGCGTTGTGGCCCCCGCCTCGGCCCGCAGCGAAAGGGTGAGGTCGCCGCGCAGCGTGTAGCCCTGCAAGGTCATTGCCTCGCCCTGTGCCGCCGCGCCTCCTGCCGCCGCGGCACTTGCTGTCTCGCCCAAAACAGCCGCGCGCAACTCTGGCGCCAGCAACCAGCCGCTGACGATCACCTCCCCTTGCAGCACGCTCATTGCCACTTCCCGCCCGCCCAAGAGGCCACCGCGCCGATCAACGCCGCGCCTATCGCCAAGCCACCGAGCAGCATCGGATCAGCAAGCATCTGGCCGATCTTGATCGCCTGCCCGAAAATATCCGTCACCGCTTCCATCGGCCCGTCATAGCGATGCCGCACCGCAAGCCGCAGCATTTGCACAATTCCGATCGACAGCAGGAACAGGAGCGCGAAGAACACCGCCCCTTTCAAGCCGCTCGAGAGACCGCCCCGATCCCGCCGCGTGGTATCCGGCCCGATCACCATCCACCCCACCAGCGCCCCGATGCCCGCGCCCAGAGGCGGCAGATAGCCCATACGGGAAAGCTCTTTGAGAAGGCTCACCGCCTCGATCCCGACCCAATAGCCCAGAGCCGCCAGCCCAGCACAGGCCACGAGTTTTCCGGCGGTGGGCATGGAGGCTTTTGACATCGGGCGTTCCTTCAGGGGAGCAAGCGCAGGGATGCGCAGAAGAGATTGCATTGGCAGCGCCCGCGATGGGGTCGTTTCGCCGCGCAGTCTCTCCGCTCGCGCGCGTGTTATCAAGGGGGCACGCAGCCGCGCGCGAAGCCGAGCCTCGCGCCCCTTCACGTCGCGGCCGCGCGCTGACTACGCCTTACCCTCTTTCATTGCCTCCAACGCTTGAAGCGCCCGCGCGCGGCCCTGATCCAAGGCGATCAACGGCGCGGGGTAGCGCATCTCCTTGGAGAGGCCCCAAGCCTTGGGAACCGCGTCGAAATAGGCCAGCGCATCGCCGTGCGGGTGCCGCTTGCCCTCGGCGATGAAACGGTCGCGATAGGCGGAGGATTGATCGAATTTCTCGGCCTGACCCGCGGGATTGAAGATCCGGAAATACGGCGAGGCATCCGGCCCACAGCCCGCAACCCATTGCCAGCCCATCGCATTCGCCGCCGGATCCCAATCGGTGAGACACTCCTCGAACCATGCGCGCCCGATCCGCCAATCGGTCAGAAGATGTTTGGTGAGATAGGAGGCCGCGATCATCCGCGCGCGGTTGTGCATTGTGCCGGTCACATACATCTCGCGCATCGCGGCATCGACAAACGGCTCACCGGTGCGGCCCTGACGCCATGCCTCGGCCTCTTTGCTCTCGCCGCGCCACGCGAAACCCTCCCAATCAGGCTTCCAGCATTTGGTCGCAAGATCGGGGTAATGGTAGAGCAGATGCCACGCGAATTCGCGCCAGACCAGTTCCTTGACGAAATGTTCCGCCCCCTCCGAGCCGGATCCCTCAAACCCTGCGCGCTCAATCGCCGCCCAGCCCGCGTGCCAGATCTCGCGCGGGGAGATCTCGCCGTAAGTGAGGTTTTCCGACAGGCCGGAGGTTGCGGGCGTGGCGGGGAAATCGCGATCTGCCTTATAGGCTGCGGCGCGCTCCTCAAGGAAGGTGCCAAGCCGCGCGCGGGCCGCTTCCTCGCCCACCTGCACGAAGCGCGCGACGACCTGTGCACCGCGCCGCATCGCCTTGCCCATCTGCCAGCTCTCGAGATCTTCGCTCTCGGGCCAATGCGCAGGCGCGGGCCATGTTTTTGGCGCTGGCACACAAGGCGCGACATCGCGCCCGCGCACCGCTTTCCAATAGGGTGTATAGACGCGGTAGGGGCCGCCCTGCCCCGTCTCGACCTCCCAGGGCTCGAAAATCAGATGGCCTCGGAAGCTCTTCGCCTCCACGCCCTGCGCGGTGAGATCCGCCTTGATGGGTTTGTCCCGGGCAATCGACTCCGCATCATAGGCGCGCGACCAATAGACCGCACTCGCCCCCGTTTCCGTCACCAGCTTCGCGATCTGCTCGCCCGCCGCCCCGCGCCGCAAGATCAGCCGTCCGCCAATCGCCTCAATCGCGCGGGCGAAGGCTGCAACCCCCAGCCCCAGCCGCCAGCGCGCCGCCGCGCCCAAAGTCTCGACCGTCTCATCATGGAGGAACACGCCAATCACCGGACGCCCCAAAGCACAGGCTGCCGCCAGCGCCGGATGATCGCCCAAGCGCAGATCGCGGCGGAACCACACGAGGACAGGCCCTGCGCTCGCGCGCGTTTTGTCTTGCTCCATAGCCGCCCCTCACACCGATATATGTTCTGCCCCGATCTAGGGCATCCGCGCCTCTTGACCAGCGGGAATCATCTGCTGCCCTCGCGACATGTCCCCGATCCTAAAATTCCTCTTGCCCGAGAAAAACCCCGCGTCTAGCCTCTTGGAAACATTCGCACTCTTCGCCGCTCGCAACACCTCTCTCAGATAAAGGTTTTTCATGAAAAATACCCTGCGCGCCTCCGTGGCCTTGATCGCCCTCGCCCTTCCCGCCTCCGCCGCCGATCCGGACCTTCTGGTATTCGACTGGGCAGGCTTTGAGGAGCCGGGCCTGTTTGCCGCCTATAAGGACAAATATGGCGACGGGCCGAGCTACACCTTCTACGGCGATGACGACGAGGCCTATCAAAAGCTTGCCTCCGGATTCCGCGCAGATACCGCGCATCCGTGCTCGCAGATGGTGTCGAAATACCGCGATGCAGGGCTGATTGAGCCTTGGGACATCACCAAGATTCCGGAATTTGAGAATATTGATCCGAAATTCCTGAACTCGCCGATCTATAAGGATGATGAGGGCGTCTGGTATATCCCGACCGATTGGGGTGCGACCGCTGTTGCCTATAACCCCGATGAAGTGCCGGAAGAAGATGTCGCCTCGCTGGATGTCTTCTTGAACCCGAAATATCAGGGCCGGATCTCGCTGCCCGATAGCTCGGATGATGTTTGGGCGCTGGCCTATCTCGCCACCGGCGTGACCGATTGGACCGTCATCACACCAGAGCAATTCGACGCCGCCGCCGCGTGGCTGCGCGAGGCGCATAAGAATGTGCAGAGCTACTGGTCCGACCCCTCCGAGCAGTCGCAAACCATGGCCTCGGGCGAGGTTCTGGTCTCATGGTCTTGGAATGACGGCGTGACCTATCTGCGCGATGACAACTATCCGGTGGCGTTCCAGCGCGAGGCCAAGGAAGGCTCCTCGACCTTCTTCTGCGGTTTCGTGAACCTCAAAAACGGCCCCGGCTCGGAAGAAAAGCTCTATGATTTCATCAACTCATGGCTGCGCCCTGAGGCTGGCCCTGCGCTGAAAGACGCGATTGGCTATGGCCATACCAACACCAAGGCGATGGATCTGATCTCTGAGGAAGAGCTCAATATTGCAGGCGTCGGCCCGATTGATGCGCCGATCCTCGCGCAAACGCCGAATGATCCGGCATTGCGGGAAAAGCAGCTCGCCGAGTTCGAGAAGATCAAAGCAGGCTTCTAAGCCGAATTGGGGCGCCTCCGGGCGCCCCTTTCTTAAAGGGCAATCGCCCCCGATACCGTTGACCGGAGGTGCCCCTTGCCCGAGTTCGCCAACACTCTCGCCTTCGCCGCCATTTCTCTGGGCACGGTCCTCGCGGCTTTGGCCCTGCGAATGATGACCGAGGCGCGGCGCTGACCCCTTCGCGCAAACTGCCAAACCTGCCTTGGATGACGTTTTGAGTTGCGCCTCGCGTCAGATCGCGATGAATGGACAAGGATTCTCAACGCAGGCCCCTTGATGTTTCTCAATATCGCCATCCTCGCCGTGACGGCCCTGACAGCCCTCGCCCTTGCGCGCCCCAAGCTGCGCGCGAATAAGCGGTGGAGCGCGATGATCACGCCGCTGGCCTCGATCATCGGCTCGGGTTTTTTGGTGCTGGGGCCGATCCTTGATCACCGTTTTGGCGCCTATGCGCCGCTGGCAATGGCGGCGCTTTGCGCGGTGGGGTGGCTGTTTGGCGCGGCGATCCGCGCCAATATCCTGACGGAGACCGCGCCGGAGACCCGCCTCACGCAGAGCATTGAGCGCGCATCGGAGCTGACACTTGCCTTCGCCTATGTGATCTCGGTTGCCTATTACCTCAATCTTTTCGGGGCCTTCGCCGTCTCTCTTACACCATGGGACAGCAATTTCTCCGCAAAGGTCGTGACCACGGCGGCGCTGTTGCTCGTTGCCTTCGCGGGGCAAACCGGCGGGTTCAAAGCCTTGGAGCGGATGGAGTATTTCACCGTCTCCCTGAAGCTCGCGATCATCGCGGGGCTGATCTTCGGACTGGCGCAATATTTTGGCAAGCAAGCGTTGACGGGCGCGTTGATCGTCACCCCGCCCAGCTTGACGGGCTGGGACGCGGCGCGGCTCATGTTTGGGCTGATTGTCACCGTGCAAGGGTTTGAAACCGCGCGCTATCTCGGCGCAACCTATAAGGCGGAGACCCGAGTCGCGGCGATGAAACAGGCGCAATGGGTCTCCTCCGCGATCTATATGATTTATATCGGCCTGCTGGCGTGGCTGTTTGCGCCAGATCCGAGCGCGCTGACGGAAACCGCGATCATCGATATGATGCAGGTCGTGGCGCCGATCCTGCCCCTGCTTTTGGTAGCAGCGGCGCTCAGTGCGCAATTCTCCGCCGCCGTGGCCGATACGGGCGGCGCGGGCGGGCTGATTTCCGAGCTGTCAGGTGGCAAGATCAAACCACGGCCCGCCTATCTTCTGCTGGTGGCTCTGGGCGTGGGGCTAACATGGGCGGCGGATCTCTTTGCGATCATCGCCTATGCCTCGCGCGCTTTCGCCGCCTATTACGCGCTGCAATCCGCCCTCGCCGCGGTGCGTGAAACGGGGGCAAAGCGGATCGGCTTTGCGGCGCTGGCGGCATTGGGCGCGATGATGGCGGTGCTCGGTGTCTCTGCCGAAGGGTAGAAGCCTCCGGCGGGGATATTTTTACTCTGTGGAAACGCAAACCCTCAAAGCCGCACCCGTTGCGCGACCTCAAATCCGATCTGGCGCTTGAAGCCGCGGTTTTGCCGCCCTATATAGGGGGTGTTCGGGGCTTGCTCCGGACTATGGACATAAACGCGCTCGTAATAAGCGGATCGGACCCGGGGGCGGTACCCGGCGACTCCACCAATAGTCCTTCATTTGGGGCGAGCGGGGTCGAAATAGGATCGACGAACGTCTAAAGGGGTTATGCTTTGTCTCGGTGAGCTACTACCGTTATCGGTGCAAATCGTACAGTTGCAAATGACAACCGTGCTCCGGCAATGGCTCTGGCTGCGTAAGCAGTTCGAGTCGCCGAAACTAAGTCCTTACGCTTAGCAGCCTAAGGCGGGGTTCGGAGGTACCTGGCAACAGAAACCTCCACTTCCTCCTCTCGAATTTGAAACAGTTTGCCCGTTTCGCGGCGCAACGCTGTCGGATAGCCTTTTGCGCAAGCCATTGAATTAAAAATTTTTAACGCGCCCCCTGCACCGCGCGCCAGTTTCGCAAAGCGACTGCCTGGCATCCTCACAGCCCCCTTTCCATCTGCGCCAAATTCCCTATTGTGGTGGCCAAGCGCGGTGTTTTTGCCGCCACCTGTCACGATCCCCCGAGCGGGGCGCTAAGAAGGAAGATCCCATGTCGCGCGGCATAGATTACGGCAGCCTCATGCACCGCGCGATGCGCGGGTTGATCCAATCGGTTCTTGAAGATGTCGCCGCAGACGGGCTTCCGGGCGACCACCACTTCTTCATCACCTTCAACACCCGCGTCGACGGCGTCGAGATCGCGGATTGGCTGCGCGAGCGCTATCCTGAAGAGCTGACGATCGTGGTTCAGAACTGGTTTGAAAATCTGATTGTCGATGAGAATGGTTTCGAGATTACGCTCAACTTCGGGGACAACCCGGAAGCGTTGAAAGTGCCCTTCGATGCGGTGATGACCTTCGTCGATCCCTCCGTCGAATTTGGCCTGCGGTTCGAAGCGCATGACCATGATGACGATGAGGATGATTTCGACGATGAGGATGACGACGACACGCCCGAGCCGCCGCGCGGCGATGCGGAAGTTGTCAGCCTCGATAAGTGGCGGAAATAAGCCCCTTCCGCCGCGCAGAGCGATCCTGATTTTCGCGGCGCGTGACGGCCGAATCCGCGAGCGCTAACAGCGCAAATATGCTGTATACCTTCGCATACTAATTGCATCCCTACCCCCAACCCTCTATGAAAGCGGCAAATCTTTCATGGAGGCTTGGACATGACCGCCACCCGTACCGAAACCGACAGCTTTGGCCCGCTCGAGGTTCCTGCCGATAAATATTGGGGCGCGCAGACACAGCGCTCGATCCTGAACTTCCCGATTGGATGGGAGCGCCAGCCGGTCGCGATCATCCGCGCTTTGGGCGTGATCAAAAAAGCCTGTGCTCTGGTCAATGTCGCGCAGGGCGATATGGAAGCCGAGATTGGCAACACGATTGCGGCGGCCGCGACCGAGGTGATCGAGGGCAAGTTCGACGACAACTTCCCGCTGGTCGTCTGGCAAACCGGGTCGGGCACGCAGTCGAACATGAACGCCAACGAGGTGATCTCGAACCGCGCGATTGAGATGCTGGGCGGGGTGATGGGCTCGAAAAAGCCGGTCCACCCGAATGACCATTGCAACATGGGCCAATCCTCTAACGACACCTTCCCGACCGCGATGCATGTCGCCATCGGGATGATGGCGCGCGATACGCTCCTGCCCGGCCTGCGCAAGCTGCATGCGGCGCTGGCGGCGAAATCGGAAGAATTCAAGGATATCATCAAGATCGGCCGCACCCATACGCAGGATGCGACGCCGCTCACGCTGGGCCAAGAATTCGGCGGCTACGCGCATCAGGTCGCCAAGGGGATCGCGCGCGTTGAGGCCTGCCTGCCAGATATCTACGAGCTGGCGCAGGGCGGCACCGCCGTCGGCACCGGTCTGAACACCCGCGTGGGCTGGGATAGCCGCGTGGCCGCGCAGATCGCCGAGATCACCGGCCTGCCCTTCGTCACCGCGCCGAACAAATTCGAAGCGCTGGCCGCGCATGATGCGATGGTGATGTTCTCGGGCGCGCTGAAAACGGTCGCCGCCTCGCTGTTCAAAATCGCCAATGACATGCGGCTGCTGGGCTCGGGCCCGCGCTCGGGTCTGGGCGAGCTGATCCTGCCAGAAAACGAGCCGGGCTCCTCGATCATGCCGGGAAAAGTGAACCCGACGCAGGCGGAAGCGCTGACCATGGTCTGCGCGCATGTGATGGGCAATGATGCGGCGGTGGGCTTTGCCGGCTCGCAGGGTCATTTCGAGCTGAACGTCTACAATCCGATGATGTCCTATAACGTGTTGCAATCCATGCAACTTCTGGGCGATGCGGCGGGCTCGTTCACCGATAACATGGTGGTCGGCACCCAAGCCAATGTGGCGCGGATCGACAAGCTGATGAAGGAAAGCCTGATGTTGGTGACAGCTCTGGCCCCGACCATCGGCTATGACAATGCCACCAAGGTCGCGAAAACCGCGCATAAGAACGGCACCAACCTCAAAGATGAGGCGATTGCGCTGGGCTTTGTGGATGCCGAGACCTTTGATCGCATCGTGCGGCCCGAGGATATGGTTGGCCCGAAGGGCTGATTGCCAGAAAACTTTGATCAAGGGCGGCCTTCGGGTCGCCCTTTTTCATGCGCAAGCCCCTGCGGGACCGGGCCTAGGGGGCGCTGCCCCCTCTGCTGCGCATTCACCCCCGGGATATTTTCGGCAACCGAAAAACATAAAAGCGAAATAGGCGTTCGGTTGCCAAAAATATCCTCGGGGGGGCGTTTGCGCGCAAACGCAGAGGGGCAGACAGCCCCCCTTTTCTGGCCGCACCAAACATGCGAAATTGAGGCCATGAGCACGCCAATCAACCTGAACCAATTTCGCAAAGACAAGGCGCGCAAGCTGAAGCGCGCCGAAGCCGACGCCAATGCCGTGAAATTCGGCCGCAGCAAGGCGCAAAAAGCGCTGGACGAGGCGCGTGCGGCCAAGGCCAAGGCCCTCTTGGATGGGCACCGGACGGATGGCGAGGGAGAGGCATGAGTCGCCCGATGAAACATTCCCTCACCCTGGGCGGTCACCGGACCTCGGTGACGCTGGAGGATGAGTTCTGGCAGGCGTTTCGCGAGATTGCGGAGCAGCAGGGCAAAGGGATCAACGCGCTCGCCGCCGAGATCGACGCGGCGCGCGGCACCTCGACAGGCTTGGCGACGGCGATCCGGCTCTATGTTCTGGCGCAGTATCGCGGGCGGTGAGGCCGATGCCGGTCGGTTATCCGGTCACTCTTGCCGTCTCGAACCCCGAGCGGATCTGCGCCTCGCAATAGGCGCTAAGATCTTTGCGTGAAGCAAAGGCCTCGACCTTCACCGCAGGATGAAACACGATTTCCACTGATCCTTGGCGTGCCGCGCCCAGCACCCGCAGGAAATGCGGTGCGAAGCTGGTATCGCCCCAGAACCCGTAGAAGGCGGGATCGGAGTGCGGCGGCGCATGATAGATCACGGAGACGGGTTGGATCTGCATCACCGACTTCAAGTCTTGCGTGAAGAATGCCGCGAAGAGCGTTGATTTGAATGGCAAAACACGAAGTCCGTCCGACGAGGTTCCCTCCGGGAAAAACACCAGATGATCGCCCGCCCGGATCCGCGTCTCGAACATCTCTTGCTGGGCGCGCGCCTCTTTCGGGTCACGTTTGATAAACACGGTGCCGACGGTTTTTGCGAGGGTGCCAATCATCGGCCAGTGCGCGACATCATCTTTGGAGACGAAGGTCACCTGTTGGCAGGCGTTGAGGGCGAAGATATCGAGCCAGCTTGAGTGGTTGGCCACCACCGCCCCGCGCCCTCGCATCGGCTGGCCGGTCACGCGGTAGCCCATGCCGATGAGGGTAAAGAACCCACGGCACACGAAGGTGGTAACATGCGGCGCGAGGCGCAGCTTGCGCCCCGAGAGTTTGGCCGCGCCCCAGTCCAGCGCCCGCGCGCCCCAAAACACCAGCAGCCCCGCATAGACCAGCGCCAGCACCAAGATCCCGCGCAGCCCTGCGCGCAGCCAGCCCATCGCGCCCAGCGGGGCGAAAACCGGCGGCTCAACCCCGCGCCAAGTGCTCATCTGCTCTCCTACAGTCTCGGGACTTACTGGGTCCGCATCCGGCGCGCGTAAAAGCCGCGATGTTTGCTGCTCATCTGCGCCGTATCCATCATAACCAGCACGTCCGTGGTGTTGAAGTCATGATCGATCCACGCGCCTTCGCCGACATAGCCCCCTGCGCGCAGATAGGCTTTGATCAGTGTCGGCATCTGCGCCATCGCCGAGGCCCGATCCAGCGCGTTGGGCGCGATCAGATCCATCGGTTGGAAGTGATCGCTGTGTGCACGGGCGCGCAAGGCGGCGGGCGCGAGGTGGTGATGGTGCAGCCACGAGAGCGGCGCGGCCAGTGCCTGCGCATCGGTGCCGTGGAAAGAGGCAACGCCGAAGAGCACCTCGATCCCCTGCGTCAGCACGTAATCGGCCAGCGCTTGCCACAGAAGATACATCGCAGGCCCGCCGCGATAGTCAGGGTGCACGCAAGAGCGGCCCAGCTCCAGCAAACGGCGGCCGGAGGCGCGCAGCGGCGCCAGATCATATTCCGCATCGCAATAGAACCGCCCGAACTCCGCCGCGCGCTCGCCCTTGAGCAAACGGTAGACACCGACGACATGATCCAAGCTCTCCGGATCGCGGCGGGTGTCGATCAGCAACAGATGCTCATAGACCGCGTCGAAATCATCGCGTTCCAATTGCGCGCCATGATCAACCATCGCCCCGCCCGCACCCAGCTCCTCTACGAAGACAAGGTAGCGCAATCGTTGCGCCGCCAGACGGTCTTGCTCCGTGCTGGCGAAACGGGTCTCGTAATGGCTGGTATCGAGCACCATTGCTCTCCGTTCCTGCGCGGTGGGCGCGGTTTTACCAAGCGGCTGGGCGGTTGCCAAGCTGGTGGCGGCGTGACGGAAGACCTGCATGGCATGCTCCTGAGGTGAACGGATCATGACGCAGATCGCACGAGGACGTGACATCAGAGTGACATTGCCCGTTTCCCGCGTGAGGGGAAAGGGGGTTGGGCGGAGATCACGAGGATTTTGACGAATGAGGTGAGGGATTTAGCCGCTTTGAGGCGCGCTCACCGCTGCGCGATTTTTTCTGCGTGTGAGTCGGCAGGATAGGGCCCGCAGGGGCACTGCAGCCCCTGCCGAGGCAGGACTTCGCAGAGCCTTTAGGATTTGTTAACCTTGCTCACCGATGACTAGATCAAGCGTAACCCTATTCCCATCAATCACCTGTTTGCCCATATGCTCAAAATTCACCGTGATCTTCGATCCGATCTTCGACTGCACCTGCCCCAATCCCCATTCCGGGGCGGAGGGGTTGCGCACGATCATTCCGGGTTCGAGGATTTCGTTCATATCAAACCTATTTTTGAAGGGGGCATCACATGACGTCTTCCCCACTCATGCCGCAAACAGGCGGTTTTGACCAGCGCGATGCGGTGAATGAAATGGCCGAGGAAGCGATCGGCCAAACCGATCTCGATCTGATCGCGGTACTGGGATCGCGGCTGTGCCATGATCTGATTTCGCCAATGGGAGCGATCGGAAACGGGGTCGAATTGATGGCGATGTCGGGCGGCCCGATGAGCCCCGAATTGCAGTTGATTGCGCAAAGTGTGAACGCAGCCAATGCACGACTCAAATTTTTCCGCGTGGCTTTCGGGCAAGCCTCGCCCGATCAACGGCTTGGTGCACCGGAGATTCGAAATCTGCTGCGCGACATGGCGCAGACGGGGCGGCTGACCTACGACTGGCGCGCCGAGGGCGATCATGTACGGCGGGTGGTGAAGCTGTGCTTCCTCTCCCTGCTCTGCTTGGAAACGGCCCTGCCATGGGGCGGCGCGGTGAGCCTGTATGAGGAATCGGGGCATTGGGCAATCACGGCGCAGACCAAGAAGACCAAGCAAGATCCCGCAATTTGGGCCACACTTTCAGGTGATCCGACGCAGGTCAGCCCCGCTCAGATCCAGTTTGCGCTATTGACGAGAGAGGCCGCGAATTACGGCGCGAGGCTGAACTGGAGCGTTGGTGAGGCGAAGGCGGAAATCGGGTTTGACATGGCATGAAGATCACCACACAACACATTGTATTTAAATAAAATATATTCTCAGAATGGCGCAAGATCACTGCCCGTGGGGCACAAGCCATCTGACTCCATGGCGCGACAGGGCGTGAAACGGCGCGCAGGCCGCGCAATAGCCGCACTCCCGGTGAAAAGGCAACGCGCTCGCTCTCAAGCGTGGGTCCGCATCATTTAAATTACCGAGCCACCAACGCCGTCGATCTTAAGGCTTCCACGGAAGGCAGCACATTAAAAGGCCCCGCAACCTCTTGCAGGGCCTCGTGTTTTCGAAACTCCAGTCCGTTCAGATCAGGCGCGCGTGGTGCCATCCCCGACAACGAGATACTTGAACGATGTAAGTTGCTCGGCGCCAACGGGGCCCCGCGCGTGGAGCTTTCCGGTCGCGATCCCAATCTCACCGCCCATCCCGAACTCGCCGCCGTCGGCAAATTGTGTCGAGGCATTGCGCATCAAAATCGCCGAATCGATCCGCTGGAAGAACCGCGCTGCCACCGCATCATCCTCGGTCAGCACGCATTCAGTATGATTCGAGCCATAGCGCCGGATATGGGCAATCGCCTCGTCCACCCCGTCGACGATTTTCGCGGCGCAGATCATATCCAGATATTCATGGCCAAAATCATCCGCCTGCGCGGGCGCTGTGCCTGCAACCTTCAGCAAGTCGCCCTCGGTGCGCACTTCCACGCCTGCCTTGACGAGATCCTCGATCAGCACCGCGCCGTGCTTTTCATAGAACGCGCGATCAATCAGCAGGCACTCCATCGAGCCGCAAACCCCCGTCCGGCGGGTTTTCGCGTTCATCACCACGCGGCGCGCTTTCTCCAGATCTGCCGCGCCATCGGCATAGGTGTGGCAAATGCCCTCCAGATGCGCAAAGACCGGCACACGGGCCTCCGCTTGCACGAGGCCAACGAGCCCCTTACCCCCGCGCGGCACGATCACGTCAATATAGGCGACCGCGCGCAGCATCTCCGCCACGGCGGCGCGGTCACGGGTCGGCACGAGTTGGATCGCCGTCTCGGGCAAGCCCGCAGCCCGCAACCCCTCCACCATACAGGCGTGAATCGCTTTGGAGGAATTGAAGCCCTCGGATCCGCCGCGCAGAATCACCGCATTGCCCGCCTTGAGGCAAAGCGCGCCCGCATCCGCCGTCACATTCGGGCGCGACTCATAGATCACCCCGATGACGCCGAGCGGCGTGCGCACGCGCTGGATATGCAGCCCGCTCGGGCGATCCCATTCCGAGATCACCTGCCCCACCGGATCGGGCTGCGCGGCCACATCGCGCAGCGCATCACAGATTCCCTTGATCCGGCCCTCGTCGAGCACCAGTCGATCCATCATCGCCGCCGAGAGGCCCTTTTCCCGGCCAAAGGCTTGATCCTCGGCATTGGCCGCGATGATCGCCTCGCGCTGCGCCCAGACGGCCTCTGCGGCCACCTCCAGCGCCTTGGATTTGGCCTCTGGCGTCGCGAATGCAAGCTCCGCTGCCGCCGCACGTGCATTCGTGCCGAGGGTCTCGATCAGGGTTTTTGCATCTTGGGTCATGGGGACGTCCTTTCGTTCCCCATCGATATACGAGAGGGCCCAGATCAGAACAAGCCGCAGGGGGCAAAAAGCAAAACGCCGCCCCAAGGGACGGCGTTTTTGAAGCTTTCTTCCGATGAGGAAGAAGTGGCGCGGTTGACGGGGCTCGAACCCGCGACCCCCGGCGTGACAGGCCGGTACTCTAACCAACTGAGCTACAACCGCGCAATATCAATGGCCTAGGTAAAGGGCCAAAGCCGCTTTGGACGATCCGAGGGGAGAGTGGCGCGGTTGACGGGGCTCGAACCCGCGACCCCCGGCGTGACAGGCCGGTACTCTAACCAACTGAGCTACAACCGCAACTCTCCCACTCCGGATCGTTCCAAGAGCGTGGGCGCTTATTATGAGGCCACGCGGGTGGCGTCAAGCGGGGGAATGCGGAAAATTACATCCGGATGAAATTCTTTCGACATTTCTTCGCGACGCTCCCCCAAAACAGGCACAAATCCGGCGGCCAAATCTCGCCGTGGCCCCTTTGCGACCGCGGCTGGCCGCCGAGTCACGCCTGCACGCATTCCGGCACGCCTAGGCGGATCAGCTCCGCGCCCTTAATCCGGTAATAATCGGTGATCTTGTAGCGGCCCGTCGCCATGTACCACGCGCGCAGCTTAGGCGGGTAATTCGCGGCGATCACCTGCGACCAATACTCAAAGTCATTCGCGTTCAGCTTTGCGCCATAATAGGACGGACCGTGGAAGCCGAAGGTCGTGCCGCGAAACACGCAGGTGTTGCGCAGCCCTAGATACATCGTGCAGGACGACAGGCAAACCTCACCGCGCAGCTCGACGCGGATACCTTGCGCGCGCAGGGTTTCGATCTCTTGCGCGCGGGTGCCGATCACCCCACCGGGATCATTCCGCACGATCAATGTATTTTGCGCGGCGAGGAATTGGCTTTGCGCCTGCGCCTGTGGCACGGCGGCGATACTGGCTGTCATCAGCGCGGCAACCAGAACCGAGCCCTTGCAAACATGTGATTTCAACGCCGCAAAACGCGACCCTGCATACGCCTGCGGCGCATGCGACAGTTTACAGAATGTCATAAGATCCACCCCTGGATACGTGAGGCCGCCGGTTCTGGCGGCATGTCGCTGAGACCCCTCTCGCGACGGGGGTAGATAACCATCCGTGCGCTAATATCCGGTTACCCGAACTCCGGATTCCACCGGAAAGAGTGGCCAATGAGGAGAATCAGGGGGAGTCAGCGCGCGGAAATCGCGGGAATTTTAGCGACTCGCAGGGTGAAAAATTAACTCTGTCGCGACGCCTTCGCCTGACAGGCGCTGGAAGGATCGGGCCGCATGAGGGCTGGGAATGTAGGGCGCGGAGATGCGCCCCCTGCCCGCCCCCCCTCTGGCGGGTAAGGCTACCAGATGAAGTACTACAGAACGCAGACAGAGGCCGCGCGGATAAAACGATCACGCGCAGACAACAAAATAGATGGGGAAATGGTGGGTCGTGACGGGCTCGAACCGCCGACATTCTCGGTGTAAACGAGACGCTCTACCAACTGAGCTAACAACCCAACTGCGGCGCTTTTAGCGAGGGTCTCGGGGGCTTGCAAGAGGTTGAATGCACGAGGATGATAATTCTTTTGATCGCCCCCGCCCTCGGTCTCATCTGCAGTCAACTGGCCGTTCAACACGCGCCTTCGTATCAACTGATGCGACGCGAACTCTGAAACGATTGCCGGATCAATGCTCGCCCTCGCAGGCCCCGTGATCCGCCAGCGCTTGCAGCACTCTGCAAGGCTGCCCGTCGGATTGGCCATCGCAGGCCATGACAACCCGCACCAATTCCTCCTCAAGGCGTCGAAGGCGGGCAATCCTGTGCCTTATCTCCGCGATCCGCTCGCTCGCAATGCGGTGCGCGTCGCCATGGGCGTCGAGAGGGGCCTCT
Source organism: Paracoccaceae bacterium (assembly GCA_048262715.1). Lineage (GTDB taxonomy): Bacteria > Pseudomonadota > Alphaproteobacteria > Rhodobacterales > Rhodobacteraceae > Albirhodobacter. The sequence continues at coordinate 20,699 of JBLXEV010000006.1, forward strand.
TGCAACGCGATCAGCTCGGCAATCGCCTCAAGGTCAAACCCCAGCTGTCTGGCATGGGCGATGAAAGACAGCCTATCGAGGTCCGCATCGCCATATCGGCGCTGACCGCCCTCAGTGCGGCCGGGATCCGCGAGGAGGCCCCGCCCCTCATAAAACCGGATCGTCGTCACCTTCACGCCCGTGCGCTTGGACAGCGTACCAATGGAATGACCCTGCATCGCATTTCCCCTTGAAGCTACAGCCACTAGAGATTGTATCTACTGATATACCGAGACGAATCAAAGGCCGCGCTATGAAAAACCACGCTCTTCACCGCTCCAATCTGCTGAACTCCGCCCATTACGTGCACCGCGAACGGATCGTGCCGTCGCAGCGCAGTGAGTGTCGAAAGGAGGGCTGCTGAGATGGGGAAAAATCACGACGACACTCACGGGCAGACGCACGACCATAAGCACGATTATGGGCACAAGCACGAGCACGAGCATGGGCACGAGCATGGGCACGGGCATGCGGGGCATTCTCACGGGCCGTCGCTCTCCGCCAGCGACACGCCCGAGGCGCGCCGCTCAAAAGAACGAGCGATCCTGTTCGCTGCCCTTCTGACAGGCGGCTTCATGGGGGCCGAGGTCATCGGCGGGTTCATCTCCGGCTCGCTCGCGCTCTTGGCAGATGCGGGCCATATGCTCACCGACTTCGCCTCGCTGGTGCTCGCGTGGCTTGCGTTCCGTCTGGCGAGACGCCCCGCCGACTGGAAGCGGACCTACGGGTTTGATCGATTCTCAGTGCTCGCCGCCTTCGTGAATGGGCTGAGCCTCTTCGCCATCGCCCTGTGGATCCTCATCGAGGCGGTGAAGCGTTTGTCCAACCCGTCCGAAGTCCTCGGGGGGCTGATGCTCTGGGTTGCGGTCGGTGGATTGGCGGTGAACATCGTCGCCTTCTGGGTTCTCAGCCGCGCGGAAGGCGACAACCTCAACGTTCGCGCTGCGGCATTGCATGTGATGGGGGATTTGCTTGGGTCGGTCGCGGCCATCATCGCGTCTCTGGTCATCATCTGGACGGGCTGGACACCGATTGACCCGATCCTGTCGGTGCTCGTCGCCCTTCTCATCCTGCGCTCGGCGTGGTCTGTGGTGCGCGAAAGCGGGCATATCTTGCTGGAAGCGGCCCCGGTTGGCTTTGATGCCCGCGCCGTTGCCGCCGATCTGGAAGCCACGCTGCCCGGCGTCGCGCGCGCCCACCATATCCACGCGTGGTCGATCACGCAGGAGCGGCCGATGGCTACGCTGGAGGTTGAACCTGCCGCTGGGGCGAACGCTGACGATGTGCGCCGCGCGGTAAAAGACCGCGTGCGGGAAACAACGGGCGTGGAGCACGTGACTGTGGAGGTGACGACAGGCGCAGCTTAGCGGCTGCAGGTTGCTGGCGACCTAACGTCGGCAGGGCGGCGACCGCCCTGCCTTGGCAAGGTGGCAGCGGCGCATGTCACAGGCACCGCCCATTGCCCGGCAGGCGATTGCAAAGCAATCTGCCGAGCGGGGGCGGTCCACACTGCCGATCTCTTCGCCTTCAGGGATCTGGCCGAGCAGTTCGGACAAGATCGGTCAGTCGCCCTCTCTGCTGGCGGTGAACTCCAGTCTCAAGTGCCCGTGTCCAAGGCCAGATGCACCGTCCGTGGCCAGATGCATATCCCTGCCCACCGGTTCTCGACCAAATCCCCGAAACACCCCCAAAGATCTCAAGCTCACCGGAACTGACAAGCACCTCGTGCTTAAAGTCCATGCCGAGTTCGATCTGCCCCAAATTGACCCCTTGCTTAGGGATCAAATTGCCAAGGCTATCAACATAGCTGTGCTGATTATCCGTGACATAAGACGCGTCAAGGAACGGATAAAGCTTCGTGAAATCGCCATAGGCATATTCACCGCTCACCTTAAACTGTGCAAGCAATCGGTCGGTATCAAAATCATCTTCGTAAGTGCCGAAGGGTGAGATCGTGTTCCGTGTCTCGCCGTAAAGAAGCCGGCCCTCGAAATAGATCGGACGCTCTGCACTTTTTGCAACGAAGTATGGGCCGACCATCCAACCATTTCCGGTACGCTCGCTACCTGCCTGAGCAGATGAATGAAGCTGTCGCGGCGCCCGATTTCATGAATTTGAGAAAGGTCACGAAGTGACATACAGGTTCACGGAACCCGAGCGCTGTTCGTAAAAGAAAAAACCGCAGCGCTAAGCTACGGTTTTTAATAGTAAATCTCTGGTGGGTGATAAGAGATTTGAACTCCTGACATCTTCGATGTGAACGAAGCGCTCTACCACTGAGCTAATCACCCGTTGGCAGGGCTTTTAGCGTCACTCGTCTGCGTCTGCAAGAGGCTCGGACGAGGTTTTTTCACCTGCATCATTCGGGGTATTCCGGCGCAGCTTGATCACCAGAACCTCGCCATCATTCTTGTCGATTGTGCGGGTGATCTTTGCGCGGCCCAGAGGCGGAAGGTTGAGCGCTTCGCCCTTTGAAAGCGCATCGCCCAGAACCTTCAACGCGGTCTCCGCGATCAGTCGCACATCGCCTTTCTTCGCGCCGCTCTCGGCCACGATCCGCTCGATGAAATCCTTTTTGCGGATCATCGTCGAGGCCTCGGCCGCATCAAGAGCCGTCGCCTCATGAGCGCCATCCTCCGCGAGGTCTTGATCCACGCTGTTTAGAGGGGCGGTCGAGGGTGTTGGATCAACGGCAGGAATCACTGCGCTGATTTTCGAAGTTTTTTTGGTCGTGGCCATGATGGTCCCATCTGTTTCCGAGTCGAGAACAGACTACGCAACTCTCGGGAAACAATCCACAACACTCCACGTTGGGCCGTGAAATGTGCTGCCCGTGGCCTGAATGCCGTCGATCCCCCCTTTGAGACCGCGCAAGCGATGCAATTCCATGCGCTCGGCCCGCCGCTTGGCCAAGAGGCGGGCGGGTCACCGCATGCAAAAAGGGCGCCGATGGTCGGCGCCCTTTTCCTATTTTCACGCGCCAGTCATGGCGTCGAAGCTCAATGTGCGGTCGCCGAAGGCCCAGAACTGGCCGCAGCGCGCGCCGCTTGCGCCGCCGCTTCTTCTGCCGCCTCGTCCCACTCAACCGGCTCCGGCATCCGCGTCAGAGCAATCGGCAAGACTTCAGTGACATGGCTGACCGGAATGATTTTCAGCCCTTCCTTCACATTGTCAGGGATCTCGGCGAGGTCTTTCTCATTCTCCGCCGGAATCATGACCGTCTTGATGCCCCCGCGCAGCGCCGCCAGAAGCTTCTCTTTCAAGCCCCCGATCGGCAGCACATTGCCGCGCAACGTCACTTCGCCAGTCATCGCCACATCGCGCCGCACTTTGATGCCGGTGAGCACCGAGACGATGGAGGTGACCATCGCGATCCCTGCCGACGGGCCATCTTTGGGCGTCGCCCCTTCTGGCACGTGGACGTGGATATCGACACTCTCGAATTTCGGCGGTTTCACCCCGATCTCTGGGCTGATCGAGCGCACATAGCTGCTCGCCGCTTCAATCGATTCCTTCATCACATCGCCGAGCTTGCCGGTGGTTTTCATTCGGCCCTTGCCGGGCAGTTTGAGCGCCTCGATCTGCAACAGGTCGCCGCCAACGGAGGTCCAAGCCAGGCCAGTGACGACACCAACCTGGTCTTCAGCCTCTGCCAGCCCGAAGCGATGCCGCTTCACGCCGAGATACTCGCCCACCTTCGCCGCATCAACGGTGATGTGCTTGGTCTCGCCCTTCGACTTGATGATCTCCGTCACCGCTTTACGCGCCAGCTTGGCGATATCGCGTTCCAGTGAGCGCACGCCCGCCTCGCGGGTGTAATAGCGGATCACTTCGCTCAACGCGTCGTCGGTGATATCGAACTCGCCTTTTTTGAGACCATGGCCCTTGATCTGCTTTTGGACCAAATGGCCCTTGGCGATCTCGCGCTTCTCGTCCTCGGTATAGCCCGACAGCGAGATAATCTCCATCCGGTCCAACAGCGGGCCCGGCATGTTGTAGCTGTTCGCAGTGGTCAGGAACATCACGTCCGAGAGGTCATATTCCACCTCCAGATAGTGATCGACGAAGGTTGCGTTTTGCTCCGGATCCAAGACCTCCAGCATCGCCGAGGCCGGATCGCCGCGGAAATCCTGCCCCATCTTGTCGATTTCATCGAGCAGGATCAGCGGGTTGGTGGTTTTCGCCTTTTTCAGCGCCTGAATGATCTTACCCGGCATCGAGCCGATATAGGTCCGACGGTGGCCACGGATCTCGGATTCATCGCGCACGCCGCCCAGCGAGATGCGGATAAACTCGCGCCCCGTGGCCTTCGCAACCGAGCGGCCCAGCGATGTTTTGCCGACACCCGGAGGGCCGACGAGGCACATGATCGGGCCTTTCATCTTCGAGGAGCGCGCTTGCACGGCGAGATATTCCACGATCCGCTCTTTGACCTTTTCCAGCCCGTAGTGATCGGCATCGAGCACCTTTTCGGCGACGAGAAGATCCTTCTTCACGCGGCTTTTCACGCCCCATGGCAGCGCCAGCAACCAATCGAGGTAGTTGCGCACAACGGTAGCCTCTGCGCTCATCGGGCTCATGCTTTTGAGCTTTTTCAGCTCCGCATCCGCCTTTTCCCGCGCCTCTTTGGAGAATTTGGTCTTCGCGATCTTGGCTTCCAACTCGGCCAGCTCATTGGCCCCGTCCTCGCCATCGCCCAGCTCCTTCTGAATGGCCTTCATCTGCTCATTCAGATAATATTCGCGCTGGGTGCGCTCCATCTGGTTCTTCACGCGGCTCTTGATCTTCTTCTCGACCTGAAGGACCGACATTTCGCCCTGCATCAGCCCGTAGACTTTCTCCAGACGCGCGCCCACGTCCAGCGTCTCCAGAAGCTCTTGCTTCTGTGCGACTTCAAGGCCCAGATGACCCGAGACCAGATCGGCAAGCTTCGCAGGCTCGCGGGTCTCGCCCACAGCCGCCAGCGCCTCTTCCGGCACGTTTTTCTTGATCTTCGCGTAGCGCTCGAATTCATCGGCCACCGAGCCGAGCAGCGCCGCCACGGTTTCCGCATCGCCTGCCTGCTCATCCAGCGTATCGGCCAGCGCCTCGAAATAGCGCGGGTTGGCGACAAAATCGGTGATTGTCACACGGGATTTACCCTCAACAAGCACCTTAACCGTGCCATCGGGGAGTTTGAGCAGTTGCAGCACATTTGCCAGAACGCCAACGCGGTAGATGCCATCCTCGTCCGGCTCATCCTGCGCGGGGTCGATCTGGCTGGCCAGCAGGATCTGGCGATCATTCGCCATGACCTCTTCCAGCGCCCGTACCGATTTTTCGCGCCCCACGAAGAGCGGAACGATCATATGCGGAAACACGACGATGTCGCGCAACGGCAGGACGGGGAAGCTCGTGTCCAAAATATCGTTCATTCTTTTTCCTCACTGGCAGGAAAGCCCTCGCCCCGCTGAATCGCGGCAGCCGCGTCTTTCCCCTTCTCCCCATATCTATGGTTCGATCCGCTCGGGTTCAACCATCCTGAGCTTGCTTGGTTGATTGGAGGTCGGCGGAATCGGCCGAGGCCGCTCTGGCTGGGTCGCTTTTTTTGCGCCTCGCCGCAGGAATTTCCATGGCTTGCACGGTTTCCGGTTAGTACAGAAGGGCAACAATGTCGCACCACGCCGCATTGCAGCATGATCTGAGACTTAGATCAAAGCCGCCAAAAATCATAGCATATCGCGCCCAGAATGGCGGCAACTCGCTCGAATACTGCGCAAAATTTAAAAAATCCGTCACATATCCTGCCTGCATTCTTCGCCGCCGCTCATCGCGAGTGGCGCGCAATATTCGCACTATATGCCGCGATGCGGCGCAACAATATGACTCACTAGCCAAAAGAGTAGCTATACACGCCTAAAAATCTCCATAATCTAAGGGGATAGAAGCCTACATCTTAAAAGAAAAGTAACTGCCAGACGCCTAATACAAGAAAACGACGATCAGGAGCCAGCCAATGCAAGCAATCCACATCCGCAAATCCAGCGTGAAGCGCGAGACCAATAAATCGCCAATGGTCGCAGGATGGTGGCTCGCCCCCGCTCTGATCGTATCCGTTGGCCTCTGGGCGCTTATCTTCGCGCTTGTCTTCTAAGACGTACAGACACGCGCGGGTGTTTGCTCGGGAAGTTGCCGTCTCCCTAAAGGCCATGAGGCCACTGCGGATATAGGTTAGCATCATCGCAAAGATTGCCTCCTGCAAAAGAGGCAGCTTCATTCATCCCTGCGGAAGCCGATGCCGCCTGCGACATCAGCAGTCCGCACGTTAGCGGGCCAAGCTCAGCTCGGCGCGCAAACCGCCCAGCTCTTCACTCTCGCCCAGCCGCAGCCCGCCGCCATGGCTCCGCGCAATATCCGCCGCGATCGAGAGGCCCAGCCCAACCCCCTGCCCCTTATTCTGATTTCGTGCAGGATCCAGCCGCGTGAACGGGCGCAGCGCGGTCTCGCGCATCTCTGCCGCAATCCCCGGTCCGTCATCCTCCACAATGATGCGAATATGGCGCTCTGACACGTGAACACTCACCTGTGCCCTTGTTCCGTAACGCACGGCATTTCCGATCAAATTTTCCACCGCTCGGCGCAGGCTGGCCGGGCGGAAACTCGCCTGAATGGTCTCATCCGCAGCGCTGGATTCTGCCACATGTAACCGCACCGCCTGCCCCGCACGCTCGGCATCCTCGACAATCTCGCGCACAAACGCGATTGGATCGCCAAGTTCGGCGGGGGTTTCTTGCGCATCGCCCTGCATGAACGCCAGAAACGCATCAATCTGCGTGCCCATTTCAGCCACGTCGCGCTCCATCGCAGCGACATCCTCATCGGGCGGCAGCATGGAGAGCCCCAAGCGCAACCGCGTCAACGGCGTGCGCAGATCATGGCTGATGCCCGAAAGCATCAAGGTCCGTTGCTCGAAAAACCGCTCAATCCGCGCCCGCATCTCCAAAAACGCAGCACCCGCCGCCCGCACCTCGGTCGCGCCTTGCGGGCGATAGGGCAGAAGCTGGCCCTTGCCGAATCCTTCCGCCGCCCGTGCCAAACGCCGGATCGGACGCAATTGGTTACGTAGGAAGATGAACGCGATCAATGTCATCAACAGGCTGACCACCACCATCAACACCAAAAGCTGATGCGGATTTGAGGCCGAGACCCGCGCACGGGGAAATTCGATACGCATCGGGCCATGCACCGTCTGCACCACCAGCAAAACCGATTCCATTGTTTGGAGCTGAACGACATGAATCTCGGGAATCGCCGCGCGCAAAACCGAGATCACCACCTTGCCCGATAAATCGTAGAACCGTCGCTGATCGCCTTCCTTCTCAATCGCACTGCGTTGGGACTCCGGCATTGGCAGATCCACCTGCAGCCCCAGCGGCCGCGCCACCAAATCGGCCGCCTGATCGGCGACGTCCAGCTCGGGCGCGCTATCGACGACATCAATCAAAAAACTGATCTCGCGCAGCATTGTGGCCGTCATCTGTTCGGTCACCCGCTCAAAATGCCGTTGGATAAACACCACCGAAACAACAATCTGCACTGTCACCACCGGCAAAATCAGGATCAAAGCAGCGCGCCCGTACAGCCCGCGCGGCATGAACCGTTTGATCCAGCTCCAATCCATGACAAACCTTTCTTTGAGATGACGAAACCCTAGCTGCGGGTCCAAGGGGAGAAAAGCGAAATGACGACCGAGATTGTAGAACTGACCGATGGCTTGCTCCGGCTGCGCGCCCCGAACCCGGGCCCGATGACCTTTAGCGGAACCAATAGCTACCTGTTGCGCGGCGGATCAAACCACGGCCTCTCACTCCCGCGCGGCGTGGCGGTGATCGATCCGGGGCCGGAGGATGCGGCCCATCTCGACGCCATTCTCCGCGCGCTCACCCCGTATGAGCGGATCACCCATATCTTCGTCACCCATGCGCATCTCGATCACTCCCCCCTCGCCCGCCCGCTCGCCCGCGCGACGGGGGCAAAGATCTACGCCTTTGGTCCCGCCACGGCGGGGCGCTCTGCGGTGATGACCCGCCTTGCCGCAGAGTCCAATCCGGGGGGCGGCGAAGGGGTGGATGCAGGCTTTCTCCCAGATATCACCCTGCAGGATGGCGAAACGGTCACGGGCGACGGCTGGTCCCTTACAGCGCTGCACACACCCGGCCATTTTTGCAATCATATGAGTTTTGCATGGGGAGATGCCCTGTTCAGCGGCGATCACATCATGGGCTGGTCCTCGACACTCATCTCGCCGCCCGATGGCGATCTGGGGGATTACTACGCGTCGCTCGCTAAAATCGAAGCGCGGGCCCCGAAGATCCTCTATCCCGGCCATGGCGACCCCGTAAGCGATCCGCTCGCGCTGATCGCGAAACAACGCGCACATCGCGAGGCGCGAACAGCCCAAATTCTCGATGCTCTGACGCAGGGCCCGTTGAGCGCCGAATCCATCGCGAGACGCATCTACACCGAGATTCCCGCCAAACTCCTCCCCGCAGCGACTCGAAATACGCTCGCCCATCTCATTGATCTCACGATCAAAAACAAAATTTCACACGCAAAACCCCTGCAAATATTGAGCGAATTCCGCTTGTCATAATTTTCTACGAAAAATCGCATAAAACCCTCTTGCGGCCCCCAAACACCACCGCTATACACCCCCTCGTGTTCCGGCGTAGCTCAGCGGTAGAGCAGTTGACTGTTAATCAATTGGTCGTAGGTTCGATCCCTACCGCCGGAGCCAAAATCATCCAACAAATTGATGGTATTGGCAAAAACACCCCTCGGGGGTGTTTTGCGTGTGAGTGTGATACGTATCACACCCCAAAACGCCCGAAACCGAGCTCCGGTCCGCCTCTTTGAGGGGCCACCATGGGACTACAATCCAATCTTTATCGTCGTGGCGCGGCTTATGTTTGGCGCAGGCGAATGCCTGCCAAGCTCGGCGGCACAATGTTGCAAAGCAGCCTGCGAACGCATGACCCGTTGCTTGCGCGCCGTGTCGATGCAATCACTGGGTCCGGAGCAACGCAATGGGGCGCAACCCTCGGCGCGCCTCGCGAAGTGCCGCTGGTTTCCCGTGGCGTTTTCGGCGGGCTTTCGTAGTCTAGTGCTGCGAAAGCCCTTTGGATCTGCCCCTACGCCACCCGAACCCCTTGTACCCAGGTGCCGCGCACACTGGCCGCCTGCCCGATCCGCTTGACGCGGATCACATCGGCGCGCGCGCCAATCTCGATCCGGCCCCGATCCGCAAGCCCCGTTGCCGCTGCGGGCGCTGAGGTCACCGTGGCCACCCCGCGCGCGAGATCGCCCCACAGATCACCCAGCATCAAAGCCCCGCCGAGCAAGGCAGAGGGCACGTAATCGGAGGACAGGATATCCAGCAGATCCGCGCCCGCCAGCGTGGCCGCAGCGACATTGCCGGAATGCGAGCCGCCCCGGATCAGGTTCGGCGCGCCCATCATCACCGCGATTCCCTGCGCGCGGCACGCGGCTGCGGCCTCTTGCGTGGTCGGGAATTCGGCAAAACGCACGCCATGCGCCGCGCTGATCGCCACCTGCGGCGCGGTGGTATCATCATGCGAGGCCAGCACCGCCCCGAGCCGTTTTGAGGCTGCCACCGCCTCGCGCTCATGCTCGGCCCCGATGCGATCTGACAGCGCTTTGAGCGAGGCCACATGCGCTTCAAACTCGGCCTCATTGAGCCCGTATTTTCCCTGCACATATTTGCGCATCTGCGCGAGATCGGAAAACTGCCGCTGTCCTGGCGTGTGATCCATGAGGGAGACGATACCGACCCGATCCCCCACCTCGAACTTGCCCAATTCCTGTACCAAAGTCTCCGAGCAGATCTCCGCGCGCAGGTGCAGGAAATGGCTGATCCGCAGATGCCCCTTCGCGCGCATCGATAAGATCTCATCCGCCAGAAGCCGCGCATATTCGCCGTAATTCGACTTACTATCGGAGATGATCGACCCCACCCGCAGCGCGTCATACACGGTCGTGATTCCGACCGCCGCCAGCTCTGCATCATGCGCGAGGATCGCCTGCGCATGCGGCCAATCCACCTTCGGGCGCGGCTGCAAATGGCGCTCCAGATTGTCAGTGTGCAGCTCGATCATCCCGGGCATCACCAGATCGCCCGCGCAATCCACCGCGCCTTGCGGCACGTCGCTGCCGGTCTCAATGGCGGCGATCTGCCCGTCGATCATCCGCAGGCTGCCCCGCAACACCTCATCGGCCAGAACCAGATCTGCATTGGCCAGAATTGTCTCTTTCATTGCTGTCTTCCTATCTGCATCGTATTGGCCAGTCGGGCGCCGCTTTTGTCATCGCCCTGTAACATTGCGACGACACAAGCAGGCCCATGGAAAATTTCAAAAGATATGCCGTTTATTACGCCCCGCGTGCGGGGGCTTTCGCGGATCGCGCCTCGGCTTGGTTGGGATGGGATGCGGCGGCTTGCGCGCCGATTGCCCAGCCGGATCTGGCCTTGCCTGACGAGATCGCCCGTCCGATCGCAGTGCTGACAAAAGCCCCGCGCAAATACGGGTTTCACGGCACGATCCGCGCGCCGTTCCGCCCGCGTGACGGGGTGAGTGAGGCCGAGATCCGCAGCCATCTGGCCGCGCTCGCCGCCAGCTTGCCGCCCGCCAAGATACCCGCGCTCACGCTGGAGGATCTGCACGGGTTCCTCGCACTGATCCCCACCGATCCGGCACCGATCAACACGCTCGCCGCTGCTGTTGTTGAGGCCACGAACCCGCTGCGCGATGCGCTCACCGAGGCCGAGATCGCGCGCCGTCGCCCTGAGCGCCTCAGCCCGCGCCAGCGCGCGCTGATGGATCGCTGGGGCTATCCGTTCGTGATGGATGAATTCCGCTTTCACCTGACCCTGACGGATGCGCTCAAAGCACATGAGATCGCGCCGCTCAAAGCCGCGCTCACCGCGCATTTCGCGCCCGTGCTGCCCACACCCTTTGTGATCGAGGATCTGTGCCTCTTTGGCGAGGATGAGGTGGGGCGGTTCCATCTGCTGCATCGCTACGCGCTCAACGGCTGAAGCGCCGCCAAGAGGCGCTCGACACCCTCGGCCACGCTCGCGTCATTGATCACCGTCACTGCCTCGATGCCCTCCGGCAAGTGATAGGCGGCGCGGTCGAGACGCGCCGCGATCTCGGATTTGGTCTCGCGCCCGCGCGCCGCGAGCCGCGCGGCCAGAACCGCTTGTGGCGCGGTCACGACGATCACCTGCAACGCCGGAAACACCTGTTTTGCCCGCAGCAATGCGCCGCGTGAGCCATTGAAGATCACGGTCTTTCGCGGATCGATCTGCGCCGCCTCGATGCCGTAGCACAACCCATGCGCCTCCCAATCCAGCGCGAACTCGCCACGGGATTTGCGCGCGGCAAACTCCGCCACGCTCACCCCCTCAAAGGCCTCCCCCCCTGCCTCGGTTGGCCGAGTGATGACGCGGCGCACGAGGGTAACGCCCGCATGCCGCGCGCACAGCGCCTCCAGCAAAGTATCCTTGCCCGCGCCCGAGGGGCCGACGATGGCGACGATCATGCCGCCATCCCCGGGGTGAATCCGGTCACATCCACCACCCGATCACAGACCCGATCCCGCGCCGCCTCATCGTGGAAAATCCCGAGAATGGCCGCGCCATTGGCCTTGGCCTCCTCGATCAGCGCCAGAACAACCTCGCGGTTGGCCCCGTCCAGCGAGGCGGTCGGCTCATCCAGCAACAGCACCGGATAGCCATGCGCAAAGCCGCGCGCGATATTCACGCGCTGCTGCTCGCCGCCCGAGAAGGTGGTGGGCGAGAGCGACCAAAGCCGCTGCGGGATATTGAGCCGCGTGAGCAGATCGCGCGCACGGTCACGGGCGCGCTCCGCGTCAAACCCGAGCGCGAGCAACGGCTCCGCAACCACATCCAATGTCGGCACCCGTGGCACGACCCGCAGGAACTGGCTCACATAGCCCAAAGTCTCCCGCCGCAGCGCGATGATCTCGCGCGGGGCGGCCTTCGCCACATCCAACGAGCCGACGCGGATGCTGCCGCCATCGGCGAGATAATTGCCGTAAATCATCCGCATCATCGTCGATTTCCCAGAGCCAGACCGCCCCGTCAGCCCGACACATTCGCCCCGCGCCACGCGGAGCGCACCGCCCGCCATCACCGGAATAACCGAGCCGCCCTGATTGTGCAGCGTGAATTGCTTTGAAAGATTTTCAATATGGATCATCGGCTTACACCTGCAAAACAGAAGAGACGAGAAGTTGGGTATAGGCGTGTTGCGGATCGTCGAGCACCTGATCGGTTAGCCCTGTTTCCACCACACGGCCCGATTTCATGACCATCAGCCGATCTGCGAGCAAGCGCACCACCGCGAGATCATGCGTCACGATAATCACCGAGAGGCCCAGATCCCGCACCAGCCCGCGCAGCAGATCCAACAGCCGCGCTTGCACGCTGACATCCAGCCCGCCCGTCGGCTCGTCCATGAATACCAGACGCGGGCCTGTCACCAGACTGCGCGCGATCTGCAGGCGCTGCTGCATCCCGCCAGAGAACTGGCGCGGACGATCATCAATCCGCGCGGCGTCGATCTCGACACGGCCCAGCCAATCGGCAGCACTGTCGCGGATCGCGCCGTAGTGGCGCGCGCCCACGCCCATCAGCCGTTCACCCACATTCCCGCCTGCCGAAACCCCCATGCGCAGCCCGTCGCGGGCGTTTTGATGCACGAAGGCCCAATCGGTGCGCGCAAGTTTCCGGCGCTCGGTCTCGGCCATGCCGATCACATCGCGCCCGTCAAACCGGATCTCGCCGTGATCGGGCGCCATATGCCCCGCGAGGCACGACAATAGCGTCGATTTCCCCGAGCCGCTCTCGCCCACAATCCCCAGCACCTCACCGGGGAACAGATCGAAGGATACATCCGCGCAGCCGATCCGCTCGCCGTAGTTTTTGCCCAGTCCCGCTACGCGAAAGAGCGGTTGATCCAAACCCGCATCAAGCATCTACCGTCTCCTTACCAACATGGCCCGCACCAACATGGCCCGCGTCGCGCCGTGCGCCGCAAAAATCCGTATCCGAGCAGACATACATCCGCGTTCCCCGATCATCGGTAATCACCTCGTCGAGGTAACTCTCCTGCGCCCCGCACAGATCGCAATCATGCGGCGCTTTGGAGGGCGAGAACGGGTGATCCTCGAAATCGAGGCTGACGACATGGGTATAGGGCGGCACGGCGTAGATCCGCTGTTCGCGCCCTGCCCCGAAAAGCTGGATCGCGGCATTGTTCGACAGTTTCGGATTGTCGAATTTCGGGATCGGGGACGGGTCCATCACGTAGCGCCCCTCGACCTTGACCGGATAGGCATAGGCGGTCGAAATCTCGCCATGCCGCGCGATATCCTCATAGAGTTTGACATGCATCAGCCCGTATTCCTCCAACTCATGCATCTTGCGGGTCTCGCTTTCGCGCGGCTCCAAGAACCGCAGCGGCTCGGGGATCGGCACTTGATAGACAAGGATCTGCCCCTCGCGCAGCGGCGTCTCGGGGATCCGGTGGCGGGTCTGGATCACGCTCGCGCGCACCGTCGCCTCGGTGGTTTCCACCCGCGCCGTGCGCTCGAAGAATTTGCGGATCGAGACGGCATTGGTGGTATCATCCGCGCCTTGGTCGATCACCTTGAGGCGGTCTTCGGGCACCAGACAGGCCGCCGTCACCTGCACCCCGCCCGTGCCCCAGCCGTAAGGCATCGGCATTTCGCGGCTTGCAAAGGGCACCTGATAGCCCGGCACGGCAATCCCTTTGAGGATCGCGCGGCGGATCATCCGCTTGGTCTGCTCGTCCAGATAGGCGAAGTTATACTCGGATTGCAGGGTCACTCTGCTGCCTCCACATGATCTGCCGCAGGGGCGGTTTTGCTCGATGCCTCGGCCCGCAGGCGGCGCACCAGCTCCAATTCCGATTGAAAATCAACGTAATGCGGCAGTTTGATATGCTCCAAGAAGCCGCTCGCCTGAATATTATCGCAATGCGAGAGGACAAATTCGGTATCGCGCACCGGAGCGCCCTCGGCCTCTTCGCCCAGCTCTTCCCACCGCAAGGCGCGGTCCACGAGGCTCATCGAGATCGCCTTGCGCTCGGATTGGCCGAACACCAGCCCGTAGCCGCGCGTGAACTGTGCGGGCGCGGTTTTCGATCCGGTAAACTGGTTCACCGTCTCGCATTCCGTCACCTCGATCTCGCCGATCTCCACCGCAAACCCAAGTTCGGGGATCTCCATCTCAACGGCGATTTTGCCGATCCGCAGCTCCCCCACGAACGGGTGCGTGCGCCCGTAGCCGCGCTGGCTCGAATAGGCGAGCGAGAGGATGAACCCTTCATCGCCGCGCGCCAGTGCTTGCAGGCGCAAAGGACGGTCGGCGGGCATTTCCAACGGCTCGCGCGTCAGATCGCGCGGCGTCGCATCGCAGGTCAGCTCCGCCTCGATCAACCCGTCGCGATCCAGCAGCGACGCGACGCGCGGCACCGCAACCGGATCCGCCAGCGCCTCCTGCGCTTGGGGCAGCGCGCCGCCCTCCGCCGCCAAGGCGAAATCAATCAGCCGATGCGTATAATCAAAGGTCGGCCCAAGAACCTGCCCCCCCGGCACATCTTTGAACGTCGCGGAAATCCGGCGATCCGGCACCATATCCGAGGTCTCGATCGGGTTGGACGCGCCAAACCGTGGCAAGGTGGTGCGATAGGCGCGGATCAGGAAGATCGCCTCAATCAGATCACCCCGCGCCTGTTTGATCGCCAGCGCCGCGAGATCGGGATCAAACAGAGACCCCTCCGCCATCACACGGTCCACCGAGAGCTTCATCTGCTCGCGGATCTGCGCCACGCTGAGTTCGGGCACGGATGTATCGCCGCGCCGTTCCTCTGCGAGCCAACGATGCGCATTTTCAATCGCCCGCTCCCCGCCTTTCACTGCAACATACATCAGAGGGTCTCCTCGGCCAGTTTGCCTGTTAAAGTCTCCGCCATATCGCCCGCTAAACCCTGCTCAGATACACGGGTGGAGCGCGGCAGCGCGGCCACGCGGTCGCCGCTCGTCAGGATGAAATCCAGCCCCAAGGGGAACAGAGCGCGGTTGTCTTGGAAGGCGGTGATCTCGGGCAGGTTCAACTGCGCCTCGGTCTCGATCCCCGGCCCTGTGAGGCGCGCGCCCTTCGGTTCCAAATGATCTCTCTCAACGATCAACGTCGCTGAGCGATCCGGATAGTCCGGCAAGCCCACGGCGAAACGATGGAGCGGGGTCAGCGCCTCCCATGTGCCAATCGCGAAGGCGGCGTCTTGCGCAGCCACCAGCGGGGCACCGATGTGGAAGCGCAGCCAATCGCGCACCGCGTCACAATCCGCAGCCCCCGCCAGATGCACCGGCGTGGTGCCATCCGCCAAGGTCAAGAGCACACAGCCCCCCGCAACGGAGAGCGGCGCGGGCGGGCAAGCGCCCTCTAGCGTCTCGATCTGACCTGGACGCGCCATCGCCTCCAAAATCCCGCGAAAGCTGCGCGCCGATTGCGCAGCGGGGTCCGTGAACCCGCCCGAAAGGGAAGTGATATCGCCGCTCATTCTGCCTCTCCCCGCACCATGGTGAAGAATTCAACCTTCGTCGCAGCCGCTTTCGCCGCGCGCGATTTGCGCAGCGCCTGCGCGCCCGCCTCCAATGGCGCAAACACCTGCGCCTCGATCTCGGCCGCCGCCGCGCCCTGCATCAACGCATCGAGCACCGCCGCACGGATCGCATGATCCCGTGATCTGCCCTGCACATAGCCATGCCCGACCGAGCCATCGCTCAGGCGCAACGCGCAGCGCGTCACGCTCATCTCGCCAAGGTTGAACGCGGCCCCAACACCGCCCGCACGCCCGCGCACCATCACCGTGCCCGTCTCAGGCCCGCGCAAAAGATCATGCGCGGGCAGCTCCGGCAGCAAGGCCGCAAGCGCCTCGGGCTTGGCCTTCGCCGCCAAGCCCATCCAGCGGCGGCGCGCGCTGTTGGTGTCAATCTCTGGTGTCATGCTCATGCCCTTCTCGACAGCTTGCAGATTTGTCTAGGTCGCTATACAACTAGACAAATACTGCCCGAGTCGCTGAGCCAGCGCAATTTGAATTCCGTGAAGATTGGATGATGTTTCCATGACAGACCCCCGCAGCGCGCTTTGGAAAACCATCGCGACAACCTTGGGCGGCGAGATCGCGCAAGGCCGTTACCGCATCGGTGACAAACTCCCCACCGAGGCGGAGCTTTCCCTGCGCTTTGGCGTCAACCGCCACACAATTCGCCGCGCCCTCAAAGACTTGGCCGACACAGGCACGGTGCATGCGCGGCGCGGATCGGGCGTGTTTGTGGCCTGCGAACCGCTCGATTATGCGATCGGGCGCCGCGTGCGGTTCTCGCAAAACCTAGCGGCGAGTGGCCGTGTGGGCTCCAGCCAACGCACGCGCTGCGAAACGGTGATGGCGGATGCGCGCGACGCGCAGGCGTTGGGGCTCGCGCTTGGGGCGCCTGTCCATATCATTGAGGGGATTTCCCTGTCAGATGGCCACCCGATTGCCACCTCCCGCGCGGTGTTCCCTGCCGAGCGCCTGCCCGATTTCCTCACGGCGATTGAGGCGCATTCCTCGATTACCGCCGCGCTAAGCGCCTGCGGCGTCAGCGATTACACCCGCGCCTCGACCCGCCTGACGGCAAAGCTCGCAACCTCCGTACAGGCGGCGGCGCTGCGGATTCCCGAGGGCGCGCCGATCCTGCGCTCGGATGCGGTGAATATCGACGCGCATGGGGTGCCGATCGAATTTGGCCGGACATGGTTCGCGGGCGACCGTGTGACCCTCACGATCCAGCCCGATTGAGGCGCGCGGGCCTCTGCGCCACTTTATGCGCGGCGGAGCCTACGCCTGTCATGTGCCCGTCACGCAGATTGGTTAGCCAAGCCCTCTACCAAAAAGAGGACCGGATATGCCCCAGATCGCCCCGCTTCGCCTGACCGGCGCCACTGTTTTGACGCCGGAGGGTTTCACCCGTGAGGCGGTCACCGTCGCACAGGGGCAGATCACCGATATACCCGCGCAAGAGGTTGATCTGACGGGATATCTCCTGCTTCCAGGGATCATCGACCTGCATGGTGACGGGTTTGAACGACACCTGACCCCACGCCCCTCTGCCCCGTTCGATAAGGCACGCGCGCTGGCCTCTGCGGCGGCGGAGCTTGCGGCCAATGGTGTCACAACCGCATGGTTCGCGCAGAGCTGGTCATGGGAAGGCGGCTTCCGCTCGGGTGATGCGACGCAAGCGCTACTGGCCGCGCTCAAAGCCGCGCGTGGGGATTTGTTGGCCGATATCCGCGTGCAGATCCGGCTCGAAACCCATGTTGTGCCGGAACATGATGCCGTGCGGGCGGCGGTCGCGCAGCATGGTGTCGATTACATCGTGTTCAACAACCACCTGCCCGAGGCCGTCGATCTGGCCACCTCCGCGCCCGATAAATTCGCAAGCTGGGCAGCGCAGCATCGGCTGACCGCGACGGAAATGATGCAGATCGTGCGCGGCGCGCAGGCGCAGGAGGCCGATGTCGAGCCCGCCTTGGCGCAGCTTGCCGTCACGTTCCGCGCAGGCGGTGTGCGGATGGGATCGCATGATGATCCCTGTGCGGCCACCCGCGCGCGGTTCCGTGCGCATGGTGCGATGATCAGCGAATTCCCCACCACCATCGCCGCCGCGCAAGCCGCGCGGGAGGCGGGCGAACCCGTGCTGATGGGCGCGCCCAAAGTGGTGCGCGGTGGCAGCCAATCGGGCAATATCGCGGCAGAGGATCTGGTGAAGCTGGGCCTGTGCGATGCCTTAGTCTCGGATTACTACTATCCGGCACTGGCGCAGGCGGCCTTCGCGCTGGCGGATCGTGGCACCTGTGATCTGGCGCAGGCGTGGAGAATGATCTCCACCGCCCCTGCCCGTATCATCGGGCTGTCGGATCGCGGCGAGATCGCGCAGGGCCAACGCGCCGATCTGGTGGTGATCAACGCGCAGACCCGCGCCGTGGAGATGACAGTATCCGCAGGGCGTGTGGCGCATCTGGCGGGCGAATTGGCAGCACGGATGGTGGGCCGCGCCGCCTGAAGGGATGTCATCGCCTGAGGGGACGTGTTCGCCCGCCCCTCAGGCCCCACTCACCCCTCGTAAATCTCCAGAAACGCCTCGGCGGGGAGTGCGCGGAAATCCTCCAGCGCGCGGCGCAACCGCGCATGCTCCCAATCCCACCATTTGAGCGCAAGGAGACGCCCCGCGATATCCTCCGAGAACCGCGCGCGCAAAGGTTGGGCGGGCACGCCCGCGACGATCATATAGGGGGCGACATCCTTGGTAACGACAGCGCCGGAGGCGACAATCGCGCCCGCCCCAATCGTCACCTCGGGTTTCACAATCGCGCCGTGGCCGATCCATGTATCCGGCCCGATCACCGTGCGCCGCGCCGCGCGCGCCGCGAAGAACGCTGGATCATCCTCTGCATCGTCCCAGTAATAGCTTGAGCGATAGAGAAAATGATGCAGGCTCGCATGGGCCATCGGGTGATCCGTCGGCCCGATCCGCGTCATCGCCGCGATATTGGCGAATTTCCCGACCGATGTATTCGCGATATCGCTGAACTGATCGCAATAAGCGTAATCGGCGAAGTCGGAATTGTGCACACGGCTGCCCTTGCCGACCTCGCAATAGGCCCCGAAGCGCGCATTGGTGATCTCGCAATCAGGATGGATCAGCGGAACGGTGGCGGAGAGTTTTGTCATCTGTCGTCTTCCCCTTAGCCCTTGATGAATTTCCGGCGCAACCAACCTGACAGCGCATCCATCACGATCACCATCAACACGATCAGCACCATGTAATAGGCGACCTTCTCCCAGTCGCGCTGGGTCTGGATCGCTTGGGTGATCAACAAGCCGATCCCGCCGCCGACAATCGCGCCGATCACCGTGGCCGAACGGGTGTTGCTTTCCAAGAAATAGAGCACCTGGCTCAAGAGGACGGGCATGATCTGCGGGATCACCCCGAAACGCACGCGCTGCGCCCCGTTTGCCCCTGTTGATCGCAGACCTTCAACTTGCTTTTCGTCAATGTTTTCCAACCCTTCCGAGAAGATCTTCCCAAAGGTTCCGGTATCCGTGACCATCATCGCCAGCGCCCCCGTCATCGGGCCGGGGCCAAAGGCGCGCACGAGGAACAATGTCCAGATCAGCCCGTCCACGCCGCGGATGAAATCGAAGATCCGGCGGATCCCGAAGCGGGTGGTTTTGATCGGGTTGAAATTGCGCGCCGCGATAAAGGCGAGCGGCAATGCGATGATCGCCGCACCAATCGTGCCAAGGAAGGCCATCAGCAGCGTCTCGCCCACGGCCCAAGCGACGGTGCTGTGCCGCCAGATCGCGTTGTTCCAGAAATCATGCGACATGCCCGCGATATTGGAGCGCGCCGGATCGAGCCGCTCGCCAAACAGCGCCAGATGCGCCAATTCGCCAAAGCTCCGCCCTGCGAAGGGGCTATCGAGCGTGAAGAAGAACATCTCCCAGCCCGCTTGATATTTGAAGGTCTCGACCTTGGAACGCGAGAAGGAGAACCGGCCCGCATCCGTCGTCACCGCGACACGGTTCGGCGCGGCGTTGATCCAATCCGGCAAGGGCTGCGGCGCGTCGATGACCACCTTGCCGCCCTCCAGATGCAGCCGCACCGTGCCGTAATCGGGGATCACGTAGCTCGCACCCTGATCATCATAGGTCACGATATTGCCGCGCCCCAGATCAATCGTGGTGACATCCCCTTGCACGGTGATCCACTCGGGGTACGCCTCGGGTGCATAGATCCCTTTGCGCTCGCCCTCAATCGACACGCTCAAATCGCCAGAGCGGTTGTCGCGGGTGACATGGGTTTTATAGGACCAGAAATCCCCCATCAGCAGCGCCGCATTATCCAGCCGCGCCCGCGCCGCCAGCCCTGCCAGATCAAAGGCAATCGCGACATAGATCAGATAGGCCAGCATCACCGCGGGGATGCCCAAAGCCATCATCCGTTTGCGCGCAAAGCTCTTGGGGATCGAGCTGGAGAGCGGAATATTCGTATCAAGCGTGGTCATCGCTGGGATCCTTTCACGAGGATATGGCGCATCCGATCGGAGATTTGGTCGATCACAACAATCGCGAGGAACAACAGCGCAAAAATGCCGACAACCTGATCATACCGCCCCTGCCCCCATTGCATCGCGATCTTGAGGTCATAACCAAGCCCGCCCGAGCCAACGAAACCAAGGATGGCCGAGGCGCGCACGTTGATTTCCAACCGCAACAGCGCATAGGAAATCCAGTTTGGCGCGACCTGCGGGATCACCCCCAAGAGCATCTGCTGCGTCCAAGAGGCCCCGACAGAGGCGAGGCCTTCCATCGGTTTGTGATCAGCGTTCTCCGCCACTTCGGAGAACAGCTTGCCAAGCGCCCCTGCCGTATGCAGCGCAATCGCGATCACCGCAGGCACCGGCCCGCCGCCCAGCACAAAGATCAACACCAGCGCGATGATCAATTCGGGCACCGCGCGCAGCACATCCGTCAGCCGCCGGAACACCGGGATCAGCGCAGGCCAGCGCGCCAATCCGCGCGTGGCAAACAGCGACAGAACGCAGGCCACCAAACCGCCCAAAAGCGTGGAGACGGCGGCAATGTTGAGGGTCTCGATCAGCGAGGGGATATGCTCGACGAAAATACCGGGCAATAGCGCGCGCTTCTCCCATGCCTCCGCCAGAACCTCGGCGGGGAAATCGAAAACGCTGGTGATGCCATGCCAGAACCCACCCGCGTTCCGGCCCTCGGCGATCTCCCATCCCGAGGCGAAAATCGCCACGAAGAAGATCAGCAGCACCCCGCCGTAAAGGCGCTTTTTGCGCACCATTCCAAGGTAGCTCTCGCGCAGCTCGACAGGGGATTGGGGGGATTGCGGCGCAGGATGGGGCGCAGGATGGGACGCCGGATGCGACGCCGAATGGGACGCGGAGAGATCAGTCATGGGCACCTCGGGGATCGGGCAAATCAGCAATGAAAAACCGGGCCGCAATCGCTGCGGCCCGGTTCTCAAGGTTTAGAGATTACATGCCTTCGGACAGTTTACGCGCGGCGATGATGCCGTCGTAATCCGAGTGCTGCACCGGCACGAAGTCTTTCGCATCGCCATGCGCCACGCCGTAAGCGCATTCCGCATCGGTTTCCCACAGATCGGCGGTCAGCTTGGTGACCTTGTCTTTCACATCCTGCGGCAGCGCCTTACGCAGAACCATCGGGCCTTCTGGGATCAGCTTGGATTTCCAGATTTCCACGAGGTCGTTCATATCAACCACGCCCGAATCCGCGGCTTTACGGAACGCGCCGGAGTTATAGCCGTCTTCCCAATTGCCCAGACCATCGGCCCAGCTCACGCCTGCCGCGAAATCGCCATTCGCAACGCCAACGATGGTTTGCTCGTGACCGCCGGAGAATTTCAACTCGCCGAAATACTCATTCAGCGGGCCATAGGTTTCCGTCAGCTCAGCGCCCGGCACCAGATAGCCCGAGGTCGAGTTCGGATCGCCAAACGCGAAGACTTTGCCCTTGGCATCCTCAATCGAGGTAATGCCGCTATCGGCGCGGGCGAAGGCGAAGGAGTAATAGCCCGTCGAGCCATCGGCGTTTTGCTTGGTCAGCGCGACTTCCACCGCTTCCGGGTCGGTCAGATAGGCTTTCGCATAGCCCGAAGCGCCGAGCCAAGCCAGATCGAGCGTGCCGCCGAGCAGGCCTTGGATAACGCCGTCATAATCGGCAGGGGTGAACATTTTCACCGGAACGCCGAGCGCTTCTTCGATCTTCGCGCGGTAGCACTCGTTGGAGGAAGCGCGGTCCTGCGCATTCTCGCCACCCAGCACGCCAACGTTGAATTCGGTGATCTCTTGCGCGCCGGCGACGCCAGTGAGGGCGGTGGTGAGGCCCAAGGCCAGAATCAGGTTTTTCATAGGAACTCCATGGGGTTATTCCAGATAGGGAATGTGAGGATCATGCGTTAGGTGAGCATGGTTTCGGCATAGGCCAGATCCGCCGCGACATCGGAGGGCATCGCGGTCGAGGTGGCGGATTCGTTGAAGCCCGCATCCGCGCCGTAGATATCGCGGGCGACTCCGGTGGAGAGCTGATCGGGGGTGCCGTCAAAGACGATCCGCCCGTCGCGCATCCCGATCACGCGGTCGCAATAGCGGCGCGCGGTATCGAGCGTGTGCAGATTGGCGATGACCATACGGCCATCCTCGACATTGATGCGCTTGAGCGTGTCCATCACGATCTGCGCATTCATCGGGTCGAGCGAGGCGATAGGTTCATCAGCCAGAATAATTTTGGGGTCTTGCATCAGCGCGCGCGCAATCGCCACCCGCTGCTGTTGCCCGCCCGAAAGCGCCTCGGCGCGTTTGGGGGCCTGTTCGGCGATCCCGAGCCGATCCAGAATATCGATGGCTTTGAGGATATCCTCGCGCGACCACATATTGAACATCGTCTGCACGGTGGAGCGGCGGTTCAGGATGCCGTGCAACACGTTGGAGACGACATCCATCCGCGGCACCAGATTGAACTGCTGGAAGATCATCGCGCATTGGCTTTGCCACGCCCGCGCCTCAGCGCCCTTCAGCGCCAGAATATCGCGGCCATCCACGAGGATCTCGCCCGAGCTGGCTTCCGTCAGGCGGTTCATCATCCGCAAGAAGGTGGATTTCCCCGCGCCTGACCGCCCGATAATGCCGACAAAGGCCGGGCGATCAATCGAGAAGCTCGCGCGGTCTACAGCGGCTTTCGATCCGAACATACGTGTAACAGTTTTTACTTCCAGCACAGGTCTCTCCTCGAGCAGTCCCGAGTGAGCTAGTGGCCGAATGTAAAGGTTTCAGAACGCGAGAATGACCATTTTATGAATGGACGAAAAATCTGAGCTTTTTGCCGCAGCTTCCCGCGAGAGAGCTTTGCCTGCGCGCTTAGGTCACGCGGCGCAGGAAGGCTTGCGTGCGGGGATCTTGGGGATTTTCAAGAAGTTGCTTCGGCGTGCCTTGCTCGACAATGCGCCCGTCAGCCATGAAGATGATCCGGTCCGCGATCTCGCGCGCGAATTGCATCTCATGCGTGACAATCAGCATCGTCTGGCGTTTCTCTGCCACGCGGCGCATCAAATCGAGCACCTCGCCGACCCATTCAGGATCCAGTGCGGAGGTCGGCTCGTCGAACAGCATCAGATCGGCATTCAGCGCCATCGCACGGCCAATCCCGACACGCTGCTGTTGCCCGCCCGAAAGCGCGGAAGGGTAGTTATCGGCCTTATCGGCCAGCCCCGTCTCGCGCAGGATCGCCTCCGCGCGGGCGTTCGCCTCGGCCTTGGGCAGGCCCTGCACGGTGATCAGCGCCTGGGTGATATTCTCGCGCGCGGTCTTATTGGCAAAGAGCGCGTAATTCTGGAATACGAACGCCGTGCGCCGCCGCAGCGCCAAAATCTCCGCCCGGCTGGCGCTCTCGGCTTGCACCCTCAGATCCCCAACACGGATCGTCCCGCTGTCAGGCCGATCCAGAAAGTTGAGGGTGCGCAGCAGGGTCGATTTCCCCGTGCCGGAAGGGCCGATGACAACCACGCGCTCGCCATGCGCGATCTCCAGCGAGATATCTTTCAGGACCGCTGTCGCGCCGAAGGATTTGTTGAGATTGGCGATGGAAATGCCGGACGAAACAGCCGTGGAAGTTGTCATCTTGCATGCGCCTTGTTCAAATAGATCTCAAGATGGCGCTGCGCATAGGCCAGCACCTCGACCATGATCCAGTAAATCGCGGCGACCACGAGGAAGGCCTCGAAATAAAGGAAACTCCCCGCCGCTTCTTTTTGCGTCGCCCCCATCAATTCGGTGACCCCCAAGGTGAAGGCGAGTGAGGTGCCTTTGATCATATCAATGAAATAGTTGACCAAAGTCGGCGCGGCCACGCGGGCGGCTTGCGGCAAGATGATTTGCCGCATCATCTGGCCCTGCGTCATCCCCACCGCCTGCGCCGCCTCCCATTGGCTGCGATCCACACCCAAAATCGCGGCGCGGATGCTCTCGGCCATATAGGCGGAGAAGTGCAGCGTCAGCCCCATGATCGTGGCGGTGACGCCGTTGATGCTGGTCAGGAACGACAGCATCTGTGGCAGGCCGTAGTAGAACAAGAACAGCTGCACCAAGAGCGGCGTGCCGCGAAAGAAGCTGATGAACAAGCGCACAAAATGATCAAGGACGGGGATGCGGAACACCCGCTCTACCGCCATGATCGAGGCCAAAACCAGCGCGCAGGCCATGCCCACCAGCGCCATGAACAGCGTCAGCGGAACATAGCCCAGCAAAACGGGCACCAAACTCGCCATATAGTCCAGATCCAGTGCCCGCATCGGATTACTCAGCCGCCGTCGTGATATCCGCGCCGAACCATTTCTGCGAGATTTCGGCCAAGGTGCCGTTCTCTTTCAGCTTGGTGATCGCCGCATCAACCTTATCGCGCTGCGCGGTGCCCGCCGCATCGTTGCGGAACGGCAGCGCGTTGTGGATTTCGCTGAACGGTTTGCCCGCCAGCGCCAGCGGCAGCGGGCTTTCCTTGATCAATTGCGCCGAGGAGACGCGGTCCATCACGAAAGCATCCACACGCCCCAGCGCGGTATCCTGCGCGATATTGCTTTCATAGGTGCGCACGTCGATCTCGGCCGCATTGGGCAGCGCGCCCAGCAATTCCTCGAAGTTCGAACCGAGATTCACCGCCACTTTCTTGCCGCTCAACGACTCAGGGCCGGTGATCGTCTCCTCATTGCCTTTCTTAACAACGACTTGCGCGCCGTCATAAACGTAGGGCTGCGAGAAGGCGAATTTCGCCTCGCGCTCAGGCGTCACGGTGATCTGGTTGGCGACCGTATCAATCCGGCCCGATTCAAGCGCGCCGATCAGGCCCGAGAACGACATGGTGACGAAATTCACATCATCGCCCGTCTCGGCGGCAATCGCGTTAATGAAATCCACTTCGAAGCCTTGCAGCTTATCGAGCTTGACGAAAGTGAAGGGGAAATACCCGCCCGACATCCCCACGTTGAGGGTCTCGGCCTGCGCCGACGTGAGCGAGGTCGTGAAGGTGGTGGCCAAGGCAAGCGCTGCAATCGCGAGTGATTTTTTCATGATCGTCTCCATTCTGTTGCCTAGCAAATAACATGGCAGGAGCGGGCTTCAATGGGGGCCCCGACGGGAAGGTCTGCTGTGGTGCGCGCACAGCGAGGATCGAAAAATTGTTCCACGTAAGACCGATTTGCCAGACCAGAGTGACGGCGTTTCTGGCTTGCGTAAATGGGCAAGTGCAGGCGCAGAGGCCGAAAATGGCCGCCGCGCACGCCAATGCGGGCCGAACGAAAGAAGATAGGGAGGCGCGGGACGCGGCGTCAGCCGTCCGCCAGATCGGCCTCCAGTGACAAAGCCGCGCCCAAAAGCGCCTCATCCTGCCCGCCCGCGCCCGTGAGCATCGCACCGATCAAGCCCGCTCCCTGCCCGAACGGCAGGCTGATGCTGCAGCCGTCCATGACATTGGCGAGGCTGGTATTGCGCAAGGCCAGCAGGTTCAGGCGGGCAAAGCCCTCCTCCGTCGCCACATCCGCAAAGCGCGGTGGCTGGATCGCGACCGTGGGCATGAGCAGCAAAGCCGCGCCCAGTTGCGCGCGAAACTCGGTGATCATCTCGGCGCGGCGCGCGCAGGTCTCCGCAAATTCCGCCTCCGAGACCTCGCCCCCGCGCATCATCCGTTGGCGCACGCGCAGATCCATCTTTGCGCCGTGCGCCTCAACGCGCGGGCCAAACCGGCGCAGGCTCTCGACCGCGCTAAACTGCCAGACGGGCAAGCTCGGATAGCGGGCCAGCACCGGAAGATCGGCCTCGGTAACCTGCCAGCCTTTCGCCTCCAAAAGCCGACGCAGCGCGGCGAAGCCTTGCGCCACCACCGGATCAAGATCGCTCATCCCGAAATTCTTCGGCACGATCAGCTCGCGCCGTTCTGCGGGCAAATCCGCGACCGCACGCCCTGCCATCACCTGCCACGCGGCAGCGCAGCCCGCCACATCGCGCGCCATCGGCCCCGCACTGTCCAAGCTCTCCGAGAGCGGCATCGCCCCTGTGAGCGGCACGGACGCCTGCGTCGGCTTGAACCCTGTGATCCCGCAAAACGCCGCCGGAATGCGCAGCGATCCGCCCGTGTCACTCCCCAGCGCGATGTCGGCCAGCCCTGCCGCGACCGACACCGCGCCGCCCGAACTCGATCCCCCCGGAATACATCCCGCAAACAGCGGGTTCTCCGGCGTTCCATCATGCGGGTTCAGCCCGAGACCGGAATAGGCCAACTCCGTCATCGTGGTACGCCCGATCATCCGCGCCCCCGCCGCCCGCAGCCGCGCCACCGCAACCGCATCCATAGTGGCGGGCGCGGTATCGTCTAGAATCGGGCTGCCAGAACGGGTCACCTGCCCCGCCACATCGAACAGATCCTTGACCGAGAGCACCTTGCCCGCCAGCGGCCCCGCCCGCCCTGCATCCTGCGCGAAGGCCTCGGGAGTCAACCGTGTGAACACATGCGGGATCTTGGCGGCGCGCGCCAAAAGCTCCGCGTCATGCGCGGCTTGGGTCTCTGTGGGGGATGGGATTTGGGTCATAGGGCCACCAAAATTACGTCACACATCGTTTGTCGGGATGTCGCCTTTTCGGCGCGCCTGTGTCAACCGCTTCCCGCCCCCGCCCGCCTGCGTCCCACCTGCGCTTGCCCGCATAGCCTCGCTTGAGTTGCGCGCGGCAGCGTGTCAGGGTGCGCGGATGCGTATCCTTGCCGTTCTCACCGTCAAAAACGAAGCCCCGTTCCTGATCGAATGGCTGGCCCATCACCGCACGATCGGGTTCACGGATTTTCTCGTGTTCTCAAATGATTGCACGGATGGCACTGATCTGATGCTGGAGCGGTTGCAGGCGCTCGGCTGGCTCACCCATATCCGCCAAACGGGGCCGTTCGAGGAGGGGCCGCAATGGGCCGCCCTGAAGGCCGCCGATAAGCACCCATTGGTGGCGGCGGATTGGATTTTGGTCTGCGATATTGATGAATTCGTCAATATCCACGCGGGCGATGGCAGCCTGAGCGCGCTATTTGCCGCCCTGCCCGAGGCGACAGCAATCCCGCTGACATGGCGGCTGTTTGGCAATGCCGGTGTGATCGCGTTTTCCGATCAGCCCGTCACCGCAGAATTTACCCGCGCGGCCCCCGCGATCATGGGGTGGCCGTGGCGGGCGGCCCTGTTCAAGACGCTGTTTCGCAATGATGGTACCTATCGCAAGCTCGGCGTTCATCGCCCGCGCGCGCCCGATAAGGCTCGGCTGGCACAGGCGCGCTGGTTTGACGGCTCTGGCCGCCCCCTCGACGGAGCCTTCCTCAATGCGCGGATCTTTTCCGATTTCGGGCAAGACAATTACCAGATTATTCAGTTGAACCATTACGCCCTCGGCGCGATGGAAAGCTATATTCTCAAATGTGACCGAGGCCGCGCCAACCGCGCCGCCTCCACCTTTGATATGTCCTATTGGGTGGAGCGCAATTTCGCCGCCGTGGAAGACATCACGATCCGGCGCATCACCGAGCGCGCCGCCCCGTTGCGCGCGGAATTGATGGCGGATCCCGAGCTCGGCCCGCTCCATCTCAAGGCGATTGCCTGGCGGCGCGCGCGGTTTGCAGCCCTGATGCTGGAGGAACCCTTCCGCGCGCTGTTTGGCCGTCTGCTGCTCTGCCCGCCCTCCGAACCGCTGTCCCCTGAAGCGGCCAAGCGGATGATGCGCTACGGGATGTTGGCCCGCGCCGCCAAGGATGACGCCAATGCGGAACGCCCCGAGACGGCGTGAGCGCGCAAGATTGACCATGATGCGGAAACAATCACCACACAAGTTCATGATTGTCACCTAAACCTATGGTTTGCCTCACAATTGGCACAAAGCCTGCCTATTTCTGCTCGCTTCCCAAGATGATATGGTGACCATTAAAACGTGCCCGATGCAGATCGCATTTCTTTCATGGTGCCCAAAGATATTTCTCGCCCGACGTTTTGGAGGAAGACATGCAAGTGACCCAGCCCCATCACCAAGAGAGCACAGGCCCCGCCGTGATCGAACGCGACCCGAATGAGACCGCGTGGTGGGATAGCTTGGAGTTGATTGGCGATGACGCGGGCTATTACGAGCCTTTGGGCGCGCGCCATGCTGCGTTCTTTTCTGATCAAGGGCCGACACTGCTCGTCAGCTTTGAGCGCGCCGAAGATATTCGTGCCAGCGCCGCGGATCAGTTGCCAATGGCCTTCGGCCTCACCAAGCCGCAGGGCTGGTCCTCGCTGACGCTGATTTGCGATGGCGATACATGGTATCGCGATCCCGCCGTCTATGCGTATTTTGATCGCCTCGTGGATGACGCCTTCTTTGAGGATTTCGATCGGGTAGTGTTTTATGGCGCGGGCGCTTGCGGCTATGCGGCGGCGGCCTTCTCCGTCGCGGCGCCCGGGGCGACGGTGATCGCGCTGCAACCACAGGCGACGCTGGATCCACGCGTGGCGGGCTGGGATCAGCGCTTCTTGGAACACCGCCGGACCTCCTTCACCGATCGCTACGGGTTTGCGCCTGATATGCTGGAGGGCGCGGGCCACGGATTCGTTCTCTATGATCCGTCACAGGTAATGGATGCGATGCAGGCGGCCCTTTTCACCCGCCCCTATGTCACACAGCTTCCCTGCCCCTATATCGGCGCGCGGATCGAGCAGATCTTTACCGAGATGGGAATCCTGACACCGATGCTGGAGGCCGCCTGTCAGGGCACGTTCTCGGCGGCGACTTTCTGGAGCCTCTACCGCGCGCGCCGCAACGCGCCGCGCTACCTGCGCGGATTGGCGGCGGTGCTCGATCAACGTGAGCGCCCCTTCCTCACCGCAATCCTCTGCCGCAACGCGGTAGCACGTCTCAACGGTCCGCGATTCCGCGCGCGGCTGGCACAGCTGGAAGAGCAACTCGGCGCGCAAGGGATCACCCTGCCCCCGCTGCGTGAAAGCGTTTAAGCGCTGCGCCTCTCACCCGCTTGCCAGCTGCACACCACACGGTTTCAACAAAAAGGCGCGTCCCCGTTACAGGGCCGCGCCTTTTGATTTTGGCCCATTCAAGGCCGGCAGATCTCAGATGAGACCTTACCCGATCCCGCTCAGACGTAGAACTGATCGCGGAACACGTGATACACGATCTCGTCGCGCTTCACGCCGATTGCTTTGAGCTCCGCGTCCGACATTGCGTTCAGGCGCTCGATCTCACGGGTGCGCGAATGGCGGGTCATATAGGCTTCCATGCCGGAAACGAATGCGTTTTTGAAGCCAGCCCAGAACGAGGTGCCCGAGGTGGTGGTTTGGTCAGCGTGCGAAACGAATGCCATGTTTCTAACTCCTGTCAGTGTTCGGTATGGAACCGATCTTGGTTCCGCTTACCCTGAAGATAGGACAGGATGCTTGTCGTAACCACCGCCAATGCCGCATTGCAGCTATGCGAATTTTGCAGCGCAGCATTTAGGCAGTTTGAAAACTTTTCGTAGCCCAGACATTGCGCACATCTCTAGCAAGCATAGGCGCGCGCGCGGATCTGCAAGGCGGGCACGCCCGGTTCGACACGTTCAAACACCGCGCGGTTCGCGCCTGCCCGTTTCGCCTCGTCCAACACCTGATTGCGGGCATAGCGCGTGCCCTGCGCGGCGAACGGGCCATAGAGCGGCGGCTCTACGGAGATATTGGTGATAAAGCGGCATTGCGCCACCTCGTTTGCCTCCACCGCGATCACGCCTGTCGTGCCGCGAATCCCGGGATCATTACAGGCCGCCAGTGCCGCCCCTGCCAAAGCCATGCCCATCACTGTGCCAAATCTGCGCATCTGCCCACCTCATTTCGGGTTGATTTGGCGCGAGTTTGCCGCGCGCGCCTGCGCAGTGCAATCCACCGCGGATGCTTGAGCGCGTGAAACCGCCGAAAGAGGCCAAATCCCGCAGATCCTCCTCTCCCGTTCAGCCCGGCAAATCCCTCTAGAAACGATCAAGCCAAACGTGTAATCCATCCCCATGACCCAAATCACGATCCCCCGCCCCGATGATTGGCACCTGCACCTGCGCGATGGCGCGATGATGCATGGCGTGCTCCCTGAAACCACGCGCCATTTCGCCCGTGCGATCATCATGCCCAACCTCGTGCCCCCCGTGGTCACGGCGGCGGATGCGATGGCGTATCGGGACAGGATCCTCAAAGCGATGCCGGACGGTGCCGCGTTTGAGCCGCTGATGGTGCTCTACCTTACCGAGGATACCGATCCGGCCGATGTCGCCGCCGCCCATGCTTCGGGCCTGGTGAAATCGGTTAAACTCTATCCGGCAGGCGCCACCACAAATTCCCACGGCGGTGTGCGCGATTTCGACAAGGTGCGGGCCGTCTTCGAGACCATGGCAGAGATCGGGATGCCGCTGTGCATGCACGGCGAAGTCACCACGCCCGATGTCGATATTTTTGACCGTGAGGCGGTGTTCATCGAGACGATCCTCGATCCGATCCGGCAAAAAACTCCCAGCCTGCGCGTCGTGATGGAGCATATCACCACCAAGCAAGGTGTGGATTATGCGCGTTCAGGCGGCGAGACGCTGGGGGCGACGATCACCACGCATCACCTGATCATCAACCGCAACCACATCCTCGTGGGCGGGATCAAGCCGCATTATTACTGCCTTCCCGTCGCCAAGCGCGAAGAGCATCGCTTGGCGCTGGTCGAGGCTGCGACCTCGGGCGATGCGCGCTTCTTCCTTGGCACTGATAGCGCGCCGCATGCCGATCACCTCAAAGAACACGCTTGCGGCTGCGCGGGCTGCTTCACCGCAACCAATACGATGCCGCTCTTGGCGCATGTGTTCGAGGCGCAAGGCAAGCTGGACAATCTCGCGAAATTCGCCTCGCAAAATGGCCCCGCCTTTTACCGCCTGCCCGAGAATGCAACGACCCTTACCCTGACCAAATCTGACACACCCAACGAGTGGCCCGATAAGATCATGACCGAAGCGGGCCCCGTGACCGTCTTCGATCCGGGCTTCCCCGTTTATTGGCATGTGACAAACTGATCCCCTTCCACAGAGATCAAATATCCCCCGCGGAGCGCGCCTTGGCCTGCCGAGCATGCCTCCGGCGGGGATATTTCGGCTCAGTGGAAACGCAAAAGGAAATGACGCGATGATCCCCAGTACCTACCCCGCCCGCGAAGAGATTGCCCGCCTGACAGCGCGGATGCTTCTGGAAATCAAAGCGGTGCATTTCAATGCAACCGAGCCGTTCACCCTGGCCTCCGGCCTGCCCTCGCCGACCTATATCGACTGCCGCAAGCTGATCTCCTATCCGCGGATCCGCTCGACCTTGATGGATTTCCTCTCGGTCACGGTGATGCGCGATGCGGGGTTCGAGGCCTTTGACAATATCGCCGGTGGCGAGACGGCGGGGATCCCGTTCGCGGCGATGGTGGCAGAGCGGCTCGCGCTGCCGATGACTTATGTGCGCAAGAAGCCCAAAGGCTACGGGCGCAACGCGCGGATTGAGGGGATGATGAGCGAAGGCGAGCGGGTTCTGCTCGTCGAGGATCTCACCACCGATGGCGGATCAAAGCTGAGCTTCGTCGATGCGATCCGCGAAACCGGCGCGAGCTGTGCGCATACCGCTGTCATCTTCTATTACGGCATCTTCCCCGAGACCGTTCCGACCCTCGATAAGCACGGCGTGCAACTGCATTACTTGTGCACCTGGTGGGACGTTCTGGCCGAGGCGCGCGCGCAGGGTAGCTTCGATAAGGAAACGCTGGATGAGGTCGAAGCCTTCCTCACCAATCCGCGGCCTTGGCAGAACGCGCGCAAAAAAGACTGATCGCCCCGATGCGATGACGCCCCAATGCGATAACGGGCGATCCGCAGAGATCAGATATCTGGGGATAAGCCTGTGGGCAAACTGTGGGCGAAATCTCTCGGGAATCGCCCACAACGCCATTTTGACCAAACGCCACGCATGATGTAGTGTATGATAGAGCCGCAGCCACCAATGGTTGCGGCACTATCGTCGTGAGGCAGGGGGTTATCCCCAAACTTATCCCGATAGCGGATCGGGCACCGGATCGGCTATGGCTACCCGCAAGCCAAGCGCCCCTCCCGCCCAACCGCGCAAGAACCAGAACGAGGCAGACCCGCATGAACGAGCACAGCACGCCCCCGCAAGACGGATATTCCTCGGGAGATGGGATGCAGCCCGTGAGCGCTGCGATGGCCACCACCCACGGCGCGCCGATCAGCGTCGAAAGCTTGCCCTGCAATATCGAAGCGGAACAACAGCTTCTGGGCGCGCTCCTGACCAATAACGATATTTTTGACCGGATCGCCGCGATTGTGAAAGCGGATCATTTCTATGAGCCGGTGCACCAGCGGATTTACGAGACCGCTGTCGCCAAGATCCAGAAGAACATGCTCGCCTCGCCTGTGACCTTGAAGACCTACCTCGAGGAGGATGAGGGGCTGAAGGAGCTTGGCGGGCCCGCCTATCTGGCGCGTTTGGCGGGGGCGGCGATCTCGGCCCATGCGGCCAAGGATTACGCGCAGATGATTCATGATATGGCGCTGCGCCGCTCGCTGATCGAGCTCGGCCTCGATATCGCCTCGGAGGCGAAAACTTTCGATGTCGCCTATGCGCCCGACGAGATGATCGTGAAGGCGGAATCGCGGCTCTATGAGATGGTCGAGACCGGCAAGACGGAGAAGGGATTCGTCTCCTTCCTCACCGCCGTGACCGAGGCCGTGGTCAATGCCAATGCCGCCTATCAGCGTGACGGGGGCTTGGCGGGCGTCTCTACCGGTTTGAAAGATCTGGATAAAAAGCTCGGCGGCTTGCATCCGTCTGACCTTTTGATCCTCGCGGGCCGCCCCTCGATGGGGAAAACGACACTGGCGACCAACATCGCCTTCAACATCGCGAAAGCCTATAAAAAGGGCCTGCGCCACGATGGCACGGAAGGCACGATTGAAGGCGGGGTTGTGGGCTTCTTCTCGCTCGAGATGTCCTCCGAGCAGCTCGCCGCGCGGGTGCTTTCCGAGGCCTCCGAAGTGCCCTCCGAGCAGATCCGCCGCGGCGATATGACCGAGGCCGAATTCCGCCGTTTCGTGGAGGCCGCGAAGACGCTGGAAACCTGCCCGCTCTATATCGACGACACGCCCGCCCTGCCGATCTCTCAGGTCGCCGCGCGCTGCCGCCGGTTGAAGCGGACGCATGGGCTGGATGTGGTGATGGTCGACTATCTGCAACTTCTGCGCGGCTCGGGGCGCGGCGATAACCGCGTGCAGGAGATTGGCGAGATCTCGATGGGCCTCAAGGCGATTGCGAAAGAGCTGAATATCCCGGTGATTGCGCTCTCGCAGCTCTCGCGGAACGTGGAAAGCCGCGAGGACAAACGCCCGCAGCTCTCCGACCTTCGGGAATCGGGCTCGATCGAGCAGGATGCCGATGTGGTGATGTTCGTGTATCGCGATGAATATTATAAGGAACGCGAGAAGCCGGGCGATCACGAGCTTGATAAAATGGCGGCTTGGCAACAGGTTATGGAGCAGGTCCATGGCAAGGCCGAGGTGATTATTGGCAAACAACGTCACGGTCCTATCGGCTCGGTCGAATTGGCATTCGAGGGCCGCTTCACACGGTTCTCCGATCTGGTCAAACCGTGGCAGGGCGACGGCAGCGACGGGTTCTAAGCCCCCGCGCATCGCACCTGACGGAGGGAGGCCAGCCACCGCCTCCCTCCTCCCGCCCCCTCCCTGCGCGCCCAATACGCGCCGCGCAGATCTGGCGCGCGAGATCCCCAATCACCCTTTTCTCAGCAATTTCTAAAAACCACAGGCGCCGCCCCCCGTCAGGCACGCGGCCTTCCCCGTCTTCCATGGCAATCTCAGCACATCCCGCAGAGGCCACGCGCGCAACTGCCCGTGGTTCGCCCCTGCCCGTGGTTTGCCCCTATCCCCGCCCTCTTGCTGGCGCGATCCCGCCCCGCCGTTCACATCCCCGCAACATTCCGCCCCCGCACCTGCCCTTCGCGCGCATTTCTCTTGACCTCGCGCGCCCGCCTGTCAAAACCACGCCATGGCTACTGCATCGCTCCGCATTGATCTCGACGCTGTCCTCGCCAATTGGCGGTCTCTGGACGCATGTTCTTCACGCTCCACCGAAACCGGTGCGGTTGTTAAAGCCGATGCTTACGGTTTAGGGGCCGATCGGGTGGCGCTGGCGCTGGCCCGCGCGGGGGCGCGCAAGTTCTTTGTCGCGGTCGCCGAAGAAGGTGCCCAGATCCGGCAAGCGCTTGGTGACGGGGTCGATATCCATATCTTCTCCGGCCATATGGCGGGCGACACCGATATGATCTCCGATCTGCGGCTGATCCCGATGCTCAATTCGCTCGATCAGGTCACGCGGCATTTCGAGGCGCTGCAAGGCGCGCCCTTCGGGATCCAGCTCAACAGCGGGATGAACCGTCTCGGGATGGGGCTGGCGGAATGGGAAGCGGTTGCGCCCTTGATCCTGAGCGCAGAGCCGCGCCTGATCATGAGCCACCTCGCCTGCGCCGATGACCCCGATCACGAGATGAACCGCCAGCAGCTTGATGCGTTCAAATATATGTCCGACGGGCTCGGCTTCCCGCGCTCGCTCTCGGCGACGGGCGGGATTTTGCTCGGGCCGGAATATCATTTCGATGTCACCCGTCCGGGGATCGGCCTTTACGGCGGCCTGCCGTTCGAGGAGGCCAAGCAGGTTGTCCAACTAAGCCTGCCGGTGATCCAGACGAATGAGGTCGCCGCGGGCGAAACGGTCGGCTATTCAAACACTTGGGAAGCCGAGATAGATAGCCGCACCGCGACCGTCGCCGCTGGCTATGCCGATGGCATCACCCGTCACCTGTCCTCCAAAGGCACGCTTTGGGCAGGCGATACGCCCTGCCCCATCGTCGGCCGCGTCTCGATGGATCTGATCACCGTCGATATCACCCATCTCGATGAAGTCCCCAAATCGCTCGATCTGCTCGGCCCGCGTCAGGGCGTCGATGATCTGGCCGATGTGGCAGGCACGATTGGCTATGAGGTGCTGACTTCGCTCGGCCAGCGCTACGCGCGCCATTATCACGGCGGGATCCCGACAGATCCCCGCACGCAGGGAGCTTGAGCGCATGACCTCCTCGACCGACACCCCCGTTTCGGGCTCGAAACCGCTATCGCTTGTGACGGGCCTCCTTGCCGCAATCGGTCGCCCCGTGTTGGGCGGTCTTGCGCGCCTCGGTCGGTTCTCACGTTTTGCGGGCGATACGATCTCGCATCTGGTGCGCCCGCCGTTCTACGGCCGTGAATTCCTCGCCGCCTGCATCCAGATCGGTTGGCTCTCGCTTCCCGTTGTCGGGATGACGGCGTTTTTCACCGGCGGTGCGCTTGCGTTGCAAATCTACGCGGGTGGCTCGCGGTTCTCCGCGGAAGCGGTCGTGCCCTCGATTGTCGCCATCGGCATGGCGCGCGAGCTTGGTCCGGTGCTGGGCGGCTTGATGGTGGCTGCCCGGGTCGCCTCCTCCATCGCGGCTGAGATCGGCACGATGAAGGTGACAGAGCAAATCGACGCGCTCACCACGCTTTCGACCAACCCGATGAAATACCTGACCGTTCCGCGCGTTCTCGCCGCAACATTGACGGTGCCAGTGCTTGTCGGTGTCGGCGATATGATCGGGATTATGGGCGGTTGGGTCGTCGGCGTGAGCCGCCTTGGCTTCAACTCCGCCGCCTATCTCAACACCACCTATAACTTCCTCGAATTCTGGGATGTCGGCTCCGGCCTCGTCAAAGGCGCGGCCTTCGGCTTTATCGTCGCGGTGATGGGCTGCTACGCGGGGATGAATTCGGGCCGCGGCGCGCAAGGTGTTGGCAATGCAACGAAATCCGCAGTGGTTTCGGCCTCGGTGATGATTTTCGCGGCCAACTACTTGCTGACAGAGGTGTTCTTCTCGGCATGATCGAACTTTCCGGCGTCACCAAATCCTTCGGCTCCAACCATGTCCTGCGCGGCGTTGATCTGACGATTGAACGCGGCACCTCGATGGTGATCATCGGCGGGTCTGGCACGGGGAAATCTGTGCTCTTGAAATCGATCCTCGGCCTCGTCACCCCTGACCACGGGGTGATCAAGGTAGATGGCGAGGACGTAGAAAAAGCCTCGCGCGATGCGTTTTTGGCGAAATTCGGGATGCTGTTCCAAGGTGGCGCGCTGTTTGACAGCTTGAGCATCTGGCAAAACGTCGCCTTCCGGCTGATGCGCGGCGCCGATAAGCTGCCCAAAGCGCAAGCGCGCGAGATTGCGATTGAGAAGCTGCGCCGCGTCGGCCTTGGCCCGCAGGTCGCCGATCTCTTCCCCGCCGAGCTTTCGGGCGGGATGCAAAAGCGTGTCGGCCTCGCCCGCGCCATTGCCGCCGAGCCGGAGATCATCTTTTTCGACGAGCCGACCACCGGCCTCGATCCGATCATGTCCGGCGTGATCAATGACTTGATCCGCGAGATTGTTTCCGAAATGGGCGCAACCGCGATGACAATCACCCATGATATGTCCTCCGTCCGCGCGATTTCCGACCATGTCGCGATGCTGCATGGCGGGAAGGTCCGCTGGACTGGCCCCATCTCGGAATTGGACACAACATCAGACCCTTACGTCCAACAGTTCATCAACGGGCGCGCCGAAGGGCCGATTGAATCCGTCCGCTGATCGAGAGCGGCCTCCGCGCAGAACACCCTGAAACGGATTGTTTCCGATAACAAACTTGCATTTGCCCCCAATCGGCGGGATCCTGCCTATACCGTTCAGGGGGATGGGGTAATGAGTGATCTCAATGAAACGTTTCGGGGCAAACCCGCGCGGGGCTTTGGCGTCCGCGCCTATGCCGAGTTTATCCTTCAAAGCATCGGCCCGCTGCTGAGCCTGACCGTCGCCGTCTTCGCTCTTTTGACACTGGGATCTGTCGTCTTGGCGCTGATCGGCTTGGCGCCTTGGTTGACGGTGGAGGCCAGCTTTGGCGCAACCCCGATCGAGAATGCGGGCATCTGGTTGCAATGCCTCTTCGCGGCTCTCGCGGTGCTGCTTGCGCTCTACCTGCCCGCCCATGCCCGCGTCGCAAAGTTGGAACGCTCGCATCGATCGTTCCAGATCGGGATGGAGGATGTCGCCCGCGCCTACCGGATCGCGCATGAGACGGATCGCAAAGGCGCGTTCGCCCTCTCGGGGGAGTTCGACGCGATGCGCGAGCGCCTCAACCATATGCGCCGCCACCCCGATCTCGCGATGCTGGAACCCGATCTTCTGGAACTCGCCGCACAGATGAGCCTGCAATCGCGGGATCTGGCGAAAGTCTATTCCGAGGAAAAAGTTGCCCGCGCGAAAGCCTTCCTCGCGCAGCGCCAGCAAGAGGCGCAAGCGACCGAGGATCAGATCCGCATCGCACGCTACGCCTGCGACGAAATCCGCAACTGGCTCAACGATGTCGAGACTGAAGAGCGGCATCTGTCGTCGCAATTCCAGATGCTGGAGCGCGATCTGAAATCGGTGCTACCTGCATTGGGATATGAGCTGGAAGACCCGCGCGATGCGAATGTCGTGCAATTGACCAAGCCCGCGAAATAGCCCAGAGATCAGGGCGACGCGCGGGCCAAGTGCCACGCCTTGCCTTTGATGTGGACGCTTTCATGCCCTTCCCGCGCCCCAAACACCTGCTGCGGATCGCCAATCTGGCGCTGCTCATCGTGTTTCCCATCGCTTGGTCCGCGCCGCTCTTGCGCGCGGGGCTGCTCCCGTTCTTCGATCTCGATGCGATCTCGATGCTCTCCGGCCTGCGCGCACTTTGGGAAACCGATATCCCGCTGGCGCTGCTCATCGCGGTTCTGGCGCTCGTTGCCCCGATCGCCAAAATCCTCGCGCTCGACTGCGTTCTGGCAGGCCGCACCGAGGCGCGCGCGCTCCCGCTGATCGCCGGGCTCGGGCGCTTGGCGATGGCGGATATTTTTCTCATCGCGCTCTATGTGGTGCTCGCCAAAGGCGTCGGCGTCGGGCGGGTGGAGATTGGCTGGGGGCTCTACCTGTTCACCGCCTGCGTGCTGGCCTCGCTCGCGCTCTCACACCTCGCTAAGCGCTTGGGGTAAGCGCGGAGCCTCCGGCGGGGATATTTGCCACTCTGAGGAAACGCAAATCTAGGGTTTCCAGAGAGCCTAAGTATCCCCGCCGGAGGCATCCTCCCTCTGCCAAACCGCTTGACGTTCCCCTCTTGTTCCCGCACAAAGACGCATGGCAAAATCACCCTCCTCCGCCTTCACCTGTTCCGCCTGCGGCGCTGTCCATAAGAAATGGAGCGGCAAATGCGATGCCTGCGGCGAATGGAACTCCATCGTCGAGGAGAAGCCGCTCTCGGCTGGGCCCGGTTCCAAATCGCTCGGCGCGCATAAGGGCAAGGTGATCCCGCTCTCGACGCTGGCGCATGAGGAGGCCCCGCCGCCGCGCACCCTCTCCGGCATGCCGGAACTGGACCGAGTATTGGGCGGCGGCTTGGTCGCGGCCTCGGCGATTCTGGTCGGCGGCGATCCCGGGATCGGGAAATCCACGCTGCTGTTGCAAGCCGCCGCAAGTTTCGCGCGCATGGGCTTGAAATGCATGTATATTTCCGGCGAGGAAGCCTCGGCGCAGGTGCGCATGCGCGCGCAACGCCTCGGGCTGGCGGATGCGCCGGTGATGCTGGGCGCGGAGACCAATCTGCGCGATATTCTCACCACCTTGGAGGCTGAGCGCCCCGATCTGGTGATCATCGATTCGATTCAAACAATGTGGGCCGATATGGTCGAGGCCGCCCCCGGCTCGGTGAGCCAAGTCCGCACCTGCGCCCATGAATTGGTGACCTTTGCGAAAACCCGTGGCACGGCGGTGGTTTTGGTCGGCCATGTCACCAAAGAGGGCCAGATCGCAGGGCCGCGCGTTGTCGAGCATATGGTCGATACCGTGCTCTATTTCGAGGGCGAGCGCGGGCATCAGTTCCGCATCCTGCGCGCGGTGAAAAATCGCTTTGGCCCCGCCTCGGAGATCGGCGTCTTCGAGATGACGGGGGGCGGTCTGGCAGAGGTCGCCAACCCCTCCGCGCTGTTCCTGTCCGAGCGGGCGCAGCCGCAGCCCGGATCGGCGGTGTTTGCGGGCATTGAGGGCACGCGCCCTGTGCTCACCGAGATCCAAGCCCTCGTCGCCCCCTCCACCCTGTCCTCGCCGCGCCGCACCGTGGTCGGGCTGGACTCGGGCCGTGTCTCGACCATCCTCGCCGTGTTGGAGAGCCGTTGTGGCATCCCCTTCACCGGCCTTGATGTGTTCCTCAACGTCGCGGGCGGGATGCGCGTGCAAGAGCCTGCCGCCGATCTGGCGCTGGCCGCCGCGCTGCTTTCCGCGCGCGAGGATGTGGCTTTGCCGCGCGAGATGGTGATTTTCGGAGAAATATCCCTCTCCGGCGCCCTTAGACCGGTCGGTCAGGCGGAAAATAGGTTGAAAGAAGCGGAAAAACTTGGTTTCTCACGGGCAATCGCGCCCGATGGCACAAAGGCTGAGGGCGGACCGGGGATGGGCATTACCAAATTGCCTGATCTTGTGACTTTTGTTGGGGATATGTTCGGCGCGGGGTGATCCGTGGCGTGCGGCCCCGTCTCGGGGAGAGATACGCATGGACGGCTTCACCATTATCGACGCGATCGTCGCAGGGATCATCGTGATCTCCGCGATCCTCGCTTATAGCCGAGGATTCGTGCGCGAGGCACTTTCGATTCTGGGCTGGGTTGCAGCGGCTGTCGTTGGCTTTGTCTTTGCCGATGCCGCGCGTCCCTTGATCGCGCAGATTCCGGTGATCAATAAAGTGATCGGCGATAGC
Source organism: Paracoccaceae bacterium (assembly GCA_048262715.1). Classification (GTDB taxonomy): domain Bacteria; phylum Pseudomonadota; class Alphaproteobacteria; order Rhodobacterales; family Rhodobacteraceae; genus Albirhodobacter. The sequence goes on from JBLXEV010000006.1 coordinate 60,945, forward strand.
TGTGAGCTGGCGACCGTGGGCGGCTTCGCGGCGGTCTTCGCCGTAGCACTCATTGTTGCAGGCTTGATCACACCGCTGTTTTCCTCGGTCATTTCGCGCTCGGCCCTCTCGGCGGTCGACCAAGGCTTGGGCTTCCTCTTCGGCGTCATTCGCGGCGTGTTGATCGTGGCCGTCGCCTTCGCGCTCTATGATCAGGTGATCGGCGTCAACTCGGTCGCCATGGTGGATGCCTCGCGCTCGGCCAAGATCTTCTCGAACGTGGGCGACCGCGTGGAAGGCACGATGCCAGATGATGCACCGGGTTGGATCGTTGCGCGCTATGAGCAGCTGATCTCGAGCTGTGCGGCCCCCGCGACGCCCGTGACGGCCCCCACAACGCCCGCAACTGCGCCCGCCGCAAACTAAGGCCCATAGCGAAATCACGTAGAAAGCCGCAGCCCCGCTGCGGCTTTTTGCATAACGGCTTTGCGCAGAATTCTGGCCGCGCCCCCTCGACAAACCGAGGATGACGAATAGATGACGAAATGCCTCTGTGAGGGCGTGACACTGGGCCGCGCATCCTTTACACGGGCGCCATATCCTCAAGCCTCAGGAGAGCCGCCGATGACCTCGTGCAAGCACTCGCCAGCCAAGTTCTTGTCGCATCCGTTCGATGACGACAAACTCAAGGAAGAATGTGGTGTGTTCGGTGTAATCGGCGTGTCCGATGCCGCCAATTTCGTTGCCCTCGGGATGCATGCTTTGCAGCACCGTGGCCAAGAAGCGGGCGGGATCATCGTCCATGATGCCGAGAAGGGCTTTAATTCTGCCCATCGTTTCGGCTACGTCCGCGACAACTTCACCAAAGCCTCGCTGATGGAAACCCTGCCCGGCTCACTGGCCATCGGCCATGTGCGCTATTCCACGGCAGGTTCCAAGGCCGCTGCGATCCGCGACGTGCAGCCGTTCTTCGGCGAATTCTCGATGGGCGGCGCGGCCATCGCGCATAACGGAAACCTCACCAATGCCGATGCGTTGCGGCGCGAACTCATTGAGCGCGGTGCGATTTTCCAATCCAGCTCGGATTCGGAATGTATCATTCACCTGATGGCCAGCTCGATCCAGAAAGCCCATGCCAAGCGGATCGCGGATGCGCTGCGCCGCGTGGAAGGTGCCTTCTCCATCGTCGCGATGACCCGCACCAAGCTGATCGGTGTGCGCGATCCGCTCGGCGTCCGCCCGCTCGTGCTGGGCCGGATCGGCGACAAAGGCTATGTGCTTTCCTCGGAAACCTGCGGCCTCGATATCATCGGCGCGAAATTCGTGCGGGAAATCGAGCCGGGCGAGATGGTGGTCATTCAGGATGGCGTGATCGAGACCAGCCGCCCCTTCGGCCCCTCTAAAGGCCGGTTCTGCATCTTCGAACATGTGTATTTCTCGCGTCCTGACAGCTTGATCGGCGGCCGCTCGGTCTATGAGACCCGCCATCAGATTGGGGTGGAACTGGCCCGCGAAGCGCCCGTCGAGGCCGATCTCGTCTGCCCCGTGCCCGATTCAGGCACGCCTGCGGCGATCGGTTTCAGTCAGGAATCGGGCATTCCCTTCGCCCTCGGCATCACCCGCAACCAATATATGGGCCGGACCTTTATCGAGCCGACAGATCACATTCGCAATATGGGCGTGCGCCTCAAGCTGAATGTGAACCGCGCGTTGATCAAGGGCAAACGTGTGATCCTCGTGGACGACTCAGTCGTGCGCGGCACCACCTCACGCAAGATCAAGGAAATGATTCTGGACGCGGGCGCGGCAGAGGTGCACTTCCGCATCGCCTCGCCCCCCACCGCTTGGCCGTGCTTCTACGGCGTCGATACACCGGACCGCGACAAGCTACTGGCGGCGAATATGACTGAAGAGCAGATGCGCGATTGGATCGGCGTGGACAGCTTGAAGTTCATCTCGCTCGACGGGCTCTACCGTGCTGCGGGCGAGGCCGAGGGCCGCAACAAAAGCTGCCCGCAATATTGCGATGCCTGCTTCTCGGGCGAATATCCGATTTCGCCGCAAGACCAACTCGACAAAGGTTTCAAGATGAAGGCCGCCGAGTAAGTCCTTAAGATCAAATGGAATACAAAAACGCGCGCCGGATTTGGCGCGCGTTTTTTTAAGTGTCGACCTCGAGAGGGTTTGGCTGACGACAGATCGCTCCGCGGGGGATATTTACGCTCTGTGGAAACGCAATTCGGGGAAACGCAATTCGGGTGTGTCTTTTTGCGCTTCCAGAGAGGATAAATATCCCCGCCGGAGGCCCCGATATCCGTCAGCGCGGAGCGTCACTCCAGCTCGTCGATCTTCTCCGCAATCGCCTCGGCGCGCGCGGCAAGCTCGGCCATCGTATCGGCGATATGGGGCGGGATCACCGCCACTTCCACCGTCGCGGGATTGGCGCGCGCGTCTTGCAATGCGGCCTCCAACGCCTGCGTGCGGGCTTTCTCCTCGCGCAACTGATCTTCGAGCCCTGCGGTTTTATCCGCCAGCATTAGCCCCGACATCAACAGCATCCGCGCCTCGGGAATCCGCCCGATCGAGCCGATCAAGACCTGCGCCTCGGCATCGAGCATCTGACCTGCCGATTGCAGGAAATGTTCCTCGCCGTCCTGACACGCGACCTCAAAAGTTCGCCCGCCGATGGTGATTTTCAACTCAGGCATCGGTGGCCTCCTTTTGCTCCGCCGCCGGATCTATCTCCCCCACGGCCGCCGCCGCGAGCGGCTCCAGCGCGAGGATCAGCTCCGCCAGTTCCTGCGCCTCTGCGGCACGGGCCGCGCGCAGGGCTTCCAGTTCGGCCTGCATGCTGCGGTTGACCAGATGCGGATCCACCGTGCCAGCCGCTGAAGTGAGCGCGCCGTTCAGCGCGATCAAATCCGCATTGGCGCGTTTGAGCCGCGCGATCTCGGTTGTTGCAGCCTCGGCAAGACGCGTGGCCTTGCCCAGCTTGCGCTCCAACGCGGCCTCTGTCGCTTCCTGCTTCTCGCGGATCGCCCGCACGCGCTCGGAGAGCTGAAAATTGGCCTCGCGTTCGGCTTTCAATTCTGCCTGAAGCGCATCCATCCCCCCCTCACCGGGCTCGGTCGCTGCGGGGGCCCGCTCGACATAGGCATGGGCAACGGGGGCCGCCTCAGTCAAAGGTTCGGTCCCATAGACCTCGGTATCCCATGTCACGCGATCCGATGCAGGCGCATCGGGCAAGGCTTGGGGCCGCGCTTGCAGCGTTTCAATTCCGTAGGCGATGCGGCTCAGCGCTTCGCTTATCCGCCGTTCATATTCGGCAATCTCGTTCATTCTGCCTGCCTCCGGTTCAGCCGGTTGCGTTTCAGGGGGCGCGAATCGTCCACACCCTCCGCATAACTCGCCCTAGTTTACGCAATTCGCAAGCCTTCGCCCCCCCTTTTCGATCAACCACTTGGGCGGCACGCTTGATCTTGGGCCACAGCCTGCTATCAGTGCGGCAGCAATCATCGCCGTTACCGCAAACACGCGGCCTATCGCGCATCTGTTCACGAAGAGGAAGAGCCCTTGGATATCGCAACGCTCCGCGCCCAACACCCCGACCATTGGAAGCTCGCTTCCGCGATCCGCGCCCTTGCGATGGACGCCGTGCAGGCGGCGAACTCCGGCCACCCTGGCATGCCGATGGGCATGGCCGATGTCGCCACTGTGCTGTTCCGCAACCACCTGAAATTTGACGCCTCCGCGCCGAAATGGGCCGACCGCGACCGTTTCATCCTGTCGGCCGGCCATGGCTCGATGCTGATCTACGCGCTGCTCTATCTTGTCGGCGACAAGCAGATCACGCTCGACCAGATCAAGAACTTCCGTCAGATGGGCGCGCTGACGGCTGGCCACCCCGAAAACTTCCTTGTGGACGCGATTGAGACAACCACCGGCCCGCTCGGCCAAGGGATCGCCAATTCGGTTGGCTTCGCGATGGCAGAGCAATCTCTGCAGGCGCGTTTCGGCAAGCGCGTCGTCGATCACCGCACTTGGGTAATCTGCGGCGACGGCTGCCTGATGGAAGGCATCAGCCAAGAGGCCATCGGCCTTGCGGGGATGCAAGAGCTCTCGAACCTCGTTGTTCTGTGGGACAACAATGACATCACCATCGATGGCCGCGTCTCGGTTGCCGATAAAACAGACCAGCGCGCCCGCTTTGCGGCATCCGGCTGGACGGTGCTGCATTGCGACGGCCACGATCCCGAAGATATCGACCGCGCGCTGACCGAGGCCAAAAAGGCCAAGGGTCCGGTTCTGGTGGATTGCAAAACCATCATCGGCTTCGGCTCGCCCAACAAAGCTGATAGCTATTCGGCCCATGGTTCGCCGCTTGGCGATACCGAAATCTCCGCCACCAAAGAGATCTACGGCTGGGACTTCGGCGCGTTCGAGATCCCCGCGGAGATCAAATCCGAATGGGAAACCATCGGCGCCCGCGGCGCGGCCGCCCGTATCGCATGGGAAGCCCGTCTCGCGACTCTCTCGGCGACCAAACAGGCCGAGTTCACCCGCCAGATGGCAGGCACCGCGCCGAAAAAGCTCGCGCAGGCCATTCGCGCCTTCAAGAAAGAGCAAACCGAGGCTGCACCGAAAGTTGCAACCCGTAAGGCCTCCGAGATGGTGCTGGGTGCGGTCAATGGCGCGGTTCCCGAAACGCTGGGCGGCTCTGCCGATCTCACCGGTTCGAACCTGACCAAAACCAAAGACATGGGCGTGTTTAACGCGGAAAACCGCGCGGGCCGTTACATCCATTACGGCATCCGTGAGCACGCGATGGCCTCGGCGATGAATGGCATGTGGCTGCATGGCGGGGTTCGCCCTTACGGCGGCACCTTCTTCTGCTTCACCGATTACGCGCGCGGTGCGATGCGTCTTTCGGCGCTGATGGAAGTGCCGACCGTCTATGTCATGACCCACGATTCGATCGGGCTTGGCGAAGATGGCCCGACCCACCAGCCGGTGGAGCATCTCGCGATCTGCCGCGCGACGCCCAACACATGGACCTTCCGCCCTGCCGATATCATCGAGACAGCGGAAGCTTGGGAACTGGCCATGACCACCGAGACCACGCCCTCGGTGCTCGCGCTCTCGCGCCAGAACCTGCCGCTGCTGCGCACGAAATTCACCGCGCAGAACCTCACCGCAAAAGGCGGCTATGTGCTGCAAGAGGCGGATGGCAAGCGTCAGGTGATCTTGATGGCGACAGGCTCGGAAGTGGAAATCGCGATGAAGGCCCGCGATCTGCTGCAAGCTCAAGCCATTGGCACCCGTGTGGTCTCGATGCCCTGCATGGAGCTGTTCGCGGCGCAAGACGAAGCCTATCGCCGCAAAGTCCTGCCCGCAGGCGCTGTGCGTGTGGCTGTTGAGGCCGCTGTGCGTCAGCCGTGGGATCGTTACCTGATGGGCGAGCGCGGCTCCGAGAAGAAATCCGGCTTCGTGGGCATGGATGATTTCGGTGCCTCCGCTCCGGCAGATCAACTCTACGAAAAATTCGGGATCACCCCTGAAGCGATCGTCGAGAAGGTCAAAGCGCTGCTCTGATGTGAGACATGACAGTGAAGGGCCCCGTGCGCTGCGCGGGGCCTTTTGCTTTTCGGGTGTCAAGAGCAGGGCAGCGAGGGCTTGAGATTGCCCCGCAGCGTGCCTATCTGTGGGCCAAGCAAAGGATATCGCGTGTCAAACCCCCTTCCCACCAAAGCTGACTCCCATCCCGAATTCTCCGCGCGTGAATATGCGACGAATATCGTGCTGCGAGGCGTGGTGGAGGGCGCAAAGCTGCTGCCTTGGCGGGCACGGCTGCGCACGGTGGGATGGATCACCAGCCGCGTGATCGCGCCGCTGGCGGGCTGGGATAAGCGGGTGCGCGACAATCTGGCCCTGATCTACCCCGAGATGCCAGAGGCCGAGGTGCGCCGGATGATGCGCGTGGTGCCTGCCAATGCAGGGCGCACCTTGATCGAGATTTATTCGGGGGCTGCGTTCAAATCCCGTGCCGCCAATGCCGTGATCACCGGCGCAGGCTGGGACGCGCTGCAAGAGGCGATGGTCAAAGGCCAGGGTGTCATCCTCGTCTCGGGCCATTTCGGCAATTACGACGTGCCCCGCGCCGTGCTCGACGCGCGCGGTTTCAAGGTGGGGGGCCTCTATCGGCCGTTCGGGAATCGGTATTTCAACGCCCATTACCGCCGCACGATTGGCGAGATTTCACAGCCGATCATCCCTGCCGATGATCGCAAAGGGCTGGCCGAGATGATCCGCTTCGTGCGCGATGGCGGGATGTTGGGGATGCTAATCGACGTGCATTCCTCAAAATATCCCGTCTTCCGCTTTTTCAACCGCCCTGCTCGCACTGCCACCTCGGCGGCGGATATGGCGCTGAAATACGGGCTCTTGCTGGTGCCGGTCTACGGGCTGCGGCTGGATGACGACGGGCATTACGAGTTGATCGTCGAGGCACCGATTGCGCATAGCACTGCGGGAGAAATGACCCAAGCGCTCAACGACAGTCTGGAGCGGCAAGTGCGTGCCCATTCCGAGCAATGGTTCTGGATCCATCGCCGCTGGAAAACCAACGGGAGACCGCCAGCCGGCATGCCCGAACAAACGACATAAAGATCGCTCGACAGAAAACTGATTTTAAAAGATTTTAGTGGATCACTGAAGGCGGATCGCGGCTTTGATCGCCCCGGGTAGCGGCTTCTTGCGCCCCGGAATCGCCTCTTGCACGATCAAGATCGCAGGCTCAGGCCCGTCCAGCGCAACATTCATCGCCATCGGTTTCACCCCGTCCCAATCGGCAACGGCGTGCCACGCGGTGACAATGTTAACGTAATCCATCACCTTACCCGCATTCTCGCCACGCAGGATTTCCACTTGCGCTTCAGGGATATAGCGCACGATCTGCACGACAGCCCCCTGCGACAGCGGCGGCTGGGCACTCATCTCAACGCGGTACCCCGCATCGCTCTTACCAAGACGCAACTGCACCTGACCGAGTTTGGATTTCGCCGAAGAAATCATCGTGTCAACTTGATCTGCGGTCGGTCCGGTCAACTCATCCGCGCCAGCGACAATCAACTGCGGCGTGTAGATTGTACGAGACCCGCGGGCGCGGGCATAATTCTTCTGGCGGGCCGTAAACTCGGGCATGGCAAAGGGATCTTTCCAGCCGAGATAATCCCAATAATCCACATGTAGTGCCAGCGGGAACACATCCTTGCGCCCCGCGAGAGCGGCCAGCATCAGATCCGCAGGCGGGCAAGCGGCGCAGCCCTGCGAGGTATAGAGTTCGAGCAAAACGCCTGAAGCTACGGGTTGCGTCGGGATTTGCGCCCCGGTCTCAGTCGGATCTTGCGAAGATAGCGCCGCATCGAGCGCACGCAGCAATTCGTTGACCTCATTGCCTAACGTGGCGCTCCGTTCAGCTTGCGGGCCCATCAGCTCTCGCATCGGGGCGTCCCCGCGCGCCGTGGTGGCCGCGCCGGTTGCCGGAGCGCTACTATCAGCCGTTACACCCGCAACACCGCCGCCATCTTGCGCCTGTGCTGCCATCGGCATCAGCCCAAGGGCTGCCGTCACCAGCGCCGCAGTCACAAAGTTGACAGCCAAGCGCATCGGCCCGACACCCGCGCCAAAACCGGAAGGCGACGGAATGGTGGGGCGTGCAATGGCTGTCATTGAAAAGGTCATTCACGTGGCTCGCTGATCGGGATATGTCTACCTACCCGCCCCCCCTGCAGTTTGCCAATCAAGGTTTTGCGAGCCAGTGTTACACAATCCGCTAAGCTGGCTTGAATGTCACAGTGACTGCGACGCGCCCGGCGGGCTGTCGCCGCACGGTCGGAACACCGCTGAATGACGCGGTGCGGCTTCGAGGTCCAGGCCCTGAAGACGGTCTTGATTGAGACGAGCGGCCTTGATGGCACGCTTGGGCGAGGTTGAGCCATTGTGTCATCTGCCCCCTCACCCGCCGAGATTGCCGAGCCCGAGTCCATCGGCCACCCGTCAGCACCACGCGCCGGCAAGATCCCTTGCACAGCCCATTTCGCCGCATGCTGCACCGCGATCACACAGCGTCAGCGTCGCGTTTCCGAAGCTGGCTCGGGTTTTTTCACAAAACAGTATACATTCGCATACAAAAGAAGCGCTGACCCCTTGAACGACTCCTCCCAATCAGGCAAAAGCATGCCAGCGACACCCCTATCATGCCAAAGGGAGGCTCCTCCACATGACCATCTTTACCGGTAAAGACACCGCCAAAACCCGCCGTTCGCTAACGGTTGGTGGCAAATCCATTGCTTATTACTCGATTCCCGCCGCGCAAGACGCAGGCTTGGGCGATTTCTCGAAGCTGCCCGCTTCGTTGAAAGTCGTGCTCGAGAACATGCTGCGCTTCGAGGATGACGGCTTCACCGTCTCCGTCGACGACATCAAAGCCTTCGGCGACTGGGCGAAACAAGGCGGCAAGAGCGCACGCGAGATCGCCTACCGCCCTGCCCGCGTTCTGATGCAGGACTTCACCGGCGTTCCCGCCGTGGTCGACCTCGCCGCGATGCGCGACGGGATCAAAGCACTTGGCGGCGACGCGAAGAAGATCAACCCGCTGGTGCCCGTCGACCTCGTGATCGACCACTCGGTGATGATCGACGAATTCGGCAACCCGCGCGCCTTCCAGAAAAACGTGGATCTCGAATACGAGCGCAACATGGAGCGCTACCAATTCCTGAAATGGGGCCAAGGCGCCTTTAACAACTTCCGCGTTGTGCCCCCCGGAACCGGTATCTGCCACCAGGTGAACGTGGAATACCTCGCGCAAACCGTTTGGACCGACACCGATCAAAACGGCGAGCAAGTTGCCTACCCTGATACGCTTGTGGGCACCGACAGCCACACCACCATGGTCAACGGCCTTGCGGTTCTGGGCTGGGGCGTGGGCGGCATCGAGGCAGAAGCCGCGATGCTTGGCCAGCCGATCTCGATGCTGATTCCGGAAGTCGTGGGCTTCAAGCTCTCGGGCGAGCTGATGGAAGGCACCACCGGCACCGACCTCGTGCTCAAAGTGGTTGAGATGCTGCGCAAACACGGCGTTGTTGGTAAATTCGTCGAATTCTACGGCGAAGGCCTCGACACTCTGCCGATCGCACAGCGCTCCACTATTGCCAACATGGCACCGGAATATGGCGCGACCTGCGGCTTCTTCCCGATCGACAACGAGACCCTGCGCTACCTGCGCCAAACCGGCCGCGACGAAGACCGTATCGCGCTGGTGGAAGCTTACGCGAAGGAAAACGGGTTCTGGCGCGGGGCGGATTACGCACCGGTCTACTCGTCGACCCTGGAGCTCGATATGGGCACCATCGTGCCCGCAATCTCCGGCCCCAAGCGCCCGCAAGATTTCGTGGCACTGACAAGCGCATCGACCGCCTTCATGGATGTCGTGATTGACTACCGCGGGATCGACACCGGTAAGGCTGCCGAAAAGATGGCCTCCGAAGGCCCCGCGCCAGTGCAACCGCATGACGCGCGCAAATCCCAAGCCGTCAAAGGCGAAGATTACGCGCTGCGCGACGGTTCGGTTGTGATCGCCTCGATCACGTCGTGCACCAACACCTCGAACCCCTATGTGATGATCGGCGCTGGTCTTGTGGCCCGCAAAGCGCGCGCGCTTGGCCTGAACCGCAAGCCTTGGGTGAAAACCTCGCTGGCCCCTGGTAGCCAAGTTGTGTCGGAATATTTGGAGGCCGCTGGCCTGCAAGAAGATCTCGACGCGATCGGCTTCAACCTTGTCGGCTATGGCTGCACGACCTGCATCGGGAACTCCGGCCCGCTTCAGCCGGAAATCTCCTCTGCGATCAACGAGGGTGACCTCATCGCAACGGCTGTTCTCTCGGGCAACCGGAACTTTGAAGGCCGGATCTCGCCGGACGTTCGCGCCAACTACCTCGCATCGCCCCCGCTCGTCGTGGCCTATGCGCTGGCAGGCGATATGAACATCGACATCACCACCGAGCCGCTCGGCATCGGCAAAGATGGCAATCCGGTGTATCTGAAAGACGTCTGGCCGACCAATGCGGAAATCGCAGAGCTGGTGGAGCGCACCGTGACGCGCGAAGCTTTCCTGTCGAAATACGCGGATGTGTTCAAAGGCGACGAGAAATGGCAATCCGTGGAAACCTCGGACGAGGAAACCTACGATTGGCCAGCGACGTCGACCTATATCCAGAACCCGCCGTATTTCCGCGGTATGGCGAAGGAAGCCGGCACGATCTCCAACGTCCGCGATGCGCGCGTTCTGGCGATCCTCGGCGATATGATCACCACCGATCACATCTCGCCCGCTGGCTCGTTCAAGCCGACAACCCCGGCAGGGAAATACCTCGCCGAGCGTCAGGTCGCGCCGAAAGACTTCAACTCCTACGGCTCGCGCCGTGGTAACCACGAAGTCATGATGCGCGGCACCTTCGCCAACATCCGCATCAAGAACGAGATGCTGGACGGCGTCGAGGGTGGCTACACCAAAGGCCCGAACGGCGAACAGACCTCGATCTACGATGCCGCGATGGACTATGAAGCCAACGGCACGCCGTTGGTCATCTTCGGCGGCAAGGAATACGGCGCAGGCTCCTCGCGTGACTGGGCGGCAAAGGGCACCAACCTGCTCGGCGTCAAAGCGGTCATCGCAGAGAGCTTCGAGCGGATCCACCGTTCCAACCTGATCGGCATGGGCGTTGTTCCGTTCGAATTCACCGGCGGCGACACCCGCAAATCGCTCGGCCTGACGGGCGACGAGGTGGTGACGATCGAAGGGCTGGAAGGCAAGATCACCCCGCTCTCGATCGTGCCTTGCACGATCACGTTCAAGGACGGCACCGTGAAAACGATCGAGTTGAAATCGCGGATCGATACCGCTGTCGAGATCGAATATCTCGAAAACGGCGGCGTGTTGCACTACGTGCTGCGCAATCTCGCGAAGTCCTAAGCGGCCTTCGAGACGCTCGGATCGAGTGTTATGAACTGGAAAATGCCCCGCGGTTTCGCGGGGCATTTTTATATGCGTGTTCACCTATAAACGGCCCAATCCTGCCGAGAATGCCCGATTGTTTACCCAGCGTTAACCACCCACAAAACCGCCACATTATTGGCCCGAAATGCGCCATCGCGCCCCGCGATACCGGACCCCGATAAATACGAATCGTGAGGATACCTTTAATGCTCGGGCTAAATGATTCCGGCGAAGATGCCCCAAAATCCCTGCGTCGCGCCTATGCTTACGGCGTGTTGCTGGGGCTGTTCGGGGCGCATCGCTTCTATCTTGGCCTCGGCACAAGTGCCGCGACACAGCTTGTGCTCACGCTTATCGGGCTGATCACGCTTTCGGGCGCGGGATATGCCTTCCTCGCGCTCATTGGCGCGTGGCTGCTCTTTGATCTAATCCTCTTGCCCGCTATGGTCCGGCGCGCCAATCATCGCGACGCCCCCATCGGCCCCTGCCCGATCACCCGAGACAGCAATCGGGCATGGCATTAGCGCACAGGCTTGGCGTTACGGCGCCGTCGTCTTCGCCGCCGCCTCCAACACAGGGCGCAAGCGCTCGGCAATCACCCGCTGCGTCAACGGACCCGCAAACCGCGCAAGCACCTTGCCCTCGCCGTCCACGACAAAGGTTTCCGGCACGCCGTAGACGCCCCATTCCAGTGCCATCTTGCCCTTCGGATCCGCGCCAAGCGCGGTATAGGGCGAGCCAAGCTCATCAAGGAAGCCTTGCGCCTTTTGCGCGTCATCCTTGTAATTGATCCCGTAGATCGGGAGGCCCTCGCCCGCCAGAAGTTCCAGATTGGGGTGCTCCACACGGCAAGGCGCGCACCACGAGGCCCAGAAATTCACCAGCTTCACCCGGTCCTGCGCCAGCGTCTCGGCGGTGAACGGCACCTGCCCCGACATCGGCTCCACAATCACCTTTGGCGCGGGTTGGCCGATCAGCACGGAGGGCAGATCATTGGGGTTCTCCCGCCCCATCCCCCAGATAAACACCCCCGCCAGCGCCGCGAAAATCACCGGCGGCGCGATCATGCCCCATTTAGCCATTGGCGTGCTCCTTGCCCTGGGCGTCGCCACCCGCCTTTGCCTTGCGTGCGCGCGCCTCCTGCGCCTCCAATGCCCGCCGCGCCTTGCGGCCGCGCCACAGCGTTGCCAGCACCAAACCCGCGATCAGCGCCAAAGACGCCCCGTAAGCGGCCAGAACCGTGCCCGCATATTTGCCCAGATCGATCATTCAAACCGCTCCCGCGCTTGTAGCGCCGCCAATCGGCGCAGCCGGATTTCCGTGCGTGTGCGCAGCAACACCAGAGTGACAAACAACAGGATAAACCCGCCAATCGACATCATCAGCGGATACCAGAAAACATCTGCAACATGCTGCTCCTTATCGAGCGACAGCGATGCGCCCTGATGCAGACCTTGGTTCCAGAAATTCACCGCATAGCGCGACAGGATCGCAAAGACGGAGCCGACAAGGCATAGCACCCCCGTCAGATCCGCCGCCGTATCGGGATCCTCGATCGCGGACCACAGCGCCATATAGCCGAGGTAGAACAGGAACAGGATCAGGAAGGAGGTCAGCCGCGGATCCCATTCCCACCATGTCCCCCACATCGGCTCGCCCCAAATCGCGCCGGTGATCAGCGCGATCAGCGTCATCACCATTCCAACAGGCGCCGCCGCCTTTGCCGCCAAGGCCGAGACATGATGCCTACGCACGAGCCAGATCAGCGAGGCCACCAGCATCATCACCCAAATATTGATCGCCATCATCGCGGCGGGCACATGGAGATAGATGATCTTCACCGTCGATCCCTGCTTGTAATCCTCAGGCGTGAAGAAGAACCCCCAGAGCAACCCGACCACCAGCAACAGCGCCGCCAGCGGGGCGACCACGGGCAGGATCTTTGCAGAGGTCTGCATGAATTTCTTTGGGTTGGCATATTCCCAGATCGACATCGAGCAAACTTCTCCTGTTTCGCGGCCCGTTTAGCACATGGCGCGCGCAAGTCTCTAGCGCAGATTGACGCGGATCGCGGCGGCGGCGGCAAAGGGGATGATCGCGAGGGTGAAAGCGGTGATCGCGCCCAGCATCGCCAGCGCCACCCCGATGGGCAGCCCGTCGGCCCCGCGCCGCACCAGTTCCGCCCCGAAAATCAGCGTCGGCATGTAGAGCGGGAGCACCAGCAGCGAGAGCAACAGCCCGCCGCGCTTCAAGCCCACGGTTAAGGCCGCGCCAAAGGCCCCCAAGATCGAAAGCGCGGGCGTGCCAATCGCCAAAGAAAGCGTCAGCCAGAACGCCGCCTGCCCCTCCAGATGCAACAACACCCCAAACAGCGGTGCCGCGATCACCAAGGGCAATCCGGTCGTCAACCAATGCGCCAGCGCCTTGATCGCGACAACCCCTTCCATCGGGATCGGCGCCGTCGCCAGAAGATCGAGCGAGCCATCCTCATAATCGAGCGCGAAGATCCGATCCAGCGAGAGTAGGCACGCCAAAAGCGCGCCAACCCAAAGCACTCCCGCCGCTATTTTCGCGAGAATCGCGCCCTCAGGCCCAACTCCGAAGGGCACCAGCACAACCACGATCAGGAAAAACGCGAGACCCAAGCCAAAGCCGCCCCCCGCCCGCAGCGCGAGCCGCAAATCCCGTATCAACAGCGCGATCATGCACAAGCTCCCGAAAGCTGGCCAATGGCGACGCTCCGCGGGGGATATTTTACCTCTGAGGAACCGATGCCGCTTTTGGCAAAACCGCCCCTTCCAGAGAGCAAAAATATCCCCGCCGGAGGCAAACCCTCTGCCAGTCGCGCGCGGATGATCTGGGGGCCGCTCATATGAATGCCTCGTCAAATCCACCGCTGATACCACCATCCTCTGGCGCGCGCGCCCTGAACGGCGTCAGATCGAGCACCTCGGCCTCTGCCACCCCCAGTTCAATATGGGTGGCAATCAGCGCCGCGCCGCCAAGCCTTAAATGCGCGCGAAGGCTCTGGGCGAAGAGCGCAACCGAGCCCGCATCGAGCGAGACGGTCGGCTCGTCCAGCACCCAGACAGGCCGCCCGCTGACCAAGAGCCGCGCGAGGCCGAGGCGGCGTTTCTGGCCTGCGGAGAGGGTCATCGCCGCGCGGTGTTCAAGCGGCCGCAGCGCCATTTGGTCGAGCGCGGTCTCGACACGATCACTGCCGAATACGGCGCCCCAGAAGGCAAGGTTTTCGCGCGTCGTCAGGGTGGATTTCAGCCCGTCGGAATGGGCGGCATAGGCGATGGCCTCATGCGGGATCTCGGCTTGGGTGGTGATCTCGCCGCTCAGCGCAGGTTGCAGCCCCGCGATGGTGCGCAGAAGCGTCGTCTTGCCGATCCCGTTCGCGCCGCGCAGCACCAGCGCGCGGCCGGACATGAGGGTAAAGCTCACGCCCTCCAGCACCGCCCGCCCACCGCGGGTGACGGCGAGATTGGTCAGGGTCAAGGCGGGGCGATCTGAAGGGCTCATCTGCTCTGCCATAGGCGGGATCCCCTGTTCGGGCTTTGATATATGTCATCCCGAACGCGCGATGTTCGGGATCCATGGCTCACGCGGTCGGGATCTCGCCGGGCAGCGCGATCAGAGCGGCCGCCACGCTGCGCCCCTCGGACAAAAGCACGTTATAGGTGCGCGCGGCGGAGGGGGTCGACATCAGTTCCAAGAATACGCCCGCCTCCTCCAGCCTGCGCCGGAATGCGGCGGGCGGATAGGCGATCTCCGGCCCCGTGCCGAGGAACAGAACCTCGATCCCCGAGCCGAATTGCAAGAGCGACTCCGTGTCGTCGTAGCCACCCCAGCTTTGCGCGCCCTCTGCATGGATCAGGAGGTTCCCCGCGCGAACGATGCCGCCCACGCGGAAGAACCCAGGACCATAGCCGTCAATCGGCAAGACATTTCCGAAATCGGGATCGAGAAGTGGCATTACTTGCTGCCTTTCGCCGCGTCTTTGGCCTGTTGCTCGGGATCTTCGGTGAAGAAGACCTCGCCACTGTCTTTCGGCTTTTTATCGCGATTGAGGCCGATCATCAGCACGATATTCTTGGCCACGAAGACCGAGGAATAGGTGCCCACCACAACGCCCCATGTCATCGCGAAGACGAAGCCACGGATCACGTCGCCGCCCAGAACCAACAGGCAGATCAGCGCGATCAGCGTGGTGCCCGAGGTCATCACCGTGCGCGAGAGGGTCTCGTTCACGGCGAGGTTCATCACGTCTTTGAGCGGCATGGTTTTATATTTGATCAGGTTTTCGCGCAGACGGTCGAAGACCACCACCGTATCGTTGATCGAATAACCTAGGATGGTCAGCAGCGCCGCGATGATCGTAAGATCGAACTTGATCTGGAACAGCGCGAAGATCCCGACTGTCACCAGCACGTCATGCACCAGCGCGAAGACAGCGCCGACGGCGAATTGCCATTCAAACCGCAACCAGATGTAGAACAAGATCGCGATGGTCGCGGCCAAAACCGAATAGACCGCCGTGGAAATCAACTCGCCCGAGACTTTCGGGCCCACCGATTCAACGGAGGCAAAGACCACCGCCGGATCAACGGTTTTGAGGGCGGCTTCGGCGGCATTGGTGACTTCCGGCGTGATCGCCTCGTCGCCCTCTTGGGCTTGAATGCGGATCATCGCCACGTGCTTATCGGCCCCGAAGGAGGGATCGAAGACCTCGGTGATCGAAACATCCCCGAGGTTGAGCGGATCGAGCGCAGCGCGGTATTCAGCGACATCTGTGGCTTGCGTGCTTTCCGTGCGGATCGTAGTGCCGCCGCGGAAATCGATCCCGAAGTTTAGCCCATTCATCGCAACGAAGACCACCGAGGCGATCATCATCACGATGGAGAAGCCGAGAGTCAGGGTCTGGTGTTTGAAGAAATCCCAATGCGTTACATCGGGGACGAGACGGAGACGGAATGCCATGGCTTTTCCCCTTATACGGTGATCGTTTTGGGACGTTTACGCGCATACCAGATCACCACCATCAGGCGGGTGACATAGATTGCGGTAAAGACCGAGGTGACAATACCAATCGCCAGCGTCACGGCGAAGCCACGCACAGGGCCGGAGCCCAGAACGAACAGGATAATCGCGGTGATGAAGGTCGTGATATTCGCATCGATAATCGCGGACATTGCCTTTTCATAGCCAAGCTCAATCGCCCGCGCAGGGCCGCGCGCGGTCTTCAGCTCTTCCCGGATCCGCTCGAACACCAGCACGTTGGCATCCACGGCCATGCCGATGGTCAGCACGATCCCCGCGATCCCTGGAAGCGTCAGCGTGCCACCGATCATCGATAGGATGCCGAAGATCATCGCGACGTTCACCAGCAAGGCGACCGAGGCGAAAGTGCCGAACAAACCGTAGCAGGCAATCATGAACAGGATCACCAGCCCGAGGCCGACAACCGAGGCGATGCGGCCTGCGTCGATGCTGTCTTGGCCCAGTTCCGGCCCGATCGTGCGCTCTTCCAAGAAGGTCATCTCGGCCGGCAAAGCACCTGCGCGCAACAGGACCGCGAGATTGGTCGAGCTTTCCACGGTGAAATTGCCGGTGATGATGCCCGACCCGCCGGTGATATGCGCTTGGATCTGCGGCGCGGAAATCACCTTACCATCGAGCACGATGGCGAAGAGCTGGCCGACATTCGCGCCCGTGTAATCGCCAAACTTCCGGGCGCCCGAGACGTTGAACTTGAAGCCCACAGCGGGGCGGCCATTCTGATCGAATTCGGGGCGCGCATCGGTGAGTTCCTCGCCTGTCACAACGGGCGTATCTTCCAGCGTGTAATAGATCCCCTGCTCATCGGCAGAGGGCGCGATGATATTGCCCAGACCCGGTGCGGCATCCGGATTGGTGCCGCGCCCGATCACAGGGTTGAACGTCAGCTTAGCAGTGGTGCCGATCAGTGCCTTGAGTTCGGCGGCAGAGCCGATGCCCGGAACCTGAATCAGGATCCGGTCTTCGCCTTGGCGCTGGATCGTCGGCTCGCGGGTGCCGACCTCATCCACGCGGCGGCGGATAATTTCGAGCGACTGTTGCAGCGTGCGGGTATCTGTCGCAACCTTCTCGGCGTCTGACAGACGGATCACCAGCTCGCCGTTTTCGGCGGTGATCTGGTAATCCAACTGGCCCACACCCGTCAGCGAGACAACTGGCGAGGCCAGCGTCTTCGCCAGCTCCATCGCACGGGCCATCTGGCTCGGCTCACCGATCTGGATCCGCAGCTCGCCATCCGGGCCAGGCGCGCGGCGCACTGCGCCAATGGTCGCGCGTTCGGCGGCCAAGACGCGACGCATTTCTGGCCAGAGACCATCCATCCGCGATTTATACACGTCTGAAACATGCACCTCCGCCAGAAGATGCGCCCCGCCCCGCAGATCGAGGCCGAGATTGACCAGCCCGCTCGGCAGGTAATCGGGCCATGCCGCGCGGGCAGTGGCTTGCTCTGGCGTCTCGAAACCGGCTTTTTCGGCCTGTGCAACAGCGTCGTTGTGCATCTCGACACGGCCGTAAAACAGGTTGGGGGCGGCGGTGATCACGCCTAGGGCAACGAGCCCCAGAACGATTACCCGCTTCCACAAGGGCATCTGAATCATGCTTGCCTCATCTGGCGTTTGGCGCAGGTTGCGCCGTCACGAAAAGAGCGCGCAACGCCCGACTGCGGGCAAGCGCGCCTAAGGGAAAAAAGCCCCGACCAATGATCGGGGCCTTGGGGCGATCAGTTCGCGGCAGGCTCGGTTTTGGAAACCACTTGCGCCACGGCGGATTTGATCATTTTGACCTTCACGCCCGACGCGATTTCGACTTCCAGCGAGCCGTCATCGTTTACTTTCGAGACTTTGCCGAGGATCCCGCTCTGGCCGATGATGTCATCGCCACGGCGCAGGGCTTCGACCATCGCTTTATGCTGTTTGGCTTTCTTCTGCTGCGGGCGGATCATCAGGAAATACATGATCGCGAAGATCAGGATCAGCGGCACAAACTGGCCAAGCGCGCCCATACCGGCGGCGGGGGCTGCGGCTTGCGCGAAAGCGGGGGTGACGAACATGAATGGTCCTTTCCTATGGCCTCTTTTGGGCCTTTGTCCAACGAGGGGAACCCCCTCAAATATCGCGGCGAACCCTATCCGCGCCTCAGGGTGAAGGCAAGTCAGGCGTCACCGTTTTGCAGGTATACCCGCGCCACGGATCTGCAAGCCCCTATCGGGCGGATGCACGAAATTTTGACGCACCAGCCCGCTTATTAGCGCCGTGGCACCAAAACGCACCACTTGCGCAGGGTGCGGCCCTCGCGCCGCCAAGCAAGGAACACGTGGGCCACCCCGAGCTTTCCGCTCTCAGCCCTTAAAAACCAAAAGCGCGGGGCTTGCGACAGATCGGCGCAGCCCCAAGACGCGCGCCGCGCCTCAGCCGCCGATCTGCCAGAGGTCTGCCAATGCCAGCTTAAGCGCCCCGCCGCCCGCCTCGCAGCCCGCCCCGCCGCCCAGACACGGGCAGCAGACCTCTTACCCGATAGGCAACGCTCGCTCGACAAGCCGCGCGAAGAAGCTCGCTCCAATCGGGGCGATCTCGTCGTTGAAATCAAACGCCGGATGATGCAGCCCCGCCCCCGGCCCTGTGCCGAGGAAGAAATACGCGCCGGGGCGCGCCTCCAGCATATAGGAGAAATCCTCCGCCCCCATCTCGCGCGCGCCCTCGGTATCGACCGCGCCGGAAATCTCACGCGCGACTTCAGCCGCAAAGGCCACAGCATCGGCATCATTCACCGTGGGCGGATAGAGCCGCTCGTAGCGCACCACCGCCTCGACATTGAAGGCAGCCGCCTGCCCCGCCACGATCTCGCGGATCCGACGCTCCGCCAGATCACGGATCTCGGGATCAAAACTGCGCACGGTGAGGCACAGCATCCCTGTCTCGGGGATGATATTGGTCGCGGTGCCCGCATGGATCTGGGTAACGGTGATCACCAGCGCATCATTTGACGAGATATTGCGCGAGGCAATGGTTTGCAGCGCGCCGACCATGGCCGCGAGCGCGGGCACCGGATCAATGCAATCTTGCGGCATCGCCCCGTGTCCGCCGCGCCCTGTTACATCAATCCACACCGTATCGACCGCCGCCATATAGGGGCCTGCGCGGGTGACGAATTCGCCAAATGGCATACCGGGCGCGTTATGGATCGCGTAGACTTCGCGGATCCCGAAGCGCTCCATGATCCCCTCTTGCACCATCACCCCTGCGCCGCCGCCATCTTCCTCGGCGGGCTGGAAGATCAGCGCGACCGTGCCCTCGAAATTCCGCGTCTCGGCGAGATAGGCCGCCGCGCCCAAGAGCATCGTCGTATGGCCATCATGGCCACAGGCATGCATTTTCCCCTCATGCTCGGAGGCATACTCCACACCGGTCATCTCCGAAATCGGCAGCGCATCCATATCGGCGCGCAACCCGATCACCTTGCCACGATTGACGGCCTCCTCGCCCCCTTTGCGGCCATGGATCAGCGCCACCATGCCACTGCGCGCGATGCCCTCATGCAGCTCATCCACCCCCAATTCGCGCAGCTTGGCGGCAACGAAGGCGGAGGTCTTGGGGAGGTTGAATTCCAGCTCCGGCATCCGGTGCAGCGTCCGGCGCCACTCGGTCATTTCGGGGGCAAGGGCGGCGATACGGTTCAATACGGGCATGTCTGGACTTCTTTATAAATCGGGGGGTAGGGTCGCGTCACAATCACCCCCCTGCCGAGGTTTCGCAATGTCCAATTCGCCCGCTTCCCAGAAGATTGACACCGCGCTTGCGGCCACTGCGGACTCTGGCCGATTTGATCCGCTTGTGTTCGATCAAAGCGGGGATGGCGCGCGGCAGATGATGCGGCTGATGGCGATTATGGAAGCGCTGCGCGATCCCGATCACGGCTGCCCTTGGGATATCGAGCAGGATTTCGCCTCCATCGCGCCCTATACGATTGAGGAAGCATACGAGGTCGCAGACGCAATCGCGCGCGGCGAGATGGGCGAGTTGCAGGGCGAATTGGGCGATCTGCTGCTACAGGTCGTCTATCACGCGCAGATGGGCACGGAATCGGGGCATTTCACCTTCGCCTCCGTCGCCCGTGCGATCTCGGACAAGATGATCGCCCGCCACCCGCATGTGTTTGGCGATGAGAGCCGCGAGAAATCCGCCGAACAGCAGACCGCCGATTGGGAAGCGATCAAGGCAGCGGAGCGCGCCACCACGAAAGAAAAAGGCGTGCTCGACGGGGTGGCGCTCGGCCTGCCTGCGGCGCTGCGCGCGCTCAAGCTGCAAAAACGCGCGGCGCGGGTCGGGTTCGATTGGCCCTCGACCGATGAGGTACTCGACAAGATCGTCGAGGAATCCCGCGAGCTGGTCGAGGCGCGCGACACGCTCGGGCCAGAGGCAGTCGCGGAGGAGTTTGGCGATCTGATGTTCGTGATGGTCAATCTCGGACGGCATTTGGGCGTCGATGCCGAGGCGGCATTGCGCGGTGCGAATGAGAAATTTACCCGTAGGTTCAAATATATCGAGGCCGAACTTAAAGAAAAGGGTTCCTCCCCCGATCAAAGCGATCTGGCGGAGATGGATGCGCTTTGGGATGCGGCGAAGCGGGTTGATAAAGGGCTGGCGTAAACCGCTTAGTGGCAGGGCGGTGATGCCAAATAGCGGCCGTTTTTAACCGCTATGGCCCGATATTCGGCGTTGTTTGCACATACCTCGCCCCCTATTTATCGCCACGCCAATTCCAGTTTTTTGATTGGCCCAAATCTCATTCCCACGGACTTAAGGCCCAACCCGAGTTATGCCGCTTACATTTTTCAAGATCTTTTTGCCCGCTGTCAGTCTGGCCTGCGTGACGCTTGGCCTTTACCTGATCGCCCTCTGGTTGGGGGTCGAGACGGTAAGCTGGCTATTCTTGCTGGGGTTTCCTGCGATTGCAGGCTTCATCATCATGTGGTTTCGACCCCAAAACACCTTCAAGACTTTTGGTGCCAGCCTCGCTTGGCTGATCGGGACGATGTGGCTTGCCGTGGCGCTCTCGTTGATCAGTGGTTTGGAGGGCATGATCTGCGTCGCAATGGCGCTTTTCCCGATCATCATCGGCACGCTGGTCGGCGGCCTCCTCTATCTTCTGGTCCTGCGGTGGCGCGGCCGCTCGCAAACCCGACTGATGGCGGTGACCCTCCCGCTGCTCGCGCTCGGTTTACTCGATATCGCCCCCGTCCCGCCCCAAACCTACGCGATTTCAAACACCGTTCTCATAAATGCGCCGCCGGCACTTGTCTTCGAGATGCTCAAGACCATTCCCGATATTACGCCCGATGAGATGCCCACGCGGATCTCGCATCTGCTCGGCGTGCCCAAGCCAACCCAAGCGATTTGGGAAGAGCGCCCCGAGGGCGCGATCCGGCATTCCTATTGGGGGGATGGCGTTCGGTTTGATGAGCGGATCACGGCTTTCGAGCAGGACCGCCGCATCGCGTGGGATTTCGAATTCCCCGAAGGCTGGATCGAAGAGGGGATCGAAGACCCGCATATCACCGTTGGTGGCCGCTATTTCGATGTGCTTTCCGGCGAGTATCGCGTTGAGGATATGGGCGGGAAGACGCGGCTAACGCTTACCACATTGACCTATGACAGTTCACGGCTGGGGCAGTATGCAAAATTCTGGCATGTCTTCTTCTTCGACGACTTCCACGAGACGATCCTGTCGGTTGTCCGATCACGCGCAGAGCGCAGCGCTTCCGCTTTGACGGACGCAGTCACAGCAGGGTTTTGACGAGCATCCGCAGCGCGACGAAGAGCAAGAACCCCGCGAAGATCCGCTTGAGCGGTTTGGGGTTCAAACGATGCGCTAGGGCGGCCCCCCAAGGTGCTGTGATCAATGTCATCGAGATCGTGATGATGAAGGCGGGGATATTGATCGCACCGATCGTGTAGGGCGGCGCGCCGGGGACAGAGGTCAGCAAGAAGGCCACCGCCGAGGGCACCGCAATCGCCACGCCAAACCCTGCCGCTGTCGCCACAGCGCGGTGGATCGGCACGTTATGCAGCGCCATGGTCGGCACTGCGAGCGATCCGCCCCCCACCCCGAGCAGCACCGAGAGACAGCCGATCATCGCGGCCCAAAGCCCGCGCCCGACGCCCTTTGGCATCTCCTCCGCCAGCCGCCATTCGGCTTTCCCCAGCGCCATATAGAGCGCGATCACGGTGACCAGCACCCCGAAAATCAGCTTGAGCGTCTCCGACGGCAGGTGTGAAACCACAAGCACCCCAACCAGCGCACCCGCGCCGATATAGGGGGCCCAGCCGCGCAGAATATCCCAATCTACCGCGCCTCTCCGGTGATGCGCCATCACCGATCGCGCGGAGGTGACGATAATCGTGGCCAGTGACGTCGCGAGGCAGACCCGCATGATCTCGCCCTCGCCGTAGCCCGCCGCCGTGAACAGCGCGAGATAGGCAGGCACCAGAACAACGCCGCCGCCAACCCCCAAGAGCCCCGCCAAAATCCCCGCAAACGCCCCCATTACCATCAGGATTGCGAGCAACAGCAGCAGATCAGGAACAGAAGTCATATCAGGTCGCTTTCAATGGCATTTCGAAGAAATGGCGTATCAGGGTTTTGGCGCGTTCGGCGCGGCGAGACGAAGCAATCGGCCTTGCGCAGCGCGCGCCCGCTTGGCTTACGCCTCCGCTGCCTCCGCTGCAAGTTTGCCCGCCCGCACGGCCTCGAGTGCCGCATCATAATCAGCCAACTCGCCGCTTGAGGCCCGCTCCGAGAGCACCCGCTTCCACTGCCGCGCATTCGGGCGGCCATGGAACAGCCCGAGCATATGGCGGGTGAAATGGTGCATTTTGCCCCCGCGCGCGAGGTGATCGGCGATATGGCCGCGCATCACATCGGCGATCTCGAACGGATCGCGGGGGGTGAAATCGCCGCCATCGGCCTGCGGATAAAGCACATCCGCCGCGCCCAGAATATTATAGGGTTCGTGATAGGCCGCACGGCCAATCATCACCCCATCAAGCCCTTGGTCCAACAGCGCCTTCGCCTGATCGAGCGTGCCAACACCGCCATTCAGCGACAGGTGCATATCGGGAAACGCGCGCTTCATCTGATGCACAAGATCGTAATCCAGCGGCGGAATCTCACGGTTGTCGCGCGGCGAGAGCCCTTGCAGCCACGCTTTGCGGGCGTGAATCGTGACGCGGCTCACCCCTGCCGCGCGCACGGCCTCCAAGAATCGTGGCAAAACCTCCTGCGGCTCCTGATCGTCCACCCCGATCCGGCATTTTACCGTTACTTCGACGCGCGCCTGCGCGATCATCTCGGCCACGCAATCCGCGACCAGTTCGGGGGTTTTCATCAACACCGCCCCGAAGGCGCCCGATTGCACACGGTCCGAGGGGCAGCCGCAATTCAGGTTGATCTCGTCATAGCCCCAATCGCCCGCAATCCGCACCGCCTGCGACAGCTCCTTGGGGTCAGACCCGCCCAGTTGAAGCGCCACCGGATGCTCGGCCTCGTGGTAATCCAGAAGCATCTCGCGCTTGCCGTTGATCACCGCGGGCGCGGTGACCATCTCGGTATAAAGCAGGGTCTGCCGCGAGATTTCGCGGTGGAACAGGCGGCAGTTGCGATCTGTCCAATCCATCATCGGCGCGACGGAGAGGCGCGCGGCATGGCGGGTGGCACGGTGGGTCGCTGCGATCTGCGAGGCCGCCTGCGCGCCTGCCTCAACCTGTGAAATCTTTGGATCTGCCATACTCGCCTGCTCGCTGTTTCTGCGCAAGGGTGCGGATTTGCCCTTGAGAGAAAGGGCAACCGCAGCCGGAGGCGCTTGTAACAAGGATCGGCCTCGGATTTCCAGCCCTATCCGCGCCGCACCCCGCCCTACACGCTAGCGTGAAAAACTGATCGGCAACGAGAAGCTAAAACTCCCGCCGCCCAAGCCTTTGGGCGCTGAGGGGAACTTGCCTGCCCGCTGGACAGACTCCACCGCCGCCGCATCCAGCGCTGCATTGCCGGAGGATTGCGCCAGCGAAACCCCCGTCAGCGCGCCCGCCGCATTCACGGAAAGGCGCACCACCGCGCGGCCTGACGCCCGACCCGCCGCCGAAGGGTAGCGTTTGCGACGCTCGATCTTGGCACGGATCGCCGCACCCCAGCTCGCGCGCAGGTCGTTTTGCTTGGCTTTCGAGACGGTCGCGGCCTGCGCGGCCCCGCCTGCCCCCGCCGTAGCTCCGCCGCCGGATCCGGCGGCTTTCTGGCCTTTCGCGCCTGCGACTTGACGCGATTGCGGCTTTTTCTCGCGCTTGGGCGGCGCGGTCTTTTGAACCTCTTTCGGCGGCGTGGCCTTGCGCTCCGGCTTGGGCGGCGGCTTGATCGCCTCGACCTGCGGGATCGGCGGGGCCGTCTCCAACACCGGCAATGTCGGCAGCGGCGGCAGATCGGCCACCGGCACCGAAGGCGGCGGCAGGTCGATCTGCGGCGGGGCTAGCGGCAATTCCATCTGCGGTTCTGGCAGTTGCGGGCTGTCAAAGGCCTCAATCATCGCGGTCAGCGTGGCGTTGCCCGCCTCCACGGAGACCAGCGCCTCGCCGCCCTCACCCGAAGCCATGGCCGCGCCCTCGACCTGCTGGGTAAACCCGAACCCCGCGACGTGAAGCGCGATGGAGATCACCGCGCAGCCCCCGAAAACAGCCCTACTCGACATGCCAACGGCCATCACTTCGCCTCCTGCGCCGCAGCGGGCGCTTGCTCAAGCGTTTGCGCGGAGGCGTCTGTTTCACCCTCCGCAGGCACTTGCGTCACCAATCCGACATCGCTGAACCCCGCCGCCGCGAGACGCCCGACCAGCCGCGCGAGATCCGGCACCGGCAGCGCCGCATCTGCGCGCAACAGAAGCTCCGGTGGCATGGCTTTACAGTCGGCCCCCTCACAATATTCGTCGCGCGCCGAGATAAGCGCCGCGATGGCATCACTCGTGGCAGGCGTTACCACATCGCCCTGCGCATCCCCGCCCTGCTCACCCCCAGACGCCGCATCTTCAACCCCGTTGAACGCCAAACGCCCCTGCGCATCGGTGTATAGGGTGAAGCTGCCATTCGCCTCCTCTGTCAAATGCGCCTCAGGGCTGGAGACCTCGAACGGCTCCGGCGGGGTCATCTCCGCCGAAATCAGGAAGAAGATCAGCAGCAAAAACACCACGTTGATCATCGGCAGCAGGTTATCGCCACCACGGCGCGGGGTGTCATCTGGAAATAGCATCTCTCACTCCACCACAACGAGGCGTGTCAGCCCTGCGGTCCGCAGATGGTCGATCACGGTGACCAGATCCTGCGTGCTCGCCCCGCGGCCGCGCAGCGCGACAGGGTCTTCCGGCCCCGCCATCAACATCCCCAATTGCGCCGCCAAATCGCCGCGCGGCATCGTCGACCCGTTCAGTTTGATCGAGCCGCCCTCGCCGACATCCACCAGCCGCAGCGGGCCATCCCATGCCGCCTGCGCGCCGCCCCCTGTGAGCAGCGGCACGGTGCGATCTTGCGAGAATCGCGAGGCGAGCATGAAGAACACCAACAGCAGGAAAACGACGTCAATCATCGGGGTGAGATC
This sequence comes from Paracoccaceae bacterium, assembly GCA_048262715.1. Lineage (GTDB taxonomy): Bacteria > Pseudomonadota > Alphaproteobacteria > Rhodobacterales > Rhodobacteraceae > Albirhodobacter. The sequence goes on from JBLXEV010000006.1 coordinate 86,674, forward strand.
GGGGCGCCGTCGGCGCGCGGGGGCTTCGATTTGGAACATGAGGATCGTCTCGCAGCGAATTGACTTAATTTATAAAAAAGCGGAGCGCATACCCCGCTTGGGATATCACTCAGCCGCGACCATCGCCTCAGAAGGTTGCTCTTTCGCGGGCAGGCTGCGCGCGGGGCGCGGCACGAAAACGCGGGTCGCGCAATCTTCCATATCGTGACGCACGCGGGCCAAAACCGCATCGAACCACGTCAGCGCAATCTGCGCCGGAATCGCAACGGCCATCCCTGCGGCGGTGGTCAAAAGCGCCTCCCAGATCCCGCCCGCGAGTGTCGCCGGATCGGCGCGGGTGCCCGCCTCTTGCAGCGCTTGGAACGCCGAAATCATCCCCGTGACCGTGCCGAACAGCCCGAGCAGCGGGCCAATGGTGGCAAAAAGTTCGAGCGCTCGCAGCCCTGCACGGGCGCGCTCCAGCAGCCCGCGCGCCACGCGGAGCGTCTCCGCCTGCGCCGCCTCCACGCTCAATGCCGGATCGCTGGCGGCCAACATCGCCGCATGGGCAAGTCGCGCGCGCAAAGAGCGCCGCCCCTGCAAGACGCTGACCGCCGCGCCGCGCTCGCTGCGCGCCCAAAGCGCCAAGGCGCGCTCTGTCTGCGCGCCGCCTGACCAAGCGCCGAACCACATCAATTGCAGCGCTTTCCACAAAGCGACGGTCAAGGTCAGCACCGAGAGCGCGGCGATGGCCCACATGGCAGGCCCGCCCATTTTGAGAAAACCGGTGACCGATCCGACGATCGGTTCCATGAAAGACGACAGGGTTTCAGGTGGCATCACGCGCCCCTCCTTAATCTGAGTTAATCAGTCGGGTATTTTCAAATGCACAGAGAGTCAAGCCATCGAACCGCAGATCCATGGCACCAAGCTCGTTGGCACCGGCGCGAAATCCGACCTCGCCGCACTGCGCGGCGTCGCCGAGGCCATGGGCTGGATTATAGCCCCCGGCAAAAGCCGCCCTGTTTGAGACGCGCCCTATCAGGCACTCGATTTGCGATACCGTTCAAAAGGCGGCACGTGCCCAGTGATGCGCCCCTCGATGTGACCCGTGACGAACCCCAGGACGGAACCCTAGGATACTGGGTAAACTTTAGGGATGTCATTTGAATCCCGCTTGCCTTTTCCGTCGTAAATACATACTAATGGATAGAGATATGCAATTTTCACCGCGACGATCGATACCTGCGTGAGGAAATGGCGTGTCTCTCGAGTCGAGATGGTGGGTGACACGCACGGTATCTATCGGGCCAATTCACACAAACCCATCCTAAAGTATGGAGCGTCGTTGTGCCGGCAGAAACCGACCAGACCACAGACCAAGCCACGAGCGAAGAGCGCGCAACACATGGCGCCCCTTCCCCGCTGGGCGGTGCGGACCGGACGGATGCAGCGGCTTCCGTCGCGCAAGCTGCTGCTTTTACGAGCCTTCCCGCCTCTCGGGCCGAGCGTGGCGATCTTCCCAGCCGCTCCAACAGCGCCGCCACGACAGCGATGGCCGGCGCGATCGGAATGGGGCTCGCGATGCAAAGTGGCTCGCAAGACGGGCTCGCGGCTTTTGCCAAAACATCTGACGGCCTGACCGACGGCGCGCCGCTTCCGCAAGGAAAATCGGCCTCGAAACCCGCTCTGCACGCCGCGCATCAGGCCGAAGGCGACGCGGTGAGCGTCGCCGCAGCAGCCGTCACGGCGCAGGATATCACGAGCGCTACAGATTCCACCGGCGTGACGGCTGATGCGTCCGTTGACGGCGATTCTCTTGCGTTAAACCTCGAAGCAACGGGCCGCTTGGGCAGCGCCTCAGGCGACCGTCCTTATATCGAAACTCCTCAGGCACGGCTAAGCACTGACGCCGCAGTCCAGACACAACAGGCCACGAACGACAGCTCGGCGACGATCAACACCCCCGCCCCCCAACCAAATGGCCCGCAGCCCAACACAGGTGGCGCCGTTGCGCCGGACGGTGCGGAGGAAGCACCCCCCCCCGCAGAAACGGCCGAAGATATTACCGAAAGCGCGACTGACGTGGTCGGGGAGGTTGTCGGCGATCTAGGGGAAACCGTAGGCGACGTAATTGATACCGTGACCGATGTCGTCGAGACCGTAACAGACGTGGTTGAGGATGTCGTCGAGACTGTGACGGAGGTCGTGGAGGATGTCGTCGACGTCGTGACGGACGTTGTCGAGGACGTGGTGGATATCGTTGAGGACGTTGTGGAGACGGTCGTCGATGTCGTCGAAGATGTGATTGACGTCGTGGGCGACGTGGTCGGATCAGTCGGCGGCGTTATTGGCGGTGTCGGCGATGCTGTGGGCGACGTGGTCGGATCGGTCGGC
>JBLXEV010000006.1:89149-103913 GCA_048262715.1 Paracoccaceae bacterium
GATGTGGTTGGCGGCGTCGGCGAGACCGTGGGCGACGTGGTCGGATCGGTCGGCGATGTGGTTGGCGGCGTCGGCGAGACCGTGGGCGACGTGGTCGGATCGGTCGGCGATGTGGTTGGCGGCGTCGGCGACGCAGTTGGTGATATTTTGGGCTCCCTGACGGGAGAAGAAGGCCCAATTGAGACGGTGCTAGACACCGTCACGGGCGAAGACGGGCTATTGGGCGGCGTGCTTGGAGGGCTGCTCGGGGGCAGCGGCGGTGGTGGATTGCTCGGCGGCGGGTTGCTCGGCGGCGGCGGGCTTCTTGGAGGACTGACAGGAAACTTGGGGACGTTCAGTGCAAGCGGATCAGGCAATGTCGCCGGATCCGGCGCAACGCCTCTCGCAGCGACGGTGGAGAGTGTCGTCGTAACGCCTGTTGTTGCAACAGATATCTCGGCAGACCTCTCATCCGAAGCCGCGACGGAACTCGTTCAAGACACAGTTACGGAAATCACCGAGACGCTGGGTGAAACCCTAGAACCTACGCTGGGCCTGACCAACGTCGATGTGACGGATGTGATCCCTGACGAAATTTTGGACGGGCTTGACGATTCCGTCGATACTTTGCTCGGCGGGCTTCTGTCGGGACTGACGCCGGGCCTTTTGGGCGAGGCGCCACTGGATGCCGGCGGGATGGAGATTGCCGGTCATGATACGGTCATGGCTGACCTGTTGAGCGATGAAGATGTGTTCGGCCTCGATGCTGCGCTGGGTGATCTGGGGGATGCGCTCGGCGGCGCGGGGTCAGGCGATAGTTTTGCGGATCTCATGAGCGGTGACGCGTTGACGGGCAGCCTCGTCGATACCGGCCTCATCCCCGAGGATGCGACCGACATCGCCCTCTTCACCCCCGACCCCGAGATCGACAGCCTGCTAAACGATATTCTCGGCGCGGGCACTGAAGAGATCTACGGCACGGCGGCCGAGTTCGACGCGCTCTTGGGTGGTTTGACAGGGGATACGCTTGCAGAGACGCTGACTGAGACCGCAGGGATATTGGGCGATGAGGCCAGTGACTTTGAAGGGTCGGATGCAGACCCGAGCGATGCACCGATGTTGGGCGAGACGGCCATCGAGCAAGCACTCGGAACGCTGTTCAGCGACGCAAACGACCAAGCACATTCATTGCTGGATGGCCTAAATCTACTGCACTCTGCGGATACGCCAGACTAATCGGCACGCCGCATCAGGTATTTAGGATGGAATGAATTGACCCTCATGGCCGCGAATATTCTGCGGCCATGAGAAATTTCAGTCCGCGATATAAAAAGTTTGCCAAACTGCGCCGCCCTAAAATTTTATTAAAATATCTGCCGCTCGTTAAAACTTTAATGGACGTCCCTCCTATGGTATGGTTATTAATAGATATATCTTTTTTGCTATTCCTTCGCTTAAGAGACGACGTTGCTCGAAAGAGCTGAGGTGGACGCACCGCGCGCCTAGATAACTTGGGGCTGATGAGAGGGACGTATGACAACCGAGATCACGACACAGACTGCGGGCAGCGGATCTCTTGCCACGCTGCTGGTCGGATCGCACCTGCCTTTGGCGGCCCCCACCGATATCACCCTGACCGCGCGCAATGCTCAAATCAGCGGGTATCAAAAGTCGGGCGCGGATCTAAGTGTTCGATTTGCGGATGGGAATGCGCTTCAGTTGCAAAACTTCTTTGTTATCGGGGAGCAAGGAGATTTCAGCAGACTAATTTCGGCGTCCGGCGCCCCTCTGGTGACGGGGCTAATGGGCCCCGAGGCCGAAAGCGAGCCTGACGAACCACAAATCGCAGAAGCAGCCATTCCCTCAGACGCAATCGAAGTATTTCCGAACGCTGCCCTTATGAGCGATGCGCAAAGTGGCGCAGAGGTCACGGGGGCGGCAACGCCCGCGCCCTCTGGCGATGCGGCCCCTGCGGGCAACATGTCTGTTGGCAGCGTGTCAGCGGACGGTGATAGCGGCGGATCATGGTCGCAGCCGACCCTGCTAGCGGGTCTCGGGATCGCCTCGGGCCTCAGCCTCTCCAGTGGTGGGACGGCCCCCAGCGCTGCAACGACAAGCGCCGCCAGCGCGGGGGGGGGCATCGAGACCTCTGCCCCCAATGACTCTGCCTCCAATGACTCTGGCGCCGATGACTCGGGCACCCATGTTGCAGGCCCCCATGACGCTGCTGCAGAGACTTCGGGCGAAGATACCGCCCCGGATACGGCGCAGGAAAGCGCTCTGCTGGAGAGTATGGCCGCAGATGACAGCCTCTATGATATCGCATTGATCGTCGCGCCCGAGGCCCAGCCCACTTCGGCAGAGGCATCGCTCACCTCGGAGATGTCCTCCCCCCAGACGGCGGCGGGCGCGCTCGATTCAAACACCCCCGACGCGGGGGATGCATCGGATTACGCCTTGCTATCCTATCTTGCCGAGATTTTGGCGAATGGTGAAAACCTCGATGCCGACGGAGTTTCGCAGGATGCCTCCGACGCGCATCTCGCCCCGGAGGATACCGCATTCGCGCTGAGCGCGAGCGATGCCCCTTCAGCCGATCTCTTCGTGACCGATGCGCCGTCCGAACAGCCCTTTTTCCCCGCCGATCTTCTATCGGATCTCACACCGGAGGCCGATCTATGATCCGCAATCTTCCCGCCGTTTCTCTTTCCCTGTCGCGATCCATGATCTCTGAGTGGATTGCGCCGAAGCACAGCCTGCGGCGCAATAGCTTTGGCACGCTGGCCGCCCTGCTGATCGGCTTGGCCTGTGCCACCCCCGCTGTCGCGCAATTGCGGCTGCAAGAGGCAGTGCTGCGCGCGGTGGAACGCGACGCGAATGTCTCTGCCCTGCGCACGCAAGTGGCCTCGCGCTCCGTCGACATTCAAGCCGCGCGCGACGGGCTCTACCCGAGCCTGAGCCTGTCGGGGGATAGCTCCACCACCTCCTCCGAGGGGCCGGGGATCACGCTGACCGTTTCGCAAGTGCTCTATGACTGGGGCAAGATCCGTGGCCAGATTGATGCGGCCTCGCAAATGCGGGTGCGCGCGGTGTCTGACCTGAAAATGGCCGTTGAAGATATGACCCTTCAGGTCGCGCAATATTTCCTCGAGGTCGAAGCGATTGATCTGAAACTGCGCCAGACGCGGGACTATGCGGCTTTCGCACGTCGGATCGCAAATCAGGCGCAGGATCGCTCGACGGCGGGGCTTTCGGATGTGGGAGAGGTCGCGCGGGCGCGGTTGGAGATTGCGCGCGCCGATGACCAACTCGCACAGCTCACCTCGAACCGCGCGATTGCGCTCTCGCAGATTGCCTTCCTCATCGGCAGCGAGAACGCGGCCGTTGCACCGCCCCCTGCCCTCGGGTTTGATCGCACCTATGCCCAGCCCGCCAAGATCCGCTCGGCCGTGCGGATCGCGCCGGATTATATCGCCGCGCGCGCCCGCGTGGCCGAGGCCGGCGCTGAGATCGAGATTGCGAAAGCCTCCCGCCTCCCCACAATCAAGCTGCAAGCCCAAGGCCGCGCTGATCTGAATGGCGGGCGCACCCGCACCGCGCTCGGGGTTTCCGCAGGGGTGGATTTGAGCTCCAGCGGGCTTGGAAAACGCAAGATTCAGGCGGCAGAACTCAACCTGCAAGCGGCGCGCTCGACCCTGCTTTCCGCTGAGCGCGAGCTGACCAATACCGCGCAAAGTGCCGTTCAGCAGCTTGCGATATTGCGCAACAGCGAGGCCGCGCGCGGCGGCCAACTCGGCGAGGCCAAGCGCGTTCTGGATACCTATGAGCAGCAATTCATCGGCGGCCAGCGTGAGCTCCTCGATCTGCTGACGACGGGGCGCGATCTCTATGACGCGCAGATCGACCAAATCGAGACCTATGAAGAGCGCAAATTGACGGAATATCAGGCCGCGCGGGATCTTGGTGTTCTGGGAACGCTGATCCTCGCCGCCGCGCAAACGCAGTAAACAAGGGATCGCCTTAGGCCTCCCGCAGCGAAAACTTAAAGTTTCAGACGACCCCGATCCGACGCAGAAAAACACGATGCCTCAAAAGACAACCCCAGCGCGACACCTACGACCAGACCACTACCTAGATGCCATAAAGATGCCACCGCTTGGGGCAATGATCGCAGAAACCAGCAGCGCGACCGCCGAGAGTGACGCCAGACGATTTTAGACCAAGACCCGTGAAGCGACCAAGACCAGTAAGGTAGACGACACAAGCGGACCCCGCACAGGAAGGGGCACGCTGAGGAGCACAGAATGCAGGATGTTTCACAGAGCGATTGGAAGGCCGATCGCCAGCCTCACGAGACGGCCAGCCCGTCGTTTGATCCTGTGAGCGATCCGCTTGTCGCGGGCCTCGTCGAGCTATGTCGCGTGCAGGGCATCTCAACCAATGCGACGCAGCTCACCGACGGGTTGCCGCGCGCCGCGAACACCGCCTTGACGGCCGATCTCGCGCCGCTGGCCCTGCGCCGCGCCAATATGAGCTGCCGGATCAGCACCGAGCCCCTCGCCAGCTTCCCCGAGCACAGCCTGCCCGCGCTTTTGTTCCTGCGCGATGGTGGCTGCGCGATCTTGGAAGAGATGACCGCGACGACAGCCAAGGTGATCCTGCCCGCTGCGGGTGGCGGTCGTGCGATCTGGACGCGCGACGATCTGGCAGCACGGCATGACGGGCGGCTCATCGTTTCCAAGCCGATTGATATCGTCACGGATCGTCTGGACGAGCCAAGCCGCGATGGGCGGCATTGGATCCTCGGCCCCGTGCTGAGCAATTGGGCGATCTACCGCGACGTGATCCTCGCCTCTTTTGCCGCCAATCTTCTGGCGGTGGTGACGGCGCTGTTCTCGATGCAGGTCTACGACCGCGTGGTGCCCAATAACGCCTTTGATACGCTGTGGATTTTGGCAAGCGGCGTGGCAATTGCGATTGTGCTGGAATTCATGCTGCGGCTGATGCGGGCCTCGCTGGTGGATGTTTCGGGCCGCGATCTTGACTTGAAACTCTCCGCGCAACTATTTGATAAAGTTGCGAATATGCGTTTGGCGAACCAGCCCGCCTCGACCGGCGTCTTCGCCAATCAGGTGCGCGATTTCGCCACTGTGCGCGAGTTCTTTACCTCCGGCACGGTGACCGCGATTTGCGATCTCCCCTTCGTGCTGATCTTCGTCGCGGTGATCTGGTCGATTGGCGGCAAGGTCGCGCTGGTGGTGCTGGCGGGCGTCGTTCTAACGGTGCTTCCGGGCATTTTGATGCAGAAGAAACTGGCGCGGGCCTCGCGCGAAAATACCCGTGAGGCGGCAGCGCTCAACGGGTTGTTGCTGGAGACGATTTCCAATCTGGAGACGGTGAAGGCCGCGCGCGCCGAGGGTCGCTTGCAACGTGCTCATGCGCAGCTCACTGCGACGATGGCCACCACCGCCGTGCGCACACGCGGCCTGACCACGGTGATGAACCAACTCGTCAGCACCGTGCAGAAACTGGCCTATGCGGGTGTGATCATCGCGGGGGTCTACATGATCAGCGCGGGCGAACTGACCGTCGGCAGCCTTATCGCCTGCACCCTGCTTTCCAGTCGGACCATGTCGCCCATGGGGCAAGTTGCAGGCTTGCTGGCGCGCTGGCAGCATGTGAAGGCCGCGATGGAAGGTCTTGATAAGATTATGGAACTACCCGTTGAGCGGCCCTCGGATCGGCATTTCGTGCGCGCGGGTGCCATGCGCGGCGAATATAAGATTGAGGATGTGGTCTATCGTCACGATCCGCAAGCGCCGCCCGTGCTCTCAATTGACGAGCTGAAGATCACTCAGGGCGAGCATATCGCGCTTCTGGGCGGCAATGGCGCGGGGAAATCGACGCTTTTGCGCCTGCTCGCGGGCCTCACCGATCCGCAATCCGGCACGGTTCTGGTGGACGATCTCTCGCTCAGCCAGATTGACCCGATCGACCGCCGCCGCCAGATCGGCTATCTGCCGCAAAGTGTCGCGCTGTTCCAAGGAACCCTGCGCGACAATCTTCTGCTCGATCACGGGCTGCATTCGGATGACGAGTTGCTGGAGGCGCTGGATGCTGTCGGCCTCGGCACATTCGTGCGGCGCCATGTGCGCGGGCTCGATCTGCAAATCCACGGCAATTCCAATGTCTCGGGCGGTCAGCGGCAATCCATCGGGCTGGCGCGGGTGATCTTACAAGATCCGCGGATCGTGCTTTTGGATGAGCCGACATCGGCCTTCGATCATGTGACGGAAGCTAAGGTGATCGCGCATATGAAGACATGGCTGCAAGGGCGCACCACGATCATTTCCACCCATAAGCGGGAACTTCTGGCCCTCACCGAGCGCGCTGTGGTGCTGAAAGATGGCAAGGTCGCGCGCGATGGCGATCTGATGAAGATCCTCAATTCGGCCCGCGCCTCCACCGCGCAGAAACACCCTGTGAAAGCCGTCACATGACCAGCACGGACGATATTGCCCATAGCCATATCGACGGCAGCTTCCGGCGTCAGACGCTCAAACAAGCGCGGCGCACGGTGCAGGCCATCGTCCTCACCATCGTCATCGCGATTGCTTGGGCCTCGATCGCGCAGATCAATGAGATCACCCGCGGCGATGGCCGCGTGATCCCGCTGCGCCGCATGCAAACGATCCAAAGTCTGGAAGGCGGGATTCTCGCCGATCTTGCGGTGCATGAGGGTGATATCGTGACCGAGGGGGAAATCCTCGTCCGGCTTGATCCGACGCGCTCACAATCCGCGTTCCGCGCGGCGGAATCCGAGATCAGCGCCTTGGAGGCGGAAGTTGCACGGCTGGAGGCTGAGGTGCTTGAGCGCCCCGTCCTCGATTTCGGCCCCACCCCCAACGCAGCACAGGCCACCGAATTGCGCCTGTTCACCGCGCGGCGCACCAAGCTCGAAGCCTCCCTGCAGGCGCTAGAATCCGAGCGCAACACGATCCAGCAACAGATCGATATCACCGGACCGCTGGTCGCGAAGAAATCCGTCAGCCGGATCGATTTGCTGCAACTTGAGCAAAAGCGCGCCGAGTTGGAAGGCAAGATCGGCGAGACGCGTAACGCCTATGTGCAAGACGCGTATAAGGATATGGCGCAGCGCCGCGCGAAACTCACCGCGTTGCAGCAGGAACTGGTGCAAAAGCAGGATGAATTCCAGCGCACCGAGATCCGATCCCCCGTCTCGGGCCGTGTGAACAATATCAATATCACCACGCTTGGCGGCGTCATCCAACCGGGTGAGCCGATCATGGAGATCACCCCGACCGATGACCAGCTCATCATCGAAACCAAGGTCGCGCCGCGCGATGTGGCCTTTATCGCCCCCGGAATGCCCGCGAGCGTGAAGATCACCGCCTATGATTTCTCCACCTATGGCGATTTGCGGGGAACGGTGACGCAGATTTCCGAGGATACTGTGGAGGAAGACACGCCGCAGGGGCCGCAAGATTTCTACCGCGTCATGGTGCGCACCGAGCGCAGCTATCTGGAACGGTTCGGCGAGCAATTCGCGATCCGTCCGGGGATGCTGGCGCAGGTCGATATCGAAAGCGGGGATCGCTCGGTTCTCAGCTATCTCACCCGCCCGCTCATCAAAGCGCGGCTGCGCTGATCCCTCCCCTTACCTTCCAACACGATGCGCCTGAAAGTGACCCCTCTGTGCCCAGTATGATCTCCGCCGCCCTGCCCCGGCGCGCCGCCCGAACCGTGTCGGAACCCCCTGCCGCCCCTTATCAGAGCCGAACGGCCCTAACGCTCTGCGGGGCCGCGTTTTTCGTCTTGGCGCTGCACCCAGCCCTCTCGCAAACCACCAACGGCGCGGTGCAAAGCGTGGAGGTGCGCGGATCGGAGTTCATTCCCGCGCAGGATATCCAGATGACCTGCGGCGCGGAGGTCGGCGTCGCCTATAGCGATTATGAGCTACGCGCGATTGAGGACTGTTTGATGTCCACAGGCGCTTTCGAGAGCGTCGCGTTGACCCGCGAAGGCGCAGGGCTGGTCATCACCGTGCAAGAGCTGGACACCCGCCCCGGTCGGGTGGAAGCCGCCCTCTCCTATGTCTCGCAAGAGGGCTTGGTCGCGAGCCTGTCGTTTGAGCGCTATAACTTGTTTCCAAAGACTTACGGCGCGATGGCGTTTGAGTTCAATGACGAGATCCGCAGCTTTTCCGCCTCGCTTTATCGGCGAGAGCTCTTCGGGGATCATGTGGATCTCGGGTTTGATGTGATCGGCGGGCGAGCGAATTACGACGATCTGAGCTATTCGCAAGAGAGCCTCAGGATCGAGCCCTATCTCGCATGGCGCGCCAGTGAGGCGCTCAGGATTGAAGGCGGTTTGGGCTACCGCGATCACCGGATCTTCGATCTGGACCCAAGCGCAAGCGCGCTGTTGCAAGCAGAGCAGAACGACGGGATTTCCGCGCCCTATCTGCGCCTCGGGATCACCTATGCACGCGGCGGTGATACCGGCGCGGCGGTGCGGGTGACCGGCGAAGAGACCGCCGCAGCCGATGCGCCCCACTTCGGCTATAGCCTCTCGCTCACCCAATATATGTGGAATATCGGCACGGAGGATGCGGTGTTTGATACCCGCGCAGAAGCCCGTGCGCAATTTGCCCTCTCGGACCGGATGCGGCTCTTGGTCGGGGTTAAAGCGGGCAGCGTGCACGGCACAAACGGCAACGCGACCCGCGCCTTGGATCGCGCCTATCCCGGCGCCGATCAGTTCCGCGGCTTTTCCCCGCGCGGGATTGGCCCGCGCGATGGCAGCGATGCCTTGGGCGGAAATCACTACGCCATCGCCAGCTTCGAGCTGCAACGCGATTTTGACACGAAATGGGAAACCCCGCTGCGCGCAGGCGTGTTCATCGACACCGGCGCATCCTGGGGCCTCGACAATACTCTGGGTGGACAGATTGATGACGATTACCACCGCCGCAGCAGCATCGGGGCCTCGCTGACATTTGACGTTGGCCAGACACCGGTCTCGCTCTACCTTGCAAAGCCCATTGAGCGCGAGGATCAGGATGAAGAGCAGATCTTCGGGCTGATGATTTCCTCAAAATTCTGAAATACCTGAAATCGGTATCGTCGGTCAGCGCGCTGAAGGCATCCGTCTAACGGTGGCGGGCCTTCCGGTTATCGCAGGCCTGCCGGAACAGTTGCATATAGCGCGTGGCGACAACGGGCAGGCTATACTGCGCGCGGGCGATCCGGCTGGCGGCATCGCCATAGCGCCGCCGCCGCGCCGGATCGGCCTGCAGGGCTTGGATCGCCGCAATCCATGCCGCATCCTCATCCGGCAGAAGCTGGCCGTTGACATCATCCGTGATCAACTCTGCCGTATAGCCGCGATCGGGTGCTAAAACGCAGCCACCACGCCCCAGAATCTCCACCAACCCCCAATTCGCCACACCGTATTTCAACGGATAAAGGAATAGGTCTATCTCTTTGAGACGGTTCGAGAATTCAGCATATGGCAATGGCCCTGGATACTCGATCACCGCCGCCGCATCGGGATATTCGCGCATCAGGTGATCACGGAAGTTCACCGTGTCATCGCCATATTTGCGCTGCACCCATTGCGACTCGTAGCCATAGGTCGTGACCCCAGCGCCCCCGAGCGCAATGAACTTGGCTGCGCTGCCGGATTTCACCAGTTGATCGACCAGCCGGACATAGGTCTCGAAGCCCTTTGAGCTGGACAGATCGCGGGCGGAAAATCCGATGGTAAAGGGCTTGTCCGTCGCGGCTGCATCAGATGCAGAGTCCCGCACGGGCGGGGGGCCGAATTCGAACCCCTCCAATTGCACCTCGATATTGCCCTGCAGCGCTTTGGGGAACATCTGCTTGGCATGGCGGCTCGGGCAGATCACCAGATCGCTGCGCAATGCCTGATGGAGGTTGAGCATTTCGGTATTTTTATCGCCCATCCGCTGCGCCTGATCGGGCGGATATTTCGGATCCCAGCCATGCGCTTGATAGCTGGGGAACTCGATATAGCTGACAATCGCCGCGTCGATCTCGTCATAGAGGAAATGCGGCGCACCCCAGAGGGAATGCGCGACCACCACATCAATCTTCTTGGTTTTCTGGAAGTCCTGCAGCGCCTTGAGAACACCGCGCCCGATCCGGCCAGACCGCTCCACCTTGGCAGAGTAATAATAGCTCTGCGGCCCGATGATTTTGCCGTCAGGGGTGAAGGTCAGCAGGTGGTCGGCATGCTGCGGGTTGCGCGCGCAATGGCCCGGCGTCGTGAGGAAATAGCTCTCCGCCAGATCCGCCTCGCGCAGATAGGCACACAGCCGCCCGAACTGGCCCGGATAAACGGCCCCGACAAAGACGATAACAGGTTTCGACACGGGAAAGATCCTCTTGCGACCGACGCTCACAGGCCCGCAAAGGCCGCAATGAAACCATACTTTCGTCTAGGCCTGAGCGCAAGTTTTGCGCCTGCCAAGATCACTCGCCTCAGAAGATATTCATATCCCGCGCGACAATAACCGCCTGTGTGCGATTATTCGCCCCGAGCTTGGAGCAAATTGATTTCACATGCATTTTCACCGTTGCTTCGGCCAGCGACAGGGCCTCGCCAATCTCGCGGTTGGGTTTGCCTTCCGCGAGCAGGGCCAGAACTGTCATCTCCCGATCCGAGAGCGGTGCTTTGCTCGCCTCGCGCGACCGGATCCGCTGAGTCTCGATCAGCTCCACAGGCACATAGCGCCCGCCATTGGCCATAAACCGGATCTCATTCGCGAGTTCCTTGAGCGACGCGGTCTTGAGGATCACCCCCGCCCCGCCGAGCGCGAGAATCTCCGAGACCACCTGCGGCGAGGGGTTGCTCGTGAGGATCCCCACGGGTTTGCCACCGTTGCGCGCCAGCGCCTTACCCAGCCCGCCAACGCCGTTCATCCCCGGCATGTTCAGATCAACCAGCACAAGATCAAACGGACCTTCCTCGTCAATCACTGCGAGCGCCGCATCGAGATCGGGCGCCGTAACGGCCTCTAAATCGGGCAAATTTGTCAAGAAATGCTCAAACATCTCGAGGACCATTGCATGATCATCCGCTACGAGAATTTTTAGAGATTGGGACATGGTGTTCTTCACTTCCGCTATTGCCAATCGAACTCTTCTTGCGCGCAGACCCTGCAGATCTGCCTTGAACGGCAGCCCCATCGGGTCACATCACATTTTTACCGCCGTAACTGTTTAAAAATTGCCTGAGCGTCGGCCAGGCAGCCATATAACGAAGGGCTGCCCGCTCGCAAGCCTCTTACCTGCACGTCACCTGCGTCGCACAGATCTGCGCCCCCCCTCTCAATACCCTCGGCCCTGCTATTCGTTATCAATTGTTTCAATGAGTTGCGTGGCTTCCCCCACTGCGAACTCCAATTCCGATAGCAGCGCGCTCAAATCCAGCGAGGGATCCGCCAAGGCCGTTTCCAGCGTTCTCAACCCGCGCTCGACCCGTTTCAAACCCGTGAGGCCAGCGGCCCCTGTCGCCGCATGGATCATCCGCCCCGTATCCGCGGTAATCCCGTCACGCCGAATATCTTGCAACACCGAGTCGGCCTCAGTGCGGGCGCGGTGCATGAACCGCTTCGCACCACTCGCCCCGAGCTGTGCCATCAGATCCTCAACCACACGCGGCATCAGCGGCGCAAAAGCGGACGGGCGCTGCGGGGTTGCGGCGGCTGCGGGAGATTTTCGGGCGGGACGTCCACGCGGCAACGCCGCGCGGGCGGTGGCCCCACTCTCAAGTTTCTCCGTCTGAGCCGCTGGCGCAGCCACTGCGCTGGAAGCGCCGGTGCGCTGCGCGATGGGCGCGGTAAACGAAGCGCCGGCCCCCAGTGCGCCTGCCCCCCGTGCGGCCTCTCCCCGTGCGGCCTCTCCCCGTGCGGCCTCTCCCTTTCCGCCCGTCGCCTTGCGCGCGCGCGCGGCCTCCACCAACTCAAAGATCTCGCGGCAAAGCTGCGCAGGAAGGATCGGTTTTTCTAAGACCTTCGCCATGCCAGCCGCATGACATGCCGCGTCGATTGCGGGGTCGACATGCGCTGTCAACGCGACCAAGGCGCCGTTCCAAAGGATCGCCCCGGTTGCTTGCTCAGCACGGATCCGGCGCGCCAGTTCAACCCCGCTCATGAAAGGCAAGGTCATATCGGACAGCATCAAATCCAGCATCTGCGCCGTCTTGGCGGTGCGCAATATCGCCAGCGCTTCTATCCCGTTTTCCGCCGCAAGTACCTGCGCCCCTGCCGCTCGCAGCATATGGACGAGCCAATCACGGCTTGCGGGGCTGTCTTCAACCACCAGAACCCCGATCCCCGAGAGGCAGGGCGCGCCGCTCGGCGCACGCAGCGGCGCAGTCTCCACTGCCTCTTCCCGCGCACGCGGGATGCCCCGCAAAAGCGGGAATGTCGCCCGTAGGCACGTGCCGATCACAGGTGAGCCCGCAACCGCCGCAGTCAGCCCCGCCCCCTGCCCCAGACGATCTTGCACTTCGAGCTTGCCCCCCAATTGGCGCAGCGCATGGGCCAGCACATCAAGCCCAGCCGAGCGAGCGCCAGCGGGATTGCCCGCGCTCGGCTGCTGAGCACCGCTGGACGGCGCAATCACCGCCGACGGCCCAAGGGCCGCGCGCAAGCGCTCTTTTTGCTCTTCCGGCAAGCCGCCGCCCTGATCCAAAACCTCAATCGTGATCGCATATGCGGGGGCCGTCGGACGCAGCGCTGGCCGCGGCCCTTGGTCCGGCTCGTCGCTGGATGAGGTAAGGCCCTCCATCGTCGGCGCAAGCGGTTCGCAACTCACCCGAATCTCGACCAGTTCTCCGCCGTATTTGACGGAATTATCAACCATATTCTGGCACAAGGCCCGCACGAACCGCACCGGCCCATGCACCCAAATCTCCTCCTCGGGCGAGATCGAAAGCATCACCCGCGCACCGCGCGCCGCCGCAATCGGCGCGACCATTTCTTGCAAACCGTGAACTTCTGTCGAGAGGTTGAAATTCTCATCCGGCCGTAGCCCGCTGATGCTTTGTTCGCCTCGGATAACGCCCAAAACATTGCTGATTTGGTCCAAGGCCACCTCCGCCGCACGCTTTAACTGCTGGCGCAGTGCGCTTGGTGACGGCGCGGCCTCACCCGTTTGCGCAGCGTGGGCCGCGTGAGGTGCCCCCTGCGCCTCTTGCCCGTCCAAGATCCGCTCCGCCGCGACCAGCAAAGCCTGAATCGGCGTCCGCATATCATGCGCCACCCGCATCAAATTTGCCGCCCGCGCGCGATTACGCAGCCATGTTGCCTCTTGATCGCTCTCTGACAAGCGCAGCAAGAACCCCTCCGCCTGCCCGAGCGGCAGATGCACCAGCTCGCCCTCTAACTCGGCACCCGCCACCGTCAGCGCAACCCGCACACTCCCTGCCCGCTGGGCACGGGTACAAAACTCAGGCCAGTCCAGCCCCGCCTCTGCCAATGTCGCGCCGAAGGTGTCCGCTCGGAATCCCAACCGCCCCGCAAGGCTGTTGGCGAGTAAAATATCAGCTTTCTCCGTCGCCAAAACGACCGCCCGACGATCCGTCGCGATCATCCGTGCGACAGTTTGCAAAACGGGGCGATAGGTCGCTATCTGCTCGCCCTTCCCCTGCGCCTCTGCTGCCAGAGGCACCTGGTCGTCGCAGGCCCCTGCGGCATCGCCAATCCGCGCGCCTGCGGCGGCCTCAGGCGCATCTTCAGCCGCCCTCAGATGCGTCTCGCGGTGGTCTGCCTCGTGATCGTGCAAATGCTCATCCTCTCGCATTGCGTCTCGCCCTCAACCTGCCCCTCGCCCGCCTCCGGCTCGGTTTGTCCCATTCGTTTCGCCAATCTGCCGACTCTGCGGCAAACGACATTTCTGCGGGGAACAACAGAACGCGGCACCGCAAGATAGGAGGTGCCCTTGTCGCCTCACGCCGAGAGAATTCCCCTCTCCGAAGTATAGGCGCGGTCCTGACAATTTCGCCGATTGGGCGCTGATAGACCGCCTAGCCTCCCAGTAATCCCTAATTTTTTCAAGGAGGCAAGGCCCAACTCGCATCCTGCGAAAATAGCACACAGTTTCAAATTCTCAGGATTGACGAAAACTAAAGTATGTGTTTTTAGTATGTAACACACCACATACTTTAGTTTCAACCCGCAGCAAGGTCTCTCCCGCTGCGGGTTGAAACACTTAGGGGATTTTTTCAAATGGCCACCACGCAACTTCAGGCAGGCGCCGCCGTCGAGAGCACCATCGCAGCCAGTAAGGCCGATGTCGCACGCTATCTGAAATCGGGCGACAACCTCATTGTTGAGCTAACTTCCGGCGAAACAATCAGCATTAGCGGTTTTTACCAACCGACCGACTCTGGCGCTGCGCATCGCCTGATGTTCGCGGATGGCAGCTTTAGCGGCGTCGAGGGCGTTGCCCCTGACGAAGATGAGAACGCCGTCGCAGGGATCGGCGCAGGGATGGGCTCCGATCAAATCGCAGCAGGGCTCGCAGGGCTCGCAGCGCTTGGGTTCGCGACACTCGGATCGAATAGCGATGCCGACACCCCGACGGATGGGACTGACGGAACAGATGGGACTGACGGAACAGATGTGACCGACGGGACAGATGGCACCGACGGGACAGATGGCACCGACGGGACGGATGGCACCGACGGGACGGATGGCACCGACGGGACAGATGGCACCGACGGGACGGACGGC
>JBLXEV010000006.1:104013-105550 GCA_048262715.1 Paracoccaceae bacterium
ACCGACGGGACAGATGGCACCGACGGGACAGATGGCACCGACGGGACAGATGGCACCGACGGGACAGATGGCACCGACGGGACAGATGGCACCGATGAGTCCGGTCTGCTCGACGCTGTAATTGGCGATGACGGCCTGCTCGGAGAGCTCACGGGAAATGACGGGCTCTTGGGCGCGGTCACTGGCTCGGATGGGCTTCTTGGGGATCTCGTTGGCAACGATGGGATTCTCGGCGCCATCACTGGCTCCGACGGTCTACTTGGCGGCCTCCTCGGCAGCGGGCTGCTCGGCGATGGCGACGGATCCGGTACGTTGACAGGCGAACTGACCGACACACTCACGGATGATCTGCTCGGCGGCGCACTGGGCGGTGTCACGGATACCCTGCTTGGCCAAGACGGGCTGATCGGCGGGCTCAGCGACTCCCTGTCCGACACAGTCGACTCCCTGCTCGGAGATCTGGGGGCGGAGGGCGGCCTGCTTGATCCGCTGCTGGCAGATGGCGGGCTTTTGGGCGATCTGACTGGGAATTCCGGCCTGCTCGGTGCCGTGACCGGATCCGATGGCCTGCTCGGCGAGGTGACAGGTGATGACGGGCTTTTGGGCGCGATCACCGGATCGGAGGGGCTGGTTGGTGACTTGCTGGGGACTGGGTTGCTCGGCGACGGCGGCGGCGAAGGCGGGTTGCTTGGCGGTGTAACCGACGGCTTGCTCGGCGGGGTTCTTGGCGGTCTCACCGTCGATGCCGAGGCAACGCTAGATCTCGGCGCAGTGACAGATCTTGCGGACAGCTTAACCGACACTGTCAGCGGACTGATCTCTGGATTGGATATCGCGCAAGACATCATCTAACAGCGCCGTAACTTGTGTGAACGATCAAACCCCCGCCGGTGACGGCGGGGGTTTTTCGTGCCCCATCTCCCCCATCCGCGCCCTCGCGCACCGGCCCCGTCTGCGCGGATCTAAAACTTCCGCCCACCCAGCCTTTCCATATTGACACACTATACCTTAGCGTGCGTAATACATACTTAAGATTACAACCTTCCGAAATGCCGCTGAGTAGGTATCCAAAAGGCGCAACACAGACCAAGGAGTGAAGACCATGGCCGAGACAACCATTCAGGCCGGCGCCGAGATCGCGATCCGAATCGATGCTGTTGCTGAAGATATCGCGCGCTACTCCAAGCGCGGAGACGATCTTGTCGTCTCGCTCAAGAACGGCGACGTCATCAACGTGGCGGGATTTTATACCCCCGCAGAGAATGGGTCGCTCCATAGCCTGCGCTTTGCCGATGAAACCGAAGCCGATGTGACGGCAGCTGGCGTCGGGGCTGGAATGTCGGACGAGGACATGATCGCCGCAGTCGCCTTCGGGGCGCTCGGCCTCGGGGCCGTGTTGAGCGGCGGCGGAAGCGATGCCGCCCCCACGGATGGGACAGATAGCACCGATGGCACCGACGGAACGGACAGCACTGACGGGACGGACGGAACGGATAGCACCGACGGAACGGATGGTACTGACGGGACGGATGGCACC
>JBLXEV010000006.1:105650-106555 GCA_048262715.1 Paracoccaceae bacterium
GACGGAACGGATGGCACCGACGGAACGGATGGCACCGACGGAACGGATGGCACCGACGGAACGGATGGCACCGACGGAACGGATGGCACCGACGGGACAGATGGCACCGACGGGACAGATGGCACCGACGGGACAGATGGCACCGACGGGACGGATGGCACCGACGGAACGGATGGCACCGACGGAACGGATAGCACCGACGGGACAGACGGTACCGACGGAACGGATAGCACCGACGGAACCGATGGCACCGACGGGACGGACAGCACCGACGGAACGGATGGCACCGACGGGACAGATGGCACCGATGGAACGGATAGCACCGACGGGACAGACGGCACCGACGGAACAGATAGCACCGACGGAACGGATGGCACCGACGGGACAGATAGCACCGACGGGACAGATAGCACCGACGGGACGGACGGAACGGACAGCACCGATGGGACGGACAGCACCGATGGGACGGACGGAACCGACGGGACGGACGGAACCGACGGCACAGATCAAGCCGGCATTCTTGACCCGTTGCTCGCAGATGGCGGCGTGCTCGGAGGCCTGACAGGCAATGACGGCGCGCTCGGGGCAATTACAGGCTCGGACGGCGTGCTGGGCGGTTTGATCGGCGATGACGGCCTGCTGGATGGGCTGCTAGGGGATCAACCCCTGCTCGGCGACGGTCCGGTTGCGAATAGCGATACGCTCGACGGCCTGGTCGGCGGCGTCGCGGGGCTTCTCGGCGGGGCGACTGGCCTCGGTGGCCTCACGGATGGCTTGGGTGGTCTTGGCGGCGTGACGGACGTTCTGGACGGCGTAACCGGTGGCCTCGGCGATCTTGGCGGCGTGACCGATCTGCTCGGCGGCGTGGCGGATATCGGCGGGCTTACCGATGGTCTGCTCGGCGG
>JBLXEV010000006.1:107874-285535 GCA_048262715.1 Paracoccaceae bacterium
TGACGGACGTTCTGGACGGCGTCACGGGTGGCCTCGGGGATCTTGGCGATCTTGGCGGCGTGACCGATCTGCTCGGCGGCGTGGCGGATATCGACGGGCTTACCGATGGTTTGCTCGGCGGCGTTGGCGATCTGGGCGGCGTGACCGACCTGCTCGACGGCGTCACCGGCGGCCTCACCGGAGGCTTGCTCGACGGGCTGCTGGAGCCGGTCATCGGCGAAGACGGTGTTGTCGACACGGTGCTCGATACCGTGGGCGGCCTGCTCGACGGGCTGACAGGCGATCTGCCGCTTGACGGTGTCACCGATCTCCTCGGCGGCCTCGGCGATACCGGCGATCTCCTTGGTGGCCTCGGCGATGTGACGGACGTTCTGGACGGCGTCACGGGTGGCCTCGGGGATCTTGGCGATCTTGGCGGCGTGACCGATCTGCTCGGCGGCGTGGCGGATATCGGCGGGCTTACCGATGGTCTGCTCGGCGGCGTTGGCGATCTGGGCGGCGTGACCGACCTGCTCGACGGCGTCACCGGCGGCCTCACCGGAGGCTTGCTCGACGGGCTGCTGGAGCCGGTCATCGGCGAAGACGGTGTTGTCGACACGGTGCTCGATACCGTGGGCGGCCTGCTCGATGGGCTGACAGGCGACCTGCCGCTTGACGGTGTCACCGATCTCCTCGGCGGCCTCGGCGATACCGGCGATCTGCTTGGGGGTCTCACCGATAGCTTGGGCGATGTCTCCGGCTTGCTCGGTGGGCTTGGCGACCTTAGCGGTGGCCTCGACGATCTGACAGGCGGACTGTAATGGCACGCCCCGCTCCCTTCTCTCAGGATGCCGAGCTTCGTGCGATCTTCCGGCATTCCATAACCGAGCGGCTCTCATGCCGCTTGGCCGAAGGGGGCGGCGCTTTTCTCGAATGGCTGCGCTACACTTGGAGGCGCAGCGGTGCAGCCAGTGAGCAGGTCCCTATTGATCTGGCGCAGTCTGATCAAGCCTAGCTTGAGTGGAGCTCACACGCGCCGCCGCGGGGCAAAAATGCACTGCCGAAGCCGTTAAAATACCAAAACCGCCCTTTGCATCAAGGGGCGGTTTTTCATTTGTTGCCATAATGATATACGCCGCCTCCCCGCCCGCTTGCGCGCAAGAAACACGTCACCAAAGGAGAGCGGTTAAATAGGAATTCACCCCACATAAGCGTCCCTTCTGAGGGCACCGTGGAGGTGGACAATCTCACTGATGTCGCTGTGAGAAAATGGTCGGGGCGGTAGGAACATAATAACGTTTTGATTCAAGCCATTAAATTCACGCAACAATATGTAATTGCTTTACTATTTCCGCAGAATACTGTAACACATGGCCATAACACACGCCCCTTACACATGGTGCATTTCATGGCTCGAATTAGCCACTTAGTCCGGCGCGGATCGGCCTATTCCGCGCGAACCCGCGTCCCCCTTGATCTTGTCGAAGTCATCGGCAAGCGCGAGCTGGTGAAGGCGCTTGGAACAAATGACGAAGCCGAGGCAAAGCGGCGGCTGTATCCCATTCTTGCCGACTGGCAACGCGAGTTCGACGACTTGCGATCTCGCAAAGCACTGGTGCCCGCCGACCGAGATCATGCTGTTTGGGATCATTACACCGCCACGCTCGCCCGCGACGAAGCGGCTCGCGCGGCCACAGCCAGCGAGACTGAGATTGAGGCCGAAAAGGCCACGCTGATTGCGAAGGCCCAGCGTGGTGAAATCAAGGACGCCAACCCACTGACCATTCTGGATGCAACCCTTGGCTTGGAGGTGATGCAGCACAGCGGGGAAGTCTCCGCCTATGCGCGCGCCGCGAAGCTGAAAGAAATGCGCAAACACCTCACCACCGGCAACGTCTCCCTGATCGCAAATGAGGTCAACGAATACCTGCGCGAGAACAGGCTATTGGTTGAGCAAGGCACAGCCGATTGGATCAGCCTCGCCCGCCATATGATGCGCGCGGAGATAGAGGCGCTAGAGCGCACCCTAGAGCGCGATCTGGGCGACTTCGGCGGCAAGCCTGCCGATCCGATTGTAAAGCCTGCCACTGGCTCGCGCCGTGAAGTCGCGAAGGCGGGCGAAACAATCATGGAAGTCTTTAGCGCCTTCGCGCGCGAAAACCCGAACCGCGTAGCACCGGATCGACTGGACCAGATCCGGCGCGACATTGGAACTTTTGTTGAAGTTGTCGGTGCGAGCTTTCCCGTTCATGCCATTGATAAGATTGCAGTTCGCGACTGGAAGGCCTTGCTTGTGAAATATCCCTTGAGAGCTACCGAAGTGACCGATTTCAAAGGCATGAATATCCGCCAAATCGTCAACGCAAACGAGCGCCTCGGGCGACCAGTTTTGTCTGACCGCACAGTAAACCGTTACATGTCCAGTCTCGGTGCATTTTGCAAATGGCTCACCATGAACGGGTATCTCGCACAGAACCCCGTTTCCGGCATGACGCTCCCGAAGGAAAAGAAATCGAAGACGCTAAGCTTTACATCAGAGCAACTGAACGCCCTGTTTAAATCGCCGCTGTTCAGCGGCGCACAAAGCAACAAGGAAGGCGAGTGGCGCTATATCTCACGGGCGGGTGAAGTGTTGATACGCGATCACCGCTTTTGGGTGCCGCTAATCATGCTGTTTTCCGGCGCGCGCAATGGCGAGATTGGCCAACTTGCGACGAGCGACGTTCGCAAGTTGCACGGTCACTGGATATTCCACATTACGACCGAAGGCGATCAGACCGAACAAGGCAAGTCGGTGAAGACCGAGGGTTCAATGCGCGTGTTGCCAATACACCCTGAGCTTATCCGGCTTGGTTTTCTGGAATACCACGCGGAACGGATCAAGGCGGGTGACAAGCAACTGTTCCCCCATGCCAAACGTAACGAACGCGGTCAGATGATGGCCGAGTTTTCGCGCGAGTTCGGCAAGTATCTGACGCGCATCGGTATCAAAGAAGGGCGCGGTCTATCGCTCTACTCTTTCCGGCATGGTGCCGCCGACGCGTTGCGGCGGGCCGGATATCTGGACAATCAGTTTGGGTTCATCCTTGGACACACCGAGCGTTCAATGACGGGGCGCTACGGGCAGATGCCTCAAGGCCTGCTAGAACAGCGTGTCGAGCTAGTGAACGCTATCAGATACCCTGACGTAGTTTTGGACCACCTGATAGCGTAATTTTATCACATAACCCTTGCTGGCCGATTCACTGGTGTGGTATCTATATACCACAATGTGTTTAACGAGTTCTGTATGGGTATCATGTCAAGCCTCGCCCGCGCTGTCGGGCGAGGCGCTTCCGAAACGAAGTCATTCAAACTAACTGAGCCTGAGGCGTTCCCGCTGTTCGGGCTTTCCGCCACCGCTTCGGGCATCTCCGTCACCGCATCCAGCGCCATGCGGGTTCCAGCGGTGCGTAGGGCTGTTTCGCTGATCGCGGAATCTCTCGCCACTCTTCCGTTCAAAACCTACACCGAAGCCAAGACGCCTGCGAAAGATCATGTGTCTTACGGGTTGGTGCACGACTGGGCGAATGATTGGACCAGTGCCGAAGAGCTGCGCGAATTGCTCACCTCGGACGCCCTCTTAACGGGCCACGGCTTTGCGCAGGTTGTGCGTGTAGAAGGCCGCGCGGTGGAATTGCACCGCATGGACCCTGCCGCTGTCGCTATCGAATATGACGACTTTGGTGAACCCTCTTACCGCGTTCGGTTGAAGGATGGTGGCGAGACGGTTCTGGCGCACCATGACGTTTTACACATCCACGGATTGCGCGGCGTCTCCCCGATCTTGCTGGCGCGCGAGGCAATCGCATTGGCCTTGGCTTCCGAACAGCATCTTGCCGGTTTCTTCAAGAATGGTGGCCGCCCTTCGGGGGTGATCCTCCACCCGAACAAGCTGGAAGCCGATACGATGAAGAAGCTGGCGGCAAGCTGGTTTCAATCGCATAGCGGCGAACAAGCCGGATCTACCGCTATCCTTGATGAAGGGATGACCTTTAAAGAGATCGCGGTAAAGCTGGCCGATGCCGAGTTCTCCGAGGTTCGGCGCGAACAGGTGCGCGAGATCGCCCGCGCCTTCAACGTGCCGCCTGCGCTTCTCTATGAGCTGTCACGCGGCACTTGGTCCAACTTTGAGCAATCGCACCGCGACTTCCTGACCGGCACCCTGCGCCCGTGGATTGCCCGCTGGCAGGCCGCTTATTCACGGGTGCTGTTGTCGCCCGAAGATCGCACCTCTTTCTATATCGAGGCAACGCCCGACGACCTCTTGTCGGTTGAGTTCGCCGCCCGCGCCACCGCTTACAGCCAATACCGCGCTATGGGTGCCATGACCGCGAACGAGGTTCGCAGCGGTCTTAACCTGCCGTCTATGGCCGATGGCGACACCCTGCAAAACCCCTTCACGACCACCACAAACAGCGCCCCGCCCGCGCTACAACCCGAGGAAGAATCTAAGAATGACTGACCTAATCACGCATCGCGCTTTCTTTGGCGATGCGATCTATCCCTTCACCATGACCGACCCCATGCTGGCCGAACTGGAAAAGCTCACCGGCCTCGGTGCGGGCGGTCTCTACTTCCAGATGCTCAATCTCGCCTATCCCGCCGAATACCTGCGCGAGATCATCCGGCTGGGCCTGATCGGTGGCGGCATGAACCCCGAGAAGGCGCAGCGCCTCTGCGAAGCGTATGGCGTCAACCGCCCGCTGGCCGAGGTGCTGGGCTTGGCCTTTGATATCATGGACGCGCGTTGGACGGGCAAGCCTGCCACGCCTGAAACTGCGCCCGCCGCTGCCTCGGGCGATCTCGGTCCTACCCTCTCGGTAGCCGCATGACCGACCGCATCGAAATCAAAGCCGCGTTGTCTGTCGATGATGCGGGCGAGATCACCGGCACGGCATGGCCGTTCGGTTCCCCTGACCGCGTGGGCGATGTGATTGAAAAAGGCGCATTCACCAGCCCTGCATCGCTGCCCATGCTTTTTGCCCATGACCAAGCACAGGTGATTGGGGTCTGGGATGAGATCAACGAGACTGACACCGGCTTGACTGTGAAAGGCCGGTTGCTGGTGGATGACGTGGAGCGCGCCCGTGAGGTGCGCGCCATGGTCAAGGCTGGCGCTGTTGCGGGCCTGTCCATCGGCTTTGTCACCAAGGGCGCAAAGCGCCACGCCAAGGGCCGCACGATCAGCGCCCTTGAGCTTCACGAAATTAGCATTGTCGCGGTTCCTGCCCATCCGCGCGCGCTGATCACCTCTGTAAAATCCGTAACGAGTGAGATTCCCCACATGGAAAACGAAGAAATCGAAACACCGGCAAACGCGCCGGACACGAATACCAAGGCGCTGAACGCTGTTCTGTCGCGTCTGGACAAGCTGGAAGCCAAGGGCCAACGCCTCGGCGCACCTGCCATTGTTCAGGGCCGCGACGACCAAAAAGCGTTCGTGTCCTTCCTGCAATCCGGTCAGATCGACCAGAAAGCGCTGACCGTCGCCAATGACGCACCCGCCTATGTGCTGGCACCCGAAGAGACCTCGGGCGAGTTCATCCGCAACCTTGTGGAGTTTAGCCCTATCCGCTCGATTGCCGATGTGCGCACCACGGGCAGCCACACGATCCTCCTGCCCAAACGCACCGGCATCACGAATGCCGTTTGGGTTGGCGAAACACGCACCACTACCGGCTCGGAACCCTCTTTCGATCAATCCGAGATCGCAGTGAAAGAGCTGGCAACCCACGTTGACCTGTCGCTTCGGATGCTGGAAGATTCCGGCAATGTGGAGGCCGAGGTGCGGCTGGCGCTGGCCGAAGACTTCGGCGCGAAAGAAGCGCTTTCGTTCGTGAACGGCAGCACCACGCACGAACCTATCGGCTTTATGACCGCTGCCGGTATCGCGGAAACGAACAATGGTCACGCTACGGTTCTCGCGGCGGATGCGCTTATCAACCTGCTTTATGCGATGCCCGCGACCTATCGGAACCGTGGCGCATGGGTGATGAACGGCACCACGCTTGCCGCCGTGCGCAAGTTGAAGGATGGGAACAATAACTACCTGTGGCAGCCCTCTTATCAGGCGGGCCAGCCCGAAACGATCCTTGGCCGCCCTGTTGTGGAGGCGCTGGATATGCCGAATATCGCAAGCGGCACCACGCCGATCATCTTCGGTGACTTCAAAGCGGGCTATCGCATCTATGACCGCGTGTCGCTCGATGTGATGCCCGATCTGTTGACGCAACGCACAGTTGGCCTCGCCCGCTTCCATGCCCGCCGCCGCGTCGGTGCCGGTGTGGTGCGCACCGATGTGTTCCGCAAACTGAAAATGGTCGCCTGATCGGCCATGATCAACGTGCTGCAACCCGCTACGGAAATCCCCCTTTGCTGCGGATCCCATACCGTGACGCTTCGGGCTTCCCTGCGGGTTGCAGTCGCGCTTGAAAGTGTGTCGGGCGGCATCACCTCCCTTTGGGAGAATGTCGCCCAACAAAAGCTGACCGCGCTTCATGCGGTGATTAAAGAGGCGGCGACCGATCGGCTTCAAGCTGAACTGTTCCTATCCCACGCCTCAAGAGTTCCGCTTGTGCAGTTTGTCGGTTCGGCACAAGCGGCGTGCCTCACCCTACTGGCGTCCATCCTTGCGCCTGCGCAGGGTGAGGCAACCCCTACCGAACCCTCAACTGACCCAATGCCGCTTGCGCAGTTCTTCACCGAACTGTTCAGCCGCGCAACGAGCTGGCTAGGCTGGCCGCCGTCCGAAGTTTGGAACGCGAGCGTGGCCGAGATCGTCACCGCACTAGAGGCGCAAGCAGAGCGCGAATTGCGCCGCGCGGGCGTCACCCCATCCGACAAACTCAAAGGCCGCGACGTATACACCAAGGAGCGGCTGCAAGAGATTGAAGAGATTGGGTTCGACCCCGCCTTTGACCGTGCAGGCCTGCAAGCATTGAAAGCGAGGCAATAATAATGCGCACTGTCTACCTATACGGCTCACTCGGGCAAGAGTTTGGGCATAAACACAAGTTTGCAATCGAAAGCCCTCTTGAGGCGATCCAAGCCTTGCGCGCGAACTTCCCTAAATTCGCATCCAAGCTGCGCGTGGGCTTCTACCGCGTCGTCGTCGGTAAGACCGAAAAGAACGGCATGGAGCTGGATGAAGGCGAGCTGCTGGGTTTCAAGCTCGGCAAGCAAGACCTTCATATCGTGCCGGTGATCGAGGGTGCCAAGCGCGGCGGGTTGGGTAAGATCGTTGCGGGTATCGCCATGATCGGCCTCTCCGCGATGACAGCGGGCGCTACAGGCGGAATCTTCGGCACGGCACTGTTTGGCGGCGGTATGACCGGCTCCGCCATGATTGGCAGCGTCGGGATCAGCATGACCATGACCGGCGTTGCATCGCTTTTGACGCCGCAAGAACCGGATAGCGCCGAAAAGGCAAAGTCGTTCACCAGCTCCGGCCCGACCGTAACGACGCGCGAGGGTGGTATTGTTCCTATCGCTTACGGCGAAGTCATCACGGGCGGAACGATGATCAACGGCATTCTCACTGTTCGCCAAGAAAACGGCGAAGAGAAAGACATCAGCTTTGCTGACGCATGGATCGGTAGCTTCAAGAACTACGCGCCGAGAACGTAAGGAATCCCCTGATGCCAGCACCCCCGCGCCTATGCTCTTGCGGTGCTATCGTTGCCGCTGGCGCGCTATGCGCGTGCCAGCGTGACACTATACGCACCAGAGGCCGCCGCCATGATGCAAGGCGACCGAATAGCCGCAAGCGCGGCTATACGCGCGAATGGGAGGCGCTACGGGCCGAGTTCATCCGGTTGCACCCTACCTGCGCCTTCTGTGGTGTGGAGGCGCAGGTGGTGGATCATATCAAGCGGCATCGGGGCGATCCCGCGTTGGTGCTGAACTGGAACAACCTACAATCGCTTTGCAAGCGATGCCATAATTCCGAGAAGCAGAGGCAGGAGCGGCCTGCAACTGCAATTCGGCTTTACCTTTGAGGTTTATCTAAAAAATCTAGGCCAAGCATGTTGATTTTATCCTCAAGCGTGCCAAGGTCGATGCTCCACCTTTTCTCCATAAATGCTAGCAATTTCAAACCCCTCTTTAGGATGACCTCTTTCGTCCACTCTTTTTCATCAGCAATTTCGTTTTCGACATAGCAACCGTAGGCGAAACCAACCACCTCATCTTTGCTACCTCTTACTTTATCAGTAAATGACTTATTAGACAGGCTAGAATTTTTTGCCTTTGATAAAGGGGCCAAGTTCCCCAAGGAGTTAATTAAAGATCTTCTTTGAGCTTGCGAGCACCCAGAGAAGCGGGATGTCCAGTATTGAACGCGAGCTTGCTGTGGAAAAACATGCTCTACCGTTCGGTGATCCGCGCGGCGTTCTACAAAACTTTCCCAATCTAGCTTCTTGCGCTCGGTTTTACTTCTCTCCTGCAGATGTAAATTGTATTCATAAAGGAAATATCTAATATTGTCCCAAACATAAAATCCATGAGTTCGAAATTCTTTACGCACCTCTGCAAGAAACGACTTGCTGTTTACTATTTTTGCAGTGCTTTCAGAAATAACCTTAACCAATTGCTTTGCATCTATTTCCCCCCTGTAAAGTTGTATTGCTTCCTTTAGAAATGGATCAGAAAGTGTGTATCGGTAATATTTATACTTCAACAACCCCGTGACAAACTCGTGGCTCTCGAGCCGTTTAAAAACTTCAACCTTATCGGAATCCGAACCCTTTGCGAGAAGCACAGCAAGCTTAAAGGGGAGCTGCTCAGGATTCTGAAGCCTATCAAGCTTATCTAGCCATGGCCGAAGAACATTCTGCTCACTCAAGGACGATGGATTGAATAGTTTATACCACTCCTCAACTGCCGGCTGTAGGGCACTAACGTATGCGTAGATTTCAGACAGCTCAAGCTCGGGACGTTCTCCATCTTGAGACGTCACTCTTTTGGCTACAAACACCTCTTCCAACAGCTTGGTGTAAGAGTTCCTTCTATCTTTCAGTCCGTTGCGATACTGCTGCCTAACCCAAAGAGAGGCATCTTCGTTTTCACCGCTTTCAGTTTCCTGAAAGTATAGGAAATAATGACTGGACAGAAACAAATCATCATCAAGCGGTCGAGCCTTATTTCTACCCAGATTATGATATATGGACTTCCAACAATCATTAATTGTTTTACGTAGCGCTGCACGCTCTTCCGCTGACTGTTCGATCTTGAGGGAAAGATAAATTAATCTATTCTTCAAAAGCTCCAACTCGGAAAGAGGCTTGCCTCTATTGTTCATAGTCTCAAACGCTACGCAAACATCGACTTCATCCGATATCGAAAATATGTTAAAAAGCAAGTTCTGCGTCACCTTCCTAAAGAGCGCTTCAATCTCTGTAAGAGGCATTTCTTTGATTTTATCGGAGAAGAACTTTTTTGCCTGCTCTAAGTTGTTAGTGTATATGGTTTCCTCTGATTTATTCGAAGACGAATACTCATTGAAAATCTTAACCTTCAAGAATTCATAGCTAGGGTTGTCGATGTCATATCCAAAAATGTATGATCTGGATACGCCTTCATCTTTCGAATCAAAGATATACTTTTTCTGTATGTCTTTCTTTGAAGTAAAATTTAATTTTCCGTCTTCAGGAACCGTTTCCAAAATGGCTTGAATCAGAATGATGGACGTAGTTAATCGTTGCTGACCATCAACAACGAACAACGGTTCATACTTCTTTGAATCAATAATCCATCCATCGTCAGCCCACCGATTGGACTGTGACTTCGTTACGGTTTCCAAAGTTAAAACGCCGGTGTAGTGATTTGTGTCACCTTCCAGTTGCTGAATATCATTCCAGAATGCCTTCAATTGCGCTTCCGTCCACGCATATCCTCTTTGGTAGTCAGGAATTCTAAACAGGCGCTCGGTAAAAATCTTCGAAAGTGTAAACAGTTGAGATTCCATGTTTCGTCCAAATGTTGTGTGGCTGCGCAAGTTGAAAGCGTTTGGCGAGCATTTCAGAAAAAAGGGCAATATTATTCTATAATATTCAGATACTTACCCTGTCATCTTCTAGATTAACAAGAGCACGGCGCGGGGTATATGTCAACTTCTACCCCCTCAAGGGAACCGGCGTGTGGTGCAGCGCGCAAGACACGCCGGAATATAACTTTTTCAGGATTCACACGCTGCGCGTGGGGTGTTATTATACCCCATGTCTGTTTTGTTGTGAGTTGCCTGCATGTCCCTCCCCCTGCCCTTAGTTCGGGCGCACCTGAATCTTGATGACGACCGCGACCCCGATCTGATCACCCACTACGCCAACGTGGCGGCGATGTGGGTTGCGGCATACACCGGCCAACCCTTTGACGCGGGCAACGCGTTGATGGTGCAAGCCGCGCTCTTGCTGGTGGCGCACCAGTATGAAAGCCGCGAAGGCGTCACCTTCGCCAGCCCTTACCAACTTCCCTTCGGCGTCCATGATCTTCTCTCGCCCCTGAAAGAGCGCGTAACAGGCCACCGGCCCGATGCGGAGACCGCGTAATGGGTAAGTATATCCAAGGCTCCGAGGCCCTGACCAAGCGCTTGAGTGGGCTGCCCGAGGCGGTTCTGGCAGCGCTGCGCCCCGCGCTCACGAAGTCGGTGGTGGAAATTGCCGCCGATGCGCGCGCCTTGGCCGAGAGTTCGCGCCGGTCAGGTAGCCTTGTGGAATCCATCGACGCAACCGCCCCGCACGAGACGACACCGCCCTACGCTGTGGACGGTGGCCGCCGCACCGCCGAGGAAGGTCAGGCGTTCGTCACCGCTGGCGACAAAGACGCGCGGCACGGGCATCTGGTGGAGTTCGGCACCGGCGAGCGCCACCACAAAGACGGCACCAGCACCGGCAAAATGCCCGCTACCCCGTTCCTGTTGCCCGCATGGCGGCTGAATGCCAACCGCGTGCGGAACCGCTTGCGCCGCGTGATCCGCGCCGAAGTGAAGAAGGCGGCAAGCCTATGATTGACCCGACGATTGCACTGCAAGAGCTGATCGGGGATCTGCTCGCCGCCGATCCGCAAATCACAGCACACGTTGACCCTGTAAACATCCGCACTGGTTCCATCCGGCCCGACAACACGCCCGCGATCATCTTAGCGCCAGCCCGTTTTTCTATCCTCGGGCGCGCCTCGGGCGGTCAGATCGTGGCCGAGGTGCGGGCTATGATCCATATTTGGGCCGTGGAAGACGGCTCTACAGTGGCGCAGGCGGTTGCCAACGCGGTGATTGCGGCGCTGATCGACGCGCCAGCAACTCGCGATACTGGCCTGCATATTGACGACTGGGAGCGCCCCGAGCTGGTGTGGAGCCGCGACCCTGATCCGGCGCGGGGGTTCACACACGGCACGGTGGCAATCCGCGCGGCTGTTCGGTGGATTGCCGATTGATGCAGAGCGGTAAACTACAGCACCCGATTGAATTGCAGCGCATGACCGAGACCCTCGGCGCGGGGCGTGTGGCGGTCCAGTCGTGGACTACCTACGCCACCGGCAAGGCAGAGCTTCGGCAAGCGGCAGTGTCAGAGTTCCTTACGACCTACGGCGAGGGCGTGAGCAATAACGCGGTGTTCCTGATCCGGTGGATTGCAGGCGTGTCTGTCGCGGACCGGATTCTATACAGTGGCAAGGTCTGGAATATCGTAGCGATTGCCGAGATCGGACGCAGGAAGGGATTGGAGCTGCGGGCGGTGGCTGCATGAGTATGCACCTTCGCGGCGTTAAGCCCAAGATCAGCGCCGATCAGGAACCGCTTGTGCGTGTTCCACGCGCCCCGTCCTATTTCAGTGCCTATGCGGTTTCCGAATGGAAGCGGGTTCTGCCCGTTCTGGTGGCGCGCCGCGTGATCTGCGCCGCCGATCTGGCGCAGGTGGAGACCTATTGTTGCATGGCAGGGCTGGTTCGCCAGATCGAGACCGAGCGCCAGCTAGCGGGCGGTGTGGTGGATGTGAAGCTGTTCGGCGTCCAGAACCGCGCGGCCCAAACAGCACGCCAGATCGCCGCGACCCTTGGGCTTGATCCGGTGAGCCGTGCGCGCCTTGGCACCCCCGCCGAACCCGAGGATGACACCGACAACCCGCTTGCGTGCGTATAATGACCGGCAGCACATTCCCCGCGTGGATCTATGACGGCTCCCCCATCGCTGACCCTCTCGGGTATGGCGAGCGCGCTGTGACGTTCCTGCGCCGTCTTCGGCATCCGAACAGCACGGCATCGGGCCGCGCCTTCCAGCTATTCGACTGGCAGGAACGGATTGTTCGGCGCATCTATGGCCCGAGGCACGCCGATGGCAGCCGGATCGTCAAAACGGTGATGCTCTTGCTGCCGCGTGGAAACCGCAAAACGAGCCTTGCCGCCGCGTTGGCGCTTTTGCATCTGTTCGGGCCGGAAACCCGCGCCGCCGGTCAGGTGTTGTTTGCGGCCTGTGACCGCGAACAGGCATCCATCGGCTTCAAGGAAGCGGCGAACATCATTCGCGAAGACAAACGGCTGTTGGACGCGGTGAAGATCCGCGATGCGTTCAACAGCAAGAAGCAGATCACCTTTGGCAAGAATGGCACGACCCTCACCGCCCTCGCCTCGGATGGCGGCGCGGCGCATGGTTTGACGCCTTCCTTCACCTTGATTGACGAAATTCACGCATGGCGGGGCCGCGACCTTTGGGAAGCGATCAAGAGCGGACAGGCCAAGACCGATGACACGCTGATGGTGATCGCCACCACGGCGGGGCGCGGTGCCGAAGGACTGGCCGCCGATCAGTTCAACTACGCGGTGCAGGTGGCGAGGGGCGAGATCGTAAACCCCGAGTATCTGCCCGTTTTGTTCATGGCCGAAGCGGGTGACGATTGGCAAGATGAGGGCGTTTGGGCGAAGGTGAATCCTGGCCTTGTGCATGGCTTTCCATCACGTTCAGGGCTTCGCGCATTGGCGAAAGAGGCCGAGGGCAACCCCGCCGAGCTGTCCAGCTTCCGGCAGTTCAACCTGAATATCTGGCAAGCGAATAGCCGCGATCCGCTGTTTGACCTCGCGACCTATGACCGGCGCAACCTTGACGATGACGAGACCGACCTTGAAGCCCTTCCCGCCTATATCGGCGTGGACTTGTCGCAAACAGGCGACCTAACCGCTGTCGCAATCGCGTTTCGGCATGGTGACGGTCAGATCACCTTGCGCAATACCTGCTTTGTTCCATCCGCCGATCTGGAAACACGGGCGCACCGCGACCGCGCGCCCTATCAGCAATGGGCCGATCTGGACCTAGTGCAACTTTGCGCCGGTGGCGTGATCGACCAGATGCAGGTTGAAGACCATATCCGTGAGCTATGCGCCGCCTATGACGTTCAAGAGATCGCGGTGGACCCTGCGCTTGCCCGCGTTCTGACCCAAAACCTGACCGATGACGGCCTGCCGGTATTCACCCACCCGCAAAGCGCGGTGATTATGTCCGAGGCAACTGGCAACCTGATCCGCGCCGTGAATGGCGAGCTGATCCGCCACAACGGCGACCCTGTTTTGCGCCAGCATTTCGATAACGTCGCGCTATCCACCAACCCACAAAGCGGGCTGGTGCGAATGCACAAGCAACGCAGCAACGGGCGCATAGATGCCGCGGTTGCTTCGGCCATGGCCGTTTCGCGCGCAGTGACCGCCCATAACAAAAAATCCCGCTATGACTCGCCCGACGTTCTCGGGCTGACCGTGATCTAGGAGATCCCCCAATGACCGCCGAACTTACCGGCCTTATTATCAAGTTGGAGGCACAGACCCGCCAGCTTCAACGCGATTTTGCCCGCGCCAATACCATACAGGCGAAGGCATCGCGCCAGATGGAACAAAAGGCAAAGAGATCCGCCGATCAGATCGCCAAGACCTATGAGGGTATGGGCGGGCGCATCGGTGCCGCGTTTAAGGATATTGCCCTGCCGAAGATCGGCGGCTTGGCGGGGCCGATGGCAGGCTTTGGCATCGCTGGCGGCGTTGCCGGTGGCGTTGTGGCAGGCGTTGCAGCTGTTCGCAGTCAGGTGCGCGCGCTTGCAGAGCTTGGCGACAAGGCCAAGCGCGCCGGTATGCAGGTTGAAGCCTTCCAAGAGTGGAAGTTCGTCGCGGATCAAAACCGCATTGGCATTGATGCCCTGACCGATGGTTTCAAAGAGCTGAACCTGCGCGCGGATGAATTTATTGTCACCGGCAAGGGCAGCGCCGCCGAAGCGTTCCAACGCCTCGGAATTGAAGCGGGCGATCTGAAAGCCAAGCTGAAAGACCCCTCTGCTTTGATGGTGGAGCTGATCAAGCGGATGGAAGGCTTGGACAAGGCTGCGCAGATCCGCATTGCGGATGAGCTGTTTGGCGGCACCGGCGGCGAGCAATTCGTCCAGCTTCTCGAGCGCGGGGCCGATGGTATCTCGGCGCAGATCAACAGCGCACGGGATCTTGGGCTTGTTCTGGATGCGGGGGCGGTCAAGAAGGCCACCGAACTGGACGCGAAATTCCGTGAGGTGGATGCACGGCTGCAATCCATGTGGCGTTCGGGTGTTGTCGGGGCTGCCGAGTTCTTCGGGCTGATCGAACGCGAGCGCGCCAAACTGGACTTTGACCCGATTGATACCGCGCGCCTGTTCGGTCAAGGCACTGCGGACGCGTTGGGCGGATTGCCCGAGGTGCCGCAAGACGCGCTGGAACAGATCGAAAGCCTCAAGATCGAATACGCGGATCTTGCCGATGAGGCCCGTATGCTGGTGCCTGCGCTGTCGGATGCGTCCATCATGCTGCGCGGCGTTGGCAGTGAGGCAGGCGCAGCGGCACTAACTGACCTTGCGTCTCGGATCGGGGATGCAGCCCGCGCCTTTGATGATGGCACGATCAGCGGCGAGGAATACGCCGCCAAGTTGCGCGAAGTAATTGAGGAAGCGCAGGCCAGTATCGGCGCTATGGGCGATCTGGACAAGGCGCGGCTGTCTGGCGTCATTGGACAGGTTGAAACGCTTCTGGAATGGATCGGCAAGCTGCCCGCCGCCGCTGCCGAAGCCCGCGCCAAGATCAACGAGCTTACGCTGGCGGATGCACCGGCTGCCTCGGGTGATGAGAATAGCACGCCCCCGAGCGCGCTCGCACCTCTGACCTCTGCCCGCCCGAGAGCCGCGCCTGCGATGATTTCGGAAAACATCGCGGATGATCCGGCGCGGCCACGGCATCGCGCCGCCGGTGGACGTTCGCAGGATCAATTCGCGCGGGCGCTTGAAAGCCTGCGCCAACAAAAGACCGCACTGGAAGCCGAGGCGGTGGCGCTGGTAGTCGCGTCACAGGCAGGCATGAAATACTCCGATGCGCTCGAGTTCGCCCGCACCCGTGCCGAGCTACTGAACGCGGCGCAGGCCAGCGGCAAGCCGATCACCACGGCTTTGACTGCCGAAGTGGACAAGTTGGCCGAAGCGCATTTGAAAGCAGGCAACGCGGCCAAAAAGGCCGCCGATGACC
Organism: Paracoccaceae bacterium; assembly: GCA_048262715.1. Classification (GTDB taxonomy): domain Bacteria; phylum Pseudomonadota; class Alphaproteobacteria; order Rhodobacterales; family Rhodobacteraceae; genus Albirhodobacter. The sequence goes on from JBLXEV010000006.1 coordinate 123,406, forward strand.
TCAAGGCGATTGAAGAGCGCAGTGAAAAAGGCGCGGCGGCGCTTACCGACGTGTTTATGTCGGTGCTGGATGGGTCCAAATCTGCCGAGGAAGCGGTGGCCGATCTGTTGCTTCAAATCGCCAAGGTGCAGATGCAAAAGGCCCTCATGGGCATGTTCACTGGCCCGATGGGCGGCGCATCTGAATTTGTTGGTGGGCTTCTCGGGTTCTCCGATGGCGGTTTCACCGGCAACGGCGGCAAGTATGAACCGGCTGGCGTTGTCCACAAAGGCGAGTTCGTATTCAGCAAAGAGACCGTCCAACGCCTCGGGGCTGACAATCTTGATCGGCTCCACCAGAGCGCCCGCAAGGGCTATGCAAGCGGTGGCTTGGTCGGTGATGCCGGAAAGGTCGCAAAGGCCGCCAGCGGGCGCGCTATGGACTCTGCGGAGGCGTCGGCACCCATTGTCACGATCAGCGCGCCGATTACCGTGAACGCGAGCGGTGGCACCCCCGCGCAGAACGCCCATCTGGCGCAACAGGTAGCGCGGGAATCCGAAGCCATGTTCCGCGCGCTGGTGCAAAACGAGCTGGTGAAGCAGATGCGCCCCGGCGGCATGTTGCGCTGATCTAAGCGCTTGAATCTCGCCCCCTTTCCGGCTATAGCTCAGTGGCCGGAAAGGCAGCACAAAGCAGTCAGGTTTGAGCCGACACCCTTGGGAAAGACGCTCACCGACACGCGATACCAGCCATAAATTGAACGCCAGCGTCGGGAACATGACCGAGCAGCGAGTCGCCTAGCTGGAAGGTGCAGGAAAGATCATTCTGGATCGCTCCCCGATGGAGAACATCGGACGCCCCAAGTGGTTGCCGCCGGTCTTCGGACGATATGGCACAGAAAGACGGTTGCTCTGTCCTGTGAGCCTATGGCTCTGGGTGACAACAACCGATCACGGTTCGATTGAAGGTAAGTCGGACGTGATGCGCAGCCGAAAGGCTGTAACCGCTTGATCGCAAGATCGGGATCGGGGCGCTGCTAGGTCAATGGAAGCCACCTAGTGTTAGAAGCCCTTCACCACCTGTTAAACGCAGAGATCCCCCCAAGGATTACACAGATTAGCTTGTGTGTAATCCTTGGGGGGAAAGACCTATTTCCGCAGGTTATATCTATTCTGTGTAAGATTAGATGAAGCTTCTGCGGATCAAGAAAGAGAAACATTGGGCCGAGCGCGAAGCGCGAAGGACAGCAACGAGGCCGAAGGCCGAGGCGCAGGGAGCCGCCAGAGGCGGCGAGCATAGAAAGAATGATGATGAAGATTGATCTACATAAAACTGCATATGTTCTCGGTGGCCTGCCGAACGGGCTAAACCTCGCGGCTAGGCTGAACCTCTGCGATTATGTTCCGGCCGAGGTGTTGGCCTCTGCGGTCACAATGGAACGCCGCGAAAAGTTGAGTGCCTTGGCTGCCCTGAATACGAAACCGCTTGAATAAGCCGCTGGCGTTATGTAATAACACTGCATGCGGGCGGGCTGGCTTCCAATCCTTGCCCAGTTCGCACTAGACGCCTCGCCGGTTTAATACCTCGGCGGGGCGTTTTCTTTTTGTCAGGGTGTGGCTATCTAGCTCGATAGCTATTTCAGCCCTCACGCATCCGGCGATAAGTAAGCACTTACTCGAAAAAACATTCAAAATCAATTACTTAATATATTGACGGGTGAATCTTGCCTCGCCTAGATTCACGGCATCCAACAACACAGGAAGCCGAACCGATGCCAACCTTTATCGACAATACCGCCTATGACCGCCTGCTAGACGATCTGCGGGCTGCCGCGCTCACAACCGACTGGCGCAGTGCCATGGCCGAGACACTAGCTTGCGCCGATGTGCTGCCCGAGGATTGCCGTGAGGATTTCGCGACTCGCCCATCCCATCTCGAATGAAGCGGAGAACAAAGATCTCGATGTGCCAAACTTTCCCATTGCCAAGGTAACGAAAACTGCGTTACTGATAACCGCACAGCAAGGAGGCCAAATATGGCAATGTCACCCGCAGATAAGCAACGAGCATACCGCGAACGGCAAATGCTCAAAAAGAAAGAGAGTTTGAAGCAAGGCGACAGCGCCTCGGACACTTTTCAAACCCCCTTCTTCGAAACAGTTGCGGAGCTTTCTTCAAGCTCAGACTTCGCTGATGCCTTCGAGATCGCGGGTATTCCGACACCGCTGTTCAATGATGATCGCGGACCAGAAGCCTTCTCACTGGATGAAGGGGCGGCGGACTCTGGAATGTTCGAGGGCGCAACCAAGTCACTGGGTCGCGCTGAAATCATGGTCGGTTGCTTGATTACAGCGGCGCTCGACCTTGCACGTCACATCAACGACTACAAGCGCCACGAAATCAAAGCGCGCATGGCTGAAATAGAGATGTCCGACCTCTCGGAACCTGAGGCCAAGAAGGCGGCGCTCAAAGAGGCCGCGCGGCTGAACAAGATGCTGGATCAGCTTGATAAGCAGGTTCGGTGGACCTTCCCGCAATGGAAAGTGACGGGCTAACACAGATACCAAACCGAAGATTTTAAGCCCGCATTCGGGGAGGTAGCAACAAGGGTGAAACAGCGACCAAACCGTCGCCCTTGTCGCTTATGGGCATTTATAAAAGGACTACCCAAATGGAAGATTATAATGATACGGCCTCGCCGGCAACCTCGGTGACTGGACGTGATACATATATCACCTTGAAAGCGCTGCTCTACGCTATCGCTACTATCCAGTCGCTACCTGAGGAAGATCGCGAGTATGGCGATTTGTGTGACATGACAGCCTTGGTTCGCGCCATGGCGGAAAATATGGCGCGCGCCGATGCGACGCATGATCAACCCGTCTTGCTCTCCCATTGCTTGCTTGAAGTGGGTCGGCATACCGGCCAGATGCCCGACCTTTGGCCCAATGACCTCGGCGACGAGATGTCTGAAATCTATACACCGCGCGAACTTGCAATGATGGGTGCTGTTAAAGCAACCGTCGAGGGTATGCGGAAGGACATGGCAACCTTCCTTGCCAAGTTCAACCGTGATGAAGGTTTGGGCAGCTTGCGCGATGCACAACCCGCCGGAAGCGCGTAAGTGGTCTAACACCCGTCACTACGACCAGCGGGCACCCTCACAGGTGCCCGTTTTTTTCTTTCGATCCCGCCCTACAAACTCGAGCGCCAGCCGTATCAGTAACCATAGGGTTGGCGCGCCCGATGGATTTAGAACCCATGAACGCGCTGCGATTAGTCGGTGAGTGCGCGGCGGCATTTCCAAAACCCCGACACGGCACGGCAGTCCACTCTAACTGCGCGGTGCCATTGATACAGTATGAGAGGGCGGGGCTTCGGTTCCGCCCTTTTCATTTGGACGATGCACGCCGGTGCATGGATTGCCCCGTGTGGAACACACATCGGACTGTAACACATGCAGACCGAGCCTTGCGGCCAAGTCATTGATATTGCTAAATAAAATGAAATGGTCGGGGCGGTAGGATTCGAACCTACGACCCTCTGGTCCCAAACCAGATGCGCTACCAGGCTGCGCTACGCCCCGACGCGCTCTTCCTAGAACAATGTTCGAGCGAGGGAAAGATCTATAATGCAAGAATTTCATCAAGATGAAAATTGTTTTGGCGCTTACGCGTCGAGCGATGTGAAAGCCGTGAAAGGCAAGGCGCACACTGGGCGGGACGCATTGAGAAGACCACGCCCGAGAGCACCGTTTTGGCCTTATTAGCAGGGCAAAGCCGCCAGATCGGGATCAATTGCCGGATGGCGAAGGGCCGCCCCCCTCTTCAGCCCGAGCTTGGCCGCCAAGCCGCCTTGGATCTCCAGCACATATTGCGCGTCGCCGTTGGATGGCAAAGGATCCTCGCGCATCGGGCGGGCGTTTGCGACGATATTGAGCAGGGTTCCGGTCGAATCAAAGAACATGATATCCAGCGGGATCAGGGTGTTTTTCATCCAGAACGCACGCGGCGCGGCCTCAGGATAAATAAACAGCATCCCCGCGCTGGCGGGCAGCGTTTCGTGGTGCATCAGCCCTTGGGCGCGCTCTGCGGCGTCATCGGCGATCTCGATATGGAATTGGGCGGACGGCTTCCCCCCTGCGCCTTGCACAAATGCCAAATCGGCGCGGCAGACAGGCGTTGCTGCCCCAGAAGCCCCCGACGCGGGTTTGACTTGTGCGAGGGCGGCCGATGCGCCGCCAGAAATGAAAAAGGCGAGCAAAAGCCCGCCACTCAAACCAAAACACATCCGCGAAAAATTCGGCCCGAAGGAGCGACGAGACCTCCGAGTCGGCGTCTCCGCCCCCTTGGCCTGTCGCACATGAGCCATCGTTAGCGCCCGCCCCGCAACGCGGCCTCCCACGAGAGCACCTGCGCCGCCATCCGGCCGCGCTTGCCCTCGATCACCCGAAGGCACACCGCCTCGCCCGGACCTAAATCCGCGAAGCCGGACCGACGCAGCACTTCAACATGGATAAATACATCCTCAGGGCGACCAAACACATTGGCGAAACCGAACCCTTTGGCCTTATCGAACCACTTCACGCGCGATGGCTCCAACGGCAATTCCATGATCTCGGCCATATCGGCCTCGTTGAGATCCTCAATCGGCGCGCCTTCATCGCCCTCGGGCGGCGCGATGGTCAGAACCTCAATCGCCTGCGACCCGCGCGGCGTGCTCTGTATCATCACATTAATCAATGCGTTATCAGCAATTGACCCCTGCCCGAAATTGCGCAGGACATTGGCGTGCAGAAGAATATCAGGCCCGCCAGCATCATCCAAGATGAAGCCGAACCCCTTGGTAGGATCAAACCATTTGACGCGACCGCTGGCCTGTCTCAGGTCGGATTGTTCTCCGCTCATTCTTCACGTCCTGTTCTGCCTTGAGGGGGCGGCTTCTCACAGAGCCTCCTCAAGGTGCAAGTCAAAAAGTAAGGTATTCCTTACTACTCCCCTGTCCTTTTGGACAGGTAAATTTTAACTCATCTTTAAAATCATGGATTTAGGCGTTCGACTGACCAAGCGGTATCTCGCTCATTCCGTCGCCAAACAAAGCGATCATGCAATCTAAACACCCCATCCGCCCAAAACTCTACCTCTAAAGGATGTATCCTTATGCCACCCCAGAACGGAGGTCTCAAGGGATTTGTCCCTTTTGCGGTGGTGATCTTTGCAACCTGAGCGAGTAAATGCGCACGGGAAGACAACGGCTTGGATTGATCCGACGCCCACGCCCCCAGTCGGCTCTTGAGCGAGCGCGACGCGTAATAGGCATCGGCCTTTGGCCCGTCCTCGCGGCTGGTTATCCCGCGTACGCGGATTTGGCGGCGCAGGCTCTTCCAGTGCATCACGAAGGCCGCTTTACCGGTCTCCTCGATCTCGCGCCCCTTGGCGGAGCCATAATTCGTGTAGAAAACGAATCCCCCCTGCTCCGTCCCCTGCGGCTGCTCAATCTCTTTGAGCAACACCATCCGCGCATTGGGAAGCCCCTGCGCATCTACCGTGGAGAGCGCAATCGCGTTTGGGTCGTTGATCTCCGTCGCCTCGGCCTCCTCCAGCCAGCGTTGCGCGATGACAAAGGGATCATCCCCTGCAAAAATTCCACTGCGGTCGCTCATACTCGCTCCAATTCTATCCCTCGGCCCTCGGCTATCGCCCCGAAACCGCGCCCGACGCCCGAAACACGCGGCTCGCGCGCGCCTCAAACCGTGTCGGACTATTGTCACCATGCCTGCATTCGCCTAATGCTTCTAAACCACAAAGGAAATGTGAGGGGCGGACATGTCAAGTCAAGCAAATGTAAGCAATCTGATGGCCGGCAAGCGCGGGCTGATCATGGGGCTTGCAAATGATAAATCTATCGCTTGGGGCATTGCGAAAGCCTGCGCCGATGCGGGCGCGGAACTCGCCTTCTCCTATCAAGGCGAAGCGCTGAAAAAACGCGTGGAGCCACTGGCCACTTCGATCGGGTCCGATTTGATGGTCGAATGCGATGTGGCAGACGGGGCGTCGATTGATGCGCTGTTCGCGGCATTGGAAGCGAAATGGGGCACGATTGATTTCGTCGTCCATGCGATTGGCTTCTCGGATAAGAACGAGCTGCGCGGGCGCTATGTTGATACGTCCTCCGAGAACTTCCGGATGACGATGGATATCTCCGTTTATTCCTTCACCGCCGTTTGCGCGCGGGCCGCGAAGCTGATGCCGGAGGGCGGATCGCTTTTGACGCTCACCTATTACGGCGCGGAGCAAGTCATGCCGCATTACAATGTGATGGGCGTGGCGAAGGCAGCTCTGGAGGCTTCCGTCAAATATATCGCGGAGGATCTCGGCAAAGACGGGATCCGCTGCAACGCGATCTCCGCAGGCCCGATCAAGACGCTGGCGGCGTCCGGCATCGGCGATTTCCGTTATATCATGAAGTGGAACGAGCTGAACTCGCCGCTGCGCCGCAATGTGACGCAAGAAGAGGTCGGCAAAGCCGCGCTCTACCTGCTCTCCGATCTCGGCTCTGGCACCACGGGGGAAAACCTGCATGTGGATGCCGGCTATCACGTCGTCGGCATGAAAGCCGTGGACGCGCCCGATATCGACGTTGTCACGGGCCGCAAAGACTAACGTTAAGGGCGCCTCATCGGGGCGCCCTTTCTCACCGCCACGGAGACCAGCGCCATGACGCTCGCCGCTTTTATTGCCATCTATTTCGTGCATCTGGCGGCCGCGATCTCGCCCGGCCCTGCGGTGCTCCTCGCTGCGCGCACCTCGCTGCGGGAAGGCATGGCGCGCGGCGTCTACCTCTCCATCGGGATCGGCCTCGGCGCCTGCATCTGGGCGTTGGCCGCTTTGTTCGGCCTCGCCGTGGTGTTCAAAATCGCGCCTGTGCTGCTGACGGTGCTGAAAATCGGCGGCGCGCTCTACCTCGGCTATCTCGCCTATAAAATGTGGCGCCACGCGGCAGAGCCGATGGCGATGGAGCTGCCCGAGACGCCGAAAGGCCGCCGCTCCAACCTCGGGATGGTTCTGCTCGGCATCACCACCCAACTCGCAAATCCGAAGCCCGCCGTCTTCTTCGGCGCGATCTTCGTTGGCTTCGTGCCCCCCAATGCCCCGCTCTGGGCGATCGCCGTGATCCTCGCGATCATCTTCGTGAATGACGCGGGCTGGAATGTCCTCGTCAGCCGTATTTTCTCGCTCGAGCGGACTCGCAAAGGCTATCTGAGCCTGAAAACCAGCATTGACCGGACCTTTGGGGGCCTCCTCGCCCTTCTCGGTCTAAAAATCGCACTCACCTGAGGACAACGCCATGAATGACCGCCTGCCCCATGAAAAAGGCTTCCACGTAAGCTGGGATCAACTCCACCGCGACGCCCGCGCCCTCGCTTGGCGCTTGGATGGCAAAGGCCCGGATGACGGCGCGTGGAAAGCCGTTGTCGGCATCACCCGAGGCGGGCTGGTGCCGGCGATGATCGTCGCGCGTGAGCTGGATGTCCGCGTCGTCGATACGATCTCCGTGCAAAGCTACTCGCACCAAGATCAGCGCGAAGCGCGGGTAACGAAATCCCCGCAGGCTGATCTGATGGGCGATGGCACGGGCATTTTGATCGTCGATGATCTCGTCGATACCGGAAAGACGTTGGAACTGGTGCGCACCCTCTACCCGAACGCCCATTTCGCCACCGTCTATGCCAAACCGAAAGGCAATCCGCTGGTGAACACCTATGTCACCGAGGTTAGCCAAGACACGTGGATCTTCTTCCCATGGGATATGGCACTGCAATATGTGCAGCCGTTCCGCGGCAAGGATTGATCAAGCATCGGCTTGATCCTGCGGCGTGCCGCTCACAATAAAACGCAGACAAAAGAGGGGGCTCTGCCCCGCAAAAAGAGGGGGGCTCTGCCCCCACGGCCTGCGGCCTTCCCCCGGGATATTTAGAGCAACCAGAATAGATGCGCGCGCTTCACATTCTGGTTGCTCTAAATATCCCGGGGGTGAATGCGAAGCAGAGGGGGCAGCGCCCCCTACGCCGTCAAACACTTGTCGCAGCCACGCAAACGGCGCGCCACATCAGCGCGCCGTTTCAATTTGAGTGTCCTCTGGGTCAATAGCTGCGGATCAAGCCAACAAGCCGCCCCTGCACCTTCACCTGATCATCGCGCAGCATTCGCGTCTCATAGGCGACGTTTGCGGCTTCGAGCGCGATCATACCACCACGGCGATAGAAACGTTTTAGTGTCGCCTCGTGATCTTCCACCAGCGCTACGACGATATCGCCATTGGTCGCGGTATTGGTTTCGCGGATCACGACAATATCGCCGTCATTGATCCCCGCCTCGATCATCGAATCCCCTTTAACTTCCAGCGCGTAATGCTCGCCACGGTCTGAGAGCATGGATCCGGGAACTGCGATATGGTGCGAGACCTCGGAGATCGCTTCAATCGGCACCCCTGCGGCAATCCGGCCCATCACGGGCAATTCCAGCGCATAGACCGTCTCGATTGGCAAAGCGGCGCGCGGCGTCTCATCAGGGCGATCCCCGTCGATCACCCGTGGCGCAAACCTGCCCGCAGATGTTTGCTCGCGGCTCGGCGCGGCAGTGCGGTCCACTTCCAGCGCCGCCCGCGCAGCCACGGCACGCTCCAGCGATTCCGGCAGTTTGACGATTTCAATCGCGCGCGCCCGATGCGCAAGGCGGCGGATAAAGCCGCGTTCTTCCAGAGCTGTGATCAGGCGATGAATGCCTGATTTCGAGCGCAGATCGAGCGCATCTTTCATCTCGTCGAAGGAAGGCGGAACACCATCCCGCGCCAGACGTTTCTGGATAAACTCCAGCAACTCCAATTGTTTACGCGTCAGCATATCTTACCCTCCGGCACAGGATTCACCCGATGTTCACCCTGAGTTCTACCCGCGTTCCCCATTTGTGTCAAGAAAGTTAGAAACGGGCCGCGACTGGAATCTCATCTGCGATCAAAGCGCGAGATAGCTGACTGTCTCGCCAATGGCGCGCGGGCCGTCGCCTTGCGGGCGGATCAGCAGCGCGTTGGATTGGGTCATGATCCCCAAAAGCGCGGAATCCTGATTGCGGAACGGCATAATCACGCCCGCCTCAAACCGCGCGCGCATGTAATGAGTGCGCGGGCCTGTGGCGGCGACCGCCTCGCCCAGCACCGCCTCAATCGGCTTCGGCGTCAGGTCCACCCCGAGCATGACGCCTAAGAGCGGCTTGAGGAACAGCTCCGCACAGACCAGTGCCGAGACCGGATTGCCAGGCAAGCCCAGCATCGGCGTGCCGCCGATATGCCCCGCCATCAGCGGCTTACCGGGCCGCATCGCGATCTTCCAAAACGCGCGCTCCAGCCCCAGATCGGTCGCGACCTTGCCGACCAGATCATGATCGCCCACCGAAGCCCCGCCAGAGGTCACGATGAGATCGGCGCTTGCGGCAAGATCGAAGACCAGCCGCAGACTTGCCTCACTATCGCGCGCAATCGGCAGGATCCGCGCCTCGCCGCCTGCGGCCTCAATCAGCGCGGCGAGAGCGTAGGAGTTCGAGCAGATGATCTGCCCCTCGGCAGGGGTCTCGCCCGGCATTACCAGCTCATCGCCCGTGGCGATCACCGCGACCACGGGGCGGCGGGTGGCTTGCACCTGCGCGACATTCATCGAGGCCAGCAAGCCGATATCGCGCGGCGTCAAAATACGCGGCGCGGGCAGCGTATCGCCGAGGCGGAAATCTTGGCCCATGGGCCGGATATTGTCATTGTCGGAGAGATCCGCAGGCAAGGTGACCGCGCCCCCCGCGCGCTGCACGGTCTCTTGCAAGACCACCACGCCGCCCCGCGCGGGCACAGGGGCGCCGGTGAAGATCCGGATACAGCCGCCCGCAGGCACCTCGCCCTTGAACGAATGCCCTGCCGCGGCCTCGCCGATCACACGCAAGGCTGCTCCCGCTTTGTGATCAGCCGCATGCAGCCAATAGCCATCCATCGCCGAGGCCGAGAACGGCGGCTGGGTCAGCGCCGCGGTGGCAGGCTTTGCCATCACCCGCCCACGCGCGCGGTGCAACGGCACGGGCTCGGTGCCTAGCGGCTTTCCAAGCGCCAGAACCCGCGCGAGCGCCTCTTCAACCGAAATCACAGCTTCGCCTCGTAACGACCTGATTTACCACCATCTTTCAGCATCACGCGAATGCCTTCGATGCGCATATCTTTATCGACCGCCTTGAGCATATCGTAGACCGTCAGCCCCGCGACAGAGACCGCCGTGAGCGCCTCCATTTCAACGCCAGTCTGACCGGAGGTCTTCACCGTGGCGGTGATCCGCACGCCGGGAAGCGCCGGATCTGGGGCGAGTTCCAATGCGACTTTGGTGATCGGCAAAGGGTGGCACAGCGGGATCAGATCGGCGCATTTCTTCGCCCCCATGATGCCCGCAATCCGCGCGATCCCGAGCACATCGCCCTTCTTGGAGGTGCCCTCCATCACATGCGCCAGCGTGGCCTCGGCCATCACCACGGCGCCCTCCGCCACCGCCACGCGGTCGCTCACGGGCTTGCCCGAGACATCGACCATATGCGCCTGCCCGCTCGCGTCGAAATGGCTCAGGCTCATGCCAAAAGCGCCTTCGTCGCGCCGGCGACATCGTCTTGCCGCATCAGGCTCTCGCCGATCAGGAAGCGTTTCGCCCCGACATCGGCCATTGCTTTGAGGTCTACAGGGGTGAAGATCCCGCTTTCGCAGACCAGATCGCGGCCCTCTGCGAGGATTGTCGGCGCGAGTTGACGGGTGACATCCAGCGTGACTTCAAACGTCTTGAGATTGCGGTTGTTCACCCCAAGGAGCGGCGATTTGGTGACTTTGAGCGCCCGCTCCAACTCTACGGCATCATGCACTTCGACAAGCACATCCATCCCCCAGCCAAAGGCGGCGTCTTCCAACTCGGCGGCGAGGCTATCCTCAACCGAGGCCATGATGATCAAGATGCAGTCCGCCCCCCAAGCGCGCGCTTCCGCAACTTGATAGGTATCATAGAGGAAATCCTTGCGCAGCGCAGGGAGGGTGCAGGCGGCGCGCGCCTCCATCAAGAACTCCGGCGCGCCTTGGAAGCTGGGCGTATCGGTGAGCACGGAGAGGCATGCCGCACCGCCCTGCTCATAGGCTTGGGCGAGGCTGGCGGGGTGAAAATCAGGGCGGATAAGGCCCTTGGAGGGCGAGGCCTTCTTGATCTCGGCGATCAGCCCGTATCCGGTTTCGACCTTCGCGCTCAGCGCCTTGGCAAAACCGCGCACGGGTGCGGCGGCTTTGGCCTCGGCCTCAATCCCCGACATGGGCCGCGCGGCCTTGGCTGCGATCACCTCTTCCAGCTTATAGGCTTTGATCTTATCGAGAACGTTCATGCTTCCCCCCGCGAAATCCGGCCTAGAGTTTCCATCGCCGCTAGCGCCCGTTGTGAGGCGATGCTCTCTGCGGCAATCTCGACACCCTCTTTCAACGAGCCTGCCTTATCCGCGATCACCAGCGCGGCCGCCGCGTTAAACAGCACCGCATCGCGGTAGGCACTGAGTTCGCCATTCAGAACGGCGCGCAGGGCGGTGGCATTCTCTTTCGGTTCCCCGCCCAGAATATCGCGCAACGGATGCACCGGAAGGCCCGCATCTTCGGGGTGAATATCCAGCCCCGTGATCTTGCCATTCTCCAGCACCGCGACGGAGGTTTCCCCCGTGATCGAGATCTCGTCCATCCCATCCGCCCCGTGTACCAGCCATGCTTTCTCGGACCCAAGCGCCAGCAGCGTCTCAGCCATCGGGAAGATCAGATCCGGTGCAAATGCACCTGTGAGCTGGCGTTTGACGCCTGCGGGGTTGGTCAACGGGCCGAGGATGTTGAAAATCGTTTTGCAGCCCAGCTCGGTGCGCACGGGCATCACATGTTTCATCGCCGGATGATGCATCGGGGCCATCATGAAGCCGATCCCCGCCTCGGCAATCGCCCGCTCTACGAGCGCCGCATCCGCCATCACCTCAATCCCCAAAGCCCCAAGCGCATCCGCCGCGCCGGATTTGGAGCTGAGGTTGCGGTTTCCATGTTTGGCCACGGGCACACCCGCCCCCGCCACCACAAAGGCCGTCGCGGTGGAGATGTTGAGCGTCCCCATCCCGTCGCCGCCGGTGCCGACGATATCCATCGCGCCCTCGGGTGCCACAACGGGGACGCATTTCGCGCGCATCACCGCCGCCGCCGCCGCATATTCGGACACCGCCTCACCGCGCGCGCGCATCGCCATCAGCAAGCCCCCGATCTGCGCCTGCGTGGCCTCGCCGTTGAACAGGATCTCGAAGGCTTGCTCGGCCTGCGAGCGCGAGAGCGGCCCTTCGGAGGCGGCATAGATCAGCCGTTTCATCACTTCAACGCCGGATTTACGATCCGCAATCGGCTTCGCAATCGACGCCTCGGTCGGCTTCGCGTTCAGATCGCTCATGCAGGCACCTTCAGGCTGACGCCTGCCTCTTTCAGGAATGTCCCGATCATCTGATGACCATGCTCGGAGGCAATCGATTCGGGGTGGAATTGCACGCCCTCGATCAGCTTTTCTTTATGGCGCAGCCCCATAATCATCCCGTCTTCCAGCCATGCGGTGACCTCAAGGCAATCGGGCAGGCTCTCGCGTTCCACGATCAGCGAATGATAGCGCGTCGCAGCAAAAGGCGATGGCAGGCCCGCAAAGACCCCGCGCCCTTCGTGATGGATATGCCCCATCTTGCCATGCACGATCTCGCCCGCGCGCACGACCTTGCCGCCGAAGGCCTCCCCAATCGTCTGATGCCCGAGGCACACGCCCAAAAGCGGCACATTCGCCTCATAGGCGGCCATCGTCAGCGGCAGGCAAATCCCCGCCTGCGCCGGATCGCAAGGACCGGGCGAGAGCACAATCGCCTCCGCCCCCATGCCCATCGCCTCTTGCACGTTGAGCGCATCATTGCGCACCACCCGCACATCCGCGCCCAGCTCACCGAAGTAATGCACAAGATTATAGGTGAAGCTGTCGTAGTTATCGATCAGAAGAAGCATCGGCCGAATTCCCGCATTTTGCGCGGATTCAGGGGATGATCCGCGCGTTTTGTCGGGCTATACATGGGCCGAGCAAGGGGGTGGGGTCAAGGCCCGAAGGGTTTGGACAATGCCGCAATGCGCAGCTATGTTTCGGCAGTGCAGGCAGCGCCCCCGCAAGGTGACGCCCCTGCGAGAAACGACCACCGGGCCAACGCTGCCCGAGACGATGCGCTGCTGATGTCCGGATCATCACCGGATCACGACAAGTTTTAAAACCACGCAGGCGAACTGCGGGCAGAATATGAGCCGGGGGCACTATGGCGAAGAGTAGGTTTGGCAGCATCATCGGCGGGATCGGTGGCGGGGTTGGCGCGGGCGTCATGGTCTCGGCCCTGTCGCTGGGTGCGCTGTCGCTGATGGCCCCACCGCCTGCGGGCGCGCCCGATCCGCGCGATCCCGCGCGCTCCAGCCCCGAAACCGCCCTCGTTCCGCTGCCCGATAGCAGCGAATTTGGCAAAGGGCCGAGCGATCCTGTACTGCAACTGCCGATGCTTGATCCGCTGCCGTCGGGCGATGGCCCTGCCCTTGGCACCGCCCCCGCCCCAGATGCGCAGCCTTCCTTCGCCAGCGATCCTGCCAGCCGCCCCGAGGCGGTGGAGGCCCCGACCACCCCTGATACACCGCAAAGCGAAACTGCGGCGCTCAAATCCCCTGTGGAAGGCGAAAGCCCGATCCCCGTCCCGCCCCCTGGCGAGGCGCAGGCCCCAGGTTTGGGCCGTCCGGTGAGCGAAGGCGTGGTGGCCGACCCCGAGACGGGTAAGCTTGAGGAGACGGGTGCGCCCGACGCCCTCACCGATATGCCCGCCCTTGCGATGCCGTCCACGCCCCCCATTGCGCTGCCTTCGGGCGACGCGCCAGAGATGGCAACGCCTGACGCACCGGTGATCGCCCCCGCCGCGCCCGAGAAGCAGCCCCCCGAACGGCTGGCCATTGTTACCCCTGATCTGCAATCGGCTGAGACCGCGCCGGATGCAGGAGAGAGAGAGAGCGCGCAGCCTTCCGCCCCCACGGCGATTACGGATGCGCCAAATGCGGGCGCAGAGACGCCCGCCCCGCGCCCCGAGGTCATCGTGCTCGATGCGCCAAGCGCGCCCGCTGGCAAACCCGCAACAGGGTTCCAGAACGCGGGCAATGTCACCACCAACCGCCTGCCCAGCATCGGCAATGACGCCACCCGCGCGGCAGACCAATTGACCGCAGACGCGCCACTGCCCGCGATCCAAGCCTATGCCCTGCCCTTTACCTCCGCAGGCAGCGCGCCGCTCTATTCCGTCGTGCTGATTGATCCGGGCACCAAAGCAGGCGGGCTTGATCCCGCCACGCTGAAAACCATCGGCTTCCCCCTCACCATCGCGATTGATCCCAACCGGATGGAGGCCGCGCTGGATGCCGCGACCTACCGCGCGGCGGGGTTTGAGGTGGCGATCCTCGCCTCAGCCCTGCCCGAAGGCGCCACCGCGCAGGATCTCGAGGTCGCGGTTGAGGCATGGCGGCAGGTGATCCCCGAGGCGGTGGCCGTCGTCGAGCCGCCCAAGCCCGTGCTGCAAACCAACCGCGTGCTGTCGCAAACCTTGGTGAAAATCCTCGCGCGCGAGGGGCTGGGGCTGATCACCCAAGCGGGCGGCCTCAACGCCGCCGATCAACTGGCCGCAAAAGAAGGCGTGCCCCATGCGCGAATCTGGCGGGTGATCGACGACGGGCGCGAAAAAGCCCCTGTGATCGAGCGGATGCTCGGGCGGGCGGGGTTCGAGGCCAGCAAAGATGGCGCGGTCGCGGTGATGCTCTCGGCATGGCCCGAAAGCCTCTCCGGCCTGCTCACATGGGAGCCCTCGCGCGACAAGGACATCGCCCTCGCCCCGATCTCCGCGCTGGCGTTAAGGGGTGAGTGAGGGGTGGGGCACCTCGAATAAATCCCCGTAGAGCATGAACACGGGGTTGTGTTTTGCCCCGAGCTGCGGATCGTAGCCCAGCATAAAGAAGGCATTCGCGATATTTTGCTTTTGAGGTATTTGTGACGAGGCGAGCCAATTCTCCACCTGCTGAAAAGTCAACCATGGCTCACCTGTAACAACCAACAGAACATCGATATTCACGTTGCGACCGACGTAGTTGTCGCTTTTTTTGTCCATTAATCTGCCGAGCGACGCTAAAAACCGCTCCTGCGTCCATTGGGTATCCACAAAGAGTTGCCCTGCGAATGGGGTCTCTTCCAACGCGGCTCGCTTCTTGTGACCTCGCTTCTTGTGACTTTGTTCTACAAACTGAACCAATTCGACGCTGATCTGGCGTCCGCAATATTCAACGTAGCAATCTGGCGGATCGGCCGGATTAGGAATAACCTTTCCCAATTGGGAAGCGAAGGTTGCGTTCGCCGCCCTAACCCAGTCGCGTGCTTCGCTCATCTCGACAAGACGTTTATCCAGATCACCTTGGCCATAATTTAAACGACCCGCATAGCCATGGCCTTTATTGAGCAGTTTTATGTAGTGATCGAGATAATCATCCGAGTTCGAGCCCCCCATGCAATGCTCCAGCTTTTTCACGTCGCCAACAAGTTATAGGCAAGATGTGATGTGGCAATCCACATTCACCAATCATGATACACCGTATCCCGAGCAAAAACAAAAAAAGGCGGGCCTTCCGGCCCGCCTTTTTCCTGACCTGTTCGCCTCAGCTATTGCCGCGGCGCACGAACATGCCCGCATCCTCTGCCGCTTTGCGCAGCGCGTTGGATTTGTTCACGGTTTCCTCGAACTCGGCCTGCGGGTCGCTGTCGAACACGACGCCGCCACCTGCTTGGATGTAGAGTTTTTCGTCCTTCACCACCGCCGTGCGCAGGGCGATGCACATGTCCATCTCGCCATTCGCCGCGAAATAGCCCACGCCGCCGCCGTAGATGCCGCGCTTTTCCGGCTCCAACTCGTCGATGATCTCCATCGCGCGGACTTTCGGCGCGCCCGATACCGTGCCCGCAGGCAGGCCCGCCAGCAGCGCGGACAGAGCATCCTCGCCCTCGGCCAACTGGCCCACCACGTTGGAAACGATATGCATCACATGGCTGTAGCGCTCGATGATGAATTTCTCGGTCGGCTTCACGGTACCGATCTGCGCCACGCGGCCCACATCATTGCGGCCCAGATCCAGCAGCATCAGATGCTCCGCCAGCTCTTTTTTGTCGGACAGCAGATCCGCCTCCAGCGCGCGATCCTCTTCCGGTGTCGCGCCGCGTTTGCGGGTGCCTGCAATCGGGCGGATCGTCACCTCGTTCTCGCGCAGACGCACGAGGATTTCGGGGCTCGCGCCGACAATCTGGAACCCGCCGAAGTTCAGGAAGAACATGAAGGGCGATGGATTGGTGCGGCGCAAACTGCGGTAGAGCGCGAAGGGCGGCACGGGGAAATCCGCCGTCCAGCGCTGCGCAGGCACCACTTGGAAAATATCGCCCGCGCGGATGTAATCCTTCGCCTTCTCGACCGCCGCCCGATAGCCCTCGGGCGTGAAGTTGGAAACCATCGGCCCGACCTGCGCCGTGCCATAAAGCTCGCGCGGCTCGGAGGGCTGGCGATCCAGATCGCGCAGCGCATCCATCACCCGCTCCGCCGCCTGCGCATAGGCCGCGCGCGCGTTCATCCCCGATGCCTGCCATGCGGGCGCGCAGAGCGACACATCGCCCTTCACCCCATCCAGCACCGCCACGACCGAGGGCCGCATCAGCATCGCATCGGGCACCCCGAGCGGATCAGGGTTCACATTCGGCAGATGCTCGACCAGCCGGATCGTATCATAGCCGAGATAGCCAAACAGCCCCGCCGCCGCCGCGGGCAGATCGTCGGGCATCTCGATCCGGCTCTCCGCGATCAGCGCGCGCAGGCTGACAAACGGGTGGCCTTCAAGATCGGTATAGGTCTCGTCAAACCGCGCGGCGCGGTTGATCGAGGCCTGCTCACCATGGGTGCGCCAGATCAGATCGGGCTTCATCCCGATGATCGAATAGCGCCCGCGCAGCTCTCCGCCGGTGACGGATTCGAGCATGAACGCATTCTTGCCCGCCTCCGCCAGCTTGAGCATCAGTGACACGGGCGTATCGAGATCAGCAGCCAGTTGCGCGTAAACCAGTTGGTTCTCGCCGCGCTCCCATGCGGCCTCGAAGGCCTCAAAGGAGGGTTTCAAAGCGACCATAATCCCACCCTCACTGAAGCTGCGTGATCACCGCATTGGCAGCCGCAGAATCAAGTTTGACCCCAGCCTCTGCCTGTGCGGCGCGCGCGTAATATTCAAAGATGTCTTGGCCGAGACCTTGGCTCAATTGCTCTTTGACGTTCGATGTCAGCTGTTCGCCCGCAGTATCGGTTTGATCGGCGGGGATCACCTTGTTGAGTTGCACCAGCACCACGCGCGCGCCATCGGCCACCGCCGTTGCCTTACCGGCCTCGCTGATCGCATAGGCCGAGGTGATCGCCGCTTCCGGCAAAGCCTCAACGAACATGCCGCGCGTCAGCTCATAGGATTGCGTCGTGGCGAAGCCTTCATCGGCAAATGTTGCGCCATTGTCCAAAGCTGCGACAACCTCCTGCCCACGTGCGAGCAGCGCCTCTTGCAACGCATTCGCCCGCCATGCCGCCGCCACCTCGTCACGCACCTCATCCAGCGGGCGCAGCGCGGGCGCCACGATCTCGTCCAGACGCAGCGCGAACACGCCACCATCTTCCAGCTCTTTCAACTCGGGGAAATCCGACGCGGTGACCGAACCCGCCACATCGCGGAACGCCTCATAGGCGGCGATATCGTCACGGGTCTCGGTGGTATAATCGATCGTGCCCAGTTCCAGATCGGTGGTTTTCACCAGATCTTCCAGCGTCACCCCGCCCGCGAGATCATCCTCATAGGCCAGCGAATTGTCGGTAATGATCCGGCGCGCACGGTCCATCCGCGCCTCACCCGCGAGCTCTTCTTGCGCCTCATCGAAGGACACATCCTTGGCTTCCAAAATCGCATTCATCGAATAGAGCGCAGGGCCCAGATCGGTGTCAATCGGGCCAACAACGCCGGGCTCTTCCAGCGCGAAGATGGCCTCACCCGCAGCCCCCAGTTCGGCCTGCGTCATCTCGCCCAAATCGGCATCCGCCAGCGACAGGCCACGCTCTGCGGCAAGGTCCGCGAAGGTTTTCTCGCCCGCATCCACGGCCGCTTTGGCCGCAGCGGCAGTCTCGGCATCGGGGTAGACGAGCTGTTCGACCAAGCGGCGCTCGGGCTGCAGGAACTCATCCGCGCGCGCATCATAGGCCTCGCGCAGCGCGGTCTCGTCCAACTCGACATTGGCCTCCAGCATATCCGGTGTCACCCACGCATAGGTGATCTTGCGGGTCTCAGGGCTGGTGAAATCGGACGGGTGCGCCTCATACCATGCTTGCAGATCGGCCTCTTGCGGCTCGGCAATCGGGGCCGTCAGATCGGCCTGCGTGATCTCGGCTGTGGTCACGGCGCGGGCCTCACCGATATAGGAAATGTAGCGATCCACGATGGCTTTGGGCGCCGGAACGCCGCCAATCACCGCCGCTTGCAAAATCGCGCGGCCAGATTCGGCGCGCAGCTGCGCCTCGAATGCGGCCTCGGTCATCCCTTGCTGGCGCAGCCCCAGCTTATAGGTCTCACGGTCGAATTTTCCGGTCGGATCCTGGAAAGCGGGTGTTGCGAGGATCTGGCGGCGCACTTCCTCGTCGCCCACCGAAACCCCCATGATCCGCGCCTGCTCATCCACAGCGGCAGAGGCGAACAGCCGCGCCTGCACCAAGCGATCCACGCCGAACTCGCGGGCCTGCGCCATGGTGATCGGTTGGCCGAGCCGCTCGGAAAGCGCGCGCACCTCGCCCTGCATCGAGCGGGCGAATTGATCGGTGGAGACTTCCGTCTCGCCCACAGAGCCGATGGACCGCAGATTGCCGCCGAAATTGGTCACGCCGAAGCCGCCAAGCCCGAGGATCAGCATCCCCATCAAGATCCAAAAGACCGTTTTCTTGCCATGGCTGCGCAGCTTGCTCGACATCGGATTTCCTCCAGAGAGTAGGCATTTGCCTAAGATTAGGCGTTGATTGGGTGTTTAGGCGGAATGGCGCGCGCGGGCAAGTCATGGCGCGCGCGCGAGGCAATTGCGGCGTGATCACAATCGCGATCCCGCCTCGGAAGTCCCCGTTACAGGCGCATCATCATAGGCGCACCGTGGCCAGCCGCCCCATCAGCGCAGCAATTCCCGCTTGATCGACATTGGCGAAGGCGATCCGCAACTGGCGCGCGCCATCCGCATCCCCCATCGGGGTGAACATCGTGCCCGGAAGCAGCAAAACACCCGCCTCGTGCACCAATTGCCGCGCGAAGTCTGGCGAGGGTAGCTGTGAGGGATGCCGCACATAGGCAAAATACGCACCGCAGCCCAGCGTCTCCCATCCCTCCAGCGCGCGCAGGCCCGCCGCCATCGCGTGGCGACGCGCGAGGATCTCCAACCGCTCGCCCGCCACCCAATCGGCCAGATTGCGCAGCCCCCAAAGCGCCGCGATCTGGCCCAGCTGGTTCGGGCAAATCGCCACCGTATCGAGGAATTTCTCAACCTGCGCCAACCGCGCCGCACTGGCCACAATCGCCCCCACGCGGTGCCCCGTCAGGCGGAACGCTTTCGAGAAAGAGTAGAGATGGATCAGCGTCTCCGCCCAGTCAGGATCCATGAACAGATCATGCGGCGCGCCGATACGGCTGTCGAAATCGCGGTAGGTTTCGTCCACGATCAGCGCCAGCCCGTGCGCCCGCGCGATCTCCATAAACGCCCGCATCACCTCGGCGGGGTATTCCGCCCCGCAAGGGTTGTTCGGCGACACCAGCACAATCGCGCGGGTGCGCGGCGTGATCAGCGCGCGCGCCGCTTGCGGATCCGGGATCATCCCCGCCCCGCATTTCAGCGCAACAGCCTTCACCCCCGCCATATCGAGCCACATTTTATGATTGAAATACCATGGGCTTGGGAGGATGACCTCATCCCCCGCGCCCGCCAGCGTGGCAAGTGCTGCGCTAAATGCCTGATTGCAGCCTTGGGTGATCGCCACCTGTGCAGGCGCGATCTCGCCGCCGTAGGCCCGCGCCCATTGGCCCGCCAGTTCCGCGCGCAACGCGGGCAGGCCCAAAACCGGCCCGTAGAGATGCGCCTGCGGATCCTCCAACGCGGCCCGCGCAATCGCTTCGCGCAGGGCCAGCGGCGGGGCCTCAACGGGGGCGGCCTGCGAGACATTGATCAACGGGCGCTCGGGCGGGAACACCACCCCCTCCAGCCAGCGCCGCGCCTCCATCACCGGCGGCGCAAAAGTGTTGCCCAGCGCGGGGTTCAACGGGTGCAAGGCGGAGGGCGCAGCAGCGGAAGCGGAAACGGGCGGCGTGGCGGTCATATAAAAGCTCCTCAGATCGCGCCAAATCATCAGAGCAGCGCGGCAGTGGCAAGACCTTCCGTGCCCCAATGCGCCCGAATGCGCGCCCCTATCGTCCCTTTAGCGGGTCCACGACCTCTGGCCCGCGTGATCCTGCGCGGTCTCAATCCGCACGTCGCGGGCAATACTCATGCGCACGTCTGGGTTTTGCGCCGCCATAATCCGCGTCAAGGCAGGCGATTGGGGCCCCGCCTGCGCGGCCTCCTCAACCGTGGCAAGCCGGAGCGAAAGCGCGCCTGTCTCCCTCAGCAGGCGCTGGTCGATCAGCAGACAATCACCCCGTGCCTCCTGCGGCGCAAGCCGCGCCGCGACAACCACAATCCGCCCGCTCTCGCAGACCTCCGGCAGGCGCGCCACTGCGGATTTTCCCGTCAGATGGACAATCTCATAGCCGTGCCATTGCGCGAGCCGCGCGCCCTTTTCGCCCTTGAACAAGGGCCGCGCGGCGGCAGTCTCAGGACTGGCGGCATCCCCATCCGCGTCCAGCCAACTCGTCGCCACAAACCCCGATCCGGTCTTGGACAGCGCACGGCCCTGCGATGTCATCACGCCCACCAACTCCCCCTCAGAGGCGATCAGAACCTCGGGGGGCGTCACATGCTCCCATGCCGTAAACCCGCAGATCAGCGTCAGCGCCCCGACTGTGCGCGCAAAGCCGCGCGACAGCACGATCACAATCGCCCCCAAAGCCAGCGCGGGCAGCACCCAAGCCGGCGGCGTCGGCACCGCAATCACCGCGCCGTCAAACCCCGAGACCGTTTGGGCGACAAACAAGATCCACGCCGTGCCCTTGGCCATCACCCACAGCGCGGGCGCCGCCAGACCAAACGGGGCCAAAAGCGCCGCGATCACCCCCGCAGGCATGACCAAAGCCCCCATCACAGGCACCGCGAAGAGATTCGCCAGCACGCCATATTCCGCCATCCGGTTGAAATGCACCGCCGCAATCGGTGCCGTGACCATCCCCGCGATGAAGGAGGTCGCGACCAGTAGCGCCACGGGGCGGATCACACGGGGCAAGCGGCGCGCGATCCGCCCCCATGGCCCCGCCATCACGATCAGCGCCACCGTCGCCCCGAAGGACATCTGGAACCCGGGCGCAACCAGCGCCTCGGGCGTGAAGATCAGGATCAGGCAGGCCGCCATCGCCACCGTCCGCAGGCTCAGCGCGCGACGATCCAGCACAATCGCGAGCAGCATCACCGAGGTCATTACATAGGCCCGTTCCGTCGCGACGGAGCCACCCGAGATCCACAGGTAAATCGTGCCCGCAATCAGCCCGCCGATGGCCGCAATCTTGCGCCCCTGCACCCGCAGCGCGAACCGTGGCACCAGCGCGATTGCGGCATTGAGCGCCGCAAAAACAAACCCGGTCAGCATCCCCATATGCAGGCCGGAAATTGCGATGATATGAAACAGGTTGGACCCGCGCATGATCTCATTCGTCGCATTGGTGATGCCGGAACGATCCCCCACCAATAGGGCTGCGGCGACGGCCCCCGCCTGCCCCGCTTCCGCCTCATGGATTGCCTGCGAGACCCGCATCCTGAGCCGATGCGCCGCCATCGCCCAATCCCCCGCCTCTGGCAGGGCCGCGAGCAGAACTGGCGCGCGGGTATAGCCCACAGCGCCGATCCGCTCGAACCATGCATGTCGGCGAAAATCATAGCCCTCGGGCAAGGCGGGGCCGTTGAACGGCATCAGATGGGCGGTCAGCATCACCCGCTGCCCCGGCGCCGGATCCAGCCACGCTTGCGCGCCCTCTCCCGGTGGCTCTTGCAGCGAGATCCTGATCCTCTCGGGCGTTTTCTCCGGCGCGATCCGGTCAATCCGAAGCTGATCCAGAGTCAGGCGGATTTTATCGGAGCCGGAGCGATCTACCGCGACGATCCGCCCCTCTACCGGCCCGTAAAACCGGAAACTCAGACTCGGGGCCTCAACCAGATGCGCGCGCAAGCCTGCAAGCAAAAACCCCGCGCAGAGAACGGCGGGGGCTGTGAAGAGGAACTGGCCGCCCCGCCCGCTGCGGATAGCCACCAGAGCTGCGCAAAGCCCAAGGGCTGCGGCGGTGAGGTAATGCGGTTTGAGCGGCTCATTGGGCAGCGCGAACCACGCGCCGATGCCAAGCGCAAGAAACACCGGGAGCCAGATCGTCAGATCCCGCCGCGCGCGAATGAGCGCCTGCGCGGGGGCGAACACCCCGCCAAACAGCGCGCCCGCGATCGCCCTCCCGCCTGTGCCGCCTTTGAGATGCGCGCGCAAAAACCCAATCAGTGCAGCCAGATCGGGGGCTGCGGCGGCGTCGGGTGCAGCGGTTTGCGCGGTGCCTGCGCGCGCGGCCCCCTGTGGCCCATCACCCGCCCCATTGGCGGCTTGCAGGGCGGGAATCCCGTGCCAAAGATCGTCCTCCTCGTCGCCCCGCCCCCTCGCCACGCTTGTCACTCCGCCTTTGCAGCCGTATGCATCGGCTCAAACGCTATGCCCAATATGGTTTCCGAAAGGTTAACGCGCCGCTATGTCCCAAGCTCCCGCCCCGAACTCACCACAGCAAGTTGTCACCCGTTTCGCCCCCTCGCCCACGGGCTATCTCCATATCGGCGGCGCGCGCACCGCGCTGTTCAACTGGCTCTATGCACGGGGCCGTGGTGGCAAATTCCTGCTGCGCATCGAGGATACCGACCGCGAGCGCTCCACCCCCGAGGCCACGGCGGCGATCCTGAAAGGGCTTGCATGGCTGGGCCTTGATTATGATGGCGAACCGGTGAGCCAGTTCGAGGGGCGTGATCGCCACGCCGAAGTGGCGCTGGAGATGCTGGCGCGCGGCAATGCCTATAAATGCTTTGCGACCCAAGACGAGATCGAAGCCTTCCGCGAAGCGGCCCGCGCGGCGGGAACCTCGACGATGTATCAAAGCCCGTGGCGCGATGCCGATCCCGCGACCCATCCCGATGCGCCTTACGTGATCCGCCTCAAAGCCCCGCGCGAGGGCGCGACGGTGATCAAAGACCAAGTGCAGGGCGATGTGACCTTCAAGAACGACCAGCTCGATGACATGGTTTGTTTACGTTCTGATGGCACACCGACCTATATGTTAGCAGTTGTTGTGGACGATCACGATATGGGCGTGACCCATGTCATCCGCGGGGATGACCACCTCACCAATGCCGCGCGGCAGGTGCAGGTCTATAATGCGATGGGCTGGGATGTTCCGGTCTTCGCGCATATCCCGCTGATCCACGGGCCCGACGGCAAGAAGCTCTCCAAGCGCCACGGCGCGGTTGGCTTGGAGGAATATCAGGTCATGGGCTACCCCGCTGCGGGGATGCGCAACTACCTCACGCGCCTTGGCTGGAGCCACGGCGATGACGAGTTCTTCTCGGATGCGCAGGCCTTGGAATGGTTCGATCTGGGCGGAATCGGGCGCTCCCCCGCGCGGCTCGATTTCAAAAAGCTCGAGAACATCTGCGGCCAGCATATTGCCGCCAGTGCAGATGCAGCACTACTGCCCGAAATTGAGGCATTTTTGGAAGTGACGGGGGCCGCAGCCCTTGATGTGCAACAGCGCACAGCAATGGCTGATGGGATGTATTGCCTGAAAGAGCGTGCGAAGACCTTCCATGAACTCCTTGAAAAAGCACGATTTTCACTCGCAAAACGCCCGCTGGATATTGAAGAGAAAGCGGCCAAGGCGCTCGATCCAGTATCCCGTGGTATACTGGCAGAATTGACGCCGCAGTTGCAAAGTGCTAGCTGGACGCGTGACGCGCTGGAGGCTGTGGCCAACAGTGTCGCCGAAGCCCATGGCATCGGATTTGGCAAGCTCGCAGGCCCGCTTCGTGCGGCCCTCGCGGGGCGTGCTGCGACTCCCAGTGTCTTCGACATGATGCTGGTTCTGGGCAGGGAGGAAACCCTCGCCCGTATCAACGATCAGGCGGCCTAAGGCCCGGCCGCCATCCCCGGGACCTATCCCCGGCTGGAACAATCCCGGCGTGGCCTCGCCGGATCAAATATGAGGGACTGCAATGGCTGATACCAGAACTGCGACGCTTACCTTTGACGGGAAGTCGATCGAACTTCCGATCCTCTCGCCAACCGTTGGCCCCGAAGTCATCGATATCCGCAAGCTCTACGCGCAAGGGGATGTCTTCACCTATGATCCCGGCTTCACCTCGACGGCGGCCTGCGACAGCGCGATCACCTATATCGATGGCGACAAGGGCGAGCTTCTGTATCGCGGCTACCCGATTGAGCAGCTCGCAGAGCACTCGCATTACCTCGAAGTCTGCTACCTGCTCCTGAACGGCGAATTGCCGACCGCAGACGAGCTGGCCGATTTCGAAAACCGCGTGACCCGCCACACTATGCTGCACGAGCAAGTGCACAACTTCTTCCGTGGCTTCCGTCGCGACAGCCACCCGATGGCGACGATGGTCGGCGTGGTCGGCGCGATGTCTGCCTTCTATCACGACAGCTTGGACATCAACGACCCGTGGCAGCGCGAAGTCGCGTCCATGCGCCTGATCGCCAAACTGCCGACGATTGCGGCGATGGCGTATAAATATTCGGTGGGCCAGCCCTTCGTCTATCCGCGCAATGATCTCGATTACGCATCGAACTTCCTGCACATGTGCTTCTCGGTGCCGGCAGAAGAATACAAGATCGAACCCGCGCTCGCAAAAGCGATGGATCTGATCTTCACGCTGCATGCCGATCACGAGCAAAACGCCTCGACCTCGACCGTGCGTCTCGCAGGCTCCTCGGGCGCAAACCCGTTCGCCTGTATTGCTGCGGGCATCGCTTGCCTCTGGGGCCCTGCCCATGGCGGCGCGAACCAAGCCTGCTTGGAAATGCTGCGTGAAATCGGCTCCGTTGACCGGATCCCCGAATTCGTCGCCCGCGCGAAAGACAAGAACGATCCGTTCCGCCTGATGGGCTTCGGTCACCGCGTCTACAAGAACTTCGATCCGCGCGCGAAGGTGATGAAGGAATCCGCAGACGAGGTTCTCGATCTGCTCGGCGTGCACAACAACCCGCTCTTGCAAGTCGCGAAAGAGCTAGAGAAAATCGCCCTCGAGGATCCGTATTTCGTCGAGAAGAAACTCTACCCGAACGTCGATTTCTACTCGGGCATCATTCTGGAAGCGATGGGCTTCCCGACCTCGATGTTCACCCCGATCTTCGCGCTCTCTCGCACCGTGGGCTGGATCTCGCAGTGGAAAGAGATGATCGGCGATCCGGCAGGCAAAATTGGCCGTCCGCGCCAGCTCTACACCGGCTCGGTCGCGCGCGATTACACGGATGTCGAGAAGCGCTAAAACGCGCCATCAGATCAAGCAGAGAAGGCCGGAGGGAAACCTCCGGCCTTTTGCTTAGCACGAGATCTGTGCGGTCCAGTGGCCAAGGTCGCAGGGGCCCTGCCCCTCTGCTGCGCATTCACCCCGGGATATTTCCGGCAACCGAAAACACCTTGAGAAAACGCGGGAGATGCGACGCGCTGAACACTTGCGCGACGGGCCGCGCTCTGGCATGAGATCGCCCATGAGCACCGAACATCTCCCCCCCGCAAGCGCGACCAATACACCTTCTTCCGCCGCCGTTCCGCCAGAGCGGCTGGCGCTTGTGACTGGCGCATCGCGCGGTCTGGGCGCGGCGATGGCGGAGGAGTTGGCCGCGAAGGGCTGGCATGTGCTGGCCGTGGCCCGCACCACGGGCGCGCTGGAAGAGCTCGATGACCGGATTCAGGCGCGCGGCGGCCAAGCCACGCTTGCCCCGATGGATATCACCGACCCCGCCGCGATGGCGCATCTCGCGGCCTCGATCAATGCGCGCTGGGGCGGGCTAGGCCTTTGGCTGCATCCAGCGATCTACGCCGCTCCGCTCTCGCCTGCGGGCCATTTGGCGGAGAAGGATATCAACCGCTCCACCGATACCAATATCAAGGCGACGATGCATCTGATCGGCGTATTGGAGCCCTTGCTGCTGGCGGCCAAGGGCACGGCGATGTTCTTCGATGATCCGCGCGGCGGGCAGAAATTCTTCGGCGCTTACGGCACCACGAAATCCGCGCAGATCGCGCTGGCGCGGAGCTGGCAGGCGGAAACGGTGAAAGTCGGCCCTAGAGTGCTGATCGAGACCCCCGCGCCGATGGCGACGGCCGTACGGGCGCGCTTCTTCCCCGGGGAAGACCGCGCGCCGCTCACCGATTGCCGCGCCGAGGCCGCGCGCCTTCTGACCGCGCTTTAAGCGCCGGAAAATCCCGATCTACGCGCGCCACCTGTTGCCCTGTGCGCGCAGATCGCCTCAGAATTGTCCCCGTCGCGCGGTTTTGCCGCACAGAGCTTTACGCCTGCCAATGTGCAGGGTAAGCACGGGGAAACAGGCAATTCCGAGGTATCCATGCGCATTCTCATCACCAATGACGATGGTATCAACGCCCCCGGCCTTGCGGTGCTGCACGAGATCGCGACCGAGATCGCGGGCCCGTCGGGCGAAGTCTGGACGGTGGCCCCCGCCTTTGAGCAATCGGGCGTGGCGCATTGCATCTCCTACACCCATCCGACGATGATCGCGGAACTCAGCCCGCGCCGCTTCGCCGCCGAGGGCAGCCCTGCCGATTGCGTGCTCGCGGGGCTCTATGATGTGCTAAAAGACAACCGCCCCGATTTGGTGCTCTCCGGCGTCAATCGCGGCAATAACTCCGCCGAGAACGCGCTGTATTCCGGCACTTTGGGCGGCGCGATGGAGGCGGCTTTGCAAGGCCTGCCCGCGATTGCGCTTTCGGCCTATATGGGGCCGAAAAACAACGCCAATGAGGCGCTGATGTTCGAGGCGGCCAAGGTGCACGGGGCGGCGCTGATCCGCAAACTGTTGGATCACGGGATCTGGGATGACGGCGATTACCGCGTGTTCTACAACGTGAACTTCCCGCCCCTGCCCGCCGCCGATGTGAAGGGCACCAAGGTTGCCGCGCAAGGCTATCGCCGCAATACGAATTTCTCGATGGAGGCGCAGCTCTCCCCCACGGGGCGCAAATTCCTCTGGGTCAAAGGCGGCGCGCAGCATGAGCCGACAGCGCCCGGAACCGATGCGGCCGTCAACCTTGAGGGCTATATCTCGGTCACCCCGATGCGCGCCGATCTGACGGCGCATGATGTGCTGGCCGATCTGGAGGCGAAGCTCGGATGAGCGAAAAGCGCCCCTCAAACGCGCAAGACCCAGCGGCGGCCGCGCAGGCCGCGGCAAAAACTGCCCCCCTCTCCGCCGCGGATCTCGCCGAGCGCAAGATGCGGTTTCTCTTCGCGCTGCGCTCCAAGGGCGTGATCGAGGCGCGGGTGCTGGAGGCAATGGAAAGCGTGGATCGCGGGCTGTTCGTCAAGGGGCTGTTCGCCGAACGCGCCTATGAGGATATGCCGCTGCCGATTGGCTGCGGCCAGACAATCTCGCAGCCCTCGGTTGTCGGGCTAATGACGCAGGCGCTGGAACTTGGGCCCCGCGATACCGTCCTCGAGATTGGCACCGGATCCGGCTATCAGGCCGCGATCCTCAGCCAGATTGCGCGGCGGGTCTACACGATCGACCGTCACCGCCGTTTGGTGCGCGATGCGGATGCGCTGTTTCGGGCGATGGATCTGACGAATATCGTCACTCTCGCGGGCGATGGCTCGCACGGGTTGCCCGATCAAGCGCCCTTTGATCGCATAATCGTCACCGCAGCCGCAGAAGATCCGCCCGGCCCGCTCTTGGCGCAGCTCAAGATCGGCGGTATTATGGTGCTGCCAGTGGGCCAATCGGATACGGTGCAAAGCCTGATCCGCGTGCGAAAACTGCAAAGCGGGCTGGATTATGAGGAACTTCGCCCCGTGCGCTTCGTGCCGCTGGTCGAGGGGATCGCAAACGACTAGAACGGCGTGAGACCCGCGCAAGTTGATACGAAGGGGCCGAAGGAACAGGCCCCGCCAATAAACCGAGAGGATAGAGCCATGATCACCCCCCGCTTCCCGCGCAGCACCCTGCCCCACCGCGCCGTGAAATTTGCGGCGCTGGGTCTGGTCACCCTCACGCTGGCCGCCTGTCAGGATGGCAAGTTCGATATGGATCTGCGCAAGTTTTCCAAAATCGGCTTCGATACCAGCTCCGCCGCCCAAAACGCCGCCAGCAAACGCCCCGCCCCAGATGCGCGCGGTGTGATTTCCTACCCGACCTATCAGGTCGCCGTGGCCCGCAATGGCGATACTGTCGCCAGCCTGTCGCAGCGCCTCGGGCTCGACGCGGTGAGCGTGGCGAAGAAGAACGCACTCGACGTGAACACACCGCTCGCCAAAGGCGAAGTGCTCGTGCTGCCAACCAGTGTGAGCGCAGGGATGCCGATTGCCGGCGGGGTCGCGGGCGGCTCCGCGATTGGCTCCGAGAAGATCGATATCACGACCATTGCTGGCAATGCGATCGACCGCGCACAGGGCTCCGCCCCCGCGCAGATCGCCGCAACCCCCAGCGGCAGCGAGCCGATCCAACACCGCGTCGCGCGCGGCGAGACCGCCTATTCCATCGCGCGCTATTATAATGTGAACGTCAAAGCCATCGCCGATTACAACGGCTTGCCGCAAGATCTCAGCGTGCGCGAAGGCCAGATCGTGCTGGTGCCAATCGCCGCGCGCAACACGGGCAATGTCGATATCGCCAATACCCCCGGCTCGGCCTCGAACACCCCGACACCGCCCTCGGCTGCCAAGCCGCTTCCGGCGGAGAAAACCGTGGCGGCCTCGACCAAGATCGAGACACCCGCCGCCCCCGATCTGGGCAAGAGCGTCACCAAGGCGACCTCCTCCGCACGGATGCAGATGCCCGTCTCCGGCGCGATCATTCGGCCCTATGTGAAGAAGAAGAACGACGGGATCGACATCGCGGCCTCCGCCGGCACCGCCGTGAAAGCCGCCGATGCGGGCACTGTCGCCGCGATCACCAAAGATACAGAACAAGTGCCGATCCTCGTGCTGCGCCACTCGGATGGGCTGCTCACCGTCTATGCGAATATCGAGGGGATCACCGTGGCCAAGGGGGCCTCGGTCAGCAAAGGCCAGACCATCGCGAAGGCCCGCGCCAGCGATCCCGGTTTCGTGCATTTCGAGGTCCGCAAGGGCTTCGAGAGCGTCGATCCGATGCCCTATCTGCAATAAGATCCCGTACCCCAGATTTAAAAACGCCCGCCGTGATTGGCGGGCGTTTTCAATTTGAAAGACCTTGCGCCTATGGCGGTCGTGCTGCCTCCGGCGGGGATATTTAAGCTCTCTGGAAGACACCTACGCGCGCTTGCGATCTCGTCGCAAAGCTTTCCCTTCCAGAGAGGCTAAATATCCCCGCCGGAGGCAAATCCCGCAGCCACCAAATGCGCAGGTTACAGCGAGACGCCCTGCCGCCCCGCAAGATCGGTGAAGAACTGCCACGCCACACGACCCGACCGCGAGCCGCGCGTCGCTTGCCATTCAATCGCCTGCGCGCGCAGATCCGCCGGATCGACCGTCACCCCGTAGGAGGTACAATAGCCGTCAATCATTGCGAGATATTCATCCTGCGTGCAGGGATGGAAGCCGAGCCAGAGGCCAAAGCGATCCGAAAGCGACACCTTTTCTTCCACCGCCTCGGAGGGGTTGATCGCCGAGGACCGCTCGTTCTCGATCATATCGCGCGGCATCAGGTGGCGGCGGTTCGAGGTCGCGTAGAGGATGACATTTGTCGGTCGCCCCTCGATCCCACCATCCAGCACCGCTTTGAGGGATTTATAATGCTGATCGTCATGGCTGAACGAGAGATCATCGCAAAACAGCACGAATCGGATCTCGGGCGCCTTACGCAGATGCGCCAAGAGCCGCCCGACCGAGGGCAGATCCTCGCGCGCGAGTTCCACCAGTTTGAGCGGCAGCCCCTCCATCACCGCCGCCGCATGGGCGGCCTTTACCAGCGAGCTTTTCCCCATCCCGCGCGCGCCCCACAAAAGCGCGTTATTGGCCGCAGCCCCGCGCGCGAATTGCAGCGTATTGGCCATCAGCGTATCGCGCGCGCGATCGATCCCGTGCAATAGGCCAATCTCGACCCGCGACACCTCAGTGACCGGCTCCAGCCGATCCGGTCCGGTGTGCCAGATGAACGCCTCGGCGGCGGTGAAATCCGGCGTGGCTTGCGGCGCGGGGGCGATGCGCTCCAGCGCCTCAGCAATGCGGATCATAGGATCTGTCGTGGGGCTCATGCTTTGGTCTCCGGCTCGCCGTCGTCTTCATCCTCATCGAGATCGACCCAAGTGCCATCGGCGCGCATCTGCGCCTCGCGCTTGATCTCGATCCGGCGCACGATCTGGATCGACACCTCATAGAGCCCGTAGACCACGACGAAGAGCACCGCCTGAGAGATCACATCGGGCGGTGTGGCGAGTGCGGCGAGGATCAGGATTGCGACCACCGCATATTTGCGCACGGCCCCCAGACCTTTGGAGGAGACCAGCCCCGCCTTCCCCATCAGCGAGAGCAGCACGGGAAGCTGGAAGCACAGGCCGAAGGCCATGATGAATTTGATCGTCAGGCCGAGGTATTCCTCCATCGAGCCTTGGAACAAAATGCCGACGCGCTGCAACTCCTGGCCCGCATCGGTGGGGCTGACGCCCTCGGCCACGGGGCCCTGTTGGAAGCTCAGGAAGAAGTTGAATGCCATCGGCAGGATGACGTAATAGGCGAAGGCAGCGCCCGCCAGAAACATCATTGGCGAGGCGATCAGGAACGGCAAAAACGCATTCTTTTCATTGCGATAGAGGCCGGGTGCGACAAAGCGCCAAAGCTGATAAGCAATGATTGGGAAGGCGAGCGCGAAGCCGCCCAAGAACGAGATATTGATCGCGGTGAAGAAGCCTTCCTGCATCTTGATCAGCGACAGCGCGCAATCCTGCCCGCGCGAGGCGAGTGCGGCGCAGACCGGCTCTGTCAGGAAGAAGAACGCCGGCTTCCAGAACATATAGCAAAACACCATCGCCACGATAAACACGCCTGCGGCGTAGATCAGGCGCTGGCGCAATTCGGTGAGATGTTCGATCAGCGGTTGCGCGCTATCGTCGAGATTTTCGGCGCTCATGCATTATCCCCTGATGTCTTGGCGGGTGCTTTCGCTGCGGCTTTTTTGGTCGCAGGTTTTGCGGGTGTCGCTTTTGCGGCTGCGGGCTTTTTGGCAGCCGCTTTCGCCGCAGGTTTTGCCGTGGCTTCAGCCGTCTGTGGGGCCGCAACCTCAGTCGCCGCTTTGCCGCGAGGCTTCGCCGAGGCTTTGGCCGTTGCTTTGCTCTGTGTCTTCACAGCCGCTTTCGCCGCAGCCTTACCCTCAACGTTTGCCGCAGGTTTCGCCGTTTTTTTCGGGGCAGCCTTGCGCGCGGGCTTGGGGGCGCTCAGCGCTGCCTCTGCCGCATCCTCGGCGGCCTCGTCCTCAATCGAGGACATGGCGGGCGAGGGCATGGCGGGCGGCGGCGCATCGGGATCGGGCTGCAAGCTTGGCGGGCCAGCGGGGGCTTTCAGGCCGGAGGGCAGCTTCGGCTCCCATTTCTCGAAATTCGAGGCGACCTGTTCAAGCTTATCCAGCCCGAGGGATTTCTTCGAGGTCAGATCCTTGAAATCCTTGGCCGCGTCCTTGATCCCTGCCGTATCGGCGGCATCTTCCATCGCGCGCGAGAACTCCCGCGCCATCGAGCGCGCCTTTGCAGTGATCCGCCCGAGCGAATGGAACATGCCGGGCAGATCTTTCGGCCCGACCACGATCAGCGAGACAACGCCGATCACCATTAGCTCACTCCAACCGATGTCAAACATGGGATTGTGTCCTCACGACGCGCATGGCGTCAACAGCCCGAGACGCGCCAAAAGCGCGCCGATACGAGGTGAGGGCCCGACAACCGCCGGACCCGATCCGGTCAGGCTTTGTCTTTTTCGGTGACGGGCGTGACATCCTGCGCCTTGGTGGCATTGGTGTCTTCGATCTCGTCATTGGTTTCTTTCACGCCTTTTTTGAAGGCGGTGATGCCCTTGCCGACTTCCCCCATGAGGGAGGAGATCTTGCCGCGGCCGAAAAGCACGAGAACCACGACTGCGATCAGAAGAAGGCCGGGAAGGCCGATGTTGTTCAGCATTGTCCACTCCAGAAACGCGCGGGGCCGCCCTGCGCGGGCCTGCGCTCTACATTCCCTCCCACAATTAAGCCTCTCTGCGCTGCAATCAAAGCCCGATTCGACGTGATCACGGGGTTTTTTCTGACAGCCCCTCGCCCGCGACCTATGGCGGGGTCCGTACGCGCGCGTTAAGCTGGGACTGATGAACGGGGCGCGATGCCCCTCACCGCCGGAGGACACCCCGATAGATCTCGCGAGCCTTATCACCGCTTTCGCCACGCTTTTCGTGATTGTCGATCCGATCGGCCTCGCGCCGATATTCGTAGCGCTGACCCAAGGTATGAACGCCCGCGAGCGCCGCCGGATCGGCCTGCGGGCAGTTGTGATCTCGGCGATTGTCTTGGCAGTGTTCGCGCTATTCGGTGACGGATTGCTCCGCGCGATCGGAATTTCGATGCCCGCGTTCCAGATCGCAGGCGGGGTTTTGCTGTTCCTCACCGCGCTCGACATGTTGTTCCAACGCCGGACGGAGCGGCGCGAGGAGCAAGGCGCGAATGCGGAGGATGATCACGATCCCTCCGTCTTCCCCCTCGCCACGCCGCTCATCGCAGGCCCCGGCGCAATCGCGACGATGATCCTTCTGAGCAATAAAGCCGAGGGGATTGCCGGCCAGTTTGCGGTGCAAGGGGTGATGCTTTTGGTCTTGGGCTGCGTGCTCGCGCTGTTCTTCATGGCCAGCGGGATCGAGCGCGCCTTGGGCCGCACCGGCACATTGGTGGTGACACGTCTTTTGGGGATGCTGCTGGCGGCGCTGGCGATCCAATTCGTGATTGACGGGCTGAAGGGCACGGGGCTGTGGGTTCTGCCGGTGTGAGGCGGGCAAACCGCAGCGGGGATGACATTCGTGCCGCCGCTCCCTATCTCATAGAACAACACCTCTCCTATCCCCAAGCCGAGCAAACCGCCGATGATCGATGACCAAATCCCCAGCCTGATCTATTTCGTCGTGCTCCTCATAGCGCTCGGCGGATATGTGGTTGTCGAGGTCATCCGCTCGCCCGCGCGCGGCACTCGCAATCTGATCGCATGGGGGCTGATCTTCCTCGCCGTGGCCTCGGGCGCGGCGCTATGGGATCAGATGAAGGGCGGGATGATCACCCCCGCCCAGACCGAAGCCACTGGCGGGCGGATCGAGATCCCGATGGCGCGCGACGGGCATTACTATGTGACGGCGGATCTCAACGGGGTTCCGGTGAAATTCATGGTCGATACCGGCGCGAGTGACATCGTGCTGACAAGCCGCGACGCGAAGCGGATCGGGCTGGATCTGAACGGGCTCGTTTATCTTAACCGCGCGCAAACCGCGAACGGGACGGTGGAGATCGCCCCCGTGCGGATCGACAGCTTCGCGCTTGGCGATGATGTCGCCACCGATATTCGCGCGATGGTGAACGGCGGCGAGATGAGCGGCTCGCTTTTGGGCATGGCCTATCTCCAGCGCTTCGCAAAGGTCTCGTTTGAGCGCGGACAATTGGTGTTGGAGCCTTGACGTGAGGGCAAATTACCCTTTCGCACGCCCTCTCGCGAAAACAACCTCAGGCTGCCATGATTGTGCCGCAATTGGCTTAGAGGGTCCGAGGGATCACCCAGAGGAGTCCCGCGATGGATGTCTTGAGTTTCCCAAGTTTTGATACGCTTGCGCTGTGCTTGATTGGTGCGGCCATCGTGCATGAACTCTGGGGCCGCGTGTTTTTTACGGTTCCCAAGGGCCGCATCACCCGCGCGCAGGCCAAGGCGATGGCCGAGGCAGGTCGTATTGCGGAGGCACAGCGGAGGGCGGAGACTGGCGAGGCAGAGGTGAGCGCCCCGCCGAACCCTGTCGTCGCCCAGAAATACGCCCCCCCGCATGTCACCGCCACCACCCCGCCCCGCAAGGATGTGCAGCCAGATCGCAAATCCGCCTGAAGCCCATCACAACCTGCTGACTTGAAGGCGCAGCGGCGGCGCGATACCCTCACATCATGATCAAAGCGCCCGCCTTTTCAGATCCCCTGTCCGAGACGCTCTCACGGCGAAAGCTGTTGATTTTGCTGGGCGGCGTCGCTGCGGCCGCGCTGTTGTTGCCCCGCGAGGGGCGCGCCGCCACGCCGACAGCATCGGGCGCTTTGCGGCTAATCATGGTCGAGCAAAAAGGCTGCCCGGGATGCGCGGCCTTCCTGCGCGAGATCGCCCCGCATTACGCGGAAGCCGCGCCAAACATCCCGCTCACCCGTGTCGATATCCATGCGGGCAACTGGCCCGAGGGGATCGTGATCGGCGCGCGCCCCAATGCCACGCCAACCTTCCTAGTGCTGCGCGACGGGATCGAGATTGATCGGATCTTCGGCTATGCAGGCGAGACTCGGTTCTGGCAGGCCTTGCGCGCCGCCACCGCATGACGAGACAGAGCCCTATGCCCCAGCCAACCCCGCAAGAGGCCGCGCCCATGGCCAATCCAGCCGCCACCCCCGATAGCAATGAAATGGCTGTGCGGGCGCAAGAGGCCAGCGCCTTTCTCAAAGCGCTCGCGCATGAGGGGCGGTTGATGATCCTGTGCCATCTGGCCTCAGGCGAAAAATCGGTGACGGAGTTGGAAACACTGCTGGCCTCACGCCAAGCGGCGGTAAGCCAACAGCTCGCGCGGTTGCGGCAAGACGGGCTGGTGACGGCGCGGCGCGAGGGCAAGGCGATCTATTACGCGCTGCACGATCCGCGCGCGGCGCGTCTCGTCGGGCTGATGTATGAGATGTTTTGCGCGCCAGACGCGGCGACGGACGTCCCAACGCAGAAACCCTGACGGCTCCGCCCCTGCTGGGCCATACCCGCCCCTTTCCGTCTTTTTGAAGCCTCTTCGCCCCGCCGATGCCTCGCCACCGGCGAGACAGGCGGGAGATCGTGGTGATGAACACGCGGCCTGCGGGTTTGGCCCCTTTTCTGGCCCGCCGTCATCGGCTAAACCCCATGCAACACTCCAAATGAGGTCACCCCATGCACGATATCCGCGCGATCCGCGAAAACCCCGCCCAGTTTGATGCCGCCCTCGCGCGCCGCGGGGCTGATCCGATGTCGTCGAAAGTGCTCGCGCTGGATGAGGCACGCCGCAGCCTGATCCATGCCGCAGAGACCGCACAGGCCGATCAGAACGCCGCCTCCAAACTGGTGGGCGCTGCGAAAGCCTCGGGCGACGAGGCCGAGTTCGAGCGGGTCCGCGCGCTGGTGGCCGAGAAGAAAGCCGAAGTCGCCGCGATGAAGGCTGAGGCCGATGCGAAAGACGCCGAGCTGCGCGATCTGCTGATGACCCTGCCCAACACCCCCGCCGCCGATGTGCCCGATGGCAAGGACGAGGCCGATAACGTCGAGATCAAGCGCTGGGGCACCCCGCGCGAAATGGGTTTCGCGGCCAAGGAACATTACGACCTGCCCGCCGTCAAAGCGGGGATGGATTTCGAGACCGCGGCGAAGCTCTCGGGCGCGCGGTTTGTCGTGCTAAAAGGAGCAGTTGCTCGCATTCACCGTGCGCTAGCCCAGTATATGCTCGATACTCATGTCGACAAGCACGGCCTCGAAGAAGCAATTACCCCTGTGCTAGTGCGAAACGATGCAATGTTGGGCACGGGTCAACTTCCGAAGTTTGGAGAGGATCTATTTCTAAGCGCTTCGATGGCAGGCCGTGGCAAGCAGGCGTCTTCAGTTCTTAAACAATTCGCCACCGATGCTGATACAGCTAAGATTTGCGATGAGGGAACGTCGCTGCCTAGCGTCGTGGAGGGAATCTTCGAGCGGGCACCGACGCTTGAAGAGTTTTGGCTTATTCCCACAGCCGAAGTTACTTTGACAAACTTCGTAAACAATGAAGTTCTAGAAGAAACCTCTTTGCCACTCCGGTATGCGGCACATTCACTATGCTTCCGCTCGGAAGCGGGATCGGCAGGGCGCGACACCGCAGGGATGCTGCGCCAGCACCAGTTCGAGAAGGTGGAGATGGTCTCGATCACCCATCCCGAACACTCGGTTGCCGAGCACAACCGGATGACCGCCTGCGCCGAGGCGATTTTGGAAGGGCTGGGCCTGCCTTACCGCACCATCGTGCTCTGCACCGGCGATATGGGCTTTGGCGCGGTCAAAACCCATGATCTGGAAGTCTGGCTGCCCGGCCAGAACACCTACCGCGAGATCTCCTCGGTCTCCAACTGTGGCGATTTCCAAGCCCGCCGGATGAACGCACGGTTCAAACCCGCAGGCGGCGGCAAGCCGGAGTTCGTGCACACGCTCAACGGCTCGGGCCTCGCAGTCGGCCGCTGCCTGATCGCGGTGCTCGAAAACGGCCAAGAGGCGGATGGCTCGGTCACCCTGCCCGCAGCGCTGCACCCTTACTTGGGCGGCAAAACCCGCCTGAGTGCCGAAGGCGCACTCGCCTGAGGGTAGGAACTGCGGTTTAACCGTGCGCATACTCGGGGCGGGTGACGCGGAGCGCGCGCACCCGCCCCTTTTCATATGTTGAGCGCCGAGGAGCCCTGAATGATCACTCGCCTATATCTCGTGCTGACCATCCTGCTCAGCAGCGCTGCCGTTGCGCAGAGTCAAACTGATGCACCTCTGTCGCTTGAAGGGCTGACATGGGCTCAGCAGAAATGTCGCCTCTATGAGAGCGCCTTCAAGGATGCGGTGGAGATCCAAGGCGCTGACGGGCTGCGGCCTGCCTTCTTGCAAGAGAATGCCGATTTCATCGCGGCGGGCTGCACTGCCGAGCGCCCGATCTGCCCCGAGACGTCTCAAGAGGGCGCGCTGGCGGATTTGCTCACCGTGCTGACGATGAACGAGGGCATGGCGAGCACCTTTGTCCCCTTCGCCTGCCGCTAACCCCGTGCCGAGAAAGCGACCCCATGCTCTATTCCCTACGACAGATCCGCCTTCTCGCGCTGCTGACGCTCACTCTGCCCACGCTCTTCGCGCTCGCCACGCAATCCCATGCGCAAGATCTGCCGATCCCGCCCAGCGCGGAGCGGATCTGCACGCTGATCGCCGAGGCGCAAAGCGGCAAGATCCTGTTGGAGGCGGGCGATTGTGACACCCGCGTCACCCCTGCTTCGACCTTCAAACTGCCGCTTGCGGTGATGGGGTTTGAAAGCGGGTTTCTGCAAAGCCCCGATGCGCCAAGCCTGCCGTTCCGACAGGGTGATCCCGATTGGGGCGGCGCGGCTTGGCGGCAAGATACCACTCCGCGCCACTGGCTGGAGTATTCCGTCGTCTGGTATTCGCAACGCATCACCCGCGCCTTGGGCGCACCTACCCTGACCCGCTACGGGCAGGCCTTTGGCTATGGCAATGCAGATTTCAGCGGCGATGCGGGCTTTGACAACGGGCTGGAACGGGCATGGATCGCCTCCTCGCTGCGCGTCAGCCCGCGCGAGCAACTCGGGTTCCTGCGCGGGCTGGTGACTGGCATCCTGCCCGTATCCGCGCATGCGATGGCCGCCACCCGCGCGAGCACCCAAAGCACGGTGCAGGACGGCTGGCAGATCTGGGGCAAGACCGGCACCGCCTACCCGCGCAACAAAGACCGCAGTTTTGACTATGCCCATGGCTGGGGATGGTATGTCGGTTGGGCGCAACCAGAGGGCGGGCAGCGCACGGGAGCGCCTCAAGGTGAAGAAAACACCCTCGTTTTCGTGCAGCTCACCCGTGGCACCGCGCGGACAAAGGGCTCACCCGGCAATCAGACCCGCGCCGCTGTCCTCGCCGGTTGGGCGCAGGCCATGCGCGTGTATCAGGCACCGGCCCGCCGTTGAACCGGCGCGGCTTGGGGCTTGAGACACAAGGGCTCAGAAAAAAGAATTAACAAAATGAACTTTTTGTGGAACCAACCACATTTCGCCGGCGTTACGTAATCGGACAGCCCTTTTAAAATTCTTGATACCCCGAATGAGCAGGCCCTACTGATGACGCATTCCCCCGCCACGCAAAGTTCCCTACGCACTGTCAGAATGATCCGCGCATGGCTTCTTGTACTTGTCACCCTTCTCTTTGTAATCGCGCCCTTTTTCGCGAAATCTTTCCGAGGATATGCGCCTGAGGATTTCCCTAACCCGATCACTGATCTGCCCGTGCAGCCTGCTGGCTGGGCGTTTTCAATCTGGAGTGTGATCTATCTCGGGCTTTTGCTCATGGCGATTTTTGGGGCGGTGAAACAGGCACAGAATGAGGATTGGGATCGCACGCGTCTGCCAATGATTATCTCCATCGGCCTCGGGGTGAGTTGGCTTGAGGTGGCACAAGTTGCGCCGATTGCGGCGACGGTGCAGATCTTCGGGATGGCGGCCAGCGCGATTTGGGCGATGACGCGCCTCTCTCAAAAAAACACGCTGTTGCTGGACGGGGCCATTGGACTCTACGCGGGCTGGGTCACGGCGGCGTCGGGCGTATCCTTAGGAGTTGTGCTGACGGGCTATGGCGTGCTGCGACCGGATGCGGCGGCGATTGTTTGCCTTTCGCTGATCTGCATCGTCGCGGTGGTGGTGAAGCTACGCTGCCACGCGCCCCTGACCTATGCGCTGGCGGTTGCTTGGGCGTTCTTCGGGGTGTTGATGGCCAATATTGATTCAGGGATGCTCTTGCCCAGCCTCGCAGGGCTGGCGCTTTCGGCGGTGACGCTGGCCGCTTTGACGGGACGGCATAACAGCTAAACCCACATGCGCTTCCTCCACCGAAGCTGAGCAGCGGGGGACGCGTGCGCACAGACCCCTGTGCGGTGCCCCACAGAGATAGCTTCCTTTCTTCCACCGCGCGCCCTTGTCCCGCACTCTCCACGGCCTAAAATAGCCTCAACACGTGGCGCAGGTCGTTCTTCGCACAAAATTTTGCGGCGCAGGTTTTGCACCGCTCGCTTCCGCTCCTCTGTGCAGCCCACTGCCCCACAGATCAGCATACCAAACGCCACGTATCATTATTATATCGCGCATCCCACACCGGCTCTGCGCAGGAACCGAGGCCCTATGCTAGTTGAGAATCCGCCCCAATCCGAGCCGCACCCCGGCCGGTGGGCAGCGCTCGCCGTTTTGCTGATCGCTAACTTTATGAACCTGATTGACGTGACAATCGTCAACGTGGCCCTGCCCTCCATTGAGGCCAATCTCGGCGCCTCGCCCGAGGCGCTGGAATGGGTCGCGGCGGCCTATGTGCTGACCTTCGCAGCGGGGCTTTTACCCTGCGGGCGGTTCGGGGATATTTACGGACGGCGTAAGCTGTTCCTGATCGGGCTGACCGTGTTCACGGTCACCTCCGCGATCTGCGGCATGGCCCCGACGATTGAAACGCTCATCGGCGCGCGCTTGGCGCAGGGGATTGGCGCGGCGATGATGGTGCCGCAGGTGATGGCGATTGTGCATGTGCTGTTTCCGTCCCATGAAAAGGGCCGCGTGTTTGGCATGTTCGGCACCGTGGCCAGCCTCGGCTCTGTCGCGGGGCCGATCATTGGCGGCGCGCTGATCTCTGCCGATATTGCGGGGCTAGGCTGGCGGCCGATCTTCCTGATCAACCTGCCGCTCGGGGTGCTCGCGCTGATCGGCACGCTGCGGTTCGTGCCCGATCTGCCAACCTCGGACCGGATGCGCGCCGATTGGGCGGGGATGGGGCTGTTCACACTGGCCATCGTGCTTTTGGTGCTGCCGCTGATCGAGGGGCGCGCCTTGGGGTGGCCATGGTGGATCTTGACGCTGATCGTTCTGTCGATCCCCACCGCCTATGCGTTCTGGCGTGTCGAGCGCGCGCGCGAGCGGCGCGGGCTGACGGAGCTCTTGCCCTCGCGGCTGATGGCCAACGGGCGATTCATGCTGGGCCTCTCCACGGTCACCGTGTTCTTCGCGGGGATTCCGGGGCTGTTCTTCATCCTCGCGGTGTTCTTCCAATCCGGTTTTGGCCTCACGCCGCTGCAATCGGGGTTGGCGACGGCACCCTTCCCGCTCGGTGTGATGCTGGCCTCGCGCCTCACCTCGCGCTTTGGCGAGCGCTTCTTGCGCGAACGCCTCTCGGGCGGCGCGCTGGGGGTGGCGCTCGGGATGGCGATCTTGCAATGGGTTGTGCGTTCCACGGGCGAGACCCTCGACCCGCTGCATTTCATCGCGCCACTGGGGATTGCGGGCTTCGGCATGGGGATCGGGATTTCCGCGATGTTCCAATCGGTTCTGGCCTGTGTGCCAGGACGCGATGCGGGCTCGGGCTCCGGCGCGATGCAGGCGTTCCAACAGGTCGGTGCCGCCTTGGGGATTGCGCTGATCGGGCAGATTTTCTTCGCCCATCTCACCGCAGATCGCAGCGATGCGGGCTTTATCCACGCCACCGCAATGGCAGCGCTGATGCCGCTCGGGATCTTCCTGCTGATCGCGATTGTGCATGGCGCCTTGGCCCTGCGGCAGCCACCCTCCCGTGGCAAACCGCCGAGCGGGAAAAGCGATGAAAGCCTGCTCGCGACCGCGATGGCCGAATAAGCGCCCAAGACACGAAAAACGCCGCGCCCTTCAGGAGCGCGGCGTTTCGCTATCGGATACTTATGGAGCGCGTTAGATCGCCACAAGCGCGCCGCGCGCCATGATCACCTGCGAGGCCACGGCATGCCCACGCGCGATCGCCTCGCCCACCGAGGCCCCTGCCAGACGCGCCGCCAAGAACCCCGCGTTGAAACTATCGCCTGCGGCGGTGGTATCGACGGGGGCGTCGAGCTTTGGCAGGCTGTGACGGGTGATCTCGTCGCCCACCCGCGCCAAAACTTCGCCGCCACCGTTTTTCACGATGACCTCGGGCGCGGTATAGCGCCGCGCCGTGGCCTCGGGATCGGCATCGCCGAAATACACCGCCTCGTCATCATAGGATGGCAAGACCAGATCGGCCACAGCGGCGGCGGCGGTGACGCCTTCGCACATCTCCTCGACATCAGCCCAAAGGCGCGGGCGCAGGTTGGTATCGAAGATCACCTTGCCCTCAAACGCTTTGAGCGCTTCCAACAGCCGCGTGCGATCCTCCGGCGCGAGAATCGCCAGAGTGATCCCCGAGAAATAGACGACATCCGCCTGCGCCAAAGCACGCGCAAGCGCCGCCTCGTCGCGCGCCAGCAGCTTCGCCGCCGCCTGCCCACGCCAATAGGCAAAGCTGCGCTCGCCGTCTTTCAACTCGATCATGTAAAGGCCCACGGTGCGATCCGGCAGCCGCCGAATGCTCTGCGTCCCGATCCCCGCGCCGCTCAGGAAATCGGCCATCCGGTCCGAGACAGCATCGGTGCCAATCGCGGTGAAATAGCTCACCTCGAAATCGGAGATCCGCGCGAGATACCATGCGGTGTTCATCGTATCGCCCGCAAATCCCATGGAAAACTGCGCATCCACCCCTGTGGGCGCAAGCTCCACCATACATTCCCCGATTGCCAAAACCCGCATCAAACTTCCTCCTCGAACAGCGCGACATGCGCCGCGCGGATCCGGTCAATCTGCCGGAGAATCCGCGCCATATGTGATTGCATCGCCTCGGCGGCCCGCTCGGGGTCGCGCGCCGAAAGCGCGTTGAAAATGAGAGCGTGGTCATCCCACGCATCGCGCAGCGCGAATTCCAGCGAAAGGATCCGCACGCGGTCCATATGGCCCTTGTTCTCGGAGATCAATTCCCATGCGAATTCCAAGCCCGAGCGGATGCAGATCTGGCGGTGGAACTCGTCATCGAGCGCATGGAACTTGGTTTTATCCACCGCTTTGATCGCATCATCCTGCGCGCCGATCAGCCTGTTCAACGCGCGCAGATCGTCATCCGAGAGCTGCACCGCCGCCGCGCGCACGGTTTCCTTTTCCAAGGCCGAGCGGATAAACCGCGCCTGCACCACTGCGCGCGGCGAGATCAGCGAGACCGTGGTCGCGCGCTGCGGGCGGATCAGCAAGAACCCCATCTTCGAGAGTCGGTAGAACGCATCGCGCACCGGCTGGCGCGACACGCCCATCGCCTTGGCGACATCGACCTCGGACATTTTGGTGCCCGGCGGCAATTCCAAAGAGAGCACTTGGCGATACAGCTCCGAGAAGACCTGATCGGTGACCGTTGGCCGCTGTTGCTGCTCGATCTGCGGCAATTGCGCGAGCTCGTTTACAATCTCGTTCATCGGTCCCTCTCTCAAACAGATCCTGACACGGAGCGCGCGTTGACAGGCTCCTTAAACTGGCATATTAGTCTATTAGTGTGGCAGTCGTCCACAGGCATTACCTAGCAGCACCAAATAGGAAGCGCGATGGGCTTACTCGACGAAAACAGGCTTTTTCCGATAGAATCATCGGCCCGCACCCTCGCGCGCGCCCTCTATGACACGGTGAAAGACGCCCCTATCGTCTCGCCCCATGGCCATACCGATCCGCGCTGGTTTGCGCTCAACGATGCCTTCCCTGATCCGGCTCAGCTTTTTGTCACCCCCGATCACTACGTGTTCCGGATGCTGCATTCGCAAGGCATCGCGCTGGAGGATCTGGGCGTGCCGCGCGCGGATGGTGGTGCGGTGGAAACCGATGGCCGCAAAATCTGGCGGCGGTTTGCCGAGCACTCTCACCTCTTCCGCGCCACCCCGTCGCGGATGTGGCTCGACCATGCGTTTGAAACCGTGTTTGGCCTGACCGAACGCCTCAACGCGGCCAATGCCGACGCGCAATATGATCACATCGCAGACTGCCTGACGCAGGAGAGCTTCCGCCCGCGCGCGCTGTTCGAGCGGTTCAATATCGAAGTTATTGCCACCACCGAGAGCCCGCTCGACGATCTCAAATGGCACCGGGTGATCCGTGAGAGCGGCTGGTCGGGCCGCGTGATCACCGCCTATCGGCCCGACGCGGTGACCGACCCTGATTTTGAAGGGTTCACGCAGAATGTCGAACGTTTCTGTGATCTTGCGGGGCAAAGCTCAAGCAGTTTTCAAGGCTATCTCGACGCCCATCGCAACCGCCGCGCCTATTTCAAATCCTTCGGCGCAACCTCGACCGACCACGGCCACCCTTCCGCGCGCACTGAGAACCTCTCAGCGGAGGCTGCCGAGGCGCTCTATGCCCGCGTGATGTCGGGCAAAGCCGGCAGTGAGGAGCGCGACCAGTTCCGTGGCCAGATGCTCACCGAGATGGCGAAGCTGTCGGTGGAAGACGGGCTGGTGATGCAAATCCACCCCGGATCACGGCGCAACCATTCGCCCCATGCCTTCCGCCAGTTTGGCCGCGACAAGGGGTTCGATATTCCGGGCCGCACCGATTACGTCACCGCGCTCTCCCCGATGCTCGAGGCCGTCGGCCATGAGACGGCCCTGACCATCATCCTCTTCACGCTGGACGAAACCACCTATGCCCGCGAGTTGGCGCCTTTGGCGGGCGTCTACCCCTGCCTCAAGCTCGGGCCGGCGTGGTGGTTCTATGACAGCCCCGAGGGGATGAAACGCTTCCGCGAAGCCACCACCGAGACGGCTGGCTTCTACAACACCGTCGGCTTTAACGACGATACCCGCGCATTCTGCTCGATCCCCGCCCGTCACGATGTGGCGCGCAGGGTCGATGCGGCATTCCTCGCCACGCAGGTCGCCACTGGGCGGCTTATGGAGGACGAGGCAATCGAGGTCATTCAAGATCTCGCACATCGGCTTGCACGACAGGCTTATCGGCTCTGAGGAGAGCCATTTTCTGGGAGGAAAAACATGAACAAATATAGCATTATCGCAGGGCTTCTGGCCTCAGTTGCGCTTTCTGGCGCGGCGATGGCCTGCGAGACCACTTTGCGCTCCAGCGACACCCATCCCGACGGCTATCCGACGGTTGAGGCGGTGAAA
This sequence comes from Paracoccaceae bacterium, assembly GCA_048262715.1. GTDB lineage: Bacteria > Pseudomonadota > Alphaproteobacteria > Rhodobacterales > Rhodobacteraceae > Albirhodobacter. The sequence continues at coordinate 168,001 of JBLXEV010000006.1, forward strand.
ATCATGGGCAAGAAGCTCGAGGAAGCCACCAATGGGCGGCTGTGCATCGAAGTCTTCCACTCGGCCCAGTTGGGCGAAGAGAAGGACACGATCGAGCAAACCCAGTTCGGCGTGATTGATATGAACCGCGTCTCAATGGGGCCGTTCAACAATATCATCCCCGCGACGCAGATCCCCTCGCTGCCCTATATCTTCCGCTCGGTCGATCACATGCATAAGGTGATGGATGGCCCGATTGGCGAAGAGATCCTCGCCGCGTTCAGTGACCATGACCTGGTCGGCCTCGCCTTCTATGACGGCGGCTCGCGCAGCTTCTACAACAGCGAAAAGCCGATCAAGACGATGGATGACCTCAAGGGGATGAAATTCCGCGTCATGCAATCGGATCTGTTCGTCGATATGGTCTCGGCCGTGGGCGCGAATGCGACCCCGATGCCCTACGGCGAAGTTTACTCCTCGATCCAGACAGGCGTCATCGACGGGGCGGAGAATAACTGGCCCTCCTATGACAGCTCGGGCCATTTTGAAGTCGCGAAATATTACACCCTCGACCAACACCTGATTGTGCCGGAAGTGGTTGTGATGTCGAAGAAAACCTTCGATGGCCTCTCCCCGGAAGATCAGGCGGCGGTGCGTCAGGCCGCGAAGGATTCGGTGCCGGAAATGCGCGCGCTCTGGGCCGCCCGCGAGAAGGAATCGGAGGATAAGATCCGCGCCGCAGGCGCCGAGATCATCACCGATATCGACAAGACCCCCTTCATCGAGGCGATGGTGCCGGTTTACGAGAAATACGTGACCACGCCGGAGCTGAAAGACCTCGTCGCCCGCATTCAGGCAACTGAGTAACAAAGGGTATCGGCCCCGCGCGACGTGCGGGGCCGAACTATCTTCGGGGGAGGAGATCAGGTGCAAGCCTTCATGAAAAAATTCGCGATAGGCACAGGCCACGCGGCAAATCTGGGGCTATGGGTCTCAGGGATCGGCGTGATCCTGATGACAGCCTTCATCTTCGCGCAGGTGTTCTTTCGCTACGTGCTCAACTCGTCGCTGCCATGGACAGAACCCGCAGCGGTGATGATCATGGGCTGGTTTATCTTCATTGGCGCGGCCGTTGGCATCCGAGAGGGCTACCATCTGAGCTTCGATGTGCTGCTCTATTTTCTTCCCGACCGCGCCAAGCTGGCGCTGTTCACCGTCTCGGATGTGGTGGTGGGGCTGTTCGGCATCGGCATGGTGACATTCGGCCTGCAACTGGCCGAAAAAACCTCCGTGAACAAAATCCCCAGCCTCGGGATTTCCGGCGCGTTTGATTTTTTGCCGCTGGTCGCGGGGGGCGCGCTCATCGTGCTGTTTTCGGTGGAACGGATCGCGCGGCGGGCGGCGGGTTTGCCGACAGTGCGCTTCGGCGATGATGTGGTGGAGTAAGATATGGAACTCTGGATTCTTTTTGGCAGCTTCATCACGCTCTTGCTGATCGGCACACCTGTTGCCTTCTGCCTTGGCGTCTCGTCGCTCGCGACAGTGCTCTATCTAGATTTGCCGCCCGTGATCGTCTTCCAACGCCTCAATTCCGGCGTCTCGGTCTATGCGTTGATGGCGATCCCCTTCTTCATTTTCGCAGGCGATCTGATGGTGCGCGGCGATATCGCGCGGCGTCTTGTGGCCCTTGCGGGCGCGGCTGTCGGCCATATGCGCGGCGGTTTGGGACAGGTGAATATCCTCGCCTCAGTGATGTTCGGCGGTGTTTCCGGCTCGGCGGCGGCGGATGCGTCCGCAGTTGGCGGCCTGATGGTCCCGCAGATGAAGGAACGCGGATACGGCGTTGATTACGCGGTGAATATCACCGTTGTCTCCTCGATCATCGCGCTGATGATCCCGCCTTCCCACAACATGATCATCTATTCGATCTCGGCGGGCGGGAAGATCTCCATCGCCGATCTGTTCACTGCCGGGATCCTGCCGGGGATGTTGCTGGCGGGCTCGCTCATGGTTGCGGCCTATCTGGTGGCGAAGAAGCGCGGCTACCCGACAGAACCCTTCCCCGGTTTGCGGGCTTTGGGGATGCTGTTTGCCAATGCCGTGCCGGGGTTGATCCTGATCGCGATCATCTTCTTCGGCGTGCGCTCGGGCGTGTTCACCGCCTCGGAAAGCTCGAATATCGCAGTGGTCTATGCGCTTTTGGTAACGCTTCTGGTTTATCGTTCGCTCAGCTTCCACGATTTCGTCGAGGCAACCAAAGCCGCCGTGCGCACCACCGCGATGGTGCTCTTGGTGATCGGCTGCGCGGCCTCTTTCGGCTGGCTGCTCGCCTTCCTCAAAGTCCCCACCGCTTTGGTGACGGCGCTGCAGGGCCTCTCCGACAATCCGATTGTGATCTTGTTGTTGATCAACGTAGTTCTGCTGGTGCTCGGCACCTTCATGGATATGTCGCCGCTGATCGTCATCACCACGCCGATCTTCCTCCCCGTGGCGCAGGCTTTCGGCGTCGATCCGGTGCATTTCGGGGTGATCCTTGTGCTCAACCTCGGGATCGGGCTATGCACGCCGCCGGTTGGGGCCGTATTGTTTGTCGGCTGCGCGGTCGGACGGGTTCCGATATGGTCGGTGATGCGCACGATCTGGCCTTTCTACGGCGCCGCCTTCGCGACCTTGATGCTGGTCACCTATATCCCCGCGCTGTCGCTCTGGCTGCCCGCACAATTCCACTAAACACCTGAGGTTTCTATGACATTCCCAATCGTCGAGACAGGCGCGGGCACCACCCGCCAAGTGCTCACCCATGCGCCCGAGATCATGATGGTCGCCTTCACCTTCGAGACAGACAGCGAAGGGGCGCTGCATGCGCACCCGCATCTACAATCAACCTATGTGAAATCGGGGCGCTTCCGCTTCACGCTTGGCGACGAGACCCGTGAGATCGGACCAGGCGAGAGCCTCACCGTGCCCTCTGGGGTCACCCATGGTTGCGTCTGTCTTGAGGCGGGCGTGCTCATCGATGCGTTCTCCCCGCGGCGCGATGATTTCCTCTAACGCCCGCACCCTATCGTGGCGCGCAGACCCATCCGGTTAACTGAGCTGCGCACCACAAAACACTGATTTTAAAAAGATAAGGACTTCCCCAATGCTGAACGTCACCACCCGCCACGCGATCCACCAAGACCACGCCAAAGGCATGGACACCACCGCGCTGCGCGAGAATTTCCTCGCGGACGGGATGTTCAAAGAGGGCGAAATCAACCTGATCTACACCCATTACGACCGCTTCATTATGGGCGGTGCTGTGCCCTCGGGCGCGCCGCTCACCCTCGATCATGTGGCCGAATGCGGCACCAAAACCTTCCTTGAGCGGCGCGAAATGGGCATCGTCAATGTGGGCGAGGCTGGCACCGTCTCCGCAGGCGGCGAGGCTTGGGAGTTGCAGCGCGGCGATGTGCTCTATCTCGGTATGGGCGCAGGGCCGATCACCTTTGACGGCGCGGGTCGGTTCTATATCACCTCCGCCCCTGCGCATCGCACCTTCCCGAACCGTTTGATCCGCATCGAGGACAGCAAAGAAGTCCGCTTGGGCGAGGTCGCCACCTCGAACAAGCGCGTGATCAATCAGTTCATCCATCCGCTGGTGATGGAAAGCTGCCAATTGGTGCTGGGCTATACTACGCTGCTTGATGGCTCGATCTGGAACACCATGCCCGCCCATACCCATGATCGCCGCATGGAAGCCTATCTCTATTTCAACATGGATGAGGCGGCGCGGGTGCTGCATCTGATGGGCGAGCCGCAGGAGACGCGCCACCTGATGATCGCCAATGAGCAAGGCGCGATCTCGCCGCCGTGGTCGATCCATGCGGGCGCGGGTATCGGAAGCTACACCTTCATCTGGGCGATGGCGGGCGACAATATCGATTACACCGATATGGACTTCCACCAAGCGGCAGATCTGAAATGAGCGATCTCGCGCAGAGCGTATCGCCGAGCTTCTCGCTGAGCGGCCAGCGCGCGCTGGTGACGGGCGCGAACACCGGAATCGGGCAGGCGATTGCGGTCGCGCTGGCACAGGCCGGCGCCCGCGTCACCTGCGCGGGTCGGCGCGAATGCACCGAGACGCTGGAGGCGATCACCGCGGCGGGCGGCCAAGGCGACGGGGTGATCCTGGATTTCGCCGATCCTTTGGCCGCGCGCGATCTGTTTGCGGGCGAGGATTATTCGATCCTCGTCAATAATGCGGGCATCATCCGGCGCAATGACAGCGTCGATTTCACGGAAGAGGATTGGGATGCGGTGATGGACACCAATCTCAAAGCCCTCTTCTTCACCTGTCAGGCCTTCGCCAAAGCGCGATTGGCCGATGACGAGCGAGGCGATAGGACCGACCCGATCTATCGGGGGGCCATCGTGAATATCGCCTCGCTGCTTTCCTTCCAAGGCGGAATCCGCGTGCCCTCCTATACCGCGTCGAAACACGGTGTCGCGGGGCTGACGAAGATTCTGGCAAATGAATGGGCCGCGAAAGGGATCAATGTGAACGCCATCGCGCCGGGCTATATCGCGACGAATAATACGCAAGCCCTGCGCGCCGATCCAGTCCGCAATGGCGCGATCCTTGATCGGATCCCCGCCGGACGCTGGGGCGACCCTTCTGACATCGCGGGCACGGCGGTTTTCCTTGCCTCGCCCGCTGCGCGCTATATCCATGGCGCTGTTCTCAATGTTGATGGAGGCTGGCTTGCCCGCTGATACGTCCCCCCCTGCCGCGCTCGAAACCCTGCCACGCCTCGCGCGCGATACCCCGCCGCCGCCTGTCCGTCAGGTCCATCTCGGGCTTGGTGCGTTTTTCAGGGCACATGGCGCGCTGTGGACGCAGGAAGCCGATCCCGATTGGGGGATTTTGGGCGTCTCGCTGATGTCGCCGACGATGCGCGATGCGCTGCGCCCTCAAGGCGGCTGCTATACCGCGCTGGAACTCGGCGCTTTGGGCGAGACCCTGCGCGATGTGAGCATCATCACCGATGTTCTGGTCGCGCGGGAAGATCCGCAGGCGGTGCTGGCGGCGATGTCGGATCCGGGGGTCGAGATCGTCTCGCTCACCGTGACGGAGAAGGGCTATTGCCACGCCCCGTCAACGGGGGCGCTGAACATGGATCACCCCGATATCGCGCATGATATCGCCAATCCCTTGCCGCGTTCGGCAGTGGGGTATCTGGTGCGCGCTTATCAGCGCCGGAGGGACGCAGGCCTGCCCGCCTTCACCGCGATGACCTGCGATAACCTGCCCGAGAATGGCCGCGTGCTCGAAGGGGTCACCCTCGCGCTCGCCCGCGCGATTGACCCCGCGCTGGCCGATTGGATCGCGCAGAACGCGGCCTTCCCCTCGACCATGGTGGATAGGATCGTCCCCGCCACCAAGGAAGAGGACATCACCCGCGTCGCGCAGATGTCGGGGCGGTATGATGCCGCCCCCGTGATCCACGAGCCGTTCCGGCAATGGGTGATCGAGGATCGGTTCGCGGGCCCCCGCCCCGATTACGCATCGGTCGGCGTGCAGATGGTGCGCGACGTCACCGCCTATGAGCATATGAAACTCAGGATGTTGAACGGCACCCATAGCGCGCTGGCCTATCTGGGCTATCTGGCAGGGCATGAGACAATCTCGGAGACCGTGGCCGATCCGGCCTTCGCGCGGTTTGTCAAAGACCTCTGGGCGCAAGAGATCATCCCGGTTCTGCATCCGCCCGAAGGCACCAGCCTGCCCGACTATGCCGCCGCACTGTTTGATCGCTATGCCAACCCCGCGATCCGGCATCGCACATGGCAAATCGCGATGGATGGCAGCCAAAAGCTCCCGCAGCGGATCTTAGGCACACTGGCCGAGGCCAAAGCCCCCACCCCGCGCCTGATCCTGACGGTCGCGGCATGGATGCGCTATGTCGGCGGCATTGATGAGACGGGCGCACACATTGAGGTGAAAGACCCTATGGCGGAACGCCTGCGCGCGCTGAGTGACGCCGCAGCCGCCCCGCGTGACAAGGTCGCCGCCCTTCTGGCGCTGCGCGAGATCTTCCCGCAGGGCTTGGCGGAGGCGCTGCTGCCGCCCGTAACGCAGGCCTATGAGGAGATGCTGGCCTCCGGTGCGCGCGCCGCTGTTGAGCGGATCAACGGCTAAGACCCGAGAGAGATCGCGAAGGCGGGGGCGGAAACGCTCTCGCCTTTTGCATGCGGCGGCCTGAGATATCGGATGTGCCGCCAAGACAGGCGAGGCACGGCTGCGCAGGCAAAATCCCCCATCGCGCCCCTTGCCCTAGCCCAAAAATCGCCTATGGTATCGTTAACATTGCGCCGAGGGAGTACGCGAATGACGAAAGCAAAGGTAATCGCCGTCGGATCTTTTCCGGCATGGGATCAAGAGGCGATGCGCTGCGCCTATGACCTGATCGAGGTCGGTAACCCCGATGCGATCCTCGCGCTGGATGAGGCCACCCGCAAAGGCCTGCGCGCGCTGGCGGTGATCGGGCATAGCCCCTTGGGCGATCCGCATATGGCGGCACTGCCGGATCTGGAAGTGATCGCGAATTACGGCGTCGGCTATGATGCGATTGATGTCGAGTCCGCGACCCCGCGCGGGATCAAAGTCACCAATACGCCCGATGTTCTCAACGATGACGTGGCCGATACCACGCTGGCGATGATGCTGGCGCTCTCGCGGCAGATCCCGCAGGGCCATGCCCATGTCACCTCGGGCACATGGGCGCGCGGCGAACGCTTCCCCCTCAATCGCAAATTCTCCGGCGCGCGCGCGGGCATCTTGGGCATGGGCCGGATCGGACGCGAGATCGCGGATCGGCTGGCCGCGTTCAAGATGGAGATCCATTATCACGCGCGCAGCCCGAAGGCCGATGCGCCCGCGCATTGGACCTATCACGCCACGCCGGAAAGCCTCGCCGCCGCCGTCGACTGGCTGGTGATCGCGCTGGTCGGCGGCGCGCAGACCGAGAATTACGTCTCCGAGGCGGTCCTCAAAGCGATGCCCTCGGATTCGGTTCTGGTGAATATCTCGCGCGGCAGCACGGTGGAGGAAGGCGTTCTGCTCGATCTGCTGGAAAGCGGCGCCATTCGCGGCGCGGCGCTGGATGTGTTCCGCAACGAGCCGCATGTCGATCCGCGCTTCTTGCAGCTCGACAACGTGATTTTGCAGCCGCATCAGGGCTCTGGCTCGATCGAGACCCGCAAAGCGATGAGCGCGCTGCAACGCGCCAATATCGACGCGCAACTCGCGGGCACAGCGCTGCTGACAGCGGTCAACTAAACCTGTCCCGCTTGCGGCCAAGCGCTGCAAGTGGATCGGGCCTGAGCAAGGCGCGCGGCACAACACGCGCGCCTTGCGATTTTGGTGAGGTGAGCGCGCTAGGCCGCGCCCTGTGCCCCAACCTCGCCCCCGACAACACTCCCGCCTTCCCCCGCGACCTCGCGCGCGAAATAGGCGGTGATTTTTTCATCCAGCGGATCGAGATGCGCCGCCATCTGCGCCCGTATTGCGCCTGCATCGCGCGCCTGCAACGCTTGCACGATTTTGCGGTGCTGCACCGTCACCTCTTGCCCCCGGAGCCCGCCGCGCGCCGCCAGAAACCGCGACCGCCAGAGCCGCGCGAGATAGCTGCGATGGGTCTCCGCCAGCGCGGGATTGCGCGCAGCCAGAACAATCGCGCGGTGGAAGGCCATATCCGCATCGAAAATATCCACCGCCTCCGCGCCCGCCTGCACCAGCTCTTCGATCCGCGCGCCAAGGCGGGCAACCTGCGCGATCTCCTCCTCGCCCGCCCGCGTGATCGCCAACTCACAGGCCAGCACCTCCAGCGCGCGCAGCACCGCGATCTCGTCGAGCACCTCTTGCAGGCTCGGCGCGGCCACAATCGGCGAGCGCGCGGGCCGCAGCACCACCAGCCCCTCTTGCGCCAAGATCCGGATCGCCTCGCGCATCGGCGTGCGCGACACGCCCATCTTGGCCGCATTGTCGCGCTCTTTGATCGGCGCGCCGCGCGCCAGATCGCCGATCAGGATCTCGCGCCGGAGTTGGTCGGCGATTTGCAGCGCCATCGTATCATTGGCCATAGCGTTTCCTGATCCCTTGCACCCCGCCCCTGAAAAGCGAGCCTTTGCCGGCTTCTGCCGATCCCGAATTTTGGTATACCATATTTCCCTTGCCGCGTCCCAAGCGCAAGCGTAGAGTGAACCCCAAAATGGTATACCATTTTGAGGGAGGCGATCAGATGACAGCGCGCGACGCCATCCTCACGCAAGACCGTCTTGGCCTGCTGGTCATGGCGCTCAGCGTGGTGATGTTCACCGCGCTCGACACTTCCGCGAAATGGTTGATCCTCGCGGGGCTGGCCCCGCTACAGGTCGTGTTCGCACGCTACGCGTTCCATCTGCTCATCGCCCTGATCTGGTTCGTGCCCATGGAGGGCACCCGAGCGCTGCGCTCCAGTGATCCCAAGTTGCAACTGCTGCGCTCGGCGTTTTTGCTCGGCGCGACAATCCTGAATTTCTACGCGATCCGCGCCCTGCCCCTCACCACCGTGATGACGATCTTCTTCACCGGCCCGATGCTGACCACCCTGCTCGCAATCCCGCTTTTGGGGGAGCGCGTCGATCTGCGGCAAATCCTTGCGAGCGTGGCGGGGTTTTGCGGCGTGCTGATCATCGTGCAACCGTGGGGCGCGCAGATCCAGATGGAGATGCTGTTTGCACTGGCGGGCATGGCGATGGCCTCGGGCTATTTCCTGCTCACGCGCAAAATGGCGGCGCGGGAGGCGAATTCGACGGCGCAGATCTGGTCATCAGCCTTGGGCGCGTTGATCCTCGCCCCGTTGATCGTGGCGGAATGGGTCTGGCCGCAAGGCGCGCTGCAATGGGCGATTTTTGTTGCGGTTGGCGGCTTTGGCTTTGCGGCACATGTACTGGCGACCTCGGCGCATCGCCTCGCCGCCGCCTCCCTGCTGGCGCCTGTGCTCTATGTGCAGATCGTCTTCGCCAGTCTTGCGGAGGCGCTGATCTTCGACACGCTCCCCACCGCACCGACCTTGGCTGGTGGGGCTGTCATTATCCTCTCGGGGGTCTATATCTGGCGCCATAATGGCCGCGAGACGAGGCCCTCACCCACTCACCTACGAGGCACCCGATGACATTTGCAATTTACCCCTCGCTCAAAGACAAAACCGTGATCGTCACAGGCGGGGCCTCGGGCATTGGCGAAGAAATCGTGCGCGCCTTTGCCGCGCAGGGAAGCCGCGTGGGCTTTCTCGATTTCGATGCCGAGGCCAGCGCCGCCTTGGTGGCGGATCTTGGCGGTGAGGCGGCTGGCGTGGCGCATGAATTCTGCGACCTGCGCGATATTGAGGCGCTGCGCGCCGCAATCGCTGCGCTGAAGGCCAAACTCGGCGGGGCGGATGTGCTGATCAACAATGCTGCGCGCGATGATCGCCATGATTGGGCCGAGGTCACGCCCGAGTATTGGGACGAGCGCATGGCGACCAACCTGCGCCCGATGTTCTTTGCGATCCAAGCCGTCGCCCCCGCGATGATCGCGGCGGGCGGTGGGTCGATCGTCAATATCGGCTCGAATTCGTGGTGGGAGGCGGTGGGCAACTTCCCCGCCTATGCCACCGCGAAAGGCGCTGTCCATGGCCTCACCCGCACGATGGCGCGGGATCTGGGCAAGCACCGGATCCGCGTGAATACCGTGGTGCCGGGGTGGATCATGACCGAGCGGCAAAAGACCCTCTGGGCCACGCCGGAAGCGCTGGATGCGCATCAAAAGCGGCAATGCCTGCCCGATCTGATCGAACCGGTCTATGTCGCGCGGATGGTGCTGTTCCTTGCGTCCGACGATGCCGCGATGTGCACAGCGAGCAATTATATGGTGGAGGCAGGCTCGATTTGAGCGCGCAGGCCACCACCCATGGATCTTCGCGGGAGACCAAGATGCCTCCCGCGAAGATCCGATTACAACCCCACGAAGATCAACGTGATTTCCACCCTTACCTTACCCGTTCCGCCTGTTTTTGACCCTATGATTATGAGACCGTAATGACCCCTCCTCCCCCCTCCTGCCAGCAGACGATCGACGCGGAAAGCTGCGCGGCACAAACGGCCGCGGCCCCGCATAAGACGGACCGCGCGCAGTTCCGCCGGAGCTTCCGCGAAGGGCTGATCTCAAGCATGCCGTTCATTCTGGTCACCGTTCCGCTTTCGGTCCTGTTCGGTGTTGTCGCGAAGGATGCGGGGCTGGATATCTTGCAAGTCGCGGCGATGAGCATCGTGGTGATCGCCGGATCGTCGCAATTTGCCGCCATTGCCTTGATGCAGGAACAGGCCCCCGTCTTCATCGCGATTGCGGCGGCGCTGGCGGTGAACCTGCGGATGGCGATGTATTCTGCCGCGCTGCAACCGCATGTCGGCAAAGCATCCCTGCGCGCGCGAATGCTGATCGCCTATGCGATGGTCGATCAAACCTTCGCGCTCTCGCTCAAGACGTTCGAGGCGCGCCCGACGATGACCCTGTCGGAGAAGATCGGCTATTACTTCGGCTGCGTCGCCTGCATCTGCCCGTTTTGGTATGCGGGCTGCGTTGTGGGCGCATTGATCGGGCAAGCGGTGCCGCCGGAACTGTCGCTCGATTTCGCGGTGCCGATCTGCTTCATCGCGGTGCTGGCCCCGATGCTGCGCAGCCTGCCCCATATCATGGCGGCCATCGCGGCGAGCGTGACCACGGTGATTTTCGGCGGCTTGCCGTGGAACCTTGCCCTGCCGCTGGCGGGAATTGTCGGGATGATCACCGGAGCACAGGTGGAGTTCTGGCGCGCGCGGCAAATCGCCCGCACCGCGAAAGATGCCCCCGCAACCCAGATCGCCCAAGGAGGCCCCCATGATTGATCCCGTCACCTTCTGGACCGTCACCCTCGGGCTGAGCATCGGCACGTTCTTGATCCGGTTTTCCTTCATCGGCTTTTGGGGCGATCGGCAATTGCCGCACTGGGCGCAGGTGCATCTGCGCTATGTCGGCGTCTCGGTGTTTCCTGCCCTGATCCTGCCCGCGCTGCTCTGGCCCAAGGCGACAGGCGGCGAGCTGGACCCCGCGCGGATCACCGCCGCTATCGTAGCGCTGTTGGTCGCGCGCACGGGGCGGGTGACACTGGCGATTCTGTCTGGGATGGCAACGCTTTACGGGATGCAATGGGCGATGGCGAACCTTCTCTGATCGCGCTGCCCCTCCCCCGCGCTCCACATATAAAAAGGCCCCGCCAATCGCTCGGCGGGGCCTTTTTTGTATCGGATCAGCGGATCAGTCTTGCGTGCTGCTCTCGTCGCTGCCTGCCATCTTCATCCGGCGCTTGAGCACCTTGCCGAAGATCACTGGCGCCACGAAGCCTGCAATCGCAACTGTCCACAGGATGATCGAGAGCGGGCTATCGATCAGCGTGCCCCAATTGCCGTTATCGATGGTGATCGCACGGCGCAGGTTGTTTTCCATCGCGTTGCCGAGCAGCGTGCCAAGGATGATCGGCACCAGCGGCACATCGAACTTGCGCAGAACCCAGCCCAGAAGCCCGAAGCCGATCATCACCATCAGATCGAAGGTCGAGCCGGAGATCCCATAGATCCCCACGAAGCTGACCATCGCCACCACCGGCATCAGGATCCGCGGCGGGATCAACAACAGGCGCGTGAACAGGCCCACCATCGGGATATTCATCGCCAGCAGCATGAAGTTGGCGATGAACAGCGCCGCGATCAGCCCCCAAACCACGTCAGGTTGCTGGGTGAACAACAAAGGCCCCGGCGTGATGTTGAGTGAGAGCAGCACCGCCAGCAGCACCGCCGTTGTGCCCGAACCCGGAACCCCGAGCGCCAGCATCGGCACCAAAGCCCCGCCTGCAGCGGCGTTATTGCCCGCCTCAGGAGCAGCCACACCGCGCGGATCGCCTTTGCCGAAGGTGCCCTCTTTATCTACCATCCGCTTTTCGGTCGAATAGGCGAGGAACGAGCCCAAGGACGCGCCCGCGCCGGGCAGGATGCCCGCAATGAAGCCCAGACCGGACGAGCGCAGCATCGTCGGGAAGGTTTGCTTGAGAACCCCGGGCCCCGGTGTCAGACGGCCGATATTCATCGCGGCTTTATTGGCCGAACCGTGGCGATGCTCCAAGAACACGAACACTTCCGACAGCGCGAACAGGCCGACGATGGCCACGAGGAAATCGATCCCGTCATAGAGATGCGTCTCCCCGAAGGTGAAGCGCGGCACGCCAGTTTGGCTATCCACACCGATCATCGCAAGGCCAAGGCCGAGCGCTGCCGCAAAGGCCGATTTGGCTTGGTTGGTCGAGGAGATGCCGCCCAAGGTCGCAAAGGCCAGCACGAAGAGCGCGAAATATTGCGCAGGGCCAAACAGCAGCGCGATTTTCACCAGCTGCGGTGCCAGCAGTGCGAGACCAATCGTCGCCAAGAACGAGCCGACGAAAGAAGCGATACCGGAGAGGGCCAGTGCCTCCCCCGCGCGGCCCGCTTGCGCCATCGGGTAGCCATCAAGGCAGGTCATCATCGCAGGCTCATCACCCGGGATGTTGAGAAGGATCGAGGAGATCCGCCCGCCATACATCGCGCCGTAATAGACCGAGGTCAGCAGGATCAGCGAGGGCGTGGCCCCGAGGCCCAGCGAGAAGGCCAGCGGGATCAGGATCGCGACGCCATTCGATGGCCCGAGACCGGGAAGCGCGCCCATCAGCGTGCCCAAGAAACAGCCCAAAAGCGCCAGCGCCATGTTTTGCCATGTCAACGCAACCGCGAAGCCATCGGCGAGAGAATAAAGCGTGTCCATCAGCAGCCCTCCTCAGAACCCGAACGGGCCCTTGGCAAGCGACAAGCCAAGAACCATGTGGAAGACAACGTAAATCCCGACCGAGGTCAGAACCCCGACGAGAACGGATTGCAGCGGCGCAGTGCCCAGACGCCATGTGAGATAGGCCCCCGCCAGTGCCGTCGCGAAGACGAAACCGAAGCTCGGCAGCACGGTCGCATAGAGCATCAGCACGACCACAGCCGCACCGATCTCCGCCAGCCGCATCAGCGGCGGCCATGCCGGCTCCGCATCCGGTTTCAGCGCGATCACCAGCGAGGAGATGCCCAAAACGGCTGCGATGATGAGGGGGAAGGCTTTGGGCCCAACGGAGTCGGAGAGGAAACTCTCCTCGATGATCAGCGCCGCCCATGCGAACCCAATCGCAATCAGCAGCCCGATCACACCAAAGATGCGGTCGCTCATAGGATGTCCTTTTGAAAAAAGACCGGCAGTCGGGGAGGAGACCGCCGGTTTCAAGCGCTCGGTGTCAGAGAGCGGCCCCCCGAGAGGGAGCCGTTCAAATGTCAAGCTGGCGGGGCCGAACCAATACTTGAGAACCCGAGAACAGGGCCCCGCCAGACGTCCAAGTGCTTACTTGATGATGCCGATATCTTTCGAGATGGCTTCAATTTGGGCGATGGATTCGCCAACGAAGGTTTCAAACGCCGCGCCTTGCAGATCGAGCGGTGCGAGGCCGGAAGCTGCCATGGTCGCTTTCCACTCGTCGGAGGCGTAAAGCGCGCCGACCTTCTCGACCCAAGCGTTATAGGCCTCGTCCGACATGCCGCCCGGTGCGTAGAAGCCACGCCAGTTTGCACCAACCGCATCAACGCCCTGTTCTTTTGCCGTCGGGAACTTGTCGTATTCACCCGTCAGACGCTCGGGCGAGAGAACTGCCAGAACCTTGATATCGCCGGAATCGACGAAGCCTTTGGCTTCCGACATATCGCCGGTGAAGGCCTGCACCGACCCTGCGAGAAGCTGCGTCACAGCCTCGCCGCCGCCATCAAACGCGATGTAGCGCACCGCTTTGACATCATCGATGCCGTAAGCATTCGCCGCGATCAGAACCTTGAGGTGATCCCAGCCGCCCACAGCCGAACCGCCCGCAACAGCGATCGATTTCGGATCGTTTTTCATGATGTCGAGCAGTTCCGGCAGCGTGTTGATCTCGCTGTTTCCCGCAACAGCGATCACACCGTAATCCGCACCGACCGAGCCGACCCAACGCACTTGATCCTTGGTGTTGCCCGGGAAGGCCCCTTGCGCAAGGCGGGTCGCCGTTGCGGTGGACGCCGCGACGATCAGATCGTTGCTATCGTTGCGCTTGTTGACGACTTCCGCGAAGGCCACGCCGCCGCCGCCGCCCGCGAGGTTCACAACCTGCATGGTTTTGTCGATCAGCTTGAGATCTTGCAGCGTCTTGCCAACTTGGCGGCAGGTGAAGTCCCAGCCACCGCCGGGGTTCGCGGGTGCGATGCACTCCGGCGATTCGGGCGAGAAGCCCTCGGCAGAGGCCGAGAAGGCGGTCATCGTGACCATAGCAGCGACCAGAGTCGTGCGGGTGTTCAGAAATTTCATAGTGTCCTCCTTGAAATTTATGAGGCTTTTCGCCCCATCGCCCCCGCCGGTCCGCTTGCACGGTCTCCTCCCGGTGAGGTATCGCACGACATTAGGGCCGCAACCTGTCATCAACCTGTCACCGCGATTTGGGCGGTTTGGACCCTCCGCGCATCGCATGAGATGGGCACGCGACAAGAGCACGCGGGGGCTTGCCCCCTCGGGAGATGCGCCCCAATACTGGCGTCAACAAACGGCCTCGCGTCGAATGAGCTCTGAGGGGAAGAGATGCGGCTTTTGCTCGTGGAAGATGCGCAGGATATGGCGGAAGCGATCATGATCCGCTTGGCGCGCTCCGGCATGGCCTGCGATCTGGCGGGCTCGCTAGACGAGGCGCGCGGCTTTCTCGATGTGCAGCGCTATGATGTGATTGTGCTCGATATCAACCTGCCCGATGGGCTGGGCACGGAGCTTCTGGCGCGGCTGCGCGCGGGCGGGGATCGCACGCCTGTGCTGATGCTCACAGCGCTGTTCTCGGTGGATGATCGGGTGTCCGCGCTCAACCTCGGGGCCGATGACTATCTCGTAAAGCCCTTTGATCACAGAGAGTTGGAGGCGAGACTTCAAGCACTCTACCGCAGGGATTCCGGCCAGAAAGGCGAGGAGATCCTGCTCGGGGACCTGTGTTTCAACCCCACCGCGCAGACGGCCTCTGTCAAGGGGCAGCCGCTTCAACTCGCCCGCCGCGAGTTCACGCTGCTCTCGCTGTTGATCCGCAATCGGGGCAAGATCATGAGCAAGGAGCGGCTGTTTGAGGGGCTGTTTTCCTTTGATGATGCGGATGTCGGCCTCAACGCGATTGAGCTTTATATCGCGCGACTGCGCAAAAAGCTCAGCGGCGCGGGGGTGAGCATCGAGACCCAGCGCGGGCTGGGCTATCGGCTTGACCTCGATGGGTAATCGTGATGGCTGATCCCCGCCGAAAATTTGGCCTCTGGCGCGCGATGCGCATGGCGCGGCGCGGTGTGCCTGCGCAGGGTGTGGCGCAGGGGGCCTCCCTCCCCCTTGCCGCCAGTGCGGGCCCTTTGGGCGGCCCGAATCCGCTGCCCCCCGTCACCCTCTCGCTCTGGGCACGGGTCTCGCTGGGGGTGATGTCGCTCCTTCTGATTGGCGGGATGCTGGTGTCCCTCGCTGCTTTCGCCTATGGCCGCCAAGCCGCGCGTGAGGCTTATGATCGTCTGCTGCTCGGCGCGGCCAATGACATCGCCGCCGCTCTCACCGTGATGGATGGCACGCTCTCCGAGGCGTTGCCGATCTCCGCCTTCCAGCTTCTCGCCCTCGCGCCGGATGACCGCATTGCCTACCGGATCACGGGGATTGATGGCGAGCGGCTGACGGGTTACGCGCTGGATCTGCCGCCGCGGCGCGGGCAAGCGCGCGTTGAATTCAGCGATGCCGATTTCGCGGGGGAGAAGGCGCGGTTCGTCTCTGTCCTCAAACGGTTTTCGGAGCGCGATTTCTCCGGAACGGTCGAGATTATCGTCGGCCAAACCCTGCGCGCGCGTAACGAGCTTGCTTTAGATATCACTCGCAACGCATTGATAGCACTCGGGATTGCGGGGGTTTTGATGCTCGCGCTTGCCGCCCTGATGGTGCGCCATGCGATGCAGCCCTTAGAGGCGATTGCCCGCGCCTTCGCGCTGCGCGATCCGCATGATCTGACGCCAATGACAACGCCTGTCCCCTCCGAGGCGGCGGTGATGATCGGCGCGATGAACGGGTTTATGGCGCGGTTGGATCGGCAGGTCGGCGCGATGCGCAACCTGATTTCCGACACCGCGCATCAGCTGCGCACCCCTGTTGCCGCATTGCGCGCACAGGCCGATCTCGCGGCGGAAGAACGCGACCCAGAGCGCCGTGCGCTCATCGTCGAGCGGATCCACCGCCGCTCGCGCGGGCTGGGGCGTTTGCTCGATCAGATGCTCTCGCGCGCCCTCGTCATCCACCGCACTGATAGCGTGCGCCCGACGCCCGTGGACCTGCGCGAGATCGCCCTCGATATCGTGGATGCGGGCGATCACGCGCTGCTCTCCCCCGCTGCGGAACTGCGGCTGGAGATTGGCGAGGATCCGGTGATGGTGCTGGCGGATGAGTTGTCGCTGGCCGAGGCCGCGAAGAACCTGCTGAGCAATGCGCTCAAACACGGGGTCGCGCCGATCACCATCGGCGCGGGCATCGAGCGCGGCACTGAGGCAAATCCCGCCTATGCCGTGCTCTGGGTGCGTGACGAGGGCAACGGCCCCTCGCCCGAGAGGCTCGCCACGCTTGGCCAACGCTTTGCCCGCACCGCCGCCTCGCGCGGGGATAGCGCGGGGCTGGGCCTGTCGATCGGCCATGCGGTCGCGCAGGCCTTTGGCGGGGAACTGGCGTTTGAGCATCCGGCGGCGGGGGGCTTTCGCGCCGTGCTGCGCTTGCCGCTCGCGCCGGAGGGGAGTGCCGAGGACGGCCCCCATGACAATCAGGAGGGCCGCAATGCCTAGACGCCTTCTCGCCGCCGCGCTCACAACGGCTCTGACGGCGCTCGCTCTCCTTGCGCCCTCTGCGCAAGCGCAAGAGATGACACGGCATTTCGGCTCCAATAGCCCGCGCCCGCTCAAGGTGCGCTCCACCACCGACATCGCGATTTTCGCCCCCGTCGTCGAGGCATTTCTCAGTCGCAATCCGCAGATCGCGATTGATTATGAGCAATGGGGCTCAAACGCGCTCTTCGATCTCAGCCTTGCGGAATGCCATGCGGCGCTTTCTGGGCAAGCTCTGACAGGGTCTGATGATCAGGCCGATGTGGTGATTTCCTCTGCCGTGCATCAGATGGTGGAGCTGGTCAATCTGGGTTGCGGCACCACGTTCCGCTCGCCGCAAACCTCTGCACTGGCGGAGCCTTTGCGCTGGCGGGACGAGCTGTGGGGGATCACCCGCGAGGCTGCCGTTATCATCTATAACCGCGCGCGGGTTCCCGCCGAGGATATCCCTGCGACCCGTTTTGCGCTGCTCGATCTGCTGCGGCCCGCAGGCTCGCCCTATGCCGGACGTGTGGCGACCTATGATATTGAAGAATCGGGCCTCGGCTATCTGTTTGCCTTCAAAGACAGCCAAGAGGCCAGCACCTTCGGCGCGTTGTTGGAAAGCTTTGATCGCAGCGGTGCCGTGGCCACCTGTTGCTCTGCGGAAATTATCGACGGGGTTGGCGACGGGCGCTACCTGCTGGCCTATAACGTGCTGGGATCCTATGCGCTGGCGGCGCAAGATCCCCGCGTAGGCATTGTTTTACCACAAGATTATACGCTCGTGCTGTCGCGCGCTTTCATGATTCCGAAACACGCATTCACGCCGACTGCGGGCGGCTGGGAGGAAGATACCTCGGCGCGGGCACGGGCAGCGAGCTTTGAAGCGGCGGCCAAGCTGCTCGATTTCCTGCTCTCGGATGAGGGGGTGCGGGCGCTGCGCTCGGTGCATCTGATCTCCGCCGATCTGGTGCCCGATGCGCCGGAAACGCCGATCTCGCGCTCCGCCCTGCGGCCGATCGAACTGATGCCGACACTGCTTGTCGCGCGCGATACCCTCACCCGCAACCAGTTCATCGCCCGCTGGCGCGATACATTCTCGCAAGACGGCAAGAGCAAATAGCCGCCGCGCCCGCGCACCGCTGGGCCGCCGCAGGAGCGATTGCACAGATGTGCATAAATTTGCGGATGACGTAGCGTCCCGCCCGCAGCATTTGTGCATTTGTCGCATGAGCTTTGCGCAAGCGTCATCCAAGCGTTACCGAACACCCCCACATCTGCCCTCAGTTTAACCGGACCCGAGATCCGCAGCGGCAGAGCGCCCTGCGCCTCGTGCACATGCAGATATGCAGGAGTTTTTGATGCTTAAACTTGCAACCGTTTCCACCCTCGCGCTCTCGCTCACCGCAGGCGCGGCCCTCGCACAGACCGACATCACATGGTGGCACGGGATGGGCGGGCGCAATGGCGAGGTCGTCAACGAGATCTCGAAAATGTTCAACGAGGCGCAAAGCGACTGCGCGATCACCCCGCTCTCGAAGGGCACCTATGAGGAAGCGCTGTCCTCGGGCATCGCGGCGTTCCGCTCGGGTGAACAGCCCAATATCTTGCAGGTGTTTGATGCCGGTGCGGCCACGATCATCAGCGCGAAGGGCGCGACGATCCCTGCCGAAGATCTGATCGTCACTGCGGGCGGCGCGTTCAACCGCGACGAATTCATTGCGGGCGTGCGCAATTTCTACGCCGATAAAGATGGCAAATTCATCGGGATGCCATTCAACGCCTCCGCCCCGATCCTGTATTTCAACACCGATGCCCTCACCGCCGCTGGCGTTGAAGCGCCGAAAACATGGGAAGAATTCGAGGCGATTGCGCCGAAGCTGAAAGAGGCGGGCTATATTCCGCTGGCGGCCTCGCAGCTCACCTGGATGATGGTGGAGAACTTCAAATCCCGCAACAACCAGCAATTCGCCAGCAACCACAACGGCTATGACGGGTTTGACGGCACCGAAATGATGGTGACGGACGCCAATCAGGTGATGATGTTCGACAAGCTCAAAGAATGGGCCGATGCGGGGCTTTACGGCTTCTACGGCGCAGGCTGGGCAGATAACCAAAAGCCGTTCGAGGAAGGCAAAGTCGCTATGTGGATCGGCTCGTCCGGCTCCTTCGGCGGCTTGCAAAAAACCGCCACGGCCCCGTTCTCGGCGACCTTCATGCCCTATTGGAGCGCGATTGAAGGGGCTGGCACACAATCCTTCATCGGCGGCGCGGCCCTGTTCGCGATGTCAGGCAAATCGAATGAGGAAAACGCCTGCACCGCGGCTTTCTTCTCCTATCTGACCTCGCCGGAGGTGCAGGTCTATTACCACAAGGCAACCGGCTATGTGCCGATCACCGAAGCAGCCTACGATCTGGCAAAATCGCAAGGTTACTACGACGAGCAACCGGTGGCCGAAGTCGGTATCCAGCAGCTGATGCTGCCGGGTGGTGAATGGTCGAAGGGCTACCGTATGGGCTTCTACCCGCAGATCCGTTCGGTGATGGAGCGCGAGTTCAACCGGATCTTCTCGGGCGAAGTCACCCCGACGCAAGCCTTTGAGGTGATCGAGTCTGAGGGCAACCAGCTGCTCGCGAAATTCGCGAAAACCGCTGGCTGATCTGACGCACGGACCTTCTGCGGGCTGCCGATCTCCCTCGGCAGCCCCACTCCCTTCCGAAACGGCTTCCCCATGTCCCATCCCTCCCCCCCGCTGCGCGCAGGCCCGACGCTTGGTCTTGCCAAAGTGCCACGCCGGACCTCTCGCCCCCCTTCGCCGCCCGCAAAGCGCGTGCAATTTGGCGGTGGCGTCACGCCTTGGGCCTTCGTTCTGCCGCAACTATTGGTGGTGGCGGTGTTCTTCTATTGGCCCTCGGTGCAGGCCGTTACCTCGTCTTTCTACATCGAGGATCCGTTCGGATTCGGCTCCACCTTCGTCGGGCTTGAGAATTACAAGGACGTGGTGAGCGGCTCGGAATACCGCTCTATCGCGGGGTTTACGGCGCTGTTTTCTGTGGTGGTGACAGCGCTGGCGCTGTCCATCGGGCTCTTGCTGGCGGTGAAGGCGGATAAGGTCATTCGCGGGGCAAGTGCTTATAAAACCGCGCTGATTTCCGTCTACGCCATCGCGCCGCCCGTTGCGGGACTGATGGGGATGATGTTTTTTGATATGCATATCGGCCCGTTCAAAGATCTCGCGGCGCTGTTTGGCTATGATCTGCGCGTGGGCATCAACTATTGGGATACCGCAGGCGCGCTGACGATTGTCGCGGTCTGGAAGCAGATCCCGTATAATTTCATCTTCTTCCTCTCGGGCCTGCAATCGGTGCCGATCTCGGTGCGCGAGGCCGCGCTGATCGATGCGCAATCAGGCTGGCGCAGGTTCCGCGATATCACCCTGCCCCTGCTCGCGCCGACGGCGTTTTTCCTACTGGTGATCAACATCACCTACACGCTGTTCGACACGTTCGCGATCATTGATGTGATGGTGAAAGACAAGCCCGCCAACAACCCGATGACCCTTGTCTACAAGGTCTATCTCGATGGGTTCAAAGGCAATGATATCGGCGGCTCCTCGGCGCAATCGGTGATTTTGATGCTGGTCGTGGCGGCGCTGACCATCGTGCAATTCCGCTTCCTCGAACGCCGCGTCCATTACGGGTGATCCATGCACAAGATGAAACCTCTCGATCACCTGATCCTGATCCTCGGCGCGCTGTTCTTGCTGATCCCGGTGCTGATGGCCTTCGCCTCCTCCACCCATTCCGCAGCGGAGATCCACATGCAGGGGATGACGCTGCTCCCCGGTTCGGAAGGCGCCGCGACCTATACCAAAGTCCTCACCCAAGCGGGCGGGTTCACGGGGCAAGTCACCGGTGCGCGGATGCTGATGAATTCGATGATCCTCGGCGTTGGCTTTGCGGTGGGCAAGATCGCGCTGTCGATGATGGCGGCCTACGGGCTTGTGTATTTCCGGTTCCGCTTTGCGGTGCCGCTGTTCTGGATGATCTTCACAACGCTTCTCTTGCCGCTCGAAGTGCGGATCATGCCCTCCTATCAGGTGATGTCGGATCTGCATCTGCTCAACACCTATACCGGCCTGATCGTGCCGCTCTTGGCCTCGGCCACGGGCACGTTCTACTTCCGGCAATATTTCAAAGCGGTGCCCGACGAGATCTTGGAGGCCGCGCGGATTGATGGCGCGGGGCCGATCAAGTTCTTCCTCGACATCCTGATCCCGCTCTCGAAACCGATGATGGCGGCAATGTTCATCATCATGTTCGTCTACGGCTGGAACCAATATCTCTGGCCGATGATGATGACGACGGAGGAAGGGTTCTTCACCTTGATCCGTGGCATCAAGTCGATCCTGCAAGTTTGGATCGGCAGCCAGATCCCCGATTACAACGAAGCCTTTGCCCTTGCCGTGCTGGCGATGATCCCGCCTGTGGCGCTGGTCGTGTTTTTCCAGCGCATGTTCATCAAGGGTCTGACGGAAAGCGATAAATAATGGCCGAAATTTCCTTGAATGCGGTTGGCAAAGACTATGGCAACGGGGTCCGCGCGATCCAGAACGCCGAAATCACGATTGCGGATGGTGAATTTGTCGTGCTGGTCGGGCCTTCGGGCTGCGGCAAATCCACCCTGTTGCGGATGGTCGCAGGGCTGGAGGAGATTACCGAGGGCGAGATTGCCATTGGCGGGCGGGTGGTGAACCAGCTTGATCCCGCGCAGCGCGATATCGCGATGGTGTTCCAGAATTACGCGCTCTACCCGCATATGACGGTGCGCGAGAATATGGCCTACGGGCTGAAAAACCGTGGCACGCCAAAGGCCGAGATCGAGGCCCGCGTGGCGGAAGCGGCACGGATGTTGGAACTCGGGCCCTATCTCGATCGCAAGCCCCGCGCGCTTTCGGGCGGGCAGCGGCAACGGGTGGCGATGGGCCGCGCGATCGTGCGCCAACCGGCGGCGTTCTTGTTTGACGAGCCGCTCTCGAACCTTGATGCGAAGCTGCGGGTTAGCATGCGTGCCGAAATCCGTGCCCTGCAACGCCGCCTGAAAACCACCGCGCTCTACGTCACCCATGACCAGTTGGAGGCGATGACGCTGGCCGACCGGATTGTGGTGCTGAACGCGGGTCAGATCGAGCAGATCGGCACCCCGCTGGAGGTTTATCACCGCCCCGCCTCGACCTTCGTGGCGAGCTTTATCGGCGCGCCTGCGATGAACCTGATGGATGCGCAGATCCTCAGCGGGCGGCTTTGGCTGGGCGCGCAGGATCTCGGCCCCCTGCCCGCCGCCCAGCGCACCCTGCCCGATGGCCCCGTGATCTTGGGCCTGCGGGCCGAGGCGCTCACCTGTGATCTGGGGGGCGCCCCTCATGCGCTGCCGCTCAAGGTGAGCTTCGTCGAAGAGCTCGGATCAGGGCGCGTGGTCAATGGCCATATCGACGGCCAACCCCTCGCGCTGGCGCTGGCCTCGAAGCCGGTTCCCAATACCGGATCATTCGAGCTGGGCCAGCCTGAACCCCTGACCGCAGCCCCCGTTGGGGACACTGTGATGATCCATGCCGCGCCGCAAATCTGGCATCTGTTTGACACGGTGACAGGCAAGCGATTGGAAGGGAACGCGGTGCGCAGATCCTCTGACAGCGACACCGCTCAAGCCCAACGCGAGACCTCCGCGATGCGGTGAGGGGCGCGGCCCCAAAACACATAGCCGCCTGCCCAGCGAGGCAAGCGGCTATGGGGGGAGGTTGTTCTATGAGCGCTGAAACTCCGCCAGCGCAATGGATCAATTGACCAAGAATTTCCCATTTTGCATGTGGCGCGAGGCGAGTTGACGCGCCTTTTTGCCCGCCGCCAAGATCCGCGCGGGAACGGGGCTGTAATCAAGCGCGCGGAGCTGCGGGAACAGGGCGAAAATCTCGATACGCGCTGACGCGCTGACAGATTTGAGCGCTTGTGGTCCGGTATAGAGGGATTCCGCCTCGGCCCCATTGGCAAAGACCACCTCATGCTGATCGAAGAGCAGGTGGAAATACTCCACCCCTTCGCATTCCGCAAAAATATCGATCCCGTCGACCTCAAGCAGAAGCTTGGCTGCGACTAGAATCTCATCAGTGTCAAACATCCGTTGCGCGATCCGCGAGCGCACGAGAATGCGGTGCTGTGGCGAGACGATCAGATCGGCCTCAGGGATCCCCTTGCCCAAGGCGCCCGCCTTGATCCGGATTGGCGCAAGCTCTGGTTTTTGCGCCAGCGCACGCGCCCCGATGGATCTATGGCCAATCCAGGCAATCGGCTTCGCGCCGTTGTCTTTCGTGAGAACCAAATCGCCAACCTTCAGCGTCTCGATCGGGCGCGGCCCGTCCAAGGTCTCGATGAGGACACCGCGAGTAAAGCAAAGCGGGGCGTCAGTGTCAAAATCATAGCCGACCGCCTGCACATTGATCGTTGACAGCACTGTTCCGGTCAGTGTCGGCATATCGCCATCCGGGAAGATAACGTATTGGTTTCCTGATCCATCAACCGCAATAAGAATATTGCTGGTGGAGAGAAGCGCGGAGTAGGTTCCGCTCCCCACGAGGGTCAAATTCAGCGTCGTAGTGGTCGGAGAGCCGATCAGCGGAACATTGGTGTTCGTGACGGTGAATTGCTCCCCCACCATCAGTCTCTGGTCATTCCCATCTGGCTGCGAAAGGGAAATCGTGCGGGTTCCGCCCAATCCACTCCCAGAGGTTTGGCCCGTCGTCAGCAACCCCAGATCCAGCGCACTGAGGGATTGAGACCCTCCACCAATGGTGAGGACCGCGAGAGAGCGGAAATAGTCGGAGCCGGTTTCGAGAACGATTGCCATGCTGTGCAACTTTCATTGGGGATGAAAGACGGGGAGCGCACAGCCCAAACTGACAAATAAGAAACACCTTTAAAACAACCTTAGGTATAAAAACTGATTCGTGAAGTACCTTTTACGTGCGGCGCAAACTTTTTTGAGCCCGTGTTTTATGGACAAACAACTGTGGGGCGGAATGAATTGCGAAATTCGGGCACATCGGGGCCGCCCGCTGCGCGATCGCCACCGTGACGTTTCCCCGAAGCAAGGGCCATTCCGCGCGGCGTCGCGCCCTGCGGCAGATTGCCCCCAGCAATCGCCGCCGCTCTCTGGTTTCCAGCCGGAAAATCCCCTACATACCCGCAAGGAGCCGCCCTTTTTGAGGGCAGGGTCGGGAGCCGAGGAGAAACTATGCAGAAAATCACCCTTTCAGAGCGGCCAAACTGGCGCGACTACGCGCAAGAGGTCGGCTTTACCTTCGCGGATATGCATGGTGAGCCCTATTGGGATGAGACCTCTGCCTATGAATTCTCGCTTCAAGAGATCGAGGACGGAATCGAGGATCCGGCGACCGAATTGCACGCGATGTGCCGCGAGGCGGTGGCGCATATTTTGCAAAGCGAGGCGCTGATGGATCGACTCGCGATCCCTGTCGCGCACCGCGATCTGATTGCGCAAAGCTGGCAGCGCGGCGATCCCGAGATCTATGGTCGTTTCGATTTCGCCTATGATGGCAATGGCCCTGCGAAGCTGTTGGAATATAACGCGGATACCCCGACTTCGCTTTACGAGAGCGCCTCCTTCCAGTGGCAATGGCTGGAAGATCAGATCGGCGCGGGCGTCTTGCCGCAGGGATCGGATCAGTTCAACGGCATCCATGAGTCGCTGGTCGAGCGGTTCGGCGCGGTGTTCGAGCCCAAGAGCCAGCTGCATTTCACCGCCGTCGGCGGCAATCCTGAGGATTACAGCACCGTCGAGGCGATGGGCTGGGCGGCGCGTGAGGCGGGCCTTGGCGCGCATTACTGTGATCTGGAAAAGATCGCGATCAGTGACGAGGGCCAGTTCCTCGACGATCAGGACCGGACTATCGGTGTCTTGTTCAAGCTCTACCCTTGGGAAGATCTGCTGCGCGACCCGTTTGCCCAGAATATCAACGGCGCGAATTGCCTGTTCTTGGAGCCTGCTTGGAAGGCACTCTTGTCAAATAAGGGCCTCCTGCCCGTCTTGTGGCAGATGTTTGAGGGCCATCCGAACCTGTTGCCCGCGTTCTTCGAGGCCGATATCGGCGGCGGGATGGGCGGCACAGGCCCCATCGCGGGCGATGTTTCGGCGGCGTTCTCGCGCGCCGAGGCACAGTTGACGGCGGGCCATGTGCGCAAGCCGATCCTGTCGCGCGAGGGGGCCTCGGTGAGCATCCTCAAGAATGGCGAGATCGTGGAGCAGGCGCAAAACACCGAATATTCAGAGCATCCGCGCATTGTGCAAGCCTATGCGCCTTTGCCGCAGTTCGACGGGTTCCGCCCCGTGATCGGGGCTTGGGTCGTGGGCGAGGCCTGCGTCGGCGTTGGCATTCGCGAGGACCGCTCGCGGATCACGCAGGATCTGTCGCGGTTCAAACCGCATTTCATCACCGCATGAGGGCCGCGAAGGTGCTCTCTCACTCCAATTCGAAAGAGGTAGGATTGTCATGACAAAACGTTCCAATCGGGTCGCCATCGCCATCCTCGGCGCTGCCGCCTTTACGCTTGCGGGGTGCCGCGAAGAACAGGTGGACGCGCAAGCCTTCCCCGATCTGCAGAGCTGCACCGATGCCGCCACGCGCGGCGGCATGTTCTCGGTGGACGATTGCCGCGCCTCCTTTGCCGAGGCGGAAGCCCTGCATGTTGAGGCCGCCCCCCGCTATGACAGCGTTGCGGTCTGCGAAGAACAACACGGCGTTGGCGCTTGCGGCACCGAGGCTGCGGCCAATCCACAGGGCGGATCGGGCAGCATATTCATGCCGCTGCTGGCGGGCTATCTGATCGGCAATATGCTGGGAGGCCGGACTGGCATGGCGGGCGCGCAGCCGCTCTATAAAACGCCGGACGGGAAGTTCACCAATGCCGCGCGCACCAGCGCCTTCTCGACCAATAGCGGCGCGGCAAAAATGAACACGTCGCAATTCACCCGCCCCACCGCCACCGCAGGAAAAGCCCCGATGACCCGTGCCACCGCAGCCTCGCGCGGCGGGTTCGGCAGTGCGGGCGCAGGGCGCACGGGGTTCGGCGGGTAAGGGCCTGCCGCTCGGATCTCGGCGCGTTCCACGTTAAAAGCCACCGCGCCAAAGGGCCGGTGGCTTTTCTTTTCAGGTCATGCCTGCCGTCAGATCAGACAGGGTTTCGGTCAAGCGTCGGGCGCAAGGAAGCCCCCTGATTGCCGCTGCCAGAGCCGCGCATAAAGGCCGCCGCGCGCCAGCAATTCGGCATGCGTGCCCTCCTCTACGATCCGGCCCTGATCCATCACTACCAGCCGATCCATTGCCGCAATCGTCGAGAGGCGATGCGCGATGGCAATCACGGTTTTGCCCTCCATAAGCGCCTCCAGACGCGACTGGATCGCGGCTTCGACCTCGCTATCGAGGGCACTTGTCGCCTCATCGAGGATCAGGATCGGCGCATCTTTCAACGCTACCCGCGCAATCGCAATCCGTTGGCGCTGCCCGCCCGAAAGTTTCACCCCGCGCTCGCCGACATGGGCATCCAAGCCGCGGCGACCATGGCTATCGCTCAGATCCGGCACGAACCCGTCTGCCTCGGCCACCCGCAGCGCCGCCTCGATCTGCACATCGGTGGCCCCGGGGCGACCATAGGCGATGTTCTCACGCACCGAGCGATGCAGCAGCGAGCTATCCTGCGTCACCACCCCAATCGCCGCGCGCAGGCTGTCTTGCGTCACCTTGGAGATATCCTGCCCGTCGATGGTGATCTGCCCATCCTCGATATCGTGGAACCGCAGCAGGAGGTTGATCAGCGTCGATTTTCCCGCCCCGGAGCGGCCTACAAGCCCGACCCGCTCGCCCTGTTTGAGGCGCAGGCTCAGATCCTCCAGCACCGCCATCGGCTGCGCGCCCTCCATCCCGCGATAGCGGAAGGTGACATTGTCGAAATGCACTTCACCGCGCTGGGTCACCAGCGGTTTTGCGCCCGTCGCATCACTGACGTCGCGGTGCATCGAGAGGCTGGAAATCCCGTCCCGAACCGTGCCGATATTCTCGAACAGGGCGGCGAATTCCCACATGATCCAATGCGCCATATTGTTCAGCCGCATCGCCAGCGGCACCGCAATCGCCACCGCCCCCACCGCGATCTCGCCGCGCGACCAAAGCCACAGGCCCAGCCCCGCCACGGAGGCCAAGAGCCAGACGTTGATCAGGTTGAGCGTGACATCTTGCACCGTGGATAGGCGCATCTGGCGATACACCGTGCCCAAGAAACGATCCATCCCCTCGCGCATCCAGCGCTCTTCGCGGTCCGAATGCGAGAACAGCTTGACCGTTGCGATATTGGTATAGCTATCGACAACCCGCCCCAGCATCTGGCTGCGCGCATCCGCCTGATCTTGTGCCACCCGGCCCAGACGCGGCACGATCTGCCACAGCATCACCCCGTAGGCCAAAGCCCAGACCGCAAACGGGATCGCCAATCGCCAATCTTGATGCGCGGCAAGGGCCAGCGCGCCCAGAAAATAGATCAGCACATAGCTGCCGACATCCATGATCTTCATCGCGACTTCGCGCACGCCAAGCGCGGTTTGCATCAGGCGCTGCGCGATCCGGCCCGCGAATTCATCCTGAAAATACCCAATCGATTGGCGCAGCAAATACCGATGCGCCTGCCAGCGGATCCGCTGCGGGAAATTGCCCATCAGCGATTGATGCAGGATCATCGAGGAGACGATGTTCAGCAGAGGCATCACCACCAGCAAGACCGTCGCCATCAACGCCAGTCGCCCGCCCTCCTGCGCCCAAAAAACCTCGCGCGGCGTATCGGACAGCCGGTCGATCAACTCGCCCAGCCAGCCAAATAGCACCACCTCAATCAGCGCAATCGCGCCTGAGCCCAGCGCCAACAACACCAACCACGGCAGCGCGCCACGGCTGTAATGCAACAAGAACCGCCAGAGCGAGCGCGGAGGCATCCTTGGCGCGTCATCGGGATAAGGCGCGATGCGGCGTTCAAACCAGGAAAACATCGGAGAAACTTTCGTGCTTAAAATAGGGCGATCCGCCCTGAGTTAAGCACCCCCTTGGGGAAGTCAAGCAATCGCGCCTGCCCCAGGGGGAGTGGTCATCTCTCCGCCAACTTAAGTCTGCTACCGGCGCACTGCAGGTTAGAGCGCGCGCTGCGACACAATCCGTTCCCCAGTTGTGGCATTGAACAGATGCAGCTTCGCACGATCAAACCGCAAAGGCAGGGCCATCCCCCGCGCGACAGGGTCTTCTGGGCTGAGCCGCACCACCGCCATTGCGCCTGCAATGCGCACCGAGACCATGGTATCGGAGCCCAAAGGCTCGAAAACCTCAACTTGCGTGACGACATCCGCCTCGCTCTCGGAACACGGGCAAATTGCTTCGGGGCGCGCGCCTAGATGCACCGGCTGCCCGTCAGGCGCGTCAATACGACCGAACGGCAAGCGCATCCCGTCTACCTCGACAAAGGCCCCCGCCCCGGATTGCCGCACCACGCCCTCGAACATGTTCATCTGCGGCGAGCCGATGAATTCCGCGACAAACCGCGTCGCGGGCTGCTCGTAGAGGGTCAACGGTGGGCCCTCTTGCAAGACCCGTCCGTCTTTCAAGATCACCACGCGGTCCGCCAATGTCAGTGCCTCGACCTGATCATGGGTCACATAGATCGTTGTCCTTCCCAGCAGCCCGTGCAGGCGTTTGATCTCGGTGCGCATCTCTACACGGAGTTTGGCATCAAGGTTGGAAAGCGGCTCATCGAACAAGAAGGCCGAGGGCCGCCGCACAATCGCACGCCCCATCGCCACGCGCTGACGCTGCCCGCCCGAAAGCTCTGCGGGGCGACGATCCAGAAGCTTTTCAATCTGGAGCATCTGCGCCGCCTCGGCGATTCTCGCCTTGCGATCGGCGTCGCTGGTCTTGCGCATCTTCAGGCCGAAGCCGATGTTATCGGCCACGCTCATATGCGGGTAGAGCGCGTAATCTTGAAACACCATCGCGATATCGCGGTCACGCGGCTCCACCGCATTCACGACCTTATCGCCGATCAGCAAACGCCCGCCCGAGATATCCTCAAGCCCCGCAACCATACGTAAAAGCGTGGATTTTCCGCAGCCGGACGGGCCGACGAGGGCCACAAACTCACCGTCTTTAATCTCGAGGTCGATCCCATGGATCGCCTTCACAGCCCCGTAATTCTTGACGATCTTATCCAGCGTAATCGTGGCCATCCGCCCTCTCCTCCCGTTTGACGGCACCCCGAATTTGGGCTTGCCAGTTCGCATGCTCTTACATTATCGTTATTGATAATGATACTCGAACGCAAGTGAGTCGACATGGCTGCGGAGAATTTTCCAAACACATCCCCCCTGAAGCTGGTCCGCTCGACCAGCACGCGGCGGTCGTTCCATATTTATACCAGCCTCCAGCGCGAAATCGTTTTGGGGATGCTCGCTCCGCGTTCAACCTTGTTGGAACTGGAACTGGCCAATCGGTTCGAGGCGAGCCAAGGCACCGTGCGCGAGGCGCTCTTGCTGTTGCAAGAAGAAGGATTGGTGCACCGCCAGCCGCATCGCGGCACCACCGTTGCCGATTGCCGCGCCGAGGATGCGGAAGAATTGATCCGCCTGCGCCATGATATCGAGTGTCGCGGCGTGAAACGCGCGATTGCCCGCGAGGGAGCCGCGCTTGCCGACCGGATGCGCGAACATCTTCATGCGATGCAGGCCGCAGCGGAGGCGGGGGATGAATATCTGCTCTCGGTGCATGACCGCGCCTTCCATAGCGATCTCTTCGCTTGCGCGGATCTTCCCCCTGTGCAGCCGGTTCTGGCGCGCGCCCTCGTCCATGCGCATCGCTATAAGATCCTGCACCCCGATCAGAACCGCAATCTGAAGGATACCGCAGATCGCCATCTCGCGATCATCGCCGCGCTGGAAGCGGCAGACGCCGATCAGGCGGCGGCGGCGCTCTCGCGCCATATCACCACCATCGTCGATTTCGGTCCGAATATTCTGGCGGCATCCGATACTCTGGAAGACGGGCAATGAGCCGTCCTTCCCCCCAGATGCAGGCGATCCTTGATCGGTTGGCCGTGGAGGATGCAGGCCTGCCTGATCCCACCCTACGCCCCGCCGCGGAGGGCCGCGCGCAGGCCGAGGCGGCGAATGCGCGGTGGAATGTCGATCTGCCGGAGATGGCGCAGATCGACGCGGTGCAGATCGCGGGGCCAGCGGGCGAGATCCACTGCCGGATCCTGACGCCAAAAGGCTCGCCGCGCGGCACGATTTTATTTGTCCACGGTGGCGGCTGGGCATTTTGCTCGATGGCAACGCATGAACGCTGCGCCCGTGTTCTGGCCGATGAGGCACAGGCGGTGGTGGTGCTCTGTGACTATCGCCTCGCGCCCGAGCATCCCTATCCCGCAGGGCTGGAGGATTGCCGCGCGGTTTGGGCCGCGCTTTCGGGCGGGCATGGCCCCTTTGCGGCGTTCACGGGGCCTTTCGCGCTCTCGGGCGATAGCGCAGGCGCAAACCTTGCCATGGCGATGATGCTGGACGCAGGGCCACAGCCGGACTGCGGCCTGTTGTTCTACGGGGTCTATGATACCGATTTCGCCTCACCCTCCTATGTCGATTGCGCGCAGGGGCCGGGGCTGACGCGGGACAAGATGCGCCGTTATTGGGATTGGTATGCGCCGGATGCCGCGCGCGCCGCACCACAGGTCGCGCCGATGCGGGCCTCGGACGCGGCCCTCGAAGCGCTGCCGCCGCTCTACCTGAATGCCGCCGAGATCGACCCGCTGCGCTCGGATACCGAGCGGCTGTTCGCGCGGCTCTCAAAGCTCGGCCGCAAGGATCGCTTCCATCTGCATGGCGGCGTGATCCACGGATTTTTGCAAATGACCAAAGTGCTTGAGGAGGCACGTCTGGCCCTTGGCGCGGCGGGGGCAGCGTTCCGCGCCCTCACCGCGCCGCCGACGAGACGCGACGACTGAAAACCCTAGGGAGGAGACACCACGATGAGACAGATAACGATAAAGAGCACCGCGAACACGCGGGCCAAGATGCGCACGACCATCGCCGCAGCCCTGTTCGCCAGCACCGCACTTGCGGGCGGCGCACAGGCCCAAGAGGTGAATTTCTGGTATCACTTCGACAATGCCGACAACCCGATGTCCGCCTTGGTTGAAAAATTCGAGGCGGAGAACCCCGGCATTAAGGTGAATGCGGAGAACGTGCCGTGGAACAGCTATTACGATCAGCTTTACACCTCAATCGTCGCGGGCACGGGGCCGGATGCGGCGCTCGTCAAGCTCAACGCGCAACCGCGCCTGATCGAGATGGAGGCGCTAGAGCCGCTGGACGCGTGGATTGACGGCTGGGAGGGCAAGGCCGAGGTTCAAGATAACCTGTTCAAGCTGACCGCCGCCGCCGACGGCACGCAATATTACCTGCCGGTGCAATATGTCGTGCTCTACCTCTATTACCGCACCGATATGTTCAAAGAGCTGGGCCTGACCCCGCCCAAAACCTGCGACGAATTCCGCGATGCCGCGAAAGCGCTGACCCGCGACACCAATGGCGATGGCCAGCCTGATGTCTACGGCTTTGGCTTCCGTGGCGGCAAAGGCGGGCATGACCACTGGGCCAGCCTCACCCTCTCGCGCGACGGCGTGGGCTTTGGCCCGGGCGAGCTGACCTCCGAGGCAGGGGTCGCGGGCACGCAATTCGTGCTCGACCTGTTCCAGAAGGATAAAGTCTTCCCGCCCTCGGCCCCCAATGACGGGTTCAAGGAAATCATCGGTGCCTTCCAAGGCGGCCAAACCGCAATGACGATCCACCATATCGGCTCGTCTGCGGATATGGTCAAAGCGCTCGGCGAGAATGTCTCTGCGGTGCCGGTGCCGGAATGCGGCGGCGGGCATTGGACATCCTTCGGCGATGAGAGCACCGCAGTGTTCTCCGCCGCGCAGGATAAGGAAGCGGCTTGGAAATGGATCAGCTTCCTCTCCAGCCCCGGCAATAACGCCGCCTTCAACAAGGCCACGGGGCAATTGCCGGTGACCAAATCGGATAGCGCCACATGGGACGGGCATGAAAAGCGGTTTGTGGATGCGACCGTCGCCTCCCTCCCCTTCGCGCAGCTTTTGCCCAACACCAGCGAGACGGCTGATTTTGCCAATACCGTCTGGCCTGTCGCGATGCAGCGCGCGCTGATTGGTGAAATCTCCGCCGCGGAGATGAACGCCGAGATCGACGCGCTCTACAACAAGTAACCTCCCCGACTGGCGGGCCGCGCTTTGGCCCGCCATTTTTAACCGGAAGACACCCCCAACCGGAAGTCCCGCCATGACCGATACCCCCGCCCCACCGGTGCCTTTAGCGCGCCGTGTGCTGCCCCTTGTCATGCTCTCGCCCGCCGTTCTGGTGACGCTGGCGATCGTATTCCTGCCGATGGTGCAGGCACTCTGGATGAGCCTGCATGACTATGTCTTGTTCCGCCCCAAAAACTTCGATTGGGTCGGGCTGAAGAATTTCATTACCGCGTGGAATGATCCGGTCTTCTGGACCTCGCTGCGCCATACCGTAATCTGGATCGTCATCACCGTGCCTGCGCAGATGTTGCTGGGCCTCGCTACCGCGCTGTTGCTGAACCAGAATTTTCCCTGGCGCGGGCTGGCGCGCGCCCTCGTCATCATCCCTTGGGCGCTGCCCTCGGTGGTGATCGCGCTGATGTGGGTCTGGATCTACGATTCCAACTTCGGGGTGCTCAACGATCTGATGCTGCGCTTCAACATGATCTCCAGCGCGATCCCATGGCTCGCGAACCCTGATACCGCGCTCTATGCGATCATCCTGACCCTGACATGGCAGGGCTTCCCGTTCTTCGCGGTGATGATCCTCGCGGGGCTGCAATCGATCCCGAAAAGCTACTATGAGGCCGCCGCGATTGATGGCGCATCGCAGTTCCGCCAGTTCTGGCACATCACCCTTCCGGGCCTTTCAGGCGTCTTGATGACGGCCACGCTGTTGCGGGTGATCTGGGTCGCCAATTCGATTGATGTGATCTTCGTGATGACAGGCGGCGGACCGGGCTATTCGACCTATACGCTGCCGCTCTATGCCTTTGTCAAAGCGCGCACGGGGCTGGATTACGGCTATGGCTCGGCGCTGGCGGTCAGCTTCACGCTGCTGCTGCTCGGCTTCGTGATCCTGTATCTGCGCCGCGCGGGGAGGAACATCGCATGATGGTGCGCAACACATCCCTCACCCGCCGGATCCTCACCGTGGATCTGCCGGTGCTGCTGATCCTGATCTTCACCCTCTCGCCCTATCTGTGGATGGCGCTGACCTCGGTCACGCAGGAAAGCAAGCTGTTTACCGATGGCCCATCGCTGACGGGTGCCACGCTGGAGAATTACATCCGCCTGTTCAAAACGGTCGGTTTCGGATCAAACCTGCTCGATAGCTTCATCGTCGCGGGCGGCACGGTGATCGTCGGCCTCGCGCTCTCGGTTCCCGCCGCCTATGCGTTCTCGCGGTTCCGGTTCAAAGGCCGCAGGCTTTTGATGCTGCAGTTCCTCGTGATCAACATGTTCCCGCTGGTGCTCCTGATCCTGCCGCTGTTCATCTTGATGAAATCGCTCGGGCTGGTGGATACCTATTTCGCGCTGATCATCGCCAATTCGACCGTCGCGATCCCGTTCTCGGTCTGGATGATGACAAGTTATATCGACGGCATCCCGCGCTCGCTGGATGAGGCGGCAATGACCGATGGCTGCACCCGTTTCGGGGCGCTGTTCAAGGTCGTGCTGCCGCTGTGCACGCCCGGCATCATCGCAACGGGCGTCTATATCTTCATCACCGCATGGAACGAATACCTCTACGCGCTCACCCTCGGCGGGCGCAGCGTGAAACCGATCACCGTCGCGATCCAGACCCTCATTGGCGAATACCAAGTTGAATGGGGGCTGCTGACCGCAGGCGGAATCGTGGGGGCTATGCCCGCGACGCTTCTGTTCCTCTTCATACAAAAACGCCTGATCGCAGGCATGACCGCTGGCGCTGTCAAAGGATAAGGATCCCTGTTTTGAAAAACCCGATTGGCATTATCTCGATGCAATTCGTGCGGCCCTTCACCGGAAAGCACCTGCATCTCTTCCAAAATATCAAGGCGATGGGCTTTGATTTCATTGAGCTTCTCGTGCCCGAACCCGAGGATGGCATCGATCTCGCGGCGGCGAAATCCGCGCTGGAGGAAGCCGGCCTCGGCGTGGTGCTGGCCGCCCGTGTCAACCCGCAGCGCTCGATTGCCTCCGAGGAGGCGGGCGCGCGGCAAGGCGGGCTCGACTACCTGAAGACCTGCGTTGAGAGCGCCGAGGCCCTTGGCGCCAAGATCATCGGCGGCCCACTTTACGGTGAGCCGATGGTGTTCGCGGGCCGCCCGCCCCTGCCGCGCAGCGCCGATGAGATGAAGGCCCGCGCCGACCGGATGATTGAAGGCCTCGCCAAAGTCGCCCCCCTCGCCCGCGCCGCAGGCCAAGTCTTCGCCGTCGAGCCGCTGAACCGTTTCGAGACCGATATGCTCAACACCACCCAGCAAGGCATCGCCCTTGTTGACGCGGTAAATGATCCCGGCCTCGGGCTGATGCTCGACACGTTCCATATGAATATGGAGGATCAATCGATCCCCGATGCGATCCGCCTCGCGGGCAAGCGCACCGTGCATTTCCAAGCCAACGAGAACCATCGCGGCTTCCCCGGCACAGGCAATATGGATTGGCCCGCGATCATGCGCGCGCTCCATCAGGTCGGCTACGCGGGGCCCGTCTCGCTGGAGCCGTTCCGCCGCGACGATCAACGCCTCGCCCTACCGATCGCCCATTGGCGCGCCCCCGCCGAGGACGAGACCGCCAAGCTCACCTCCGGCCATGCGCTGATCCGTGCGGCCCTCGATTTCGCGGAGTATGCGCAATGACCGACGCCCCCAAAATGCTCAACCCCAAAATGCTCAACATCGGATGGATCGGCTGCGGCCGCCACGCGACATGGATGCTCTTGCCACAGATCGGCCGCGCGGGGATGCGGATCGCGGCGCTGTGCGACCGCGACGAGGCCGCGCTGAACGCCACCGCAGGCCATTACGGCGTGACGCAAACCTATACCGACTGGCGCGAGATGCTGGAGCAGCCGGGCTTGGATGCGATCTGCATGGCCGTCGGCCCCGATGTGCATTTCGCCGCGACAAAGGCCGCGTTGGAAAAGGGCCTTCCGGTCTTCATGGAAAAACCGCCCGCCGCGACACAGGCGCAGGCGTTGGAGCTGCAACGCGCCTCCGAGCGCACGGGCGTGCCGGTCTTCGTCGGGTTTATGAAACGCTATTCCACCGGCAACCGGATCGCGCAGAACATCCTGCGCGGGGGAGAATTCGGCCCCGTGCTTGGCCTCACCGGCAGCTATATGACCGCGCCGACCTATTTTGCGGGCGAGGTCGATTACTCCGGCTTCTACCTGCATCACTGCGTGCATTACATGGATCTGATGCCATGGCTCGCAGGCAGCCCGATTGCCGAGATGACCGTGCGCCGCAACGTGCCTGCGGCGGGAAAAATCCTGTTCCACATGGGGTTTACCTGCGAAAACGGCGTAATCGGAAATGTCGTCATGGGCACCGTGCAATCGCGCGGCACGCCGATGGAGCAAGTGACAGTGATGGGCGATCACAACCGGATCGAGGTCGACAATGTGATCAATGTCGCATGGCACCGCGACCCGCCGTTCAAGGCCGAAGACCCCGAGGCGACCCTAAGCGGGGCGAGCGACACGCTCACTTGGCAGCCCAATTTCACCGCCGCCGCGAATGAAGATCACAAGGGCTATGCCGCGCTGATGGCGGATGTCGCCAAAGGGCTCGCGGGCCTGCCCAGCGCCGCGCCGCGGATCTCCGACGGGGTGGCGGCGATGGCCAATCTGGAGCGGATGATCGCGGGGATCGAGGGCGCATAGCGCACGCTCCACAAAGCGCTGACCTCGATAGGCTGAGCGCCAAGGAACGCCGGCAGGCCACACCCTGCCCTATAGCGGCCTTGGCGCTCACAGTATCTTACGGGCTGGCATTCGCTTTCCGGAACCCGGAGGCAAGTTGCTCGAACGTGGTAACGGCCTGCCGTAAAACATCCTCAGGGGTTTCGCTCGCCGCGACCCAAAGGGCAGCATTCAGCGCGGCGCCATTCAAAAGGCGGGCCGCAGCTTCTATCGCGACAGGCTCTATGTCACCCTTCACGACCAAAGTCTCCAAACTGCGCATTGTCGCCTCTAAGCACTTGTTTTGGCTTGGCCAATGCGATGGATCCCCCAGCACCGCCGGACCATCAAGCAGAACAATCCGCCGGATCTCCTGATCCATTGCCGCTTCGATGTAAGCGGCCCCCTGCGCGATAAGCTGGTCCCATTCGTCACCACCTCGGCGCGCCGCCTCCGCGATTGCGCGCGCCGCCATCTCGCCGTCGACCTGATCCACAACGGCCGCCAGCAAGCCGCGCTTGTCCCCGAAATTATGATAGAGCGCCCCACGCGTAAGCCCGACAGAGGCTGTCAGCTCATCCATGGAAGTTCCCGCATACCCTTTTTCGGCAAAGGCCTTGCGCGCCGCGGCAATCAACTTCGCCCGCGTTTCCTCCATCATCTGTGCGCGTTTGCCTGACATCATACCTCTCCAGCGCACAGACGCCCTTGTTGACATACGGACCGTATGCGAATTAATTCATATACGCAGCGTATCTGAATTCATCCCGACACGCGAGCCCCAAAAGGAGCCCTACATCGTGCGAAACCAACCCATCTTCCCCGCCGACCGTCATGCCCTCTATGCGCAACACGGATATTCCGCCGCGATCCAATCCGGTGATCTTCTCTTCGTTTCTGGACAGGTCGGGAGTCGCGCAGATGGCACGCCCGAACCCGATTTTCCACGACAGGTTCAGCTGGCCTTCGACAATTTAACCGCAGTTCTGAAAGCCGCAGGCTGCGATCTAAGCGACATCGTTGATGTGACGACGTTTCATACCAATCCTGAAGCGCAATTCGGCACTATCATGGAGGTCAAGAACCGCGTCTTTCCCAATGCGCCTTATCCGAACTGGACAGCCGTAGGGGTCACCTGGCTCGCTGGGTTCGACTTCGAGATCAAAGTCATTGCGCGCTGCCCGTCGCATTAACGCCGTGAGAGCAATGATGCTCGAAAAGCAATGCGGAGGGTGAAGCCTTAATAATAGGCCGTTGCGGGACATCACCCTTGCCTAGCGCGCAGCAGATTTCGCCAAAAGGGGACGCCAAGCTGCGCGCATAGAAAGATACCGACAGGGCCCATTCAGATGTTAGGCTGGCAGATGGGCACTTGCATCCCTGCCTTCCGCAACGACTTACCTGCTAAATTCAGAACAATTCCGTGAATTTTCAAAAAAATTCAAATACAGCCTCTTGTGCGCAACGCTTTGCCGCGCGCGTCGCCATCTGCCTATATGGTCCCACGTCCTATTGGAGAGATCGCTATGACCGGATACCTGACCACGCATGTGCTGGATACAGCGCGGGGCTGCCCTGCGGAGGGGTTGAGCATCGCGCTTTACCGGATCACCGGGGAAACCCGCACCCATCTAAAAACCCTGCAAACAAATGCTGACGGGCGCACCGACGAGCAGATCCTGCCTACGGCGCAGTTTGAACCTGGAACCTATGAATTGGTCTTTCATGCAGGCGCCTATCTGGATAGCTGCGGCACCCCACCAGAAGAGCCACGCTTTCTGGATGTAATCCCGCTGCGCTTTGGGATGTCGGAGGCGGCGCATTACCACGTGCCCTTGCTGCTCTCGCCCTTCGGCTATTCCACCTATCGCGGAAGCTAAAACGTTTCGCTGTCGCGCACCGCTTGGCCAATCCGGTCGATCACAAAATCCATGAACAAACGCGACTTTGGATCTTGGCGTTTGCGATGTGTGAACAGGCAGGCCATCTGGATCGGTTCAGGCGGGGTTGCGGTGGCAACAGGCACCAGCCGCCCCGCGCGCAAGTGCTCCGCAACCTCGAAAATCGGCTTGAGCACGATCCCCTGCCCTGACAGGGCCCAATCGGTCAGGACATCGCCATCATCGGATTCGTAGCGCCCGCCGACCGCAAAGCGTTTCGGCCCCTCCGGCGTCATCAAACGCCATTGAAACTCCGGCGCGCCCGGAAACCGCAGGTTAAGGCATTCGTGCCGCTCGCGCAGCAGCGCCTCTCCCGAGACAGGATTACCGCGCTGCGCGATATAGTCGGGCGAGGCACAGAGCACCCGCTCCACATCCGCGATCTTGCGGATCCGCAGGTTGCTATCTTCCGGCTGGCCCAAGAAGAACGCTAGATCCAACCCTTCGGTCGTCAGATCGACATTGCGATCCGTGAGCCGCAGCCGCACAGAGACCTCAGGATAGGCTTTGAGAAACGCTGGAACCTGCGGCGCGATCAACCGACGACCGACCCCCAACGGCGACGCGACGAACAGCGCCCCCTTCGGATTATCGGTGATCGAAACGACCTGCGCCTCGGCATTCCCCACCGATTCCAGAATATCGCAAGCGCCAGAGTAAAACGCCTTGCCCTGCTCTGTCGGGGTGAGGCTGCGGGTGGTGCGTTGAAACAGGCGCACGCTCAGATGCTCTTCAAGCTGCGAAATCCGTGACGAGGTAACCGCCGGAGAAATCCGAAGGTCTCGCCCTGCGGCGGACATGCTGCCCAACTCATAGACGCGCACGAAGGTTCGGATATTATCGAGATATGACATTGTTCTGATTTTTTTGACGCTGCTTGGTATTTTGCGATAATAGCAGAACAATTGCCACCCGCCTAGACTATACAGTGAAATTCGAATCTAGGGAGAAGCGCCATGTATGATCTGGCTGTCTTGTGGGATTGGGCCGCTTTTGCGGTCCGTTGGTTGCACGTCGTCACGGCGATGGCATGGATTGGCGCGTCGTTCTATTTCATCGCGCTAGATCTCGGGCTGAAGAAAGTGCCGAATATGCCTGTTGGAGCGCATGGCGAAGAATGGCAGGTGCATGGCGGCGGGTTCTACCACATCCAGAAATATCTGGTCGCCCCCGAACACATGCCCGAGCACCTGATCTGGCACAAATGGCAAAGCTATATGACTTGGGTCTCGGGCGCGACGCTGCTGATGATCGTCTATTGGGTCGGCGGCGAGCTGTTCTTGCTCGATCCCACCAAGGCGGATCTGACCTTATGGCAAGGCATTGCGATCTCGGGTGGCTCCCTGACCATCGGCTGGATCTGCTACGATATTATGTGCAAATCCAAACTGGGCGAGCGGCCCACCCTGCTGATGCTCTTGCTGTTCGTGATCCTCGTCGTGATGTCCTGGGGCTATAACCAGATCTTCACGGGCCGCGCGGCACTGCTGCATCTGGGCGCTTTCACCGCAACGATCATGACGGCCAATGTGTTCTTCATCATCATGCCGAACCAGCGCGTCGTGGTGAAGGATCTGCAAGAGGGCCGCACCCCTGATCCGAAATATGGCAAGATCGCCAAGCTGCGCTCGACCCATAACAACTATCTGACACTCCCCGTTGTGTTCCTGATGCTCTCCACCCATTACCCGCTGTCCTTCGCGACCGAGCATAGCTGGATCATCGCCAGCCTTGTGTTCCTCACCGGCGTTACTATCCGGCATTACTTCAACACGATGCATGCCACCGGCAAAGGGCCGCATTGGACATGGGCGGTGACGGTGCTGCTGTTCGTGCTAATCGCGTGGCTCTCCACCGCGTCGATGGGCGACAGCTATGACGAGGCCGAAGCCCGCCCGCTGACCGCCGCCGAGCAGCAATATGCTTCTGCCGCAGGGTTTGAGGAGGCCTATGATGTGGTGATCTCGAACTGCTCGATGTGCCACGCGCGCGAACCTGTCTGGGAGGGGCTGCAATGGCCGCCCAAAGGGGTCGTGCTGGAAACCGAAAGCGATGTGGCGCGCCATGCGCCGCAGATCTACATGCATGCGGGCCTCAGCCATGCGATGCCGCCGCCCAATGCGATCCAGATGGAAGACGACGCACGTCGCAAGATCGTGGCATGGATGCGCAGCGCCGAGGCGAACTGAGCCCCTAACCTGCGGGCAACAGCCCCTCGCAATGTTTCACCACGAAATCAACGAAGAGCCGCACCTTTGGATCCTGCAATTTCTTATGCGGATACAAACAGCCGAAAATCGTCGGCACGGGCGGCGTCTCGGGCAAGATCTCGACAAGGTCGCCGCGCGCCAAATGTGCGGCCACATCAAAGCGCGGCTTGTTGACGATGCCGCGCCCATCCAAAGCCCAATCGGTCAGCACATCCCCATCATCCGCATCGTATTTGCCTGCGACCTCCAGCTTTTGCGGGCCCAGCGCCGTTTGCAGCGTCCAGAAATATTCGGGCGAGCGCGGATAGCGCAGCAGCAGGCAATTATGCGCGGAATCCATCAGATCCTCGGGGCGTTGCGGCACCCCCCTCTGTGCCAGATAGCGCGGCGCGGCGCAGAGCACGCGGGCGCAATCGGCGATCTTGCGCAGCTTCATATTGGAATCGCTCGGCGTGCCGATGAAGAACGCGATATCCAGACCATCGGCCAAAATATCCACCTTGCGATCCGACAGGCGCATCCGCACCCGCGTATCGGGGAAGGCCTCGACAAATCGGGGCACCAAGGGCGCGATCAGCCGCCTGCCCGCCCCTAAAGGCGCTGTGATCTGGATCGTTCCGCGCGGGCGGGTGGAGTAGTTCGCGACCTTGGCCTCTGCGCTCTCAAGCGCGCCCAGAACCGCCCGCGCCTCCTCATAAAACACATGGCCCACCTCGGTCGGCGACAAGGACCGCGTGGTCCGGTTGAACAGCCGCACCCCGAGGTGTTTTTCCAATTCTTTGATGCGTTTGCTGGCCACCGCAGGCGTCAGCCGCAGATCCCGGCCGCCAGAGGTGATGCTCCCCAACTCGACCACGCGCACGAAGACTTTCAGGCTCTCGATATAGGACATGGCTTGCGGCTCCGGTGATGGCTGGCTGCCAGATCATAGTCGCGTTTTGCGCGATTATTTTCAACAGATCATTCAAAGTCTTTGCCGATTGGAACTCTTATTCGATGCAGTGGCCTGCCGTATCGTGGCTCGAATCCCATCCGCCCGTCGTGGCGTGACAGGCGACCTGAGGAGGCCCCCCGATGACCGACCGTCTTACGACCCACAGCACCAACACCCACCGCAGCGAGATCCGTTTTCTGCTCAATGGCCGCGAGGTCAGCGTATCAGACGTTGGCGCCAGCCAGACTTTGCTTGATTTTCTGCGCCTTGATCGCCGGATGACTGGCACCAAGGAAGGCTGCGCCGAGGGCGATTGCGGTGCTTGCACCGTGCTTGTCGGGCGCTTGGGCCCGCTCGGGCTGAGCTATGCGCCCGTCAATGCCTGCATCCGCTTTCTGGCCTCGCTCGATGGCTGCCATGTGGTCACGATTGAAGATCTGAGCGGCCCCGACGGACGGCTGCACCCCGTGCAGCAGGCGATGGTCGATCACCACGGCAGCCAGTGCGGATTTTGTACACCGGGCTTTGTGATGGCGCTCTACGCGCTGTGGATGGCCGTGCCGGAGCCGACTGAGGCGCAGGTTGAAACCGCGCTGCAGGGCAATCTATGCCGTTGCACGGGCTATGCTCCGATTATCCGCGCCGCTGTGGCTGTGAGCCGCTACGGCGCGCCCGCCGCAGATCACCTGAACACCGAACGCACGCGGGTCACCGAGCATCTGCGCGCCCTGCGCGACGGGCGGCGCGTCATGACGCGCACGGACGGGGATGCGGCAATCCTGCCCGCCGATGTGGATGACCTCGCGGCCGCCCTTTTGGACTATCCGAACGCGACCTTGATCGCGGGGGCCACCGATGTGGGCCTCTGGGTCACCAAATTCTTGCGCCCGATTGGCCCCGCAATTTTCCTCGGCCATCTGGACGCGCTGAAAGCGGTCTATGTCGATGGCGATGCCCTGCATATCGGCGCAGGCGCGAGCTATAGCGAGTGTCAGGCCGCGATTTCTGGCCGTTTCCCGCATCTGGCACCCTATTGGAACCGGATCGCCGGATGGCAGGTGCGCAATATGGGCACGGTGGGCGGCAATATCGCCAATGGCTCTCCGATCGGGGATACGCCGCCGGTGCTGATCGCGCTGGGGGCCGAGATCACCCTGCGCCGTGGCGCGGACCGCCGGACCCTGCCGCTGGAGCGTTTCTTCATTGATTACGGCAAGCAAGACCGTGCAGCGGGCGAGTTTGTCGAAAGCATCCGCGTGCCCTTGCCCGCCGCGGGTCAGATCGACGCCGCCTACAAAATCTCCAAACGACGGGATGAGGATATTTCCTCGGTCGCCGCTGGGATCAGCCTCACGCGGGCTGGCCGCACGATCACCGAGGCGCGGATCGCCTTTGGCGGCATGGCAGCCACCCCGAAACGCGCCGCCAAAGCCGAGGCTGCGCTGAACGGAGCGGAGTGGTCGGAGACCGCCTTCGAGCAAGCGGCACGCGCCTTGGCACAGGATTTCACCCCGCTCAGCGATTGGCGCGCCTCTTCTGAGTACCGGATGCTGGCCGCGCAAAACCTGCTGCGGCGGTTCTTCCTTGAGCACGATGAGGCCACGTCAACGCCGATCCAACTGGCAACCGCGTAACGAAAGGGACATGAGATGAAAGACGATATTTCGGCCCGCAGCGCGGCCCAGACCAGCCGCATTCACGACAGCGCCTTCAAACATGTCACCGGAACCGCCGATTACACCGATGATATCGCGCTGCCAGAGGGCACGTTGCACGCCTATCTGGGCGTCTCGAACGTGGCCCATGCCACGCTGCACGGCCTCGATCTGAGCGCGGTGCGCGCGGCCTCCGGCGTGGTGGGCGTGCTGACCGCCGCCGATGTGCTCGGCGCCAATGATATCAGCCCCACGGGCCGCAACGACGAACCCGTCTTCCCCACGGATAAGATCGAGTTCCACGGCCAGCCGCTGTTTGCGGTGATCGCCGAAACCCGCGATGCGGCGCGGCGCGCGGCGGAACTGGCGAAGGTCGATTGCACCGTTCTGCCCCATGCGCTGGACCCGATTGCCGCGCAGGAGGCGGGCTATCCCCATGTCACCCCGCCGCTGAAACTGGAGCGCGGCGCGGTCGAGGACGGCTTTGCTGCCGCGCCCAACCGCCTGCAAGGCCGCATCACCATCGGCGGGCAGGATCACATGTATCTTGAGGGGCATATCGCCTTCGCCATTCCCGGCGAGGATGAGGATGTCGCGCTGCATTGCTCCACCCAG
Organism: Paracoccaceae bacterium; assembly: GCA_048262715.1. Lineage (GTDB taxonomy): Bacteria > Pseudomonadota > Alphaproteobacteria > Rhodobacterales > Rhodobacteraceae > Albirhodobacter. Next base: position 211,491 of record JBLXEV010000006.1, read on the forward strand.
CACCCCTCCGAGGCGCAGCATATGGTGGCGCATGTTCTGGGGATTCCCTCCAATGCGGTCACCGTGAACGTGCGCCGTATGGGCGGCGGTTTTGGCGGCAAGGAAAGCCAGATGAACCTGTTTTGCGTGGTCGCCGCGATGGCCGCCAAGAAATGGAACCGCGCCGTCAAAATCCGCCCCGACCGCGATCAGGACATGACCTCCACCGGCAAACGCCATGATTTCGTAGTCGATTACGATGTCGGCTTTGACGATGACGGCCGGATTCAAGCGGTGGAAAGCTGCTTTGCCGCGCGCTGCGGCTATTCCTCGGATCTCTCGGGCCCTGTTACAGACCGCGCCCTGTTCCATGCCGATAACGCCTATTTCTACCCCCATGTGCGGCTCACCAGCCGCCCGATGAAGACCAATACCGTCTCGAACACCGCCTTTCGCGGCTTTGGCGGCCCACAAGGCGTCGTCGCCGCCGAGCGCATGATCGAAGAGATCGCCTATGCAACGGGCCGTGATCCGCTGGATGTGCGCAAGGTCAATTTCTACGGCGATGCGGGCCGCGATCTGACGCCCTATCACCAGCAGGTCGAGGATAATATCATTGGCCGATTGGTGGAGGAGCTGGAGAAGAGCGCCGCCTATCGCCAGCGCCGTCAGGAGATCATCGCCTATAACGCAAGCTCGAAAATCCTGAAAAAAGGCATCGCGTTGACGCCTGTCAAATTCGGGATTTCCTTCACCGCGACCCATTACAATCAGGCCGGGGCCTTGCTCCATGTCTATAACGACGGCTCCATCGCGCTGAACCACGGCGGCACCGAGATGGGCCAAGGGTTAAACACCAAAGTGGCGCAGATCGTGGCCGAGGCCTTCGGGGTCGATTTCGAGCGGATCAAGATCACCAAGACCACCACCGAGAAAGTCCCGAACACCTCCGCCACGGCGGCTTCCTCTGGCTCGGATCTCAACGGGATGGCGGCGCTGAACGCGGTCGAGCAGATCAAGGCGCGGTTGGTGGCCTTCGCGAGCACGCAATGGAATGTCGCGCCGGAAGAGATCAGCTTTAGCGCCAATCAGGTGCAAATCGGCGACACTGCGGTTCCGTTCAATCAGTTCATCAAACAGGCCTATATGGCGCGGGTGCAGCTTTCGGCGGCGGGCTTTTACAAAACGCCGAAGATCCACTGGGATCGCGCCACCGGCAAGGGTCGGCCTTTCTACTATTACGCGTATGGCGCCTCGTGTTCCGAGGTCACGATTGACACATTGACCGGCGAATACCGCGTGGAGCGGACCGATATCCTGCATGACGTGGGCCGCTCGTTGAACCCTGTGCTGGATAAGGGCCAAGTGGAAGGCGCGTTCATTCAGGGGATGGGCTGGCTGACCACTGAGGAACTGTGGTGGGATAGTTCGGGTCGGCTGCGCACCCATGCGCCCTCGACCTATAAGATCCCGCTCGCGAGCGACCGCCCGCGCCAGTTCACGGTGAACCTTGCGGATTGGTCCGAAAACCGAGAGCTGACGATCAAGCGCTCGAAAGCCGTGGGTGAGCCGCCGTTCATGCTGGGGATTTCGGTGTTTGAGGCGCTGTCGATGGCGGTGGCCTCGGTGGCGGATTACAAAATCTGCCCCCGTCTTGACGCGCCCGCGACGCCCGAACGGGTGCTGATGGCGGTCACCAAGTTGCGCGCGCTCCGGGCGACTGAGGCCTGAGCATGACCCCGCGCGCGCTGCAATCCTTCCTCTCCGCCCATGCTTCCATCATCCGTGTGGAACTGACGCGGGTGCGAGGCTCCTCACCGCGCAATGAGGGCGCCGAGATGTTCGTGGCCCAAGGCGGGCTGCTGGGCACGATCGGCGGCGGGCAGCTCGAGTATCTGGCGATCGAGCGCGCCCGCAGGATGCTGCGCGACGGAGATCTGAACGCATGGATGGATGTGCCGCTCGGGCCAGAGATCGGCCAATGCTGCGGCGGGCGCGTGGAGCTGTCGCTGGCGCGGCTGCGCCCGCGGGATCTGCGCGCGGCACTGTCCCGCGCGCAGGCAGAGCAGCAAGCACGGCCTTCGGTTTATGTCTTGGGGGCGGGCCATGTGGGGCGCGCGCTGGCGGATTTGCTCCAGCATCTCCCCGTCAACTGCGTGCTTATCGACACCCGCCGCGAGGAGCTGGCGCTCAGCCGCGCGGAGGTAGAGACACGGCTGAGCGTGATCCCCGAACATGAGATCGCCACCGCCCCCCCGCGCAGCGCTTTTGTGGTGCTGACCCACGATCACGGGCTCGATTTCTTGCTCACAGCAGCGGCATTGGAGCGTAAGGATGCCGCCTATGTCGGCATGATCGGTTCCGCCACCAAACGCATAAAATTTCGCAATTGGCTGCGCCAGCAGGGCTGCGGCCAAGGCATCAACGACTTGATTTGCCCCATTGGGGCAAGCGGCAGCCGCGATAAGCGGCCCAGCGTCATCGCAGCCTTCGTGGTTGCCGAGGTGATGGCTGAATTGACCTCTGAAACTGTCGCAGGGATCCCGATACGGGAAAACGAAGCGCCCACAGTGGGCGAACAATCTGACCGGACGGGGAGGACTGCCTGACATCAGGCGGTGAGATCCGGTCGCAGTGGAGGAGAGACCCGTCATGGACGGAAAACAATACAGCTATAGGCTCTTTTCGCGCAGTGATTTCAGCGCGTTCTGGGCCCTATTCACCGACAATCTGATCAACTTGATCGTGCTGGCGGGCGTCTGCCAGTTTGTGTTCAACATGCCTGCGGCCATCGTCTTTGGCCGCATCCTGCCCGGCGCCGCAGTGGCGATCATGGCGGGCGTCGCGGTCTACGCATGGCTGGCCAAACGCGCCGCCGCCCGCGCAGGCCGCGATTTCACCGCGCTGCCCTACGGGATCTCGACCCCCGTGATGTTCGTCTATCTGTTCGGGGTGATCGGGCCGATCTATTGGGCGACGAACGATCCGTTGCTCGCGTGGCAGGTCGGCATCGGCGCGGGGTTCATCGGAGGTATCGTCGCCGCCCTTGGGGCGATCATCGGGCCGTGGCTCAAACGGGTCACGCCGCGCGCAGGGATGCTGGGGACGCTCTGCGGAATTGCGCTGGTGTTCATCGGCACAGTGCCACTGGCAACCGTATTCGAGGATCCCTATGTCGGCTTTTCCTCGATGATCATCATCCTGTGGGGGCTGGTGGGTCGGTTCCGCTTACCGTTCAACATCCCTGCGGGTTTGCTGGCGCTGATCGTCGGCACCTCTGTCGCCCTTGCCACCGGAAAGGCCAATATCAGCTTTGAGGGCGTCGCCTTCTATCCGCCCCTGCCCTATTTCGGGGATCTGATTGCGGGCATCCATCACCTGTTTGCCAATCCCGAGCTGTTCTTGGTTCTCGTGCCAGTGCAGATCTACAATTTCATCGAAACCATGAACAATGTGGAGAGCGCCGAAGCGGCGGGCGATCCCTATCCGGTCGCCACCTGTCAGGTGACAGATGGTGTGGGCACAATGATCGGCGCGCTGTTCGGCTCGCCTTTCCCCACAACCGCCTATATCGGCCATCCTGCTTATAAGCGGATGGGGGCGCATTCGGGCTATATCATTGGCGTCGGGCTGGTCATTCCTTTCGCGGTGTTCTTCGGGCTGCTGGCGTTCTTGAACAACCTGATCCCCGTCGCCGCTGCCGCCCCTGTTCTGGTCTTCGTCGCCCTCAGCCTGATCACCAATACCGCGCATTGCGTCAAAACCGAGCATATGGCCGCCGTGACTATCGCGATGATGCCGCATATCTCGGGCTTCTTGATGATCAAATGGGGCGCGATGCTCGGGGCGCTCTCAGCCGTCGGCGCGCAGGCCCTGCCACAGCTCGGCGATCCCGCGCTGACGGCCGCGCTGCTGCAACAAGGCGCGCATTTTGAGGGCCATCTGGCGCTAAGCCAAGGCGCGGTTCTCACAGGCCTGATCTGGGGCGCCATCGTGGCCAGCGTGATCGACGGCAATTTCCGAAACGCAGGCGGCTTTGCGCTGGCCGCATGCGGGATGTCGCTGGTGGGGATCATCCATTCCGCCACCCTGCATTGGCCCGTGTTCAGCGGCGTCAGCGTTGGCTATCTGATCGCGGCAGGGTTCTTGTATATCTACCCGATTTTCCACCGCGACGAGGCTGCCGAAGACAGCCCCTTGCCCACGGATGCGCCGCAAATCACCCCCGGACAATAACGTCACACACTCACTCACAGGGCGCGTTTTCGCGCGCCCTGCCCAATCCTGCAGAACGGACACAGACCGATGACACCGAGCCAAACCCTGTTGCGCGGCCGCACACTGACCTTTTCCGCCGAGCCTTCGGGGCCTGAAGACGTTGAGGCCTATCACTACTGCGAAGATGGCGCGGTGCTGATCGAAGACGGACTTATTATCGCCACCGGCCCCTATGGCCGCGTCGCCGCGCAGGGCGTCAATGCGCGCGAAATCGACCATCGCCCGCATCTGCTCATGGCAGGGTTCATCGACACCCATATCCATTTCCCGCAGGTGCAGGTGATCGCCTCATGGGGGGCGCAGCTGATGGATTGGCTCAACACCTATACCTTCCCCGAAGAAACCCGCTTTGCCAGCCCAGCCCATAGCGCTGCGATGGCCGCCAAATTCTATGACCTTCTGATCGGACATGGCACCACCTCAGCGGTGGCCTATTGTTCGGTCCATAAAACCTCTGTGGAGGCCTATTTCACCGAGGCCGAGCGCCGCAATATGCGGATGATCGGGGGCAAGGTGATGATGGATCGCAACGCGCCCGAAGCGCTGATGGATACGCCGCAATCGGGCTATGATGATACCATGGCACTGATCCGTGACTGGCACGGCAAGGGCCGCGCCGCCTATGCGATCACCCCGCGCTTTGCGATCACCTCAACCCCGCAGCAGATGGAGATGGCGCAGGCATTGGTGCGCGCGCATCCCGATTGCTACGTGCAAACGCATCTATCAGAAAATCATGACGAAATCGCCTTCACCCGCGCGCTCTATCCGCAGGCCCGCGATTATCTCGATGTCTACCAAAGCTACGGGCTGCTGGGGCCGAAATCGCTCTTGGGCCATGCCATCCACCTCACCCCACGCGAGGTTGACGCGCTGGCCGACACCGGAAGCCATCCGGTCTTCTGCCCCACCTCGAACCTATTTCTTGGCAGCGGGCTCTTCGACGATGCGGGTCTGCGCGCGCGGGGGATCGGCAATGCGATTGCCACCGATATCGGCGCAGGCACCAGCTATTCGATGCTGCAAACCTTGAACGAGGGTTACAAGGTGCTGCAGTTGCAAGGCCAATCGCTGCACCCTTTGCGCGCGTTCCACTGGATCACGCGCGGCAATGCGGTGACGCTGGGGCTGGACGATAAGATCGGCACGCTGGCTGTTGGATCAGAAGCCGATATCGTCGTGCTGGATGCCCGCGCGACCCCTGCCATGGAGCTTCGGATGGAGCGCGCGGAGACCTTGTCAGACGAGTTGTTCATTTTGCAAATCTTGGGCGATGACCGCGCCGTGGCGGAGGTCTATATCGCGGGGCAGGCCCAAAAGCATGCGGCCAACGCACCCGCAGCCAATCTGCGCGCCTCATAAGCGCGCTGCACGCCCCTCCCCCCCCTTCCGCCACTCTTTCGTGGTCGCGCGGGTGAGATCCAACACGATCCCCTCCCTCGGCCTGTGCAGGCAGAGGGGGGCTACTCGAGGGTAAAATCTACAGGGAGGCGCGTTCGGTACGCGTTCGCCCCCGTGTTGGCCTCCCCCGAGTTGGCATCCCCCGTGTTGGCATCCCCCGTGTTGGCCTCCCGTGTGTTTCGCGTTCTATCCGCTTTCAAAACCGGCCTAGACCGAGTAGGCATCCCAATCTTTACAGATTTGGGACACATCATGGCGCAAAATGCCACCATTCATAAAGTTGAACTCTCCATCTCTGACATGGATCGTCACTATTACGAGACCCATAAACTGACGGTTGCCAAGCATCCCTCAGAGACGGACGAACGTCTGATGGTGCGCATTGTTGCTTTTGCGCTCAATGCGCATGAGCATTTGGAAATGACCAAGGGCCTGTCAACGGATGACGAGCCCGATATTTGGCAGAAAAGCCTGAGCGGCGAGCTGGATGTTTGGGTGGCTTTGGGCCTGCCGAGCGAAAAGGTGATGCGTCAATCGTGCAACAAAGCCGCGAAGGTGATTGTCTACCCCTATGGCGGCAGAACTGCCGATGTCTGGTGGGATAAGATCAAAAACAGCACCACGCGTTTTGGCAACCTTCAGGTGATCAATTTCACGGAGGCCGATACAACTGCGCTGGCAAAGCTGGCGAACCGCGCGATGAAGCTTCAAATCAATATTCAGGACGGCGATGTGATGATCAGTATTGATGACCGCATCGTCAATGTGACCCCCGTAAAATGGAAAGCTGCGGCGTAATTTAGCCGTCCCCACAGACGAGCGGGCACGCGGCCCGCAGCGCACTGGCATTGGCCGACCGAAACGAGATCTACCCCAAAAGCTTTTTGGCGACGGCGATGATGCGCTTTACGCTCGGTGTATACGGCGCGAACACCAACGGCACCGCTGAGATATGATTGGTCATGACCGCGCGCTCATGGCTAAACGCGCGAAATCCGTAATGGCCATGCGCATTGCCGATCCCTGAAGCGTTCACGCCGCCGAAGGGCAGCCCGTTGTTGATGAACTGGATCAATGTTAGGTTGATGCCGACACTGCCGGAACTGGTTTCAGTGATCACCCGGTCAATGAAGCCGCGTTCCTTGGCGAAAATATACAAAGACAGCGGTTTAGGGCGGGCGTTGATTTGCGTGATCACGTCCTCCAGATCGGTATAGGCGATGATCGGCAGGATCGGACCGAAGATCTCTTCTTGGTCGAGGGCCATCTCAGGTGTGATCGCTTCTATCAGGGTCGGCGCGATATGCGTTCCATCGCGGGTGCCCCCTTGCGTGACCTGTGCGCCCTTTGCCGTGGCATCTTTGAGGAGACCGTCAAGACGGTCGGCATGATGCGGGCTTACGATATCCGCGAAATGGCGGGATTTGGCGTCACGCCCATAGGCCTTGATCATTCTTGCGCGCAGCAAGCTCGTAAATTCATCCTTGATCGACGCGTGAACAAATAGGTGATCCGGCGCGATACAGGTCTGGCCAGCGTTGGAGAATTTGCCAAAGACAATCCAGTCTGCGGCCCGTTTCAGGTTTGCATCCGGCCCGATAATCGTCGGGGATTTTCCGCCAAGTTCCAGCGTGACAGAGGCAAGCGTTTTTGCAGCTGCCGCCATCACGATCTTGCCCACGGCGGGGCTTCCGGTGAAGAAAATATGATCGAAGGGCAAGGCGAGCAAGGCTTCTGACGTCGGCACCGCCCCCTCAACAACCGCAACCAGATCTGACGGGAAAGCCTCTTTGATCAACCGTGCGATCAGGGCAGATGTCGCGGGGGTCATCTCTGAGGGTTTGAGAATGGCGGAGTTGCCTGCCGCCAAGGCAGACACCAGCGGCCCAAGCGCGAGGCTAAGCGGATAATTCCACGGGGCGATGATAAGACACACCCCCCGCGCCTCTGGCCTGATCCGCCCCGACGTCCCGAAGGTCGCCAAAGTAAACGCGGCACGGGTTGGGCGCATCCAGCGCCGCAGATGACGTTTGGCATGTTTGATTTCTTGAAGGACCGGCAGGATCTCGGTCAGGATTGTTTCCGTCTCAGGCTTGTTAAAATCCTGTGTCAGCGCCGCGACAATCGCGGCCTCATTCGCTTTAATCACCGCCGAAAGCCGCGTGAGAGCCTCCTTGCGCTCTGCCAAGCCGAAATTGCGCCGCCGCTTGGATACACCAGCGGTCTGTGCGTCAAAAACCGTTTGGATGGCTGTGGGAATAATCACGTTCGTTTCAGTCATGACCTGCTCACTAAGAGGGATTTCAACATCTGCGCCAGTTCTCGGCCCCCGCGCCATTTTTTTGGGGGGCCGTTGTCATACCCTTCATCATTTGAACAAAGTGGCCAGAGTGCCCATAGGTAAAAAGGAGGGCGCAATCGCATTTTCCTTCGCGGATCGACGTTTCTGGCCGAAACCGACGAGGGGATTACCGATATCCGAGCCGCGGCAGTCTGACCGCACGACAAGAGCTTCGAGGCGTCCGACGGCCTACGTGAAGTTTATTTTTGGTCAGCGGGACTATTCTGCGACGCGGCCCGTCATTCCTCTTAGATGCCGCGATTGCTGCGGCATTTCTCGAAACCGCAATTCTCAAACCGGAGTGACCACTATGAACCGTCTCATGACCTCTGCCGTCGCATTGTTCCTCAGCGTCGGCGCCGCCTTCGCAGAACCGGCGATGACTGCCGATGGCGCGACCGGCGCAATGCTGACCAATGACGCCGGCATGACGCTCTACACTTTTGACAAGGATGCTGAAGGCGTTTCCAACTGCGCAGGGGGCTGCGCGGTGAACTGGCCGATCTTGGCGGCGACCGCAGAGGATAAGGCCGAAGGGGACTATACCATCATCGACCGCGCAGACGGGATGAAGCAGTGGGCCTACAAAGGCATGCCACTTTACACGTTCATCAAGGATGTTGCCGCGGGCGACGTCACAGGCGATGGTGTGAATGATGTCTGGCATATCGCTCGTCCCTGACCCAGACCGCTGACAGAAAGTCCGCCTCATGCACGTTCTGGAAGACATCGAAGCCTCGATCCCTGCGCTTCGGCGCTTTGCGCGAGCTTTGGTACGTGACCGTGAACGGGCGGACGATCTGGTGCAAGATACGTTGGAACGGGCCGTTGCCAAACGCCATCTTTGGCGCGGCGATGGCCCGCTTCAGGCTTGGCTCTTGCGGATCATGATCAACCGGCATCGGGATCTGCACCGCCAGACCCCAAGCCCCGGCCATCTTGTCGCAATTGACGAGCTGCCCTTCGAACCTGCTCATCGCGGCAACCAAGAGGCCAGCCTCGCGCTGCATGAGGTGCAAGATGCGATCGCGCGCCTTCCCATGGATCAGCGCGAGGCGCTGATGGCCGTCGTGTTGGAGGGCAAGACTTTCGAGCAGGCGGCGGAGCTTCTTGATATTCCGAAGGGCACGCTGATGTCGCGTTTGGCCCGCGCCCGCGCAACCCTGCGGATCCTGACGGGGCGCACGTCAAGGCGCGTGGCGGCGGGTGTGACGGGGGGTGCGGCGGCGGGTGTGACGGGGCCGATGATGACCAAGGATCGAACGAAGGCACAAAACGATGACTGACCGAACAGCCCTGACCGAGGCGGATTTGCTGGACTATGCGGTGGGCGCGCTCCCGCCTGAGGCGGTCGTCGTTATGGCCGCGCGGTTGGCCAAGGATGCTGCAGCACGCGAGACCCTTGTGGACTGGCAGCGCCAAGACGCGGCGATTGAGGCCCTCTACCACCCCGTCACGCATGAGCCAGTGCCAGACCGCCTGACCGATGTGATCCGCCGTGCACAAGACGCAGAAGCGGCACAACACGCTGACCAATCAAAGGCGCGGTTTGGACTGACCGCCGCAACCGTGGTCGCGCTGGTTTTGGGGGCCGGAGGCGGTTGGTTTGCCCGCGATATTACCACGCCGACGATCGGGGCAATCACCCTCGCCGATAACGCGATGCGCGCCTATGACACCTTTGTGGTCGAGGTTCGGCATCCGGTCGAAGTCACCGCATCGGACGCCGACCATCTGACCGCTTGGCTCTCCAAGCGTCTGGGGCATGAAACCCGCCCACCGGATTTCGCCTCGGCGGGGTTCGTGCTGATGGGCGGTCGGATCGTGCCGTCTGAACAGGGCGCAGCGGCGCTTTACATGTATGAAAACGCCCAAGGCCAGCGCGTCACGCTCTACATTGCGCCGCAGGGAGCCAGCCAGAGCACCGCTTTCCAATTTGCCGAGAAAGGCACCACGCAGACCTTCTATTGGACGGATAGGGAGTTGAGCTATGCCGTCGTTGGTACGGTGCCCAGGGATGTCCTGCGGCGAATTGCATTGGCCAGCTATGATCAATTGATTTGACGCGCACGGGCCTGCACCGGAGCAATCGGGCAGTGTAACCCTAGTCTGATCATGCGGATAAAGCGGTGCATTCGCGCTACATCTGGGCGCGTATTGGCATTTGGGGGGCAAAGTGCCGATGCCTTCCCGTTTTTTTTTGGTGCTGCCGCCCTTCAAGGTATATCTTGGACGAATTATTCGCGAGACGTGAGTCTCTCGTTATTTATGGGTTGGCGCACTATTTTTTTGCGCGCGTTGGAGGTTTTGAATGTCGTTTGGTTTGTTGATTTTGGCAGGGATATTGCCATGGGTATTTCTGGCCGATCACGCTTTTGGAAAAGACGATGACGAGGATCAAGCTGACCTCTCGACCGATGTGACGGACCCCACGGAGCCGATCTATCCGACCGACGAAACTGATCCGACGGACGTAACGGACGTTACCCCGGCGATCAATGGCACCAGTGGCGAGGATAGCTTGTTCGGCACGCAAGACGATGATCGCCTCAATGGTCTCGGGGGCGACGATGTTCTGAATGGCGGCGCGGGCAAAGACACGCTCGACGGCGGCACGGAAAATGACACGCTTTACGGCGGCGAGGGCGACGATGCGCTTTTGGGCAGCTGGGGACGCGATAGCCTCGAGGGCGGAGCTGGCAATGACACGCTCGACGGCGGAGCCTCCAGCGATACGCTCTCCGGCGATGACGGCGACGACATCCTCGCCGGCGGCACTGGCGCTGATCTTCTTCATGGCGGCGCGGGCGCGGACACCCTCTTTGGCGATGACGGCGATGATCATCTTGACGGCGGTGAAGGCCAAGATTCACTGCACGGCGGCGCGGGCAATGACTTTCTTTTCGGTGGCCTCGAGGCGGATGAGATGTGGGGCGATGCCGGAGATGATACCCTTTACGGTGATGAAGGCGATGACATCCTCGTCGGCGGCACTGGCGTTGATTTTCTTTATGGCGGCGCGGGCGCGGACAGCCTCTCTGGCGATGACGGAGATGATTTTCTTACCGGCGGTGAGGGGGACGATACGCTCGACGGCGGCGCGGGGAATGATTATCTCAGAGGCCTTGACGGGGCGAATGCTCTCTTCGGGGGGCTGGGCGACGATACTCTATCGTCACAAAGTGCGGATACGATGATTGGCGGTGAGGGTAGCGATAGTTTTATCATCTATATGGGCTTAGCGTCCAATACGGTTGATCCTGACACGGGCGATGTGATCTGGGATCTGTCCGACCTGCAACGCGCGGATCTGCCTGTGATTGGCGATTTGTCGCTGGAGGATAACGTGCGCTTCGAAAGTTTGGGCGATCTGCCGGTCGCCACGATCCGGTTTGAGGCCGCCGATGGGGGCGGAGATCAGGTCAATGTGATTGCCGATTTCCAGACGGGCGCGGACGAGATTACCTCCATCACGCTGCTCCGATTGGACTCGCCCGAGGACGGGTATGAAGCGATGTTCGACGATCTCCTTACCGGACAGAATATCACGATAGGTGATGCAATCTCGACCGGTGCGGGCACGGCCTTGCTTACGGGAGGGAACGGGAGCGATACGATCTCAGCCTACGATTTTCCCGATGATTATACTTTCGGTGAAGAATTAACGGATGTCTTGGATGTGGTTGTCGATGGTGGCGGCGGCGATGATTGGATCTCACTCGGACTGGGCGCGGATACGGCGATGGGCGGGGACGGCAATGATACGATCACCGGATTTGACAACGCCTCTATATTGAACTCTGGCACGGGTTATCCCTTTGATGGTTACGGCGCGGATCTGATCGATGGCGGCGCGGGGGATGATTTCCTGACGGGCGGCGATCTGGGCACGGTAGGGCCGGCGGGTGATACGCTTTTGGGCGGTACGGGCGATGATACGCTGGTTGGCAATGGCTTTGGTATGCCCGTCACGATGACAGGCGGCGAAGGCGCGGATCTCTTCATGGCGCGGGGGTCGCATACGGAAATTATCGGACCTTACAGCGATATATACCTGCCCAATGGCGACCCGATTGAGGTCACCGATTTTACCCTTGGCGAAGATCTGTTGGAGGTGACCTCGGTTGACAGGATCGACTCAATTACCCTGACCGAGACACCCGATGGCGATACCGAGGTTTCCGTCCGCTATGTCTACGATACGGAAAGCTGGGGCACAGAGAGGTTTAACTCCGCCACCCTATTCGTGCTGCGCGGGGTGACAGGGGCGAGCGTTGAGGATCTGTTTGGCACCAATCCGCGGTCTTAACCTGAGCGCCAGAGCAAACCGTTTGGTTTGGTGCCAGTCGTTGTTGCGAGGTCGCCTCGCCCCCATCGCAGGTGGCGAAGGCCCGTGTTCCGGCGGCCCTTTCAGGTTGCCTTGATCTCAAGATCATATGGGCTAACTCAAACATCATGACTCGCTGGACACTCTTAACCCTTTGCCTGTTTGCTGCCTGCGGGCGCAACGTGCCGGACGGCGCGCGCATCGTCGTTGCGGGGGATTCCGTCATGGCGTGGAACCGGAGCAGCGGCGCCTCTGTCGCTGATGCCTTGCAAGCAACGCTGCGAGAACCTGTGGGGGATGTTTCTCTGTCACTGGCTAAAATCGCGGGCGGACGCGGCGCGTTCAATATCCCGAACCAGTTAAATAACGTGCGGGCGCAATGGGTTGTTCTCAACGGCGGCGCGAACGATCTGATGGGCAATTGCGACTGTTCCGACTGCGGGCCTGTGCTGGATCGATTGATCTCGGAAGACGGGCTACGGGGCGCTATTCCGGCCTTGGTTGCCGATCTGCGCGGGCGCGGGTCGCGGGTGATCTGGGCGGATTATTACACCGCCCCCCGCTACGCGGGCACCACCTGCGAGGCCCCCTATCAGGTGCTCGAGGATCGGCTCGGACGCATGGCGAGTGCCGATGATGGGGTAGTGCTGGTGGACATGGATGACGTGTTTTCCCCCGAGGATCTGTCGCTGTTCGCCGCCGACCGCATTCACCCCTCTGCGCAAGGCTCAGCCCGCATCGCAAAGCTCATTGCGCCAATATTGGAACGTGGAAAATAATCTCGCGGTCGAAAGACTAAATGTCTGGCGAAGGAGCCACCTTAGACTGGCGACGCATCCGGCATCTTAGGCTGTTGGCCCTTTCACACAAGTCAAAGACCGCATGAATACCTCGGATGCGCTCAGGATCGCGTTGGAAGCGCAGCTATCCCATGAGCCCGCCCCCTCCCCTATCAGAATTCACCCGAAGATGGCGGCGAGTTATCGTGCGCGGGTGGGCTTGCTGATTGCGCAGTTGCAGCAGCCCGAGGGCATGCTGGAGGCAAAGGAAGCGTTGCGGGGGTTGATTGAGAGGATTGTGCTCACGCCCGATGCTGTCACTGGCCGTCTGAGCCTTGATCTTGAGGGGGCTTTGGCGCGTCTGCTGTGGCTGGCGGTTGAAGCGGAAGGCGGGGTCAAACGCAAAAAACCCGCCGAAGCGGGTTGTGAAGTGTCTGATATTATTTAATAATTAGTATTGGTTGCGGGAGCTCGACTTCATAAATACTTGCCTTTGTATGAAACCCCGTGTGTCAACGATAATCGCTTTATAGAATGCAGATTTTCATGTGCATGAGGCCGCATCGCTTCCTTGATCAAACCCCGCGAAATCAACGCCGCAGAACCCTTCGCCAAATTCTTCAGAAAGCGCCGGAATAGCTCATTTATCTAGAAACACTCAGGTAGGTCGGAATATCCCGTGCCTAGCTCAGTGGCATGTCTGGCCAATCGTCAGGCACGAGAGCGGGCGGTTTCGTCCAAGGTTCCTCAACGATGGCTTCCTGAAACCAAGCGTCCCTAAGATTGGCGTGTTCCGTTACAATTAGTTGAAAGCCGGGCACATCATCGATTGTGAAGCGTTTGAGCACTTCAAAAAGGCGCCGAACTGCATCAATATCTGCATCTTGCTCTGTCTGAGCGACCGAGCCACCAGCATCCCTATAGGCGCTCTCGGAGGGAAAATATACTTGCGTCGGCTGATCAATCACCAAAAACCGAGGTATAGGCTGATCATAGTCAGAAGCAAAACGATGAAGTGAAAGGAGTGCTGCTAGATGATAAGCAAGATGGCTTGCACCTCCGCCAGATTTATTCATGTAGACCGGTCGACCAGGCCGGTCGATCACGACCGTAAGGTTGTGTAGGTCCAACCTTGCAGGATATTGACTGAACTCACCGTTCAAATTCTTGATGTAACCCGACATATATATGGCGATGTTACTTAGGGTCGCTGCCAGCTTGGATTCAGAATCGTCCGCGCCAAGTTGCTCCTCGATATCCGAAATGTGCGCCTTGAGCCGTCGTTCCTCGCTCAATAAACGATCCAGCTCGCTGTCGGTGACCAAATTTTCCAAGAAAAGGCTCACACGACCAACAACGCGGGACGCTGCGTTGTTCCTGCTACCCATCTGGGCGATAATCTCATTGGCTTGGATGGCGGAAGACAACTCCAGTTCTTTGTTGCGCATGCTGTCGGTCAGGATGCCAACCTCTTTTCGCAGGCCCAGCAGAAAAGCTTCGAGGGCCGGTCGTTCGCCGGTTACGGCAGAAAGTTCCCGCTCAAGATTTTCCAACTCAGCCAACATTGCTTTTGCAATTGGCGTTTCGATTCCTAGATTTGCCTGAGCAAAGGGCCATTGCCATTCGCCAGTCGCCTTGTTGAATGGAAGCGCATTGATCGATGTGAGCCGGTCGCGCTGTTCGATAACCTCTCCCTCGAAACCATTCGCCCGTTTCGCAAACTGTTCCGCACTTTCCATTTGCCTTTGGATAATGCGACGACGGTCTCGCATTGACGCCAATTCGTTCTCTATCAATGATACGCGGTCACTGTCGTCATCAGGTATTGATTGCGGCTGCCAATTCAGTGCTTGTCGAAGCATTTCCGTGACTTTAATCTCAACCTCCCCATGAAGAGGAATACCTACTGCTCTGGCTTCGGAAAGCAGCCCGATCGCACGCTGTTCCGAATTATCCAACGCATCCTTAGCCTGATTGACCAATTTCGTATTCAGCCGAAGTCCACGTTGAGCGGTGCGTAATTGCGCCTCCAACGTAAATTTATCTCGGCCAGATACGCCAAGCAGAATCGGCAGCGTGTCTTTTATGGCTTGGGGCTGATAATCCTCATTCTGACGGTAGAACAGCTGGTCCTTGTTCGCGACAATCCCCTGCTTCTGAAACAGGTAGTAAAGCGTGTGCTTGATATTCGCGTCGTAGCTTTCGCGGCTGTTCTCGATTGGGACCTCGGTGGCGTTCTCAGGAATTCCCAGCAGTTGCGACAGCAGCGACGCTATTCCGTTATCATTATCGTTGACCATGAGTTCATCCGGCTCGGGGGGCATGACATCTGCGCCACGTCTGAGCATAACGGCGCTTGCACTCAGGGCGCCCGGCGAAGGCGCGGGCTTCGCAACCAAAACCTCCTCGCCATGGAACCGATATATGACCGCATACCAAGCCACTTTGTCTCGTATTACCCCTTCTGGGACATTGAAGGTCGATCTGCCCATGCAATACTCGATAATTTCGGAGAGGGCGGATTTTCCTGTGGAGGACCGACCTGTGATGATATTCAGCCCGTCATGAAATTTCACATCGCGCCGACGGCCATCATCACTGTAGATGTGGATGGATTTGATTTTCATGGTCGAATTCCCAAAGTCGAATATATGGTGCTGCTTTGGCCAATGCGCGCGAACTCTTTGCCTAAAAACACCGCGGCACGTTGAGTTGCTTTGGTCTCATCTGTGCCCGAGATGGTCTTCTTTACGCCATCGTTCACAGTGGTCAGTCTTCCATTAGCCTGAACGCTCATCGTGCCAACGCTGCTGAGCACTCCCAAAGCTTCAAGCGTAAAAGGGAACATATCCGTGCAGCGTTGGCCAAAATCGACCTGCAACTCGGGGTGATCAGCGATGATTTTCAGTAAAAAATTCCTATTCCCACGTTGGATGACCTCACGCGACTGCCGCTGCAACGCCAAAGGAAGTATCAGCAATGACATCGAGAACGGCATGCCCTTAGCGTCGATTTCTTGAAACGCAGCCATGGCTCTGTATAGGACCAGGCCACAGAATCCCGGATTGAAAAGGTTTCGCACCTCTATAGGTCGCCTATCCCATTGCTTCATGCCGCTGTCCCTAAAATTTTGGCAAGGCGCTCAAGAAACCTAGGATGCCAGTGAACTCTTGGTATAGGTCGATCATTGGCTAGCATCTGGAATGCACCTCGCACGACATAGCCTTCATTTACCCTCTCGCGAATTCGAAGATGCGGGGTTTCATTCAACGCCCAAAGGTAAAGTGCTTTTCCAGCTTCGATGCAGGCGTCTTCCTGGCTTGTCTCCGTGATATTCTCATAGAGGATTGCTTTATGCCGATCCCATTCTTCGACCAGTCGCTCTTCATAATCTTCGATTTCGCCGGCTACAATCAAATGTGCGCGCGCCCAGATAGAACGCTGCTCGAATGCGCGATAATAGTCGATGATCGCGTGCCTTATCCTTTGATCCGAAAGCTTCAGGGCGTGGAGCTGAACCACAAAAGTGCGCTTATCGTTCGACGGGTCAATATTATCGGGCTGCTTGTTTCGCAAATCGATGGGCAAATTGTCTGCTTTGAACTGTTCGGCTAGTAGCACCAGCTGGTCGAATACCTCTTGAACCTTGATGGCCTTTCGCTCCTTTTCCGTGAGCGCGCGGATTACTAAATCTGACCACCAACCCTCCAGCCTCTCAAAGAGTGCCTTTCGGTCCTCTTTTCTGATCGTGCGCAATCGTTGATCAATTAGCGTTGGGATGTCATCGATGCGCGGGGTGCTCGGCGAGATAGTAATGCGGTCATAGAAGTCCTGCGCCTCTATTTCCGTGAGTAATTTGAGGTCGGCCTTCACCTTACCGATTTCCGCCGACGTGCTGGAAGCGAGCGCGGCGGCGGCTGCAGCGGCACGAGTCTCACCCAGACCACCGTCGCGAACGAAATACTCTAAAAACGACCCAGCGGATACACTAGCGGTGCTATAAAGTATGAACCTAGTGCTGGAACCGGCTGCACCAGCCGACTTGTAATAATTCACCCAGACACGAACTGATTTCCAAAAATCCACAGAAAGGTCGGACAGTCGATCGCCCACAGCTTTGTGTTTTAGTGACCCCAGTGTTACCCGACCGTCTGCCAAGACGAATTCCACGTCGTCGTTACGCTCAATATAGACTTCACAGTCCTCAGGCAGGTCAAACATTCGAAGTAGTGCATACCTCGATTGATAAATGTAACCCAAACCGGGTTCTGCCGCAGAGAACTGTGACGTGGCACCCATCATTTAACCGCGCCCGGCACAACCAAGGATATCGTGTCCAATTTCAAATCAAGTCCTTTTTATTAATTCAACAGCCAAAATTGTGGGGCTTGTGGCTTCTCAAATCAATAGAAATCAACGAAGTATGAAATTAGCCATTGCGCTGCCACGCTGAATATAGAGGGTATCTGCCATCCATTCGCTATGGGCGTGCGCCCTATCTGCTTTTAGCGTCAGCGCATTTGATGAAAGATCCTTGAGCCCGCTGAAGCGGTTCCGCTTTTCCTACCTTTTGATGCGGTCAGAGATTTGGGAGCGCGCGTGGCTAACCAACTGCTGGTTTGTGGCTTCCCAAAAGCGGCCAATCTGGAAAACCCGTTATTGCTCGACGACAGCTTGTTCTGGGGATCTCTGCATCTCCTTCAAGAAGCCGACGACTGCGAGATCAAGACGTTTGGCGCCCCCGTCGCTTCTCAGAAGTTTTATCCCATGCACGACATCTGGATGCATGCAGATGACATCGCAACCGACCACCCAAACCTGAGAGCGCTCAACGCTGGTTGTGTAGGAATGCCGTTACTTGTGGAACATTTTCATTAAGCTCGGGGGTTCCGGGCTAAGGAGATGTTCTATGACCAAGGATCAACGCGAGATTCAGCGCAAATGGCCCTGCCGAGTAGTGGCAGGGCAATATTTGTCCACAGGCTACACTGAGCGCTTGTCTGAAGCTGGCTTCGGGCCATCAGTCGCGGGCGTTGGCGATGCCTATGGCAACACCCGCGCGGAAACGATCAATGTGCGCTACAAAACTGAGCTGGTCGATCGTCTGGGCCGGTGGCGTCACATGCAGGATATGGAAAAGGCCACCTTCAGCTGGGTCGATTGGTTAAACAACAGGCGCCCGCATGGCCCAATCGGGAACATCCCACCAGCAGTAGCTGAAGAGAACAGCTATGCAAAGTGCGTCGTGCTCGATATGGTCGCGTGAAATGAAGCTTTAGATCTCCGGCAAACGCGGGGCGTTTCAAACTACGACATAGGGCAGTCACGCAAGACGCTTACACCTCGGGCTTGGCCGTGCGGGAAACTGCTGCCGTTCACCAATTTTATTTCAACGGCCGCTTTTCAGAAATTACGCACGTGGCCAATGAGGATGTTGGTCATCAATGACGATCGGATGGCTATGTGATCGGCCAAAGAGAATATGTGGGTGATCTACTGGTAGGTCAGCATGAGTATGTTCAATTGTTCCTGTATCGTCTTGCGCCCAAAGAATGACCCCGCCGGCCATCCCGGCCGCGGCCAGCAATGCAAGCACGGCAAATGCAGTCGTTGGCCCGGCTACCGTAATCAACCACCCAGAAAGTGGATAGGTGACAAGCCAACAGGCATGAGACAGCGCAAATTGAGCGGCGTAAACTGCAGGTCGGTCTTCGGCATGTGCGGATCGCTTGAGCAACCGCCCTGACGCGGTCAACACGACCGAATACCCAATCCCTATGATTAGCCAGCCTACAAGAAGCGGGACCCATTGGAGACTATAGGTCATCGACATGAGGGACAGGCCCAGTAAAGCGGTGACCAGCACCGCCGCACCGCCGATCATCACGGGGCGGTCTGGGCGGCCGTCCAGTAGACGGGGCAAAAGCAGTGCTGCCAGCATGGAACCACCGCCAAATGCGCCGAGTGCGATCGCCACTTGCGTGTCTCCCAGCCCCAGATGTGAGCGGACCAGCACCACAGTATTTACCAGAACCATCGCACCAGCTGCTGCCGCCGCGAGGTTGAGCGACAGCAACCCTCGAAGACGCGGTGTGGCGAGGTAAATCCGCATGCCACGTGTGGTGCGATCATAGATGCCTCTTGGCGCCGATGGTTGTGGGCTGGGCAGCATCACGGACACGACCAGCAAGGCCGAGCCAACAAAGCCGATCACTGTGCCGACGAACAAGACATGATAGCTGACGACGGCCAGAAGGATCGCAGCCAACATCGGACTAATGATGTTCTCCAAGTCATAGGCCAACCGCGACAGGGATAGCGCGCGGGTATAACGGTCTTCTTCGGGCAGGATATCGGGGATGGTTGCCTGAAATGTCGGCGTGAACGCGGCAGAGGCCGATTGCAGCACAAAGATCAGGATATAGACCTGCCAGACCTCGCTCACGAACGGCAAACAAAGGGCCACCGCCGCCCGGATCAAATCGAGACTGACCAGCATCCCCCGCCTGGGCCAGCGATTTGCAAACGCCCCCGCGATGGGGGCGATCCCCACATAGGCCACCATCTTGATCGTGAAAATCGTGCCTAGAACCAGACCCGCCCGCTCACCCGACAGATCATAGGCCAAAAGACCGAGTGCGATGGTCGCAAGCCCCGTGCCAAGCAAGGCCACAATCTGGGCCAAAAATAAATGGCGGTAAGTGCGGTCGGCAAGGACTGCGAGCATAGTGATCCCTCAAAGGTATTTGGTGATGGCCTTGAAGTCTGCCACAGCGGATGTGTCACCCGTTCCGACAATCGCCTCATCAAGACAGTGATCGATGTGGTCTTGGATTAACGTACGCTTGGCTTGCAGGATTGCCTTCTCAACCGCATGGAGTTGCTGGGCGATATCGGTGCAGGGTCTATTACCTTCGATCATCGCGATAACGCTCTGAAGGTGACCATTGGCACGTTTCAGCCGCTTTACGATATCGGGGTGGGTTGCATGGGTGTGGTGATCTGTCATAAGACAGGCGTAACCCCCCTGGGGGGATAAAGCAAGCGGGCCTTAACCCGCAAAATTGCGGGTAAAATGAGACAGCAGATCGGATTTCATGTCAGGCTTATGCTGACCGTCGTTTTGGCGGTCTCTATGCTGTTGGTATCCAACGCACGGATTGCGGCACATGATATGCCTGAACTCACACAGATCGTGACGGATCATCAAACCGAGATCGCGGAGCATGGTCATGCCCACGAAGAAGTGGTCAGTGTATTGGATGCATACCATGGCCACGGCCATGATGTGGCCGACCACGATCACAATGTCGCATTCCTCCCCGATCGCAAAGCATCTGGGACGATGATGCCGACCCGCTCTAACTGGCGCATCGCCAATAGCGCATTGCCCAGTCATAGTATCGCCGATCTGGATCGACCTCCGCGAGGATGAAATTGCGTCCAACGACGTAACTATCAACTCCTTTCACAAAGCGGAAAATTACAATGATAAACAACCGATCCTATGGGTCGGGGCCTTTGTCGCATCCTTTGCGGCAATCCCTGATCCTTATGGCAATGGTCATGCTGGCGTTACTCGCCTTCGCGACCACGGCCTATGCTCATGCTGTCACCGAAGGTGACAAGGGCTATATCCAAGAGGTCAGCGGCATGAAGCTGATCCCCTTCATGTATCTGGGGGCCAAGCACATGGTCACCGGATATGACCATCTGCTGTTCCTCTTTGGCGTCGTCTTCTTCCTCTACAAAATGAAGCACGTTGCCCTCTACGTCAGCCTATTTGCCATCGGCCACTCAACAACAATGCTGGCCGGTGTCTATTTCGGCTGGAATGTCAGCGCCTACCTGATCGACGCCATCATCGGACTGTCGGTGGTCTACAAGGCGCTCGACAATCTGGGGGCTTACCAGCGGTGGTTCGGTTTCCAACCTAATACCAAAGCTGCAACGTTGATCTTCGGTTTCTTCCACGGGCTGGGTCTGGCGACCAAGATTCTGGAATATGAGATCGCACAGGACGGCCTGATACCAAACCTGCTGGCCTTCAATGTAGGCGTCGAGATCGGTCAGTTGATCGCCCTAGCTATGATTCTGATTGTCATGGGCTATTGGCGCAAGACCACCAGCTTTTGGAAACATGCCTATACCGCAAATGTCGTGATGATGTCCGCCGGCTTCATTCTGTTTGGAATGCAGATGACAGGCTACTTCGTCGGTTGAAATTTTGGAGGCTATGAAAATGCATAACGGAAACAAACCAAACCTTGATGAGCTGCCAACATCTGCGCAGCTTATCAAATCCACGATCGCCGCCGCCGCCGCGGCCATCGTTATTCTCATCACCGTCGTCTTGCCCTCGGAATATGGAATCGACCCCACCGGCGTAGGCAAGGCCATCGGGCTTGCTGAAATGGGTGAGATCAAAGGCCAACTTGCTGAAGAGGCCGAAGCCGACCGTCTTCAGGAGCTACAAAACAGTGGCTCTAGCAAACAGCAGTCCAGTCTCGGCGGTGGGTTATTTAGCTTCTTTGTCGGCACAGCTCATGCACAGACCGCAGAACCAGAATGGACGGATCAATTCAGCGTCACCCTTACGCCGGGCGAAGGGACCGAGGTCAAGCTCGTTATGGAAGACGGCGCAGTGGCTGAGTTTCGCTGGGTCGTTGAGAATGGCGTCGTCAACTTCGATCTGCACGGCGACGTTGGTGGGGAAAACATCAGCTACGAAAAGGGCCGTGCCGTTGCTGACGATGAAGGTATCCTAACTGCCGCATTCACTGGCAATCACGGCTGGTTCTGGCGCAACCGGGGCGAGCAGGACGTGACTGTAAAGCTCTACGTGCGCGGCGATTACAGCGAGATGAAATTGCCATAAGAAAAAAAGATGGCCTCTGCCTGCGTGGTAGAGGCCATTTTCCGCGGCACGCTTTGCCCATCAGGATCGCACCGGACATAAAGTGGTTCGCGCATGCCCGATATCTTGCGGCGATCTCCAGTCAGTTTATCCCGTTTTCATGCTGCAAGGCCCGCACATAGGCCACAACGTTCAGAATATCCGCGTTGGTGACGCCTTCTACTGGTGGCATATCGCCAAATTTCCAATGATGCGCCCGAACGCCGTTTTGGGCGGCCATGACAAAAGCCATATCCCCGTGATGGCTCGGTTCATAAATGCGGTGGATCAAAGGTGGGGCAACGCCTTCCTGACCTTGTGCATTGGCGCCGTGGCAGGCCGCACACACCGCATCATAGGCGCGGTTTCCCATTTGCTCTTGTTCCGTCAACCGTGTCGGCAGTGAAACCGTAACCATAGCGCCATCCGTAAGTGGAGCGGCGGCGGTATTATTGGTGTTATCGGATTTTGATTGCACCACATACCAAGTGCCGGTTGCAAGGGCTATGGCAGCAAACAGAAGTGCCAGTTTATTCATGTCGGTCTCTTTCATATTGACGCGCGAACTTGGGGCGCTGAGGGAAACCCAACGCCCCATTTGAGCGTTACTTCAGGGCTGTCACAGTCAGCTTGCCGTTCACACGGTCGGCCAGAAACTCGACATCTTTGCCTTCAGCCAATTTGGCGATGATCGTCTCATCGGCGCGGAACACCATCGTCATCGCGGGCATGCCAAGATCAACCAATTCCTCGTGGATAATGGTGACTTTGCCAGCGTTGGCGTCCAGCTTTTTGATGGTGCCTTTGGTGTAGGTTTCGGCCGCAGCGACCGACAGCGATGCCGCCAAAGCCAAAGTTGCCAGCGAGAGTGTTTTGAAAATGTTCATTGGATCGTCCTTTGGTTGGGTTTGGGGATTAGTTGACGGTCAGCGCGCCGTGCATTCCGGCCTCGTAGTGACCGGGGATAAGGCAAGCGAACTCAAAGCCGCCCGCGTTCGCAAAGGTCCACACGATGGTGCCCTTTTCGCCGGGTTGCAGGCGGATTGCGTTGGGGTCATCATGTTCCATCTCCGGGAATTGCTCCATCACCTTCTTGTGCTTGGCATTGTTGTCCAAGGTATCCATGACAAACTCATGCTCTTGCTCGCCATCATTGGTAATGGTGAACTGCACGGTTTCACCGGCCTTGAAAGCGAACTCGCGCGGTTCAAACAGCATTTCGCCGTCGTCGGTTTCGACCAGCGAAACGCTGACTTTGGTCATGTTGCCAGTCATTTTGGCAGGCATGCCCACTTCCATCATCTCACCATGGCCACCGCCGTGGGTGCCGCCCGCAAAGGCAGGGGAGAGGGTCAAGGCGAGAAGGGTCGTCGCAAGGGTAAGTTTCATTTTGTGTTCCTGTATATCGGGTGGCCCATTCAGGGCCGTTCGGGGTTAGCCTTTGTCCGCAGACGCTGGGCGAGGCGTAATCTGGGTTTTCGGGTTGGTATTGGTGGCGAATTCAGGCAACTCGCCTGTCCATTCATAGGCTTGTTCGCCGGGTGGATTTTCATACCAACCGGGGTCGGAGTAATCGTCGGGCCCAATGCCTTCGCGGACCTTCACAACCGAAAACATGCCGCCCATTTCAATCGGGCCATATGGCCCCCAACCGGTCATCATCGGGATGGTGTTGTCAGGCAGCGGCATTTCCATAACGCCCATATCGGCCATGCCAGCGGTGCCCATCGGCATGTATTCCGGCTGGAATTCACGGATTTTCTGGGTCAGCGGCTTTTTGTCGACGCCAATGAATGTCGGCACATCATGGCCCATCGCATTCATTGTGTGGTGGGATTTGTGACAATGGATCGCCCAATCCCCAAGATGGTCGGCCACAAATTCATAGGCCCGCATTGCGCCAACCGGAATGTCGATCGACACCTCCGGCCATTGCGCACTTTCGGGCACCCAGCCGCCATCGGTGCAGGTAACCTTGAAATCATAGCCGTGCATGTGGATCGGATGGTTGGTCATGGTCAGATTGCCAACCCGCACCCGCACGCGATCGCCACGGTTGACCACCAGCGGGTCGATATCTGGGAAGATCCGGCTGTTCCATGTCCAGAGGTTAAAATCGGTCATGGTCATGATCCGTGGAACATAGGTGCCGGGATCAATGTCATATGCGTTGAGCATGATCAGGAAATCGCGGTCCACGGGCATGAACGTCGGGTCTTTGGGATGAACGATGAAAAACCCCATCATCCCCATCGCCATCTGCACCATCTCATCCGCATGCGGGTGATACATAAAAGTGCCTGATTTGGTCAGATCAAACTCATAAACATAGGTCTTGCCGGGTGGAATGCCTGGGTGCGACAGCCCACCAACCCCGTCCATGCCAGACGGCAGGATAAGCCCGTGCCAATGCACCGTGGTATGTTCCGGCAGGCGGTTGGTGACGTAAATGCGCACGCGGTCGCCTTCCACGGCCTCAATCGTGGGGCCGGTGGATTGGCCGTTATAGCCCCAAAGATGGGCGATCATGCCATCGGCAAGCTCGCGTTCCACAGGTTCTGCGACGAGGTGGAACTCTTTGACGTTGCCGTTCATGCGGTGCGGCAGGGTCCAGCCGTTCAGCGTGACCACGGGCGTATAATCCGGCCCCGAATTGGGGCGCGGCGTGATTAACGTGCTGGCGCTGTCCATCTGGGCGGCCTCGGGCAGACCCATATTCGTGGTCTTGCCCCAAGCTTGCGAGGATACAAGCGCAGCACCCGCTGCCCCTACCCCGATCAATTGACGTCTGTTCAACATCGGAAATCCTTTCAAATTTTGGGTCAATGGCCTGCCCCCCCAGCAGCGATTGCCGGGCCTTCGCTTGCCCCTGAACCACCCGACCCGCCGCCATAGATCGCAGCTGTCAGCTCGGCCTGCGCGAGGTAGAAATCACGCTTGGCATTTGCCGCCTCCAGCTGTGCGGCAAGCTTTTCGCGCACATCTGTCAAAAGCTCGAATGTGTTGGTGATCATGCCATTGTAAGACAGCAGGCCCTCTTCCTCGACCGTCGTGCGCAGCGGCACGACGACATCGCGGTAATGGCGCGCGATTTTATAGGACGCGTGATAGGCAACCTCCGCCCCGCGTGCTTCGGACCGCACGTTGACGGCCTTTTCTGCCAGCACATTGGCGGCTTGCAGATAGGACAATTCGGCCTTGCGCATCCGCGCCTTGCCAGAATCGAAGATGGGAATGGCAAACTCAAGTTCGACTTGCGGAGTCACGACCTTTTCGATGTCTCCGTCATCGCCAACCTCACGTTCCAACTCGGCCCCTGCGACAATCTCCAGATCGCTGACGATCCGGGTCTGGTCGGTCAGGCCAAAAGCTGCGGCTTGTGCCTCTAGCCCCAGCTTTGCGATCCGGAGGTCAACGCGGTTCGCCAAGGCCTTTGCCTCCAGATTGCGGATCTTGCCAACCGAATTTGGCAAGGCGGGTAACGCATCGGGGACGGTGAAATTCACATCATCACCCCATAGCCCCATCAGCCGTGTCAGCTCCTCCTTCGCACGGGTTGCGTTCAGCCGTGCCATGGCAACCTGTCCCGCAAGTTCCGCATTAAAGGCTTGCTCACGTGCTTGCCCCGCCTTGTTCAGCGCACCGGTTTCGCCCAATTTACGCGCCAATTCCGACCCCGCATCCGAGGTGCGCTTGGCTTGGGTCAGATAGCTGACCGTTTCAAACGCGGCGACGGCGTTGATCCATGCAACCCGCGTTTGATTGGCGAGCGCCAACGTGTCATGAACGGCCGATTGCTGGGCTTGCTGAAAGCCGGCATCGGCAATTGCGACCCGCTGTTTGCGCGTTGTGGCATCCAGAACATTGACCCGCAACAAGCCCTCAATCGCACGGTATGCGCCCAGCTCGGGCGCGCCTATCCCTAGTAGGCCTATTGATACCACAGGGTTTTCTGGGGTCGATTGCTGCCAAGCCTCTGCGGCAGAAAGCCCTACGTTGGCATAGGAGGCTTGAAGGCCCTTATTGCTGAATAGCGCCGCCTGAACAGCGGTGTCTGCACCGATGCGCTTGCCGCGCACCAAGGCCTGAACCTGCTGGCGCAAGGCGTCATTTTCAGCCTGTGATTGGGCAAAGGCGGTTTGTTTTCCGATTGCCGCAGAGGTTTGGCTCGAGACGGCCGCAAATCCGGCTTTGTTATTCGTATAGGCGCCGGGAACGGCCCCGACACAGGCGCTCAACAACAGCGGACCCGCAATAAGCAAAGGGTTTTTAAGGAGGCGCATCAGTTGCCCTCCGTCTGTTCTTGATTGACGTCACGCCAATCGCGCGGCCCGGTCGGGGCGCGATAGGTGTAACCGGCTAGCGGGTCTGCGGCGCGCAGCGGAGCGGCGGCCCCAGGAAGGCTTGCGGCCTGTAAGGCGGTGGTATCGGGAAGCGGTGCTGGCGTAGATGCACAGGCACCAAGCGCCAAGGCACAAGCCCCGGTTAGGATTTGGGATTTCATGTGTATTACCTGATCAAAGGACAATTCGCGCGGAGCCCGCGCAAAGAGGCCGACCCCGCGGGGCCGGAGGTCAGATCAGGTGTTTGGGAGGCCGCAAAAAGCCATTGCTATCAGCTGCGACAAGCGTCGAATGGAGCATAACAGGGTCAAGCGGCGTGGCATCGGCAAGCGGCGACGCAAAACCATCAATCAGAATCGCCGCCAGACACATGCCCGCACAGCATTGATGAAGGCCTGTATCGGAAGAAGATTTTCCGGTGCTTGTGTCGCAATCCATTTGTGTAGCGGCGTGCGCATGGGCCAATTCGGCTGTGTGGCCAGCACTTTGTGTGACCTCAGAATGGTCACTATGAATACCAATCGCCGCATGCGCCGAGGTCGATGGGAAAACCGCCAAGGCAAACGCAAATACAAGGCACGCAAGCACCTTGATCACACCTGCAATGGAATTCCCTTGTTTCATGCAACATCGATGGCGCAAGCTCGGCCCTCTGTCAACGCCTCCTTCCCTGAATGGTTTCTGACAAACCCGTGAGTTCCGGCACTATTTCAATAATTTTGGGAACCCTCCAGCCTAGGAAGATCGTTTTGTTAAAAGAACAAGCCATCCGGGGGACAAACAATGACTTATGGACGTTTCTTTGCAATGATTTCGACATCGACGGTGGTCATGTTCGGTTTGATGTATCTGAACACTTATTTGCTCAGCCATATTTTTTGGTCTGAGACGCGGGCTTACATGGCCGTTTTGATGGGAGCCGTTATGGCGATCATCATGTTGGCTTTCATGTTTTCGATGTATCCAAGCAAATCGGTCAACTTGGCGATATTTGCAGCGGCAGCGGTGTTTTTTGGCGGATCACTGTGGCTGGTTCGCAGCCAAGTGACGGTCGGCGACACCTCTTACATGCGCGCGATGATCCCGCACCATTCGATTGCCATTATGACATCAGGTCGCGCCAACATCGCGGACGCGCGTGTGCGAAAGATGGCGGACGGGATCATTTTTGCACAAGACAAGGAAATCGCAGAGATGCGCTACCTTATCAATGATATTGACGCGAATGGGATCAAAGAAGACCTGCCCGATCCGGCGCCTGCAGAGATTGTGACGCTTGACCAAGCGATGGCCACCGCAGAAGTGGCAGGTCTTGACCCGGAGTTCATGAGAAATGACGAAATAGCGCGCTTGTTTCCTGAAGGGGAAACCTGCCGTTTCAGCTATACGCCAGACAGCCATCCAGTGCTGGTCGTGGGAAAAATAGACGGCGCAGAAACCGCGTTGTTCAAGATCAGTGGTGATTTGGTGAAATTGGTCGGTGACAATTCTGGCGGGTTCACTGCCGATGGAGTTCGGATGACCTTGGGCCAAGTTGATGGTTTAGCAATCACACCATCTGACAGGGCTGTTGATGCAAACCTGACCATGACCCTCGATGCAGGGCTGAACACCGGATACCGCGGATACGTCCGCTGTTCTGCGGCAGGGTCGCTATGAAAATCCCTGCGTCTCAATATGCGATCACTTCTTTCGTGATGCTCTTGACCTTCCTGTAGCTGGAAGGCCCAGAGTTCCAATTGGTTTCGATCTCCGTTTGCAACGAACGGAAGGGATAACAGCGCTGGCGCGGCGAAAACGATACGGCGCTTGTGCGGTATGCGACGCTTAAATCTGCGCGCGACGCTGCAAACGGCGATTGCCCGAGATGGGCCTGAGCAGTGTTTATCAGCAGATAAGAAGCTATCACAGGATAGGTAAGAGCGATGATGAACGGATATGGTTACGGAATGGGCTTCGGCTGGATATGGATGATCGTCATCCTTGTTTTGGTCGTCCTCGCAATCGCGGCGTTGGTCAAATACCTGCGCAAATGAACCCAAAAGGAAATATAATGGATTATACAATCAACCGCCTGATAACGGGCGCTGGTTTTGAAGCCGTTGATGGCAGCCTGAAGGTC
The DNA here is from genome assembly GCA_048262715.1 of Paracoccaceae bacterium. Taxonomy (GTDB): domain Bacteria; phylum Pseudomonadota; class Alphaproteobacteria; order Rhodobacterales; family Rhodobacteraceae; genus Albirhodobacter. The sequence goes on from JBLXEV010000006.1 coordinate 239,957, forward strand.
AGTGCGATTGATCCTTTAGCTTCAATGCAGGGAATTGATAACGCGGCACTGCATGCGGTGGCGGGTCAGGTGCGTGACCTTTTAGCCAAGGCTGTCGAGGAGATTTGAGATGAGCCTGCGCCGAGGCCTCCTTGTAACGATGGCAATTCTCGGGATCGCCATGCTTGCGCTTTGGTGGTTCGCGCCGTCACTATTGGCTGATGCCCGTCAGCTTATGGACCGAGACGCGCTTGAGGCAATGGTGGCGCGGGCGGGCCTCTGGGGACCTTTGTTGATCATCGGTCTGATGACTGTCGCGGTGGTTGTTAGCCCCCTTCCCAGCGCTCCGATAGCCTTGGCGGCTGGTGCCGCCTATGGCCACATCTGGGGCACGGTGCAGGTAGTCATAGGTGCCGAACTTGGCGCGCTGATCGCGTTTGGGCTGGCCAGAAATCTCGGGCGCGACGCGCTGCGGCGCCTGTTCGGTGCAAAGGTTGATGCAGGGTTACTGGGGTCGCAGAACGCCCTGACACGGACCGTATTTGCCAGCCGCCTGATGCCCTTCGTGTCCTTTGACATGATCAGCTATGCGGCAGGGCTAAGTTGCCTGCATCTGTGGCGTTTCGCCGTGGCAACATTGGCAGGAATTATCCCAACAAGCTTCGTGCTTGCGCATTTTGGCGTTGAAGCGATCAGCGGAGACATGGGCCGCACCACTTGGGCGGTCTTGGGACTTGGACTGCTCACCGGATTGCCCCTGCTATGGGTCGCGTTGAGACAAAACACCGAAAAGGAAAGTTGATGGCGCAAGCGGTGCAGGTGTTTTCGCGCGGCAGCGTCCGGCTCGCACCATATAGACGAATGCGACGACGAATAAAGCTTGAGCTTCCAGTTACTGGATGGCTTAGGCCAAAGAAATCCAACAGAAAGCTGTGACACCATGGAACATGATCATTCACACACATTGTCGAAGATCCCCGAGGGCGCTGAAACGGCAACGGATCCGGTCTGCGGTATGACGGTTGTGGTTGGACCTGAGACGCGCCAAGCAAAATCTGAGGGCGCGACTTTCTATTTCTGCTCTGACAAATGCCAGACGAAATTCAGGGGTGATCCATGGTTCTATGCGCAGGGACGCGCCAAAGATCGCAAGAAGACGGTAGCGGCTGACAAGCAATACACTTGCCCGATGCACCCCGAGATTGTCCGTGACGCGCCCGGTGCCTGCCCGATCTGCGGTATGGCGCTGGAGCCGATGCTACCAACAGACGAGCCCAGCGAAGAATTGACAGATTTCACGCGCCGGATGTGGATTTCCGCGACGGCAGCGGTGCCGCTCATCGTTTTGACGATGGGGGAATTCGTCGGCCTGCCGGTGCGTGATTGGATCGGCCATCAGATCGCTAGCTATCTGGAATTTGTGTTGGCGACGCCAATTGTTCTGTGGGCCGCAGCGCCCTTCTTCAAGCGTGGTTGGGACTCGCTGGTCAACCGATCCCCGAACATGTGGACGCTGATCAGCCTTGGCGTGGCGGCGGCCTATCTCTATTCAATCGTGGCAACCTTTCTGCCAGGCGTCTTTCCCGATGCCTACCGGATGGGCCAAGGCGTCGGCACGTATTTTGAGGCGGCGGTGGTGATCATCACGCTGGTTTTCGTGGGACAGGTGCTGGAGTTGCGAGCGCGGGAGCGCACAGGGGATGCTATCCGCGCCTTGCTTGACCTTGCACCAAAAACTGCGCGGCGCATCCTGCCAGACGGCACCGAATACGATGCCCCGCTGGAAAACATCATGGAGGGTGACCGCCTTCGTGTGCGCCCCGGCGATGCCGTCCCGGTGGATGGTGTGGTGATCGAGGGGCGGTCCAATCTGGATGAAAGCATGCTGACAGGCGAATCCATGCCCGTTGAAAAGGGTGCAGGAGATGCCGTGACTGGGGCTACGATCAACAAAAACGGGTCTTTGGTCATTGAGGCGGGCAAGGTCGGGTCTGACACGGTGCTCGCGCAGATCGTGGCGATGGTGTCGAACGCCCGCCGCTCACGTGCGCCGATCCAAGGCATGGCTGACCGGGTGTCGGCGGTGTTTGTGCCGACTGTGGTGGGCACGGCACTTCTGGCCTTTGTTGTCTGGATGATCTTTGGGCCAGAGCCTGCGCTGGTTTATGCCATCGCCTCCGCAGTTTCGGTGCTGATCATTGCCTGCCCCTGCGCGCTTGGTCTTGCCACCCCGATTTCAATCACTACGGCGGCCGGACGCGGGGCACAGGCAGGCGTGCTGATCAAGGATGCCGAAGCGCTGGAACGTATGGCAAGCGTAGATACGTTGATCGTGGATAAAACCGGCACGCTGACCATGGGCAAGCCAAAGCTGACCGATATCGTTGCGCTTGGAGACGTCACTGAGTCCGACCTTCTGTCAATGGCCGCCGCTCTTGAGCGCGGCTCGGAACATCCCTTGGCCGAGGCCATTGTCGAGGGAGCCGAAGCGCAAGGTGCTGACCGGCAAGAAGCTGCGGATTTCGAGTCCGTTACCGGCAAAGGCGTGCGCGGCACTGTTGGCGGCCGCGCTGTGGCCCTTGGCAACACGGCAATGATGCAAGAAATGGGCTTGGACACGGCGCAGGCCGAGGAAAAGGCGGATGCGATGCGGACTGAGGGCAAGACCGCGATGTTCGTCGCCGTGGATGGCGCGATTGCTGGCATCGTGGCGGTGGCTGACCCGATCAAGGAAAGCACCGCGCAGGCCATCAAGGCGCTGCATGCGCAAGGCCTGCGCGTCATCATGGCGACAGGCGACAATGAACGCACCGCGCAGGCGGTAGCAAGCAAACTTGGTATTGACGAGGTGCGGGCAGGTGTCTTGCCCGAGGACAAAAAGAACCTGATAGACCAATTGCGCCGTGACGGGCACAAAATCGCAATGGCAGGTGACGGGGTAAATGACGCGCCCGCTTTGGCGGCAGCAGATGTTGGTATAGCCATGGGGACCGGCGCAGATGTGGCGATGGAAAGTGCTGGCATCACGCTTTTGGGCGGTGACCTGATGGGCATCGTGCGGGCAAGAAAACTGGCCCGAGCCACTTTGCGCAATATCAAGCAAAACCTGTTTTTCGCCTTTGCCTACAATGCTGTCGGCGTGCCAATCGCGGCTGGGCTGCTTTATCCGGTCACGGGACTGCTGCTGTCGCCAATGATTGCGGCAGCGGCGATGAGCTTGTCCTCAGTCTCCGTCATCACCAACGCGCTGCGCTTGCGGCGGGTTGATCTGTAAAAAACAAACAGAGAGATTCCAATGACAACCTTCCACATCCCCGACATGAGCTGCGGCCACTGCAAATCTACCGTAGACAAAACAATTCACAGCCTCGATCCATCGGCACGCATTGAGTTCGATATGCCAGCGCGAAAGGTCTTCGTCGAAAGCAATACTGATGGGGCGGCTGTGGTAGCCGCGCTGATGAAGGTTGGCTTCCCCGCTTCGGTCGCATGACAGCCCCTTACCAATGTGCCACGGAACCTTTGCCCATTGGGCTGCGTCCACGTCACTGTAGAGAATAGCAGACGTGCCGCCGGTCGTGCTGGGCGGCTTCTAACACTGGCACCGAGTATTATGAGAAAATGGCTCTAACAAACGAATATCAAAATATCAGAACGAACCCCATAGACCTATAGAGCCTGACAATCCGAAATATGATCCCCACTTCCCGCCCAGACTTCGAACTTGTCATCAATGTCTCAGATGGCAAAAAACGCCATTCTTTGCGCAATCATAAACCTTTAGTGAGTTTGCCCGATTGCGCTCAATCGAAAATCTGCAACAGAAAAGCCCATCCGGAAAATACTTAGTTCAAGCAGGCGCTATCCCAAGGCGGCCGGTTACGACTGGCGCATAATTGACGCACAAACGGTCTAAACCATTCGACAATATAGCCGGTATCAGGCGTCTCTAAACGCGCCTAGAGTGTGTAGTCTCGCTTAAGCGAGGACGAAATAGAACAAACGACCATGGCTCACGCAGCCTCGTAGCGCGAAAAAACTTCGGTCGTGCCGTCGCGCCGGATCAGGAACACATCATACGCCTCGCGCTCGCTTTCCGGCCCCATCCCCGGAGAACCGTAAGGCATACCAGGCACTGCCAAGCCGATGGCATCGGGGCGCTCGACCAGAAGGCGCCTTATATCGGATGGTGGCACATGGCCTTCCAGCATATACTGATCAATCCGGCCAGTATGGCATGAGATCATGTCCTGCGGGATACCATTGTCGGATTTATACTGCATCAGCAAGGTTCCAAGACTGTCCTCGGTGGTAACCGCAAAACCTTCGGTCTGCAGAACATCGACCCAAGCCGAACAGCATCCACAGTTTCGATCCTTGACGACATGAACGGCAGGATCTGCTGCAAGGGCCGGCCGGGCGATGGCTGAAGCTCCGGCGATCAACATCAGGTGGCGGCGTGTTAAGGTGGCAAAAGACATGGTGAGCTTCTCCTCAGGCAAGAATGCGGCGTAATTTTGGAACAGCGAAACGCCGATCCTCGTGGAAGTCAATGATGCTGGCAAATCGCCCGTTGGCATAGAACAGGAAAACGCCCGCAGTGTGGTTAATGGTGTAGTCGCCGTCCACGGTAGGCATTTTCTCAAAGCTGATGCGAAAATCAGCGGCCGCGCAGGCTGTCTCGCCCATACTGCCGGTAAGGCCAATGATCCGCGGGTCGAAATTAGATAGGTAATCCGCAAGCACATCCGGTGTGTCACGCTCCGGGTCGACTGTGATCAAAGCGACCATCAGCCTGTCGGCGTCTGAGCCAAGCGCTTCCAACCAGTCAGCAATATCAAGCAGCGTGGTTGGGCAAACATCGGGGCAATAGGTAAAGCCAAAAAACACCATGGCAGGGCGTCCCCGCCATTCTGCGACGGTGACCTCTTGCCCTAGGTGATTGGTCAGACGCCAGTCCATTTTCGTTAAGCGCAATGGTAGCAGTGCGTTGGGAACGGCGCGGTTACGCGCTTTCCATGCCCCCAATCCCAACATGAAAGCCGCAGCCCCTGCCACTCCGGCAAGCGAGAGGATTACTTGGCGTCGACGCACGCAGCCTCCTGTGCCCGCATCGACAAAATATCCACCGTCACATCAAGCGTGCCTGCCTTCTCGAAAGTCAGAGTGATAGGAAATTTTTCGCCTTCGACCAGCGGCGCGGTCAGGCCCATGAGCATCCCGTGAAATCCTCCCGGAGACAGAGCCACAGTTTGGCCTGCTGGAACGGGAATTGATGCAGCATGGGGCATCGCGGCGACACTATCTGTGACAGTGGTTTCATGCAGCATCGGCATGCTGGCCGCCGGTGTCGTGAGGCCAAGTAGGGCGTCATCCATGGCGCCGTCGTTGGTGATCTCCAGATACAAAACCGCTGGGCGCCCCGTTCCGATAGAGGCACGGGACCAAGCCTGTTGGACGCTGATATCGCCGCTCGTAAAGGTTTCACAGGCTTGCGCCATTGGGGCCGCCAACAAAAATGCCATTGCAGGAAGGAGATTTTTCATGTGTCAGAACCTCGATTTCAGATCGGAAAGAATGGCATCGGCAGGGGTGCCATAGTCGAATTGGCGCAACCAATCACCCTTCGGGCCGATAAGGTAAAGGGCTGCACTATGCGACATGGTGTAAGCTCGGATCAGAACAGCGTCATCGATAACAGGGGCTGTTGCTGCGGCAAGGGCGGCGTCACGCTGACGGGTGACGTAAAAGGCGCCGCTACCAAAGGCTATCACGCCCAAAGCGGTCGAGCCGAGAACAAAAGCGCGGCGATTCATGCGCGGGATACTTTTAGCAACTTGAGATCGGCCAGGACGGCCGCAAAAGCGATGGTGGATAGGTGGGGCAAGGGCAGCCCAAGGACCAGCTGTGCCTGATCTGTGCAGGACGAACCTGATGCGGTGCAAGGTGCGATGGCGGCAGGGATCAACCCTGCATACAGCCCGCTGTGCCAAAGTGCCAATGCGAGCCCCGCCAGTGCGAGGGGCAGCGCGTATATCCGCACGCCTGTATCCCCGCGCAATGCTCCGATCCCTAATATCGGCACCAAAGGAAACATGGCGATGCGCTGATACCAACACAGAGTGCAGGGCATCTGACCCAAGACCTCACCGATGAACAGCGCGGCCAGGGTGGCGACAAGGGCAATCCCGAAAGCTACCGCCAGCGCCCCTTCCAAACGGAAAGTTGTAAGGAATCCGTTTTCACGCATCGGCATTCTCCTGCTCAGGTGCCTTACGCAGCATTGCCAAAATCAATGCTACCGCCCCAAGGCTGATCGCCACATCGGCCATATTGAAAGTCGGCCAATGCCACGTCCGCCAATAGACGTCGAGAAAATCTGTCACCATGCCTTGCCGCACCCGATCAATGATGTTCCCGAGCGATCCACCGACGATCAGAGTCAGCCCCAGCCGTTCCCATCTGTTGTTTGTCCGCAATGCCATGATGGCCATGAGCAGTGTCAAACCACCCGTCAGGGCAATCATGGCCCATGGCCTGCCTGCCATGACCCCGGACAACAAGCCAAAACTGGCACCTTCATTGAAACCAAGTGCGAGATTAAAGCCGGGCGAAACAGGATAGGGATCTCCTTGCGTCAACCAGACAAGCGCCATGAGTTTTGTGATCTGATCAAAAGCGACCACCCAAACCAGAACAAAACCCATCGCAAGACGCGTTTCCGGAATTTCCATTTTCAATCCGATCCAGCGCGGAACATCCTTGCAATATGCTAGGTAGGGCTGCCCAAGCGTGCGGGCCAAAGCAGCTTCCTCTGATCGGATTTGCAGGCTGGCCGAGGTCAGGAATATCACGACAGCCGCCGCGGTCGGCAGCGCTGGGATCGCCAGTGCCACACCGGCCAACAGCATAGCTTGCCCCAAGAAAGTCGGATTGCGGCTGATGCGAAACAACCCGGCCTGAACCAGAGCTCCGGTATCAACCTCAGGAACCCCGACCCGCCAAGAGGTGCCCATCGACTTTTGCGCCAGAACGGCGACCATCGCGCCAACTGCTGCGACGCAAATACCAATGATCCCAAGGCCGGGAAACGCGCCTTCGGTCCACAGCGGGTCAGTCTTGTGCAGTGCCGGAACTGCCAGCCAAAGCATTGGTCCAAAGCCTGCCACCACAAAGGATGAGCGAAACCCAAGCGCGGCGACTCGGTCGCTGCCCTTGGCCTTGCCAAACAGCCAGACCGATCGTCCTATTGCACGCGAGGCCATCGCATTGCCCCAGACGAACAGAGCAAGATATGTCGCCAAAATGGCAAGAACGACCCACCCAAACAGTGATATCACGTCATCCCTCCCGCTCAGGGTCAAAGCGCAACAGGCGCAGCGCGTTTAGGGTCACCAGCACGGTGGCACCGGTATCAGCCAGAATGGCGATCCACAGCCCAGTAATTCCCAACACGGAGGTCACGAGAAAGACCGCCTTCAGCCCCAGTGCGAGCGTCACGTTCTGGCGGATATTGGCCATAGCACCCCGCGCCAACCGGATCTGCGCAGGCACATCCGTAACCCGGTCGCGAAGAATGGCGGCATCGGCGGTTTCCAGCGCCACATCGGTGCCCGATCCCATCGCCACGCCAACCGACGCCTGTTTCAGCGCCGGCGCGTCATTGATGCCGTCACCAATCATCATCACATGACCGGTCTCACCCATCTTCTTGATTGCCGCCAGCTTGTCCTCGGGCATCATTTCCGCCTGAAACTCTATGCCGAGGCCGCCCGCAATAGCCGCTGCCGTGCGTGGGTTGTCGCCTGTCAGAACCACTGGTGTGATCCCCATGGCGCGCAACTGGCGCACCGCATCGACGGCATCGCTGCGCGGTTCGTCCCGCAGCCCAAACAGGGCAAGGGGTTCGCGGGCACGGTAAAGCACGGCAACGGTCTTGCCTTCTTCCTCCAGCGCTGTCGCGCGCCGCAACCCAATACCGTCCAAGCCGCCTTGTTCCATCGCATATTTGGGGTTGGTGACCCAGACGGACGCGCCGTCGATCACTGCCTCAACCCCTTTACCCAGGATCGCGCGGGCGTCTTTCGCCGCCAATACAGGCGCATTTGCGTCCTTGGCCTTGCCGGAGATTGCCATGGCGAGCGGATGGTTTGAGCCGGCCTCAACCGCTGCCGCAAGTGATAACACGGCGCTTTCCTCCAACGCCCCCAACGGAACCACATCCGTCACAACCGGGCGACCATGCGTCAGAGTGCCGGTCTTATCAAAGGCCACATGGGTGGTCTTGGCGGCGGCCTCGATCACGGCCCCGCCCTTCATCAACAGCCCCTTGCGCGCACCTGCAGACATGGCCGAGGCAATGGACGCAGGCACCGAAATCACCAGCGCACAAGGGCAACCGATCAGCAAAAGTGCGAGGCCACGATAAATCCATGTGTCCCACGACTGCCCGAACACGAGAGGGGGCACGAGGATAACCAGCGCTGCCACACCGACAATTGCAGGCATATACCAGCGGCTGAACCGATCAATGAACCGTTCTGTCGGCGCGCGGGCTTCCTCGGCCTCTTCCACCAATTGGATAATGCGGGAAATTGTGTTGTCCTGCGCAGCTTTGGTCACTCTCACGCGCAAGGCGGCCTCTGTATTGATCGAGCCTGCAAAGACCGCATCGCCTGGCCCTTTGGTGCGCGGCACGCTTTCGCCCGTTACCGGGCTTTCATCGATGCCACTTGTGCCCGATGCAATCTCACCATCCGCTGGGATGCGATCACCGGGACGCACCAGCACGATCTGGCTCACAGTCAGGGTTTCCGCGGGAATTTCACGGGTGGTGCCATTTTCCTCCAGCAGCGCCGTTTTGGGCACGAGATTGGCTAATGCACGAATGCCGTCACGCGCTTTGTTTGCCGCAACGCCTTCCAGCACCTCGCCCACCGCAAACAAAAAGACTACCAACGCCGCCTCTTCCGCCGCGTTGATGAACAGCGCGCCAATGGCGGCAATCGTCATCAGGCTTTCGATGGTAAAAGGTTGGCCGACGCGCAGCGCGGCAAAGGCCCGTTTGGCCACGGGTGCTACTCCGATCAGGCAGGCAACAAAGAACGCCCAATAGCCGATCTCAGACGAAGTCAAAAGTTCGATGGCCCAGGCGACCACCAAAAGAATACCGGTCACGATGACCAGTTGGCCCTTGGAGGTCTGATACCAAGGCCGGCCCCTGTCGGCGGGGTCGTCATGCACATGGCCTGCACTCCCGTGGCCCGCATCAGGGCTGGATTTGGCGTCATGGTCATGGCCATCGTGATCGGAATGATCCTGCCCATCTGCCTGCACGGGCATCACAAACCCCTTCCGCGCGGCGGCCTCGCCCTTTGGCGCAATGCCGTAGCCAAGCGATTTGACTGTCGCCTCAATCCGCCCACGGGGGGTTTGCGCCTCATCCAGTGTCAACCGCAGGCGTTCCGTCATCAGTGCCACACTGATATCAGAAACCCCCGGCAGCCGCCCCACGGCATCCTTGATTTTATTGGCACAAGATCCGCAGTCCATGCCCGAAACGGTCCATTCGCAACTGCTTTCGGTTTGTTCAATGGGTGGCGTGGTCATATCTGTCTCCGGTCTGGTCAAGGCATTGCCCTTATTGATTCCCATCTTTAATGTCTCTAGCAACTAGAGGTTCAAGAGGTTTTTTATGCTGACCATCGGAAAGTTAAGCAAGACTGCCGGCGTCAAAGTGCCGACGATCCGCTATTATGAAGAAATCGGTCTGCTGCCCGAAGCGGAAAGAAGCGCCGGAAATCAGCGCCTTTATGGCTCGGCCACAATGGACCGGCTGACTTTCATCCGCCATGCCCGCGAGCTGGGCTTCACGCTGGAGGCCATCCGCGACTTGCTCAGCCTGTCCGATACCCCCGATCAATCCTGTGCGGCAGCGGATCAGATCGCAAAGGCACAACTTGTCGCCGTGCGTGACCGCCTTGCCCGCCTGCGCGCCCTGGAAGTCGAGTTGGAACGGATGATTGCCCAATGCGCCCATGGCACCATCGCCGATTGCCGCGTGATCGAAGTGCTGGGGAATCATGATCTATGCGGCCATGCGCATGACGCGACCGGCCATGCGACTTTGTAGTGTCATCCCACGGCTCGCGACAGCCGCCACCAGCATACCACCGCAAAGCCGACAAAAATCAAAAGCCGCAGGATGCTTAACGCGCCCCATCCCTGAGCCACGGCGCGTTCGATCACAGCACCAAAGTAATACCCGGCGTCGACCCAAAACCCGGTCCACAATAGCACTGACGAAACATTCAACCGAGTGAAGGCGGGCCACATCACTTCCATCAGAACGACCGACAGGGCCCTGTTCATGCACATCACCTTCGATCACCCACGAGATTTGAATGACCGATTCGTCAACTGTTGGCGGGTCACATTCGCAACCCTCAGACGGTTTTACCGTCCGCATACCCTGCTGAAAGTGTGAAATTATTTTTGGAGTAGGGCAATCAGTTTAATTCGCATTGCTAAACGACCAAAAAGCTTCGTCTAGCCCGCATGCAAAATGGATATCAACTTCTTTGTCCACAGAAAATAGATCGGGCCTGTTGGATTTTTTCTTGGGCTGCTCTTACTGAAAGAGTCGACACTCAGAAAAGGAGATCGACATGGCAAAGACGCCGAGGGGAATCACCCCCGAAAATTTAGAGAAACTCATTGCCCACATTAAAGGGTTGCCAAGTGTAGAGCCAGCGACAATTCAGGCCTTTGACGCGATCAACGAGAACAAGGCCGTATTTCGTGCCGCAATGGACAAAGGATACAGCCGCGACCAGTTGGTGGACATGTGGAACGAATACGGTTCGGCGATTAAAGCAGAGACGTTTGGAGGGCATTTGCGCAAAGCACTCAACCCGCAAAACATCGCTAAGAAAGGAAAATCGGCACAGGTAAAAGCGGTAAAGGCCAACAAAACTGAACCGCATAATGTAGAGGAACCCGAGAGCGCCGAAATCAAACCAACGCGCGCCGAAGATCCTGAAATGGATAGTAGCCGTAACGCGGATAGAGACGCCAGCGCATCAAATATTGATGCTATTCATATTCCAAAGGCGGCTCAAGTTCACACAGAAGCCACTGAAAATGCGTTGATTGATGAGATCCTTGCGAAGCAAAACGCAGCCAATGGATCAGGGTCTGAGCATGGCTAAAGCGGGTGACGGCGGGGTGCGTTCGGATCGTCGGCAGATGGATGGCAGCGTTTGCGTCCGGTGTTGGGCCCGTGACAAACAGCGCTTCAAACAGACATCACTGAGGCTGGGATTTCCAAGTCTCAGTGCATGGATCATTGATCTAATGGAAACGCCAAACGGAGCCAGCCTGCGCCTGCGCCGCGTGATATCCGGCCAACTGGGACAGATCGGGGCGCGGGCAGCGGCACTGGCCTCGTATGATCTGCCGAAGGAGGTAAAGGAGGAAGCAACCGCGCTTGCTGCTCAGATCGCGCGGATACAAAAAGACCTGATGATGGGGCCCGCAGATGCTTCCGAAACAGATTAAAAATCACCCTTCTGGAAACAATCCCAACGAGTGTTTTCGGGCGCGGGTCAAGTATGTTTGCGACAAAGCGACGACGGTTAAGCTGATTAACGTAACAGGCGACTGGGAGAGCGCGGCGCAACAGATGGCATTCACGGCGGGCCTAAATCCGCGATTGCGTGCGCCATGCTGCCATCTCGTCTGCAGTTGGTCGGAAACGGAGACCCATTCTGATAGCGACATGATCTTTGCGATCGAGATGGTGCTTCAGGAATTGGGTGCTGGCGAACATCAAACGGCGATCGGCATCGACCGCAATCGACCCAGCCCTCACGCGCATGGTGCATTCAGCTTGGTGAACCCATTGTCAGGTGCAACGCTATCGATGAGCGATAGCTTCAAGCGGCTTGAACTGGCCTGTCGCAAAGTAGAATACCGGATGGGCTGGCCTTCTGATCGAGGTCGGTTTGATGTCGGGATGGATGATAGTGAGATCGTGTTGATCCACAAACCCGCATCACATTGGGAGCACAAAGCTCTGGAGCGCGCGCATGGGCTGCGGCCGGTAGGCCGAGCGGCGAGAGAACAAGATAGACGCACCGGCCGCAAACATCTGCGCGATACAATGACCGGCGAACGGTTGGATCGGCTCATCGTAGCTTTGGATCACGCGAACAGCTGGCCTGTCGTTCATGCAGCCCTGTCCCGTATCGGCCTTGTATATCAGAAGTTCCGCTCCGGCGCACGTATTGTGGAGACTTTGACGCAACGCCACATGCCGGCAACTGGATTGGGCACGCGTTTCGGAATGCGCAAGATGTGTGAAAAATTGGGAACGTTTGTTGAGGCAACGGTGGCACTGTCGCTGGCGAAGACTACAACGCCCCACCTCAAACTTCGCAAGTTGAAACTCAAGCAAAAACGCGAGCGCGCGACGATGCGCATGAAGCTCCGCGGTAGCAAGTCACCGGAGGCACAGGCATTTCGTGCTATACTGCGGGAAGATCACATTCACGAGATCAAAGCCTTAAGGCTAACGCTTAGCCGTGGGCCGTCAGCGACCAAAATCGAAACGACAGAATCTGTGCTGGACCGATATAGCCATGCACTGCGTCAGCAGATCAGTGATTTGCCCCGTCTGGACGATCATACGGCTCGGCGGCAGAGCTGGATGTTATCAAATTACTACGAGGCCAGTGGCGTTCCCGAAGCGTTGAAAGACCTTACATCGAGCTATCCGCAGACGATCCGTGCGGTTTCCAAAGGCGACCTTTTGTTTGCCGCACGCCTCATGGACGGCAGCATCGCATCATTTGATCGGCTGTCATTAGAGGCTGTTCCACCCAAGCTCATGCCCGCAACATCCGCTCTTGGCGTCACTACGATCGGACCTCAACCAGCCAACACATGCCTTTTGGTGCGCACTTCGCTGGATGCACTCAAAGAGATGCTGCAAATAGACGGGCCGATGCCTTTGGTGATTGTGATTGGCGCTGGCCTGGATCCGGTTCGCAAAGCGCATGTTGAATGGCTGACACGGGGTCGCAAGATTGCAATTGGCACCGCATCGTTCGACGACGCGCCACATATGATGGATCAACTGCGTGAAATGTTCCCACATGCAAAAGATTGGGGCGAAGCGATTAATATAACTGGCGATGACCTGATTGAGTTGCCCAGCGAGGTTACTGACCTGTCGGCGTGTGGCGATATTCCCCCGCCATAGCAGCAGGTGGTTGCCAACAGATCCGCAGCACCAAGAGCGTGAGTCTTATATTGCGAGCGCATGCAGACGCTTAGATGCGCAAAACAAAGTCCATGCCGTCGCCATTTGCATGACGCTTGGGGTGTTCAGGATTTGAACGGCTACTGCGACATCTGGGGCGTAGACCTAAGCCCTGCCCTAGAATTGACCGTATTTCCCAGAAACTATTGGCCCAGAAAACGCCGCGCCCGACTAAGGCTTCGGCAGAAAACCTTGCTCTTTCAGCCAGTCTGACACGATTTTGTCGAGCATTGACGATACCGAACGGGAATCTGCTTCGGCAGCAGTTTCCAGCGCCTGTTTCTTCTCAGGCGTGAGGCGAAATGATATTGGAAGACCTTTTTGCGTCATTTGTAGTTATATGTGCTCATATTAAGTTGACTGCCATCTGCAAGTAAGATACATATAACTACATTGAAGTAAAGCACAAGCGAGCCGGATGGAAATCTCACCTTCCAACCGGCCCTAACCGAAGCACGATCTGTTTGAGGAGATCACACAATGGCTACTACCAATCTTATCATGCTGCCTAACGGGCAGAAAGCCCTCACGCGGCGCAATGTTCTCGGGGGATTTTCTCTCTCGGCTGTGCAGCGGACGTGGGCTCTGAATCTTTCGGGCGATGTTCTCCCCGATATTAACCCTCTCTCCCATGCGGTTCTGGCGTTGCCCTTCGTGCGCAATACCACCTTGCGCGAACAGGCTGCAGGTGCTGCGCCACGCAGCTTCTGGGACGTCCAGCCTACAGGCGACTACGGCCCTGATTGTGCAACCGGCGCCCGCTACGCGGCGCTTGCCCTTGATTTCATGGTTGCCGTGAACTCTCCGCAGATCCTGCAATGGGCGGTGTTTGACATGATGACCGCCGAACGGGCGCATTCCGGCATCGAGGTGGGTTTCCTTTCCACATTCGGACAGATCGCCACACATGCCCACGCTGGCGCCGTTTTCGGAAAAGGGGGCATGGTATGAACAACATTTTCACATTTGGGCCTCAAAGCGAGACTGCGTGGTCCCTGGCCTTCACCCTGTTCCTTCCGCTTTTCGCAGCCTATATTGAGGCGGAGCGGGATCTCGAGGACATCAATTACAATCAGGATGTCGCCCTCAGTCTTTGGCAACGCGATAGAGATGCGGATAAAGCGCGCTTCGTAAACGCGCTGAATGGGCTGCAACACTTGCCCGTTCGCTTGCCCGAAGACCGCCCCTTGCAATGTATCGCACGGCTGATTTCGCGGATGATTGATCGCGACGACCCGATGCTGCCGCGCCAGTTGCACCGCGAGATGAAAGCGTGCTTTTTTCACGATTATCAAGTGCGGGGCTTCGGCCCAATCGCGCAGCATCGCAATGCACTGCTGATTCAGGCGCGCCATATGGTCGACGCGATGATCGCTTTGCCGTTCTTTGACTATCTTCCCGAAGACGGATTTGCGCCCTCGGAATGGGAAGAAGCAGAAGGTCCTCTGCTCGTCGCAGTCTAAAGCCCAACCGCCTATCCCCAAAATGACCTTGAGGCAGTGATACCCCCTCTCGGCAGAGCCATTGCTCTGCCGAGAGGGCTGCTGGCTGCTCTCCAGCCGCCCATCAAACTAAAATGTTCAGCCCTTTTTCAGGAGATGATACACATGCAGGCTTTTTTGATCCCCGTTTCCAATTCCCAAGACAACCTTTCCCCAAATACGATTGCCAAAAATTCTATCACCCACGTGATTGACCAACATAGCAAAGACAGCGCGCCCCGTGTCGCACAAGACATCCTGTCTGCCCTTGATGCCGAGCAGCTCGCTTTGCTGCGCCGGTCCGATTTCGGTCTGCGCCAAACTGGAACGTCACGGTTTATCTGCGGGTGTTGCAAAGAGCCTGTGCATGTCCGCGTTACCTCTGTCGCCCAAAGTGGGTGCGTTGATGGTAGTCGTGCGGTGTTTGTGCATGACCCAAGGCCCGTGCCGCGCGATTGCCCCTTCGGCAGCCTTGGCAGTCCAACCAGCGCGGGTGAGGTCGACGCCGCCCGCTTCAACGGTCGGCAAGAGGGCGCACGGCACAAGCGGCTGAAGACCATGCTTTGCCAGATGCTGTCCGCCGATCCCAACATCGCCACTGCAGAATGCGAGGTTCTCGTGACCGGCCTTGGCGCCGATGGCCGTGCCGTTTGGCGTCGCCCTGACGTTCTGGCGGTTACGACCGATGGTCGCCGCCTGGCCTTCGACGTGCAAATCGCCTCGCCGCTTCTGACGACAATCGACGGGCGCGAACGTTTTTACGCGGCACAGGGCATTGCATGGCACTGGATTGTCGATGCCAACCAGCCCGAACGCCTGCACTTGCAGGGGTTTCAGGATCTGACCATGCCCCAGGCTTGTCGGGTTCTGGGTTTCAATGAAGAGATTACCACCCTTTCTAAGACAGATAATCAAAGCCGGTTTCATTTGCTGCACCTTACAGAAACAATTGATGGCCGATCTTTCAAAGTGAGGTCCAAGAAGATCGGTTTAGATGCTGCTCTGAACTTTGCGGGATTTCCGCAAGGAGGGCCCCCACCCCATGCGACAGACCTGCGCGCGCTCGGGTTTTTCAAAGCCATTTACAAAGATGATCTCACCTGTGCCAGACAGATTTACAACCTGCTAACAGCGCATTGCGCCGCGCCAGATTGGGCGCAAGCGCAACAGGATGCCATACCGGACGGCATCAAAATCCTTCTGTTGTTGGCGTCAAACCGTGATCTTAAAGAAGCGGAAGCCGCGATTTGCGCGTTTTTCTGCGCCGATGCGCCACAGAATGGCTCCCCCGCCCTTAGCCATTGGGCATTTTTGATCGCAACAGCAGCAACTTGCGATCCAACCTTGCGGGCACAGATCGCCCGTCTGTCCCCGTCAACACGCGCCTTGCTGGCCAAAGCACTGCGCGAGAGCGCCCAAAACCCCACTCTCGCACGGCAATTCCGCGGCACATGGTCAGCCGTCCTGCGCCGCCTTTTTCCGCGCTGCTAAACCTCTGAACAGCAAATGAAGCCGCCTTACAGCAAACGCCCATCCGTTTTTATCCGAGGAGATCCTTATGATCTTTACTGCCAATCACATTACGACCCCAGCTTGGTTGACCCTTGCCAGTGGCACCATGAACGCGGTGCAGCACCGCCGCGCACCGCGCTATGATGCCCACAAGATCGAAGACGATCCTGTAGACGCGCTGCTCGGCGCCCCCGACCCTTTGCCGCCGATGGTCAATCTTGCCGAGGACTGGGCCGCGATGAACGGAACCGGTGATCGCGCATTCTGCGTCAAACGCCCCGATCAACTCGGCACCACGCTGCAACTTCTCGCAGCCCTGCGCCTTTGCGCCACGTTCAAGGATTTCCAGACCAATTATGCGCTCTGCGATCCGGCAGCCATCACCCTGCTTCATGTTGGGCATTCTGACTGGATCCTGCCCATCAGCCGCGCAATGCAGGATTTGCTGCCCGATCATGCGCTGTTCTATGATCCGGATGAACGGCGCAGCGGCGATCTGATGGTGCTGAGCCCACAAACAGGTGACAATCCGGCCAACGCCAAAGATGCCGCGCGCTTTGCCAAAACGATTGGCGAGGCACTGGAACGTGAGGCCCCTATCCTGCTCATCACGGCTGGACACCGCGCGCTGCCCTCCAGCATCGCAAACATCCTGCCTGCGCCAATCCGGCTTGCGCCCATCGATGCGGATATCATTCTGGCCCTGCTGCACCTCCGTTTTTTGGATGGGGATGCCCGCAGGCATTCTGATCTGCGCCGCGCGTTGCCCGCGCCGGACATGCTTGCAAGGCTCGGCCTCGATGCGCTGCATGCGGCGTTTCGCGAGGCGGATGGCCCGGCTATCGTTGCAAGCCTTGCGCGGCAAGCCGCAGCGTTGATTCCCACAGACGGCCCGACACTGGAAGATATGTCGGATGCAAACGGTGCCGTGATTGCGGCCCGCCAGCTGATGGCGGACCTCAAGCTCTGGTCAGAGGGGCGCTTGGCTTGGCGCGATTGCCTTCATTCCATGCTGCTTTACGGCCAGCCCGGAACCGGTAAAACCTTTCTCGCCCGCGCGATGGGGCGCAGCGGTGGCATTCCCTTGATCTGTGCCAGCTTTGCTCGTTGGCAGGCTTGCGGTCATCTTGGTGAGATGCTGCGCGCAATGACAGACACTTTCGCCGAAGCCATTGCCGCAGCGCCTTGCGTGCTGTTTATCGATGAGATCGACGCAGCAGGGTCACGCGACAGCAGTGAACGGCAAAATGGCAGCTACCGACGCCAGGTCGTCAACGCTTTCCTTGAGCAGATCGATATTGCTATGCGCGCCGAAGGTGTTCTGATCGTCGGGGCTTGCAACAACGTCAGCGCGCTTGATCCCGCCATCCTGCGCCCCGGTCGCTTTGACAGCCTTATAGAAGTGCCGCTGCCTGGTCGGGATGAGCTGACAACGATGCTGACGCACCAACTCGGCGCCGATCTGCGTCCGAACGATTTGCCCGACTTAGTTGATGCAGCCATCGGTGCAACCCCCGCCATGGTCGACGCGGCCATCCGCAGCGCGCGCAGCCATGCGCGTACGCAGGGCAAGCCCATGCAAATCGCCACTGTCATCCAAAACCTGAACGACGGCGAGTCCATTGACCGCGCCCTGATGTGGCGGATCGCCGTGCATGAATGCGGCCATGCCATTCTTGCCATTAGCCAAGATCTGGGCGCACTTCATCATGTCCGGTTGGGCCAAAAAGACGGCAATACGAAGCTCATCCCCAACCTCGGGGCGGGCCTTAAGCGCGACCACCAAAATATGTTGGCCTATACGCTGGCAGGCCGCGCGGCGGAATTGCTGATCTTTGGATCAACCGGCGGCGGGTCGGGCGGGTCTGAACCAAACTGCGATCTCGCCTTTGCCACACATATCGCGCTGGCAATGGAGACGTCATACGGCTTTGGCGAGGACGGCTTGCTTTGGAGCCCGCCTGAATCCGGCAACAGGATCACCGATCCGGTTCTGCGCGCCGCTCTGCGTCAAAGGTTGGACGCGGCAGAGAACGAGGCCAAGCAGGAGCTCGAGCGCCACCGCGTTTTGCTGGTGGAAATGGCCAAAGATCTTCTCCTTCATCGTATTCTGGAAGGCAAAACGCTCAATCTTTGGATCGATCGAATCAATGGAGCCGCGCCTAGGGCTCTAAATGATCCGA
Source organism: Paracoccaceae bacterium (assembly GCA_048262715.1). GTDB lineage: Bacteria > Pseudomonadota > Alphaproteobacteria > Rhodobacterales > Rhodobacteraceae > Albirhodobacter. The sequence continues at coordinate 258,436 of JBLXEV010000006.1, forward strand.
CAGGCGAACGTCAGGAAGCCGAGGGTTCAGCAATCTACGGGAAGAGGAAGGACAACATCGACCTCGCATCCCAGAGGCTTGGTCCAACGTAAGCAGCCCTGTTGACGCTATTACATCAGAACAGCGTCAAACATGGCAAAAGCCTCAAGGCCGTTTTGGTAAGGTTCTTTTCCGATTCATCGCTTTTTGATTTCTTCGTTTCTTGGTTTTTAAGAGAGAAGCAGTTTTTTGGTTTTTTCAAAGAGCAAAGATAAAGTGATTCTTTTTTTGGGTCTTTGCACAGGTCAGAAAATACGGAATTTTTGATTTTTTGGGTTTTGGAATTTTTATAGATATTATTTTGCTTCATATTCTAGTTTTATATTTGATTTCCTTTTTCCGATACTGCGACAATCCACAGAAATCGACGATTCTTGGTCATTTTCAGCCACTTCACCCGATATGTGAGGCCATGCATGCTTTATATTGATGTCTACACCGCCGACCAAATCCTCGGCCCAATTTACATCAAAGCACCCCGACTGATCAAGCATCAGGACGGACAGGAGACCTCGGCTAATGGCACGGGACCGGAAAAGACATGCGCAGGACAGGGAGGTGCCAACTGCACCGCTCGACGCTGCCGCAATGCCTTCGAAAGTCCCTATTCCACTGAGCCTGGCAGAGCCTCAATATCAGGACCAAATCTTGGCCCTCGTGCGGGCATTGGCACGGGACGCGGCCCGCATGGATCATGAGGCAGATCAGATCACGCACCACCGCCAGAAAGGGTCATGCAAGACGACCATTGCCAAGGAGAAGTGACGATGACAACACCCCCGCTTCGCGTAGCGATTTACGCCCGTTTTTCATCTGACCTGCAGAATGCGGCGTCCATTGATGATCAAATTAGGCTCTGCCGCACTCGCGCTGCACGCGATGGTTGGGAAGTTGTCGGCACCTATGAAGACCACGCTACGTCTGGGGCCAGCATGACGCGGCCCGGCATGCAGCGGCTGCAACGTGATGCATCTGACCGCCGATTTGACATTGTGCTCTCTGAGGCCCTCGATCGCCTGTCGCGCAATCAAGCCGACATCGCGCATCTTTATCAGAACCTTACCTTTGCCGGTATCGGGATTGAGACCGTCTCCGAGGGTTCTGTGAATGAGATGCACATCGGGTTGAAGGGAACGATGAACGCACTTTTCCTAAAAGATCTTGCGGCCAAAACCCACCGTGGCCTAAGCGGTCGCATCCAGAAAGGCAAATCGGCGGGCGGTAAAGCGTATGGCTATGATATTGTCCGCACTCTGCGCGATGATGGCGAGTTGAACAGGGGCGATATGGCGATCAATCCAGAACAGGCGGCGATCGTGGTGCGGATATTTGAGGCTTATGTGGGTGGCATGTCCTCCAACAAAATCGCTGACATGCTGAACCAAGAGGCGGTTATGGGGCCACGCGGGCCAGCGTGGGACAAATCGACGATCCACGGCAATCCCAAACGCGGCATCGGGATCCTGAACAACGAGCTCTATATCGGCCGCCGGGTCTGGAACCGGCAAGAGTTTGTCAAAGATCCTCGGACCGGCAAACGGCAGGCGCGCCCAAATTCGGAAGCGGCGTTTGAATACGCCGATGTGCCCGATCTGCGCATCGTGCCGCAAGACCTGTGGGAGGCCGCCAAAGCCCGCCAGCAAAGCCGCAAGATCAAACAGACCGCAACCAAGGCTTGGGAGCGTCGCAAGCCTCGGTTTTTGTTCAGCGGGCTGATCAAATGTGGTTGCTGCGGTGGCGGCTACTCGACGATCTCAACGGATCGGTTCGGCTGCAGCAATTCCCGCAACAAAGGCACGTCCGTCTGCACAAACCGCACCACCATGGCGCGCAAGGATATGGAAGACAAGATTTTGACCAGCCTGTCTGACCATCTGATGGACCCAGCGTTGGTAAGAGCATTCGCCGAGGAATACATCGCCGAGCGCAACCGTTTGGCTGCAACCAGGACCGACGACCGCGCGGTAAAGCAGAAGGAACTGTCCAAGGTGATCAAGGATCAGGATCTGCTCGTGAATGCCATTCTTGCCGGCACCCCTGCTGAAAGGATCAAGGACCGCATGGCCCAACTTGAAACGCGCCAAAAACAATTGGAGAAGGAATTGGCCGCAACGCCAGCCCCAAGCAGCACAATCCACATCCACCCCAAAATGGCCGACACCTATCACACCCGCATCAAAACCCTGATCGAGCGTTTGACCGATCCTGACAACAACTCTGAGGCGCAAGAAGAAATCCGCGGCCTGGTCGATAAGATTGTCGTGACCCCAATGCCGACTGGCGGCAAACGTATGGCACCACAATTGCAGGTCCACGGTGCTCTTGCGGGCATCCTGTCGATGAGCATTAGAGTGGGCGAGAAGTCAGGACAGCAAAAAACCTCATGCGAACAAGAGGTTATGCAAAGTGTAGTATTTATGGTTGCGGGAGCATGCAACCGCCGAAACCTACTTCGGCTTCGGGCGCAAGTGCCGCGATGCAATGCCACCGCAGGAACGCCGCACGGGCATGACTTGCCGCGGAGCATAGGCGAGCTCGCACTGACTAGGGTTAGCCCGCGTGGCGCGGCGAGGCGTTAGGCTCTCTCCAAATCGCTTGAGACCACGCACCCTTCTCAATGTGCCTTTCCCTGTCTGAAACCGGAGCCGCGCATGCCCTCTCATCACCAGATCTTTCAAGGTCGCACAAAGGATGATGCACGTGGTCAGATCGAATCCGTGCGCGGCGCGGTTGTGGATGTGGTCTTCCCCGATGCCTCGCTCCCGCCGATAAATGCCGAACTGATCGTCGAGTGGGATCGCCCGACGCAGCTGATCCTCGAAGTGCATAGCCATCTCGATCTGCAAACCTTGCGGGCGGTTGCGTTCCAATCCACGGCGGGGCTGGCACGGGGCGTGGCGGTTCGCGCCACGGGCCGCGAGGTGACAGTTCCGGTGGGCGAGGCCATCTTGGGACGGCTTTTGGATGTCACCGGCGCGCCAAAAGACAACGGCCCCGCATTGCCGCACGATACTCCGCGCCGCTCGATCCACGCCGTGCCGCCACCGCTCACCGCGCAATCCGGCACGACGGATGTATTTGAAACGGGGATCAAGGTGATCGACCTTCTCACCCCGATGGCGCAGGGCGGTAAGGCCGCAATGTTCGGCGGCGCGGGCGTGGGCAAGACGGTTCTCGTGATGGAACTGATCCGCGCCATGGTCGAGAAATACGAAGGCATTTCGGTCTTCGCAGGGATCGGAGAGCGCTCCCGCGAGGGGCATGAACTGCTGACCGAGATGCAGGATTCGGGCGTGTTGGCGCGCACGGTCTTGATCTACGGCCAGATGAATGAGCCCCCCGGCGCGCGCTGGCGTGCACCGCTAACCGCACTGACGATTTCAGAATATTTCCGCGATCAGAAGCATAAAAACGTGCTTTTGCTGATGGATAATGTGTTTCGCTTTGTGCAGGCGGGGGCGGAGGTTTCCAGCTTGCTTGGCCGCCTGCCCTCGCGCGTGGGCTATCAGCCAACACTGGCGAGCGAGGTGGCGGGGCTGCAAGAGCGCATCGCCTCTGTCGCAGGCTCCGCCGTCACTGCGATCCAAGCGGTCTATGTCCCCGCCGACGATTTCACCGATCCCGCCGTGACCACGATCTCGAGCCATATGGATTGCGTGATCGTGCTGTCGCGCGCGCAGGCGGCGGAGGGGTTTTATCCGGCGATTGATCCGCTGGCCTCCTCCTCGATGCTGCTCGATCCGCTGGTCGTCGGCCAAGCGCATTACGACACCGCCGAGGCCGTGCGCCAAGCGCTCGCGCGATTCCGCGCATTGACCGATATTATCTCGCTCTTGGGGGTCGAGGAACTGGGCGCCGCGGACCGGCTGATCGTGAAACGGGCGCGGCGGTTGCAGCGCTTCCTCACGCAGCCCTTCATGGTGACCGAAGCCTTTACCGGCACGGCGGGGGCAAGCGTGCCACTGGCCGAGACGCTCTCAGGCTGCCGCGCGATCTTGGACGGGGCAGCGGATGATTGGGATGAAAGCGCGCTTTATATGGTAGGCACGTTGGACGAGGCGCGCCAAAAACAGGCACAACAAACTGCCGCGCCCGTGTCTGATGCGCAAAAACCTGACAAACCTGCGCAGGCGGCAAGATGAAGCTCCAAATCATCACCCCGCTCTCGATCCTCATTGATGAAGAGATTGACAGCCTGATCGCGCAGGACGCAAGCGGCAGCTTCGGGATCCTGCCACATCACGCGGCGTTTCTGACTGCGCTCACCATCGGCATCGTAAGCTGGAAACGCAAGGGCGAGGAGCAGTTCTGCGCGTTGCGCGGCGGCGTTCTCACCATTTCGAGCGGCGTATCCGACACGCTCTCCATCGCCACGCGCGAGGCGATACGGGGCACCGATCTCGCAACGCTCGACCGCGATGTGCTGGCGCGGTTCCGCGATGAGGCGGAGGCCGAACGGGTGGAGCATAGCGACGCAGTGCAACTCCAGCTCAACGCGATCCGCCAGATGGTCAGCCGTCTTCAGCCCAAACAAGGGGGCGAATTTAGATGAAATCCCCGGCCACACCGCCCGAGACCCATGAGGATCCGCTGATCCAAGAGGCCCGCCTGCGCCGTGCGCGCCGCGATCAATGGCTGCGCGAGGGCGATATGTCGATCGGGCGCAGGCTGGCGCAGATCGGAGTGCTGGGCTGGATATTCCTGACACCGACACTCGGCGGCCTGTTCCTTGGCCGCTGGCTGGATGCCCGCCTCGGCACAGGGATTTTCTGGAGTGCGCCGCTGATGGCGCTGGGGGTTTGCTTCGGCGGCTGGACTGCATGGAAATGGATGAACGCCAAATGAGTTATGCAAACCTCTTACCCTTGAGCGCCCCGCTCGTTGTTTCCCTCGCGTTACTCTGCGGGATCGGGATTGGCGTGGCCTATTTCTATGCGTTGCGCGTCACCGCAGGTGTGATCGTCGCGGGCGGCTCTCCGCTGCGCGCGCTGGGGCTGACATTTGGCCGCCTCGCGCTGATGGGAACGGGGCTCTATGTGGCTGCGCTGAATGGCGCACTGCCGCTGCTCGCGGCGCTATCGGGCGTGCTCATTGCTAAGGCAATCAGCCTGCGCCAAGGGGCGGCACCCCGAGGTGGCACCGCATGAATTCCCCCCTCGCCTCCACGGTCATCTTCCAACTCGGCCCCGTCCCGATCACCCAAGCGATCCTCACGACGTGGGGCATCATGACGGTGCTGGTGATCGGCGCGTGGATGCTGACCCGCCACTTGGACCATGCCCCGAGCAAACGCCAAGCATTGCTGGAACTGATTTTCACCACGCTCGACACCCAGATCCGCGAGACCGCGGGCACCGCCCCCGCCCCTTACCGCGCCTTTATCGGCACTCTGTTTTTGTTCATCCTCACCGCGAATTGGATCTCCCTGATCCCAGGATTGGACCCGCCCACCGCGCAGCTTGAAACCGATGCGGCGCTGGCGGTGATCGTGTTTCTCTCAGTGATCTGGTTTGGCCTGCGTGCCTCTGGTCTGCGCGGCTATTTACGCTCCTTCGCCGCGCCCAATCTGGTGATGATCCCGCTCAATATCCTTGAAAGCGTGACACGGGTGTTCTCCATGTTTGTGCGGCTTTTCGGCAATGTGATGAGCGGCGTTTTCGTGATCGGGATCGTCGCCTCGCTCGCGGGCCTGCTCGTGCCAATCCCGCTGATGGCGCTGGATCTGCTCACCGGGCTTGTGCAGGCGTATATCTTCGCGGTTCTGGCGATGGTGTTCATTTCGACCACTGTCGAGGATGGCGCCCCCGCAGACGCCCCCACGGAGGCCCCCGCAACCGCCCCCGTTGAAGCCCCCGTTAAGGTCGCAGACCCTTCCCCCCCTCCCGCTACCCAAAAGGACATCTGATGGACTATCTTTCGCTCGCCAGTATCATCTGCGCGGCCTTTGCCGTCTCGTTCGGCGCGCTCGGCCCTGCCCTCGCTGAAGGCCGTGCCGTTGCCGCCGCGATGGATGCCATCGCCCGCCAACCCGAAGCGGCCAACACGATCTCGCGCACGTTGTTTGTGGGGCTCGCGATGATCGAAACAACGGCGATCTATTGCCTCGTGATCGCGCTCCTGCTGCTCTTTGCCAACCCGCTATTGGCCTGATCTGATGAGCATCGACCTTTGGGGACTGGGCCTACAAGCGCTGAACGTGCTGATCCTTGTCTGGCTTCTCGCCCGCGTTTTCTGGCGGCCCGTTGCAGCGGCGATCGCCGCACGGCAAGCGGCCACTCAGGCTGTGCTAAGCTCCGCCAAGCACACGCAAGCAAAGGCGGACACCGCGCTCGACGAGGTCCGCAAATCCCGCGAGGGGATCGCACAGGAGCGCACCGCAGTGCTGGCGGATGCCGCCACCAAGGCTGATATCGCCGCAAAGGCGACCTTAACTGAGGCGCGCGACAAGGCCGACACACTGCTCAATGCCACGCAGACCGCCGTTACCCGCGAACGCGAGGCCGCGCGCAAGGAGAATGCCGTGAAAGCCGCCACTCTGGCTGTCGAGATCGCCAAGAAACTCTTGGCGCGGTTTGAGGGTGCCGATCTCCAACCCGCGTTTCTCGAGCTTCTCTTGCAAGCGATTGACGATATGCCTGCCGCAAGCCGCGCTGCGCTGGTTGCCGCCAAAACCCCGATTGAGATTGTCACCCCGAGCGCGCCGATGAACCAAGCCGCGCTTAAAGCGGCTCTCACAAAGGCCCTCGGTGGCGCAGCTGATTTGAAATTTAGCACCAATCCAGATCTCCTCGCAGGGATCGAGTTGCGCACACCGCATTTCACGCTTCACAACAGTTGGCGCGCCGATCTCGACGCGATTTTGAGCGAGGTCCGCGATGCCGCGTGACGCACCACCTCCTCCCCCGCCAGACTGGCTCGACACGGCCCGATCCGCCGTTGCCCACGCCCCCATGGGCCCGCGCGCAGAGCACCGTGGACGTGTTGAGGAAATCGGCGACGGGGTCGCGATGATCTCCGGCCTGCGCGATGTGCGGCTGGACGAGGTCTTGCGCTTCGCGGGCGGACAGGTGGGCTTCGCGCGCGTGCTCGACGCGGATTTGATCAGCTGTGTGATGCTGGACGCGGCAACGGGTGTCGAGGCAGGCGATGCGGTCTTCGGCACAGGTGAGGTCGTTCAAGTGCCTGTCGGTGAAGCGCTTTTGGGACGAATTATTGATCCGCTGGGGCGCCCGCTGGATGGCAAGGGCGAAATATCCACCGCGATACGCCTGCCCATCGAGCGGCCCGCCCCTGCAATTATTGAGCGCGATCTGGTCACCGAACCCGTGCAAACCGGTATCGTCGCAGTCGACACACTCTTCGCACTCGGGCGCGGCCAACGCGAGTTGATCGTCGGCGATCACTCAACGGGCAAAACCACCCTCGCGATTGACGCGCTGATCGCGCAGGCCACGAGCGATATGATCTGCATCTATGTCGCCGTGGGACAGAAAACCTCCAGCGTCAAACGCGCGATTGAGGCGCTGCAATCGCAGGGAAATTTTGAGCGGTGCATCGTGCTTGTGGCGGGCGCGGCCTCGGCGGCGGGCCTGCAATGGATCGCACCCTACGCGGGGATGACGATGGCGGAATATTTCCGCGACAAGGGGCAGCACGCGCTGATCGTGATCGACGATCTGACCAAACACGCGGCCACCCACCGCGAGATCGCGCTGCTGACCCGCCAATCGCCGGGCCGCGAGGCCTATCCGGGCGATGTGTTCTATATCCACGCGCGGCTTCTAGAGCGCGCGGCCAAGCTCAGCGCGGATCGCGGTGGCGGATCGCTCACCGCGCTGCCGATTGCAGAGACGGATTCGGGCAATCTTTCCGCCTATATCCCGACCAATCTAATCTCGATCACCGATGGGCAGATCGTGCTCGATGCGGCGCTGTTTCACCAAGGGCAAAAGCCCGCGGTGGATGTCGGTCTCAGCGTCAGCCGTGTGGGCGGCAAGACCCAAGCGCCCAGTCTGCGTCAGGCGGCCGGAACGTTGCGACTTGATTACGCACAATTTTTGGAGCTGGAAGTGTTCACGCGCTTCGGCGGGATGCCCGAAGGCCGCGTGCGCGACCAACTTAAACGCGGCGAACGGATCCGCGCGATCCTGCGCCAGCCGCAACACGCGCCGTTCCGGCTGATCGATGAGATCGCCTTGATGCGGGCGGTGCAGGCGGGGCTGCTTGATCCCCTCCCCTTAGAGGCCGTGGCCGATTTTCGCGCAGGGCTGCCCGCCGCGCTGGACCGCGATGCGCCCGAGGCCGTGGCGGCGTTGGCGCCAACAGCCAAGGCTTCGGGCGAGATGGCGGCACATGTGTGCGCGGCATTGATGGCAGCGCTGACACGGTTCGCGGCAAGTTTTCATGCCGACCCCGCAGCGCCGCCCAAGGACCCGACCCCATGACCGAACGCTTGGCCGATGTCAGCGCCCGCATCAGTGGCATCCGTCAGCTCGGCGCGGTCGTCAATGCGATGAAAGGGATCGCCGCCGCCCGCGCCCATACCGCCATGGCGCAGATCAGCGCGGTGGATCGTTACGCCGAAACGATCTGCGCAGCCATGCAGCAAAGCTTTGGCCCTGATCCACAACCGCAAGAAACGGCGCCGCGCACCGGCGAAGCCACGCTCTTGGTGTTTCTCGCCGAACAAGGCTTTGCGGGCGCATTCAGTGAACGGGTGCTCGACCACCTCAGCGAAAGCACAGCGCCGCTTTTCCTCATCGGCACGCGCGGCCTATCAATTGCTGCCGCGCGCGGTCTGCGCCCAATCTGGAGCGCGCCGATGCCCTCGCATTCCAATGGCATTCCAAAGCTCGCAGATGCCATCACCCGCGCGTTTCTCACGGCCCTCGCTGCGGGAGAAGCCCAGCGCCTTGACGCGATCTCGACAGGCTGGGCTTCGGGGCGCCCCGTGATCACGCGCGCGGGGTTGTTTCCAGTGACACTGGCAAAAGCGGAAGCGACACCGCGCCAAGCGCCGCTGACCCAATTGCCACGCGCAGCGCTGCTGGCGAGCCTCGGGGCGGATTATCTGCATGCACAGATATGCAAGGCCGCGCTCCACGCCTTTGCCGCCGAAAACCAAGCGCGGATGGAGGCGATGACCTCGGCGGGAAGTCAGATCGCGCAGGAGTTGGAGACCTATCAAGCGCGGCTGCGACGGGTGCGCCAAGAGGCGATCACCGCAGAGATTATCGAGCTGAGCACGGGGGCCGCGGCGCAAAACACGCCGCGCTGATCTGCGTCAGCCTGTGCGCGCGCGGCTTGCGATAGAGTTACGGCAACATCCCCCCGCCTCCCTCAAAGGCTTCATCGAACCTCAGAAAGGATCTCCAACATGGCTCAGTCTCTCGAAGGCTTTACCCAAGATCCGCTCTATGAACAGTTCTTGGGCGCGTCTGTGGGCGAGGATTCCCGAGGTTTCAACGTCTCGGTCCTCTCAATGCTTGCGCGTCTCGATCTGGATCCGTGGGAAGAAGCCGCCGATCTGGCGTCGCTCGCCGATGGCCCTGTGCGGCAACGGCTGGAGGCGCTGTTGGCCCAGTTTTCCGATGTTCCGCTGGCTGGGGCAACGCGCGCGGAGACCGTAACGCGGCTCCTCTCGTTTTTGCCCGCGCGCAAGCGGGGGGCTGCCAGCCCTGCCCAAGGCGGTGGGACGAATATCCCGATGCCCGCCATGGGACTGCAACTTTTTTGGATCGTCGCGACTGTGCTGGCGCTTGGCTATTTTGGCGCGATGGCGCAGGGGGGATAGAAGATAGTGACGCAAAAACAGACAGTTGCAGATCAGATTTGGGATCTTGAGGAACAGTTTTGGACGGGTGGCGCACAATCAGCCCGCGCCATGACGGCGAAGGATGCAGTGTTTATCTTTCCGTTTCCCGCGGGCATTTTGCGCGGCACGGCGGTGTGGCAATCACCGGATGTCGCGCAGCGCTGGCGCTCGGTCGTGATGGACGATCGGACGCTCTCGCGCAAAGACGGGATTGCAGTTCTAGCCTATCAGGTCTCGGCGGAGCGCGGCGACGCGCCGATTTACGAGGCGCTGTGTTCTTCAACCTACCTCAAAGACGACACCACATGGTTGCGGCTCTCGCATCAGCAGACACCGCTGCCCTGATCCCCTGCCTTTCGGGCGCGTAACGCCGCCCTGACATCTGCCCCGATCCGCCCCACGTCCCAACCGATCTACCCCGCAGCGCGCCGCGTCTGCGCAGGAGGAGGATTTCTCGATGACGCCAGTCCCTCAAGGCCCCCATCCGCAAGGCCCCCCCCCGCAAGGCCCGGTGCCCAAAAGCGCGCCGCCACAAACCCCGTCCCCCAAACTGCCCGCCAAGCTCTCCGCGCGGTTCCGGTTCCCCTCCGCCTATACCATCCTTTTCGCGCTGATCGTCATCGTCGCCGCGATGACATGGATTATCCCCGCAGGCCAATACGCGCGCGCAGCCTCCGAAGTGCTGGGCAAAGACGTGCCCGTCGCGGGCACCTATGCCCTCACCGAGGCAAATCCGCAGGGGGTGTGGGATATCGTGCTCGCGCCGATATCGGGGTTCTACGATCCCTCCAGCTATACCGCCAATGCGATTGATGTGGCGCTCTTCGTGCTGATGATCGGCGGGTTTATCGGCGTGGTCACGGCCACGGGCGCGATTGATGCGGGGATCAAACACGCGATGGTCCGCCTCAAAGGGCGCGAGAAATGGATGATCCCGATCCTGATGGGGCTGTTTGCCTTGGGCGGCACCACGGAGGGCATGGCCGAGGAAACGCTGGCATTTTATGTGCTGCTGACGCCCGTGATGATCGCGGCGGGCTATGATGCGCTCACCGCCGTTGCCGTGATCTTGCTGGGCGCGGGGATCGGCGTTCTGGGCTCCACCGTCAATGCGTTTTCCACCGTCATTGCCTCGGATGCGGCGGGCGTACCCTTCACCGACGGGCTGATCCTGCGGATCGCGCTTCTGGCCGCGACCTTCGCCGCCACGACAGCCTATGTCATGCGCTACGCGGCACGGGTGAAGGCCGATCCCTCCCGCTCGTTGGTGTATGACCTGAAATCCGACCATGAAGCGCATTTCCGCAACCGATCCGCAGAGGCCGATACCTATAACGGATTGCATAAAATCGTGCTGCTTCTCTTCGGCGCGACCTTTGCCGTGATGATCTGGGGCGTCTCGCTGGGCGGCTGGTGGATGGCGGAGATGAGCGGGCTGTTCCTGTTCGCGGGCATCGGCATCGGGCTGGTCGGGCGCTTGGGCGAAAAGGGCCTTGTTGATGCTTTTGTCGGCGGCGCGCGCGATCTTCTCGGCGTGGCGCTGATCATCGGTCTGGCGCGCGGCATCGTGGTCGTGATGGACGCGGGCCATATCACCGATACGATCCTGCATTGGGCCGAAGGCACCGTCGCGGGTCTGAGCCAAGTCGTCTTTATCAATGTGATGTATTGGATTGAGGTCGCGCTCTCGTTCTTCGTGCCCTCGACCTCGGGCCTTGCCGTGCTCTCGATGCCGATCCTCGCACCGGTGGCCGATTTTGCAGGTGTCGCGCGCAGCCTTGTGGTGACGGCGTTCCAATCGGCCGAAGGCGTTGTCAACCTCGTCACCCCCACCTCCGCCGTGGTCATGGGTGGGCTCGCCATCGCACATGTCCCTTATGAACGCTGGCTGCGCTTTGTCTGGCCCGTCCTTTTGGGCCTCACCGTCATTATTATGGCCGCCCTCTCGCTGGGCGTGGTTTTGGGAGGAACCCCGACATGAGTATTTCTTACGGCGTGCATTCCGAGGCGGGCACCCTCAAACGTGTTCTCGTTCACCGCCCCGGTGCGGCGATGGCGCGGCTGACCCCTGCCAATTGCGCCGAGCTGCTGTTTGACGATGTGATCTGGGTGAAACAGGCGCGGGTTGAGCATATGACCTTCGTCGATGCGATGGTGGCGCGCGGTGTGGAGGTCGTCTTCCTGCGCAAACTCCTCGCCGAGACACTGGCCGATCCCGAGGCGCGGCGATGGCTGCTGAGCGCGCGGATCAACGACAATACCGTAGGCGTCGGCCTTGCCGAGGATTTGCTGGCGCATCTGATGGAGATCAGCGGCGATCTGCTGTCCACGATCCTGATCGGCGGGATGAGCCGTGCCGAGCTTCCCGTCGCCGATAAAGGCGTGCTGGCACCGATGCTGGAGCCCGCCGATTTTATCCTGCCGCCGCTGCCCAATCACATCTTCACCCGTGATACGACCGCGTGGATTTATGGCGGGGTCACGCTGAATCCGATGCATTGGCCCGCGCGCAGGCTGGAGACGCTGAACCTCGCCGCGATTTACCGCTTCCACCCCGATTTCAAGGATGCGGGCTTCCCGATCTGGTGGGGCGATCCCATGCAGGATCACGGCCCCGCCACGGTGGAGGGCGGCGATATCATGCCCATCGGCAAGGGTGTCGTGTTGATCGGCATGGGCGAACGCACGACCCCGCAAGCCGTGGGCCAAATCGCACGCGGGCTGTTTGCAGGGGGAGGCGCCACCCGTGTCATCGCCTGCCAATTCCCGCGCTCGCGCAGCGCGATGCACCTCGATACCGTCTTCACCTTCTGCGACCGCGATCTCGTCACCGTCTTCGCCGAGGTCACGGATGCGATCCGTTGCACCAGCCTGCGCCCTGATGACAAGGGCGGCATCGCGGTTGAGGTGGAGGCCAAACCTTTCTTGCAGGTTGTCGCAAGCGCCCTCGGCCTCAAAGCCCTACGCACGATCCCCACGGGGGGCGATGCCTACGAATCCGCCCGCGAGCAATGGGACGATGCCAATAACTTGCTGTGCCTCTCGCCCGGCGTGGTCGTCGGCTACGAGCGCAACACCTATTCCAACACCCTGCTGCGCAAGGCGGGCGTCGAGGTCATCACCATTCCCGGCTCTGAGCTTGGGCGCGGGCGTGGCGGGTCGCATTGCATGACCTGCCCGCTGATCCGCGATCCGGTTTAAGCCCCTCTTTTGAAAGACATCTCATGCCCCTCAATCTCCATGGTCGCAGCTTCCTCAAACTGCTCGATTTCACCCCGTCCGAGATCCGGCACCTGCTGGACCTGAGCGCTGCCCTCAAACAGGCCAAGCGCGGCGGGTTTGAAGTGCCGCGCTTGCAAGGCAAGAATATCGCACTGATTTTTGAAAAGGACAGCACCCGCACCCGCAGCGGGTTCGAGGTGGCCGCCCATGATCAAGGCGCGCATGTCACCTATCTCGGCCCGACAGGCAGTCATATCGGCCATAAGGAATCGATCAAGGACAGCGCCCGCGTTTTGGGGCGGTTTTATGATGGGATCGAGTATCGCGGCTTTGGTCAGAAAGACGCCGAAGTGCTGGCCGAATTTTCCGGCGTGCCGGTGTTCAACGGTCTGACGGATGATTTCCACCCGACCCAGACTCTCGCCGATCTGATGACGATGCGCGAGTTTTGCCACAAGCCGCTCTCCGAGATTTCCGTCTGTTTCATGGGCGATGTCGGCAATAACACCGCCGCCTCCTTGATGGTCGGGGCGGCGCTGATCGGGATGGATCTGCGGCTCTGCGGCCCAACCGCGTGCTGGCCCGAGGCGGCGCTCGTGACGCGTTGCCGCGAGATCGGCGAGCATACCGGCGCGCGGCTGACCCTGACGGAGAAACATGCCGAAGGGCTGGAGGGCGCCGATTTCGTTTATACCGATGTCTGGGTCTCGATGGGCGAAGCCGATAGCGTCTGGGAGGACCGGATCGCCCTTCTCTCGCCCTACCGCGTCACCGCGCAGGTGATGGCGAAAACCGGCAATGCCTATGCCAAATTCCTGCATTGCCTGCCCGCCTTCCACAACCGCGAGACGCAAGTGGGCGAGGAGACGTTCCAGAAATTCGGGATCGAGTGCATGGAGGTGAGCGACGAGGTGTTTGAATCCGCCGCGAGCATCGTCTTCGATCAGGCGGAAAACCGGATGCACACAATCAAGGCGGTTCTTGTCGCCACGATGGGGGCGTAAGATGCGCATCGTCGTCGCCCTTGGGGGCAATGCGCTTTTGCGCCGCAGCGAGCCGATGACCGCGCAGGCCCAAAAGGCCAATGTGCAGATCGCAGCGGAGGCGCTCGCCGATCTGGCGCGCGATCACCAGATCATCATCGCGCATGGCAATGGCCCGCAGGTCGGCCTCTTGGCGCTGCAGGGCATGGCCTATGACCCCACAAAGCTCTGGCCGCTGGATGTTCTGGGCGCGCAGACCGAAGGGATGATCGGCTATCTGATCGAGCAGGAGATGATGAACGCCCTGCCCCTCACAGGCCGTTGCGCCACGCTGTTGACCCGCGTCGAGGTGGACGCAGACGATCCCGCCTTCGCCAACCCGACCAAGCCGATCGGCCCGGTTTACGCGGACACCGAGGCAGCGCAGGCGGTGCGCGACCATGGCTGGACGATGGTGACGGAGGCCACCGGCGGGAAACGCCGCGTGGTGCCCTCGCCCGCACCATTGCGGATACTCGGGCTGGAGGCGATCAGCCTTTTGCTGGAGGCGGGGCATTGCGTGATCTGCGCGGGCGGCGGCGGGATTCCGGTGCTGCGCACGGAAGAAGGCCTGATGGCGGGCGTTGAGGCAGTGATCGACAAGGACAGCACCGCCGCACTCCTCGCGCGAGATCTGCACGCCGATGCGCTGTTGCTGCTGACCGATGTCGATGCGGTCTACCGCGATTTTGGTGGCCCGCATGAGACCTCTATAGGGGCGACAACGCCGACCCTTCTGGAGACCCTCCCCCTCGCCTCGGGGTCGATGGGGCCCAAGGTCGGCGCGGCGATTGCATTTGTGCGCTCTGGCGGGCGTTTCGCGGGAATTGGCCAGCTCTCGCAAGCGCGCGCCATTTTGGAAGAGCGCGCAGGAACACGGCTGCGACCAGATCCGAAGGATCCGCGCACACCCCACGGATTTCATCCCAAAACATCAGGTTTTATCGGCGCGGACCAACCTATATCAGTCTGGGCGGATGACGGGGGTGGGATAGTGTAGTGCGCCGTCACGGGATGACGGCCTACGAAACCACACGCGCCAATACACGCGCTTTCTTACACGATGGAGACGCTCAAAATGACCCTTGGAACCATTTTAGTCGTTGTGTTGATCCTGTTCTTGATCGGCGGATTTAGCGGACGCATGGGCGGCTACGGTTATGGCTACGGCCATGCGGGCGTGGGCACACTCGGCATTATTCTGTTAATCGTCGTGGTTC
Source organism: Paracoccaceae bacterium (assembly GCA_048262715.1). Lineage (GTDB taxonomy): Bacteria > Pseudomonadota > Alphaproteobacteria > Rhodobacterales > Rhodobacteraceae > Albirhodobacter. The sequence continues at coordinate 273,753 of JBLXEV010000006.1, forward strand.
TGATGGCTCTCGGGCGAATCTAACGCTTCTCAGATCGCGTGCCGCGCTATTTCAGCAGCGGTTTAACCTGATCGAGATAGCTCGCATCGAACTGCGCGAAAGCACAAAGACGGCCGTGATCGTGGAAAATCACCTCGCCATCGCGGAACGTCGCCAGCCCCATCTCGCGCAATTGTCGCAGCACGCGATTGACGTGGACCGCGCTGAGCCCGAGCGCATCCGCCAGCAGATATTGCGTCAGCGGGCAGCTATAGCCCGCTGTGCTCCCCATCCCGATCAGCGTCAGGCGCGAGCCCAGCTCCACCAAGAAATGCGCCATCCGCTCCGCCGCATTGCGCCGCCCGACCCCCACCAGATGCTCCACAACCATTGCCTCATCGCGCGAGGCCGCCCAGAGCACCGCGACGCCGAGACGCGGCGCATTGGCGAAGGCCTTGAGCAAATCCTCCACGTGGATTTCCATCACCTCAATATCTGTCACAGGCTCAATTGTATGATCCGAGGTGCGCAACAACACGCTGCGCAGACCCAGAAAATCCCCTGGAATCTGGAAATCGACGATCTGACGCTGGCCATCGGGCATCAGCTTATAGGAACATGCCCAGCCTGACCCCAGAACATAAGCCGCCTGCCCCGCCTGCCCTTGGTGGATCAAATCCCGCCCAGCGTGAAAGATCCGGCGGCGGCTTCGCAAGCTCTCCAGCACGGTGAGTTCAGGCGCGGACAAGGCGACAAACGCGCCCAGCTTCCGAATGAGCGGTGTCATTTCCAATGTGTGTAACAATCCTTTTAACCACTGCAACCTTTAGCACAGAAATCGTGCAAAGGGCTGATCTCGATCAGCGCGGCCCTGCGGAGAGTTTGAAACCCTCACGGGATGTCCTGCGCAGATGATCCGCGCCACCGACAAATCTCACTCGAAAAGGCCAGTATGGTATGCCTGATAAAGACACCGCCGCGGGACAGGCCGCGCTTTCGATTTGCGAAGCGCTGCTCTTGGCGTTGAACGATGCAAAAATCCTGCCCGAGCACGAGATCATGGGGATCCTGAAGGATGCCGCCGCCACGCATGAACAAGCGGGCGGCTCCCCGAACGATCTTGCGGCCCATGCCGCCGTGGCGGCCCTGATCAACAAGATCATTGCGGGCGGAAATTCGGTGCGCCGCACGTAACCGAGCGATAAGCGCCCCGTTCCGTGCGGCCAGTGGTGCCAAGCCTCCCTCAGGCCCCAAGAGAGATCCTCAGCTTTGCCTGACTATCTTGTGGCATATGCAAGCGTTGGAGGCGCAAACATCCCCCGTCCAGTGGCAGATCGACACCGTCGAGCGTCGCAGATTCGATGCCATGCCCGCTATGATGCGGGTTGGTGATCGTCACCAAAAGCTGGCAGCCGTGATGGGTGATCTTCGCTTCGATCTGCGGCCAATGCGCGGGGAAGCACGGGGCCAGCGTCAGATGATCGCCCGCGCGCGTCAGGCCCAAGAGCCCCTCGATCCCCGCTCGGTACATCCAGCCCGCAGACCCCGTATACCATGTCCAACCCGCACGGCCTTCATGCGGCGCACAGGAATACACATCCGCTGCGATGACATAGGGCTCGCCCTTATAGCGCTCCGCCGCCTGCGGGGTCAGCGCGTGATTGATCGGATTGACCAAAGCAAACAGCGCCCCTGCCGCATTCCCGTTGCCCAATTTGCACTGCGCCAAAATTGCCCACATCGCGGCATGGCTATATTGCCCGCCATTCTCGCGCAGGCCCGGCGGGTAGCCTTTGATATAGCCGGGATCCCGCGAGGTTTGATCGAAAGGCGGGGTGAACAGCAGCGCGACCCCTGCCTCGGGCCGGATCAAATGCTCGGTCAGGCTGGCCATGGCGGTGGCCGCGCGCGCCGGATTCGCCGCGCCCGAGAGCACCGCCCAAGATTGCGCAATGCTGTCAATCCGGCATTCCAATGAGCTCGCGGAGCCCAAGAGCGCCCCGTCATCATAGGTCCCGCGCCGATACCACGCGCCGTCCCAGCCCTCGCGCTCCACCGCGAGGGTCAGCGCCGCGACATGCGCCCGCCAGCGCGCCGCCCGGGCCGGATCGCGGGTGTCGGCATGGGGGGCCATCTTGTTGAGGGTCGCGATCAAGAACCACGCCAGCCACACGCTGGTGCCCGCCCCGCCCTCGCCCACACGGTTCATCCCGTCGTTCCAATCGCCTGTGCCGATCAACGGCAAGCCGTTGGCGCCTGTCTGCGCGATCGCCAGATCCAACCCGCGCGCGCAATGCTCAAACAGGCTCGCGCGCAGATCAGACGGATGCGGAAGGAAGAAATCGTCATGCGCGCCCGCCAACAGGGCCGGCCCCTCAATAAACGCAATCTCCGCGTCCAAAATCCCCGCATCCCCCGAGACCGAAATATACTGCGCCACGCCATACCCGAGCCAGATCCGGTCATCGGAAATCCGCGTGCGCACCCCTTGGCCCGAATGCGGCAACCACCAATGCTGCACATCGCCTTGCGCAAATTGCCGCCCCGCCGCGCGCAAAAGATGATCGCGCGTCATCAGCGGGCGCAGCGCGGTGAGGGCCATCCCGTCTTGCAACTGGTCGCGGAACCCGTAGGCGCCGCTGGCCTGATAAAACCCCGCCCGCGCCCAGATCCGGCAGGCCAATGTCTGATAAAGCAACCACCCGTTGAGCATGATGTCCATCGCGCGATCCGGCGATGTCACTTGCACCGCCCCCAACAGATCGCCCCAATAGCCGCCCACCTCCGCGAGCGCCGCCGCAATGGCGTCCGGTTCACGGTAGCGCATGATGACCTCGCCCGCCGCCTCGGAAGATGCGGCCTGGCCGAGCAAAAACACGATCTCCACGCTTTCGCCCGCGTCCAATGTCACGCCGCGCTGCAAGGCGGCGCAGGGCGCAGGCGCGGGGCCGATACGGTTCGACAAAGCCTCCGCCGCAAGCGCTTGCGGCGCGTCCATCCGCCCGCCTTGGCCCAGAAACTCCGCGCGGTCGGTGGTCACGCTGGTCACGGCCGCGCCCAGATCGGCAAAGGCGACCTCCCCCGCAAAGGCCGTGGCATAGGGGTTGCGGGCAAGGATCGCGCCCGTCTGTGGCGCGCGCGTTGTGAGGATATGCGCGCTGCGGCGCGCGCCCAGCACCCATTCCGCATAGGCTGTCACCGAGAGGCGGCGCTTGCGCGTGCCCGTATTGCGCAAAATGAGCCGCGTGATTTTCACCGGATCCTCCAGCGGCACAAATTGCACCATCACCGCCGCGATCCCCTGCGCCTCATGCTCAAACTGGCTATAGCCGAAGCCGTGACGCGCGGTGTAATCACCCCTGCCACGGATCGGCAGGGCGGTGGGCGTCCAAATCGCGCCGCTCTCCAGATCGCGCAGATAGATCGCCTCGCCGCACGGATCCGTCACCGGATCGTTCGACCAAGGCGTGAGCTGGTTTTCCCGACTGTTTTGCGCCCAGACCGAACCGCTGCCATCGGCCGAGACCTGAAAGCCGAAATTGGGATTGGCGATCACATTGATCCACGGCGCGGGCGTCGTTTGGCCATCGCGCAGCAAGGTCACATATTCGCGCCCATCCTTGGCAAAGCCGCCCGTGCCGTTGAAGAATTCGAGGTCATCGCCTGCGGTGACGACCGGAGTCGCAGGCCCATTGTGCGCCGAACCTCGCGGCAACCGTGGCCCCTCCTTCGCAAGCAAGGGCTTGGCGGCGGCGCTTGCGCCCCGTGGCAAAGTCCCCTGTGGCAAAGCATCCAGCTGCACCCCGATCTTGCCACGGCTGGCCACCAGAACCACGCTCGACACTGCCAGCAGCAGCGCCCGCGCCTCAGCGCTGATCAAATCCGCGCGCAACGTGTAAACCCGCCCGAGCGGCGCGGCCTGCGCGCCCTCTTGTGCGCGGCCCGCGCGGGGGCGCGATTGGGCCGAGCGCACCGCGACCTCAATCGCGATCTGCATATCCTGAATATACGACGAGGACCGCTCGTTCAGAATGACCAGATCGACATCCAACTGCCGCATCTGCCAATATTCCTGCGCCGCCAGAACCTCCTTCAGCGCGGGCGTGTCCTCATTATCGCGGATCAGGAACAGCACAATCGGCAGATCGCCGGAAATCCCCATCGGCCAGAGCCCCGATTGCGGGCCCGCGCCGGCCTCGATCCGGGCATCGGGCGCGCGCAAACGCGGATCCCCGCGCAGGATCATCCCGCCGAGCCGCTGGAAATCGGCGGCCGCCGCCTGCGTGATCCCCAGATGGCGCAATTGCACCTGCGCCTGCGTCCACGACAAGGTGACCGCGCGGTCAAAGGCGGAGGGGTCGCGGTGGCGATCCACCTGATCGAGCAACGCCTCCGGCGATTGCGCCACAGCCGTCCAGAAGGTCACCCGCGCCATCCCGCCCGCAGGGATTTTTACCCTGCGCCGGATCGCGAAAATCGGATCGAGCACCGTGCCTTTGGTGTTTGACAAAGGCCCCTGCGCCATCGCCGCCGAACTGATCGTGCCGCCGCGCCCGATGAACTTCGCGCGGTCGGTCTCGAACTGGATCTCCGCGCTCTCCTCGCCCTCAACGATTGCGATATGCGCGGCCCAGATCTCGGGATCGCCGGGGGAACGGCGACGGCGCGTGGCGATGATCACGCCCAGTTCGGGCAGATAATCGGTGACCACAAACATCTTGGAAAACGCCGGATGCGCATGATCGGCGGCGGGCGGCGCCAGCACCAATTCCGCATAGGAGGTCAGCTCGATCTCGCGGCTGTGGCGGCTGGTATTGGTCAGGGTGACGCGGCGCGCCTCGGCGTCATCCTCGGCGGAGACCACGACCTCGGTCAGCATTTTCAGCCGCGCATCCTGATGCGTGAAGGCTGCGTGATGTTCGCAGAACACGGCGCTATGGCGCGCGGGGTCGGCCCCCGTCGGTTGAAGTGCGCCGGACCAAAGCGCCCCCGACGCCAGATCGCGCGCGAAGATGAACGAGCCCAGCGCGGCTTGACCGGTCTCGCCCTGCCAGCGCGTGATCGCCATATCGCGCCAGCGGGAATAGCCCTCGCCCTGCGGCGTCAGCATCAGGCCATATTGGCCATTTGAGAGCAAATGCCCCGTCGGCACAGCGCGATCTGGGGCGTCATAGCGGCGCAAGATCGGGGTGTCAGAGGTCTCCGTGGCGGCGACGAGCACCTCCTCGGCGTGAGGCGGCGCGGAGGTCGCATCGCGCGGCACCCGCTCTTGCAGCAACAAATCAACGCCTTGGACCATCGGTTCGGCATGGAAACGGCGGCGCAAAGCGCCCTCCATCACGGTATTGGCGATGGCGGTGATCGTCATGCCCTGATGATGCGCCATGAAACTGCGCACGACCGCATGATCTATCCCCTGCGGCAGGCGCGCGGGCGTAAAATCGACCGCCTCGTAAAAGCCGTAGTCCCCCTTCACGCCCAAGCTTTCCAAATGCGCCAGATTGCGCAGCGCCGCGCGCGGATCCACCATTGCGGCCAAAGCTGTCGCATAGGGGGCCACAACGCGGTTCGCGCTCAGCCCGCGCTTGAGCCCCAAGCCGGGCACGCCGAAATTGGAATATTGATAGGTCATTTCCAGATCGCGGGCGTTATAGGAGGATTCCGACACCCCCCATGGCATGGCATTGGCTACCCCGTAGGCAATCTGACGCGCCACGATCAGGCGGTTGGTTTGATCGAGAACCGAGCCCTTGGGCGCGCGCATCACCAGCGAGGGCATCAGATATTCAAACATGCTCCCTGACCATGAAATCAGCGCCGACCCTGCCCCGATTGGGGTCGCGGAGCGCCCGAGCCGGAACCAATGCCGCGTCTCGACATCACCCTTGGCAATCGCAAACAGGCTCGCCAGCCGCGCCTCCGAGGCCAAGAGATCGTAGCAATTCAGATCCAGCGCGTTGCTTGAGACCGAGAATCCGATGGAGAGGAGCTTCTTGTCAGGATCAAGGAGGAAGGCGAAATCCATCTCCATCGCGAGGCGGCGCGCGAGATCCTCAACCGTTGCGAGCCGCGCCGCTGCCCCGATATCTGGCCCGGTATCTGGCCCGGTATCTGCGATATGCTCCGCAATACAGGTGACCACTGCGCGCAGCCCATCCGGCGCATCGCCCTGCGCAAGGGCCGCGCCCGCAAGATCGCGCAGCGCCTCGAAGCTCTCATGCCGCGCGTTGGCCGCGCTGATCGCGGCGAGGGCTGCCGCCAAATCGGGGGCCGCCAAGCTGGTAGCCTCGGGGGGCAAGGATTGGCGCGCGAGGGCCAAAGTGTCGGCGAGGCCGCGGTGACGATCCGCTTTCGAGAGCGGCGCCTCGCGCCACTCGCGGCAGGCCTGCGCCACCGCGATCAAATGCCCCGCGAGATTGCCGCTATCGACGGAGGAGACATAGGCGGGCTCCAACACGCGCAAATCGCGGGTATCATACCAATTGAACAGATGGCCGCGATATTTCGGGATATCGCGCAGGGTTGCCAATGTCTGTTCCAGCCGCACAACCGCCGCCGCCTGCCCGATCCAGCCCATATCGCGCGCCACCGTGGTCGAGAGAAGATAGAGGCCGATATTGGTCGGAGATGTGCGGTGAAACACCTGCTGCACAGGGGTTTCTTGGAAATTGTCGGGCGGCAGAAAATGATCCGCCTCGGTCACAAATGTCTCGAAATAGCGCCAAGTGCTGCGCGCGATCTGGCGCAGCGTCGCGGTTTGCTCCGCCGTGAGCGGCAGATCATCGGGGGCGCGCCACGGCAGGCTGATCCGCCGCGCGATAAGAGGGGCGCAGGACCATAACACTGCAAACGGCAGCGCCAAAGGCCAGATCACCGGATTGAACAGCATCGCCCCGCCGCACAGCCCGAGCCCCAGCGCAACCCCGCCCGCCATCTGGCGATACTGGCCCAACAGGCCCAGCCGCGCCCGCCCGCCGGACGCCGCTGAGGGCTCCCATTGCAGCAAAGACTTGCGGCTCCAGATCAGCCGGAACAGCGTCCGCGTGATCGCATCCCCCATCTGCGCCGCCGTGGTCGCAAGAAACGCGATATTCAGCGCGATCTGCGCGAGAGCCGTGCGGGCATCGGCGCGCAAGGCGGCGACATGGCTGCGCGCGGTGATCCCGGCGCGCCCGGGCAGGATCGCAAAGGGCAGCCCGACAAGCTGCGGCAAAGACAGCATCAACAACACCGCCCCCGCCCATGCCAGCGCGATGGGCAAAGGCAGCAACATCCCCAATCCGAGCGCGAGCACGCTGAACGGCGCGACCAGAGAGCGGCGCAGGTTGTCGATCATTTTCCAACGCCCCACCGCAGGCAGTGCGCGCCCCGAGGCGCCGAAAATCCACGGCAAAAGCTGCCAATCGCCCCGCACCCAGCGATGTTGCCTGCGGGCGGCGACATCAAACCGGGCGGGATAATCCTCAACCACGTCAATATCCGTCGCCAGCCCCGCGCGGGCATAAATCCCCTCGAACAGATCATGGCTCAACAGGCTGTTTTCCGGCACGCGGCCTTTGAGGCTCGCGCTGAAGGCATCGACATCATAGATCCCTTTGCCGGTAAACGACCCCTCGCCGAACAGATCTTGATAGACATTCGAGATCGCCGCCGCGTAGGGCTCGATCCCGCCGGGGCTGGAAAACACCTGCTGGAACAGCGAGCCTTGGGTGCCGATGGGCAAGGAGGGCGTGACGCGCGGCTGCAAAATCCCGTAGCCCGCAATCACCCGCTGACGGGTGGGATCGAAGATCGCGCGGTTTAGAGGATGCGCCATCTTGCCGATCATCCGCGCCACCGTATCGCGCAAAAGCCGCGTATCGGCATCCAATGTAATCACGAACCGCACATCTTGCGGCACGGGCGAGTGCGGCAGGAAGCTCGTATCCAGCGCCCCGCGGAGCAGGCGGTTCAGCTCGGTCAGCTTGCCGCGTTTGCGTTCCCACCCCATCCAGACGCCCTCGGAGGCGTTCCATTGGCGATGGCGGTGCAGGAACAAGAAGCGGTTACTCTGCGCTGACGGGTAGCTGGCATTCAACTGCTCAATCGCGGCGCGCGCCTGTGCCAGCAAGATCGCATCCTGCGGCGTGGTCTCGGTCGGCGCATCCGGCCCATCGGACAAAAGCGCGTAGTGCAACGCGCCGCCAACGGAGGACAGGTGATGCACTTCGAGCTGTTCGATCTGCGCGTGCAGCTCCTCAAGACTGCGCAGCATCACGGGCACCGCAACCAGCGCGCAAAGCGCAGGCGGAATGCCCGCACTCAGATCCAGCGCGGGCAAAAGACGCGGCTTGACGCTGCGCGTGATCACGAGATTGACCAGCGCGGTGCCCGCCTCGGTCGCAGCCATCAGACCTGCAAGCCCCAAGGCCAGCGCCGCAAAGCCCGCCACGCCCGCTGCCCACAGCGAGACAGCCAGAATTCCGCTACTTATCAGCATGATAGCTCCGACATAGCCGCGAAGGCCGAGGCCGCGCAGCGGGTGCGAGAGCCGCGTCAATAGCGGCGGCTGATAGCCAATCTGCCGCTCAAACGCGGCCCTTTGCGGGCCAATCAACGCCCCCCCAGGACCCGCTCGCCCCTGCTCCGACGGCCCCACGGAAGCGGCGATCTCCCCGTCGCGCAGGGCGGCGGCGGCGACCTCAAGCTCCGTCAAATCCGACCCGCGCGCGAGGACCTCAATCGCGGTGCGGTAGCTGTTGCGGGTGGCAAAATCCATCTGTGCGAAGGCCGAATTCTCGCGCAGACAGGTGTCGATCAGGCTGACCTCTTCAACGAAATCCGCCCAGTCCAATTCCGAGGCCAAACGCATACTGGTCACGATATTGCGCATGGTGATGTTCGAGGCCCCCTGACGGAGCTGGGCCCGTTGCACAACCGCCTCGACGCTCGTGCCTTGCTGCTGCAGGCGATCCTCGAGCCACGCCAAGAGCGGCGTATCGCTGGGATCAAACCCGCGCAGGCGCTTGGCAATCTGCGCCGCGACGATATCGGGCAGCGGCTTTCCCTCCAGCGGCGCCGTCGCATGGTGCAGCGCGTCAAAAGGCGACTTCGCGGCCTCCCCCTTCGCCGTGAGCACGAGATCGACGCTGGCATCCGCCACGGCGCGCTGATCGCTGGCCAGCGCAATCTGGCCCGCAAGGCGGCGCATATTTTCGACCAAAACGATGCGCAGGGTGATCGCAATCGCCCAGATTTCGCCAATCGTCAACGGGCTAACTGTCTGGTAAGATTTCACAAACCGCGCGAGCGACAGCTCGGAGAGCAGGCTATCGCTATGCGCAACATAGGCCCATGCGACGCCCAGAACCCGAGGGTACCCCGCGAACGGACCCTGCGCGAGCTTGGGCAATTGGCGGTAATAATCGGGCGGCAGATCCGAGGCAATCTGGCGCAACTGCTGCTCGACAAGGTGGAAATTATCCAAAAGCCATTCCGCCGCCGGCGAAATCGCCCGCCCCTCATGCAGGTTGCGCGCGCAAGACCGATAGGCCGCAAGCAGGGCCTCGGCATTGTCTTCGACCCGCGCGGTGAGCGGCCGGACATTGCCGCCAGTTCCCTTCCAGCGCCCGAACAGGCCTCGGAACCACGCAGGCCGCCTATCTGTTTGCGATCTCCGCATTGGCCGGATTATCTGCGCCGCTGCCAGCGACAAGGCATGGTGTTCGAGGCGCTCTGTGCCAAACAATTCAGACCGGATCACCGCTGTGTCCTGCCAGAGTTGAGGCTTCCGGCTGTGTCCATGGAAAATCGGCATCATTCGGCGGGCCCAGTGTCGCGGGGTGCGGCCACTCCTCATTCGACGAGGTGCGCCTCATCGGCGGCTTTCGTACCTTGCAGATCAACCCGCGCAGCAGTGTTATCCGCAGGGATTGTATCTTGCGGCGTGGATCCTCCGCGCTGGCACTGTGTCACAGCCCAATCCGGGCGCACACGACGCGCCATTTCGGTCCATTTCGTTTCAATAAGAGTCCAGTTCATAGGGAGACCTTTCCGGCCAAACGCGTCGCACCAAACCCTTGCCACCTCTCGGATGGCATCTTTGGCGCAATCAATTTTTGGTAAGATATCGGCGCAGTATAGACGCGCGCGCTGACGCGCTCGCTAGCACAGATCAGTCTCTCGACATCACGCAATCCTATGAGGGTGTGTGAGCAACCGAATTCGTGAATAGATGGGGCCGTTGCCGTCCGGCCCCCTACTGGCGGGGTGCGTGTATAGCATGATCAGGCCTTGGCATCGTGGCGCGAGAGAGAGAATGGTCGATAGGGGCATATTTATCAGAGTGGCCTCGGCCTCGGCGTTTGCAATAGCCATCCCCAAGACTCCGACGAAAAGGAGCGACCATCGAAAGAGCTGCGAAGGGTGTAGACGGGGGCAATCGGCCCCCGTCCGCAATGTCATCGGTAGACAATACCACCGTCAGTGATGATCGACTGCCCTGTGATGTAATCGGAATCCGGTCCGGCGAGGTATGAGACCAACGCGGCAACGTCATCCGGAGTCTGTGCCCGTCCCAGAGCTATTCCACCCACATATTTATCGTAGGTCTCGCCGATCGGCGCGCCGGTCAATTCGGAAAACCGCTTGTCGATCTCGACCCACATGTCTGTCCCGACGATGCCAGGACAGTATGCATTCACAGTGATGCCATCGCTAGCATATTCCTTGGCTGCGGCCTGTGTCAGCGCGCGCACGGCAAATTTTGTCGCCGAATAGACGCCCAGCATCTCAAATCCATCATGCCCGGCAATCGACGACGCATTGATGATTTTACCCCCGTGCCCCAAGGATTTGAATTTTGCAGCGGCAGCCTGAATCCCCCAGAGAACACCTTGGATATTGATTTTCAGGATAAGATCAACATCCTCCTGTGTCACATGTGCGATCGGATCGACCTGCGCGATTCCAGCGTTATTGACCATGACGTCGAGCCCGCCGAGCGTCTTTTCGGCGTGCTCGACTGCAGCATAAACCTCCGCACGGTTACTGATGTCGGCCTTGAATTTCGTGGCCTTGCGGCCAAGCTCTTCAATCTCAGCAACGACTTCGACCATCTTATCGGTATCGATGTCGACAACAACGATATCGGCGCCGTCTTTTGCTAGGCGCAAGGCAATGCCACGTCCGATCCCTTGCGCGGCACCAGTCACTAGCGCGACGTTTCCATTGATTGTCATTGAGAAATTCCTTTTGCTGATGTGGCCCTGATCGCTTGGCGCCATCTAATCGCAGATGAGGTTCTCTTGGGCTAACTCGGATCAGCACCCGGTTGCGAAGCACGTTTTACGCGCGCTGAGAAGCGTCTAGGTCCTTCCCGCCGCCGTCTATGCATCGATCATGCGCGGCAAACCCTTATCCTATGATCGTAGCCTACTGGCCCAAAATCATGGTGATCGATTGGGGCGCCTGTGCGCGTCAATTGTGACCACGGCGGGTTCGTGATGATCCAGTCCACCGGATCTCTCCATTCGAAGAAATCGCGATCCTCACTCACCTCGCACCAATACCGATCAAGATGGCCCGACAGCGCCTCATAAAACGCGCTCGCCCCTTCGCCGGGTCCAGCATCCTGCCCCGCATCTGAGGTGTAAAAGTCGCGATCACCGCAGCGGCCAAATCCTGCGGCGTCAACACCAGATTACGCTCCGGCGCGTTTATCTAAGGAATGAACCTTTTACTTTTGGGTGTAATGACCCAGCGGAATCTGCTCAGGTTAAGCCGCTAACCTGAATGCCTCAGCAGGCGTGCGCATGGCAAGGGCC
>JBLXEV010000007.1:0-252964 GCA_048262715.1 Paracoccaceae bacterium
GCCCAGAACCTCCGTAAGCTCGCAAAGCTCCTGCCGCCACCACAAACCGCGTGCTGACCGGGGACAGATCTGCACGCGCTTAATCTCGCAAAACAATCAACGCGGATACTGGGGCGAGTTTTTCAACGAAATAGGCTCAATCCAGACCTTCGCCGCGCTCTTCCCGAGCGGTGGCTCATGCAGATGCGCTCGATCATTGCGGTTTGCTTTCTTAGACTGCGCCGCAATCTTCTGGAGGAGTCGTGGCATCAGAGGGCTTTGCCGATCATCGCGCCAGCCTTGGACATAAAACCGCCCGCCGGATCGCTCCGGCGGGCGTCTTACACATCGCTCAAGTTTACTTCGGCAGTTCTGCCGTCAGGCCTTCGACATAGAACATCATGCCTGCCAGATCACCGTCATTGGCGGTCTCGCCTTCGGCCAGCCATGCGGAGCCGTCTTGTTTGTTGAGCGGGCCAGTGAACGGGTGATAGGCGCCCGAGGAGATATCGGCTTTGAGCTTCTCGACTTCCGCTTTGACCTCGGCGGGCACCGCATCGGTGATCTCGCCAATGCCGACCATGCCGGAGTTGATCCCGCCCCAAGTCGCCTTGCTTTCCCATGTGCCATCCATCACGGCCTGCACGCGCTCGATGTAATAGGGCGCCCAGTCGTCGATGGTGGAGGTCACGCGCGGCATCGGTGCGTATTCGATCATATCGGAGGCTTGGCCGAAGGTGATCACATTGCCCGCTTCTTTCGCCACGGCTTGCGGCGCGGTGGAATCGGTGTGCTGCATCACCACGTCACAGCCTTGCTCGATCAGGGCCTTGGCCGCATCGGCTTCCTTGGCCGGATCAACCCAAGTGTAGACCCAAACGACCGAGAATTCGACATCGGGGTTGACCTTCTTGGCGTGGATATAGGCGGAGTTGATGCCGCGGATCACTTCCGGAATCGGCACGGAGGCGATGTAGCCGATCTTGTTGGTTTTGGTCATTCGGCCCGCAATCGTGCCTTGAATCGCGCGGCCTTCATAGAAGCGCGCGGCGTAGTTCGAGACGTTCGGCGCGAGTTTGAAGCCGGTCGCGTGCTCGAATTTCACATCGGGGAATTTCGCGGCGACATTGATCGTCGGGTCCATGAAGCCGAAGGAGGTGGTGAAGATCAGCTGATGGCCGGAGAGGGCGAGGCCGGTGATCGCGCGCTCTGCATCGGCACCTTCGGGGATGTTCTCGAGATAGGTGGTTTCGACCTTATCGCCGAAATGCTCCACCATAACCTTGCGGCCATGATCGTGGCCTTGGGTCCAGCCGCCATCGTTCACGGGGCCGACATAGATGAAGCCGACTTTGGTCACGTCTTGGGCAAAGGCGGGCACGCCAGCGGCGGCGACGACAGCCGTGGCGGCGGTGGTCTGGAGGAAGGATCTGCGGTTCATGGGAACTCCCTTTGAAAGACGGGCTTGTCGCCCTTGGAAATTGTGCCTCGGTTGAGGCGTGAAAACTTGCCTCAGGACGAGGCGTGGAAAATCCGCCCCAGATCCGCCGGAGCCGCCTGAAGCCCGCGTTTGTGCAGCGCCGAGATTAGCACCAAGACAACGATTGTCGTGACGTAAGGTGCCATTGAGAGCAGATGCACGGGGATGGGATAGTTTGCCGCCTGCAACTGCAATTGCAACGCGCCGACCCCGCCGAAGAGATAGGCACCAAACAGCACCCGCTCCGCGCGCCAGCTTGCAAATACGACGACCGCGAGCGCGATCCAGCCTGCGCCTGCTGTCATGCCTTCGGTCCATTGCGGCACGCGGATCAGGCTGAGATAGGCCCCGCCCAATCCGGCCATCGCGCCGCCAAACATCAGCGCCAGAACCCGCACACGCACGACCGGATAGCCGAGCGCATGGGCGGCCTCATGGCTTTCCCCCACCGCGCGCAGGATCATGCCTACGCGGGTGCGGTTGAGGACGAACCACACCACCGCCACCATCCCGAGGGAAAGATACAGCATCGCATCATGCGAGAACACGATCCGCCCGAGGATCGGCAGATCCGAGAGCGGGCCGAAATCGAGCTTCGGCGTCGGCGGCGGGCGCAGCCCTTGCAGGCTTTGCCCCAAAAGCGCCGAGAGCCCGAGGCCGAAGAGTGTCAGTGCCAGCCCCGTCGCCGTCTGGTTCGAGAGCAAGACCTGGGTGAGGAAGGCGAAAATCAGCGCCATAAGCGTGCCCGCCAGCGCCGCCATCGCAAAGCCCGCCAGCGGCGATCCGGTGGCCACCGCCGCCCAGAAGCCCGCCACCGCGCCGACAATCATCATCCCCTCAACGCCGAGGTTGAGCACGCCGGATTTCTCCGCGACCAACTCCCCCGTGGCCGCCAGAAGGACGGGCGTCGAGGCGACCATCAACGTGGCGATCAGGGCAACAATATCAATTCCGCCAATCATCAGCGCGCCCTCCCGATCCGGTGACGCACCATCACATCGAACCCCAGCAAAAAGAACAACAGCATCCCTTGGAACACCTGAATCGCCGCGGCGGGCATTTGCAGAGTGAGTTGCGCGAGATCGCCGCCGATATAGGTGAGCGCCATCAACAGCCCTGCCGCCACGATGCCCACTGGATGCAGCCGCCCGAGGAAGGCGACGATAATTGCGGTGAAGCCGTAGCCGACCGAGAAACTATCGGTGATCTGGCCGACAGGGCCTGTCAGTTCGAACACCCCCGCGAGCCCCGCCAAAGCGCCCGAAAGTCCGAGGCAGAGCGAGACGAGTTTGGCAGGCACCACGCCCGCAAACCGTGCGGCCTTGGGCGCGGCCCCTGCAACGCGGATTTTGAACCCGAGCAGGTGGCGATGCATCATCACATAGATCCCCGTCACCGCCGCCAGCGCCGTGATCACCCCCCAATGGATCCCCGTGCCGGCGATCAGTTCGGGGTTCGCAGCCGAAGCATATTGCGCGAGGTTGCGCGAGCCGGGGAATCCGAAGCCTTCGGGGTTTTTCAGCGGCCCGTAGGACACGAAGAACAGCAGGTTGATCGCCACATAGACCAGCATCAGCGAGACGAGGATCTCGTTGGTGCCAAAGCGGTTTTTCAGGATCGCGGGGATCATCCCCCAGAGATAGCCGCCCAATGCGCCCGCAATCACCATCGCGGGGAAGATCAGCGGGCTTTCCATCGGGTAGGCCGCGAGGCCGACCGCCCCGCCGCAGATCGCGCCGATGATGAATTGCCCCTCCGCGCCGATGTTCCACACGCCTGCGCGGAAGCCCACCGAGAGCCCCGCCGCGATCAGGATCAGCGGCCCTGCCTTGACCAGAAGCTGGCCACGGTAATAGCCCCCCATCTGCCCGAAGAGCGGATCCCAGAAGATCGTGCGGATTGCCTCAAACGGGTCTTTCCCCATCGCGGCAAACAGCGCGCCGCCCGCGATCATCGTGGCGAGCACCGCGAGGATCGGCGTGAGATAGACCAGCGTGCGGGAGGGCGCCCTACGGCGGATTAGGCGGATCATAGCGGGGCCTCCACAATCGGCTCATGCATCCCGTGCGCACCGCCCAGCATCAGGCCGATTTCCTCAATCGACAGGCCAAAGGTCGAACGCGGCGCGGTCATCCGCCCCTCGTTGAGCGCGGCAAACCGGTCGGCGACCTCTAACAGCTCGTCCAGATCCTGACTGATGACGATAATCCCCGCGCCGGAGGCAGCGAGATCCATCAGCGCCTGCCGGATGGCAGCGGCGGCGCTGGCATCCACGCCCCATGTCGGCTGGTTGACGATCAACACGCGGGGGGATTGCAAGATTTCCCGCCCGATGACGAATTTCTGCAAATTGCCGCCAGACAGGGCGCGCGCCGCCGCATCGGGGCTGGAGGTGCGCACGTCGAACCGCTCGATCACATCGCGGGCGAAGGCTTCGGCGGCCTTGAAGTCAATAAACCCGCGCTTGGCGAGAGATTTACGCGTCGTGGCCGTCAAAATCGCGTTTTCCGTCAGAGACATCTCTGGCACGGCGGCATGGCCAAGACGTTCTTCGGGGGCCGATAGAATTCCCAGTTTGCGCCGCGCTTCTGGCCCGAGCAGCGAGACATCGGTGCCGTCGATACGCACGCTGCCCGCCTCCGAGATCCGTTCGCCGGACAGGGCGGCGAGGAGTTCCTCCTGCCCGTTGCCCGCAACCCCGCCGATGCCCAAAATCTCGCCTGCCGCGAGGCGGAAACCGATCTCGCGCAGCGCAGGCCCGAAGGCGGAGGCAGGGGGCAGGGACAGGCCTTCGACATGAAGCACTGTCTCGCCCAGATGTCGCTCGGCACGGCGGGTCTGCAACAGCGCCGTGCCGACCATCAGCTCCGCCATTTCCCGCGCGGAGCGGGCTTTGGGGTCACAGGTGCCCACCACCTTGCCACCGCGCAGGATCGTCGCGCCTTCGCATAGCGTGCGGATTTCTTCCAGCTTATGCGAGATATAAAGGATCGCGGTGCCCTCAGCGGAGAGCTGGCGCAGCGTGGCGAACAGGATATCGACCTCCTGCGGGGTGAGGACGGAGGTCGGCTCATCCATAATCAGCAGTTTGGGATCTTGCAAAAGGCAGCGGATAATCTCGACCCGCTGGCGCTCGCCTGCGGAGAGATCGCCCACGATCCGATCCGGCGACAGCGGCAGGCCGTAAGCGTTGCTGACTTGCGTGATCTTCGCGGCGAGAGCGCGCATCGGCGGCGGGTTTTCCATCCCCAGCGCGACATTCTCGGCCACGGTCATCGCCTCGAAGAGCGAGAAATGCTGGAACACCATCGCCACGCCTGCGGCGCGTGCAGCGCGGGGCTCTTCGGGAGAATAGGGCGCGCCAGACATCTGCATCGTGCCCGCATCGGGGCGCACCAGCCCGTAGATGGTTTTCACTAGCGTGGATTTACCCGCGCCATTCTCGCCCAAGAGCGCATGGATCTCGCCTGCGCGGACCGAGAACGAAATCCCGTCATTCGCCCGCACACCGGGGTAGGATTTGGTCAGCCCGTCCACCGCCAGCAAAGGTGGCGTGGCGCGTGCGGCATCGGGCGTTGCCCGAGGATCTGATCCGGTTCCCGTCACCCTGCGAAATCCTTTACTTTGACCGTGTTGAGTTCCCTGAGTAGCGCGCCAGCTATGCCTATCGCAATGGCTTGTGGGTGCTTTCCGAGCGTCACGTCGCCTATCGGGCAGGCAATGCCTGAAATTTGGGCGCTTGAATGTCCCAATTCGCGGAGACGGTTGCTGAAACGTTTGGCTTTCGAGCTGGCACCAATCAGGCCGATGCTGGCGGCGCCATGGCTGAGCAGCCCGTGGCAGAGCGCGAGATCGAGCGCATGGGAATGGGTCAGAATCAGGTGATTCGCAGTGCGGGGCGCATGGGGGATCAGGTTGGCGGGATCGGCGGCGATCAGCGGGTCGATGGCATCGGGAATACGCTCGGGGAACCGCTCCCGCGCGAAATCGACCCATGTCAGCGCGAGATCGGGCAGCGGGGCCAGCACCTCCACCACGGCGCGCCCGACATGGCCCGCGCCCCAGATCCAGATCGCGTGGCGAGTGCCCATCGGCGGCTCGAACAGCCAGCCATCCTCAATCTTTGGCGCAGGGTTTGGAAGTTTCCCCGTACGTAGCTTCATCGCCAGACGTTTGAGCGGGGCGGGCGGCTCGGTGCCTGCTTTGGCCAGCACGGGGCGCAGCATATGGCGCGGGGCGGAGGGCCAAGCCTCTGTTGGCGCATCCGATCGCGCATCCCACGGCTCCAGCAGCATCATCACCTGCCCGCCACAGCACTGGCCGAGTTGGGGCCCAAGCGAAAGCCGCATCACGCGGCCCTTTGAAGCGCCCGCCCCGATCATCTGCCGCGCTTCGCGCATCGCTTCCCATTCCATCGCGCCGCCGCCGACGGTGCCCTCGATCCGGTCCGCGAAGATCAGCATCGACACCCCCGCAGGCCGCGGGACGGAGCCTATACCCTCCACGATCAGCACTCTGACGCAGGCGCTCATTCCAACGCCTCGGCCTCGGCCTTTGCGCCGCGCTGCGCCGCCCAGAGCAGGGCCTCCGCCGTGGCAGGGGCGGGCAGATCGGGCCACGCGCCCTCTGTGCAGGCGCGCGATAGCGCCGCCCAGACGGAAATCGCCAGCATCAATGGCGGCTCGCCCACCGCTTTGGAGCGGTAGATCGTCGGCACGGGGCTTTCGCCGTCCCATAGATCGACGTTGAGAACGGGCGGGGCATCCGTCACGGCGGGGATTTTATAGGTGGAGGGCGCATGTGTTTTGAGCCGCCCAGCGTCATCCCACACCAGTTCTTCCGTCGTCAGCCAGCCCGCGCCCTGCACATAGCCGCCCTCAATCTGGCCGCGATCAATCGCAGGGTTCAACGAGGCCCCGCAATCATGCAAAATATCGGCGCGCAGGATTTTTGCCTCCCCCGTGAGGCAATCGAGCTCCACCTCGGAAATCGCCGCGCCATACGCGAAATAGTAGAATGGCCGCCCGCGCCCGATGGTGCGATCCCATGTGATTTCGGGCGTGGCGTAGAACCCCGTGGAGGAGAGCGAGACCCGCGCCTCATAGGCCGATTTGGCGGCTTTCGCGAAGGGCATTTTCAGCGCGCCGGCGATGACATTCCCCTCCGCAAACCGCACCTCTTGCGGCGCGCAATCTGCCAGTGCTGCCAGATGCTCCGCGATCCGGCCACGGATCACATCGCAGGCCGCTTTCACCGCCATTCCGTTCATATCCGCGCCTGATGAGGCCGCCGTGGCGGAGGTATTGGGCACTTTGGAGGTATCGGAGGCATGGATCCGCACGTCATGTGCCGTGATCCCGAAGGCGCTCGCGGCGACTTGCACGATCTTTTGGTGCAGGCCTTGGCCCATCTCCGTCCCGCCATGCGAGAGTGCGACCGTGCCATCAGCATAGACATGCACCAGCGCGCCCGCTTGGTTGAGATGGGTCAGGGTGAAGGAGATCCCGAACATCACTGGCGTCATCGCCAGCGCGCGGCGGCGATAGGGGTTGGCGTCGTTCCACGCGGCGATCTGGGCCTCGCGGGCGGGGAGATCCGCGCCGAGTTTTTCCCAGATCTCGGGGATGATGAAGCCCTCGACCTCTTGCCCGTAATGGGTCGCGTCGCCTTTTCGGAAGAAATTGCGGGCGCGCAGATCATCGGGCGCGATGCCGATTTGATGCGCTGCGTGCTCCATCACCCGCTCGATCCCGATCATCCCTTGCGGGCCGCCAAAGCCGCGGAAGGCGGTGGCCGATTGGGTGTTGGTTTTCAGGCGGTGGCTGACGATCTCGATTGCCGGAATGCGGTAGCAATTGGCGGCATGCAACATCGCGCGGTCGGCCACGGCGAGCGAGAGATCCTGCGCCCAGCCGCAGCGCATAAGGTGTTTGAACTGTACTCCGAGAATCTTGCCGTCTTCATCGAACCCCGCGCGGTAGAGGATGCGCAGATCATGGCGCTTGCCGGTGATCATCATGTCGTCGTCGCGGTCATAGCGCATCTTGCAGGGCTTGCCCGTGACCTTCGCCGCCACCGCGCAGGCCACCGCCAGCGCATTGCCCTGCGATTCCTTACCGCCAAACCCGCCGCCCATCCGGCGCATCACCACCTGCACATCATGCAGCCCGAGGCCAAGGGCATCGGCGACTTTGTGCTGGATCTCGGAGGGGTGTTGGGTCGAGGAATGGATCACCATCCGGCCCTCATCAGGCAGCGCGAGGGCGGCTTGCCCCTCAAGGTAGAAATGCTCCTGCCCGCCGACCTCCATCTGGCCCTCAACCAGATGGGCGGCGCCCTCGATCGCGGCGCGCGCATCCCCGTCCGACCATGTGACTTTCTCGAATCGGCTCTCGGCGGCCATCGCTTGATCAATCGTCAGGATCGCGGGCAATTCGCGGATCGTCGCCTTGCCCTTTTTCGCCGCGACCCGCGCCGCGCGGTGCGAGGTGGCGATCACCAGAAAGATCGGCTGGCCGAGATATTGCACCAGATAATCCGCCAAAAGCGGCTCCCCCGGCGCGGAGGGGGAGACATCATTGGCGTAGGGCAGATCGGCGGCGGTGAGCACGGCGATCACGCCTTCCGAGGTTCGCGCCGCCTCCAGATCCAGCGCGGTGATCGCGCCATGGGCGACATGCGAGAGGCCAAAGGCCAGATGCAGCGTGCCTGTGGGCGTGGGGATATCATTATCATCGACATAGCGCGCGGTGCCGCTGACATGCTCGCGCGCGGAATCGTGGGGGAGGGGCTTGCCGACGCTCATGCTGTGGCCTCCGCACGCGTCAAGAAGTGGCGTAGCAAGAGGTTTTGCGCACCTTGCATCCGGTAGGCGGCGGAGGCGCGCATATCGGAGAGGGGCGTGAAATCGCTTTTCAAAGCCATCATCGCCTTGCGGATTGTGGCCTCGGACCACGGTTGCCCGATCAGCGCTGCCTCTGCCTCTGCCGCGCGTTTGGGCGTGCCTGCCATGCCGCCGAAGGCAAGGCGGGCGGCGGTGATTTTGCCTTTTGCTTCGGTGATATTGAACGCTGCCATCACGGCCGAGATATCCTGATCGCGGCGCTTGGAGAGTTTTTCACAGGCGAGATCGGGCGCGTTTGCGGGGAGGGTCACCGCCTCGACGAACTCGCCCTTGCGGCGGTCTTGCTCGCGGTAGTCGATGAAGAAATCCTCCAGCGGCATCTCGCGCCGCGCCGCGCCGTGGCGCAGATGCAGCGTTGCCCCCAGCGCAATCAGCGCGGGCGGCAGATCGCCAATCGGCGAACCATTGGCGATATTGCCGCCGACCGTTGCCATCTGGCGGATCTGATCGGAGGCGAAGCGGGTAAGCATCGCGTGCAGGGCGGGGTGGCTATCTTTGACATGATTGCGCAGCGCTTCCACCGTGACCATCGCGCCGAGGCGCAGCGTCTCGCCCTGTTGCGTGATCTCGCGCAGATCGGCGCAGCGATGCAGGAAGATCGGTCGCGGCAGATCGCGCAGCTCCTTGGTCACCCATAGCCCGACATCGGTGCCGCCCGCGATCAGGGTTGCCTCCGGTTCTGCGGCATAGAGGGCTGCCAAAGCATCGGCGCTTTCGGGCAGCAGGGGCGCAAGATCGGCGCGAGGGGCGGCGCGGGGGGCGGCGAGTGGCTCGGGCAACTCCGCGAGATCAGCGGCCACGCCCTCAGCCGCTTTCGCCGCGCGCAGGATCGGCGCATAGCCGGTGCAGCGACAGAGATTGCCCGCCAGAACCACCTCGTGATCTGTGCGGCCATTGGCATGGCCCGTGGCCAGCGCCATCACGATGCCCGGGGTGCAAAACCCGCATTGCGCGCCGTGATGCGCGACCATCGCCTCTTGCACCGGATGCAACTCGCCTGCGGGATCGCCCAAGCCCTCGACCGTGGTGACGGATTTCCCCGCGATCTGCGGCAGCATCAACAGGCAGGCATTCACCGCCCGCGCGCCCGCCTCATCGCGGATCATCACCGTGCAGGCCCCGCAATCGCCCTCGTTGCAGCCCTCTTTCGTGCCCGTCAGCCCGCGGGTTTCGCGCAGCCAATCGAGCAGGGTGACGGTTGGCGCGGCGCTGGCGCTTTGCACCTCTCCATTGAGGCGAAACACAAATTCCATGAGGTCGAGCCGGCCACGATACTAAATTACTGGATAGGGGCGCGGTCGATGCGGCGTAGATCGCGCCCCCTATTCAGATGATTGAAGCCGCCGAAGGGCAGGCTTGGCAAGCCCGTTTTGCGGATTTTTGCGTCAAAGCGACGCAGCAAGCTCTTCCAACTGGCCCGTGGCGGCGCCCCAGCCTTCAAAAAAACCCATTGCGCGATGTTTTTGGGCATCTTCAGGTGTCGCATGAAAGACACTGGCGCTGTAGCGCGTGCCTGCGCGCGGGGTGTCAATCTCGGGCTCGATTTCCGGCGCGATGAGAATTTCGGCCGTCATCGCGAAATCGGTCGGCCCTGTCCCGAGGGGCTGGGGGGCGAACCCTGCCGTCAGGCTATTTGTCCAGATGAGGCGCTTACCATGTTCCGCGATCAACACGCAGCCTTCGCCCGAGGCGGGGCCGTGATCGGGGATCTGCATCTCGAAGAAAAACCGCCCGCCGGGTTTTGGCTCGATGACGATCCGGCGGGTGGTTGCGGGTTTGGGGGCGAACCACTGGCGCAGCAGATCCGGCTCTGTCCAGCAGCGCCAGATCGCGGCGGGGCTGGCATTGAGGCTGCGCGTGAAGGAGAGGGTGGTGGGCGAAGAACTCATATCAGGCTCCTTATGTCGGGGGATGCTTGGCGGCAGACTGCGCCACGTAGGGCGTTCGGGCAAGCGCGGGATGCGTTGGCCACGCGAGCGCTTGCGCGGCATCGTGCTGAGCGCGCGGACTTGAACGTGCTGAGCGCACGTGACTTTGGCGCGAATGGGGGCTGCAAGCGATCCCAAGACGCGCTAGCTTGCCGCCATGTCAGATCCCCGATTCATTCACCTGCGCGTTCATACGGAATATTCGCTCCTTGAGGGGGCGGTTCCGGTCAAGAAACTGATCAAGAGCTGCGAGGCATTCAAAATGCCTGCGGTGGCGGTCACCGATACCAATAACATGTTCGCGGCCTTGGAGTTTTCCGTGATTGCGCAGGGCGCGGGGGTGCAGCCGATTGTCGGTTGTCAGGTCTCCTACGCCTATGATCCGGCGGCGGTGGGCGAAAAACTGCGCCTGCCTGCGCCGCTGGTGCTGCTGGCGCAGAATGAGCGCGGCTACGAGAATCTGATGAAGCTGAACTCCTGCCTTTATATCGATAAGGGCGGCGATCTTGTGCAGGTCACCCGCGACGAGCTGGCGCTTCATTCCGAAGGGATCATTTGTCTCACGGGCGGGGCCGAAGGGCCGGTGGGGCGCTTCATCCAAAACGGCCAACACGGGCGCGCGAAGGCCTTGCTGGAAGATCTGGCGGGGATCTTCGGGGATCGCCTCTATGTCGAGTTGCAGCGCCATCCAGGCGAGGGCGGCAAGACGACCTTGGGCGAACAGGCAACCGAGCAGAGCTTTATCGAATGGGCCTATGAGTTGGGTCTGCCGATTGTCGCGACCAATGATGTCTATTTCCCCAATTCCAAGATGTATGAGGCGCATGACGCGCTGATCTGTATCGCGGAGGGGGCTTACGTTGACCAGCAAGAGCCGCGCCGCCGCCTGACGCCGCAGCACTATCTGAAAACGCCCGACGAGATGGCGGCGCTGTTTGCCGATCTGCCCGAGGCGCTGGCCAATACGGTGGAGATCGCGCGGCGCTGTGCCTTCGGGGCCTATAAGCGCAAGCCGATCTTGCCGAAATTTGCCGATGACGAGGTCGAGGAACTCCGCCGCCAATCCTGGGCGGGTCTGGAGGCGCGGCTGGCGGTGATCCCCCATGCGGCGCCGGTCGAGGAATATAACGCGCGGCTGGAATTCGAGCTGGGCATCATCGAGCAGATGGGCTTTCCGGGCTATTTCCTGATCGTTGCCGATTTCATCAAATGGGGTAAGGATCAGGGGATCCCTGTCGGGCCGGGCCGTGGCTCGGGCGCGGGCTCACTGGTGGCCTATGCGCTGACGATTACCGATCTGGACCCGCTGCGCTATTCCTTGCTGTTCGAGCGGTTCTTGAACCCCGAGCGCGTTTCGATGCCGGACTTTGACATCGACTTCTGCATGGATCGCCGCGAGGAGGTGATCCAATATGTGCAGAAGAAATACGGGCGCGATAAGGTCGGGCAGATCATCACCTTCGGTGCGCTGCTCTCAAAAGCCGCCGTGCGCGATGTGGGCCGTGTGCTGCAAATGTCCTACGGGCAGGTGGATCGCCTCTCAAAAATGATCCCTGTTGAAGGGGTCAAACCCGTCAGCATCGAGAAAGCACTGGCCGACGAGCCACGCCTGCGCGAGGCCGCGCGCGAGGAAGAGGTCGTCGCGCGCCTGCTCGGCTATGCGCAACAGGTGGAGGGCTTGCTGCGCAACGCCTCCACTCACGCGGCAGGTGTGGTGATCGGCGATCGCCCGCTCGATCTGCTGGTGCCGCTCTATCAAGATCCGCGCTCGGATATGCCCGCGACCCAGTTCAATATGAAATGGGTCGAGCAGGCCGGTCTGGTGAAATTCGACTTCCTCGGCCTCAAGACGCTCACGGTGATTCAAAACGCGGTCGATCTGCTGAAACTGCGCGGGGTGGATGTCGATATCTCCGCGATCCCGATTGATGACGCGCCGACCTACGAGCTTTACGCCAAGGCGCAAACCGTGGCCGTGTTCCAAGTGGAATCCACCGGCATGATGGATGCGCTGCGGCGGATGAAACCGACGTGCATCGAGGATATTGTGGCGCTCGTGGCGCTATATCGTCCCGGCCCGATGGAGAATATCCCCGTCTATTGCGAGGTAAAGCACGGCGTCCGCCCACTGGAGAGCCTGCATCCGACAATTGATCCGATCTTGGCGGAGACGCAGGGGATTATCGTTTACCAAGAACAGGTTATGCAGATCGCGCAGGTCATGGGCGGCTATTCGCTTGGCGGCGCGGATCTGTTGCGCCGCGCGATGGGGAAAAAGATCGCCGAGGAGATGGCCAAGGAACGCCCCAAATTCCTCGAGGGCGCGAAGGCGACGCACGGGATTGAGGCGAAAAAGGCGGGGGAGGTCTTCGACCTTCTGGAGAAATTCGCCAATTACGGCTTCAACAAATCCCACGCGGCGGCCTATGCGATTGTGTCCTATCAAACGGCATGGCTGAAGGCGAACCATCCGGTGGAATTCATGGCGGGCGTCATGAATTGCGATATGCATCTGACCGACAAGCTCGCGATCTATAAGCGCGAGGTGGACCGCCTCCAGATCAAGACGATCCCGCCTTGTGTGAACCGCTCTCTGGCGAGCTTCACCGTGCGCGAGGGGCAGGTGGTCTATGCGCTGGGCGCGCTCAAAAACGTCGGGCTTGAGGCGATGAAACTGATCGTCGAGGCGCGCAACAAGGACGGGAAAGAGACCCCGTTCCGCGATCTGCATGATTTCGGGCGGCGCTGCGATCTCAAGAAAATCGGCAAGCGCCCTCTGGAGATGCTGGCGCGGGCAGGGGCCTTCGATCAACTCGATCCGAACCGCAAACGCGTGTTCGAGAGTCTGGATGCGCTGGCGGCATGGTCGGGCGCGATTGCGGAGGCGAAAGTCTCCGCGCAGGTCTCGCTGTTTGGCGAGGCGGGCGACGATCTGCCGCCGCCGCGCTTTGCCGATACCGATGACTGGCTGCCCGCCGAGCGTCTGGCCGAAGAGCATAAGGCGATTGGCTTCTACCTCTCGGGCCACCCGCTCGACGATTACCTGCCCGCGCTCAAGCGCAAGAAGGTGATGACGCTGGCGGAGATCACCGCCAAGGCCGAGAATGGCGCGTTTATCGGCAAGCTGGCGGGGACGGTTTCGGCCAAGCAGGAGCGCAAATCCGCCAAGGGCAACCGCTTCGCCTTCGTGTCCCTCTCGGATCCGACGGGGCTTTACGAGGTCACCGTCTTCTCCGACACGCTGGAGGCGACGCGGCAGTTCTTGGAGCCGGGCTCGGCGGTTGTCCTCACGGTCGAGGCGACGCTGGAGGGCGAGACGCTGAAGCTGCTCGCGCGCGGCGCGCAGCCGATTGACACGGTGACGGCGGATGCGGGCGGATCGGGGCTGTTGATCCATCTGGAGGAAAGCGACGCGCTGCCCTCGATTGCCGCCCTGTTGGAGCGGGTCGCGGCAGAGGGCAAGGTCCGATCAAAGGGGCCGATTTCCTTCATGATCTTCGACCCGGATCGCGGCGCGCGCTATCAGATGTCCGCAGGCCAGGACTACCCGATCAACCCGCAAGTCAAAGGCGCGATCCGCTCACTGCGCGGGGTGATTGAGGTGGAGGAGGTGTGAGGGAGGGGATGTTTATATCCTGCGACGGTGCTCTCTACGGCACGAGGGCCCGTCTATTTGACGCAAGGATGAAAACGATTGCGTAAGCCACTCGCGCGCGAAAACAAAGGGAAGACCTCGTTCATTTGCTCCGCGGGTTGGAGATTTGGCGAAGCTGGAAGATCGATATGCTTCAACGCCGTTTGCCGGAGGGGGAGGCCGTCAATCTGGACGAGATCGTGGTTTCAGGGCAGTTTTTCTTGATCTGTTCGATGAAACTCCAAAATCAGGACAATGGGTCATCAATGAAGTGATGAACTGGTATTCGCATGCCGCTGACGAGGTGAATTATTTCATCGCGCGGGGCGACGAGCACATGGTGCGTGACTACCAAGAGTTCCTGCGCCTGTTCAGGGAAGACTTCGGCGTGGCGTTTTTCGCGATGTCCGGTGCGCTGCGCAAGGTGATCGATCGGGTTCTGAAAACCGGAAAAGTTCAGAGTGACGCGGAATATGAGGCGCTTGTGGAGGCGACGGTGAACCTCGATACGCTGCTTCTGTCAGAGATTGAGCGCGAAAATCTTGAGCGGCTCCTGTCCGAATATTCCTCTGCGCAGTGAGGGGGGCTGTTGCAGCTCTTTGGGACGACACCCAGTGATGACGACACGGCAGCAAGGGCGGGAAATTCCTATGGAACCTCAAAACATGACGTTTGGCGCAGTACTCGCGCGCTTGGACGATGGCCTCATTTGGGGCCACAGTGTCTATTTGTCTGACCCGCACAACCTAACGCTTGAGACGATGTGTCTCGTTATCGATGCTGACGCAGCAGAGCATGGAGAAGACAACTATACCCCGCTCATAGCGGAGCAATTAGGGCTGGAAGAGTTTCTTTTAGTTCAGGATATTATGATGGTGCGAGACTATGTGGCGGGGTGTGGCGTTGACCCAAATGAGCGCAGCTTAACATTCGCCACGAAATTCTATTTCGAGCGCGATGCCTATCCGGGCGAAGCCGAACTGGCCCAGCACAGCTAAGGCGCACAGGGGAGGCGCGCTTTGTGCTGAATGCGGCCATGCGCCGTGTCGGCTGAGCGCGCTGGCGGTCCTGCGGCGGAGGCCCTCGCCGAACCTCCTATTTTCCCTTGGCCACCCACGGCCCCAAGATCCGCCGCGCGAGCACTTGCGCCATCACCACGGCCATTACGATCCGCACGAGGTGATGGGCGGTGACATAGACGACGCTCATGTTCAACGAGAGCGCGATCAGGCTCATTTCCGTCAGGCCACCCGGCGCGAAGGCGAGGAAGACGGCAGCGGCGGGTTTATCGACGATGCTGGAGAAGATCAGTGCGAAGATACTCGCGAGGGTGAGCGAAACGCCTGTCGAGACGGCAGCGAGCCGCAACGCATGGGTGAAATCCTTGCGCGCCACGCCTTTGAACCGCACGCCGAGCGAGGTGCCAATCGCGATTTGCCCGAGATTGATCATCCATTGCGGCGGTCCGCCCTCTACAATGCCCATCGCGTGAATCGCGGAGGACAGCAGGAGCGGGCCCGCGATCAGACCTGCGGGCAGGCGCGAGAGTTTGCCCAAGACTGCGCCGACGATCCCCGCCGCGATCAGCCACGGCAGATCATGTAGCGTCAGCGCCGCGTGGCTCAGGCTTGCGCCCGAGGCGGAGCCGACCGCATGGCCTGTCATCACCGTGAAGGCGATGGGAACCAAGACCACCGTCACGATGAGCCGCAGGAATTGTAGCATCGTCAGCATGGCGACATTCGCGCCGCGCTCCTCGCCCATTTGCACCGTTTCCACGAGGCCACCGGGTGCGGAGCCGAAAAACGCTGTGACCTTATCGAGCGATCCGACGCGGGAGACCGCCGTGTAGGAGAGAAAATGCGCGAGCGGCACGAAGAGGAACACGGCCAGCACCGAGGGCCACCACGTTGGCATATCGCGCAGCACCGAGGGCGAGAAGGAGCCGCCAATCGCCACCCCCAGCACAGGCAGAAAGCCCAGCCGCAGCGCGGGCGGGAAGGTGACCTCGCGGCCCCTCACCCGCACATGCCCGAGCGCCAGCGCCGCCACACAGAGCATTGAGCCCAGCAGCATCGGCAGCGGCAGATGCGCGGCGCGCGCGGCAAACCCGCCCGCAGCGCCGATCAGCACGGTCACCAAAATGGCGGGGATATCAATATGCTCGGGCAGGCGGGTTAGCCGGATCGCCATGTCTCACCAATGCGGCGGGCGTTGATCGGCCAGCGGGATCGTGCCCGCGCCATCGGCCTCGCGCTCGGCCTCGCGCTCCAGCAGCAGCCCTACCCTGCGCGCCAGCCGTTCAATCTCGCGTTCTTGCCGCGCGATCACATCGGAAAGATCCTCGACGGTGCGGGTCAGATGGGCGATTTGCTCTTCGATCTCTTGTGACATGCGATTCGTCCGGTCCTTTGTTTGCGGCGGCGGGGCAGCTTGGCCGTGATATGCGGTCTTGCTGGGCGGGCTTTCGACCAACAGATGGCGCAAAACGCGCAGCGCGCGCGGGCGTGGCCGCTTGTTCGCGCGGCATTCCTCCGCTACACCGCCCCTGATTACAACCGCCCCCCGAAATATGCGAGGCGAATATGGCCAAGGACAAGACCCAGCGCAAACCGCGCGCCGAAACCCCCAAAGGGTTCCGCGATTACTTCGGCACGGACGTGACCGAGCGTAAGGCAATGCTCGACACGATTGCCGAGGTCTACCATCGCCACGGGTTCGACCCGCTGGAGACTTCCGCTGTCGAGACCGTCGAGGCCTTGGGCAAGTTCCTTCCCGATGTGGATCGCCCGAATGCGGGTGTGTTCGGCTGGCAGGAAGAATCCGAGAGCGGCAAGGAAGGCGATTGGCTGGCGCTGCGCTATGACCTCACCGCGCCTCTGGCCCGTGTCGCCGCGCAGTTCCGCAACGATCTGCCCTCGCCTTATCGCCGCTATGCGATGGGGCCGGTCTGGCGCAACGAGAAGCCCGGCCCGGGGCGGTTCCGTCAGTTTTATCAATGCGATGCGGATACGGTCGGCGCACCTTCTGTCGCGGCAGATGCCGAGATATGCGCGATGCTATCGGATGCGCTGGAAGCTGTTGGCATTGACCGCGCCGATTACATCGTGCGGGTGAATAACCGCAAGGTGCTCAACGGCGTGATGGAAGTGGCGGGCGTGCTTGATCCCTCGGATCCCAGCAAATGGGAAGACGAGCGCGGCATCGTGTTGCGCGCGATTGATAAGCTGGATCGTCTGGGCGAGGAGGGCGTGCGCGCGCTCCTTGGCGCGGGGCGTGAGGATGCGTCTGGCGATTTCACCAAGGGCGCTGGCCTCTCGCCTGAGCAGGCCGAGATCGTCATGGGCTTCATGTCCGCCAAGCGCGCGACGGGGGCTTTGACGGCGGCACGGTTGCGCGAATTGGCAGGGGCGTCGGCGACGGGGCTTGAAGGCGTGCAAGAGCTGGAAACCATCGCAGAGCTTCTGGAGGCGCAGGGCTACGGCCCCGACCGGATCGACATTGATCCGTCCGTCGTGCGCGGCCTTGGCTATTACACCGGCCCCGTATTCGAGGCTGAGCTGACCTTCGAGATCTTCGATGAGAAGGGCCGTAAGCGGCAGTTCGGCTCGGTCGCGGGGGGTGGGCGCTATGATGATCTGGTCAAGCGCTTCACAGGCCAATCGGTGCCCGCTACGGGGGTGTCTATCGGGGTCGACCGCCTTCTGGCCGCGCTGCGTGCCAAAGGCCGGATCGGAACAGGCACGCCGCAAGGCCCCGTGATCATCACCGTGATGGACCGCGACCGGATGGCCGACTATTTCGCCATGGCGACCGATTTGCGCAACGCAGGCATCCGCGCGGAGGTCTATCTGGGCAATCCGAAGAACTTCGGCAACCAGTTGAAATACGCCGATAAGCGCGAAAGCCCTGTCGCCGTGATCCAAGGATCGTCCGAGCGCGAGGCAGGCAATATCATCCTCAAGGATCTGATCTTGGGCGCGAAAATCGCCGAGAATGCCAGCCTTGAGGAATGGAAAGCCCGCCCCGCACAGGTGGAAGTTCCGCGCGCCGATCTGGTCGCGGAAGTCCGCAAAATGTTGGAGCAGGGCTGATGCAGTCGGGCCAAGGCGGGGCGCGGTTGGTCGGGCAAAAGCTGCTTGAGCAGTTCGTTGCGGCGGGCGCTGTGCATATCGAGGCGGATATTTTGCAGCCCGCAGAGGCGCTGCTGGATCTCTACGGCGAGGATATTCGCGGCCGTGCCTTCGTGACCCATGATCCGATCCGTGGCGAGATGATGCTGCGGCCGGATTTCACGGTTCCTGTGGTGCAGGCGCATATGGCCGAGGGCGCGGAGCCCGCGCGCTATGCCTATCTTGGTGAGGTGTTCCGCAAGCAGGATCATCGCGGCGCGGCGCGGATGGCGGAATATCTGCAAGCGGGCTACGAGGTGTTTGACCGCACCGCGCCCGAGGCCGCCGATGCGGAAGTCTTCGCGCTGTTCTCGCGGATCTTGGCACCGCTGAATCTGACTGCAACGATTGGCGATATCGGCCTGCTGACGGCCTCTGTCGAGGCGCTGGAAACGCTCCCCGTGCGCAAACAGGCGCTGTTGCGCCACATCTGGCGCCCCAAGCGGTTCCATGCCTTGCTCAAACGCTATGCGGGCCAGATCCCGACGCCGCCCGCGCGTCAAGCGTTGCTGGAGGGCGCGGTGCAAGCCGACGCCCCATGGATCGGGTTGCGCTCGGAAGAGGAAGTCGCTGCCCGCGTGGCACGGCTGCGCGCGGATGCCGCGGCGGAGCCGATTGCGCAGGCAGATATGGCGCGGCTTGATGCGCTGTTCGCGCTGCGCTGCCCCGCGCTGGAGGCCCCCGCCAAACTGCGCGCGCTGGATCTTCCCGAGGCGGCAATCGCACGGTTCGAGGCCCGTCTGGCAGCGCTGCAAGCGCAGGGCGTTGATCTGGCAGCGGTCGGGTTCGAGGCCAGCCATGGCCGCACCACGATGGAATATTACGACGGCTTCGTCTTCACCTTCAAAGCCGAGGGCGATCTGCCCCCAGTGGCCACGGGCGGGCGCTATGATGCGCTGACCAAGGTCTTGGGGCAGGGGCGTGAAATCCCCGCCGTTGGGGGCGTGATCCGCCCTGCGCTGGTGGCGGCCTTGGGAGGTCTCGCATGACACTCAAACTCGGGGTGCCGTCCAAAGGGCGGCTGATGGAACAGACGTTTGACTGGTTCGCCGCGCGTGGTCTGACGTTGAAACGCACCGGAAACGAGCGCGAATATGCGGGCGCTGTCGAGGGGATCGAGGGCGTCGAACTGGTGCTGCTCTCGGCGGGGGAAATTCCGCGCGAACTGGCGGCGGGGCGCATCCATATGGGGGTGACGGGCTCCGATCTGGTCCGCGATAAGCTCGCCGATTGGGATGGTCAGGTCGAGGAACTCGCGCTGATGGGGTTCGGCCATGCCGATCTGATCCTTGCGGTGCCGAGCTGCTGGGCGGATGTGGATTGCGTCGAGGATCTCGATGCAGCGGCCTCTGCCTTCCGGCGAACCCACGGGTTCCGCCTGCGGATCGCGACGAAATACCACCGTCTCGTGCGCGAATATCTGACGCGCGAAGGCGTGGCGGATTACCAGCTTGTGGATAGTCAGGGCGCGACCGAGGGCACGATCAAGAACCTCACCGCCGAGGCGATCGCCGATATCACCTCGTCGGGCGAGACATTGCGCGCGAACCACCTCAAGATCCTGTCGGATGCGGTGATCCATTCCTCGCAGGCAACGCTGTTTACTTCGCGCACCGCAGATTGGGCCGAGGCCCCCGCAGCTGCGCAATTGCGCGCGATGCTCGAGATCGCCTGAGCGGGTCTCATTCCGGCTGGCCTAAAGTAACCGGCGTGTGGCTGGGGGGATGAAACCTCCCGCCTTAGTCTCGCTGTGCGCGTTAGCGCAGTCCCATTTCGGTCAGCGCCGCCATCAATTCGCGGGGCAGGGGCTCTTCGCGCGGGCGGTCTTGTGGCAGATCGGCGGGGGCGTCTTTGGGGTCAAGATAACGCCAGCCCTGAAACGCCCTGCGCGGCATCGCCTCGGTGCGGATCACGGCGCGGTCCAACCCGATGGCACAACGCCGGATCCCGTCCGCGCCGATGACCTCGCTGAGCGAGACCACCTTCTGCCGCGCCAGAACCAGACCTTTGAACACCCAATAGAGCGAGCCACCATCGAGGATTTCATCCTCGCGTTTTGGCCACATCCGCGTGACATGCGTCGCGACGTCTTTGCCGTGGCGGGCTTCCTGCCATTCGATCAGGTCTTCGACCTTTTCTGCCCCTACGCAGAGCTTGATCAGATGTGTGGTCATGGCAGCATCTCCATTCCTTGACGGGGGTTCATATAGGGCGGATCGCAGGGATGTGTCGACCAATTGTGAACTGTGGCAAAAAAACATTTCCGCGAGAGATGTGACGCCACGTGCAGCGCGCCTGAGAATCTGCCTGCGGGGCGCATTTGCTGGGCTGAGGCGCTGGTCGGGCGGGGGGCGGACTGGTATATATGAGACAGGCTCGTGACAGCGGCAGATAAAAATCGCGCCATCCAGCATCAGCCGGTTGCCAGTCGCCCACATCATATAGTAGGTCAGCCCTTCGCAACCTACCCTATATCGGGGACTCCCCGATTCCCCCTGACTTTACGCCGAGGACACACATGACCCGCTTTGCTGCCCCAATCGCCGAACAAATCTGGGACATGAAATACCGCCTGAAGGATGCGGATGGCACGCCTGTGGATCTGTCGGTGGAGGATAGCTGGCGCCGGATCGCGCGCGCTTTGGCTGAGGTGGAGACCGATAAAGCGGCGTGGGAAGAGAAGTTTTATACGGCGCTGGAAGACTTTAAGTATCTCCCCGCAGGCCGGATTGCGGCGGGCGCAGGCACGGGCCGCGCCGTCACATTGTTCAACTGCTTCGTCATGGGCACCGTGCCCGATTCGATGGGCGGGATCTTTGACATGCTCAAAGAAGCCGCGCTGACGATGCAGCAAGGCGGCGGAATCGGCTATGACTTCTCGACGATCCGCCCGCGCGGCGCGGCGGTGAAGGGTGTGGCAGCGGATGCCTCGGGCCCGCTCTCGTTCATGGATGTCTGGGATGCGATGTGCCGCACGATCATGTCGGCGGGCTCGCGCCGTGGCGCGATGATGGCGACGATGCGCTGCGATCACCCCGATATCGAGCAGTTCATCACCGCCAAACAGGATTCGGCGCGGCTGCGGATGTTCAACCTCTCGGTTCTGGTCACCGATCCGTTCATGGAAGCGGTGAAGGCGGATGGCCCGTGGGATCTCGTCTTCGGCGGGACGGTTTATCACACCGTGCAGGCGCGTGATCTGTGGAACAAGATCATGAAGGCGACCTATGATTTTGCCGAGCCGGGTGTGATCTTCATCGACCGCATCAACAAGATGAACAATCTGAACTATGTCGAGCAAATCGCCGCGACCAACCCCTGCGGTGAGCAGCCCCTGCCGCCCTATGGTGCCTGCCTGCTCGGCTCGATCAACCTCGCGCGTCTGGTCACCAACCCGTTCGAGGCGAATGCGGAACTCGATCCGACCAAGCTCGACGAACTGGTGCGCCTTGCCGTGCGGATGATGGATAACGTCGTCGATGCCTCGCGCTTCCCGCTGGAGGCGCAGCGCGTTGAGGCGCAAAACAAGCGCCGGATCGGGCTCGGGGTCACGGGTCTCGCGGATGCGCTCTTGATGCTTGGCCAACGCTACGGCTCGGAAGAGGCAGCGGCGCAGACGGACGCTTGGATGAAGCTGATTGCACGGGCCTCCTATCTCGCCTCCGTCGATCTGGCGAAAGAGAAGGGCGCTTTCCCGCTGTTCGATGCCGAAGCCTATCTCGCCTCGGGGAACATGATGCAGATGGATGACGACGTGCGCGAGGCGATCCGCACGCATGGCATCCGCAACGCGCTTTTGACCTCGATCGCGCCGACAGGGACGATTTCGCTCTATGCGGGCAATGTATCCTCGGGCATCGAGCCGGTCTTCGCCTATGCCTACACGCGCAAAGTTCTGCAAAAGGACGGCTCGCGGACGGAAGAGGAAGTCGTGGATTACGCCGTGCAAATGTGGCGCGATCTGAAGGGCGATGCACCGCTGCCGGATTATTTCGTCAATGCCCAAACCCTCGCGCCGCTCGACCACGTGCGGATGCAGGCGGCGGCCCAGAAATGGATCGACAGCTCGATTTCCAAGACCATCAACTGCCCCGAAGATATCAATTTCGACGATTTCAAAGAGGTCTATATGGCCGCTTGGGATCAGGGCTGCAAAGGCTGCACCACCTATCGCCCGAATGATGTGACGGGGTCGGTTCTGTCGGTGTCTTCGGATGCGGAAAAAGCGCCGGAGGCCGATACGGGGGCGGCGATGAACGGCGGCGATGTGGTCTATCTCACCGAGCCGCTGGATCGCCCGTCGGAGTTGGAAGGCTCGACCTATAAGCTGAAATGGCCGGGGTCGGAGCATGCGATCTATATCACCATCAACGACATCATCCATGGCGGTCACCGTCGTCCGTTCGAAGTGTTCATCAACTCCAAGAATATGGAGCATTTCGCGTGGACGGTTGCGCTGACGCGGATGATCTCGGCGGTGTTCCGGCGCGGGGGCGATGTGTCCTTCGTGTCCGAGGAGCTGAAAGCGGTCTTCGATCCGCGCGGCGGTGCTTGGATGCAGGGGCAGTATATCCCCTCGATCTTGGCGGCCATTGGCGGCGTGATCGAACGTCACATGATCGCAACGGGCTTTATCGCGGGCGAGGGCATGGGCCTGAAATCGGATCCGCAGGCCGAAGTCATGGCGATTGGCGAGCGTCCGCGCGGCGCGGCTTGCCCGTCCTGCGGCAGCTACGCGATGCGCAAGGTCGAGGGTTGTATGACCTGCGCCGACTGCGGCCATTCGAAATGCGGCTAAGCTGAAGATTCGGGTGTTTGTAGGACCCGGCATAAAATGACCATTCGGAGCATTTTTTTGACCTTTCCACACAGATCAAATGACCACCGGCAACTTTGTTTGTCGGTGGTTTTATTTTATATCAATGGTTTATGAGGAAATGAGCAGTGCGCTCTTTCTGATTTAGGGATGGCTGTCCAAGGTACAGCGTCGGCATTGACGCAACCACCAAGATGTTCTCATTACGCTCTCAAGGATCCGGATCCTCTTGTTGAAACATGGCAGCCCCAAGCTGCCAGATGCTGGCCGCCAAACGATGCGCACGCCGGTTCAGAGAGGACACCAAATGCCACGCATAAAATTTGCCGACGTCAAATTTCCTGATCACAATACGCCATCCGCTTACGATCTTGAGGTTCGTTTGAGAAAGCACTTGGACCAGTTCAGAGAACGGATCGGTAGCCCGAAATTCGAATACGCGATGTCGGAAGCCGACCGCCTGAAAGTCAAACGGAGAGCGGCAGCGTATCTCAGCGCAGTTTCACGCCGATCTGGCATGGACCATCTTGACCCGAAGGACCGTGCGCGACTCGAGGTGTTTCGAAGTGG
This sequence comes from Paracoccaceae bacterium, assembly GCA_048262715.1. GTDB lineage: Bacteria > Pseudomonadota > Alphaproteobacteria > Rhodobacterales > Rhodobacteraceae > Albirhodobacter. The sequence goes on from JBLXEV010000007.1 coordinate 23,484, forward strand.
CGCTGAGATAAAGCCAATAGAGACAGAGCACCGCGCCGACGAAATCGCCAGCGCCCTCCACGCGGAAATGCCTTGGATGGCGCCTGCAACAGAGCGTCTTTGGCAAGACATGCGGGCCTCAGTCCGCAACGGCGATGCTGCGCCTCGTCTGAGACCATTGCTCCTTGTTGGTCCGCCAGGGATTGGCAAAAGCCACTTTGCCCGGTTGTTGGGGGGGCAGCTCTCAGTGCCAACGTCGATCATCGAAGCCACGGGTGAACCCGCCTCATTCGCTGTTACGGGGTCTCAAAAAGGATGGGGATCAGCGGGCCCGGGAAAGATCTTGGAAGGTATCATGGCCTCTCAGATTGCGAATCCTGTGTTCGTGATCGATGAGATCGAGAAAGCAGGGGAGGTCCAGTCAACCGGCGGTCAGCGGTATTCTCTGACTGAGGGTTTACTGCCCCTCCTTGAGAGGTCCACTGCGCGTCACTGGTCATGCCCTTACTTCCGTATTCGCTTCGACATGTCCTGGATCACATGGGTTCTGACAGCCAACAGCCTGCGCGGTCTGTCAGCCCCTTTCCTTAGCCGGTGCCCTCCCATAGATCTGAGGACTCTGACGCAAGAACACCTGATCGGATTCGCCGAGCGCGAAGGGGCGCGTCGTGACCTTCCCCTAGATGCGGTCGATGCGGTCAAAGAAGTCATCGAAGCGATCCGGACCCCGCCTCACGTCAGCCTGCGATCAATTATACGAATGCTCGATGCCGTGGAACAAACGATAAACCGGCCTGTGTTGCATTGAGTAGATGTCGGCGCCGAGCTGAAAGGCGTTTTTCTCCGGTCTTTCGGCCGATCCTTTAACCACACCATCATGTCTATTTTGGAGTTCCTCATGACCAATAAAGCCTTTTGGGCTCAGAAAATGCGTTCCGCCATCACCGCTGCTGATGCCGGACCTTCAGAAACCGACCTCGCCGGCGCACCAATGCTGACATACTGGCGACCGCATGTATCCCGCCATGGCGCGCTCATTTTATGGGGGATCGTGTCTGGTCACCCAAGCCTGAGAGACGGCTGGATCACAACGTCCCAGCTTGTCGCGATTGACGTCGCCAAAGGCTGGGCTCGCACTGCGTCACGGTGGTATGCATTAGGCCAACCCGAGGCAACCATAGCCCAAGGCCTTGGGATGGAGGTGGCCCCCGCTGGTTTCGTACAGATCGACGTGCCCGGGTACCGGCCACTCGATGACATGTCGCTGCTCGATCAGCTTCTGGTGGCCTGGCGCGATCGCATTTTACAGGCCGAGGCCGAAGGGGACCGACATGTCTGATGATGACGAGCCAAAGTATTTTTCTTTCGAAGAACGCCAACGGCATAAAGCGCGCTCACGTGCGCGCGACGAAGAGCGGCTCGCGCGGGGGGAGATTTCAGCAATAGAACTGCAGCGGGAGAACATGCCGTTCCACAAGCTCCGTCGAGACCGGGTCGCTCTGTACAGAAGCAAGAGGACGGGCGAATTTGTCTGGATCTCGTTAGAACCGAAGCCGAGCACCCAAGAAGGTGATGACGGTTAATTGGTGGCCAGGGTTCGACGGGGTGACTGAACATTGCCTGCGGTTGATATCGCTCGGGTCCACTGCGAGCTTTTAATCAGTACGCACAGGATAAACATGTCCGATGGACAGAAACCTTCAATTCCTTCTACTTGCCCTGGCGATACCTTCCAGGGGCTCTGCCAGTGGAAATCGATATTTTCGCAATCGGTGATGTCCACGGGCAGGTTGAGCTACTTGAACAGATTTTCCGCGAAATCAAGAATACCCCACGCGAAGCGCTCAAACGTCATCGTGTCTTTTGGGGAGACCTTATTGATCGCGGACCAGCGTCGATCCGAGCTGTTGATCTGGCCATGAAAGCCGGTCTGTTTGCGGATGTTGACGATCTGCATGCTATGCTCGGCAATCATGATCTTGTTCTGATGCTGGCGCTCGAAGGCCCAAAGTATCTCGACTTCTGGGGAAGGCTGGGCGGTGACAAGGTCATGGCCGAGCTTGGTCTGTCGGCAGATACGCACAGTTGGGACGAGCTAGCGGCGAAGCTGAGAGATAATCTGCACCCTGAATATCTGGGCTCAATAACTTCGGGAGCGACACATCTCTATCTTGGCGACCTCCTCTTTGTGAATGCAGGTATACACCCATTTCAGAACCGCGCCGCTTTTCTAGGTGTTCAGTCCCGGCATCTGGTGGATCGGATTTAGGATGAATCTGTCTGGCTCGGATGTCCAGATCTTGCAGATGTATTCGTAAGGCGTGAGGCCGCCGAGGGTTTTGAGCCGGCGGGCGAAATTGTAGGCTGCCATGAAGTCCGCCAAGTGGGTGCGGAGCTGGTCGTGATCATCGTAATGGAAGCGTTTGACGGTCGCGTCCTTGATCGTGCGGTTCATCCGCTCGACCTGGCCATTCGTCCAAGGGTGGTTTGGCTTCGTGAGGCGGTGCTCGATACCGTTGGCTTCACATATGATGTCAAAGCGCATGGGCCGGGAGTAGATGGTGTTGCGGTTCCGCGGCTGCTCGGCGAACTGAATACCGTTGTCGGTGAGAATGGTGTGGACCTGATAGGGCACTGCTTCAAGCATGTGTTGCAGGAACTCCCAGGCCGTCTTCCTGTCCGCCTTATCGACGAGCTGGGTCACGGCAAACTTGCTTGTGCGGTCGATGCCGACGAACAGAAATAGCTTTCCCTCAGCAGTCTGCACTTCGGCAATATCGATATGAAAGAAGCCGATGGGGTAGCGTTTGAACTTCTGGCGCTTCGGCTTGTCGCCTCCCACGTCAGGCAGCCGAGAAATGCCATGGCGCTGCAAGCACCGATGCAGCGCCGAACGAGTCAGATGCGGGATGGAAGGCTGTAGGGCATAGAGGCAGTCATCCAGAGGCAGCAGCGTATGCCGCCTGAAAGCAACGATAGTCGCCTCCTCGGCCTCTGTCAGGACCGTCGAGCGTGGCTCCTTCGGCCCGGTCTTGAGATCCTCAACCGTCTGGCGCTTGCGCCATTTCGCAACCGTCTTCGGGTTGATCCCCAGATCCCGGCTCAACGTCGCGAGCGAAGCTTGCGATCGTTGTATTGCAGCTCTGACGGCGTACGTGGTCGTGGCGCTTCCGTGACGAACCTGGCCCATAATGCCTCCTTCCATTCCTGAGAAAGGATCGCACCATCAAACCGTGGGATCAAACACCTAGGCTATGAAGTGGTATTGATTGAATCAATTATTCAAAACTTGATCAAAATTCCGAAATTCAGGGTGTGCCTTCGACTGCCAAGTGCCTCCGAATTCAATGGCGCAGGCTGCCGGTACGGCCAGAAAAACTGAGAGATCTACGTCCCATGTCGATCCTTGATTGCATCGAATTTCTTGCCGACAATTTGACGTAAAGCTGACAGGTCGGCCTGGTTTCTCAGCTCCGATGTGCCAAGCCTATCACTCCGAATTTCCCATTTGGAAATGTCGTTGTCCTCGTAGGGCGCTATTACGCGCTGATCGATAATTTCTGCCGAGACAGACAGCTTCAAAGCAACCCTCTTCGGTCCGTGCTGCCCTTGGCTATCGAGAAGCTCAGCGGTAGTCGGTCATTCGACCAATACCAGCCTGGTTCTGGCTCACGGTGCTTCCCGTAGAGGGAGACAGCCGAGAGGTCGGACAGCGAGGTGACACGGCCGCAGTGATGTGTTTTGATGTTATTAATCACTCGTTCTTTGCTACATTGGAAATGCAGAACTCTTTGACACGGATTGCGAACTCTTCGATGGCCAATTCTGGGTTGTTAGAAACAGGAATGTCGTAAGCCGCGATTGCAATATCAGTCCCCCACATTTCCCCTGCGGCCCTCACCTCGCGCAACACGTGGTTCATGGGATAACCTAACTGCCGCATTTCCATAATGACCATGGCAACGGCCTGTGCTCTCATGCATGGCGTCACTGTCAATGTTTCATCAGCGGCGGCGCTGCCTGCAATACAGATGGTGATGGCGTGTATAAAATGTTTCATCATTCGGTCCATCCGTTATTAGAAAGGCATCTCTTTTCCGCATAATTTCCGAACTCTCTAATGATCGTATCGGAATCGCCTGAGGAAATAGGGGTATCGTAGGCATCAATGGTCAAATCAACCAAAGCCTGATCAAAGATTTTATTTCCCGTCACATCCAGCATGAGTACAGTGCGGTTTAAAGGCGTACCTGACTGACGCAGATCCATCAAAACTTCGCCAATCCTTTGCGCGTTCTGACATAGCATGCCTGTCGTTGTTGTATCGGCAGTGGCGCTGCCTGCAATAAGGATCGTGACGAGCGACCCAAGAAGTGAATTAACGCTTTTTTTCATGATGCAGTTCCTTGATTGTTCATGAAGGAATCTACGTGTCGGGAATGGGTATTCAAAGAAATGATCTGATGTGCGTCAAAGCTTTATGTGGATAAACTGCACTGCATGTTCCTTCGGTTGCACAGATCTCTTCAGCGCCCCAACTAGACCTGTTCAACCAGTTACTACTTGGCGAGGAGATCGGCTTGGGGACCGCCGACGTTATGACACCCGCTCATGTCACGACGCTATTGGTGACCGTTGCGCCCGCGCTGTCATTCTATCGGTGATTGCACGGTGTCTGGATATTGGACATTTTCAAGCTGTAGCTTTGGATAGGCCGAATTTACGCAGTCACCGATTGTTTTCAGGACAGCTTTCTTGTGATCTTGATTGATCTCAAGGGCAAGAAGACCTGGGGAAATGAGGTGGGTAGTGCTCGCCAGGAGCGGAGGAAGCTTGATCATCCGGGCGTTTCTCTGTGCCCTCGCGACTGCGGCGGCAACTGAGTTGTTCAGCATCTCGATCGCCCGATCTTCACCTATACGAGCTGAGAGTTCCTCAAACATGAAAGCAGCATAGGCGGCACAAAGCGCGCCATCGTCCTCTTCGGCCCAAAGCTCCAAGAGGCTGGATCCGATCAACTGGGCAACGCTCCAGGGGTCGTTCGTTGGCAGGGCGATATGATTGAGAAATTGCTTCAACCAGGGCGACGTATCCTGGCGTTTCCACTCGAACTGCGTGGTGTCTCCGTCGATGCTGACGTGCCGGTAATTTCCCTCCAGCATTGCGCCGAGGGAAGCAGAATAGGCCTCTTGGGAAATCGTGCCTTGGTTGCGCGCGATCTGGAGAACGATTTGGCTCCAGGCCGAGGCAATCTCATCCAGGCTGGCAAATAGACGAAGAGCGGTATCGTCCGCCAGCAAGGTCCATCCTCGCTCCTTGGCTACCAGTAACGTATCCACGAAACACGGGCCTACCTTTTCGAAGACAGCTTCGAAATCCGAATGAAGGGAGGTGCCTTCTTCAGGCATGGCGACTTTCAGACCTCTTGCGAGCCCCAAGGTTCGTTCGAGGTTCGAAAGGAGGAGGTCTGATGTCTCCTGAGACATCTCCACGATGCGTGTTCCATGCTCGTCGGCGACGAAGCTTCCTCGGTGTCCTGTATCTCCGACGGCAACTATCCTGGCTTGATGAGCTTCGTGAAGCAGGTCGATGCTACTCTGGGTGATGTGCAGGTCCGGGCAGACATGAAGGAGGATGTCCGCAAAGCCGAGGGTTTGAGCTCCGTAGAGGGTAATGGGATCGACAATCAAGCCCGGCGCAGCCAAAACCGATTGCGTTGCTGCCTTCCTCTCGACGGTGTTGCCGAGCGCCATCTTGATCTTGATAGTTCCATGGTTCCGCAAGAAATCCCAGAAATCGAAGACTGTACCCCCGCCAGCGCTGGCGAGGAGCGCTATCGGGGCTTTCCCGGATTCGTAAGCTTCCTCGATGCGCTTCACCTGCTCTGTACGCGACCTGGCGCTGTCGAGGATAGGTCGCAAGCTGCCTTCAACATCATTCTCGTCAAACCGGAGAGCACCAAATATTTTACTCTCCGGAAATAGCCGCTCAAAGTCTTTCTGTGACCGGTGGTGCGCTTGCACGTATTTTGAGAGCACTCTCGTGATTGTGGCGTTCTGCTTTCCGATGGCAGAATCCATCTCGAAACTGTCACCGACAGATTTGCCCAACAGACGGAGCGCCCATGGATCATTTGGGGTAATCTCATCGCGATCGGCTCGGGGATCGGGAGCTGTTTCTATAATTTTTGAAAGTGAGTCAGCGTGATCGCGTGACACAACCACGACTGTATCCTTCTCGACGACCTGACGTGTAAAATCGACATGACGACCAGACCGCCCGGTCAGGATCAAGCCAACCATGTAACCAACATGTATCTGGGCGTCGTCGTAACCGTCGCGCAGTGCGCGGTACCCGATTTCGAGAGCCTTGTGAAAATGGTCCGTGTACTGGTCGAGCTTGTGTGCGAGGTGCATACGCATGCGTGGGTCGCCGGTCACTTCGATCGGCACAGTGTCGAGATACCGGATGATTGCCGAGGTATCCGGTAGGCGCTCACAGATATCGATCCAGCGAGCTCGGTCTTCCAGGGTTTCACTCCCTGTGTCGAAAATCTGTTGGAGTTCCTTTCTGGCACCCTTCAGGTCACCAGCACATTGGAAGATGACTGCGCCGATCCTGCGCATGCTGGCAGTGTCTTTGATGCCAGCCTCGACCTTCCCGTATAGCTCCCGGGCTTCACGGATCCTGCGGCTGTTCACCAGAGTTTGGAGTGCCATCCGAAGCTGGGGTGTATCGAATTCAGGACTGCAGAGGCTGAGATAGATGTTTGCGGCCTCGGAATTCCTGCCGGCCTTGGCGAGGGCATGAGCCGCGCGGTCCCGAGCAAAACTGTTGGTCTCGCGCTCTGCCAATTCGGCGAGGTGATCTATTACCCCGGGATCATTGAGTTCTCCGGGATGATTGAATACGAAGCAAGCTAGAAGCAGGGCGGAATCCGGGTATTGTGTCAGGACTTCTTGAGCAACATCATTGAATAGGTCCGGGTCGATCTGCGCTGCAGCCAGGATGCGGCAGTTGCCAAATGCTACACGTAAATCTGCGTCCTCGGTTTCGCGATACAGGATGTCGGCACGTGCGAGCGCATCAGCCGGTGTGCCTTCATGGATTTTTGATTGTAGGAGCACGAGCTCGTCATTGGGATCTCGGTCGTCTTCCGGAATCCTTGAGAGCGCGTCGGCGACCGATCCATCCTCACCTTTGTGCATGTGGTACGCCGCGCGGAAACGGAGTAGTTGTGTCGTCTCTCCAAATTTCCGGAATGCTTCTTCAAGAAGTTGCGCCGCCCCGGTTTCGTCACCGAGCATCAGGGAAGCAGATAGGGCGTTCATGACGCAGATTTCGGCCTCCCGGGCCCATCCGCTTTCCTTTAGCAGGCCCCATGCAACGAGAAAGTGCTCTCTCGCATCCTCGACGATCTCAATATCGCCTTTTTGCATGAGCCTGAGGCTGCGGATATCTTTTCGCTTCGCGACTTCCTGAAATCGGAGGTACCCGGCATGTGCGCGTACGCGCCAATTATCGGCATCCCGATTGACTGCATCCTTTGCCAGGCGGCGATAGTCCTTGACCTGCCCGGCTATCTGGGCGTGTTCCGCAAGGGCGAGTAGGAACTCCGGAATCCGCTGAAACTGTTTTGGAAGCTGATCTTGGAGATCCTGCCATGGCGTTTCCACAGGAGCGGTCTCCAAAAAGACGCCTGCAGCCCGTTGCTGTGGTTCGGGCATCGCCATGGCGCGGGCGGCCAGTTTTGCTGCCTTCTCGCGATTGCCTGCGATGGATTCGGCCGCCGCAAGAATCGATAGCGCCTCGGATGTATCGGGATACTCATCGTGAGCCTGACGATACCAATCTACAGCTGCATCCTTATCGCCCATGGCGAAGTAAGCTGATCCGAGATTTGCTTTAATACGGAAACGGTTCCGAGCACTCGCTTCGCGGCCTTCGGTTTCCATGAGTTTTTCGAGCCTGGAAATGGCGGATTGCGCGGGGCTGTCATTGAGCAGATCGGCCGCATCGGTGATGCGCTGACCAAGCGCGTCATCGGATGGATTTCGCTCTGGCGCAGTCGAATTGGAGCGAGGGATATCACGGATCTCAGCCGAAAGCCCGGATAGCTGCCGTGTCAGATCCTGATGAACGTCATCCAGGGCTTCCGTCATCTGAAGGTCGGCGATCGTCGACACGCCAGAGCAATGAAATGCTGCAATGCGAGGATGGCGATTGAGAACAGCCTTGATCTCTTCCCACCCCATCACATCGACTTCGAAGAGACGCTCCTTGCGGTTCTTCTCGTTCAGTTCGCGTGCGACTTCCTGTATTCGCGCATCATTTGGGGCAGTGGTGGCAAGGATGAACCGGTCGAGGGGTGGACGAAAAGCCTTAGCCTTTTCGACCTCCTCGCGAAGCTCCTTCTCTTTGAGGGCCTTTTCAAAACCTCCAGACCGACCTTTGCACTGAATACCCACAAATTTGTTGTGGTTCCGGTCTGTGCCGTAAACATCGACGCCATGTTGCTGCTGGCCCGAACGGCCATTGGCACGAGCGTCATCTGTTTTCCATTCGCTCTCGAACAGGTCCTTGGTCAGGCGTTCGAACGCCTGCCAATCAGAAGGAGGAGGAATATCTACATTCGTGACGTTGACCATGCTGCTCGTGTTTTCATATTTCTGTGCTTCAGATAAATTTGCAGGGCAATGCGACATCCTCTTGCGTCATCATTGCCCCCTCTCTCACGCAAACTCTTTTGCCAAAACTTCCGCCTGCTGCAGAACCTTTTTCACGGATTCCGCCTGCAGATCCGGCGGAAAACCGTGTTTCTTCAGGATCCTGCGGATCGTGACCCGCATCTTCGTCCTGACATTCTGCTTGCGCCACCAGTCCACCGATGACGTCGCCTGCACGGCGTTCACCAGTTCTTGGGCAATCACCCGTAATTCCTCGTTGCCCATAAGATCACGCGCACTCTCATTCTGCGCCAGGGCATCGTAAAAGGCGACTTCCTCGGCGGTAAGACCGTCCTCTGGCTGCTCCTGGAGTTGTCGCGCCATATCGATCATTTCCTTGATGACCTGCACCGCGTCGATGCTGCGGTTATGATATCGCGCCATGGCGTCCTGCAGGCGCTTGGAGAAGGCCTCGTTCTGCGTTCGGTTGGTCCGGGTGCGGGAGCGGATCTCGCCGTTCAGAAGCTTCTTAAGGGCTTCCACGGCAAGGTTCTTGTGCGGGGTGTTTTGCAGTCCCAAGAGGAAATCCTCGGACAGGACACTGATATCAGGCTTGTCGATGCCGGCAGCTTCCAGGATGTCGATCACTTCCGTGGAAGCCACGGCGCGATTCAGTAGCTGCGAGATTGCCAGTTCCGCGTCTTCTGCAGTTCGGGCCGTTCTGGTCGAGGCATCCATTTTTCGAATGGCGGATTGGATCGCAACGAAGAAACCCACCTCATCTTTGACAAGAGCAGCTTCTCCAGTGCCCGCGGCAATACGGAAGGCTTTCACCAGCCCTGCGATGGCCTTCATGAACCGCTTCTTGGAGTCCTCGCGGTTCACGGCTTCCTTGCCGTCAACCTTCAAGGTGAGGGCATGCTCGATCGCAATGGGCAAGATCTTGATCCGGTCGGCCGCCGTCCCGTTCACCGCATCCATGTAGGGAACAGCGAAGAACATTCCGCGCATGATGTCGAGCTGGGTATGCAGAGCATGGACAGCCTCGTCCTGGCTGACACCTGTCTGTTTCTGATCTGCATTCGAATAGTGCTTCAGCGCCTTTTTCAGATCCGCCGCCAAGCCGATGTAGTCCACAACAAGGCCGGCGGGTTTGGAGCCAAAGACCCTGTTGATCCGGGTGATGGCCTGCATGAGGCCATGGCCCTTCATCGGCTTGTCCACGTAAAGCGTGTGCATACAGGGGGCATCAAAGCCGGTCAGCCACATGTCGCGCACGATCACGAGCTTCAACTCGTCCGAAGGGTCGCGATAGCGGGTCCGCAAGGTTTCAAGGCGCGCTTTGGACCTGATGTGCGGCTGGAACTCCGCCGGATCCTGTGCGGCACCGGTCATGACGACCTTGACGGCCCCCTTGGCATCTTCATCGGAATGCCAGTCAGGGCGGGCGGCCACGATACGTTCATAGACCTCGACACAAATCCGACGGGACATGCAGACGATCATCGCCTTGCCGCCATCCATGGCCTCAAGGCGGGCATCGAAATGCGTCAGGATATCCTGTACAACCGCATCCAGGCGCGGCTCGGCGCCGACGAGCTTTTCAAGCTGTGTCCATTTCGAAGACATCGCGCCGCGGCTCGCCTCGTCGAACTCGACACCGTCCGCCTCGGCTTCCTCGATGATCTCTTCAAACTCGGCATCGACAATTTCGCCAATGTCCTCCGCCAATTCGATTTTGGCGACGCGGCCTTCATAGTAAATCGGCACAGTCGCGCCATCCGACACCGCCTGGGCGATGTCATAGACATCGATGTAATCCCCGAAGACGGCTTGGGTGTCTGCTCCTACAAGGTCGATGGGCGTTCCGGTGAAGCCGACATAGACCGCATTCGGCAGAGCCGTTCTCAGGTGATGGGCAAAGCCGTATTTGGTCTCACCGGTTTCCCTGTTCAGCTTGGCGTCGAACCCGTACTGGGACCGGTGGGCCTCGTCCGCAAAGACGACCACATTGGAGCGATCGGTCAACTCACCGAAGTCGACTTCCCCTTTCGGCGGGCGGAATTTCTGGATGGTGGCAAAGATCACCCCGCCCACCTGGCGGTCGGCAAGCTTCCTGCGGAGATCGGGTACATCTTCCGCCTGAACCGGCACTTCTCCGAAGAGGGCTGCACAGCGCGAGAAGGTCGCGAAGAGCTGGTTGTCGAGATCGTTCCTGTCCGTGATCACCACAAGGGTCGGGTTCTCGAGCCGGGGATCGCGCATCAGGCGGCCGGCAAGGAATGACATCAGAAGCGACTTTCCAGAGCCCTGGGTGTGCCACATGACACCGCCGCGCCCATCTTCGCCGCGGGCGTCGAGAACGGCCTTCACGCCTTTCCTGACGGCGTGGAACTGATGGTAGCCGGCAATCTTCTTGAGCGGGCCTTTACCCTCGTCCTCGAATACCGTGCAGAACCTCATCATCTCGAGGATGACATCCTGGTTGAGCAGGCCTTCCATCAAGGTCTGAAGAGCAAGTGCCGTTCCATCCTCGACCAGCGTTTCGCCATCGATGGTGCGCCAGCGCATATAGCGATCGAAGTTGGCCGAAAGAGAGGCGTAGCGGGCGGTCACCCCCTCGGAGATGACGTTCAACGCATTGGTGCGGAACAGATCCGGCACCTGGGACTTGTAGGTCTCGATCTGGTTGAACGCGCCTTTCAGGCTGCCGGTTTCAGTCCCTTTCAGTTCGATGACGATGATCGGCATGCCATTGAGGAAGATGATCACATCGGGTCGACGGGCAGATTTGCCCACCACCTCGAACTGGTTGACCACCAGCCAATCGTTGTCCGTGTTGTCCCAGTCCACGATACGCGCGATGTCGTTCTTCTGCTCTCCCCCTTCGAACCAGGATACGGGCACGCCTCCGACGATCACATCGTGGATGCGGCGGTTTTCAGACAGAAGATCGCCTGCGAATTTGGTGTCGCGGATTTCGTTGATCGCCGTGCGGACAGCGTCGTCCGGCAAATGCGGATTCAATCTGCGGATCGCGGCCTCGAGACGCCCAAGGATGAGAACATCATGGAAGCTTTCACGGAGCGGATCGTCGGCTTCGGGTGAAAGGGCCGAGCCGTGAAGATAGGTGAAGCCGAGGCCCTGGAGTTCGCCCAAGGCCCATTGTTCCAGATCGTCTTCGGATGCAAAAGCCATCAGCTTTCCTCCGGTGCTGGTAGTGTCTGTGTGCGGTCAACGCGGAACATCAGGCGACCTCCTCGATTTGGTTTCGGGCGTCACCAACGCGGAGTTCGCCGGACATGAGTTTGGGGAGAAGGCTGTCGCGGAGGGCCGCGAGTGTCTTGGCCTCAATTCCGGCCGCGACCATCTTTGAGAGCAAAGGATTTGCTCTTTGGCCGAATGCATGAAGAATCGAAGAAGGCGGCAAAACTACCGAGAAAGTGTCGATATCTTTCTTGCCAAGGTGGATAACAGTTGTAGCCACGGCTGCGTCCTCTTCTGCCTTAAGAAGAGCCGGTATAGCCAACCTGACAAACGCATGGTCCCGTTCATTCAAAGGCACGAAACAACAGATACGCTGGTTCATCAAGCTGGGCTCTGCACACCATGTATATGGCGTAAAATCACCATCCATGCCTACCACGGTATCCCCTGGCTGGATCAAATACTCCTTAGGATGTGTCTCGGTGGTGTAGACACCTGCTTGTTGGTTTTTTAGATCCCGAATTCGAACAAGAGGCCGCCCATTTTTTTCTGCATTAAACGCACTTGACTTGAACGGCGCTCCGTATTGGACCCTCGAAACCTCATAGATTGAAGACACGGCCCACCCCTCCGGCAGCCCATCATCCCCAAACCGATCAGGGAAAAGCGCGGCGGTGGCCTCGTCCATGAAGGCGGGTTGGCGGCCTTCCATTTTAGCATGCACGGGATCGAAGTCGACGAACCAGGATCGATAGAGGCTGCGCGCCACGTCTTCGAGGGTGACCGACATGCGGCGGTTCAGCTCGATCTTATCATCGAGGGCGCTGAGGATGGAGGCGATTTGCTCTTGATCAGGACGCTCCGGGAAAGGAACCAAGAATTCCTTGCAGTCAGGGACTCTAAGGTGGTCGACTACGGAACCCGTACCTCCATGCGCATGGAACTGTTGACTCATGAAGGGACTACGCATTGCATAGTGGAGAAAGCGGCCATCCATTTTCGCCGGGTCGGCACGGTATTGCATGAGCCTTTGCCCTAAGAAGTACCCTTCGGCTTCACGTACAAGTCCAACCTCGCCGACAGGTGCTTCACGGGTGAGGATAGTATCGCCCGGTGCTAGCTTCGCTCTTCTCGTCCACTTTTCGAACGTTTCTTTAGTCACGTAAAAGCAATTGTCAGTATCGATACGGCCATTTCTCACATTGGGTGTCCGGAGCATTTTCCACGGCGTAGCCTCTTCAACCTTCGGTGCCGTTTTGTTGACGCAGTCAACAATGAGCTCGCATACCTCATGAATTTTGATATTGGGGTAGCCGTTCATACCAAGCCCCCCAGCTTCGCCTCGATCTCCGCCTCCAGCCGCCGCCCCTCGGCGAACTGCTCCTGCAACCCCACCATCAGGCGCTCGAACTTCTCTTCGAAAGGCTCGCCGTCATCCTCGACCGCCCCCGCACCAACATAGCGGCCCGGCGTCATGACGAAGTTGTGCTTGCGGATCTCGTCCATCTCGGCCGAGGCACAGAACCCTGCCTCATCCACATACATGCCGGCTGATTTTTCCCCGCGCCACGCATGGTAGGCGTCGGCGATCTTCTTGATCTCGTCGTCCGACAGCTCTTTCTGCTTGCGCGATCCCGGCACCAGGGCGCCCATCTTGCGGGCGTCGATAAAGAGCACCTCACCGCGGCGATCGCGCAGCTTCTCGCCATTGGCCGTGCCGTTCGACTTGTCCTTGGCAAGGATCCAGATACAGGCTGGGATCTGCGTCCCAAAGAACAGCTGCCCCGGCAGAGCCACCACGGCATCCACCGCATCGCCCTGCACCATGGCCTGACGAATGTCGCCTTCGCCGGACTGCATGGACGACATCGAGCCATTGGCCATGACCACACCGCCAATGCCGTTGGCGGAAAGGTGATGATGGATATGCGCCATCCATGCGAAGTTGGCATTGCCGACTGGCGGGGTGCCAAAGGCCCAACGCTGATCCTCGCGCAGCATCTCGCCGTTCCAGTCCGAGATGTTGAATGGCGGGTTCGCCAGGATGAAGTCGAACCGGTCATCGGGGAAGGCGTTCTTCAGGAGGGTGCCTTCGGGGTTCCAGCGGATATCACCAAAGATCCCGCGAATGGCGAGGTTCATTCGCGCCAGACGGAAGGTGGCGGGGTTGCGTTCCTGCCCATAGACCGCGATGTCATCCACACGTCCCTGATGGGCAGAGATGAACTTCTCCGATTGGACGAAGAAACCACCGGAGCCACAGCAGGGGTCATAGACGCGGCCATAGGTCGGTTCCATCATCTCGACCATGACGGAGACAATGGAGCGCGGGGTGTAGAACTCGCCGCCGCGCTTGCCCTCGGATGTCGCGAACTCAGCGATGAAGTATTCGTAGATCCGCCCGATCAGGTCGAAGTCCGACCGGGTGCCGTGAAGCTGCAGGTTGGTGAACATCTCGATCAGGCCGGTGACGATGGACCGGTCAAGATCGGCTTTGCCGTAGACCTTGGGAAGGGCATCCTTCAGCGTGGGGTTCGACTTCTCGATTTCGCGCATGGCGTCATCGACCTGCACGCCGATGTCGTTTGCCTTGGCGTTGGCCGCCAGACGTGACCAACGGGCCTTTTCCGGAACCCAGAAGATGTTTTCAGCGGCGTACTCCTCGGGGTCTTCCAGATCGATATACTCGTCTTTAGAGAACTCTTCGCGTTTCGCTTCGAAGGCCGCCGAGACGTAGCGCAGGAAGATCAGGCCCAGGGCCACGTGCTTGTACTCACCGGGATCCATAGCGCCGCGCATCTTGTCCGCTGCAGCAAAGAGGGTCTTTTCGATCTTGTCAGCCATTTTACCTATATGTCTTTCTTATTTCTGCAATTTATTGCTGGCCCAAATCCACAGTCCGGCGTTTCCATGTTCAATGTAGGGGTACTCGCTGATAGATTGAAATGCCCCATCTGCAAGAAACTGTGGATTATGAATCCTTTATTGGGTTTGAGCGGTTCAGTAGACGATGCGGCCAACCTCGGCCCCGCACATCTTCCAGTTTCATATTCAACTCATCTATCTCATCGAAGATCGCTTGCCGCTCGGCAAAACTCTCCTTGATAGATCGTACCGTCTCATCATCCGGCATTGGGATCGCGAACCCTTTGAGGTCCTTCATCGCAAGCGTCTGGATGGCGGCGCCGCCGGCGATCGACTTGATGTAATCCTGGACGGTGTCGTTCGAGAGATACTCGTAAAGCGCCAAGCTGCTCATGTTCACGCGCTTCTTCGGGCGAAGGATCATCAGAGACTGACCTGCCGTCCAGATTGTGTCATCCCCTTCATGCGGTACATCATCGGGCACCAGGCCCACGACACCGACGGTGCCTTTGATCGACAGGAGCATATCGCCGGGGCGGAGTTGTTGATTGAAGGCCTTGTTGTACTTCGCCCGATCGACGCGGATCTCCCGCTTTGGCGTTGAGACGAAGCCTCGTTCATTCACGTCGCCGGGTGCGGCCTCGAAGAGGGTGTATTCTCCCTCCTCGTCGGCAGAGATCGTGACTGGGCGGACTAGGTCAACCACCTCCGAGAGCTCGGCTACATCACATTGGGCGAGCAGCGCATCGATTTGTTCACGCGCGCCGACGTTCAGATACCGCTCCGGCACCAGAACGGTGTTGTTTTCGATGATCTCGTCGCGTGTCACATCCCGTGCGAGTGTCCGGTCATCCGGTGCCTCGCCCTTCAGGATGTCGCGCCAAGAGACGTCATCCAGAATTTCTGCGCGACCGCGGCGGCCTTTCTGAGACAGTGTCCCGTGCCCCAGATCAATGAAGCGCACGGCATTGGAGGTCGCATCTGCGGCAGAAATGACAAGAAGACTGGTCTTGACCCAGGTATTGGCAAATATCATGCCCGACGGTACACCCATGACGGCCTGCAACCGGCCGCTGTCGAGCAGGGCGCGTCTGGCAACTGGTTCAGTCCCAACCATGCGGAACAATTCGCCCTCTGGAACGCACAGGATCACGCGACCACGGGTGTTCTCGATGGCATCTGCAATAGAGACGGTTTCAACATTGAGACGAGCTTTCCGCCCTTCTTCGAGCCCCAGAAGCCCGAGTGTACGATTGGGAACGGTTGCCAGGTGCTTGATCGGCATCATGAATGGGGGAAGCACGACCTCAACATCTGCGTCGCCAGATATCTTGCGTTCCCAAGGCCATGCGAGCTCGACCGCAATGATGGCTTCAAGGTCGAGTGTAGCCGCCAAATCCCGCATCAGTTGACACTCTCCTTCGTTGATCCAAGCGAACCAGACGCGCGGGGATTTTCCTGCAAGTGACATGCGGTGTGCATAAGTGAGGCAGGGTACAAAGCTCGCCACATGGGAGAAACGCACGCTCGTGGCACCATCGATCAGGTCGATGATTTGGTCGACCGCTTCAGTGCGGAGCCAGCCAAGGTCAGTTCTTTCTGCCGCAGGTGACTCAAAAAAGCTGATCAGGGTGCGGAAGCGTTCTATCGGCTCCAGGGCCAGCAGGGCCTTCGCTGACCCTTCGAGGAGCGGCAGAACCTCCCTATGGCGGGGCTGGCTGACTGTGATTTCGTCCATTGATCCACCGGACTTCAGATTTGCGGCCATGGCGACGAGAAGCGCGTAGGCCTCTTCGGATCGCATGGCGCCTCGCGTTTGGTGGAGTAGGTCTTGAATTTTCATGCTTACCTCAGAGGTAGGGTTTAACTATTTTGAGCGAGCTTAGCGTTAAAGCTGTTCTTGTGGTAGGCCGTAATCAGGTGGTCGCCATCTGCCACCACAACGATGCCGCCCTTCTTACGGGCGTCCGAGAGCATCTTCAGCCTGCGCTGAAGGTCACTCATTTCTTTGTCGATGATTTTCGAAGAGAGGACGATCTTGTCGCCATCTATGTCGCCGAGGTCGATTGTCAGGTCGATCAGGTCCTTGCGGATGCCGCGCTGGTTCATCCTGGTGGTGATGTGGTGGGTCATGTGCATGTGGTGCCTCCAAAGCTCATGAGGCATGTATAAAGCGAACCTCTCTTTGTTGTCAAGGTAAAAATAAATAGTCAGGATGTAACTAAATTTTGTGAGGGCAATTATGCAGGCATCGAAACTGGCAGTTCTTGCTGCGAGAGTGGGCAGCTTTGACGCGATCCGGCGGGTTAACTGAATCCGCTTTGCCCGGTCGCAGTAGGCGGCTCTGACACAAGGGATCTATTGACGTGGCGTCTGTCGTGGATTTCAAGGTGCGAGCAGAAGGAGAACGTATTGATGGTCGGAGAAAAAGACATCCAGGACAAACTGGAAAAGCTCGAGGCGCTGTTTGCACGGGGTGCTACGGCAGGTGAACGCGCGGCGGCGGGTGCGGCGCGCGATCGCCTACAGGCCAGGATCGACATGGAGCGGGGCGGAGAGGGTGAAGCCGAGACCGAACTGCAGTATTCGCTTCCGGATGTCTGGTCGGTCCGGATATTTGTGGCGCTCTGCCGCAAGCATGACATCAAGCCTTATCGCTATCCCCGGCAACGACGCACAACCGTGATGGTCCGAGTAAATCAACCAACCTTCGAGAGCACCGTTGGAGAGGAGTTCCGCATACTGCACAGGGAACTTACCACATATTTCGGCGATATGGTCGATCACCTAATTGCTGATGTCATGAAGTCGGATGGCGACGACGAGACACTTGAGCAGCGTAAGCTGTCCCGCTGATACGCCGCGCTGGGTCTGTAACTGCGGTTCGATATCACGCAACAGACCCGGAACGGGGTCTCCTATTTCAGCCTCAATACAACCTCTTACCCCGCCGCTCCTCAGTTGGCATCGGCCGCAGCCCCGTGAGAGCTGCGGCTCATACTTCCATTCTGCAAAGCATTGTTGCCAGGAAGTTCTCAAGCCTGTGGATACCGTCTTTCGAGTTAAGTTCCGCCATGTTGTGAAGGTAGGCGAAATGCACCATTGGCATTGGGGCCGCAAATGGGCTTCGCGGCTTTCAGTTTGCGGCGAAGCCCAATGCTCACTTACTTCGATCGCGGCCGGTTGCTACGGAGAACGACCCCGTGCTCTTCGTAGGCATCGAGCATCATCCGCACATACCCGCTTGTGCTCGTCGTGACGTGTCCCAGTCCAGGCCAGGCGAAGGGAAACGTCATACTGGTCGTGTCGATCTCCAAGCTCACACCGAGCTTGTCTGCAACCGCAAGCGCGGCTTCAGGGTCTTTTTCTTCAGGCCAAAGGTCTTCGTCGTAGGTGATCCAGGCATTATTATCATCGTCGACATTGATCTCCGCCAGCATGGCACCGAGACGCTCCCCTGGCGTGTTCGCATCTTCAAGCAGGGCGATGCGAAGTAGCAAAGAAATGCTCTGCTCATCCAGCCGTAGGGTTGGCCGAGAGTCCACCACTTCGACTTTTGGCTCTGGCGGCTTTCTGTCCATGGCATGTTCAAAGGTGGTCGGTTGCTGATCGTTGCCGTCCAGCCACCATGGAGAGGAGAAAATATCCAAAGGTGACGCATTGCATCTCGGGCAATGCCACAAATTCTCAGCGATTTGAGCCCCCGTGATTTTGCTGTCGCAATGAAGGCAAAACCATTCTGCTCCGCGATCGCCATAAAGAGGATGAACGACTTCGCCGTTGGCGTTGGGTTTCGTGGAGCGGCGAGGCCAATCCGACGCGATCCCGGCGCGGGCTTTTGCGGCCTGTGTTTCGGCAACTTCAACCGCTTTGCCGACAAACCCGGGATCATTGGCTGGACTGATCTTTTTGTGCGTTGTCTCGATCTCGACCACTGGCTGCGAGAAATCCGCCTCGCCTATGAGAATGCGCCACCCTTCGCCTTCCATGCGAATTTCACCGAAGAATTCGAAGACCTGATAAGGGTGACCGTCGATCTCACCGACCTGGATCGGCTCTCCAACTGGCCGCGACATACTCTGCTCAATGAAATGTGGCCCGCCCTCAAGAGAAGGGAAGTGCTCGCGGACAAAAGCATCAACCTTTCCGAGTTCGTCCTCATCGGGCCTCCAGCCTTGGTCGGCCTTGACGGCAAGTGCCTTCCAATGCGGAAAGCTCAGCTTCGTCGCAATCACATTGAGAGCGTCGATGTGATTTGAACGCGAGGCATGTGCAAAGCGCTTTGCCAGAAGTTTCAGTTGGTCGATTTCATTCTTGTTTATCATGGTTCAGTTCCCAAACAGGGATCCGATCAGGTGCCCGCTACTAACCAGATCCCACAATTGGTCTGGGTGCTCATTCAATGTTGAAGTGCTGCATAGCTTTGCGTGGCGGGCACACCGGCATGCACTGAATGCCGCGGATAAGTTGCCTGAGATTCCATCACTCGTCAACTGACACGATGCTGCCGTTGAATGTCGATCTCGCCCGTGGCGTTGCGGTCCGCCCGACAGGGCTTCGGCTGCGCTTGCGAATTTGTATGTTCGGCGGAGCAGCATCTTGCCGCAAATAGGCGTGTAACAGGCTAAAAAGAGCGTCGCAGCCAAAATGGTAAGCGCCCAGCCTTTTCAAGATTTTCAGGATAATAAATTTCCGAAACTTTTGACGGTTTTTCGCAAACCTTTGGCGTTGGTATTAAACGCCACCAACTTCCCTGCCAGGGACTGGTTGGGAGCGACCGACCTGACAGGGAAACTTCTGCCCCATCACTGCAAGAGGAAGCAATCCGCTGTTTTCAGTCTGTTCAAGATTGTTGCCGGCAGGCCACGCCCGTGGGTCTGGCGTGATGTCCCAGACCACATAACCTTGTTCGTTGGCCGGGGGCTTCTCTATGTTCTGTCCCATGACGCATAAACACTCACATATCTCGCTTCGGCTTATACGGCTCATATAACCTGAGCCCGCCCAGCCGTGTGCAACGCGGTTGGTCTCCGAATTCCGAGAATGATGAGCGTAAAGATGACTGTCGAACATCCGATCAAAGCGTTTTTCCGATTTCGCCCTGAAGTGCTCCTGCTGTGCCTTGGATCGATGCGATTCCTGGTCCGGCATTTCGCAGAATCAGCCCTGCAAAAGCAGTTGGTGATTCTCTTTTTCAGAGGCTTTTCGGCTTTGAAATTGGACAGCAAATGGCTGCTTTCGAGCACAGATTCGGCTCGCGCAAGATATGAACATCAATGTGAAAGCAAAGCCGTGGCGATGCGCAACATGAACATCTTGGGGGTGGAATCTGCATTCGGGCACAAGGGAGTGTGGAAATCGTCAATATAAGGGTTTTGCGAAAAAATGTGTAGGTACGCTTTTTCGCACGATCCTGCACCCGTCCACGCTAAGTGATTGCGATTAATAAATAAAGACTATCGGCCACCGAAACACCTGCCTACGTATTGGCCATCGCTGAAACGGCAAACACGAAACGGAGGAGAACGAAGATGTAGCCCTGAAACGAAGAGAGCGATCTGCGTCAACAGATCGCCCCTCCACGGGAAGACCAAAGTCCACCCTCACTCACCGAAACCCTAGCACCTGTGTGCGACAGTTTCAAGGACAAGGACCTTCCCTCAACATGCAGACCTTCTGTCCGGCCATGCCCCATGGCCCATGGGACAGGTTTGCCAAATGAACCCTGAATTGATGATGCGGAGTCCCGCCGCACCTTGGGTCCAGGCAGCAGATTTTGAAGGTCAAACGCTTTCCGACCGACCGGGAAGTGCAATCTGATCTCGAAGGAAAAACACAATGTCCGATCTTTCTCTCACAGGCGGTATCCGCCTTCCCGAAAAAAGCCGCGGTAACCGCAAGACGCAAGTGGGCTCCACGGAGCACTTCACCGGGGGCATTGTCTTCGGCGAGGGCCATGGGGTCCGCCATGGCGTTGAAAGCCATCTCGAAGCGGATTGCGCGATGGTCTTGGCGTATCGCCCCGACACCAAGGAAGTCATCGAACAGGTTCGCTTTGAGTGGTTCGATGAGTTTGGGGAAATCCACAACCACTTCATCGACTTTGTCGTCATCCGCCGGGATGACACTGTGACGGGATACGCAGTGCGGCCCATTGAGCGTGCCAGCCGGAAGTACCTTATCAAGCTGGCCCGGATCAAAGCTCAGGCGATCTCCCAGGGCGTCCTCGATGACTTCCGTCTGTTCACGGAGGACGACATCTGCCCGGTCGAGCGTTACAACGCCGGTCTCTTTCACTCGGCACGACGCCCGGACTGCTTTGGTGACCCTGTTGCCCAGGACGTGGTGCGGTCCATCAAAGGTGTCGTCCGCATGGGCGATCTCGTCGAGAAAACCCGTCTGGACGGCATGGGGTTCCGGGCCTTGGTGCGTCTGATCCGTTCCGGGCATCTGAAGACGCTCGGCTATGAGCGCCTCTCCCATGATGCGATGGTGTTCAAGGCGAAGGAGGTCTGAAGATGTCCCAATATCGTTTCAAAGATACAGTTGAGGCCAAGCCTCGGGTTAAGACTGGCTCAGATGTCGAATTCATCACCGAGCAGTTTGATCTTGCCAAGCTTCTCGCGACAATTGGTGTCGGACGAGATGAAATGCCCGACAAAAGCCTGCTGTCTGTGCGCCTTGATCTGGTTGTCGAGATTGACGTCAAGACACGTATTCCCCTCGGCTACAACTTGGTCCGGAGCGACCAAGAGCCCTCCAAGGACAAGTTGTTCGACAGCGCCTCGTAGGACCCACCGATAGCGAAGCCTCAGGTTTTCAATGCTTAAAGCCGGAAACCTGAGCCCGCGCCCCACCTCAAGAAACTCCCCCAATGGCGAGGCCCAATGGCCATCGCACTCATCATTGCTGCATCACGCAGCCCAGATCCCATGAAAGGATACACCATGAATCTTTCGTTCAGCACCGCCAACGCCCGTTACGCCTTCGGACAGTTCGACCGTGTGTCGATCGATAATCTCGCCTTCCAAGTCGAAATGGAAACCGAAGTCGGCTACCTTCTCCGCCGGGACGACGCGAGTGGGCTTTGTCAGCAATTCGCGCACGCAGATCTCGCACGTTTCGGTCAGCAGAGCCGTATTCGGGTCGAACGCGATTACTTCAATCCGTCTGCAGCACATAAACGGTTGATGTCTACCGAGACATCGATCTCGGCCTTGACTGGGCGTCCCGGGCGCCGTCTTACCAAACGGGATTTGTACTGTCAGGTTGCTCTGGGGCTCCATGCCGAGGGCCTGATGACGTTTACGGACACGTCGATCAAAGCCAACAAGGCTCTCCTTCTCGACCGCGTTATGGACATTGCACCCGATGACTTGCCCGAGCCTGGCAAGAAGTTTCGGAAATCCGAAAACTTCGCCAAGGTTCCCTCGCCACGAGCGCTGCGCCGATGGCTCGCCGAGCTCAACAAGTTTGGGCTGATTGGGCATCTCGATCGGGTTTCCGCACGCGGGAACCGCGGTTCACGTCTCTCACCAAGCGAGTACGCGCTCATGATGAAAGGGGTCCGCGGCTACATGTCGCCGGATAAGCCCACCATTCATGCGATCGTCGAGGCCGTGAAGCTTTCCTTTGAAAATGAAAACGCGGAACGCGAAGCGCAAGGTAAACTCAAGATGAAGGTGCCAAGCCGGGAAACCATTCGGCTTGCTGTGCGTGCCCTGGACCCGTTCCTGGTGGAATTGAAGCGCTACGGTTCTTCAGCCGCACGCAAGAAGTTTCGCCCCGTCACAACAGGTCTTTCCGTGACGCGTCCTCTGGAGCGGGTGGAGATCGACGAATGGACGGTCGATGCGCAGACTTTGTTGGAGAGTACCGAAATCTATGGGCTCTTGACCGATGAGGAGAAGCATTCGCTCGGTCTGTATTTTGAAGAGCACGAAGATCCGAAGACGGGAAAGATCAAGCAGAAAAAGATGGCTCGCTGGACCCTGACCGCCGCGATCTGTTGTGCCACCCGGTGCATTGTCGGGTTGGTGCTTAGTCGCGCCCCGAACGCAGAGGCCGCAGTCCAGTTGTTGCAGATGATCACGACGGACAAGGGGGCCTGGGCAGACGCTGTGGGTGCCCATACGCCTTGGGACATGCACGGCACCCCGGAGTTGATTGTCTTTGACGGTGGCCCGGCGTTCAAATCTTTGCGGTTTCGGATGTCAGCCGAGGATCTCGGTGTGATGTGGGAGATGGCTATGAACGGCGTCCCTGAGAACCGCGGCACCATGGAGCGATTTTTCAGTACGTGCTCCGGTGACTTTGCCTCCCGCCTTACGGGTCATACGTTCCGCGGCATTATGGAGAAAGGTGATGTGGACCCGGAAAAGCGCGCAGCATTGACCTTGGATGATCTGACTTTTGCGCTGATCCGCTGGGTTGTCGAGATCTACCACAACACTGAGCACTCCGGTCTTGACAACGAGACGCCGGTTGAGGCCTGGCGGCGCCTGAACAAGCTGTATGGTGTCACCCCGCCGCCAGACTCCGAAATGATGCGGATTTGCTTCGGGCAGGAACGCGAGCATCGCTTGGACAAAGAAGGCATCACCGTTCTCGGTGTGACTTACCAATCAAAAATTCTGCAAACTTACTTTCGTCGGAAGAACCCAGGGTCTGTCAAGGTTCGCTGGCATCCCAAAGATGTAGGCGCGATTTCGGTGCTGTTGGGGGAAGAGTGGTGCAACGTTCCCTCTAACGACGCGTCTCTCAAGGGCGTTGCAGCACAAACCTGGCTCACTGCAGTGCGGCATGTGCGCGCGGGTAATCCGAAGGCGGATCGGCTGAACAATGCAGTCGTCCGGGAGGCTATTCTGGCGATCAAGGCTCGAAACGAGGTGGCGATGGCGAAGGCTGGGCTGAACCTGGAGGATTGGTCTGAAGATCGGTTCAAGCGTGAGGAAAAGAACATTCTTGCAGGTGTGAAATTCTACGAGCCGAAAGCGCCATCCAAGGCGAAAGGCGAGCTTGGGAGTGAGCTGCCTTCGCTTGACGATTTGAACGGTGAAGTCGGCGACAGCACCGACGCGCAGGCTGGCCGCAAAGGCCGGAACGGCACCTCGCCGGGGTCGTCCATGACCTTCGAGGAGGAGTGATCATGATGGATCAACACACTGCCGAGCAGGCTCTCGAGGCTCTGCGTAAGCTGCATATCGGAACGGATCGGGACGCGGAAGCCGCGTCCCACATCGAGCGGCTTTTCGAGAAGGACGCTGCGGGGCATCGAACGCCTGTCGCAAAACGGTTCACCAAGACCCGTGAAACGCGTGGCGTGATGGTGATTGGAGAGCCCGGGAGCGGTAAATCCCATCTCGTCAATCGCACGCTCGAGAAATTGCCGATGTTGCGGCCGCAGGAAGATGGCACTCCGCGCTACATTGGTTGCGTGGTGCCCAGCCCCGCGACCTTCAAGAGCATGATGGGCGAGTTGCTGAAGGTATCTGGGTACCCTGTGGAGAGTAAACGGCAGGAGGCCTGGTCGCTGTTCCAGGATTTGCGCTATCGCTTGGCCGAGCTGGAGATCAGCGTGATCTGGATCGACGAGGCTCAGGACTTGTTCTGTGCCGATCGTAACCTGATCCTGCGGGCACTGAAATCGCTGATGCAAGGTGAGCATGCCATCACGATCATCGTGTCCGGCACGAAAGACCTCGCGACCGTGATCCGCAGTGACCAGCAGGTAAAGCGTCGCTTTACGTCCATTGTCCTACCCGAACTCACCGAACAATCCGACGGCGAGAATTTCTGCCAGATCATGGAGCATTATTGCCAGCGTGTCGGGGTTCACGCTCCGATGGAGACCGACTTGGTCGGACGGGTGTTCCACGGTGCCAGGTATTGTTTTGGACGGGCGGTAGAGCTGCTGCTGCTGGCGCTCGAGTTCGCGATCGAGAACGAAGATAGTCATCTCGAAATCGGGCATTTTGCCTCGGCCTACGCGATGCAGGAATCCTGTTCGGCGTCGGAGAACGTCTTTTTTGTCGAGCATTACTGGTTGATCGAGACGGACCCGGAAGAGGATCAGAAGCCCCGTCGGTCCACGGGCAAGCGGAAGCGGTGATTGCCATGGCCAAGCTCTTTCCCAAAGTATTCTTTGTTCACGATGAGACGCCCTTGTCCTGGGCAGCACGTCAGGCGGCCTTCCACAAGGGAGGCCGCCTCGTCCCGTTTCTCAATGATCTGCGTATTCCTGCCATCGATCTCGCGCGTGGATTGCCGGAGGCAGTCATGCGCCTTTGTGAGACGGCGGGGCAGGACCCTGCGCCGGTGCTTCACAATACCATCACGGCAATTGGCGCGCGTCGTTTCACGCTGCGCGGACATGAATTCTCGGCTGAGTTCACGACGGGCGTCGAAACCCGCATCTGTCCGTTCTGTTTGGCTGAAGATCAGGTGGGCCGTGACCGCCCCGATGTTGCAGTCCGCCATCGTTTGGCGTGGCGCTTGGCTACTGTGCGGACCTGCTCCACTCATGGGGTGCCGCTTCGGGATATTCGGGTGGGTAAATGGGATGACCAATTGCACGAGTTGCAAGGCATGGGGGCTGTGATCGAAGCGGAAATTGCTTCACCGCCCGATACTGAGCCTCAGGCTCCTTCCGATTTGCAAGTTTACGTTGAGCGCCGTCTTGAGGGGCAGACGGGCCCGGTGTGGCTGGATGGCCAGAACATCGATCAGGCAACGCGTGCGACCGAAATGCTCGGCGGCTTGATCGCCTTCGGACCAAATCAGCAAGCGGCAACGATGACATTACCCATGTGGGACGAGGCGGGGCGTGCGGCGTGGAGCCTTGTCTCAGAGGGTGAACATGCCATGACAGAATTTCTGTGTAGAGCTCTGGATACTTGCAAACGTCAGGAGGGGCAGGCGCGGCCGAGGAAGGCCTTCGGGATGCTTTACAGCTGGCTGTCCACAAGCCGTCTGTCAAAAGATCCGGGGCCGATCCGGCCGTTGTTGCGTAATGTGATCCGGGAAAATGTTCCGCTGGTCGCAGGGCAGAACTTGCTGGGTGAACCTGTTGCGGAACCGCGATTGAGCAGTATCGGCTCCATCGCCAAAACCGAAGGTGTCCACTCGGCGACTTTGCGCAATATTCTGCAGGTAGCGGGTCTGGTCGAGAAACTCAGTGGTAGCTGCGGAGCGGACCAAATTGTTGATTATGCGCGGGCACGCGAACTTATCAGCACCGCAAAATATGCCGTTCCGGTTACGCGTGTGCCCGATCTCCTCACGACGTCACGACCCATGGTTGCCGCTCTTGTGGAACTCGGAATCCTGACCAGAATTCACGACCATGGCGAGTTGAAGAGCAAGATCGGAAAGGCAATCGACGGTCGCAGTATACGGAAGGCTCTGGCTGATTTGCGCGAACGTTTTACGGAAATTGATGAGGCGCCCGAAGACTGTGTTCCTCTGGCAAAATCCGCGGAACGATCGAGGGTAAGCCTCAAAGTGATCCTGGAGCTTTTGTTTGGTGGGCACCTCCGCCATGTGTTTCGCCTGACGGGCCATGAAGGGTTCAGCGCAATTCATGTCGACGTTGCCGAGATCAGGAGCGTTCTCGAATCCCCACCTCCGGGCTTGTCGGGGGATGTATATTTCAGGATCCCCTGATTGACGATCTGCCGGGTTTCCGGCCAAAATTTGAGATGCCGCCTTCGGGCGGCATTTTTTTTCGAACTTTCGATGGTCATTTGAAATGGGTGGAATGGACAAAATGGCCGCCCCAGTGTGTTTCGGGCTAAAATATACTATTTAAAATCAGTTACTTACTTTATTCAAAAATCAAAAGATGGTCAATTAATGGTGGGTCCCACAGTGTTTTCAGCACCCATAATTTGCCCATCCGCGCGGGTTTGCGGGCTGATGGGGTGACGGCGAACAGAGAGCTCATCCTTTCGGGGGTGGGCTTTTTTGCTTAGATTGCAGATTGCCGTCCACTGGGCACAATGAAGTTGCCGTCGCGCGGCGCCGATTATCGTTTTGGCCGCCGATCACGCTCACCCAAAATCCCGGGAGGGGGGTTGCGGCTATCGGTCACTGGCGTATCGTCAGAGGAGTGCGGCGGGGCGCAAGGGCAGTGAAGGCGGTAGACATGGAAATTGGCATCGACAGTTTTGCGGCGACGATCCCCGATCCGGTGACGGGGCATATGGTCGCGCCCGCCGAGCGGATTGAGGCCTTGCTGGCCGAGGTAGAAACCGCAGATCGCGTGGGGCTGGATGTCTTTGGCATTGGCGAACATCACCGCAAGGATTTCCTCGATTCTGCGCCGACAGTCTTGCTCGCTGCGGCTGCGGCGCGCACCAAGCGCATTCGTTTGGCGAGCGCGGTGACGGTGTTGAGCGCGACCGATCCGGTGCGGCTTTTCCAAGAATTTGCGACGATTGATCTGATCTCCAACGGCCGCGCAGAGATTGTGGCGGGGCGCGGGTCCTTCGGCGAGGCCTACCCGCTTTTCGGCTTCGCGATGGAGGATTATGACGCGCTGTTTGCGGAGAAGTTGGACCTTTTGCTCAAGCTCCGCGAGGCCCCTAGCATCACGTGGCGGGGCCAATTCCGCCCGCCGTTGAACGGGCAGGGTGTCTATCCACGCCCGTTGCAAGATAAGCTGCCGATCTGGCTCGGGGTGGGTGGGACGCCGCAATCCTTCGTGCGGGCGGGCAGTTTGGGCCTGCCGCTGATGATTGCGATTATCGGCGGCGGTTTTGACCGCTTCCGCCCCTTGGTCGATTTGTACCGTGAGGCGGGGCGCAGGGCGGGCCATCCGCCTGAGGTGCTGAAAGTTGGGATTCACGCGATGGGCTTTGTCGGCGATACCGATACGCAGGCGCGTGACGCGTTCTTCCCCGGATGGGCGCATATGTTTACCGAAATCGGCCGTGAGCGGGGGTGGTCGCCGGTGACACGCGGCCAGTTCGATGCGATGTGCGGCCCTGAGGGGGCGTTCCTGATTGGCAGCGTGAAGACTGTGCAGGAAAAGATCCTGAGCGCGGATCGGGCTCTGGGCGGGATCGCGCGGCTAACCTTCCAAATGAGTTCGGCCATGCTTGAGACCGAGGCGATGCAGCGCTCGATTACGCTACTGGGCACCGAGGTCGCGCCCGCGATTAAGGCGCGGATCGGCGGGGCCTGAGCGGTTAGACACCGCTGTGTGGCAACGGCAGCGCGGTATCGTCCTTCATTTGCTCCATCACGATCTGGCTTTGTACGCGGCCAATCGCGGGATGCGGTAAAAGGACGTTTTGAATCAGGTTGTTGAGGGCTGCGAGATCGGTGCAGAACACGCGGAAAATGTAGTCAGCCTCACCCGTCAATGTCCATGAGGCGATGATCTCGGGGCGGCTATTGGCCAGATGACGCACCGATTTATGGGTCTCTCCGGTCTGCGATTCCGTTTGGATCTGGATGAAAGCTTGTACGCTCAGGCCCAGCTTCGCCGGGTTCAAGCGGCAGGGCTGCCCCAGAATATAGCCCTCAGCTTCCAGCCTTTGGCGCCGTCTGCCGATCTGAGAGGCGGACATGCCCAGCGTCTCGGACAGTTCCAAGGCGGAGGTCTGGCCGTTCTTTTGCAAAAGCGCGAGAAGGCGAATGTCTTTGGAATCAAGCTGGCCCATGCGGCTATCCTGCGCATATTTAGAAAATGATGCAAGAGTTGCGCATTCAGGCGCCGATGCCCGCCGAAAATTGCGCACCTATTGCAGGGGTCAAAGCCTATCCTTGTGAAAACAAGGAGGATGACCATGGGCCCTTTCCCGCATGATGCCCCGAAAGCAACGATATCGGACCTCAACCCCGCTGGCACCGACGGGTTCGAGTTTGTCGAATTTGCGCATCCCGAGCCGGAAGAGCTGCGCAGCCTGTTTGCGAAAATGGGTTATGCCCTTACCGCGACCCATAAAACCAAAGCGATCGAGCTGTGGCAGCAGGGGGATATCACCTATGTCTTGAACAACGAGCCTGAGAGCCATGCTCGGCGCTTTGTTGAGGAGCACGGCCCCTGCGCGCCCTCGATGGCGTGGCGGGTGGTCGACGCGCAGCACGCGTTTGACCACGCCGTCAGCAAGGGCGCAGAGCCCTATACCGGCGCGGGCAAAACGATGGATGTGCCCGCGATTGTGGGCATCGGTGGTTCGCTAATTTACTTCATCGAGGACTATTACGAGGCGAACCCGTATAACGCTGAATTTGATTGGGCCGCCGCTGCGCATCCCGAGGGTGTCGGGTTCCACTATCTCGATCACCTGACCCATAATGTTCACAAGGGCAATATGGACATCTGGTTCCGTTTTTACGGCGATCTCTTCGGATTCAAGGAGATCCGTTTCTTCGATATCGCAGGGAAATTTACCGGCCTTCTGAGCCGCGCGCTGACCTCGCCTTGCGGGCGTATCCGCATTCCGATCAATGAGGATCGCGGCGAGAAGGGCCAGATTGTTGAGTATCTCAAGCGGTATAAGGGCGAGGGAATCCAGCATATTGCGGTGGGTGCGCGCGACATCTATGCCGCGACCGATGAAATCGCCGCGCGTGGTTTGAAATTCATGCCCGCACCGCCAAACGCCTATTACGAGCTGAGTAAAACCCGCGTCACTGGCCATGAAGAGCCTCTGGACCGAATGATGAAACATGGGATTTTGATCGACGGGGAAGGGGTCGTCGGGGGCGGTGAGACGCGGATTTTGTTGCAGATTTTCTCGAAGACCGTGATCGGGCCGATCTTCTTCGAGTTCATCCAGCGCAAGGGCGATGACGGTTTCGGCGAGGGAAATTTCAAGGCGCTATTCGAGAGTATCGAGGCGGATCAAATCGCGCGCGGCGTGTTGGAGGCTGGCTAGCGATTAGGCAATCGTCGTCTAGGTATGCAAGAAATTACGGGCTTTGCGCGAATTGCAGAGCCCGTAAAATTTGCCGCTCAAGGCGGTCTGGTGCGAGCCTTTTTGCTGAAAAACTCGCCCAAGTAGCCGCGTTGAATACCTCACGAGATTTAGCGCGCTTCGGCCCGCCGCCCTTCAGGCCAGCAAAGTTTTCTACAAAATAAGCCCTTGGCGGCCGCTCAGAAAACGTGTCGCCAGCTTGTAGACCTTCATTACGCCAGATTGCGCCAAGTCCCAGCTCATGACCTCCTGGCGGACAAGGTTTGGGTGCTTTTTGCTTATATCCCGCAGTGCATTCCCTACTGAGGTTCGTAAATACTCACTGTCTTCGCCTCGGAGGGGCGCCAAAAGCGCGATAGCAACGGCAGGGTGGTCACGAAAATAGGGACGCGTCGTCCATATCCTTAGGCCTTCCGTCACCGCCCGGCGCGTATTGGCAGAAGGCGAGGTCAGCCAATCGCGAATGACAGGTAGCGCGGCTTCATAGCCGGTGTCGCGACAGAACTGATCGAAGGCTTTGGCAAGGATCTCCTGCACGCGCCAGTCTTCGTCTTGGCTGACGTGCTGCCTGAGAGTAAGAAGAGCATCCGCATCCAAGGCTGCCAAACCTCCCAGGACGAACGTTCCTACACATCTGGCCTGATGGACGTCAGAGCGTAAAAGTTCCAACGCGGTTCCCTTGGCAAACGCTGCATCGCCGGACGTAACCAACCCGTCTGCAATGCGTTGTAGATCACGGAATCCGTGTTCCGTCTTCTTCGATCGTTCGACTATTTCTTCTGTGATACCCATGTCGCCACCGAACCCTAATCTCTAAGTCGCTAGACGCTCGCTTTGTCCTCAGAGCGGAGATTCCGAGTTCTCTCCACGAATAGCGACGGTGCGAGGCGAATTGGAAATCGCGTGAGATTTTGCAGCCTGTCTGCGTCACCTCCCGCGCTGCAATCTGATGTCAGATTAAACGAGAGCCGCATCCAGTTTGGCGGCGCAGATGAAATCGTTTTCCGACAGGCCGCCGAGATCATGCGAGGTGAGGGTGATAGTGCAATATCCCCAGCCAAAGGCGATATCTGCGTGATGGCCTTCTTTATCGCTGATGAAGGCCGCCAGATTTGCGGTGAGCACGGCCTTCGCGAAACCTTTGAAGGTGAATTTCC
Organism: Paracoccaceae bacterium; assembly: GCA_048262715.1. Classification (GTDB taxonomy): domain Bacteria; phylum Pseudomonadota; class Alphaproteobacteria; order Rhodobacterales; family Rhodobacteraceae; genus Albirhodobacter. Next base: position 54,285 of record JBLXEV010000007.1, read on the forward strand.
GCACGAGGCTTTTGCCGGCGTCATCGAGCGCCCAATCGGGGTTCAGCTCGGTCTTGAGCACGGTGATTTCGGCAGGCGACAGCGGCGAGACCCCGCCCGCGCAGGCGGCACAGGCTTTGGATGTGAGATCGGTCATTGGGCGGCTCCTACGGGTTGTTTGGCGGGATAGGCGGGCGCATGGAGACCCAAGCGCTGCGCGGTGCGGATATCTTGGATCAGATCGCGTTGACCCGCGGCGATCAACTGCTCGACACTTTCTAACACAAAATAGATCGGCTGGTGGATATCAATCCGGTAAGGCGTGCGCAGGATGTCGATTACATCGAAGGGTTTTCGCTGCGCGGTGGGGTCTTGCACGGCATGGATGAGTTCGGTGGGGGAGGAGGCGAGCCCGGATCCCAGCGCCTTGATGTGGCGCCCTTGCCGCAGCAAGCCAAATTCGACGGTGAACCAATAGAGCCGGATCAGCCAGGAATAATCGGTTTTCTCGCAATGAAGCCCTGTCTCGCCAACGGCTTGTGAGAAGTCGGCGAAGCGCTGATCGGTGAGAAGCGGCGTGTGGCCGTAGATCTCGTGAAAGATATCGGGCTCCTCAATATAGTTAAAATCTTCACGGCTGCGGATGAAGGAGGCGGCGGGGAATGTGCGCTCGGAGAGCATCTTGAAAAATTGCGCGAAGCCGATAAGGGCGGGCACAGGGGCCACGGACCATCCCGTCATCGGGATTAATTTGGCGGACACATCAACGCATTGTGGAACGCGATCCGGTGGCAGATCCAGCTTCGCCTGCCCTGCAAGGAACACATCTGCGGCGAAGCGATCCACGTTCGGCTGTTGCTGGGCAACCAGATCCCGCCAGACCGCATCATCCTGACTGGTATAGTCAATCCGCCCCGCCGCATCGGCGATTTTGGCAATATACTTCGTCTCTTTTGGCATCATATCCTCCCATTCCCAAGAGGTATGATGCCGCCGATGATGAGGTGATTTTGGTCTACTATCGGGTGAATTTTTGATATGTAGGCAAAATCGTTCTGATCCTCGCGGTTTGGAGACATATTATGCTCGACAGGTTTGAAAAGCTGATTTTGAAGATCCTCCAGCAGGACGGGCGCGCCAGCACACAGGAGCTGTCAGATGCCGTGGGGCTTTCGCCATCGCCCTGCTGGCGCCGTGTGAAGAAGCTGGAGGATGAGGGCTATATCCGTCGCTACGCAGCGATTTTGGATGGGAAGAAACTCGGTCTCAGGGCATTCGCCTATGTGCATATTTCGCTGATTGATCATAGCGAAGCCTCGATGGAGGCGCTGCACAGCTTTGTCTCTTCGGACCCACATGTGCTTGAATGCGCGTCTATCACAGGCAATTTCGATTACATGCTGAAGGTCGCCGCGAAAGATCCCGAGAGTCTTGAGCAGTTCATCATGCATCGGATCCTGCGGCTCGGCGTGGTGCGCAACACGACAACCAATTTCATATTGCGGCAGATTAAAGTCTCGGGGGCCTTGCCGATTGAGGTGTGAGTGATGCACCCGCGATGTTTGATTGCACAGCAGCTTTGGTAAATTGTCTTTACAGAGGAGATGGCTTGTGGATCACTCTGTCGGGCAGTTTACGAGGTCACCCGATGACATTTCAGATATGGTTGGCCTTCGTCGCCGCCTCCACAGCCTTGCTCCTCATTCCTGGCCCGACGGTGCTATTGGTGCTGAGCTACGCGCTAGGCCAAGGAAAGCGCGTCGCCCTTGCGACGGTGGCAGGCGTCGCTTTGGGCGATTTCATCGCGATGTCGGCCTCGCTCGCGGGGCTTGGCGCCTTGGTTCTGGCGTCGGCTGCGGTGTTTACGCTGCTCAAATGGCTTGGCGCGGTGTATCTTGTCTATCTCGGGATTAAGCTTATTCGCAGCGCGCCCTCGGCCTCGCATGGCGATGTCGAGGCGGTGTCCACAGCGAGTGCCGCGAGCGTGTTCGCGCATGCTACCGCTGTCACCACCCTCAATCCAAAATCGATCGTCTTCTTCATCGCCTTCGTCCCGCAATTCATCTCTGTAGAGAGCGCCCTGCTTCCGCAATTCGCTCTCTTGATCGCGACCTTCGTAAGCCTCGCCGCGCTGAACGCATTGGCCTATGCGCTTTTGGCGGACAAGATGCGCGCGCAGATTGGGCGGCCGTCAGTCTTGGCGTGGATTGCGCGTATGGGCGGAGGCGCCTTGATCGCGATGGGCGTCGCGACTGCGGCGTTCAAGCGCGCCTAAGCGGCGGCAGGGATGCTTTGCGCGCCGCAGAGGCGAGCGGTGTTTGCCATATCTTAATGCTGTTGCGGTTAGATCGGCTCGTGCGATAGTGGAGCATCGAGTATGGCCGATATTAGCAGTTGGGGATGGTATTCTTCGAGCACTTGGCCGGGCTGGAATGCGCTCAGTCAAGATAACCTGACATCGAACGGCAATGGGCGCGCGGTTAATCCTGCGAGCTATGTTGAGTTCACGATGCGGGATTTTCTGGGGGACGGGGTCATCTATGATCACGACCTAGATGACGTTTCGCTCGGCAGTTATACGGATTACGTCATTGGCCCAACGCTGATCCTCGATCCGCAAGAGATCGCACTTTACACCAATAGCACTGTGGTGATCGGCGGGCAGACCTATACTGGCCTCGATATTCAGGTGACATTGTTCACCAACGGAACATGGGGCGCGCGGTTGATGGATTATTCGATCCCGCTCGGCACCCATCATGAGAATGTTACATCGGTCACATTAGGGACGTGGAACGGGATTGAGTATGACGGGATTGTCTTATCCTCCGTCAATCAGCCGTTCGTCTGTTTTACGCGGGGGGCGATGATTGCCACCCCGGACGGGCCGCGCGCGGTGGAGACGTTGCGACCGTTGGAGGTCGTGTGCACGTTGGATGCGGGACCGCAACCGATCCTGTGGATCGGGCGGCGGCAGGTGAAGGCGATGGGCCGTTCTGCACCCGTCGAGATCGCGGCAGGGGTGCTCGGCAATACCTGCGCGGTGCGTCTTTCGCCGCAGCATCGCCTCTTGCTGGGCGGGCCGGAGGTACGCGCGCGCTCTGGCCAAAGTGAGGTGCTGGCGGCCGCAAAGCATCTGGTCGACGGGCAAGGCATCCGGCGCTGCCCTGAGCCGGAGGTGGCGTATTTCCATCTGTTGCTGCCCGCGCATAGCTTGCTGTGGGTCGATGGGTTGATTGCGGAATCGATGCTTCCCGGCAGGGTGGCGATGGCGGCTTTGGGGGCGGCGGGGCGGCTTGGCCTATTGCAACGCCTGCCGCAGCTTTTGAAAGGGGTTGAGGGCTACGGCCCCCCAGCGCGACCTTGCGTGAGTGGGCAGATGGCGCGGGCGCTGGCGGGCAAGGATCTGCGCCCGCTTGCGGCGCTGCGCGGGTTCACGGCGGGGCACGGGACGAGGCGGAGTTTCACAACTTCGATGCAGTCCGCGCAGGGGTGGGGCGATCCGCGTGGCGCAGGGATGGCCGTTTAGGCGGGGGCGTATTTGAACCGTTCGGACATGGTGCGTGTCGCGCTGATAATGAAGTCACTCACGCGGCGAATGCGATCCAGATCGCGGTATTCCTCGGGGTAGATCAGCCAATATGCGCGGCTGAAGGTGACGGCCTCGGGCAGGATCGGCTCCAGATCGGTCTCGGCTGCCATGAAGCAGGGCAACACGCCCAGCCCAACATTGCCGCGCACCGCATCGAGTTGCGATTTCACCGTCGCGCCGCGGTAGACGATGTTCAATCCGGGTTGGATGATCGTGTTAAAATCCAACTCGCGGGAATAGAGCAACTCATCGACATAGCCGACGAACGGGTAAGCCCGAAGATCCTCGCGGGAGGTCGGGCGGGGGCGTGTGCCAAAAAACCGAGGGCCTGCATAGAGGCGCAGATCGTAATCAATGAGCTTGCGCATCACCAGCCGCCCCGTTTGCGGGCGATCCAGATTGATCGCGATATCCACATCACGCCGCCAAAGCTTATGGACGACCGGAACGGGGACCAGCTCAATCTCCATCTGCGGATCGGTGGCCATGAAGTCGGGCAGGATCCGTGACAGGATCGCGTTGCCGAACCCATCGGGTGCACCGACGCGGACCCGCGCCGTGGCTTGCCCCGTCATTCGGCTCGCCTGATCGGAGATCGCGGTGGCCGCCGCCTCCATATCCTGCGCGCGGGCGAGGATCTGGGTGCCGAACGGGCTGAGGGTGAGGCCCTCAGGGCCCGCCTCAAAGAGCGGAAGGCCGAAGCGCTCCTCGATCATCTTCAGCCGCCGCGAGACCGTTGTATGGGACAGGCCGAGGCGCTTGGCCGCATGGCTGAGACGTCCGGTGCGGTGGATCTCCAGAAACACCCTGACGTCATCCCAATCAAACCCCATCTCGGCCCTCCGCCTCCCGCACTCTCGCTGCCCTTCGTTTTACCTTCGTCCAAGACAGGGAGGACGGCAACCGTACTGAACGATTTTAGACATAAGTTTTGCAAAAATATGCATTGGCAAGAGGGGGCAGATGCCGTCTTTTCCGATGTGACGAGAAGGCCGCGCGACTGTGGCTCCCTCCCCCATTCCCCAGCAGCGCCCCGCGCGCGTCGCGAAACTCAGGAGAAGATCTATGCAGGATGTCGGCGAATTCGATTATGTGATTGTCGGAGCCGGATCTGCAGGCTGCGTGCTGGCAAACCGCTTGAGCGAAGATCCAACCTGCCGCGTGTTGCTGCTGGAGGCGGGGGGCAAGGATAATTACCACTGGATCCATATCCCGATCGGCTATCTCTATTGCATTGGCAATCCGCGCACCGATTGGGGCTTCTCGACCGCGCCTTGCGAAGGATTGGGCGGGCGGTCGCTGCTTTATCCGCGCGGGCGGGTGTTGGGCGGGTGCTCCTCAATCAACGGGATGCTGTATCTGCGCGGCCAATCGGCGGATTACGATGGCTGGCGGCAGATGGGAAATACCGGCTGGGGATGGGATGATGTTCTGCCCTATTTCGTAAAATCCGAGGATTATTACGCGGGATCGGATGCGGCGCATGGCGCGGGCGGTGAATGGCGCGTGGAAGAGCAGCGCCTGAATTGGGAAATTCTCGACGCGTGGAAGCAGGCGGCGGTTGAGGCAGGCATCCCCGCGACGGAGGATTTTAACCGTGGCGACAATTTCGGCGTGGGGTATTTCAAGGTCAATCAGCGCAATGGCTGGCGCTGGAACACGTCCAAAGGTTTCTTGAGGCCCGCGCTCTCGCGGCCCAATCTGACGGTGATGACCCACGCGCAGGCGGAGAAAATCCTGATCACGGATAAGCGCGCCACGGGGGTGCAGTTCCGCCGCAAGGATGTGCCCTCCACCGCGCGGGCGCGGCGCGAGGTGATCCTTGCCTCCGGCGCGGTCGGCTCGCCGCAATTGCTACAGCTTTCGGGCATTGGCCCTGCGGCCCTACTGCAAAAGCACGGGATCAACGTGATCCATGATGCGCCAGATGTGGGCGGCAATCTGCAAGACCATCTGCAAATCCGCTGCGCCTATAAGATCGAGGGGGCGAAGACGCTCAACGTGATGGCCTCCACGCTCTGGGGCAAGGCGAAGATCGGGATGGAATATATGCTGAAACGCTCCGGCCCGATGTCGATGGCGCCGAGCCAGCTTGGCGCGTTCAGCTATTCGCATGATGCGGCGGGGACGCCGGATCTGGAGTATCACGTGCAGCCGGTGACGCTGGAGGCCTTCGGCCAAGCACCGCATGATTTCCCCGCGATCACGGCGAGCGTATGCAACCTGCGCCCCGAAAGCCGTGGCCATGTGCAGATCACCTCTGCTGATCCGCGCGCCCATCCGGAGATCCAGCCGAATTACCTCTCCACCGAAGGGGATCGCCGTGTGGCCGCCTATGCGATCCGGCAAACGCGCGAGATCATGTCCCAGCCCGCGCTCGCGCGCTATCATCCGCAGGAGTTCAAACCCGGCCCGCAGTACCAGACGGATGCGGAGCTATCGGAGGGGGCGGGCAAGATCGCCTCGACGATTTTCCACCCCGTCGGCACGGCCCGCATGGGCACCGATCCGCGCGCTGTGGTGGACCCGGAACTGCGGGTGAACGGGATCGCGGGGTTGCGGGTGGTGGATGCCTCGATCATGCCGCGGATTACCTCGGGCAATACCAATTCACCCACGATCATGATCGCCGAGCGGGCGAGCGATCTGATCCGCGGGCGGCGGTAAGGCGATTGGGGAAGGGCGTGTTCGGGGCGTGGCGCTTAAGGAGTCGGCTCCGGCACATAGCCGATGACAACTGACCCCAGGACCATATCCACCGCACGTTTCATGAGTTGTTTCTGGCCTTCAGGCGTGTAGAGCCGTTCCCCGAAAGAGGTTGAGAACGTGGCCTTATTGGACACGTTATAAAAGCTGAACGAGCTTGTTATCCAGTGTAGCTCCAGCGCATCGGCGTGATCGTAGAACAGCCCCATCTCTTTGCCGCGACGGCAGACGTCTTCCAGCTTGTCGATAATCGTGCGGTTGAGGCGCGGGACAATTTCCGACCGCCGCAAATAGGCTGCGTTGTGAATGTTCTCGATCATCACGAGGCGAATGAACAATGGCGTATTGGCATGGCCTTCGAAGGTCGCAGTCACAAGGCGCGCCAAAGCGGACACGGGGTCAAGATTCTCGACCTCCAAAGCATCTTCATGCTCGCGCAGGGTGAGATAAATCCGCTCCAGCACCGCCTGATACAGGCCCTCTTTATCCCCGAAATAGTAGTAAATCATGCGCTTGGAGGCTTTGGTCTTCCGTGCGATTTCGTCGATCCGGCCGCCGGATAGCCCGTGTGCTGCGAATTCTTCGGTGGCCACCATAAGAATATCGGCCTTCACCGCATCGGGATCTTGCTTCCAATGCGCTTTGCGCGACGTCGCGGCCTCGTCCTGCGCCGTTCGCGTGATCTCTTTCGCGTCACGGGTCATTTGCTTCGCGTCATGGGTCATCTGCACTCTGCCCCTGCCTTTTCGATTCTTCCTATCCATAACACGCATTTACCTGCTTGAGCACGCATTTAACTGCTTCGTACATTTCAATTGACAAATTAACCGTATCGTACAATTTGGTGTCATGCCGGAGGTGCGAGGAGCGAATCGTCGGCAACATGATCTCAGGGAGGACAGAGATGTCACGAAAACTGATCGGCGCCGTCGTGGCGCTTGGAATGACTGCTGGTGCGGCTTTTGCAGAGTTTCCGGAGAAGGAAATCCAAGGCATCATCCAATGGGGGGCTGGTGGGTCCACGGATACTGTGATGCGGGCTGTGACACCACATGCTGAAGAAGTTCTCGGCGGCTCGGTCGTCTTGCAGAACATGACTGGCGGCGTGGGCGCGATTGCGCTGAACAATGTAGCAGGTGCGAAAGCTGATGGTTACACGCTCCTGATGGGCGCAGAAAACCCGCTGCTGTATAAAGTAATGGGCCTCGGCGATAAGGATTATTCGGATTTTGTGCCGATCAATATCCTCGCACGCGGCACGCCAATCCTCGTGGCGGGGCCGGACGCGCCGTTCAACACCTACCCCGAGCTGCTTGACTATGTTGGCGCGCATCCGGGCGAGGTCAAATTCGGCTCCACCGGCCCGGGTGGTCTGCCGTCTGTCGTCACCGCGATGATGCGTGCCGAAGCCGAGCTTGATGTAATCTTCGTGCCCTACGATGGGGATGGCCCCGCGCTCACCGCGCTGCAAGGCGGCGCGATTGATGTCATGCCTGCGGTGCTTGGTGCGGCTGTCGAGGGGATCCGCGCGGGCACGATGAAGCCGATTGCGGTCTTTGATGTCGAGGCCAGCCCCGCTTTGCCGGATGTGCCGACAATCGTTTCGACCAACCCCGAGTTTGAGAAGCACCTGCCATGGGGACCGTTCTTCGGGGTCTTCGCGCCCAAAGGCACGCCGGATGATGTGGTGGCCAAGCTCTCGGCGGCCTTCGCAGCCTCGGCAGAACAGCAAAGCTTCAAGGATCTGATGTCGGGTCGTGGCTTCACGATGATGAACATCTCCGGCGATGAGGCGGAGACGTTCTTGACCAATTGGCAGCAAGGCACGGCTTGGCTGATGCAGGATGCGGGCCTGACCAAGGCTTCGCCGGAAGAGTTCGGCATCGCACGCCCCTAAGGCGATGGGAGAGGGGGAGGCCGTTCGGCCTCTCCCGCAGCTAGCCCACAAAAGGCCGCCCCCCTGACGGGTGGCCCGCATCAGGAGGTCGTGATGCAAGAGAATTCCCCCCAAAATATGCCGCCAGAAATGTCTGCGCCCGAAATGCCCGCGCCCGCCAGCGCCAGCCGCAAACCGGGAGAGCGCGGCTTCGCGATCTTCCTTGCGGTTGCCAGTGCATATCTCCTGTATAGCGCTTACGGTATTTCCGGCTTCACCGCACTGAGCGGCGCGGGCGCGATCCCGATGGCAGCGAGCCTCGCGATGGTGATTACCGCCGCGATTGTGGCGCTGCGCACGGCACGCCTGCCCGCCGCCGCCACGCAAGGGTTTTTCAACGAGGTGCTGCCGCTGCGGATCGCAGTGATTGCAGGTCTCCTGATCGCCTATGCATTCGCGCTTCAGCCGATCGGTTTTCTGCCAACCTCTGCGGCGTTCTTGATCTTGGCGATCAAATTCCTCGGCCGTCGGTCATGGGTGTTCTCGGTCGGCACGGGGCTGCTCAGCCTGCTCGCGATTTATCTGGTGTTCCGCATTATCTTCACCGTTTTGATGCCCTCCGGGATCGTGCCTGAGGGAGAGATCCTCGCATGGCTGCGCGGTGTGTTCGGGGGAGGGATGTAAGATGATGGTTCCGTTTATGGACTTTCTAACGGTCTTGATGCAGCCCGAGCTTTTGCTGCTGGTCGGATTGGGGACTTTGGCTGGCATCTATGTCGGCGCTATTCCGGGCCTCTCGGTCACGATGGCTGTGTCGATCCTGATTTCCTTCACGTTTTCATGGGATGTCTATCCGGCAATCTCGCTGATGATCGGCATCTATATGGGGGGCGTCTATGGCGGGTCGCGCACGGCGATCTTGCTCAATATCCCCGGTGCGCCCTCTGCGATTGCGACGGCCATGGATGGCTATCCGATGGCGCAAAAAGGCGAGGCGGGGGTGGCCATCGGCGTGACGACGGTGATGTCGTTCTTCGGCGGGCTGATCGGGATTGCAGTGCTGGCACTGGCGGCCCCTTTCGTCGCAAAATTCGCCTTGGGCTTCCAGCCGCGCGATTACATGCTGCTGGCGGTTCTGGGGATCTTGCTTGTCGGGTCTCTGTCGGGCGGGAGCCTTGTGAAAGGCATTTTCGCAGGGGCCTTTGGGATCGCGCTGGGCGCTGTGGGCATGGATCCGTTGACCTTCACCGAGCGCTTCACCTTTGACACGCAGATTCTGCGCGGCGGGATTTCCTTCATCGCGGTGATGATCGGGATGTTTGGCGTCTCCGAGGCGCTGCAACAACTTCATCATGTGGATACGCCTGCGGTGAAGCAGAAGGTCGGCAAGATCATCCCTTCGTTCAAAACGCTGCGCAAATACCTGCCGCTTTCGCTGCAAACCTCCGGCATCGGGGTCATCATCGGCGCACTTCCGGGCACGGGCGGTGATATCGCGGCGCTGATGGCCTATGATCACGCCAAGAGGATCACCAAGAACCCCGAAGTGCCCTTTGGTGAGGGCGCTATGGAGGGGCTGGTCGCGCCTGAGACGGCGAATAACGCTGCTGTCGGCGGGGCCTTCATTCCGATGATGACCTTGGGCATTCCGGGGGATGCGGTGACGGCGATCATGATCGGCGCGCTGTTCATCCATGGCTTGAACCCGGGCCCGATGCTGATGGTCGATAAACCCGATATGTTCTGGTTCATCGTCGGAGCTTTGATGATGTCGAATATCTTCATGCTGATCTTCGGCCTGACAGGTATTCGTGTGTTCACCAAAATCGTTGAGATGCCGCGTGCGGTTCTGATCCCGCTGATCATGCTGCTGTCGATCGTCGGGGCCTATGCGGTGAACAATTCGATCACCGATGTCTATTGGATGCTCGGGTTCGGCGTGCTGGGTTATTTCATGAAGCATTATGATTATCCGCTGGGGCCGGTGATCCTCGGGGTAATCCTGTCGCGGCTGCTGGATGACAATTGGCGGCGCGCGATTATCTCCGAGCGCGAAAGCCTGCCTGCGTTCTTCGCGGGGATCTTCACGAGCCCGCTCTCACTGGTGTTGTTCTGCGCGGTCATCTTGATCTTCGTGAGCCAGACACCGCTTTGGCCCGCCCTCAAGCGCCGCCTGTCAAGAAAGGTCGTTGCATAATGGAACCGCGCGGAGAAATCCTCAGGCAGGCACCCGCCCATGCCGCTGTGCGTCTTGGTTTGATCGGGGATAATATCACCCGCTCGAAATCCCCGAAACTGCACCGGATTGCGGGCCAGTTGACAGGGCTGGACGTTAGCTATGAGCGCTTGATCCCAAAAGACATGGGGCTGACGTTTGAGGAAGTCTTCGCGCAGGCCCAGATGGGGGGGTATCGCGGGATCAACGTGACTTACCCCTATAAGGAGTTGGTCACCTCCAAAGTGACGGTGACTGATCCCTTGGTCAGGGCGATTGGCGCTGTGAATACTGTCGTCTTCGAGGCGGATGGCCCAAAGGGGTTCAACACCGATTACTCCGGCTTTGTCGCGGCCTATCGCGCGGTGATGAATGATGCGGCGGCAGGCACAGTCTGCCTGATCGGGACCGGGGGCGTGGGCAAAGCGGTGGCCTTCGGTCTGATCGCGCTCAAGGCGGAGGTCATTCGCTGTGTCGATCTTGACGTTGTCAAAGCGCAGGATCTGGCCGATGCCCTTAAGGCACTGGGCACGCCCACCCGTATCGAGGTCTCGACACAGGCCGATGTGGCCGCGCAGGGGGCGGATGGGATCGTCAATTGCACGCCCTTGGGCATGGTCGGGATCGGTGGCACGCCGCTCGATGGTGCGGCGATGGCAGGGGCGACATGGGCGTTCGATGCTGTCTACACGCCGGTGGAGACGCAGTTCTTGCAAGATGCGCAGCGCGCAGGTTTGCGGGTGATTTCCGGATACGAGCTGTTCTTCGGTCAAGGGCTTGATGCGTGGAAAATCTTCACCGACACTCCGGTGGATGCCCTCGCATTGCGCCAAGCTATCCAAGGGGACGATCTATGAAAACCTCCATCGCGACGGTCTGCATTTCCGGCAATCTTCCCGAGAAACTTGAGGCTATTGCCAAAGCGGGCTTCGACGGGATCGAAATTTTCGAGCAGGATTTTATCGCGCATGACGGCGACCCGCGCGAGGTGGGGGATTTGATCCGCTCCATGGGGTTGGAGATCACCCTGTTCCAGCCGTTCCGCGATTTCGAAGGCCTGCCCGCATCACTGCGGGCAAAGGCCTTTGATCGGGCCGAGCGCAAATTCGATCTGATGCAGGAATTGGGCACGGATTTGGTGCTGGTCTGTTCGTCCTGCCATCCCGAGGCTCTGGGCGGGATCGACCGCGCGGCGGCAGATTTTCATGAATTGGGCGAGCGGGCCGCGAAGCGCGGCCTTCGCGTCGGGTTCGAGGCGCTGGCCTGGGGCCGTCATGTCAACGATCACCGTGATGCTTGGGAGGTCGTGCGCCGCGCGGATCATGCCAATGTCGGGCTGATCCTCGACAGCTTCCATACGCTCTCGCGCAAGATCGACCCCGAAACGATCCGCCGGATTCCGGGAGACAAGATTTTCTTCGTTCAACTCGCGGATGCGCCGCTGATCGAGATGGATCTGCTCTATTGGTCGCGCCATTTCCGGAACATGCCGGGCGAGGGGGATCTCGCGGTGGGGGATTTCATGAAAGCGGTCATGGCGACGGGCTATGCCGGACCAGTGAGCCTTGAGGTGTTCAACGATCAATTCCGCGGCGGCAGTGCGAGCACGATTGCGAAGGATGGCCACCGCTCGTTGCTCGGCTTGCTCGATGATGTGCGCCGCCAAGAACCGGCCGCCCAGATCGACCTGCCGCAGATGCCTGCGCGGCAAACGGTTGGCGGGGTCTCCTTCGTGGAATTCGCCTCACGCGGGGAGGAGGCAGATGCGCTTGAGGAGATTTTGCGCAGCTTGGGCTTCGCGCGGTCGGCCACCCATATCGCCAAGGATCTGACGCTCTGGACGCAGGGCGAGATCCGGATTGTGATCAACCGCGAAACCACAGGCTACGCGAGCGGCGCCTATACGATGCATGGCACCACGGTTTGTGACATCGGTTTGAGCGTCGGGGACGCAGCCGCCACCGCGAAGCGCGGCGCGGCCCTCGGCGCGCCGGTATTCGATCAACCCGTCGGGCCGCGCGAATTGGCGATCCCTGCGGTGCGCGGCGTCAGCGGCAGCGTGCTGCATTTCATCGACGAGGCCAGCGGGCTGAACACGGTTTGGGATGTCGAATTCGAGCGCACTGATAGCGCACATGAGGCGACGCCCGTTGGCCTCGACCGGATCGACCATCTCGCGCAGACGATGAGCTATGACGAGATGCTGAGCTGGTCGCTGTTCTACACCACTTTGTTTGATATGCATAAATCCCCAATGGTGGATGTGGTTGATCCTGATGGGCTGGTGCGCAGTCAGGCTTTGGAGACGCCCGATGGCGCGCTGCGGATCACGCTGAATGGCGCGGAGACCCATCGCACAATGGCGGGGAATTTCTTGGCCGATAGTTTTGGCGCGCTGGTCCAGCATATTGCGCTCAGCACGCAGGATATATTCGCGACCTCTGATGCTCTGGCCGCACGCGGGTTTGCGCCGCTTCCGATGTCGGCGAATTACTATGCCGATCTCGCGGCGCGGTTTGAGCTGGCACCGGATCTGCTCGCGAAACTGCAGGCGGGCAATATCCTCTATGATGAGGATGCCAATGGGGCGTTCTACCAGCTGTATTCCAAACCCTATGCGGGCGGAATGTTCTTCGAAATCGTGCAGCGCGAAGGCGGGTATAAAGGCTACGGCGCGCCCAATGCGCCCTTCCGGATCGCCGCGCAAAAGCGGCTGATGCGTCCCAAAGGGTTACCACGGGGATGAGCGTTGCGCGGGGTCTGCAACGACCTCGCGTGGCCTGAATGGCGGGCACCATGTTGCGCGCTCCGCCTGCCCTCACACCTGCCCGTTGAACCCCCCACCGATTTCGAAGAGCGCTGCGGCTCTTGACCTGTTATCGATAACACATGATAACAAGGACATAGTGTCCTGCGCCGAGACGGGCGGGCGGGCGTGCCGTGCCAAGGGCGCAACCTTGATTTCGGCGAGCGGAGGGAACGGGATGCACAGTTCGATGCATGCGACGCAGGGGCTGAAGGGGGCGGGAATTGACTGACACGAAAAAGCCCACGCGGCGCACTGTGACGATGAAGGATGTGGCAAAGGCGGCGGGGGTCTCGATGATGACCGTCAGCCGCGCGTTCAAGACGGATGCTTCCGTGAGTTCCGCCACCCGCGACCAGATCCGGCAGGTTGCGGAGGATCTGGGCTATGTGCTCGATAGCACCGCCTCCAATCTGCGATCACAGCGCAGCGGGTTTGTCGCGGTGACGATCCCCTCGCTCAATAACGCCAACTTCGCCGATACTGTCAGCGCCCTCTCCACCGCGCTGGGCGCAGCGGGGATGCAGGTTTTGCTGGGTTATACGAATTACGATATCCGCGAGGAAGAGCGGCTGATCGAGCAGCTTTTGCAGCGCAAACCCGAGGCGATTGTGGTCACGGGAGGGCGCCATACGCCGCGGGCGGAGAAGCTTTTGCGCGGGGCAGGGATCCCCGTGATCGAGACATGGGATCTGCCCGGCACCCCCGTGGCGCATGTGGTCGGCTTCTCCAATGCCGCCGCGATGCAGCCCTTGGTCGCGCATCTGGCGGCGTCGGGACGGCGGCGGATTGCGTTTATCGGTGGCGATGCGGATGGCGATACGCGCGGCGCGGATCGGCGGCGCGGCTTTGTGCAGGCGATGGAAGCGCTGGATCTGGACCCGACGCGGTTGATCCGCGCGGGCCAGCCGCCGATTTCGATGCTGGAAGGGGCGGCGGCGATGTCGCGGCTGATCGCGGATATGCCTGATACAGAAGCGGTGGTCTGCGTGTCGGATCTTTCGGCCTTCGGGGCGCTATCGGAATGTGCGCGGCGCGGGGTGCGGGTGCCCGAGGATATGGCGATTGCGGGCTTTGGTGCCTACGAGATCGCGGGGGTCTGCGTGCCGACGATCACCACTTTGAACCCGCATCCCAAGCGGATCGGCGCGCGGGTGGCGGAGCTGATCTTGGCACAGTTGCGCGAGGCGCTGCAGGGGGAGGGCGAGCCATCGCTTGAGCGCTTGCGGGTTGAGATCGCGCCGGAGCTGGTGATTGGCGGCTCCACCGCCTAACGGCTGCGTTGCACCCCGTGCAAAACGATCACTGGCGAAACACGCAAAAGGCCCGATCCGGCAAGGATCGGGCCTTTGGGTTTTCGCGGGCGTGTGGCGGGGCAGGGTGCCCCGCCACCTCGATTATTTCGCAGTCGCCGCCTTGATTGCGTTGACCAGCGTATCGCCATTCTCTGCGATGAAGCTATCCCAGACAGGCGCCACAACCGCTTGGAACGCTGCCGCATCCACGTCGCGGTTCACTTCCATGCCCTCAGCTTCGAGATCGGCGATCATCTTCTCTTCACTGTCGATCGACATCTGGCGCTGCATATCCACCGCCTCTTTCGACACATCGAGGATGATCTGCTGCTGCTCTGCGGTCAGCCCGTCGAATTTGCTCAGGTTCATCGCGACGGCGAGCGGCGCATAGGCGTGCTGCGTCAGCGAGAGGTATTTTTGCACCTCATAGAACTTGAACGACAGGGTTACGCCAATCGGGTGATCCTGGCTGTCGACAACGCCGGTTTCCAGCGCGGTGTAAAGCTCCGCCACGGGGATTTGCTGCGGCTGTGCATCCAGAAGCTGGAACATATCGTTGAGCGCTTTGGAATTATTCACCCGCATCCGCAGGCCTTTGACATCTTCCGGCGTGCGGATCGGGCCGCGGCTGTTGGTCATGTTGCGGTAGCCGTTCTCGGGGAAGCCGAGGCCTTTGAGGCCGTGATCCTCGAATTTGGCGAGCACGCCTTTGCCGACCTCGCCATCGAGCACGGAATAGGCGGTCTCGCGGTCGGGGAACATGAAGGGCAGGGTGAGGGCGGCGGAGTCCGGCATCAGGCCGGAGAAGTTGTTGAGGCCGACCATCACGACATCAATGATGCCCGAGCGCGCGCCGTCGATCATCGCCCCGTCATTGCCGAGCTGGCCTTGCGGGAAGATCTGCACCGTCACCTCGCCATCCGTGCGCTTTGCCACCTCATCCGCGAAGAAAGTCGCGAGGTTCTGCTGGAGATCGGTCTCCGGCGCCGCATGGGCGAATTTCAGCGTGGTCTGTGCGAAGGCGGGCGAGCACAGCGCGAAGGCCGAGGTGATCAGCAGCGATTTCAGCAGTGTTTTCATTGTTGTTTTCCTCCCAGAAAATTAACCGACGAAGAAGTTCATCGGGATCGTGATGAGTTCCGGCACGGCCACGAAGAGCGCGAGCAAGATGAGATAGGCGATGATGAAGGGCCATGCGCCACGCACGGCGGTGGACATCTTCACTTGGCCAACGCCGCAGACGACGTTGAGCACGTTCCCCACCGGCGGGGTGATCAGGCCGATCGAGCAGTTGATGACGAACATCAGCCCGAAATAGACCGGATCAATGCCAGCCGCCTTGGCGACGGGCAGCAAGAGCGGCACGAGGATCAGGATCGTCGGCGAGAGATCCATCACCATGCCGACGAAGAGCACGATCAGCATGATCACCGCCATCAGCACGCGGGGTTGATCAATCAACGGCTGGAGCAAGGCCACGAGTTGCTGCGGCAGTTGAGCAACCGTAATCAGCCACGCCGCGACAATCGCGCAGCCGACAAGGAACATCACCATCGCGGTGGCGCGGCCGGAGTTGATCAGGATGCGCAGGAAGCTCGCCCAGTTGATCTCGCGGTAGATAAAGACCGAGACGAAGATCGCGTAGACGGCGGCGACAACGGCGGCTTCGGTCGGGGTGAAGATCCCGAACCGGATCCCGCCGACGATGATCAGCGGCAAGAGAAGCGCCCAGAAGCCCGAGCGCAGCGCCGCCCAACGTTCCGCTGAATCCGCTTTGGGCAGGGGCTCGACATCCTCGTGCCGGATGATCAGCGACCAGACGAACATCAACGTCAGACCCATGATCAGCCCCGGTGCGATGCCGCCCAGAAACAGGTTCTTGATCGAGATATTGCCCGCAACCCCGACAAGGATCAGCGGCAAGGAGGGCGGGATGACAGGCGCGATAATGCCGCCCGAGGCCAGCAGGCCCACGGAAGCGCCCTCTGGGTAATTCGCCTTGCGCATCATCGGATAGAGGATCGACACAAGGGCTGCCGCATCCGCCACAGCCGAGCCGGAAAGCCCCGCCATCAAGATCGCGGTGAGGATCGCCACATAGCCCAAGCCGCCTTTGCGGTGGCCGATCATCGCCGTGGCAAGCCGCACGATGCGGGTGGAAAGCCCGCCCGAGGACATCACCTCGCCCGCGACGATGAAGAACGGGATCGCCAGAAGCGGGAAGCTATCGACGCCGTTGATCAGATTCTGCGCGAGGATATCGGCGCTGAACAGATCCATTTGCAGCATGAGCGCGAGGGCGGCCAGCAGCAGGGCGAAGGCGACGGGAAGGCCGAGCAGGATCGAGCCGATCAGAACGCCGAGGAACAAAAGCAGGATCATGCGTGAAAATCTCCGGCGAAGGGATCAAATTTGGCGTCATCCATCAACGCGTCGGGCACGAACACGCGCACCACACCGATGAAGACCATCAGCACCGAGGAGATCACCCCCGCGAGGTAGAACAGGGCAGAAGGCAGTCCGGTGATCTGCGAGATATTATTCCAGTTTGCGTTCATCTGTTTGAACGCGCCGAAGAACAGCATCAGCATGGTGACGACGACGACCGCGTAGCAAGCGCGGCGTAGGAAGGGCACCAGACGCGGCAAGAGTGCCTCGCTGAACTCCGCAATCGCCAGATGCTCACCGCGGCGCAAAAGCACGGCCGCGCCCAGCATCACCAGCCAGACGAGGCCAAGGCGCGACAACTCCACCGATTGCCGAAGCCCCGAGGAGAACCCGTAGCGCATCACGACATTCACGAAGACCAGCGCGATCATCAGCATCAGAATCAGCGCCATCGCGTAGTCAACGCCGCGCCATAAAAGCCGCCAGATTTGCATAGGATACCCCTCCTCCCAAAGGATTACTCCGCGCAGGACATGATGCGATGCGAAGTTATTTTAAGAATAGTTATCGTTAACATTTTTAAAACTCAAGCGCTTTAAAAGCGCGCGGCCCGCAAAAATGCGGAGGAGGGGATGCGTGGGCTGGTGAGGGGGCCAATGAGGGAGATCGGGTTGGGGCGCATGGGCGCGCGCATTGGGGCGCGTCCGGTTGTGCCAAATAGAAACGCGGCGCAGCTTGGGGGCTGCGCCGCGCGGTTGTGTGGATCAGCCGTTCGGCCTTATTTTGCGGCCCATGGCCCGTGTTGGCCCTCGCGGCCATCATCCATGCGCACGAACCCATGCAGCCCGAAGAAATCGCGCTGGCCTTGGATCATATTCGCGGTGCCACGCTCGGTGCGCATCGTATCGAAATAGGCCAGAGCGGCGCTGAGCGCGGGGGCGGCGCAGCCGTTGAGGGCGGCAATCGAGGCCACCTTGCGCAGAGCGCCATGGGTTTCCTTGAGCTTGTCGGAGAAGAACGGCGCGGCCATCAGCGAGCGCTCGGGGGCTTCGGCCAGCGCGCTGGCCATATCGTCGAGCATCGCGGAGCGGATGATGCAGCCTTCGCGCCAGACGCGGGCGATTGCGGGCAGATCAAGCGACCAGCCGAATTGCGCGGAGGCGGCGGAGATCATCTCGAAGCCCTGCGCATAGCACAGGATTTTGCCTGCGATGAGGGCTTGCTCCAACAGCTCGACAGGCAGGGTGGCCGCGTCAATCGCTTGCGGGGCTTTGCCGTAGATCGCTTCCATCTCGGCGCGCTGATCTTTGCGGGCCGACATGTTGCGCGCCACGACGGCGGCCTCGATGACGGGGATGGCGGCGCCCAAATGCTGCGCCTCAATCGCGGTCCAGCGGCCTGTGCCTTTCTGGCCTGCCGAATCCCTGATGATCTCCAAAAGCGGGCCGCCCGATTGCGGGTCTTGCGCTTTAGCGACCTTGCCGGAAATCTCGATCAGATAGGATTGCAGAACGCCCTCGTTCCATGTCTCGAAAATCGAGCCAATCGCATCGGCATCCATGCCCAAACCATCGCGCATCAGGCCGTAGACCTCCGCGATAAGCTGCATATCGGCGTATTCGATTCCATTATGCACGGCTTTCACGAAATGGCCGGAGCCCTCTTCGCCCATCCAATCCGCGCAGGCGCTGTCGCCATGTTTGGCGGCGATGGCTTGCAGGATATGACCGACACGATCCCAAAGCGCGCGCGGACCGCCGCCCATGATCGCGGGGCCGTGACGCGCGCCTTCTTCGCCACCCGAGACGCCGATCCCGAGGAACGGTTGGGTGAGCGCGCGCATCCGGCGGTTGGTATCGTGGAAGTTCGCATTGCCTGCGTCGATGATCAAATCATCCGCATCCAACAGCGGCAGCAGCGCTTCGATCTGATCATCCACGGGCTGTCCCGCGGGCACCATCAGGATGATCGCGCGCGGAGTTGCGAGCGCGGCAACGAACTCGGCCAGCGTCTTTGTGGGGGTAATCCGTGCTGCGAGATCGCCTGCGGTCTCGAAGAATGTCTGGGTGGTCGCAGTGGTACGGTTCCAGACCGCAATATCATGGCCTTTTTCGGCGATGTTCAGCGCAAGCGCCGAGCCCATCGTTCCAAGGCCGATCAGGCCGATTTCACTTTTCGTCATGGGCGCTGAACCCCTTCGCTGTTGAGTAGGACGCGGAAGGCGACGTGGTCGCCTTAGGATTGGATATAGTCTTCATAAGCCTGTGGGATCAGATGTTCGAGACCGTTTCGGGCATAAAATCTTCGCCCTAAGGGGGCGATTGAAGGCGATGTTAGCGCGAACGAAACGCGGGCGCCATTCGATTTTATTGTCTGAAGGACTGACATTTGGATCGCAAACTCTCTTCTCTCTGCCGTTTGTTAACGTTATCATTCCATGTGATCAAACAAAATCTAGGGGGGTGGCATGTTTACGACCACGCAATCGGCGCTGACCCATGTGGGCGCGATGGCGATGCTGGCGGCAGGGATCGCCAAGGCCGAAGAGATCGGCCAGCCGCAATGCATTGTGATCGTGGATGCCTCGGGGGAGGTGATTGCGGAACTGCGGATGACGGGCGCGAAGTTTTTGAGCCGGAAGAGCGCGCGATCCAAGGCGATGACGGCGGCAAGCATTGGCGTGCCGAGCAACCAGATCCCCGAAGCGGTGCGCCCGTTGATCGGCATGGCCACGCAGGGCGCGATGACGGGGCTGCAAGGCGGCTTGCCGATCCGCGTCAACGGTGCCTTGTTGGGCGGGATCGGTGTCGGATCGGGCAGCGGCGCGCAGGATGTTGCGGTGGCGCTCGCCGCGTTGGCGGCGATTGGGGCTGATACGGGGCCGGAGATTACGGGAGAGGGGCTATGACGGGGATGGACGAGGCAGGAATGAGCCATATGGGGATGGATATTGCGGTGCTCGGCACAGGGCTGATGGGCGCGCCAATGGCGCGGCGGCTGGCAGCGGCGGGGCATAGGCTACGGGTGTGGAATCGCTCTCCCGCGCGGGCGCAGGCCTTGGCCGATGTGGCGGAGGTCTGCGAGACGCCCGTGCAAGCGGCGACGGGCGCGCAGATCGTGATTGCGATGCTGCTCGACGGGCCCGCGACGCGCGAGGTTTTGCTGGAACAGGGCGTGCTCTCGGCGATGGAGCGCAGCGCGGTGCTGGTGGATATGGGCTCGGTCGATCCGGCAACGGATCGCGATCTGGCGGCACAGTCGCAGGCGCTCGGCCTCGCGTTTCTTGACGCACCGGTATCGGGCGGTGTTGTCGGCGCCGAGGCGGGGAGTTTGAGCATTTTTGTGGGTGGGGATCCCGATGTTCTGGCGCGGGTTGCGCCCGTTCTAGAGATCATGGGCCGCCCGACCCATCTGGGCGCTGTTGGCGCAGGGCAAGCGACGAAACTGGCCAATCAACTCATCGTGGCGACAACGATTGGCGCTGTGGCCGAAGGGTTGCGGCTGGCTGAGGCGGCGGGGTGCGACCCTGCATCGGTGCGCGCGGCGCTGATGGGCGGGTTTGCCGATAGCCGGATTTTGGAGCTGCACGGCGCGCGGATGGTGGCGGGCGATTATACCCCCGGCGGGCGCTCTGTCGCGCAGCTCAAAGATATCGTCAACGCGCTGGCCGTGGCGCAGGAGCGCGGCTTGGATCTGCCATTGGCCAAGACGGTCGAGGCCGGATTCCGCGACTTGGTGGAGCAGTATGAAGGCGCGGATCTGGACCATTCCGCCTATCACCACTGGCTGAAGGTGAGCGGGCGCGTGCCGGAGGGGAAAAGCTGATGATCACCCGCAGTGCCATTTTTCGCGGCCGGATCCACGCAGGGCAGGAGGCGCTGTTCTATCGGCTTGTCGAGGAGAAGATGATCCCCGCATGGCGGCAGATGCTCCACGCGCAATCAGTGCGCGCCTATCGACCCCACGCGGCGGAGCCAGGGTTTGAGGATGTGTTCCTCGTCCAGCAGGTCGATTACCCCTCGCATGCGGCGCTGGCGGAGGCGCTGGCTTTCCCGAACCGTGCCGCCGCCATGGCCGCGATGGAGGAAATTCGCCCGCTCTATGAGGGGTTCCATCATCATGTCGTCTATGAGCCGCTTGGCGCGGGCACGGAAGTGCGCTCCGGCTAAGTCATTGGCTGAAGACGGATGCTGGCATGAGAAAGGGGCAGGGCTATTTTCAGCGCCTGCCCCTTTCGAGATCTGCTCTTAGGCGGTCGCGAAGACGATCTGCGCCTTCACAGCCTTTTCGCGGTTGCCTGCGGTCTGGAAAGCCTCTTCCGCGTGATCCAGCGCGAAGCTGTGGGTGATGAAGGGCTTCACGTCGATCAGCCCTTTTTGCATCAGGCTCACGCCGGTGTGGAATTCTTCATGGAAGCGGAACGATCCTTTGAGGGAAAGCTCCTTTGCGGTCATCGCCTGCACCGGAAGGGTCATATCGCCGCCAAGGCCGAGCTGCATGATTGTTGCGCCGGGACGCAGGGCAGGGATGGCACCCGCCAGCGCCACCGCCGCGCCGGAGCATTCATAAAGGAAATCGAAGGTGCCCTTATCGGCCTCATAGTCTTTGAGCGCCTCGGGGCCTGCTTTGATCACCCGATCCGCGCCCGCGACACGCGCCATCTCGAGGGTGAAATCGCTCAGATCCGTCGCCACGATCAGATCCGCGCCTGCGCGGCGCGCGGCCAGAATGCTCAGGATACCGATCGGGCCGCAGCCCGTGACCAGCACCGATTTGCCCAGCATCGGCCCCGCGCGTTTGGTGGCATGCAGGCACACCGCCAGCGGTTCGGCCATCGCGGCCTCGCCCGCCGTCAGCCCATCGGCAGGCGCGCATTGCGCGGCATGGGCCACGAGCACCTCGCGGAACGCGCCTTGAATATGGGGGAAGGGCATCGCGGAGCCGTAAAACCGCATATTGAGGCATTGGTTGAACATCGCCTCATCGCAGTATTTGCAGGCCCCGCAGGGCCGCGACGGCGAGACCGCGACGAGTTGCCCTTCGCGCAGATGCGTGACGCCTTCGCCGAGCGCGGAGACATAGCCCGAGACCTCATGGCCCAGCACCATCGGCTCGCGCAGGCGCACGGAGCCGAAACCGCCGTGGTTGTAATAGTGCAGATCGGAGCCGCAAATCCCGCCCGCCGCCAGCCGGATTTGGACTTCTCCGGGACCGGGGGTTTCAACGGGCCGCTCCTCAACGCGAAGATCTTTTGCGGCGTGAATGACGATAGATTTCATGTAACCTCACACGGGTAGGATTGCAGCGCGGCCCGCGAAGGGCGGGCGCAGGTCGTTTGACGGGGTGCCAGCATTCCTTGCTTGACACCTTTGTTAACGATAACATAAATAACGTGCAAACGAATGTCGAGCGAAAAACTGGGGGAAGCATGAGCCTGAAACTCTTCGATCTGACGGGAAAACGGGCGTTGATCACGGGATCTTCGCAAGGAATCGGTGAGGCGCTGGCGGTTGGCTTGGCGGCGGCGGGGGCGTCTATCGTTCTCAACGGGCGCGATGCGGAAAAGCTCGCGGCGGCGGCGGAAAAGCTGCGCGCGACCGGCGCTGCGGTCGAAACTCTGGCGTTTGACGTCACCGACCATGCCGCCGTGCGCGCGGCGGTGGACGGGTTCGAGGCCGAGATCGGCCCAATCGACATTTTGATCAACAACGCAGGGATGCAGCATCGCGGCCCGCTGGAAGAGTTTCCGGCGGATGCGTTCGAGCGCCTGTTGCAGACCAATATCGCCTCGGTCTTCCACGTCGGCCAAGCGGTTGCGCGCCATATGATCGGGCGCGGTGCGGGCAAGATCGTCAATATCTGCTCGGTGCAGACCGCGCTCGCGCGCCCCGGTATCGCGCCCTACACCGCGACCAAAGGTGCTGTCGCGAATCTCACCAAAGGCATGGCGACGGATTGGGCGAAATACGGGCTCCAATGCAACGGCCTCGCGCCGGGGTATTTCGAGACGCCGCTCAATCAGGCGCTGGTGGATGATCCGGAGTTCAGCGCGTGGCTGGCCAAACGCACCCCTGCGGGCCGTTGGGGCAAGGTGGAGGAACTGGTCGGCACCGCGATTTTCCTGTCATCGGGCGCATCCTCCTTCGTCAATGGCACCACCGTCTTTGTGGACGGGGGCATCACGGCGTCGCTATGAGCCAGCGGTTTGTTGTCATGGGGGTGAGCGGCTGCGGCAAAAGCACGGTCGCGCAGCTTTTGGCGGACCGGATCGGTGGTGTCTTCACCGATGGGGACGCGCTGCACCCGCAGGCCAATATAGACAAGATGGCGCGCGGCGAGCCGCTACAAGATGCGGATCGCTGGCCGTGGCTTCGGCTGGTCGGGCAGGCGTTGGCGCAAGATGGACAAGTGATTGCCTGTTCGGCCCTCAGGCGCAGCTACCGCGATTTGATCGCGGCGGAGGCGGGCGCGCCTGTGACCTTCCTCTATCTGGAGGGCAGCCGCGATGTTTTGCTCAAACGGATGGCGGCGCGACCAGGCCATTTCATGCCCGTGTCTTTGCTCGATAGCCAATTGGCAACGTTGGAAGTGCCATCGCCGGAGGAGAACGCGGTGGCCGTTTCAATCAATCATGCGCCGGAGGAGATCGTGACACGGTTCCTCGCGGCCCTTCCGGAGGGGGAGCTATGACACTCAAAATCGCTTTGATCGGCGCGGGGGCGATGGGCGGCGCAATCGGTGCGCGGCTTGTGGAAACGGGGCAACGCCTCACCGTGTTCGATCTGAATTCCGAGGCTGTGCAGGCTTTGGTCGCCAAGGGCGCGCATGCGGCGGCAAGTGCGGCAGAGGCGGCTGCGGCGTCGGATTACGTAATCACCAGCCTGAACGCGCCGCGGATCGTCGATCTGGCGGTGTTCGGCAAAGACGGCGTGGCGGCGGGCGCGAAGCCGGGGACATTGATCATCGACATGTCGTCGATTGATCCCGATGCAACCAAGGACCTTGCGCGCAAAGCGGGCGAGGCGGGGCTGCGCTGGGTCGATAGCCCGCTTTCGGGCGGCGCGCCCAAGGCGGCGATTGGTCAGTTGACGCTGATGTGCGGCGGGCCGCAGGCGGATGTGGACGAGGCGAGATCGGTGCTCGCCCATGTCGCCAGCAACATCACGCGGATGGGCGAGCACGGGGCGGGGCAGACTACGAAGCTGATCAACCAAGTGCTCTGCGGCCTCAACTTTATGGCGGTGGCCGAGGCGACGCAGCTCGCGCTGGACGCAGGCGTGGACGCGGCGATGATCCCCGTGGCGCTCAAAGGCGGGCGCGCGGATAGCGCTATCTTGCAAGAATATATGCCGCGGTTCGCGACCAAGGATTATCGCCGCACCGGACGGATCGACAATATGGTCAAGGATCTGAACGGTGCGCAGGATCTCGCGCGGCGCACCAATACCTCAATGCCGATGACGGCACTGTGCAACGAAATCCACCGCATGCTGACCTCTGCGGGTCTAGGCGGTGAGGATCAGGCCGCCCTGATGGAATATTTCCAAGGGCCAGATAGGGAGAAGTTTGAATGATTACCCGTTATGCGCTGTTCGAGGGCGCTGTCCATGAGGGCCAAACTGCGGCGTTCCAAGCGGCGGTGAAAGAACGGCTGGCGCCGATTTGGGCGACCTTCCCGGGGGCTTGTGAAGTGCGGGTGATGTTTGGCGCGGAGCGCGACGAGGGCGCGCCCGAATTCCCCTTGGTTCTCGCGATCAGCTACCCTGACCGCGCGGCGATGGGGCTGGCACTGGAGTCGGAAGCGCGGGCGACCTCGCGCGAGGTGACAGGCGAAATCGTTGCGCAATATTTCACGGGCCGGATCCACCATCACGTGACCGAAGCGAACCTCTACCCCGTGGCATAACGCGGCGCTCAGACAGATATGCAAAAGGCCTCGGAAATTCTCCGAGGCCTTTTCTTTTGACGTGCAACGCGCTGGTCGTTAGGCGACCAGCGTTTCTGTCGAGGCGAAGAACATCGCTTGCGAGATCGCCGAGCGCACTTGAGCCTCGGAATAGGGTTTGGTGATCACAAACGCGGGCTCAGGGCGTTCGCCCGTCAGCAGCCGTTCAGGGAAGGCGGTGATGAAGGTCACCGGAACTTCGCCCGCAGCCGAGAGAATCTCGTTGACCGCCTCGATCCCCGAGGAGCCGTCAGCCAGTTGGATATCCGAGAGGATCATATCGGGGCGCTCAGCATCGAACAGCGCGACGGCTTCCTTGTGAGTGCGCGCCACGCCGGTGACGCGGTGGCCCATATCGGCAACGATGGATTGAAGATCGAGGGCGATGATCGCCTCGTCTTCGATGATCAGGATCCGGCCCGAGACCGCATCGCGCATCTCATCCGCTGCGACTCGCAGCAGATATTCGACCTCATCCGTGTCGATATCCATGATTGAAGCGATCTCCTCGGGTTCGAATTCCTCGATGGTGCGCAGCAACAGCGCCTCACGGGTATTGGGTGTCAGGCGCTTGAGATGTGCCTGCGCGCGGCCCTTCAGGCCTGTTTCGCCATCTTCCACGGGCGCGCCGGAGCTCGACCAGATCTGATGGAAGCTGTGGAAGAGCGCAACCTTGTGCGTAAGCCCACGCTCGAAGATCGAACGGTCGATCAGCAAGGCTTCAAGCGTGGTGGCCGCATAGCGATCTCCGCCCGATTGGCTTCCGGTGAGAGCGCGTGCGTAACGGCGCAAATAGGGTAGCAAATCGGCAATGATGCGCGAGAGGTGTTGCGGCGAAGCGTCAGCCGTCATGATCATTCCTCATATTTTTCTGTTTATTACTGGAACTAAACGCCCTTGATTGAGTTTGGTTCCCTATGCGACATAGATTTGCAAATAAAAATGCCCGGAGTAAGCCACAAAATGAAACAGCATAGACAAGACAATGATCTGGATAGACAGATCGAGGTGAATCTGCGCCGGGTGTTTCAGGAAAAGAGTTCTGAGCCCGTGCCTGATAAATTCCTCAAGCTTCTCCAAGAGTTGAAAGAGCAGGATGATCAGGGTGGGCAGCATGACCGTTCGTGACGCACCTCCGGTCGAGCCGAAGCGCGACATCCCAGCAGGCCAGTTAGCCGTGCCGGCAGCTGATCAAACGCCGTATGGCCAGAACTCTGACCCTTCCGAGCCGGATCAAAGCTTTGCAGATCCGCGCGATGAGATAGTCACCCATCTGCCCTCGCTGCGGGCTTTTGCGCTGTCTTTGACGCGCAACGGATCGAGTGCGGATGATCTGGTACAGGATTCCATCGTCAAAGCGTGGCGAAATATCGACAAATTTACCGTCGGCACCAACATGCGGGCGTGGCTATTTACGATTTTGCGCAACACCTACTATTCGGATCGCCGCCGCGCCAAGCGCGAGGTCGCGGATCCCGATGGGGTGTTTGCGGGGCAGCTTGCCAGTAAGCCGGATCATGATGGACGTTTGGCGATGCGGGACTTTTTCACCGCCTTTGCAGAGCTTCCTGATGAGCAGCGCGAGGCGCTTATCCTCGTCGGGGCTTCGGGTTTTGCCTATGAAGAAGCGGCTGAAACATGCGGCGTCGCTGTGGGGACGATAAAAAGTCGCGTGAACCGAGGGCGTAAGCGGCTTGTGGAACTGCTGCATATGAGCGAAACAGAGACGATGGAACTGACCGATCGTGCGACGGTCGCAGTTGTGAATATGAGCGCGGGCGGGCGGTCTTTCTGACCGCTCGTTAAAAGAGTTACGGGCCGGACGACAACGGTTAATCTATTGGCAATGAGTGCGTCTGATTATCAGGGCGCGAGCAGTTATGAATAGGATGTCAGATGTGGATGACGCGTCGTTTTGACAGAGTGGCGGTGCGTCTGGCGCTGCTCTTGGCGGTCGCGCTCTTTCCCATTGGACTGATTGCCGTTTTGCAATCGCGTCACATTGCCGAGACTGTTGATGAACGGTCCGAAGAGGCTCTGCTCGCGCTGACTGCAGAGGCTGCGGGCAGCGAAATTGCACTGGTGCGAGAAGGGTTTGGCGCGCTGGATGCGATGACGCTGGCAATGCCGCGTTTCTTGCAAGACCGTGCCGCCTGTTCCGCGTATTTCCGCAGCTATGTCGCAGAAAGCGACGTTTATTCCTTCGCGGGCTATACGGATCGAGATGGCAAGCTGGTCTGTGCGAACTCCGGCGTTGGGCGCGATATGTCCAAAGCAATCTCCTACCTTTCCCAGAAAGAAGACCCCAAGCGCCGCGCGACAATGAACGCCAACGCGCCGGTCTCGCGGACCTCTGTTGTTGTCTTGTCGCAGCCTCTGATACGGGATGGGGAATTTGACGGGTTCGTAGCCGTCTCGCTGCCGCATGCACGGATCTTCGACTCGGTAGAGAAGGGTCAGGTGCCTATTGATCTGATCACCTTCAACCGCGCCGGCGATGTGATGAGTGCGCGCGATGGTTTGGAGGGGGTGGAGCGACGCCTGCCGGATTCGGTGGAGCTCTCATCGTTAGCGACGGATCGGCGAATGGCCTTCACGGGGCGCACCCGCGATGGCCGTGAGATGGCCTTCGCAGTGGTGCCGATCGTCGACGAGACACTCTATGCAATCGGAGCCTGGCCGCGCGAGCGGTTCGTTTTCTCGAGCTTCTGGACAGTCATCGCGCCTTTGGTCTTGCCGGTGCTGATGTGGGCGGCCTGCCTCGGGATCGCCTTCTTCGGGATCAATTCTCTCGTGATCCGGCATATCAAGCGTATGGGCTCAGAAATGAACGCCTTCATCGCGACGCGGCAATTTAACCCGCCTTCCATAAGCCGGTCCATGCCGACCGAAATTCGTGAAATCGAGCAGACGTGGTTGCATCTTGCAGAGACGGTCGTGCGCGATGAGGCGGAGCTGGAAGGCACGATTCACGACAAAACGGTGTTGCTCAAAGAGGTGCATCACCGCGTCAAAAATAACCTTCAGCTGATTTCCTCCATCATCAATATGAAGCTGCGGAAAGTGCAATCGCCAAGTGTGCGCACGGCGCTACAAGATATTCAAATGCGGGTCATGTCGATCGCGTCAGTGCATCGCTCGCTCTATGAGGGCGATCAATCTGGCAAGGTGCGCGCGGATAAGCTTTTGCGTGCCGTGGTGGATATGACGATTGAGGCGGGGGTCGCGCAAGGCGCGGATCTAAAAGTCGATTTGGATTATGCACCGATTGCCCTCTATCCCGATCAGGCAGTGCCATTGTCCCTTCTCGCTGGGGAGGCCGTGACCAATGCGCTAAAATACTACGGGCGCGGCGCCGATGATTTGGCATGGATCAAGGTGCGGCTGGAGCGTTTGGATGCCAAGCGCGCGCGGTTTATTGCCGAAAACTCCTGCGCGGCAGAAATCACCCCGCATGAGGAAGATGGCCGAGGGCTTGGCACTTCTTTGATTGAAGCCTTCGCGATGCAGATGCGCGGACGCGCGTTGATGGAGCCGCTTGACGGGGCGTTCCGCTTGTCTGTCGAATTCCCGATTGAGGAATTCGCTCCGTCGCAGCCTTCGCCTGTATAAAAGCCTTGGAATAGGGCGCGGCATCGCGCCGATTTTCCACGCGAAATTCTGATGCGAAGCGGGCGGGGGCTTTTCCCGCCCGCGCCGCTGTGGCAGGGTCCGCGCGACGACGTGAAAAGGAATGCGCGATGAAAAATATACGCTTGGGACGCACAGATCTCACTGTTTCGGAGATCTGCCTCGGGTCAATGACATGGGGTTCGCAGGACAGCGAGAGCGAGGGCCACGCGCAGCTCGATCACGCCACTTCGGCCCGTGGCATTAACTTCATCGACACCGCTGAAATGTATCCGGTGAACCCGGTCGCAAAAGAGACCGCAGGGCGCACCGAAGAAATCATCGGCACTTGGCTGGCCAAGCGCGGTAAGCGCGACGATTTGGTGATCGCGACGAAGGCGGCCTCTTTCGGCGGCAAAGCCGTGCGGGACGGCGCGCCGGTGACGGCGGAGACGCTGCGCGAAGCGGTTGAGGGATCGCTCAAGCGGTTGCAGACAGAGTATATCGACCTCTACCAGATCCACTGGCCGAACCGCGGCAGCTACCATTTCCGTCAGACGTGGAATTTCGACCCCTCCAAGCAGAACCGCGAAGAGACACTTGCGAATATGGCGGCGTGCCTTGAGGCGCTGGAGGCGATGCGCAAGGAAGGCAAGATCCGGCATTTCGGCCTCTCGAACGAGACCGCATGGGGCACCGCGCAATGGCTCCGGCTAGCTGAAGAAGGCCATGGCCCGCGTGTGGCAACGATGCAGAACGAATATTCCCTGCTGTGCCGTTTGTATGATCTCGATATGGCGGAGCTTTCGGTCAATGAGGATGTGACATTGCTGGCCTATTCCGCTTTGGGGGCAGGGCTTCTGGGCGGCCAGTACAAGGGCGGCACGGTGATCCCCGAGGGCTCGCGGCGCAGCAAAGTACCGGATTTGGGGGGGCGTGTGACCCCGCGCGTCTGGGCTGCGGTGGAGGCCTATCGTGCCATCGCGCAGGACGCGGGCCTTGATCCGGTGACGATGGCGATTGCCTTCACGATGCAACGGCCCTTCAAATGCGTGCCGATCATTGGCGGGCGCTCGATTGCGCAGCTTGATCCTGCGATCAATGCGGCGGGCGTGGTGCTGGATGATCAGGTCAAAGCGAAGATCTCTGCGGCGTACCGTGTTCATGCGATGCCATTTTGAACGGAGCTAACATGCGGCGCAGCGTGGGCGCGAGGCAGGTGGGAGTTCGGCGGGCGTGCGCGTTGGTGCTCGGTCTCCTCGCGATCGGTCTGCTGGCAGGCTGCGAGCCTGATGGCCCCGCGCCGTTGCCGCCTGTTGGCGCGGAATTGACGGCGTTAAACAGCGCGAGCTGCGCGGCGCGTGGCGGCGAATTGGTGCAGATCGGCTCCATCAGCCTGTGCCGTACCCAGCCGCGCGATGGCGGAAAATCATGCCAGACGGGCAGGGATTGTGAAGGCGAATGCCTCGCGCGCTCGATGACCTGCGCGCCGATTTCCCCGTTACGCGGGTGCAATGACATCATCACCGATACAGGGGCACGGGTGACGGAATGCGTGAATTGAGCCACGATGCGGGCGGGCGTGGCATGCGGATCGGCGCCATCGTTGCGATGGTAGGGCTTGCGCTCCTGTCTGCGTGCGGCAGAGCGCCGACAGACCCTGTCAATCGCCGCGACCCGTCAGCGTTTATCTCCTCAGCCTCGTTGTTTGATCCTGCGCGGTTTGCGGGGGATTGGCGGGTGATGGCGAGCCATACGGCGGGCTGTGTTGGGGCCAAACAGCATTGGGAGCGCACGGCCACTGGGTGGGATCTCTCCGGTGTTGATTGCACGGGGCCCGCGCCCGCAGCGCTATCAGCGCGGGCCGATCTCATCGGGCCGGGGGGGCGGATCATGCCGTCCGGCGGTTACGGGGATGAGGCGCTCTGGGTGCTCTGGATGGATCAGGATTACCGCGTTGCCGCTTTGGGGGCGCCCTCAGGTCATCATGCGGTGATCTTGGCGCGCGAAGGGGCTGCGCAACGCGCGGATCTGATCGGGGCGGCGCGTGAGGTACTGGCGTTTAACGGTTATGCACCGAGTGGTTTGGCGCAGTAGGGCAACCGCACCAAGCAGAATGAAGGACGCGATATGAGCTTGTGGATCTGGGTGACGCTGTTTGCAGGCGTGGTGCAAACGCTGCGGTTCATGTTGCAAAAACGCCTGAAGGGCATCGGCCTGTCAACTGGCGGGGCGACCTTCTCACGGTTCTTGTTTGGCGCGCCTTTGGCCGCTTTGGGGGCGGTGCTGGTGGTGCAGAGCACTGGCGAGACCGTGCCGCCGCTGACGCCGGCTTTCTTTGCCTATGCGGTGGCGGGCGGCGCGGCGCAGGTGGTCGCGACCTTTCTGACGGTGGCACTGTTCAGCCTGCGCAATTTCGCAGTCGGTGTCGCCTTCACCAAGACGGAAACCGTGCAGGTTGCGCTGTTTTCGTGGCTGGTGCTGGGCGAGGCGGTCGGGCTGTGGGCGATGGTCGCGATCGGTGTTGGGGTGATCGGGGTGGTGCTGTTGGTGCGCGGCGCTGCGGGGACGCGGTTTGATCGGCGTGCAGCACTTTACGGCATCGCTGCGGGGGCCTTGTTTGGCGTCTCGGCGATTGGGTATCGCGGGGCCACGGGTGAGTTGATGCCGATGGGGTTTGTCGCCCGCGCCCTTGTCGCGCTGTCGCTGGTGACTTTGATGCAATCCATCGGAATGGCGATTTACTTGCGGCTGCGCGAGCGCGGTGAATTGGGCCGTGTGCTGGGCGCATGGCGCAAAACAGTTTGGGTCGGGGTGACGGGCGTGCTCGGCTCTGCGGGCTGGTTCGCGGCATTCGCGCTGCAAAACGCTGCCCTCGTGCGCGCGGTGGGTCAGGTGGAGATCGTGTTCACGCTGATGGTCTCGGCACTGGTGTTCAAAGAACGGCTGAGTGGGCGAGAGTTGCTTGGCATCGCGCTAGTGGTGGCAAGTCTGGTGATGATTGTCTTGCTGAGCTGACCGCCGCGTTAGGGGGCGAAAAGATTTGGGGCGATCAGATCAGTCGGCATCAGATCAGGCGGCGGAAGCGCGCGATATCTGTGGAATTGTCGAAGAACGGCACCCCATCGGGATCCGCGCTGTGCCCGCCGGTTTTCGCGAGAACCGCAGAGACTTCGGCCAGCACCACTTCGGTGATAAAGGGCAGATTGAGGGCGCGGGCCTCTGTGATCGGCACCCAATGCAGATGCGACAGCTCATCCTCGGCGCGGCTGAAATCATCGGGATCGGCATCAATCTGTGCCGCATCCGCGATGAAGAACCGCGCATCGAAGCGGCGCGGGCGACCTTTGGGTGTGATCGCTCGGAACACGAAATGCAGCGGCGCGGCGGAGGCGGGGCCTGAAGCCGCAGGCCAGCTTGCGCGCGGCCCGAGGGGCAATCCGGTCTCCTCAAATAATTCGCGTAGGGCGGCGGCTGCAAGGGCATTGGGATGCGCGGTTGCGCGGGTGGCATCGGTTTCGAGCGCGAGCCGATGCGTGCATAGTGCGTTGAGCGGATCGCTGAAGACGACAGAAGCATCATCGCTATCCACCGCCCCACCGGGGAACACGAATTTCGATGGCATGAACACCGCCCCCGCGCCGCGTTGCCCCATCAGAACACTTGGCCCCTGCGCGGTTTCGCGCAGCAGGATGATCGTCGAGGCGTCGCGGATGCCCAGCTTGGACTTGTCGGCGGCGTCAGGCAACATTGGCCTCGCCCAATCCGAAACCATGCATCCGGCGGGACCATTGGATCGCAACGATCAGGCCTTTGAAGCGCGGCAGCAGCGCTAAGGTTAGGGCGACACAGCCAATGCCGAAGCCAAGCATCATCCCCATCGGGCTGGGGCGATAGGCGACGAACACCGCAAGCATCAACGGGGCCATCAGGTGCCCAACGACGAGGATCGTCAGATAGGCGGGGCCATCATCGGCGCGTTGGGCCGTGTAATCCTCGCCACAGACCGCGCAGCTCGCGCGCACGGTCAGATATCCGGTGAGCAACTTTCCTTTTCCGCAATTGGGGCAACGGCAGCGCAATCCGCGCAGGATCGCGGTTTTCATTGGCCGATCTTCCTCGGGTGTGGCGGTCGAACGGGCGGTTTGGGCAGTGTCTTGCGGCATTTCGGTCTCCGATCTGGCGGCATCATAGGAGCGCGAGGGGCGCGTGGGAAGAGGTATTGCCCATTGATGCAAAGGGCAGGGGGTGGCAGCAGAACGGGCGTGAGATCACGAGGTGGTGACCGTGGCGACGGAACTGTGGGCGCGCGGCGTATGACAGATGTGAGCGTGAGATACAGCGTTCCGTCAACCAAGGAGATGACGATGACTTTCAAGACTTTTATCGCAGCAGTCGTGATGGCTTCTGTCTCGGGAGCGGCCGTTTTGCCCGCCTTTGCGCAAGAGAGCTCGACGACGGCTCCGGCGCAGGCTGATATGAAGGCAGGCGGCAAGCATGGTGGACCGCGCGATGGCAAAGGCGGCTGGATGCGGGGCCATGGGGCGATGGGGCCGATGTTCGATTTCGCCGCTGTAGATACCGATGGCGATGGCAAAATCACGAAAGCGGAATTTGACGCGCACCGCTCCGCGAAAGTCGAGGCGTTGGATACCGATAAGGACGGCAAGATCAGCATGGATGAGCTTGTCGCGATGCATATGAACGGCGCGCAGGAGCGGGCTGAGGCGCGCGCGAAGCGAATGATTGAAGCGCAGGATACCGATGGTGACGGGATGTTGTCGGCGGCGGAACTGGCCGTGCCTGCGGCCCCCAAGGACATGTTTGCCAAACTGGATGCCGATGGCGACGGCGCAGTGACGCAAGCGGAGATTGATGCGATGGCCGCGAAAATGCACGAACGGATGGAGCGTCGCGGTGATCATGGCGGCAAACCATGGGGGAAAAAAGGCGATAAGCCTGACAACGGCTAATCCGGTTGCATGACAATCCCCCGAGCCGCGCAGGTGGCTCGGGGGGGGACAGGGTTTGCGTCCTGTCTGGAATGGGGATAGCCAGTTGTGGAATGAATATGGCGTTGGACATAACATCGGAGGCCTCGGATGAGGCGCTGCTGGTTCTCTATGGCAATGGGGATCGGGCGGCGGCGCAAATCCTCACGCTGCGTTTGACGCCGATGGCGCTGCGGGTTGCGCGGCGGATGCTGGGGGATTGGGCGGAGGCCGAAGATGTGGCGCAAGAGGCGATGATGCGCCTGTGGCGGATCGCGCCGGAGTGGCGGCAGGGCGAGGCGAAGGTGACGACATGGCTCTACCGTGTGGTGACCAATCTGGCGACCGACCGATTGCGCAAGCGCAAAGGCTATCGGCAGGGGATAGGGCTTGAGGAGGCACCTGAAGTTGCCGATGCCGCGCCCGATGTCGAAACGCGGATGATGGATGGAGATCGCGCCGAGGCGCTGCAATCAGCGTTAGATCAGTTGCCGGAACGGCAGCGACAGGCAGTGGTATTGCGCCATATCGAAGGGTTATCGAACCCCGAGATAGCGGCGGTGTTGGAGATTGGCGTCGAGGCGGTTGAAAGTTTGACCGCGCGGGGCAAGCGAGCGTTGGCGGCGGCATTGGCCGGACGGCGCGAGGAGTTGGGCTATGACGCAAAGTGACACGACAGAGGCAATGCTGGAGAGGCTGTTTTCGCAAGCGCGGGCTGCCGATGGCCACAGTGGCAACATTCCTTCGGCGCTGATGGCGCGGGTGATGGCAGATGCTGATATGGCGCTGGCCGAGCGCGCGGCGCTGGGCGCATCTGATGAGTGGCGCGTGCTGCCCGCGCGCGGCTGGCGCGCGGCTTGGCGCGGGTTCGTGGCGACGATCGGCGGGCCCCGCGCGCTGGGCGGGCTGACGGCGGCGGCGCTGACGGGGATATGGATTGGTGCGGTCTCGGGGCCGGATGTTGCGAGCTATCTCGGGGTTGGGGCCGTTACAGGGGCCTCTGCGACACAGGGGCTGGAGACGGTTGAACTGATGCCGGGTGAGGAGTTGTTCGCGATGGTTGGCGGAATTGGAGGCTGATATGTCAAATGACGAGATGATGCAGACTGTGCCTGCGCCGCGCCGCCCTCGCCGTTGGGAGCGCATCTTGCTGGTGATCTCACTCGGGTTGAACCTGTTGGTGGCGGGCGTTGTGATCGGCGGGGTCGCGACCCATGACCGACGCCCGCCGAAACATTCTGTCGGGGCGGTATCGATCGGGCCGCTGACCTATGCGTTTGATAAGGCCGATCGCGAGGCACTGCGCCGCGCGGTGCAAGAGCAAAGCACGGGTATCGAAGACATGCGCCGCGCGTTGGATGCCGATATTGCGCGCCTTGCGACTGCTTTGCGGGCGGCGCCTTGGGATGCGGAAGCGGCGGGCAGTGTTTTGGCGGGCATGCGCGGGCGGTTCGAGGCGCGCGGCGAATTGGGCGAGCGGCTTATTCTAGAGCGGCTTGCGGGCATGAGCGAGGCCGAGCGGCTCGCCTTTGCCACACGGCTGGAACGGCGCGGCGAGCGGGGCAAGGGCGGGAAACCTCCCGAGTAAGCTATGAAGCGTTGGCGGCGTAGTCTGGCGGCGTCGGGGAGAGGGGCGGATCCCTTCGTGCCACGCCTTAGAGCCGCTATATGACGCAGATCGCGCACTCTTGGCCTACTCGGCCACGGTCACGCGATTGCGCCCTCCCGCTTTGGATTTCAGTAAGGCGGCATCAGCCCTATCGAAGGTCACACCGCTATCCTCGGTGCCGGATCCGATTGCGAGGCCGATGGAGATTGTCACAGGAATATCTTCAGGCGTCTGCGTGCTCGACAGGCCGACGACAGTGACAGGATGCGTGTTGATCACGCGGAGAAGCCTGTCGGCAACCATGGATGCGATTTCGGGCGATGTGTCGGGCATGACCACGAGAAACTCTTCGCCACCGACCCGGGCGACCATATCGCCCCCGCGCATGTTCAGGTGCAGACGGTTGGCGACTTCGGCGAGAACGCGATCCCCCATACCGTGACCGTAGGTATCGTTTACCGCCTTAAAATGATCGATGTCGATCATCATCACCGCGAACTGGCTGCCGGTTTCGCGGGCGCGGGTGGCGATGCGGTGCAGATGTGGCAAGGCGTAGCGGCGGTTATATAGGCGGGTGAGTGGGTCAATGGCGGCAAGGCGCATGCCGGTGGTGATCGCCGCGCGGTGCCGGTCGAGTGCGCGCTTGCGGGCAATCTGTGTTGAGAGCCGCAGCGCGGCCTCCTCTGCGTGATGGGGCGCGTGCAGATCGACCGGCAGCAAGTCGTTCGCCCCCAGATCCAGCGCGAAGGCGGCGGTTTCACGCAGACCCTCGGGCAGGGCGATGCAAATTGCGCTATGGCGGGTACGGGCGCGCGAACGCAGCTCTGACATGAACCGCAGGCCATCGCCAGGGCGGGAGAGATCCGCCGCGACAAGGAAGGCGTCGGGAGGGGGGGAGTCATGGGAGAGGGTCAGGGCCGTATCGCGGGTAAGCACGCTGAGCTGTGCATTCGGGAGAAATTGTGCGAGCGCGTGTTTCCACCCCACAGCGACCGACGTTTGCGCGGCGATCAGCGCAATGTGCTGCTGGGCGCTGAAGCCATTATCGGGCTCTTCAAAGCCGAGATCTCGGGTGGTGGCATCGCGCAGGCGGTGTTCCTCATCGGTCTCTCGCGCGCGCAAAAGTGCGCGGATCCGCGCGAGAAGAACCAAATCGTCGAGTGGCTTGGTCATCACCTCCTCGGCACCAGCGCGCAGAGCTTCAAGGCGCAGCACGGGATCTGGCGCAGCGGAGACCGCGATGATCGGCAGTAGGGCGGTGGCGGGCACCGCCCGCAACTGGCGCACCAGCTCAACCCCCGCAAGGTCAGGAAGCTGCATATCGAGCAGGATCAGATCGGGGCGCTGCGACTGTGACAGCTCAAGCGCTTCGCGCGCAGAGGCCGCCTGTAGAACCGTATAGCGCGCATTGGCCAGTTTGACCTTGAGCACGATGCGATTTGTTGCCACATCATCCACGATCAGGAGAGTTCCTGACATGGTTCTGGCCGCTCCCTTCTGGCTGCTTTCCTTGACGTTAAGACTTTGTCGCTTCAAAAGTTAACAAAGTGTTATTCACCCTTTCACCCTATCGCGAGATCCTAAATGCAGCAAGACAATGCACAGATTATCGGCGTGAATGCGCTCGGCTGGATCGCCGCCCAAGACTCCGTTTTTGAGGCATTTTTAACAACCACAGGCGCGCGGGTCGAAGATCTTCGGGCGCAGGCCGCAGAGCCTGAATTTTTGGCACAAGTACTCGATTTTGTGCTGTTGCAAGATGAATGGGTCTTGGAGTTTGCCGAGGCGGCCTCAATCGCGCCGGAGCAGGTCGTGGCGGCGCGCGCGGTTCTGGGTGGTGGCGACATGCGGCATTGGACATGAGCGTGCGGGGCGAGCAGATGGCGCGGATCGCAGGGGTCTTGTTCGACAAGGACGGGACGCTGTTTGATTTCAACGCGACATGGGGCAATTGGACGGCGCGCGTTCTCACCGAACTTGCGGCGCAGGGCGGGGTCGATCGGGCACATCTTGCCGCGCGCGTTGGCTATGATTTCGCGCGCGGATTTGCGCCGCAGAGCCCTATCATCGCCGGGACGGTGCCGGAGATTGCGATGATTTTGGCGGGGGCTTTGCCCGCGTCTGATCCCGCTGATCTTGTGGAGTATCTGAATGCTCAAGCCGCTGGTGCTCAGGTAGTGGAGGTTGTGCCACTGGCGCGGTTTTTCGCGGATCTGCGCGCCGCTGGCTACTATCTGGGGGTAATGACAAACGATTCCGAGGGGTCGGCGCGCGCGCATCTGGGGGCGGTTGCCGTGCATGATCTTGCAGGGGGCGGGGCCTTGGATCTGGTGATTGGGGCGGATAGCGGGCATGGGGCGAAGCCCGACCCCACGCCGTTGCTGGCCTTCGCGCGCCATGTCGACTTGCCGCCAGAGCACATCGCCATGGTGGGTGACAGCCGTCACGACCTTGGCGCAGGGCGCGCGGCGGGGATGGTGACTGTCGGGGTTTTGACAGGCCCCGCGCGGGCGGAGGATTTGGACGATCTCGCGGATGTTGTCTTGCCGTCGATTGCCGATTTACCCGCGTGGCTGGCGGAACGGGGCTGACGCAAGTTTGGCGGGATCTATGCTCAGTCCTCGCCCTGTGATTTTACGGCGCCTGCGCTGTGCGCTGATGCGGCGGTGCGCCACTTTTCATTGAGAGGGGCGTGGGTTAGCTTGCAGGCCATCGCGTCAGCGAAAGATCGCAGGAGGATCGCATGTCAGGCACTGTTTTTCACAAAGGTCGGGCGTCCTTTAGCGGCCGGATCCCGCATTTGCTGCTGGGCCTTTGCGCGGGCGTTGCGGTTTGGTTCTTGGGCGCGGACGGTTGGCGGGCGCTGGGCGGGCAGAGTTCTGATGCCACGCGCGCGGTGCTCATGATCGTGGTGCTGTGTGGCTTTGGCGCAGCGGGGATATTGCTGGCGAAGCTTGGATTGGCACGGGCGCTGGGCGCGGGGGCGCTGATTGCGGCGCTGACGGGCAGCTTGGCTTGGGTGTCGATGCGTGGTTTTGAGGACGCCAGTGCCTATTTCGCAACTGGACATGTGCTTGTGGCGCTGTTCGTGCTCGCGGCGCTGCCTGTGCCATTTTTGCAAGGGTTTTTGCAGGACGGGCAGGGGCTAAGCTATCGGCATTTGTTCGTGAATTCGTGGGATATCGTGGTGCGTTACGGCGCGGCATGGGCCTTTGCGGGGCTGGCGTTGGCGGTGGCCTTTGCCTGTGGCGCGTTGCTGGAGATCGTCGGGCTGCGGGTGCTCAGCGATTTGCTGCGCGAGGATCTTGTGGTGGCGGCCTTGCTGGGCGGGCTGGTGGGGCTTGGCTTGGCCGTGGTGGATGAGTTGGACGACATGATTTCGCCCGATCTCGCGCTGCGCTTGGTGCGGCTGCTGGCGCCGTTTGTGTTGGTGGTGTTGGTGGTGTTCCTCGCCATGGTTCCGGTGCGGGGTTTGACGGCTCTGTTCGGGGCGCTCTCCACGGGCGGGAGCCTGATGACAGCCGGGTTTGGCGCTGTCGTTCTGGTGTCGATCATTGTCGATAAGAGCGATCTGGACGGGCCATCGCGCGGGATTTTGTATCTGTCGGCGCGGATATTGGCGGGATTGGTGATTTTGCTGGCGGGGCTG
Source organism: Paracoccaceae bacterium (assembly GCA_048262715.1). Classification (GTDB taxonomy): domain Bacteria; phylum Pseudomonadota; class Alphaproteobacteria; order Rhodobacterales; family Rhodobacteraceae; genus Albirhodobacter. The sequence goes on from JBLXEV010000007.1 coordinate 92,945, forward strand.
GCGATTGCGGCGGTCTGGATGCGGGTGGAGCAATATGGCTGGACGCCCGAACGGGTTTCGGCGGCCGTGGTTTCGGACGTGCTCTTAGGCTACGGGGTCGTCTATGCGCTGGCGCTTTTGCGTGGTGCGCGCTGGCGCGCGGGGGTGCGCAGCGGCAATCTGGGATTGGCCTTGGTGATGATCGCGCTGGCGGCGCTGTGGCTGAACCCTTGGGTGACGCCGGAGAGCATTTCGATGCGCTCGCAGATCGCGCGATTGGATCCTGAGGCGGATGCCGAGCGCTTCCCGCTGTGGGAGATGGCGCATGATTGGGGCCATGCTGGCAAAACGGGGATCGCCGCGCTGGAGGCGGTCGCCGGTCCACGGATGACAGCGCGTCTCGCGCTGTTGGAACGCTCCACCTCGCGCTATGCGTTTACACGCGGTGTAGCGGATCCGGATGCGGAACGGGCGCGGATTGCTGCTCTGTTACCGGTTCTGCCGGAGGGGCGCAGCCTTGATGCGGCGTTTTTTGAGGCGGTGGAGGGGCGCAGTGGCGTTACGGACACGTTGGAGACGGAATGCGCGCTTACAACGCCGGAGGGGCATCGCGGGTGCCTTGTGGTCTATGCCGATGTGATTGCGGATTGGGACGGTGAGGAAATATTGGTGCTGCGGGAGGACCGCGCGCCAGTTCTGTTTGCGAGCGAAACCCGAGACCGGCAGAATTATTTAGGGTCGGGGGTTTGGGACCTGCCGGATGGGATGACAGTGGCGCAGGCGATTGATCTGTTCTGGCGCGACGGCATTCGGCTTGTCCCCTCGCGTGATCAGGAGTTCTCTTTAGGAGGCCAACGGATGGCGCCGCGGGCGGATTAGCGGTTGCAGGGGCAAGCGCGGGCGGCTGTTGGGAGAATGTTAAGGGGTCGGCGCTAGCATTGGCATAGTCTCGTGAGGTGCCGATGCATGGTCTGATTAATCGTTCGATCCAGTGTTTCTTGCAAGAAACCTATGGGCGCGCCCTATGGGAGCGTGTTGCATTTCAGGCGCAGGTTGAGGCCTCAGGGTTCGAGACCATGCTGCGCTATGAGGATAGTGTGACGCAGGCGCTGATTTCGGCGGCGGCGCGGGTGTTGGATCGCCCCGAGGCAGCGTTTTTGGAAGATCTCGGGGCGTTTTTGGTTTCGATTGAGCCTCTCAGGCGGCTGCTGCGCTTCGGCGGGCAGGGCTTTTTCGATTTTCTGATGTCGCTTGATGAGTTGCAAAGCCGTGGCCAGATGGCGCTGCCGGATCTGGAGCTGCCGGAGCTGGTGCTGGAAGCGCAGCGCGGCGGGTGGTTCGGGTTCAAGGTCTGCGCTGCTCAGCGGGGCTGGTCGGCGGTGGTCACGGGCCTTGTGAGGGCGATGGCGGATGACTACGGCGCGCTGGTTCTGATTGAAGCGGAGGGGCCTTTGGCGGGCGATGTGGAGCCGCAGGAATATATCCGTGTTGAAGTACTGGATGCGCGTTTTGTTGAGGGGCGGAGCTTCGAGTTGGCCCGCCCGAGTGGTGTGTGATGCAGGGGATCAATGGATCTGAGCGAGGTGTGATACCAATGGGCGCAGACACCAACACACAGGATGCGCGCCGCCTTGGGGCGGCGCAGGGGACGCGCGCTGCGCAGGGCCGGATCGAATTGGAGCCGGAATTCTTGGGGCGGTTGATGCCGATGTCGCTATGGCTCGATTGTGACGGGCGGATTGTGATGTTGGGGCCGACTTTGGCAAAGCTGATTGGCGAGACCGCTTTGGGGCAGGCGTTCGAGGCGCATTTTGAGTTGCGCCGCGTGCGATCAGCCTGTCGTGGCGAGTCGCTGCAAGAGCTTGCGGGGCAGCGGTTGCATCTGATTCCGCGCCGTGCGGAAGCCACGTTCCTGCGCGGAATCGCGGTGCCAGTCGGCGTTGAGGGGGCGATGTTGCTCAACACCACATTCGGTGTGGGGCTGGCGGAGGCGGTGCGTGATCACGGGCTGACGGAGGCAGATTTCGCGCCGAGCGATCTGGCGATGGAGCTGCTCTATCTGCAAGAGGCGAAAACGGTGGTGATGGGCGAGCTGCGCGCGCTGAACACACGGCTCGACTCCGCGCGGCAGGTCGCGGAGCATCAGGCACTGACCGATCCGTTGACGGGGTTGGCGAACCGACGGGCCTTCGGGCAGGCGCTGGCGCAGTCGATCCTTCTGGCGCAGGACACAGGCACGCCGTTCTCTGTCGCGCATCTGGATCTCGATTTGTTCAAGTCGGTGAATGATACGCTGGGCCATGCGGCGGGCGATCATGTTTTGAGTGCAGTGGCGGAGATATTGGGCGAGGAGACGCGGCGATCGGATGTCGTTGCGCGGGTCGGCGGCGATGAGTTTGTGTTGCTGCTGCGCGGGCGGGCAGACGGCGACGATATGCAGCAGCTTGGCGACAGGATTATCCGGCGGCTCGAACAGCCGATGAGGTTTGAGGGACAGAGTTGTCAGATTTCGGGATCCATTGGCGTGGTGCTGTCGACGAGCTATCAATCGCTCTCAGCGGAAGAGTTCCTCGCGGCGGCTGACGGGGCGCTCTATGCGTCCAAGCGGCGGGGGCGCGCGCGGTGTACGGTGTTACGCGGGGGCGCGCGGATTGTGGAAGATCAGCGGCGTCTTTAGGCGCGCGAAAGTAAGCGCAGAGCGTTTGCAAAACCACCGAGCGCACCAAATTCACCTTTCACTTCTGCGCGGCTTTCGGCTAGGCCTCATTTATGAGACAGGGATTTCCTCTTGCCACCGCCGGTATGAAAATCGGTTTGCTCGGCGGATCGTTTGATCCGGCGCATGAGGGTCATGCGCATATCACCCGCGAGGCGCTGCGGCGCTTTGGCTTGGACCGTGTGTGGTGGTTGGTAAGCCCCGGTAACCCGTTGAAAGAGCAAGGTCCTGCGCCGATGGCGCGTCGTATCGCGCGGGCGCGCGAGGTGATGCACGATCCGCGAGTGGACGTGACGGGCCTCGAAGCCCAGCTTGGCACGCGGTATACGGCACAGACTTTGGCGCGGCTGGTGGCGCTGTATCCCGGTGTGCGGTTTGTTTGGTTGATGGGGGCCGATAACCTCGCGCAATTCCATCTTTGGGACAATTGGCGCGAGATTATGGCGCAGGTTCCGGTAGGGGTTTTGGCCCGCCCCGGCGCGCGGCTTGCGGCGCGGGGATCGGTTGCGGCAGAGATCTACGCCGCCGCGCGGATCGGGGCGGAGGGCGCGCGCGGTTTGGCCGAGGCGGATTTGCCCGCGTGGTGCTTTGTGAATGTGCCGATGCGCAGCCAATCGTCTTCCGCGATCCGCGCGCAGGGCACATGGCCGAAGGGCGCAGCCGAGGCGGTCGTTTCCAAGGCTTTGACGACAGCAGGGGCGGGCGGCAGAGTGGGGGCCACAGCGGAGGCCGAAGCAGAGGCCACAGCGGAGAATCGTGATGACGGATAAATTCGAAGGTTTGACGCGGCGCGATATGCTGGGGCGCGTAGCGCTCGGCGGTGCGGTCTCGGCGCTGGGGCTGTCGAGCCATGGGGCGTTTGCACAAGGGCTGACACCTCGCGATCTTGTGGCGGCGGCGCAGCTTGGGGGCTCGGTTTCCTACGCGGTGGCGGATTTGAAAACGGGGCAGGTGCTGGAGGCGATGAACCCCGACGAGGGGATGGCCCCCGCCAGCACGATGAAGGCGCTGACGACGTGCTATGCTTTCGCCAATCTCGGCACCGATTTCCGGTTTGTGACACGGCTGGTCGCAACGGGCCCGATTGCGGGTGGGGTGCTGAACGGGGATCTGATCTTGATGGGCGGCGGCGATCCGACGCTCTCGACAGATACGCTGGCGCTTCTCGCGGGCAAACTCGCGGGGCTGGGCGTGAAGCGGATCACGGGGCGGTTCCGGATCTGGGGCGGGGCCTTGCCGTTCCGCGAGGAAATTGCCGACGATCAGCCAGTGTATGTGGGGTATAACCCCGCGGTCTCGGGGCTGAACCTGAATTTCAACCGCGTCTATTTTGAATGGAAGCGCGCGCAGGGCGGCTATCAACTCGGGATGGATGCGCGCGGCGCCAAGGAACGCCCGCGGGCCTATACGGTCACTGCGGGGCTGAGCAATCGCGAGCGTCCTGTCTATTCCTACGCACAATCGGGCGGCAAGGAGCAGTGGACTGTTTCGGCAAGGGCGCTGGGCAAGGCAGGAAGTCGATGGCTGCCCGTGCGTGCGCCCGATGCCTATGCAGGCGATGTGTTCCAGACCTTGGCACGGGCGCGGGGCGTGGATTTGCCGCGCCCCGAGGCGATGCGGGACACTCCAAAGGGGACGGTGATCGCGGATCTGACCTCGGACCCGCTTCGTGAGATTGCCCGCGATATGCTGCGCCATTCGACGAATATCACCGCCGAAGCGGTGGGGATGACGGCTTCTGCGAAACTCGGGGTGAGCGGCGGCGGCACCGCCTCGGGGCGGGCGATGGCGTCTTGGCTCAAACAGGTGGCGGGGGTGAAATTCGCGACGCTTGACGATCACTCTGGCCTCGGGGTCGGCTCGCGGATCTCGGCACTGGATATGGTGCGGGCCTTGGCCGCGCTTGGCCCGCAAGTGGGTTTGCGCTCGGTGCTGCGCGATTTCGGGATGCGCGACGCGGCGGGAAAGGTCGTCGAGAACCATCCGCTACAGGTGCAGGCGAAAACCGGCACGCTGAATTTTGTCTCTACATTGGCGGGCTATATGACGGCGCGCGACGGGACAGAACTTGTGTTCGCAATCTTCACTGGCGATTTAAGACGCCGCGCGCAGGTGAAGAATGAAGAGCAACCGCAAGGCGCAGGCGCTTGGGTGCGGCGTTCAAAAGTGCTGCAATCGCAATTGCTTGAGCGTTGGGATGTGCTCTACGGGCGATAGCGTAATACCCCCCCCCCCCCCCGACGCGCCCGTATTCATCGCGCGCGTCAGGGGCTTGGCTTAAGCCACAGGGTTAGAGCGTGAGGTGACGCGCCCGCGCCCCGCGCTCAATCGCGGCGGCATGGAGGCGGTCGATCTCCAATTCAAACCGGATTTCTTCGAGCATCCGAAGCTCTGCATCGCGCAAGGTGCCATCGGCGGCGGCAACATCGCAGGCCAGCGCATAGGCGGTCTCGAAATATTTTGCGGGCAGCGCATCGCGGATCAGGCCGAAGAGCGCCTCCAGCCCGTCTTCCTCTTCAAACAAGGCGTATACAGTTTGCGCGACGGGGTTGATCCGATCCTGATCGTAATTGGCGAAGATCGGCATATGGTTGACCATCCGCTCAATCGCGAGGAGTTCGACGGTGCGGATATTCTCGTCAGAGGCCGAAATTGCGACCATGACAGCGACGAGGCTATCTTGCGGAGAGAGGGCGGCGAGGGTTTCGCTCATACTTGGTCCTTTCGGGACGGAAATCGGGCCGAGATGGCCTATCCTATTCCTGCAAATTATTGACGATTGTGGTCGCGTTCAATAGGTGGATCGAGACGGGCGCACGGGGCGCCTAAAAGGGGACTACCATGAGCACTTTGCGCGATGCAGCGATGAACTCCAAAGCTTGGCCTTTTGAGGAAGCGCGTCGGGTGCTCAAACGCTACGAGAAGGCGCCGCCCGAGAAGGGATATGTGCTGTTCGAGACGGGCTACGGGCCGTCGGGCCTGCCGCATATTGGCACCTTTGGCGAAGTCGCGCGGACCTCGATGATCAAGCGGGCATTCGAGCTGATCTCGGATATCCCAACGAAGCTTTTGTGTTTCTCGGATGATATGGACGGGATGCGCAAAGTGCCGGAGAATGTCCCGCAGCAGGAGTTGCTGACGGAGAACCTGCAGCGGCCTTTGACGAGCGTGCCCGATCCGTTCGGGGAGTTCCCGAGCTTTGGCGATCATAACAATGCGATGCTACGGCGGTTCCTCGATACCTTCGGGTTCGAGTATGAGTTCGCCTCTGCGACGGAGTATTACAAGGCGGGCAAGTTCGACAAGATCCTGCTTCTGGCGCTGGAGCGCTATGACGCGATCATGAAGATCATGCTGAAATCGCTGCGCGAGGAGCGCCGCGCGACCTATTCGTGCTTCCTGCCGATCCATCCCGAGACCGGGCGCGTGCTCTACGTGCCGATGAAATCCATTGATCCGGCGGCGGGGACGATCACCTTTGACGACGAGGATGGGCGCGAGTGGACGCTGCCGGTCACGGGCGGCAATGTGAAGCTGCAATGGAAGCCGGATTTTGGCGCGCGCTGGGCGGCGCTGGATGTCGATTTCGAGATGTATGGCAAGGACCACGCGGCCAACACGCCGATCTATGGCGGGATTTGCAAGGTGCTTGGCGGGCGCGGGCCGGAGAACTTCACCTATGAGCTGTTCTTGGATGAGAACGGCGAGAAGATTTCCAAATCCAAGGGCAATGGCCTGTCGATTGACGAGTGGCTGACCTATGCCTCGACGGAATCGCTGAGCTATTTCATGTATTTGAAGCCGAAGACCGCGAAGCGGATGCATTTCGATGTGATCCCGAAAGCGGTGGATGAATACCATCAGCAATTGCGCGCCTATGCGACCCAGACCGAGGCGCAACGCTTGGATAACCCCGTGTGGCATATCCATGGTGGCAATGTGCCGGAGAGCAAGATGGTGGTGCCGTTCTCGATGCTACTCAATCTGGCCTCGGTGGCGGGCGCGACAGAGAAGGATGCCCTGTGGGGCTTTATCAAGCGCTATGCGCCCGACGCCACGCCGGAAACCCACCCCGATCTGGATCAGGCCGCGGGCTTTGCAGTGCGCTATTACAACGATTTCGTGGCCCCGAGTCGCGTGTTCCGTGCGCCTGACGCGCAGGAGCGCGCGGCACTTGAGGATCTGGTCGCGGCGCTGAAATCGCCGGAGGCAGCACTGGCGGCGATTGCGGCGAAAAACGCGGCTATGGGCAATGAAGAGCCACTGCCGGAGGCGGATTTCGCCTCGGATGAGTTCTTGCAATCTGTTGTGTTCGCGGTCGGCAAAAACCACGGGTTCGAGAACCTGCGCACATGGTTCCAAGCGCTGTATGAGGTGCTGTTGGGCGCGAGCCAAGGGCCGCGGTTCGGCGGGTTCATCGCGCTTTACGGGGTGGATGAAACGATTGACCTGATCGAGCGCGGTTTGGCGGGCGACTTCGTCAAGTAAACCGCATTTCACGTCTCAACGACATCTGAAACCCCGCTCGGCCTGCGCCGGGCGGGGTTCTCCTTTGCTTGGTCTTGGCCATGCGAGCAGGGGGGCGGAGCGCGCGCTGCGGTTAAGACCTCTTTAGCCTTTGTTGCTACCCCTGTTTGCGACCGAGGCAGGTGCGCTCGGAGTTTCCAGTTCGAGGCCTCTGCTCGTTCCGCGCGTTGCGCGACGATGCGCGGAGGCGGCTGGCGGGTATTGGCGAAGGGGATCGTGGATGAACAAGGCGATTACGGATGGGCTGGTCTTCATGCCGCCCGCGTTCAACGCAGGGCTTGGGGTTTGGTCGAGCGAGGATGGCACGGCGGGATCTGCGACCTATGACGGGGCGGGGAATGCGGCGATTGTGACGGGGGATCAGGATTTCGGATCCTGTCTGGAGTTGGTCAAGCTGACGACGACGACCAAGCTGCGCTATATGGGGCAGACGCAGATGTTCCCCGGCGTTTATTTGCAGATCCGCGCGCGGGTCAAGGCGATGAGTGGCAACCTGCCCAATGTGCGGATCGCGGGCTATGCGATGAACGGCTCCAACGGGCATGTCTCGGGGCTGGACGAATTGGGCGAGACGGTCGCGTTGACGGCCTACGGCGACGTTGTGGAAGTCTCGGCGATTGTCGGCACGGGCGCGAAGGGCGGCGTCGATATGGCGTGGGGGACAGCACCGGTCTACGGGCATTTCGGGCTGGATCTGACGGGGTCGAATGGCGGGATCGTTCGGATCGAATCCATCGAGATTGAGGATGTCAGCAATTTCTACCTGCGTGATTTGCTCGATGTGGTGGATGTACGCGATTATGGTGCGGTGGGCGACGGGGTGACGGATGACCGCGCGGCCTTTATCGCGGCGGATGCGGCGGCGAACGGGCGGCAGATTTTTGTGCCCAAGGGCAGCTATTTTATCGGCAATTCCATCTCGATCGCGGCGCGGGTGAAATTCGAGGGCAAGCTGGTGATGGCGGCGGCGAGCCGTTTGGCGCTGTTGGCGAATTACGATTTCCCGACCTATGCAGAGGCCTTCGGGGATGAGGAGCTGGGGCTGAAGAAGGGCCTGCAGGCGCTGATGAGCTACACCGATCACACGGTGTTTGACCTCTGCGGTCGCCGTGTCGAGATCACCGCGCCGCTCAAAGTGGCGGAATATGCGCCTGCGCTCAGCACATGGTCGAACCGCCGGGTTCTGACAAACGGGCAACTCAACGCGGTGGATGGGCCTGCGTGGGACCCTGTCGTGGTGACCTCGCAGGGCACCTATAATACCAACGCGCCATTCGTTTTGACCAATGTGGCCAATATCGCGAATATTCAGGTGGGATCGCTGATCACGGGCAGCGGGGTCGGCCGCGAGATCTATGTGAAGGCGGTGAATATCGGCGCATCGACGGTGACCTTATCGAACCGGATGTATGGCGGCTCCGCCACGCGGAATTTCACCTTCACGCGCAACCAATATATGCTCGATTTCTCGGGGATGGCGCAGCTGGATCGCTTCTTCATCGATCAGGTCGAATTCCTGTGCAGCAAGATCTGCTCGGGCGTGCTGTTGGCGCCTGAGGGTGAGATGTTCCATATGCATGACTGCTTGATGCTGCGGCCGAAAGCGCGGGCGATCACCTCGCCGGGCAACGGGTGTCAGGATATGGTGATTGACCGCTGTGAATTCCTGTCGCCGGAGATGGAGCTGCCGGTGCCGCAGCGCACCGCGATTGCGTTCAACTCGAACAAGAACGATCTGAAGATCCGCAACAACCGCTTCGTGAATTTCAAACATACGATGGTGATTGGCGGGCAGGGCAGTTTGATCGTGGGAAACCACTGGTTCCAGAGCGATTATGAGCCGGACGGGATCCGCATGGGCGGCCTCATCTTCGCCAATGCCGATGTGAAATCGGTGGTGACGGGCAATTACATCGACAATTGCACCATTGAGTGGACGAATGAATATGAATCCGATCCCGATTTCGGGGTGCAATATTCCTTCTCCGGCCTCTCGATGACGGGGAATATTTTTACCGCGATTGACGTCGCCCCATGGTTCTCCTGGATCGTGGTGAAGCCATACGGCACAGGGCATTACCTGTTCGGGGTGAATGTATCGTGCAACGTGTTTCGTGCTATTTCAGGCGCGATTGATCGTGTTGAGAAAGTGGACACGACCTATGCTGATCTGGACCATGTCAGCAATCGCAATGTGGTGTTTGAAAGCAATACCTATGCGGGGGTGAGCGACCCGGCCTCGAACCCCGTTTTTATGCAGCATGATCAGGGCACGGCGCAGTCGGTTTGGACGGTAGACGCGACGCGCTATCTGCCGTTTGGCGGGCAGGCGCGCAATGTCGAGAGCCTCGTGTTCGAGAATATGCTGACCAATGGATCTGGCGCGCGGGTGACGGAGATGCCCTATATCGTGACCGATCAGGGGCCGAACAAGGATAAGATCACGATCAACTGGTCGCAGGGCGTCAAGGGGCGGGCGCAGATCAAGATCCGGATGGATAACCCGAACTGACGCAGCGGCTCGGTGCAATGAACTTGGTGACGACAAGGGGCGGGCGACCGCCCCTTTTTGCTGTTGGAAGGGGCGATGCGGGATACGCGGTCTTGCGGGGCATGCAACACTGATAGCCGCCCTATGTTGCGGCGGTGGAAGGCGGAACCGCAAGATGAGGCGCGAGAGATCCCACGCCCGCGAATCAGGCTGCTCGCCCCGCTTATGTTAGCGGTGCCAGTTTGTCGCCGTACCTATGGGGTCGGTTTTATCCCGATGGCGCAATCTGAGGTTGATTTGCGGAGGCGGTGTGCCGGAGCGCCAGCGTTCACCGAGGCGTGAACAGGCAAATGACTGATGCATCACGAAATTTTATTAGCCTTCCGATTAAAATTTACAAGGTTATCTCTATATCAGTTAAAAAATTTACAAAAAAATCTCTAAAACAAAAGGGGTTACATGAAAATACACTTCTGGTTTACACTGCTTCTTGGATGGGGAGCGCCGGTCGACGGGCCGAGCGCGAAATATGGCTCTGAGAGCCAGAGAAGGAGGACGCCAGATGGCCGATCAAAATCAGGCGGCGCATGCGCCGGATATTCGCGAAGTTCCAGCGGGCTTTGGGAATGCGCATGCAGATTCCGCGAAATATCGCGCGATGTATGAGGAATCGATGGCATCGCCCGACGCGTTTTGGGGGCGGGAAGGCAAGCGTCTGGATTGGATGACGCCCTATACCAAAGTTAAGAACACCGATTTCACCTATGGTCAGGTCTCGATCAAATGGTTCGAGGACGGGGTATTGAATGCCTCTGTAAACTGCGTTGACCGCCATCTGGCGACGCGCGCCGATCAGACGGCGATCATCTTCGAGCCCGACGATCCGGCAACACCTGCGCGCCACATCACTTACCGCGAGCTGTCCGAGAAGGTGAACCGGATGGCGAATGTGCTGCTGTCGCAGGGGGTTATGCGCGGTGACCGCGTTGTGATCTACATGCCGATGATCCCTGAAGCGGCCTATGCGATGCTGGCCTGCGCGCGGATTGGCGCGGTGCATTCCATCGTCTTCGCGGGCTTCTCGCCCGATGCTTTGGCAAACAGGATCAACGATTCCGGCGCGAAACTGGTGATCACGGCAGATACCGCGCCGCGCGGTGGCCGCCGGACCGCGCTGAAATCCAACGCGGATGCGGCCTTGCTGCATTGCTCGGATAAGGTGCGCTGCCTCGTGGTGAAACACACGGGCGATCAGACGACATGGGTCGAGGGCCGTGATGTGGACGTGCTGGCGATGATGGAAACCGTCTCGCCCGATTGCCCGCCGCGCCCGATGAATGCGGAAGATCCGCTGTTCATCCTCTACACCTCTGGCTCCACCGGAAAACCCAAGGGCGTAGTGCATACGACGGGCGGCTATCTCGTTTATGCCGCGATGACCCATCAATACACCTTCGATTATCACGATGGCGATGTGTTCTGGTGCACGGCGGATGTCGGCTGGGTCACGGGGCATAGCTATATCGTCTATGGGCCGCTGGCGAATGGCGCGACGACGATCATGTTCGAGGGCGTGCCGACCTATCCCGATGCGGGGCGGTTCTGGGAGGTGTGCGCCAAGCATAAGGTTACCCAGTTCTATACTGCGCCCACCGCGATCCGCGCGCTGATGGGGCAGGGGCCGGACTGGGTCGAGAAGCACGACCTCTCGTCGCTGCGGGTGCTGGGCTCGGTCGGCGAGCCGATCAACCCTGAGGCCTGGGTTTGGTATGATAAACACGTTGGTAAAGGCAAATGCCCGATCGTCGACACGTTCTGGCAGACGGAAACCGGCGGCCATATGCTGACACCGCTGCCGGGGGCGACGCCGACCAAGCCGGGCTCGGCGACCAATCCGTTCTTCGGGGTGAAACCCGTGGTGCTTGATCCCGCCACGGCGGAGATCCAAGCCGAGACCGAAGCCGAGGGCGTGCTGTGCATTGCCGATAGCTGGCCCGGTCAGATGCGGACACTTTGGGGCGATCACGAACGCTTTGAGGAGGCCTATTTCAGCCAGTATAAGGGCTATTATTTCACCGGCGACGGCTGCCGCCGCGACGCGGATGGCTATTACTGGATCACCGGCCGCGTCGATGATGTGATCAACGTCTCGGGCCACCGGATGGGCACCGCGGAAGTCGAATCCGCGCTGGTCGCCCATGCGGCTGTGGCAGAGGCGGCTGTGGTCGGTTTCCCGCATGATATCAAGGGCCAAGGCATCTACGCCTATGTCACCTTGATGAATGATCAAGAGCCGTCCGAGGATCTCAAGCGCGAACTCGTGAAATGGGTGCGCTCGGAAATCGGGCCAATTGCCTCGCCGGATCTGATCCAATGGGCACCGGGCCTGCCGAAAACCCGCTCGGGCAAGATCATGCGCCGGATCCTGCGCAAGATTGCCGAGAATGACTACGGCAGCCTTGGCGATATTTCGACCCTCGCGGACCCGTCCGTGGTGCAAGATTTGATCGACAACCGTGCGAATAAGGCCTGATCGGATGCGGGAAATCGGGCAAACCACACCGTCTGACACGATCACCAAACCTGTCGTGCTGATCCTCCTCGGGCCTCCGGGCGCGGGGAAGGGCACACAGGCGCGGATGCTGGAAGAGCGCTTCGGCCTTGTCCAACTCTCCACAGGGGATCTGTTGCGCGCTGCGGTTGCGGCGGGCAGCCCTGCGGGATTGGCGGCGAAATCGGTGATGGAAGCGGGCGGTCTGGTCTCGGATGAGATCGTGCTGGAGATCTTGCGGGATCGTCTCGCTGCGCCGGATCTGGCGCAGGGCGGGGCGGCGCGCGGCGTGATCCTTGATGGCTTCCCGCGCACCGCAGGCCAAGCCGCCGCGCTCGACGGGCTTTTGGCGCAAACCGGCCTCGCGGTCACGGCGGCGATTTCGCTCAAAGTGCAAGACGCGGCGATGATCGCGCGCGTCGCGGGCCGCTACACCTGCGCCTCTTGTGGCGAGGGCTATCACGACGACTTCAAGCAGCCCGCGCAGGCGGGCACTTGCGATACCTGCGGCGGCACGGCGTTCAAACGCCGCGCTGACGACACGGAGGAAACTGCGCGGGCTCGGCTGGAGGCTTACCACGCGCAGACAGCGCCTTTGATTGCCCATTATCGGGTGCATGGCGTGTTGGAGACGGTGGAAGCAATGGGGGACATCGCATCTGTCGGCTCTGCGCTCGGGACGATCGTGGACAACGTATCGGCCCGATGATGGGGAGGGGCGAGGCCCATAACGGGCCCGTCTGGAGGTTATAAAAACAGGGAGTTACGCAATGGTCGATAAATCTTCGTCCAACGCCTATTGGAAAGCGAATATCTCGACGATCAAGATTTATCTTGTCGTCTGGTTCATGTGTTCCTTCGGCTTCGGCATTCTGCTGCGCCCGCTGATTTCGGGTATCAAAATCGGCGGCACCGATCTGGGCTTTTGGTTCGCCCAGCAAGGCTCAATCCTCGTGTTCCTCGTGCTGATCTTTGCCTATGCGGCACGGATGAACAAGCTCGACCGTGAACACGGCGTAGAAGAATAAGGAGAGCGGGACATGGATCAATTTACCCTTAACCTGCTGGTCGTGGGCGCGACATTCGCGCTCTATATCGGCATCGCGATCTGGGCCCGTGCGGGCTCTACCGCTGAATTCTATGCGGCGGGCCAAGGCGTTCACCCGATCATGAACGGCATGGCCACGGGCGCGGACTGGATGTCTGCGGCCTCCTTCATCTCGATGGCAGGGATCATCGCTTTTGGCGGCTACGATACCTCCGCTTACCTCATGGGCTGGACCGGTGGCTATGTGCTTCTGGCGATGCTGCTCGCGCCTTACCTGCGCAAGTTCGGTAAGTTCACCGTGCCGGAATTCATCGGCGATCGTTTCTATTCGCCGACCGCGCGGATGGTGGCTGTTGTCTGCCTGATCATCGCCTCCGTGACCTATGTTATCGGCCAGATGACGGGCGTTGGCGTTGCGTTCTCGCGCTTCTTGGAAGTCGAGAAAGAAACCGGCCTCTATATCGGTGCGGCGATTGTGTTCGCCTATGCCGTTCTGGGCGGGATGAAGGGCATCACCTATACCCAAGTTGCGCAATATGTCGTGCTGATCATCGCCTATACGATTCCGGCGATCTTCATCTCGCTGCAACTCACGGGCAATCCGGTGCCGGCGCTCGGCCTGTTCTCGGATGCGAAAGCCTCCGGCATGCCGATCTTGGAAACCCTGAACGGGATGCTCTCGGATCTGGGCTTCAAATCCTACACCGAACAGCATGACACGACCCTGAACATGTTCTTGTTCACCGTCTCGCTGATGATTGGCACCGCAGGTCTGCCGCATGTCATCGTGCGCTTCTTCACTGTGCCGACCGTGGCCGATGCGCGCTCTTCGGCGGGCTGGGCTTTGGTGTTCATCGCGCTTCTCTACCTCACTGCGCCTGCAGTGGCGGCGATGGCGCGGATGAACCTGATCACCACCTTCTACCCCAATGGCACCCAATCGGAAGCGCTGTCTATGGCGGCTATCGAATCCGACGAGCAACTCGACTGGGTTCGCAATTGGGAGAAAACCGGCCTTCTCGCGTTTGATGATAAGAACGGCGACGGGATGATCAGCTACCTCGGCGATAAAGACACCAACGAACTCACCGTGAACAACGACATCATCACGCTGGCAAACCCCGAGATTGCAAACCTTCCGGGCTGGGTGATCGCGCTTGTCGCGGCAGGTGGTCTGGCCGCGGCGCTCTCGACGGCGGCGGGCCTGTTGATGGCAATCTCCTCGGCGATCTCGCACGATCTGATCAAAGGTCAGTTGAACCCGGCCATCTCCGAGAAGAACGAGATGCTGGCGGCACGGATTGCAATGGCGGTGGCGATTGCTGTGGCGACCTATCTCGGCCTCAACCCTCCGGGCTTCGCGGCGCAAACCGTGGCACTCGCCTTCGGTCTCGCAGCGGCGTCGATCTTCCCTGCGCTGATGATGGGGATCTTCTCCAAACGCATCAACAACAAGGGTGCGGTTGCGGGGATGCTGGCAGGTCTGATCACGACCGTGCTCTACATCTTCCTGCACAAAGGCTGGTTCTTCATCGCGGACACCGCTTCGTTCTCCGATGCAGATCCGATGCTGCTCTCGATCAAATCGACCTCCTTCGGGGCGGTTGGCGCGCTGATCAACTTCATCGTCGCCTATGTCGTGTCGAATGCGACCGAAGAGCCGCCGCTTGAAGTGCAAGATCTGGTGGAAAGCATCCGTGTTCCGCGCGGTGCTGGCAAAGCGACGGCCCACTAAGGCCACACTATACCCCTCGGGCGGCGAGAGATCGCCGCCCGAATTTCTGCAAAGAACTGGAGGCGTGCCGAATGGAAAAGACAGGTTCTGCCGTTCTCGCCTTCCTTGAATCGGTGCACCCCTACGATACCCTGCCGCGTGACGAGCTGGCCCGAGTGGCCCGTTCCTTCCGCCGCATGGAAGTGCCCGCAAACACCACGATCTACACCGTCGATGGGCCGACAGATGGCCTCTATCTGATCAAATCGGGCGGGGTTGAGGTGACGGATGAGCATGGCGCGCTGGTGTCGCTGCTCGGTCCGCGCAATTCTTTTGGCGAGCGCGGCTTGCTGCGTGGTGGGCGGGCGGCCACCACGGCGCGCGCGCTTGAGGATTGCGTGATCCTATTGTTGCCCGCCGCGCAATTCCGCGTGCTGATCGCGGCTTTCCCTGCCTTTGCGCGGTTCTTTGATCGCAAACGCGGGGCGCGCCCTGCCGATGATCTCGCGGTGCAAAAGGTGGCGGATCTGATCGCGCGGCAGCCGCTGTCTTGCGGGCCGGAGCTTTCGGTGCAAGACGCCGCGCGGATGATGCGCGATGCGCAGGTCTCCTCCTTGGGCGTGGTCGATGCGGCAGGGCAGCTTTTGGGGCTGGTCACGGTGCGCGATATGTCGGGTAAGGTGTTGGCCGAAGGGCGCGACCCTGCCACGCCCGTGGCCGAGGTGATGACGCGAGATCCCGTTGCGCTGCCGCCCACCGCGCTGGGGTCGGATATCTTGCACATCATGTTAGAGCGCCGGATCGGCCATCTGCCGATCACTGAGGCGGGGCGCTTTGTGGGGATGATCACGCAAACCGATCTGACACGGTTCCAAGCGGTCTCCTCGGCGGTGCTGATCCGCGATATCGCGATGGCGGAGACGGTTGCGCAAATGGCCGCCGTTACCGCGCAGATCCCGCAACTGCTCGCGCAGCTTGTCGGCAGCAGCCGCCGCCATGAGGTCGTGACACGGCTGATCACCGATATCGCCGATGCGGTGACGCGCAGGCTGCTGCAACTGGCCGAGGCGGCGCTGGGGGCGGCCCCTGTGCCCTATCTCTGGCTGGCCTGCGGATCGCAGGGGCGGCAGGAGCAGACGGGTGTCTCCGATCAGGACAACTGCCTGATTGTTGAGGATAGCGCCACCGAGGGTGATATGCTCTATTTCAAAGCCTTGGCGAAGATCGTCTCGGACGGGCTGAACGCCTGCGGCTATGTCTATTGCCCCGGCGATATGATGGCCACGACGGAGCGCTGGTGCCAACGCCAATCGGTCTGGCGCGGGTATTTCGAACACTGGATCGCGCAGCCCGATACCGAGGCCCAGATGCTTGCCTCGGTGATGTTCGATCTGCGCCCCATCGGCGGCACAGCACGGCTCTACACCGAGTTGCAGGCCGAGGTGCTGGAGCGTGCGGCCTCAAACTCGATTTTCGTCGCGCATATGATTTCCAACTCGCTCAAACACACGCCGCCGCTCGGCCTGTTGCGCGGTTTTGCGACGATCCGTTCGGGCGAGCATCGCAACCATATCGATATGAAGCTGAACGGGGTGGTGCCGATTGTCGACCTCGGGCGGATCTATGCGCTGCAAGGCCGGATCCCGCAGGTGAATACCCGCGCGCGGCTGGAGGCGGCGGAGGAGCGCGGGGTGATCTCGGCCTCGGGCGCGCGCGATCTGATCGAGGCTTATGATCTGATCGCAGAGACGCGGCTGGAGGCGCAGGCGCATCTGGTGCGCTCTGGCCGTAAACCCGATAATTACCTCGCGCCCTCGGATCTGTCGGATTTCGAACGCTCGCATCTGCGCGATGCCTTCGTCGTGGTGCGCACGATGCAATCGGCGGTCGGGCATGGCAAGGGGATGATAGGATGAGGCACCTGCGTTCGCCTTCGCTTTGCCCCCTACGCTCCGGTCGCCGAGCGGCTTTCTCCCGTGTAAGGAACCCCAATGGTCAATGATTTCATCTCGATGATTGCGGCGGCCTTTCTCGCCGTGATCGCGGTCTATATCGCCAATCACCTGAGCCGGAAATTCCGCGGGAAAGCCCTGCCGAAATGGGCGATGCCCGCGGCGGCGGGCGTGGCGATGCTCGGCTATACGATCTACGCGGAATATGCATGGTTCCCGAATGTGGAACGCAACCTGCCGCAGGGCACGGTGGTCGCGCAGCAGATTGAGGGCCGGATGATCTACCGCCCATGGACCTATGCCGCCCCGCTCACCACGCGGTTCATCGCGCTGGAGGGGCTGACGCGCGAGGATGATTTCACACGCGGGAACCTCCTGCTCATCGCGCGCTGGAAAAAGCCCGTTCTGGTGCCCGTGGTCTTTGATTGCGCGCAGGGGCGCCGCGCGGATCTGATGGAGGGGGCTGCGTTTGCGCAAGGCGTGCTGACGGATGGCACATGGCGCAAGCTCTCGCCCGATGATCCGGTGCTCACCACCGCTTGCGCAGGGGGCTGATGGGATGGGCGAGGCTGCACGGGTTCTGGTGATCGAGGATGAGGATAACATCGCCATCGCGCTGGATTATCTGCTGACCCGCGAGGGCTATGCCCATAGCCGGATCGCGACGGGCGCAGGCGCGGTGGAGTTGATCCGCGAGACGCGCCCCGATCTGGTGCTGCTGGATGTGATGCTGCCGGAGGTCTCCGGCTTCGAGATTTGCGAAGCGGTGCGGCGCGATCCCCCGCTCGCTTGCGTGAAAATCCTGATGATGACGGCACGCGGCTCCGCGATGGAGCGCCGCAAAGGCTTGGCGCTTGGCGCGGATGGGTTCATCGCGAAACCCTTCGAGCTTGGCGAGTTGCGCGCCGAAGTCGCGCGGCTGCTGGCTTTGGGTGCGTCAGACGGTGCGGGGAAGGGCGCGGGATGATCGCGCGATCGTTCCACCACGGACTTTCCCTGCGCCTGAGGGTATTTTTGCTCTTCGCGGCGCTGGCCGCCGCCGCGCTGGCGGCCCTCGTTCTGGCGCTGGTCTGGGGGGCGTCGAAGGCGCAGGGGCCCACGGGGGATGGCTTCGTCATCGCAGGGATTGCGGCGGGGTTTATGATTACGGGCCTGATCGCGGCGCTTTGGGTGGTGGTTGATCGCCAGATCGCCACCCCGATTGAGCGGATCGCAGGGGCCTTGCGCGCCCATGCCCATGCGCCGATCACAGCGGCGCTCGATCCGGATCAGGCGATCTATCTCGGCGATCTCGGCCCCGCTGCTGCCGCGATCACCGCGCAATTGGGCGCGGCCCAAGGCGCTGTCGCGCAGGCGGTCGCGGGTGAAACGCGCGCGATTTCAGGTCAAAAAGCACGGCTGGAGGCATTGCTCAGCGATGTCCCCGTAGGGGTGCTGCTATGCACCGCCGATCACAAGCTGGCGTTTTACAATGGGCAGGCGGTGGATCTTCTGGGCGGGATGGATGCGGCGGGGCAAGGCCCTGCGCTGGATCGACGCCTGTTCGATTACCTGCATGCGCCGCCGATCCGCCATGCTTACGCGCGTTTGATCGAGGCGCAGAGCTTTGAGGGAGCCTCCGATCTTCTGTGCACCGCGCGGATCGGCGGGCGGGTGCTCGCGGCGCGGATGCGGCTTTTAAGCGCGCAGGGTGCGGCCGCCGCACAGGGCTATGTGCTCACTCTGCGCGATATTTCCGCCGATCTGGCGGCGCATTCCGCGCGCGAACGGCTTATGGATGAGATGTTTGACCGCATCCGCCGCCCCGCCGCCGCGATCCAATCGCTGGTCGGGCTGTTGGCGGAAGAGGGCGGCCCCGCTGGCCCTGCGCGCGACAAGATCCGCGCGGCGGCGCAGGCGGAGGCGGGGCAGCTCGCGGGGGCGATCCACGATCTTGCGGCCAAGCGCGAGGCGCTGCGCGATGAGGGCGGGGCCAATCCGATGGTGGTGCGCGCCTCGGACCTCGCGGAGGCGGTGCGCGCGCGGGTGGCGGGGCAGGGCGGCGACGTGATGGCGGTGGCCGCTCCCTTGATGCTGCGCGGGGACGGGTTTGCGCTGGCGGCGCTGCTTTCGGCGCTGATCGGGCATCTGCGCGCGCAGGATGCGGAGCGCACGGGCTTCCGGCTCGAGATCGCGGAGGAGGGCGCGGGCGCGATGCTGGCGCTGGAATGGGAGGGGTCCTGCCCGTCGCTCTCCGATCTGGAAGGCTGGCTGGATCTGCCACTGGAGATTGGGCAACTGGGTGAGATCGGGCAGGAGGGCGGCACGGGTCGGCGGGTTCTGGCCGTGCAGGGCACCGAGATCTGGCCCGAGCAGATCAGCGCACAGCGCTTTGGCTTTGGCCCCGCAGGGGCGGCGCGGGGGCGGATCTCCCTGCCTTTGCGCCATGCCCGCCATGCGGTGCGCCCCGTGCCGGAGGTGCCGCGCCGTGCGGTGTATGATTTCGATCTTCTGGAGAAAACCGGCGGGGCCGAGCTGGCGGAGTGCCGTCTCGAAGACCTCACCTTTGTTGTGTTTGATACCGAAACCACGGGGCTCTTGCCCGAGCGCGGCGACGAGATCTGCCAGATTGCGGCGGTGCGGATCGTCAACGGGCGGCGTGTGGAGGGCGAGGTGTTCGACACGCTGGTCAACCCCGCGCGCCCGATCCCGCTGGCCTCCACAAAGGTGCATGGGATCACCGATGCGATGGTGAAAGACGCGCCGCAGATCGCGCAGGCCGGCGCGCAATTCCATGCTTTCGCGCGCGGCGCGGTGTTGGTCGCGCATAACGCGCCCTTCGATCTCGCCTTCCTGCGGCGCAAGGCGGTGGAGATCGGCGCGGAGTTTGATCATCCGGTGCTCGATACGGTGCTGCTGTCTGCCGTGGTCTTCGGCCAATCGGAGTTGCATTCGCTGGATGCGCTGACCCATCGCCTCGGCATTACCATCCCGCAAGAGGCCCGCCATACCGCCTTGGGCGATACGGTGGCGACGGCGGAGGCGTTTTTGAAGATGCTGCCAGCGCTGCGCGCGCGCGGGTTGGAGACCTTCGGCGAGCTCATTGCAGAGCTGCGCAAGCACGGGCGGTTGCTAAAGGATCTGAACGGGTAGCGGGCTGGGATCACGCAAGCTGAGAGGGGGCGCTGCCCCCGAAGGGCAAGCCCTTCTCCCCCGGGATATTTATACTCTGAGGAAGGGCTTAGGCGAAAAGCTTCAGCACGGCTTCCGGCGGGCGGCCCAGGGCTGCACGGCCCTGATGCAGCACCAAGGGGCGCTCGATCAGCTTCGGATTGGCGGCAAGCGCGGTCAGCACCTCGTCGTCACTGGCCGTGGCCGAGGGGGCACCGTGTTCTTTCACGCGCAGAAGGGCGTGCGCTGAACCGAGCAGTTCTGCGGCGGCGCGCAGCTCGGCCAAACTCGGTGGGTCTTGCAGGTAGAGCCGAATTTCAGGCGCATAGCCCGCGATCAGCGCCAGCGTCTCGCGCGATTTCGAGCAGCGCGGGTTGTGCCAGATGACGCTCACAGCCAATCGGCCCGCCCCGTGCCAACCGCATCTGCTACATTGGCGAAGCCGTCGCGGGCCAGCCGCGCATCCAAGCCGCGCGCGATCTCGGAGACCAGAGATAGCCCGCCATAGACCAGCGCGGAATAGATCTGCACCGCAGAGGCCCCTGCGCGGATCTTCTCATAGGCCTGATCGGCGGAGCTGATCCCGCCGACCCCGATCAGCGGAATACGCCGCTCGGTCAGGGTCGAGAGCTGCGCCAGAACGCGGGTGGAGGCCTCGAACAAGGGCGCGCCCGAGAGACCGCCCGCCTCAGCGCGATGTGCCGAGGTCAGCCCGTCGCGTGCGAGCGTCGTGTTGGTCGCGATGATCCCGTCGATCTTGGACATCAGCGCGACTTCGGCGATCTCCTCGATCTCCGCGAGGCTCAGATCCGGCGCGATCTTCAGGAAGATCGGGATCCGGCGCGAGAGCTTATCGCGCACATCGGTGACGCCTTTGAGAAGCGCTGTCAGCGCCTCTTTGCCCTGCAAATCCCGCAGCTTCTCGGTATTGGGCGAGGAGACGTTCACGGTTGCGAAGTTGATATGGGGGCCCGCATGGGCGAGGACGCGGGCGAAATCGGCGGCGCGATCTGCGCTGTCTTTATTCGCGCCGAGGTTCAGGCCCACGGGGATATCGGCGGAGATCCCGCTGGGGCGGTTTTTCAGGCGCTCGGTGATCGCCTCCATCCCGTCATTGTTGAAGCCGAAGCGGTTGATCACCGCGCGGTCTTGGGTCAGGCGGAACAGGCGCGGCTTGGCATTTCCCGCTTGCGGGCGCGGGGTGGCCGCCCCCACTTCCAAAAAGCCGAAGCCCGCGCGCATCAAAGCGCCCACTGCAGTGGCGTTCTTATCCATCCCCGCCGCCAGACCGACCGGATTGCGCATCGCAAGCCCTGCCACATTGGTGGCCAGACGCGAGGAGCTGACGATCCCGCCAAGCGGCACAAGCCCTGCGCTCATCGCTTTGAGCGAGAGCGAATGGGCCAACTCGGGATCCAGACAGTGAAGGGCCTTGAGCCCCGCGCGTTCGATCAGTTTCACGTCATATCCCTCGGGAATTGGTGGCCATCGGGGCCGAGCGGCAGATCCGCGACCCAGAGGCAATCTGCGCGTTTGAGCGCACGGTAGAGATGCGGGAAAAGCTGCCCGCCGCGCGAGGGCTCCCATTTAAGCGACGCGCCCAGAGCCGCCGCCTCAAGGGCGACCAGCACCAGATCGCCCTCGCCTGCGAAATGTTTCGCGGCGGTCTCGGCGGCCTGATCCTTGGCGGAGAAATGGATATAGCCATCGGCCAGATCAATCGGCGCACCGAGGGTTTCGCCCTGCGCGTCGAAATGCTCCCATTCGGGGCGGCGGAAGATCTTGTAAATAACCATGATCGTCAAATGCCCTGTGGTTCAAAAATGGTCAATCCCGCTTATACGTTAGGCCGGATGTAAAAATCGGTGACGGATTTGGAACGGGGAGGGGCCGCGCCGTAGCGTCATCGCCGTGTCATGCCGTTTTGCGAGAGGGTTTGTGCAATCGGCTTTTGACAGGTGGCTACGAGTCGCGCCACAGTTTGACCATTCGGACAAGAGATCCGGCCCATGTGTTCAGCCCACCGGAGGTTTCCTATGCAAGCCCGTTTCAAAACCCGCCTACTCGCGACTGCGGCGATGATCGCCCTGAGCGCCGGCGCCGCGCGCGCCGATTTTGCCCTCACCATTTTGCACACCAATGATTTTCATGCGCGCTTCGAGCCGATCAGCAAATATGACAGCACCTGCGATGCCGAGACCAACGCGGCAGGCGAATGCTTCGGCGGCACGGGGAGGCTTGTCTCTGCGGTGACCGAGGCGCGGGCGCGGGCCGGCACGTCGATCCTTGTGGATGGCGGCGATCAGTTCCAAGGCACGCTGTTCTACACCTATTACAAGGGCAAGGTTGCCGCCGAGATGATGAACAAGCTTGGCTATGACGGGATGACGGTGGGCAATCATGAGTTCGATGACGGGCCGGAAGTGCTCGCAGGTTTCATGGATGCGGTGGAATTTCCAGTTCTGATGTCGAATGCGGATGTCTCGGGCGAGCCTGCGCTGGCAGGCAAGCTGATGAAATCGACGGTGATTGAGCGCGGTGGCGAGAAGATCGGCCTGATCGGCCTCACCCCGCAGGACACGGATGAGCTCTCCTCGCCGGGCAAAGCGGTCGTCTTCACTGATCCGGTCGGCGCGGTGCAGAGCGAGGTCGATAAGCTCACCGCTGAGGGCGTGAACAAAATCATCGTGCTGTCGCATTCGGGCTATGATGTCGATAAGCGCGTGGCGGCGCAAACGACGGGTGTGGATGTGATCGTGGGCGGGCATGATAATTCGCTGCTCTCCAACACGATTGAGGGGGCGAAAGGGCCTTACCCGACGATGGTCGGCGATACTGCGATTGTGCAGGCCTATGCTTATGGCAAGTTCCTCGGCGAATTGAATGTCGTCTTTGATGATGAGGGCAAGATCAAAGAGGCCTCCGGCGAGCCGTTGTTGATGGATGGGGCCGTGCCCGAGGATGGCGAGACGGTCGCGCGGATTGCAGAGCTGGCGGTGCCGCTCGATGAAATCCGCAATAAGGTCGTGGCGGAAACCGCTGCCGATATTGATGGGTCGCGCGATCTGTGCCGCTCCGCCGAATGCCCGATGGGCACGCTGATCGCGGATGCGATGCTGGACCGCGTGAAGGATCAGGGGATCCAGATCGCGATCCAGAATGGCGGCGGGGTGCGCGCCTCGATTGATGCGGGGCCGGTGACGATGGGCGAGGTGATCACGGTTCTGCCGTTCCAAAACACGCTCTCGACCTTCAAGGCCAAAGGCTCCACCGTGGTGGCAGCCCTCGAGAACGGGCTGAGCCAAGCCGAGGAAAACGCCGGGCGCTTCCCGCAAGTGGCGGGGATCAAGTTCACATGGGATATCTCCAAACCCGTGGGCGAGCGCGTGACTTCGGTGGATGTGGCGAGCGAGGAGGGCTTCGTACCCCTTGAGCCAGAGGCGACCTACGGCGTGGTGACCAACAACTATCTGCGCAACGGCGGCGATGGCTATAAGGTCTTTGATGCGGAAGGCACCGATGCGTATGACTTTGGCCCCGATCTCGCCGATGTGCTGGCGGAATTCATGATCGCTTCGGGTGTGTACCAACCCTATGTCGATGGCCGTATCACCAAGCAGTAACTCCTCGTTGGTTTGAGCCTGACGGCGCGCGTGGCGATGGCCCAGCGCGCCGTTTTACGTTTGCAGCCAGTGGGATCATCTTGTCAGGCAGCTCTGTGCCTTTGTCAAAAAATGCTGCGCGAGGTCTCTTGCACTCGCCCCGCCTGCGCGGTTATAGAAGGGGCAGCGCGGGCGTTGTGTAATGGTAAGACCTCAGCCTTCCAAGCTGATGACGCGGGTTCGATTCCCGCCGCCCGCTCCAAAATCCCCTTCCGAATGTAAAGATCGTTTGAGATGCCAGCCTGCTGGCGCCGCGTGGCTGTTCGCATGGGGCCGCGTCTGCTGCGTTAGGCGGGGCCGAACAGCATAAAACCCCCGCCCGAGGCGCGCCAATGAGGGGTGCGCGGCAACGGGCGGGGGCTTGTCAGGAGGCAGGTTGCGACACCCCTCCCATGCGGCGGCGCTCAGGCCGGATCGCGCTGCGATCCGTGGCCCGAGGCCGTTATCTTATCGGTGTTATTTCGTCAGGATCAGCTTGCCTGCGCGGGTGATCCGCAGCGTATAGATTTTGCCGTCCAGATGGATCAGCGCCTGATTGCCGCCTTGTGTCAGCCGCCCCGCATCATGCACCGGAAGATCGGTCATCGGCAGCGCCTGCATCGCGCGGGTTGCCTCTTGTTCCGGCTCTGTTGTGATCCGGTCAAACGCGACACCATCACGGGCGGCGGAGATCTTCTGCGCGATCTTCGCGTTGATCGTGGCCGCGCCGATATCGGAGCGCAGGGTGAGAGTGTCGGGGAAGGGGGTGCGTGCGTTCATGACATGGCCTCTATACGGTCTAGAAGATGGTCGAGCCCGCCCGCGGTGACGCCCAAGGCAAGACATCCCAGCGCGAGGCAGTTCATCGCCGCGATCAGGCGGGTGCGGCCTGTGCGGGGGGCCGATGTCTGGCACGTCTCTCTGGTCTGTTTCATCTCGGATCTCCGTGCGCGAGGGGCCTGCGCGGAAGGGGTGATGTGTTTGCTCGTTCTTCCTTATACCTGACTGAAACAATCAGGTTTGTAAATATGATTCTTTTCATCGGAAAATTTAGACCGCACGCACCAGGCCGAAATAGGAGAACCCCCGCCTGAGTGATCAGACGGGTGCGGCATGCGGGGATGTAGGGGGAGGGACTCAGTCAGTCCAAACGGGTGTCAGAACCATTGCCCCGGTTCCATTAGGCCGAGATCCATGAGCTGCTGTGACTGCCAGTCGAAGGGCACAGAATTATACCATTTGAAGCTATGAATATCGAAGGTCGATCCAGGATTGAATTTGAGCGCTTTGGCCACGCGGAACGAGGCAATCACCGCCGTCATATTATGGTGCCATGGGCAGGCGTAGGTGTTGTGTTCTTCAATATTGAAGGTGTTATTGGGCAGAATCCGCAGATCTTTTTGCGCACGGAACAGCGCGATGCGGTCGATCTTCCGGCGCTCTGGCGAAATGAATTCCTCAAACCGCCAACGCAGCCCACCGTGGAAATCAAGCTGCCGTTCTTTGAAGTTATTCGCCGCATCCTTACGCGCCAGCGCGTAATAGCCCGAACGATCTAGCATCGCGCCTTCCAGATCGACGCCGTTGGGATGGGTCGTCAGATCCGGCGCATAGAGGTCGATCGCATAGGCGAGCATCGCATGACGGCGCTCTTCTGTGTGGAACGCCAGCAATTCGCCCACAGACCGCGTCTCGCAGAACGGGAAGAATAGATATTCCGCATTGTAGCAATAATAGAGCCATGTCCCCTCTGGCACCGCCTCGATCATCCGGTTGATCGCTTGTGTCACGGCCTGCGGGCCGAAAAGATCATACTGCACGCGGTGAATTTTTGCGCTCAGCTCTGGCGGCAGGCTTAGGGCGGCAGGGGCGAACACCACCACGGGCCGAAAGCCTGCCTTCAGGTGATGGGAGATCGTGCTCTCTACCTCGATCAAATCCTCCACAAAAATCATCGCCACCGGCCCTTTCGCGAGGGCGGGTTTGGCTTTGGCGAGGAAATCGTCGAACGAGGGGTAATCCATAGACATCACACTAAAATTTGGCACGGGCTATCGCAAAGGGGCCCAGCGAGCGCGGCTGCGGCGGGTGGGCCCAAGATCACGGAAGGGCGGGGCGATTGCAAGCGCAACCCGCAGCACGATGCACGGCGTGCGTGCCCGCATTGTCTTGGCCTTCTCGGGCGCGCCGAAAGGGGCTCCGCGCGGAGGACGGGCACGCCACCCCCGCTTGGCTTGCGGCGCAGGCGTATTTTAGGGTAAGGCGGGCGCGATCAGGAGAGCGCGCCCATGACCCTCAAGACCCCACCCGTGACGACACATCCGCAGCCGCAAGCCGAGGAGCTTATGGCGGCCCACGGGGATCTGCCCCTGAAAAAGCTGCATATCAAAACCTACGGCTGTCAGATGAATGTCTATGACAGCGAGCGGATGGCCGAGGCGATGGGCGGCGAGGGCTATGAGCTGACAGACGATGCGGCGCAGGCCGATATGGTGCTGTTGAACACCTGCCACATCCGCGAGAAGGCGGCGGAGAAAGTCTATTCCGATCTCGGGCGGCTGCGCGGTTTGAAAGAGGCCAAGCCCTCAATGACCATAGGTGTTGCGGGCTGCGTGGCGCAGGCGGAGGGCGCGGAGATCCGCCGCCGGATGCCGATGGTGGATCTGGTTGTCGGCTCGCAAAACTATCACCGCCTGCCCGCAATGGTGCGCGCGGTGGCCGCAGGCGAGCGCCCTGTGGATACCGAATTCCCCGTAGAGGATAAGTTCGAGCATCTGCCCGAGCGCCCAATGACCGCCCGCCCGACGGCGTTTCTGACGGTGCAGGAGGGCTGCGACAAATTCTGCGCGTTTTGCGTGGTGCCCTATACCCGTGGCGCGGAAGTCTCGCGCCCTGCGGGGCGGATCCTTTCGGAGGCGGGCAAGCTGGTGGCGCGCGGGGTGCGCGAGATCACGCTTCTGGGGCAGAATGTGAACGGCTATCACGGTGCTGCGCCAGAAGGCGCGGCGGAGGAGGGCTGGAGCCTCGCGCAGCTCGTGCGTGCGCTGGCGAAAATCGACGGGCTGGAGCGGATCCGCTACACCACCTCGCACCCCAATGACATGAGCGACGATCTGATCGCCGCGCATGGCGAGGAGCCTAAGCTGATGCCTTATCTGCATCTTCCTGTGCAATCGGGCTCTGACCGGATCCTCAAACGGATGAACCGCAAGCACACCGCGGAAAGCTACCTGCGGCTGATTGAGCGGATCCGCGCGGCGCGGCCCGATATCATGCTCTCGGGCGATTTCATCGTCGGCTTCCCCGAGGAAACCGATGCCGATTTCGAGGCGACCTTGGATCTGGTGCGCGAAGTCAATTACGGCTCGGCCTATACGTTCAAATACTCCGCCCGTCCGGGCACGCCTGCGGCAGATCGCGCGCTGGTGGCGCAAGAGGTCGTCGAGGCGCGGCTTCAGGCCCTCAAGGAGCTGACTCAGGCGCAGCAGGATGCGGGGCTGGCCTCGATGGTCGGGCGGGAGCTGTCTGTTTTGATCGAGCGCGAGGGCCGCGATGCGGGGCAATGGGTCGGCAAATCCGACTATCTGCACGCCGTCCATCTGCGCGGCGCGGGGCTGGCGGCAGGGGTGATGGCGCGGGTGCGCATCGTCTCGGCGGGCACGAATTCACTGGCGGGCGAGCTGGCCTGAAGGGTTAGGGGCCGGATTTAGGGCGTTGCGCCATAAGTCGGTTGAACGCCTTGCTTCCCTCTCAAAGTTTTTGCACTCGCCCTGCAAAGGCAAGGCGGGTGCGGGGATTTAGCGCGCGTGGATGTGCTCGACCCAATGTTGATAAAGGGCCTCGATATCCCCGCTGGTCAGCAAGGGCATCGCCGCACCCAGTTGCGCCTCGGGCCAATCCCACCAGCGCATTTGAAGCAGCAGATCAATGCGCGGCTCTTCGAACCGTTTGCGAATGACCCGTGCCGGATTGCCGCCCACAATCGCGTAGGGCGCGACATCGCGGGTCACGAGTGCGCGTGTCCCGATCACGGCCCCATCGCCGATTGTGACACCAGGCATGATGATCGCCTCAGAGCCAATCCAGACATCATTGCCGATCACGGTATCTCCGGCAGGCTCGAACCCATTTGCCGCGTCGGTGAAGGTTTCCACCTCACTCATCCAGTAGAAGGGGAACGTACTGATCCAATCGTTCCGATGCCCTTGATTGCCGGCCATGATGAAGGCCGCGCCCGATCCGATGGAGCAGAAACTCCCGATCACGAGGCGATCAACGCCCGCGTCCGGCAAAAGGTATCGGGCGCAGTCATCGAAGCTGTGGCCATGATAATAGCCTGAATAGTAGCTATATTTTCCGACAAGGATGTTCGGGTTGGTGATTTGTTTGTCGAGCGTGACGCCCCGAAACGGGCTTTCGAAGTAGTTTTTCATGTGAGACTCTCTGAATGAATAGCCTGTTCTGCAAGAAAGCAGAAAAAGCGCGTCGGCCTGTGGCCGCGCGGTGGTGCCCTAGCTCAACGGCTGGGCGTCATTCAGATGGTTCGGTCCGCTGACTTCATGGCGACAATATTGCGCGGCTGCGAGGGCATGTCCAGACGGGCGGCGTGAAATGGGCAGGCAGTTGGGGTGTCTTACTCCGCGGCCTCGCGCGGTGCTCAGCAGGTGTCGCGTTTGCGAAGATCGAAACGATCTAGCCTTTTGCGTCTCATCGTTTCCATTTCGGGGATGGTTGCGCTCAAACTGGTGTTTGTTGGCAATATCGCCACAATATCTGGACGAAACCGCTTCCCATACGGCAGGTTTTCGGTAAAAGTGGTCGCAATTATGTGAATATTCCGGCGCGCTCGGGACGGGGTCGCGTTGTTTTGGTTATCAGGAGGCGGAAGCGGTGGATTATAAATTCTCCAAAGCTCTGAAATCCGTAGCAGGTCTGGTTTCGGTTGCGGCGCTCGCAATCGGCACGATGGCGGCTCCGGCAGCAGCGCAGCAGACATCGGGGACCGAGAAATATATCCCGGGGATCTGGATTGATCCCGACGGGTGCGAGCATTGGGTGATGGATGACGGCGTTGAGGGGTATATGGATATCCGCAAAACGCGCGATGGCCGCCCTGTTTGCCACCGCAATGTGTGTGGCGTCCTGCCGACCGATACGCTGTTTGCAACCGATGGGGCGAAGCTGACGGCGAGCGGCCGCAGCTATCTGGAAAACTTCTTCCGCACCGCGCAGGCGCGCTCGTTCATCGTGACGGGCCACACCGATAGCCGCGCTTCGGATGAATATAACATGAACCTCTCCAAGCGCCGCGCCGAGGGTGTGGCTGGTGTGGCGCAATCGGTCGGCGCGTCGATCCTCGCGGTGAACTGGTATGGCGAGCGGATGCCGCGCGCGACCAACGCGACCTCGCAAGGCATGGCGCAGAACCGCCGTGTCGAAATCATCTGTGTGAAGTAAGGGTAGAGCAATGAACGTATTCAAAACTCTCGTCCTGATCGGGCTCGCGGCTGGTGTGGCTGGCTGCGCAAAGGGGCCGGATAAGTCTTACGATGCAGGTTTCGACAAAAAGCACCTCAGCCAGCTGAAGGCAGGTATTTGGGTCGATCCCGAGGGCTGCGATCACTGGATCATCGACGATGGCGTCGAGGGCTACCTCTCGGCCCGTCTGGATGA
This sequence comes from Paracoccaceae bacterium, assembly GCA_048262715.1. GTDB lineage: Bacteria > Pseudomonadota > Alphaproteobacteria > Rhodobacterales > Rhodobacteraceae > Albirhodobacter. Next base: position 122,387 of record JBLXEV010000007.1, read on the forward strand.
TTACGGCAAGCCGATCTGCTCGGGCGCTGCCCCTGCGAACACTGTTGTTGGCCCGTTCAAATCGGGATCAACCTTCGCCGATCCGCGTCCCGCTACGTGACGGTTTGATCGAGAGGCATCGCCTGTGAGTGATGCAAATTTGGAAAGGCCGCGCAGGGCATTTGCGCGGCCTTTTCGTTTGTGCTGCGTTTCTGGGCGAAACTGTAAAGCCTGCGTGAAATTGCATGGGGATGAAAGCTAGGGCTTGCGGGATTGCCGTCTCGGGTGCACCATACCTATACACATCAAGTGCAAAGGAGTCGTTTTTGGGCCTCAGCGCGATCACCCCCCCGCCCACCTCTCAAGATGCGCATGAAACGCTTCTCGAGTTTCCGGATAATCGCCTATTGATCGAGCTATGCGGTGAGTTTGACCGCAACTTGGCCCAGATCGAGCACAAGCTCTCCGTGCATATCCTGCGACGCGGTAATCAGATCGCGGTGGTGGGATCGCCCGAAGTGCAAAAGCAAGCGGCCGCTGTGCTGCAAGCGCTCTATGCGCGGCTCGAGACCGGCAAAGAGGTCGATGCGGCAGAGATTGAAGCCGCGATCCGGATGCATGATTTCGGCACCGAAGCCGTGCGAATTGATGACCAGCTCGAAATGTTCGCTGCGGGGCATTACGAGATCCGCACCCGCAAGAAACAGGTCGAGCCGCGCACCGATGCGCAAAAGGCCTATGTGCGCAACCTGTTCCAGAACGAGATGGCCTTCGGCATCGGCCCTGCAGGCACCGGCAAAACCTATATCGCCGTCGCGGTCGGGGTCACCATGCTGATCGGCGGCCATGTCGAGAAGATCATCCTGTCGCGCCCTGCCGTGGAGGCGGGCGAGCGCCTCGGCTTCCTGCCGGGCGATATGAAGGACAAGGTCGATCCCTATATGCAGCCGCTCTATGATGCGCTGAATGACTTCCTGCCGCAAAAGCAACTTGCCAAGCTGATGGAAGACAAGCGCATCGAGATCGCGCCCTTGGCCTTTATGCGCGGGCGCACGCTGTCGAACGCCTTCGTGGTGCTGGATGAGGCGCAAAACGCGACGACGATGCAGATGAAGATGTTCCTCACCCGTCTGGGCCAAGGCTCGCGGATGGTGATCACCGGCGACCGCTCGCAGGTCGATTTGCCGCGCGGCACCACCTCCGGCCTGCGCGATGCGGAGCGGATTTTGGAAGGGGTGAAGGGCGTATCCTTCAACTACTTCACCTCGAAAGACGTCGTGCGCCACCCGCTCGTGGCGCGTGTCATCGAGGCTTACGAGCGGGATGAAGCCCAAAACGGCTGATCCTGCCCAAGTGACACTCCCCGCGCCGAGGCTCCCGCTTCGGCGCGGATTTTCTTGCGGCACCCCGCGCTTGGCCCTATGAGCAGATCCATGGAACCGCTTGTCGATATCGTCTTTGAAGATCCCCGCTGGGAAGAGTTTGGTCTGCAAGCGCTGGCGGATCGCGCCGCGCGGGCAACTTTTGTCGGTTTGGGCTTCGGTGATGCGGGCGATGCCTTCGCAGGGCATGAGGTCTCCTGCCTCGCCTGCGATGACGCGCGGATCGCCGTGCTGAATGAGGATTTTCGCGGAAAACCCACCCCGACCAATGTTCTGAGTTGGCCCGCTGAAGAGCTGGCCGCCGAGGATGAGGGCCAAATGCCCGAGGCTCCCGATCTCGACGGGCCGTTCTCGGAAGGCTTGGGCGATATCGCGATTGCATGGGAAACCTGCGCGCGCGAGGCGGAAGAACAGGGCAAGCCGATGGCCGATCACGTGACACATTTGATCGTTCATGCCACACTTCATTTACTCGGCTATGATCATATCCGCGAGGGCGATGCCACGCTGATGGAAAATACCGAGATTCGTATCCTTGCAACTATGGGCCTATCGGACCCATATGAGGACTAGCCCCGCGTTTGGGGCCCCAAGATCGGGATCCCGATCCTGGGAGACTGCCCGTTGAGGGCCAATTTGAGAAAGTTTGATGGGACAGAGCGCAGAACGACCGAGTGAGACGTTAGACGAGGGCGAGAGTCGGCCCAGTTTATTGGGGCCAAATCAATCGCGTGGCGGTGAGCCGGAAGCCAGCGAATTGGAGCCAAATCAATGGGGCGGCGGCGAAGAGGGGGGCGATGCCTCCGCAGATGCCTCTAGCCGCGGGTTCTTTGGCCGGATCTTTGGCAGCAAACCCGTAGAGGAAGAGCCGCGCCAGATGGAAGCCCCGACGCCTCAGCCACTCCCCGGTATTGGCAACTTGCGCCGGATGCGGGTCGATGATGTGGCGCTGCCGAAGGTCGAAATCGTCGCGGTCCCTGTCACCATCACCCGCGATGAGCTGGTGGAGATCTTCCGCGAACATGGCTATTCGCGCTTGCCCGTGTTCAAAGACACGCTCGATACGCCGCTAGGGCTTGTCCACCTCAAGGATCTCGCGCTGGAGCACGGCTTCGGCGCAAACTCGGGCCGGTTCTCGGTGCGCAAGCTGATGCGGCCGTTGCTCTATGTGCCGCCGTCGATGTCGATCGGGGTGCTGTTGCAAAAGATGCAGGCACAGAGGATCCACATGGCTTTGGTGATCGATGAATATGGCGGCGTGGACGGGCTCGTGACGCTGGAGGATCTGGTGGAACAGGTCATCGGCGAGATCGAGGATGAGCATGACGAGGCCGAGGGCGATCTATGGAAGCTCGAAAAGCCCGGCCAGTATATCGTGCAGGCCCGCGCACCACTGGATGAGTTCGAGACCGAGATCGGTGCGAAACTCTGCGAACCCGATGAAGAAATCGACACGCTGGGCGGACTTGTCTTCATGCTCTTGGGCCGGATTCCGGTGCGCGGCGAGGTGGTGCCGATGGAAAACGGCGTGGAGTTCGAGGTGATGGATGCCGATCCGCGCCGGATCAAGCGCTTGCGTGTGCGCCTGCCCGCAGGGCTGACCCACGCAAGTGATCCGCGCGAATGATGCTGCCCGCCGCCGTGTTGATCTGAATGAAGCCCGCGCCCGATTTTCCGCGCCGGAAAGGCAATCGCCCCGCTTGGGGACGGCTGCTTGCTGCGGCGCTTTTGGGCGCGGGGATCGCACTTGGCCAAGCGCCCTTGCAACTCTGGGTGGTGGCGCTGATCGGCTTGGTGATCGCCCTGCGGATCATGGCGGGGCAAACCCGCAGCGCCGCAATCTGGACGGGCTTTGCGCTCGGGGCAGGCTACGGCGTCGCGGCGATGTGCTGGATCGTCGAGCCGTTCTTTGTCGAGGCAAAAACCTATGGCTGGATGTCGCCCTTCGCGGTGATCGGCATTGGCGCGGGCATGGGCGCGTTCTGGGCCTTCGGTATCGGCTTGGGCTATTGGCTGGGCGGGGCGCGCCGTTTGGCGCGGGCGGCTGGCATGGCTTTGGGGCTGCTGCTGGCAGAGGTCGCGCGCACATATCTGTTCACCGGCCTGCCTTGGGCGCTTTTGGGGCATAGTTTCGTTGACACGCCGATTGCCCAGATCGCAGCGCTGATCGGCCCGCTAGGCTTAAGTGCGCTCCTGTTGGGCTTGGCGTTTCTCGGCACCTTTACCGCGCGGCGCGCGCGCTCGATCGGGGCATTGGCGGGCGCGGTGATCTTTGCCTGCGCATGGGCATGGGGGGCTGCGCGTCTGTCCGAGCCGATGCCCGAGCGCGCTGCGCCCGCGACGGTGCGGCTGGTTCAACCCAACGCCCCGCAGGCGTTGAAATGGCAAGAAGGCTACGCGCGGATGTTCTTTGATCGACATCTGGCGCTCTCCGCTTTGCCGCTGGGCGAGGGCGCGCGCGAGATTACCCCGCCGATCAGCAATGCCCCGATCTTGGCTGAGGGCGCGCGGCCCGATCTGGTGATCTGGCCGGAAACGGCTGTGCCATTCTGGCTCGATCAGGCGGGTGCGGGGCTGGAGATGATCGCCGAGGCCAGCGGCACCATGACCGCTCTGGGCATCCAGCGCGCCGAGGGCACCGCCTATTTCAACTCGCTCGCGGTCTTGGATACGCAGGGGCAGGTGGTCGATGTCTACGACAAATTCCACCTCGTGCCGTTTGGCGAATATATCCCCTACGGCGATGCGCTCTCCCGTTTCGGGATTTCCGCCTTTGCCGCGCGCGAGGGCCATGGCTATTCGGCAGGATCAGGCGCGCAGGTGCTGGATTTGGGCGCTCTGGGCACCGTTCAGCCGCTGATTTGCTACGAGGCGGTATTCCCGCAGGATCTGCGCGCGGCGCCGATCCGGCCCGATTGGCTGATGCAGGTCACCAATGATGCGTGGTTCGGCGCGCGGATCGGCCCACAACAACATCTGGCCCAAGCGCGGCTGCGCGCGATTGAGCAAGGCCTGCCGATGCTGCGCGCGGCCAATACGGGGATCTCTGCGGTGATTGACGCGCGCGGCGAGGTCTTGGCCTCGATCGGGATGGACCGCGCCGGGGTGATCGACGCGGCTTTGCCCGCCGCGCTGCCGCCGACGCCTTATGCGGGCTGGGGCGATTGGCCGGTGAGTGCGGCGCTCCTCGCTTTGATCGCGCTGCTCCTGGCGGTCAGGCGTCGCGGGGCGTAGTCTCCCGCCGCAATCGTTCGACTTAGCGTCAAATCCCGCGCAAACGCTGCGATACTTCGCCGCGCAATATGCCCAAAGCGATTGACCCCCCATAGGAAGCGCCCTAGGTAAGCTATTCAACCGTCACAACGGCTTCCTGACGTGACGGGGATCAACCAACGGAGCACTCTCAATGGCACGCGATCACTACATTTTCACCTCCGAATCCGTTTCGGAGGGGCATCCCGATAAGGTCTGCGACCGGATTTCGGATTCGATCCTCGACGCTTTCCTCGAAGAGGAACCCAATGCGCGCGTGGCATGCGAGACTTTCGCCACCACCAACCAAGTCGTCGTTGGCGGCGAGGTGGGGCTGACGGATAAGACACGGCTCGCGGAATTCATGGGCCGGATCGACGGGATCGTGCGCGATTGCGTGCGCGACATCGGCTATGAGCAAGATAAATTCCACTGGGCGACGCTGAACTTCGCCAATTACCTGCACCCGCAATCGGCCCATATCTCGCAAGGCGTCGATAAAGACGGGGCGGGCGATCAGGGGATCATGTTCGGCTATGCCACGGATGAGACCGAGGCTTTGATGCCCGCGCCGATCCAGTATTCCCACGCGATCCTGCGCCGTCTGGCGGAGGCGCGCAAATCGGGCGCAGAGCCGACACTGGGGCCGGATGCGAAATCACAGCTTTCCGTGCGCTATGAGGGCGGCAAACCCGTGGGCGTCACCTCGATCGTGCTCTCCACCCAACACACGCATGAGCATCAGACCTCCGATGACATCCGCGCTATCGTGGAACCCTATATTCGCGAAGTGCTGCCTGCGGGCTGGATTTCCGAGGCGACCGAATGGTGGGTGAACCCGACGGGTACGTTCGTGATCGGCGGGCCGGATGGCGATGCGGGCCTCACGGGGCGCAAGATCATCGTGGATACCTACGGTGGCGCGGCCCCGCATGGCGGCGGCGCGTTCTCAGGAAAAGACCCGACCAAGGTGGACCGCTCGGCGGCCTATGCCGCGCGCTATCTGGCGAAAAACGTGGTTGCGGCAGGCATGGCGAAACGCTGTGTAATCCAAGTGTCTTATGCGATTGGCGTGGCCAAGCCGCTGTCGATCTATGTCGATACGTTCGGCACAGGCATCGCGCCGGATGAAGAGATCGAGCGCGTCGTCGCCGCCTGCATGGATCTGACCCCCAAGGGCATCCGCACCCATCTTGATCTGTGCAAACCGATCTATGCCCGCACCGCCGCCTATGGCCATTTCGGCCGCGCACCGGAGGCAGATGGCGGGTTCTCATGGGAGAAAACCGATCTCGTCGAGGCGCTGAAAAAAGCCCTCTGAGCGGTTGCCCAGAGAAGACTTCCAAAGGGGCGTGCGCCGCGCGCCCCTTTTTCTATAGGGCTTGCGCTTCCAGAGAGCCTAAATATCCTCGGGGGGAGAGAGCGGTTGCCCGCAACCGCTCTTGGGGGGCAGACAGCCCCCTTCGCCGTTCGACTTCTTCTCTTCCGCCTGCCTAGGCGCGCCAACTGTTAGGACAGATCATGGCCCATACCGATACCTCCGGCCTCACCCAGCTTGGGGCGCAGATCGCCGCGCCGCAATCGCCCGAAGAGGCCGTGTTGGAACGTGTCCCCGCCTCGCATCAGGGTGCGGATTATATGGTGCGCTTCACCGCGCCCGAGTTCACCTCGCTCTGCCCGATGACGGGCCAGCCCGATTTCGCGCATCTGGTGATTGATTATGTGCCCGACGCATGGCTGGTGGAGAGCAAATCGCTCAAGCTTTTCTTGACCTCGTTCCGCAATCACGGCGCATTCCACGAAACCTGTTCGGTCGAAATCGCCAAGCGGATCGTGGATTTGCTGGATCCGAAATGGCTGCGTATCGGTGCCTATTGGTATCCGCGCGGCGGAATTCCGATTGATGTGTTCTGGCAAACGGGGCCCGCGCCCGCGCATGTCTGGATCCCCGATCAGGGCGTGCCGACCTATCGGGGCCGCGGCTAAAACCTTCTTTGCCTCCGGCGGGGATATTTGAGCTCTGTGGATCGCACAGAGCGCCCCCTCCTCGCCCCGCGCGCGGGGCGAGCCGCGAAATCGCTTGAACCGTCGCGGGGTTTTGGGGAAGAGTTCGCGCGAAGGAGATCCCCATGCCCGAGACGATCCGTTATGCCCTGGTGATGCTTGCTGCAGGTGTCGGAATTCCGCTTCTGGCGGCGATGAATGCGCAGCTTGGCGGTCGGATCGGATCGCCCGCGACGGCGGCGGTGATTCTGACCTTGGTCGCCTTCCTCGGGGCGTTGACCTACCGCCTGACGATCGCGAGCAGCGATGCGTTTCCGGTCACCGCGATCCTGAGCCAGCCCAAGCACCTGTTCTTGGCGGGGCTGTTCATGTGTTTCTATCTGATTTCCGTCACCACTATCGCGCCGAAATTTGGCGTTGGAAACGCGGTGTTCTTCGTGCTGATGGGGCAGATGGTCTCCGCCGCTTTGATCGACCAATTTGGCCTCTTCGGGGCCATCGCGCGCCCGATCAGCGCGATGCGCGGCGCAGGTCTCGGCTTTATGGCGCTGGGTCTGTTCCTCATTCAAAAGGCCTGAGCGCGCGCTCGGCCCTTGACGCGCGGCGCTTTGCCCCCTAGTGCCGCGCCCATGAGCGACATTGATCACACCCCCGATAGCCCCTCCTCCGAAACCGCCCCTAAGCGGCGCAACTTCTATGGGCGGCTCAAGGGCAAGACGATGCGCGCCAGCCAGAAGGAATACCTCTCTGAGGATCTCGGCGCGCTGACCCCGCAAGGCATCAGCCTTGAGCAGAACCCGAGCCGCGCGCGGATCGATCTGCGGGCGCATTTCGGCAATGACAATCCGATCTGGCTGGAAGTCGGCTTCGGCGGTGGCGAGCATCTGGTTCATATGGCCGCCAAATATCGCGATATCAACATTCTGGGCTGTGAGCCTTATATGAACGGCGTGGCGATGTTGCTGGGCAAAATCCGCCGCGCTGATGTGACCAATCTTGCCGTCTATCCGGGCGATGCGCGCGATCTGATGGAAGTGGTGGAGCCGGGGCTGTTCGCGAAAGCCTTCCTCAACTATCCCGACCCTTGGCCGAAAAAGCGCCACCATCGCCGCCGCTTCGTGACGCAAGAGCATCTCGTGCCGCTATTCGATGTGCTGCAACCTGGGGCGGAATTCCGCATCGCGACCGATATCGCCGATTACGTGCGCCAAGCGGTGCAGGAGGCCCCGAAGGCGGGCTTCATCCCGCAGTTCACCGTGCCTGCCGAATTCGATTTCGACGATGCGCAGGAGGTCTCGGGCGATTGGGATCACGCGCCGGCGGATTGGATCTCGACGCGTTACGAACAAAAGGCGCTGCGCGAGGGCCGCAAGCCGCATTATCTGACCTATTTGCGCCCCTAAGGCGGGAAATTTCCGAGAAACGGATCGTTGAGCGGGCGAGGCAATTGTCGCCCGCTTTTTCATGCGCTAACACGGGGCCGACAGTTTAGGGAGGCTCCATATGTCCGGCCACGGTGAACCGATTCCGATGATGTCCCGCAAGGGTGGCGCGCTGCGCGGCGTGGCGGAGGTGCCCGGCGATAAGTCGATCTCGCACCGTGCGCTGATCTTGGGGGCGCTCTCGGTGGGCGAGACGAAGATCACCGGGCTTTTGGAAGGCCAGGATGTGCTCGATACCGCGAAAGCGATGCGGGCCTTTGGCGCGACCGTCACCCAGCAGGGGCCCGGCGCTTGGACCGTGCAAGGCGTCGGCGTCGGCGGTTTCAAAGAGCCGGAAGAGGTCATTGATTGCGGCAATTCGGGCACGGGTGTGCGGCTGATCATGGGCTGCATGGCGACCTCGCCTATCACTGCGACCTTCACCGGAGATGCGAGTTTGCGCAAACGCCCGATGGGCCGCGTGACCGATCCGATTGCCCTGTTCGGCGCGAAATCGGTGGGCCGCGAAGGCGGACGCTTGCCGATGACGGTGGTCGGTGCCGCCAATCCGGTGCCGGTGCGCTACACCACGCCGATGGCCTCGGCGCAGGTGAAATCGGCAGCGCTTCTGGCGGGGCTGAACGCGCCGGGCAAAACGGTGGTGATCGAGAAAGAGGCGACGCGCGATCATACCGAGCGGATGCTGCGCGGCTTTGGTGCGCAGATTACGACCGAGCAAACCGATGAGGGCTATGTCATCACCCTGACCGGCCAGCCTGAATTGCGCGGTCAGACGGTTGCGGTTCCGCGCGATCCCTCCTCGGCCTCCTTCCCGGTCTGCGCGGCGCTGATCGTGCCGGGGTCGGATATCCTCGTGCCCGGCGTCTCGCAAAACCCCACTCGCAACGGGCTTTTTACCACTTTGGTGGAAATGGGCGCCGACATCACCTTCGAGAACCCGCGCGAAGAGGGCGGCGAGCCGGTTGCCGATCTGCGCGTGCGCTACTCTGAACTCCACGGCATTGAGGTCCCGCCCGCCCGTGCAGCCTCGATGATCGACGAATATCCCGTGCTCTCGGTGCTGGCCGCCAATGCCACCGGCACCACGGTGATGCGCGGTGTCCACGAGCTGCGCGTGAAGGAATCCGACCGGATCGACGCGATGGCGCGGGGCTTGGAAGCCTGCGGTGTGACGATTGAAGAGGATGCGGATACGTTTATCGTCCACGGCCTCGGTGCGGGGAATGTGCCGGGCGGCGCGACCTGCAAAACCCATATCGACCACCGGATCGCGATGGCCTTCCTCGTGCTTGGCCTCGTCTCGCAACAGCCTGTCTCGGTGGATGATGGATCGCCAATCGCGACCTCCTTCCCGTCCTTCGAGGGGCTTATGGCGGGACTCGGTGCGACAATCGAGCGGATCGCGTAAGCCTAGCCCTCGCCTCCGGCGGGGATATTTATGGCTCTGAGGAAGGGCAGATTGCGTTTCCTCAGAGCAAAAATATCCCCCGCGGAGCGGACCCCATTGCCCCTTGAGACCGATTGGAGCCTTGCCATGATCTTCACTGTTGCCATTGATGGCCCTGCGGCAGCGGGCAAAGGGACGATCTCGCGCGCGGTGGCGGCGCGGTTCGGGTTTTCGCATCTCGACACGGGTCTTCTGTACCGCGCCGTGGGCGCCTTGGGCGGGGATCCGATTGCGGCGGCGCGCGGGTTGAGCGCGGCGGATCTGGACCGCGATGATCTGCGCACACTGGAGGCGGGGCAGGCGGCCTCCAAAGTGGCGGCGATTCCTGAGGTGCGCGCGGCCTTGGTCGCGTTTCAGCGCAGCTTTGCGCGCTCAAAGGGCGGTGCGGTGCTCGATGGGCGCGACATTGGCACGGTGATTTGCCCCGAGGCAGAGGTGAAGCTCTATGTCACGGCCTCCGCAGAGGTGCGTGCGCATCGGCGCTGGCTGGAAGTGGGTGGTGACGAAGCGCAGGTGTTGGCTGAGGTGGTTGAGCGCGACGAGCGCGATATGAACCGCGCGGAGGCCCCACTCAAGCCCGCTGCGGATGCCGTGGTGATTGATACCTCCGAGATGAGCATTGATGCGGCGATTGATGCCGCATGTGCGCAGATTATGGCGCGTCGGCTCTAAGACCCTGCGTCACCTGTGTCGCCCCTGTGCGGATATGCAGGTTGTGTGCGGCCTCACAGGCATTATATCCGGCCTCAAACAGCGCGTGATGCGCATTGCAAAAGGCTTCCCCAATGTTTCTCGACAAACTGAACTGGCGCTATGCCGCCAAGAAATTAGACCCTTCCAAGCCGGTTCCGGCGGAGAAGATAGATGCAATCTTGAACGCGATCTCGCTCGCGCCGACCTCCTCGGGCACCCAGCCTTTTGAGGTCTACGTGATCACCAACCCTTCGGTGCGCGAAGAGATCAAGGCGGTCGCGTGGAACCAGTCGCAGATCGTTGACGGCTCGCATCTGCTCGTGTTTGCCGCGTGGGATAATTACACCGAAGCGCGGATTGATGCGGTTGTGGATCAGATGGCGGCCGAGCGCGGCGGGCTGACCGATACGCTCAAAGCCTATTACGATAACCTCAAAGCGATGTATTTGCCGCGCCCGGCAGAGGTGAATTTTGATCATGCCGCGCGCCAAGCCTATATCGCGCTCGGCTTTGCGCTGGCCGCCGCTGCGGAGTTGGAAGTGGACAGCACCCCGATGGAAGGGTTCGATCCTGCGGCGGTGGATGCGATCCTCGGTCTCAAGGAAAAAGGCTTGCGCTCGGTCGTGATCTTGCCTCTGGGCTACCGCGACGCGGCGGGCGATTGGCTCGCGCCGATGGCGAAGGTGCGCCGTAAGGCAGAAGATTTCTTCACGCGGATCGATTGATCCGAGGAGACACCGTCAAACGATCTGACGCGGGCGCGGCGGGGGAGACCCTTTGGCCGCGCCTGTTTGCCTTTAAACGCTTGCGATATTGCGGAATCGGGCCTATACGGACGCGGTCTCAATGGGTCGGGCTTTGGCGCGACATCTTTGGGCATTCGCAACGAAAGACCGGCGGAGCCAACCGCAAGGCCAGAAAACCCATGTAAAGGAAACTCGGACGCATGTGCGCTAAAACTACCATGGAAGAATTTGAAGCCCTTTTGCAAGAGAGCTTCGAGATCGACACCCCGCAAGAGGGTTCGGTCGTAAAAGGCAAAGTCATCGCGATTGAAGCGGGCCAAGCCATCATCGACGTCGGCTATAAAATGGAAGGCCGCGTTGAGCTGAAAGAATTCGCAAACCCGGGCGAAGCTCCTGACATCGCTGTTGGCGACGAAGTGGAAGTCTATCTCGACCGCGTCGAGAACGCTCGTGGTGAAGCTGTTATCTCGCGCGAGAAAGCTCGCCGCGAAGAAGCATGGGATCGCCTTGAGCAAGCCTACGCAAAAGAAGAGCGCGTCGATGGCGCCATCTTCGGTCGCGTCAAAGGCGGCTTCACGGTTGATCTGGGCGGCGCAGTTGCGTTCCTTCCGGGTTCCCAAGTTGACGTGCGCCCTGTGCGCGACGCTGGCCCGCTCATGGGTCTCAAGCAGCCGTTCCAAATCCTCAAGATGGACCGTCGTCGTGGCAACATCGTTGTTTCGCGCCGTGCAATCCTTGAAGAATCGCGTGCCGAACAGCGCGCTGAAGTCATCGGCAATCTCACCGAAGGCCAAGTGGTCGACGGCGTTGTCAAGAACATCACCGAATACGGTGCGTTCGTTGACCTTGGCGGCGTAGACGGCCTGCTGCACGTGACCGACATGGCATGGCGCCGCGTCAACCACCCGTCCGAGATCCTGTCGATCGGCGAGACCGTCAAGGTTCAAGTCGTCAAGATCAACAAAGACACCCACCGTATCTCGCTGGGCATGAAGCAGCTCCAGAACGATCCGTGGGATTCGGTTGAGTCGAAATTCCCGCTGGAATCGGTTCACAAAGGCCGCGTCACCAACATCACCGATTACGGCGCCTTCGTGGAGCTGGAAGCGGGTGTGGAAGGTCTCGTCCACGTGTCCGAAATGTCCTGGACCAAGAAGAACGTCCACCCGGGCAAAATCGTCTCCACCTCGCAAGAGGTCGACGTTATGGTTCTCGAGATCGACACCGCGAAGCGTCGCGTTTCGCTCGGCCTCAAGCAAACCATGCGCAACCCGTGGGAAGTCTTCGCTGAAGCCAACCCCGTCAACACCGTCATTGAGGGCGAAGTCAAGAACATCACCGAATTCGGTCTGTTCATCGGCCTCGACAACGACATCGACGGCATGGTTCACCTCTCGGACCTGTCGTGGGACCAGCGCGGCGAAGATGCGATCCAGAACTACCGCAAAGGCGACGTGGTCAAGGCCGCTGTCACCGAAGTGGACGTCGAGAAAGAGCGTATCTCGCTCTCGATCAAAGGTCTGGATGCGGATACCTTCTCCGATGCAGTTGACGGCGTGAAGCGCGGCTCGGTGATCACGGTTGAAGTGACCGCGATCGAAGAGGGCGGCATTGAGTGCGATTACAACGGCATGAAATCCTTCATCCGTCGTTCGGACCTGTCGCGTGATCGTGCAGACCAACGCCCCGAGCGCTTCTCGGTTGGCGACAAGGTCGACGTGCGCGTGACCAACGTGGACAGCAAAACCCGCCGTCTCGGCGTGTCGATCAAAGCCCGCGAAATCGCTGAAGAAAAAGAAGCTGTCGAACAGTACGGCTCCTCGGACTCCGGCGCATCGCTCGGCGATATCCTCGGCGCAGCGCTCAAAGGCGACAACTAATCCTCACTGGGTTAGGCAAGAACAGGAACGGCCCCGAGCGCAAGCTCGGGGCCGATTCGTTTGCGGCCTATGCCGTCCCTGAATTTGCTACGAAATTAGGCGGGGAAGGCGGGATTGCTCGCGTTAGGTGTGCAATCGCCCCCTTGCCGAGCATCATCCGCAGCTTTCAACCCCAGATTTTTGCGCCTTTCCAAGTATTTGCTGTTTGTCAGATGGAAATCTGTGCCTATATTCAACGGATTGAGACCCGTCCGGTATGCCACACGGACTTTGAGGGGGGACGTAGATGATCAGGTCTGAACTGATTGTAAAGATTTCCGAAGAAAACCCGCACCTGTTCCAGCGCGATGTTGAACGTATCGTCAATACGATCTTCGAAGAGATCGTCTCGGCGATGTCGCGCGGGGATCGTGTCGAGCTTCGCGGCTTTGGCGCATTCTCGGTCAAGGCGCGCGATGCACGGGTCGGGCGCAATCCGCGCACGGGCGAATCCGTGGATGTCGACGAAAAGCACGTGCCGTTCTTCAAGACCGGTAAGCTGCTGCGTGACCGTCTGAACGGGGACGAGTGATGTTTCGTGCCTTGCGTCTGTTGTTCTTGGCCGCTGTTGCGGTGGTGTTGATCGCTTTGGCGATGGCGAACCGCGATGTCGTCACGCTGCGCGCCTTGCCTGCAGATGCAGGGGACTTCCTCGGCTATAGCTGGTCTATCCAAGTGCCTCTCTTCGCTGTCGTCTTCGCGGGGATCCTGCTGGGGCTGCTCGTCGGTTTCGTCTGGGAATGGATGCGCGAATACAAGCTGCGTCAAACCGCCAGCACCGCATCGCGCAAGGTCCAACATCTGGAGCGCGAGGTGAATCGCCTGAAAGCCAAGACAGAAGGCCCGAAGGATGATGTGCTGGCGCTGATGGATCAGCGCTCGGTCTGATGGCAACCCGTGTCAAAATCTGTGGGCTGCGGGATGCGGCCTCGGTGGCTACGGCTGTCGAGGCTGGCGCGCGTTACCTCGGCTTCGTCTTCTTCGCCAAATCTCCGCGCAATATCGCGGTCGCGCAGGCGCGCGATCTCGCGGTTGAGGTGCCGATGGGCGTGGCCAAGGTCGCGCTGGTCGTCAATGCGACGGATGCGGAGCTGGTGGAGATCGTCGAGGCGGTGCCGCTCGATATGCTGCAACTGCACGGGGCAGAGACCCCCGCCCGCGTCGCGGAGATTCGCGCCCGTTTCGGCCTTCCGGTGATGAAGGCGATCGGGGTGGCGGAGGCGGCCGATCTGGCGCAGATCCCCGGCTATGAGGCGGTGGCCGATCAGATCTTGCTCGACGCAAAAGCCCCCAAGGGCGCTGTGCTGCCCGGCGGGAACGGGCTGGCCTTCGACTGGCGCTTGGTCAAGGACCACAAATTTAGCAAACCTTGGATGCTCGCAGGCGGGCTGACCCCTGAAAATGTCGCCGAGGCGGTGCGTTTGACAGGGGCGTTGCAGGTTGATGTCTCCTCGGGCGTTGAGTCCTCCGCGGGTGTCAAGGATGCCGCATTGATCCGCGCCTTCCTGCGCGCCGCAGGATAATTTCGCAAAAGCTGCGGCGGAACTTTACCCTTTGCCGCATAGGCGCTAAGTCCGATGGAGCAGATTTCCGGAGGACGCCATGAGTGATACCCTTTTCAACAGCTTCATGAACGCGCCCGATGCGCAGGGCCGCTTTGGCATCCATGGCGGGCGCTTCGTGTCCGAGACGCTGATGCCGCTGATCCTGGAGCTCGAAGAGCAATATGAGTTCGCCAAGACCGATGCGAGCTTCTGGGCGCAGATGGATGATCTGTGGAAGCATTACGTGGGCCGGCCTTCGCCGCTCTACTATGCGCCGCGGCTGACCGAGCATCTGGGCGGCGCGAAGATCTACCTCAAGCGCGACGAGCTGAACCACACAGGCGCGCATAAGATCAACAACGTCTTGGGCCAGATCCTGCTCGCGATGCGGATGGGCAAGACGCGGATCATCGCAGAGACCGGCGCGGGCCAGCACGGGGTCGCGACCGCCACCGTCTGCGCGCGCTTCGGGCTGAAATGCGTGGTCTATATGGGCGCCACGGACGTGGAGCGCCAAGCGCCGAACGTGTTTAGGATGCGGCTGCTCGGCGCGGAAGTGGTGCCTGTCACCTCGGGCCGTGGCACGTTGAAAGACGCGATGAATGATGCGCTGCGCGATTGGGTGACCAATGTGCGCGACACGTTCTATTGCATCGGCACGGTGGCAGGCCCCGCGCCTTACCCCGCGATGGTGCGTGATTTCCAGTCGATCATTGGCAAGGAAGTCCGCTGGCAGTTGGCCGAGCAAGAGGGCGAGGGGCGTCTGCCCGATACGCTCGTTGCGGCGATTGGCGGCGGCTCGAATGCGATGGGGCTGTTCTATGAATTCCTCGATGAGCCGAGCGTGAATATCGTTGGCGTCGAGGCGGGCGGCAAAGGCGTGAATGACAAGATGGAGCATTGTGCGTCGCTGACCGGCGGCCGCCCTGGCGTGCTGCATGGCAACCGCACCTATCTGCTGCAAGATGAGGACGGGCAAATCCTTGAGGGCCATTCGATCTCCGCAGGGCTCGATTATCCGGGCATCGGGCCAGAGCATTCGTGGCTTCACGACACCGGCCGCGCGCAATATGTCAACGCGACCGATACCGAGGCGCTTGAGGCGTTCCAGCTTTGCTGCCGTCTGGAGGGGATCATCCCCGCGTTGGAGCCCGCCCACGCGCTGGCGCATGTGATCAAACTCGCGCCGACGCTGCCGAAAGATCATATCCTCGTCATGAATATGTGCGGGCGCGGCGACAAAGATATTTTCACCGTCGCCAAGCATCTCGGGTTTGATATGAAAATCTGATCGCGGATCGCGGTTGAAATTAAAAACGGCGGCAGAGCGATCTGCCGCCGTTTTGCATGTGAGGGCGCACCGCGCTCAGCTTTTCTTCTTTTTCTTTTTCTTTTTGCCAGAGCTTGCGTCAGCGGCGCCATCGTCGTCGCCCAGATCCGCGCTCATCAGGGTGGCGAGATCGCTGGCCTCATTGCGGGCGAGGGCGGCTGTGAAAGCGTTCGCTGCCTCGAACAGCTCGATCAGCGCGCTGGCGCGGCCATCGGGTTGTAGCGCCTCGATGGAGTGGAGCCGATCCAGCGCGGGGGCGAGATCGCGGCGCTGGCGCTCTGCGATGATCCGGCGGGCCAGCTCCCATGGGTCGAAGGGCGCGGTGAAGAACTCGCGGCGATTTCCTGGGCTGCGGGCAACCTCGATCAGCCCCCAAGCGCGCAGCTCTTTCAGCGCGACCGAGACGCCGGAGCGCGACAGGCCGCAGATTTGGGTGAGGTCATCGGCGGAGGGCGTCATCGCCGCGCGCCAGATCGCGGCGAAACATTGGCCTGCGGGGCGCGAGAGGCCGAATTTCTGGGCCAAATCTGCGAAGAGAAGGGCGAGGGCGCGATCTGCTTCAGAGGTCATGTCAGCTCCGGAAGGGTCAGGTGCCCTTTCATAGCATCGGCGGCGGCGGATGTCGCGTCTTCGATCCGCCGCCGCCTGTCTTTTGGCAGGCTTAGCCCTTCAGGCAGGTGCTGATCGCGCCGATCAAATCACGCATCATCGCGGCGTAAAGCCCCGCGCCTGCCTCAAGCGTGCTGCCCGAGGGATCAATCGGCGCACCGACGCGCACGCCCGTACCTTCGGCGAGGAGCAGCGCGGGTTTCGCATCGAGTTGGCTTTCGGGGAAGATGCAGACCGCGCCTTGATCTTTCATCGCGGTCAGCAATTCACGCGGATGGCCCGCCCCGCCCGAGCTGGCATCGCCCAGCAGCACCGAGCCGAGGATGTTGAGCGAGAATCGCGCCTGCAAATAGCCGTAGGCATCATGGCCCGTCACGAAGGGCAGATCTTTGACGGGGGCGATTTCGGCTTCCAGCTCAGCGGTGAGCGCCGTGAGTTCGGCCTTCGCGGCGTCAGCATTGGCGCGGTAGGTGGCAGCGTTCTCGGGGTCGAGCACGGCGAGACGTTCCGCGATTGTGCCGAGCCATTTCACGGCGTTTTCAGGATCGAGCCAAGCGTGCGGATCGGTGCCTTCATGCGAATGGCCGTGGTCGTCATGGCCTTCGTGGGCGTGGTCATCATGGGCGTGGTCGTCATGTGCGTGACCTTCATGGTCGTCGTGGGCGTGATCCCCGTGCGCATGGTCATCATGTGTGTGACCTTGGTGATCGTCATGTGCGTGGTCGTCATGTGCGTGATCGTCGTGATCCTCATGCTCATCCGCATAGCTGCGCAGGAGTGTGCCCTCGCTCGCCAGCAGCCCCAGCAGATGATCGCCCTCCTTGCTTTGTGCGGCGGGCGCCAACCACGGGGTCAGTTCCGGCCCGATCCAGATCAGCAGATCGCTGTCTTGCAACGCGCGTGCCTGTGTCGGGCGGAGTTGGTAGTGGTGCTCATCCGCGCCGGGGCCGAGCAGCGCCTGCGGATCGCCCAGATCGCCCATCACCTGCGCGGTGAGCGAGGCGACGGCGGGGATATCGGTGAGCACCATCGGCACTTTCGCCTGTGCGGTGAGGGCAAAGGCAGAGACCGAGAGGGCCAGCGGGAGGGTGAGTGTGCGTGAGAATTTGGGGCGCATCGGCAAAGCTCCGGTTGAAGTGGTTGGGGCGCTTCTCTATGTTATAGCATAACATGTCAAGGCGGATGTGATAGTATAACGTGCGGGTGATTGAGGCCGTAGGCTGCCATCCCTTTCCGCCACCCCCAGAAAACTGGATCCAGAGTATGACCGACCCGAACCCCGCTTTTGAAGTGCACGATCACAGCCATTGCGCCAGCGGCACCCTTGCGCGGGCCGAGGCGGTGGCAGAGGAACGCGGCGCGCGGCTCACGCCGGTGCGGCGGCGGGCGCTCGAGATCTTGCTAGAGGCCCACCGCGCGATGGGCGCTTACGAGGTGCTGGATCGGCTTGCCGAGGAGGGCTTTGGCAAACAGCCGCCCGTGGCCTATCGCGCCTTGGAGTTTCTGGTCGAGAATGGGCTCGCGCACCGGATTCGCCGTCTCAACGCCTTCGCGGCTTGCATGCATCCGGGTGAAGCTCACGCGCCGGTGTTCCTGATCTGCCGTGCCTGCGACGGGGTGATGGAGGCGGCGGCGGAGCCGGTGCGCGCGGCGCTGGATCTCGCGGCTCAGGCGCACGGGTTCACCATTGAGCGCGCCAATGTCGAAGCCCTCGGCCTCTGCCCATCCTGCGCGGAGCAGGCAGCATGAGCGCGCAAGCCGCACCCTTGATCCGCGCCGCAGGCCTGACGGTGCGCCATAACGGGGTGAGCGTGTTGCAGGGCGTCAATTTCGCGATCCAGCGAGGTGAAATCGTCACCGTCGTTGGCCCGAACGGATCGGGGAAGACCTCCCTCGTGCGCGCGCTGATCGGCCTCACGCCGCCCTCGGAAGGCGAGGTGGTGCAGGCCAAAGGGCTGACGATTGGCTATGTGCCGCAAAAACTGCATATCGACGTCACCCTGCCGATGACGGTGCGGCGCTTCCTGTCGCTGCCCAAACGCGCGAGCGATGCCGAGGCCGCCGCCGCATTGGAGCGCACAGGTGTTGCGGGGCTGGAGCAGCGGCAAATCGCGGGGCTGTCGGGCGGGCAGTTCCAGCGCGTGCTGCTCGCGCGGGCCTTACTCGCCAAGCCCGATATTCTGATTCTCGATGAGCCGACGCAGGGCCTCGATCAACCCGGCATCGCGGCCTTCTATCAGTTGATCGAGCAGGTCCGCACGGAAACCGGCGTGGCGGTGCTGATGGTCAGCCATGATCTGCATGTGGTGATGTCGGCCTCGGACCGCGTGATCTGCCTCAACGGGCATATCTGTTGCGAGGGCGCGCCCTCCGTCGTCACCGCAACGCCGGAATATCGTGCGCTCTTCGGCCTTGGCACGGGCGGCGCGCTGGCGCTCTATCAACACGTGCATGACCACGACCATAGCGCGGACCATGGCCACGGGCATGATCCCGATCATCCGCATCAGCATTGTGAAGGGGCCTGCGAGCATGTTTGACGATTTTCTGACTCGCGCCGCGCTGGCGGGCTTCGGGTTGTCGCTGGCCACGGGGCCACTGGGCTCGTTCGTGGTCTGGCGCAGAATGGCCTATTTCGGCGATGCCACAGCGCATGCGGCGGTGCTGGGCGTAGCGCTCTCCTTCGCGGTGGGTGCGCCCGTGTATCTCGGCATTCTGATCGTGTCGCTGGCGATGGCGGTCACGGTGGCACAGCTCTCGGGGCGCGGGCAGGGCAGTGATACGGTGTTGGGGGTGCTGGCGCATTCCGCGCTGGCCTTCGGGTTGGTGGCGGCCTCGCTGCTCACCTCGCTGCGGATCAATCTGGAGGCGTGGCTGTTCGGCGATATCTTGTTCGTGACGCGTGGCGACCTGCTGGCGGTCTGGGGCGGGGCGCTGGTGGTGGTCGCGCTGCTGGTCACCCGCTGGAACGCGCTGCTGACGGCGACGCTGAACGAGGAGCTAGCGCGCTCTGCGGGGATTTCCCCCGCGCGCGAGCGGCTGGTGCTGACGCTGGCGCTGGCGATGACGGTGGCAGTGTCGATCAAGATCGTCGGCGCGCTCTTGATTGCGGCGCTGTTGATCATTCCGGCGGCTACCGCGCGGCGGTTCGCGCGCACGCCCGAAGCGATGGCGCTGATCGCCACCGGGGCGAGCTTGGCGGCGGTGGCACTGGGCCTAACGGCCTCGGTGCAGTTCGATACACCTGCGGGGCCGTCCATCGTCGCGGCGGCGGCAGTGTTGTTTGCCGGATCCCTGATCGCGCGGCCGCGTTTGAGCTAAGGTCTCAGAGAGGTGTTAGACTAAAAACGGGGGGCGCTTGCCCCCCGTTTTATGTTGCTGATCCGACGTCTTAGCGGCCGACGCTGGTATAGCCATCAAACCCTGCACGTTTGGCATCTTTCGCGGAATAGATATTGCGCAGATCGGCCATTCGCGGGGTTGTCATCTTTTTCGCGAGTTTTTTGAGGTCAAGCGCGCGGAACTCGTTCCACTCGGTTAAAATAACCACGCAATCGGCCTTGTGGACGGCCTTATAGGCATCGTCCAACCAATGCACACCGGGCAACAAATGCTCGCCCTCGCGCTGCCCTTGCGGATCAACCACCCGCACCTTCGCACCGCCGCCAACGAGCGCGGGCACGATCGTGAGGGAGGGCGCATCGCGCATGTCATCCGTATTGGGTTTGAACGTCACCCCCAGCACAGCGATGGTTTTGCCGTTCACGGAGCCATCGCACAGATCAATGATCTTATCGACCATCCGGCGTTTGACCTCGTCATTGACCTTGATCACCGCCTCGGTGATTTGCATCGGGCAAGAATGATCCTGCCCCATCCGCGCAAGGGCGTGGGTATCTTTCGGGAAGCACGAGCCGCCATAGCCGGGGCCGGCATGCAGGAACTTATTGCCAATCCGGCCATCCAGCCCCATTCCGCGCGCGACTTCCTTCACATCCGCGCCGACTTTCTCCGACAGGCGGGCGATTTCGTTGATGAAGGTGATCTTGGTGGCGAGGAAGGCATTGGCTGCGTATTTGATCATCTCGGCGGTCTCTAAATCGGTGTAGAGCACGGGGAACTCGCGCAGGAACAACGGGCGGTAGACCTCCCCCATGACTTCTTTCGCGCGCTCGGAAGTCACGCCGACGACAACACGGTCCGGCCGCATGAAATCGTCGATCGCAGCGCCTTCGCGCAGGAATTCAGGGTTCGACGCCACGTCGAATTCTGCCTCTGGGCGCGCTTTGCGGATCACTTGTTTGACTTGGCGGTTGGTGCCCACCGGAACCGTCGATTTGGTGACAACAACGGCGTAATCCGTCATCGCCTCTGCGATTTCTTCCGCAGCCGCCATCACATAGGTCAGATCGGCATGACCATCGCCGCGCCGCGTCGGCGTGCCGACCGCGATGAAGATCGCATCCGCACCATCTACTGCGGCTTTCAGATCCCCTGTGAATGAAAGCCGCCCCGCGGCGACATTCTTAGCCAGAAGTTGATCCAGCCTAGGCTCGAAAATCGGGATCTTCCCAGCCTCAAGCATTTCAACTTTGCGCGGATCTTTATCGACGCAAACGACCTCATGCCCGAAATCAGAAAAACAAACGCCAGAGACAAGTCCGACATATCCTGTGCCGATCATTGCGATTTTCATACCATCACCCTTATTCCCGTCTTTTACACTATGGCCACGCCGGTGCCGTCACTCTAGCTTTGTGTCTCGTCTCCGCCGTTTTCAGATGGCCATATCTATCGCGGCAGATCAATGGAATGCGTGATAGTTATAGTGCAAACGCCCGAGTGGCCTGCGTGCCATGCAATCGGGCAATCAATCCGATTGCAGTGTCCCCAAATTTCCGCGCGCGGGGCATCCAATAGATTTCAAGATAGGCATCAAATAACGGCAAGGATCCGCTTAGGTTCCCGTGAAAGACAATAATTTCGGCGGTT
Organism: Paracoccaceae bacterium; assembly: GCA_048262715.1. Classification (GTDB taxonomy): domain Bacteria; phylum Pseudomonadota; class Alphaproteobacteria; order Rhodobacterales; family Rhodobacteraceae; genus Albirhodobacter. The sequence goes on from JBLXEV010000007.1 coordinate 143,726, forward strand.
TTTACCGCTCAAACTGCATTGACCAAAGAAATAAGGGGGGAATGCGGCAAGACCTTGGCAAAGGTGCAACAGTTTAGCCTTCGCGATTGGCCGTCTGCCCGAATCCCCCTTTGCAAGAAAGAGCCAGTGTGCAAATGTCCTCGGGATGCTGTCAGAGGTGACGGCTTTCTTTCGTAGAGACGGAGCAATATCATGAAAAAAATCGCAACTATCGCACTCGCACTCGGCCTCACCGCTGGTACCGCATTCGCTGGCGGCTACTCGGCACCGGTCGTTGAAACCGCACCGGTAGCAGTTGAAGCAGGTTCGTCGTCGAACGCTGCTCTCATCGTTCCGGCACTGCTGCTGCTCGGCGTTATCGCTGCAGCATCGTCGAACGACCACTAATCGTTCGCGCGACAGCGCTTATAGAAGCCGGAAAGCAACTCGCTTTCCGGCTTTTTTATTTGCGCCCATGGCATTTCGTTAATTCTGCGGCCCGTATGGTTTTTGGCAGCATAGCCCGAATGAAAAACCCCGCCACCGGCGGGGTTTGATATTTTGGAATCGGGGAAGGGCGAAACCTGCGTATCTTATTCGAAGCGCAAAACCCGTGTGACCAAATGCGGCGCGCCAGGGGCCACCCATTGCCGCGCGCTTAGGATACGGCCACTGGTCACCCAATAAAGATTCTCGACATAGGTATTGTCGCCCATATCGCAATGCTCGACCATCTGGGTGGTGGGCACAGATTGACCCAATAGTGCGAGCTGCTGCGGGCCCGCGTTGCGTACGGTGCAGGTCAGCCTTAGCTCCTGTTCGACGCTTTCGCCATCGAGATAGCGGAAGACATGCGTGCCGGTCACAGGCTCTGCTGAGGCGCGTAGAATCGCAGGCAGCAGCGCATTCGCCTGCGCCGACATCATATCGCGGCCAAAGCCACGGGTGGCGTGCAGCAGCCCTTGCTCGAAGCTGGCGCTTTGATAGCTCGAGCTTAAATAGGTCGAGATCGGGCCATTGCGATCTGTGCGCGAAATCAGGAACGTTGGCCCGTCATCCAGATTCGCCAGCATCATCGGGGTTTCGCTCTTGGCGAGCGCTGCCGCGGCGATTTCCAGATCGGAGGCCTTCTCTGGGGGCGTTCCACCGCCCCAAAGACGCCCAACGAGCGATTTCCCAGTGGCCAGAACCATCGTTCCGGCGCCTTTCGAGGTTTCAGATTCGCTGCCGCAAGCACTCAACGTGGTCGCGAGCAGCAGCGCCATCACGGCGGTACGACGGATCATCTCCAGAACCTACCCCATTCGTCGTTCAAGGCGGGCTCTTGGCCCTCGCGGACCTTCTCGTAGAGGCGGCCCTGCACATTGACCTTCGCGCCACCGTCCGAGGAGAACGGACGCAATTCGCTATGTACGGTTTTCGTTGTCGGCGAGCCGAGCAATGTTTCCATCGGGATCGTCAATGTGATGCCCTTGTCGAACGAGCCATCGCCGAATTCATCCGAGGAGAGGTTGGTTTTCGTGGCAAATACACCAAACCGCCAGCCATGGGCGAATTCACGGGCCAATTCGAGCGTTGCGCCAACATCCCCCGCAAGATAGCGGCCCACGTCGAGGCGGGCGGAATAGCCGGAGTTATGCTCGTAATAGGTCGAGATATGGCCGGTGACCGTGTCATAATCGAGGAAGCTGAAGCGCTGATCGTAATCGCGTTGCTTGACCCAGTTCACCTCCGCACCGAAGGCCAAGCGCGAGCCGACAGGCTTCCACAATGCCTCCGCCGAAACACCGCCATACATGGTTTCCAGCAAGCCCGCGCTGACGCGGGTGTAGATATTGGGCAGCGGGTGGCTGTAATTCGCCACGGTCAAGCGGTCGACGGTCAGATCGCCGTTGCGCTCATAGAGGTAGTTGTCCGAGCGCACGCGGTGCAGCGAGGTTTCATCGCTGGGCGCTTTGGATTTATCGAGGTTGCCGATGATCTTCTGGCTGACTTGGGTGGAGATATTCCAGCCCGGCGCGATATCGTAGCGCATGTTCAGCCGTGCAGTGAGGTCGCCCAAAAGCGGCGATTCGGGGTCGAAGATATGCAGCTTCAGCCCTGGGCCAACCGACCATTGGAACCGCGGGAATTGATCGTCGATTGTGACGCCTTTCAGCATTTCCGCTTCGCGGGAATCGGTGATCAGCGCCGCCGATTTGATCTCCGAGGAGGCGCTGTTCTCATACCGTTCGATATCGCCCCGTTTGAACGTCACCGAGGAAAGCGGCAACCCGTCCGAGGTCGGCGTGATCACGAATGTATCGACAGAGGCGGGCAGGGCGCGGCTCAGGATGCGCGCGCTGCGGCCAATCGCTTGTGGCATCGCGCCGAAGCGGTCGTTGCGAATGCGGATCTCGACACGCTCGCCCGAAAGGCCCATGCGCTCGAGATGGATACCTTCTTTGGACAGCGCCGTTGCAACGGACTCGCGCAAGACTGGCGGCGCGTCCGGCTCTGCCGTCCAAGCCTGCGACCATGCCGCCATATCCACATTCGGGTTCGGGCGCGGGCGCACCGGAAGCGGCGCCCGCTCCAGACCGGAGGGATAAGCGGTGCCTTTGGGATCGAGCACCATGTTGAACTGGAAGCCGACAGAATCGCCATAGAGCGAATAGACCGAGGCACTCATCGTTTCGGAAATCCGGTAATCGGCGCCGAAGTTGAGCGAAGATTTCCGCGTGACATTGCCCGCTTGCTGCTCATAGTCGATGTTGTCGGAGGAATATTCCGCCTTGAGCATCAGGTTCTGGCGCGGCGACCATTCGACCCCGAAGAAGGGCGCAGCCTCGCCTTTGAACCATTGCATCGAATTGGTTTCGCCGCCGTTGCCGATATCAAATGCGGGGCGTGTGCCGAAGGGCGAGCCGATGCCGCCCTTGCTGCCCAGACGGCCCCAGCCCAGACCGCCCGTGACGGTGAGATTGGGGCGCAGGGCTTTGGTCGCGACGATATATTCGCCCGAATAGATGCCGGTTCCGACGAAATCGCGCAGGCCGATCGCGAGTGCCGGCCATGTGTCGCTTTCGCCAAGGATCTGATAATGCAGGTCAAACGAACGATCATAATATTGATCATCGGTCCCATCGAGATAGCCGTCATCAATCGAGGTGTAGCGGAACACCCCTGTCAGGCGCGGGCTGATCTGGAACGAGATATTGTGGCGCGATCCCGCCCCCCAGAACATGCTCGACATGCCGACGTAGCCATCGTTGAACACTTCTGCCGTGGGCATATCGATCACGCCAGGCGAGCCATAGGTGCCGCGCGTCTGGGTGATCAGGGGTTCTGCAGAGGTGGCGGCACCATAGATGACCGAGAGGCCCGCCAAGCCCAGAACAGAGCGACGGAACGCTTTGCTCGAGGCGACCTGCCGCGCACGGGATTTCCGAGCGGTTTTCTTGGATGTCATCGGTCGTGATACGATTTGCGCCATATACTCGCTGCGTTCGCCGCAGCCTCCTGCCCCAATATTCAGGTTCTTATATCGCATTTCAGGCAAAGTGCGAGGGTTTCACGCCGATCCATGGGCGAAAATACGCCACCTGTTGCGCAGGGGTGAACAGCGGGCTGTGAGATGAAGAACCCCGCCGGAGGGAGATCCGGCGGGGCTGAATGTTTGGGACGCGAGTAGCCGTGCTGTTAGAGGCAGGCCTCGAACAGCGCGCGGGTGTTCTCATGCGTCATTGTCACCGGATTCCCGCCGCAGGAGGGATCTTCCATCGCCATATCCGTCAGCATATCGAGATCTTCCGCCTTCACGCCCATCGCTGTCAGGGTTGCGGGGATGTTCAAGGCGCTGCGCAGGTCCATCACCGCCGCTTTGAACCCGTCGAACCCGCCGGAAATCCCGAGATAGGCGGCGGCTTTCTCGATCCGATCCTCAATCGCGGCACGGTTGAAATCCAGCACCATCGGCATCACGCAGGCATTCGTGGTGCCGTGATGCGTGCCGTAAACCGCGCCCACCGGATGCGACAGCGAGTGGATCGCGCCCAGCCCCTTTTGGAACGCAACCGCGCCCATAGCCGCTGCCGCCATCATCTGCGCGCGGGCCTCGAGATCGGTTGGGGTGGCATAGACCTTCGGCAGGTTCTCGAACACCAGCCGCATCCCTTCCAGCGCGATGCCTTGCGACATCGGATGGAAGAACGGCGAGCAATAGGCCTCGAGGCAATGCGCCAGCGCATCCATTCCGGTGCCTGCGGTGATGAAAGCGGGCATCCCCACGGTCAGCTCAGGATCACAGATCGTGACCACGGGCAGCAGTTTGGGGTGGAAGATGATCTTTTTCTTATGGGTCACCGAATTGGTCAAAACGCCAGCGCGCCCCACTTCTGAACCGGTGCCAGCGGTTGTCGGCACGGCGATGATCGGCGCGATTTTGGTGGCATCGGCGCGGGTATACCAATCGCCGATATCTTCAAGATCCCAAACGCTGAGATCCTTTTGATGCGCCATCAAGGCGATCATCTTGCCCAGATCGAGCGCGGAGCCGCCGCCAAAGCAGATCACCCCGTCATGATTGCCCGCGAGGTAAACCTCGATCCCCGCCGCCATATTGATCTCATTCGGGTTCGGATCGACCTCCGAGAATGCCGCGCGGCCAAGGCCTGCGGCTTCCAGCGCGTCCAGCGCGGCAGCCGTGATCGGCAGCGCGGCCAGCGCCTTATCGGTCACCAAAAGCGGGCGGGTGATGCCGCTGGCTTTGCAGTGGTCGGCCAGTTCTGAGATCCGCCCCGCGCCGAATTTGATGGCGGTGGGGTAGGACCAGTTAGCGGTCAGCGAGCTCATTTCGTCACCTTCTTGAGATGGTAGGATTTCGGTCGTGTGACCGCGTTATAGCCCAGCGGCGAGAGCGATCCGCCCCGTCCGGTGTCTTTGCAGCCCGTCCAGCACAGCGCCGGATCGAGATAATCGCAGCGGTTCATGAACACTGTGCCCGTATCGATCTGCGCGCCGATTTCCTCTGCGCGGGCGGGGTCATTCGTCCAGATCGAGCAGGTCAGCCCATAGGGGCTATCGTTCATCGCGGCGATGGCTTCCGCGTCCGAGGAGACCTTCATAATGCCCACGACGGGGCCGAAGCTTTCCTCGCGCATCACCCGCATTTCATGGTGCACATCGACGAGGATCTGCGGTGCGAGATAAGCGCCGCCATCATCCTCGGGGAACAGCGCGGGATCAATCAGCGCGGTCGCGCCATCGGTGATCGCCTCGGCGATCTGCTCGCGCACGGTGGCGGCGAAACGCTTGTTCGCCATCGGGCCGATGGTGGTGGCGGCGTCGAAAGGATTGCCGAGCTTCAGGGTTTTCACCCATGCCACGGCTTTCTCGACAAAGGCATCATAGAGGCTCTCGTGGACATAGATCCGCTCGATCCCGCAGCAACATTGGCCGGCGTTGAACATCGCGCCATCCATCAGCCCGTCGACGGCGGCCTCCAGATCGGCGTCGGCCATCACATAGGCGGGATCTTTGCCGCCCAGCTCCAGCCCGAGGCCGGTGAACGTGCCTGCTGCTGCGCGCTCCATTGCCGCACCGCCGCCGACAGAGCCGGTGAAGTTGATGAAGTTGAACGCGCGATTCTGGATCAGCGCTTCGGTGCCCTCATGGCTCAGGCAGACGTTCTGGAACACATCCTCAGGGATGCCCGCCGCATGGAAGGCCTCGGCCAGACGCTCGCCGACCAGCATCGTTTGCGTGGCATGTTTGAGAACAACCGTATTGCCCGCGATCAGGGCAGGGGCCAGCGTGTTGATCGTGGTGAGATAGGGGTAGTTCCACGGCGCGACGATGAAGACCACGCCCACAGGCTCGCGCGCGATCTGGCGTTTGAACCCTGCGCTATCCTCAACGACCATCGGCGCGAGAGTCTCAGCCGCGATATCGGACATGTAATTGGTGCGGTCATGCACGCCGCCGAACTCGCCGCCGTACCGCGTCGGGCGGCCCATTTGCCACGCCAGCTCCTCAACGAGTTGATCCTTCATCTCGTCGAGCTTGGCCACACCGGCTTTCACCAATGCGATGCGCTCGGCCAAGGGCCGCGCGGCCCAAGCGGGCTGGGCGGCGCGGGCGCGATCCGCGCAGGCCTGCGCCTCGGCGGCGTCGAGCGTTTTGCGCTCGGCATAGGTGCTGCCGTCAACGGGCGAGATACAGTGGAGTGTCTTGGTCATAGGATCCATCCCTGCGCCGGATTTGGCGCGATTGTCAGGTGTCGTGCCCCTGCGAACAGAAGGCACTGGTTTCAGGCGCGCTCAAAGCCGCGATGACGTTCCCAATCGGTCACGACAGAGCGACTTTGCTCGATTTCCCAACGGGCGGCGCGGTAGTAATGTTCCACCACATCGGCCCCGAAGGCGCGGTTGAGCATCTCGCTGTCTTTCAATGCCTCTGCCGCCTCTTCCAAAGTGGTTGGCACGCTGGCGGCCTCGGCTTGGGCATAGAGATCGCCGGTGAACTCCGCCCCTGCATCCGCCATTTGTTCGATCCCTTCAAGCCCCGCCGCGAGCAAGGCCGCGCAGGCGAGATAAGGGTTGAGATCCGCGCCGCCGATCCGGCATTCCACGCGCACGGATTTGGTGTTCTCGCCGCAGATGCGGAAGCCTGCGGTTCGGTTGTCGCGCGACCAGACAGCCTTGGTGGGCGCGAACATGCCGACGCAGAAGCGTTTGTAGCTGTTGATATTGGGCGCGAGGAAGGCAGTGATTTCGCGCGCGAAGGCGAGTTGCCCGCCCAAGAAATGCTTCATTACGCCGGACATGCCGTGATTGGCGGCAGAGTCATAAAACGCATTCGCGCCGTCTTTCCACAGCGATTGATGCACATGCGAGGAGGAACCCGCGCGACGATGATCGTATTTCGCCATGAAGGTGACGGAAGCCCCATGCGCCTGCGCGATTTCCTTGGTGCCGTGCTTGATGATGCAATGCATATCGGCGGTATCCATCGCGTCGGAGTATTTCGCGTTTACTTCCTCCTGGCCCGCATCTGCCTCGCCTTTGGAACATTCAATCGGTATGCCCGAGGCATAGAGATCATTGCGGATCGCGCGCATGATCGGTTCGTCCCGCGCGGTGCCAAACAGACCGTAATCGACATTATAGCGCGCGATCGGGGTCGGGTCGGGGTAGCCTGCGTCGAACAGTTCGGGGAAGCTCTCCTCGAAGAGGTAAAACTCCAACTCCGTCGCCATCATCGGCTCGAACCCCATCGCACGGGCGCGATCAATCTGCGCCTTCAGGATCGAGCGCGGGGCGTGGGGGACAGGGTTATGGGTGTGGTGATCGAGCACGTCGCACATCACCATCGCGGTACCCTCCAGCCACGCCAGACGGCGCAGGGTGGAGAGATCGGGCTTCATCACATAGTCGCCGTAGCCCTGCTCCCATGAGGTTGCTTTATAGCCCTGGACGGTGGCCATCTCCATATCGGTGGCGAGCAGGTAATTGCAGCAATGGGTTTCCTCGGCATTCTCGACAAAATGCGCCGCTTGGAAACGTTTGCCCTGCATCCTTCCCTGCATATCGACAAGGCAGACGATGACAGTGTCGATCTCCCCAGAGGTGACAGCGGCTTTGAGCGCGTCAAAGGTCAGGTTCGCAGGCATGGGTCTCTCCCAGAATGGTCAGGTCAACGATGGGCGCTGCGGGAAGCTCCTCCTCCCCGCAGCGGGATGTCTTAGCTGTAGCGGTAGGGCCGCCCAGCCTTGGTCATCGTATCGTTGTAAGTCTTAATGATATTGACAACTTTCGCCTTGGTTTCGCTCTCGGCGGCGATTTCATCCCAGAACTTCTGCGCCTCGGCCTCAACCGTGGCCCATTCCGCATCAGGGATCGTGGTGAGGGTGGTGTCGGCGCCCTCAACGCGCAGTTTCGCCTCGCCGGACCAATACCAATGCTGGCGGTAAAGATGCGAGCTGTCGAAGCACATCTGCATGAGGGTGCGCATGGTTTCGGGGATCTCGTTCCAGCGGTCCATATTGGCGAAGAAATGGCCGATCCATGCGCCGGAGATGTTGTTTGTCAGGAAGTAAGGCGCGGATTTCTGCCAGCCTGCGGTGTAAACCTCGGTGATGCCGGACCACGCCACCCCGTCCAATTCGCCGGTTTGCAGCGCGACTTCCACATCTTCCCACGGCACGGTGACCGGCACCACGCCGAAGCGCGACAGGAAACGGCCCGCCGTGGGGAAGGTGAACACCCGCTTGCCCGAGAGATCGGCCAGCGAGTTGATCGGATCTTTCATCGAGAAATGGCACGGATCCCAAGAGCCTGCGGAGATATGCTTGATCCCGACCTTGGAATATTCTTCCTCCCAGATCTCTTTGAGGCCGTAGGAGTTGAACAGCGCAGGCACGTCGAGCGAATAGCGCAGCGCGAGCGGGAAATAGCCGCCGAACACGGTGACTTCGGTGGGCGAGGCCATCGAGTCGTCATCCGATTGCACGGCATCGATCGTGCCCTTTTGCATCGCGCGGAACAGCTCGCCCGTGGGCACGAGTTGATCGGCGTAGAACAGCTCGATCTCCATTTGCCCGTCTGCGATCTGGTTGAAGGCTTCAACCGCCGGTTTGACAACCTCTTCGCCCAGAGCCGTGCCTGCATAGGTCTGCATCCGCCATTTGATCGGCGAGGATTGCGCGATCGACGGGGCGGCGAGGGTGGCGGCACCCGCCGCGAGCGCGCCGGAGGTGAGGAACTTTCTTCTGGTGGTCATATGATCTCTCCATGTTGAAAGGGGGCGGGCCTTTTGGCCTCTGGTTATGGGATTAGTTTCCGTAGACCGCCTCGGGCAGCCAAAGCGCGATCTGCGGGAAAACCATGACGGTGATCAGCGTGGCGAGCATCACCAGCACGAAGGGGATCACCGAGCGGTAAATCACCGGAAGGGTGAACTCGCTGGGGGCCATGGCTTTCATCAAGAACAGGTTATAGCCGAAGGGTGGCGTGAGATAGGCGATCTGGCAAGTGATCGTGTAGAGGATGCCATACCAGATCAGGTTGAAATCCAACTCTCGCGCCAAGAGCACATAGACGGGGGCGACGATCACCAGCATCGCGGTATCGTCGAGGAACATCCCCATCACGAGGAAGCTCAGCTGCATCAAGATCAGGATCTGCCACGGGCCAAGGCCAAGATCCTCAAGGAAGAAGTTCTTGATTGCATTGCTCGCGCCGAGCCCATCGAACACCGCGCCAAACGACAGCGCCGCGGTGATGATCAGCATGAACATCACCGTGATCGCCAGTGTCGAGCGGGTCGCGACCTCGAACACTTCACGGGTGAAGCGGCGTTTGAGCACGGCGGCCACCACAGAGGAGAGCGCGCCGACGACGGAGGCCTCGGTCAGCGAGGTCCAGCCATTCACAAACGGGATCATCATCGCCGCGAAGATGAACAGCGGCAGCAGCCCTGCGCGCAGCAGTTTGAACTTCTCCGCGCGCGGGATCGCAGCGACCTCTTCGCGCGACATTGCGGGGGCCAACTCGGGGTTCATCCGGCAGCGGATCACGATATAGATGATGAAGAAGGTGGCCATCAACAGGCCGGGGAACAGCCCCGCCAGCCACAGATGCGACACTGGCTGACGCGCGATCAGCGCATAGAGCACCAGCACGACCGAGGGCGGAATCAGGATCCCGAGACTAGAGCCCGCCTGAATCACCCCCGAAATCATCAGCTTGTCATAGTTGCGCTTCACGAGTTCCGGCAGCGCAATCGTCGCCCCAATCGCCATGCCTGCGACAGACAGCCCGTTCATTGCGGAAATCATCACCATCAACAGAATCGTGCCAATCGCCAAGCCGCCGGGCAGGGGGCCGAACCAGACATGGAACATCTTATAGAGGTCTTCCGCCAAGCGGCTTTCCGACATCACATAGCCCATGAACACGAACATCGGCAGGGTCAGAAGGGGCGTCCATTTCATCAGCTTCATCACCGCCGAAAAGCCCATATCCGATCCGCCGGTGCCCCAAAGCGAGATCGCCGCGACCACCGCCACAAAGCCGATTGCGCCGAACACCCGCTGCCCCGTGATCATCATCAGGAGCATCGTCGAGAACATCAAAATCGCGATAGTTTCGTATTCCATTCAGATCTCCTCCCCGCGCAGCACCGCGATATCGCGGATCAAATGCACGGTGGCTTGCAACAGCATCAGCAGGAAGCTGAACGAAATGATCAGTTTGAGCGGCCACATATAGGGCCGCCATGCGGAGGGGTTCCGCTCACCGACCTCAATCGAATAGGCGGTGCTTTCCACCGCACCGTAGAGCATCACCCCGAGGTAGAAGATCAGGCAGAAGATCGTGACCACATCCCACATTGCCTGCGCGCGCGGCGAGAACCGCGCATAGAGCAGATCCATCCGCACATTGGTGCCAAGCTGGAAGGTATAGGGCGCGCCGAGCAGGTAATAGGCGACCAGCGTGAACTGTGCCATTTCCAGCGTCCAAAGCGCGGGGAGGTGGATGATCTTGGTGAAAGAGGAATAGAGCAAAATCGCCATGATCATAAACAGCAGATACATCGCGAACCGCCCGACGCGGTAATTGAACGCCTCGACATAGCGCACATAGCTGCGGGTCCAATTGGGCATCAGCTCTCCAATCTCTCAAAGGCGGATTTCAGCACCGGCGCGAGCGTCAGCGCCATGCTTTCTTGGGTTTCCGGCGTGGCGATCAGATCATTGCGGATCTCCAGCATCGCATTGCGCAGCCCCATCGGCGTGGCATGCAGCGCGAGCGTATGGGTGACCTCATCGGCGGCGCTATAGGGCGCGTTCAATTCGGTTTTCAGCGGCGTTTGGGCGCGGGCCTCGGCGACAATCGCCTCTGCCAGCGAGGGATCTGCATCATGGATCACGCCGAATTCCACCGCCCGCTGCGTGCCGTGGTAGATCGGGGTGAAGGAATGCACTGTGATGATCTGTGTGGGGCGGCGTGCGGCCAACCGCTCGGCCAGATGCGCGCGCAGGGCGTCGTGAAACGGCAGATAAATCGCACGGGTGCGCGCCAGCCGCGCGGCCTCGGATAGATCCTTATTCCCTGCGATCTCGAAGATTTCCGAGACCTCCGGCATCGCACCTTTGGAGTGCGGCGGTCGATTGAGATCATAGATCAGCCGCGAGACCCGCGCCTCGACCAGCGTGGCATTCAGCACCTCGGCCAAGGCCCGCGCGACGGGCAAAGCGCCCGGATCCCACGCGATATGCGCTTCGCGTTGTGCCTCCGTCAGCCCCAAATCGCCCCAAGGCGGGGGGAAGGTATTGGAGGCATGCTCGCACACCAGCACGAGATCGCCGTCTCGCGGCGTGATCTGCACAATGTCTTGTGGTGCGGCCATAGGCCCTCCCGTCTGTCGAAGAGCCGGATCGGCTCAGAGCGATTCTGAACTGATCGCTTGCCCTCAGGCTCGTCTGTCGCAGGGCGGTCTGTCAAGAATATTTCAGTTGTGAAAATTCTGTTACGATCTATTCTTTGCGGATCGGCTGGGGAGTGCTCGTTTTGGCAGCAATACGAAAAACCATCGAAGAGCAGATCCGCGCCAGCTTTGACGCGATGACCAAGACCGAGCGCCAAGTGGCCAGCCATTTGATGCGCCACTATCCCGTGGCGGCGCTGGGCTCGGTGACGCAACTCGCCAAAGCGGCGGAGGTCTCCTCGCCGACGGTGATCCGGCTGGTGCAGAAGATGGGGTTCAAGGGCTATCCCGATTTTCAATCCGCCGTGCGCGCCGAAGTGGAAGAGCGCCTCGTCTCGCCGTTGACCAAACATGATCGCTGGGCGGGTGGCGTGCCCGATACCCATATCCTCAACCGCTTTGCCGATGCGGTGCTGGGCAATCTGCAAGCCACGTTGAGCCAGATCGACCATGCGGAATTTGATGCGGTGGCGGCGCTTATGGCCGACCCAAGCCGCCAGATCTTCGCCACGGGCGGGCGGATCACGCTGGCGATGGCAGAATATTTCGTCACCCATATGAAGGTGATCCGGCCAAATGTCTCGTTGATGTCGGCAGTCTCGAACGCATGGCCGCCGCGGATGCTGGATCTGAAAGCGGGCGATGTGCTGTTGGCTTTCGATATCCGGCGCTATGAGAATAACGTGCTGCAACTGGTGGAAATGGCGGCGGAGCAGGGGGCGGAGGTGGTGGTGATCACCGATCCTTGGGTCTCGCCCGCCGCCGCCCATGCGCGCTACCGCTTCTCGGCGCAGATCGAAGTGCCTTCGGCGTGGGATTCCACCGTGGCGCTGCAAGTTCTGATCGAGACGCTGATGGCCTCGGTCCAGAGCCTGACATGGGAGGAGACCTCGGCGCGGATGGAGCGGCTGGAGGCGCTCTATGCCCGCTCGAAGTTTTTCCGCAAACGCTAGGCCCTGCGCCGCGTCTCTCGTGTCTCTTCGCGCGCACCCTCTTCGCGCGCCAAAGTCTTGGCCTCGGCGCGCTGCAATCGCGCGATCAAATCCTCCGCGCTCTCGCCGCGCTGCCGCCCCTCCAGCCAGATCTTGCGGCAAGACGCGGGCGACCACGGCCTCGCGGCATGCGCCAGCCAGTGCCGGAGCGGGGCGGGCAGGCTGTCAAACGCCAGCATCGGATCGCCGCTCCGGCGGCGGCGCGGCAGGGATGTCGCGCCGGTATTGCTGTTTTTGCGCATCTTCAGGCGGCCGATTACATCTGCCAGACGGGGAACGGATCGGGCAGGGAGGTGACGCTGGGCGCGCGCAAAGCCTCGGGCGTGGCACCGGCAACCACCGGCAGCAGCGCCGCATCCAGCCGCGCTTTGAGGGCGGGCCAATCAATCCCCGCGCCGATGAACACGAGTTCCTGCCGCCGATCGCCCCAAGGCTCCTGCCAATGCGCCTCGAGATAGCTGCGCGCGTGATCGGCCTCCGGCCAACGCTCGCGCGGAACGCCTGCCCACCAACGCCCAAGCGGGGCCACACTGGACAGCGCGCCCGCCAGTGAGAATTCGGCCACGAAATCGGGGCGCGTCGCCAGCCAGAAATGCCCTTTCGCACGGATCACGCCGGACAGATCGCCGTTGAGCAGATCGTAAATCTTGCGCGGCTCAAACGGCGCGCGGGCGCGGTAGACATAGGAGGCCACGCCATATTCTTCGGTTTCAGGTATGTGATCGGCAAAGCCGTAGAGCTCTTTCGCCCACATCGGATGCTGATGCGCCTTGTCGAAATCGAACAATTTTGTGTTCAAAACTGCGCCCAGAGGCACGTCGGAGTGATTTGTTTCAATAATTTTGGCATCCGCATTCAGACTGCGCAGGATCTTGCGCGCGGCGTCCAATGTCTGCGGGCTGGCCTCATCGACCTTGTTGAGGATCAGCACATCGGCGAATTCGATCTGCTCGACGAGCAACGTCACCAAGCTGCGGTCGCCCGCCTCGGCATCTGCCTGCCCGCGATCACTCAGGAAATCATGGCTGGCATAATCGCGCAGCAGGTTCGCGGCATCCACCACCGTCACCATCGTATCGAGCCGCGTGATATCGGCGAGGCTCGCGCCCGCCTCATCGCGGAACTCGAAGGTGGCGGCAACGGGCAGCGGCTCGGAAATCCCCGTGCTCTCGATCAGCAGATAGTCGAACCGCCCCGCCTCCGCCAAGCGCCGCACTTCCAGCAAGAGATCCTCGCGCAGGGTGCAGCAGATGCAGCCGTTCGACATTTCCACCAGCGTTTCTTCGGTGCGGCTGAGATCATTCTGCGCGCGCACCAGATCAGCGTCGATATTCACCTCGGACATATCGTTGACAATGACGGCAACGCGCAAGCCCTCGCGATTGTTGAGAATGCGGTTCAGGAGGGTGGTTTTTCCGGCCCCCAGAAAGCCGGAGAGGACGGTAACGGGCAGGGGGGTGGCGTGCATAACGGCCTCGCTAATTGTTATAATATAACTATTGTTATACTATAACGTTTGGCGACTGCAACCATCTGCGAAGATGCTTCGCGCGCATCTGCACTTTGGGGTAAGTTTGATCGCGGCCTTGGCTTGACGTCAGGAAAATTGGCTGAGTATAGCCAACCTCGGACGTTCGGAGGATCAGAAGATGGCGCGCAATTTTCAGGAATTAATCGACGTTGTCGCTTCGAACCCCAGCCAACGGATAACGCACGATGACGTAATGAGATTGGCGAAAGCGATAGGATTGACCGAGTTTTATAACTCTGCGGGCCTCGAAGTCGCCCAACGTTTCCACAATGGTTCGCTAAGCTACGCAATCGGCGACGCAATTATGAACGACCTTTGGAACCTTGCTCTTGACGATCTCGATGATCTCGACGCGCAGCAATTGCCCGAGCCGTTTTATCAAATTTACGAGGCATTTGACGCAGGCGAATACCACCGAACGTCAAACAAGGCTGAAGATCCGGTCGCGGATTTCACAAAGCCAATGATCACCGAAATTCTGAGAAAATCGCAATCTCAGTAAACTTCATACCGCAGTTTCGTTCGATCAGCCGCCATCGTGCAATGCATCGCGGTTGGCGCCCAAATGGAGGGTTTACGGGCCGAAACGGGCTAGGCGGCTGGCATGTCTTTCATGTGGTTATTGAAACCGCGGTCTATCTCGCCACCGCTAACAGCCCCAACCGCGCCTAGCCGATCCGCCCGTTCCGGCGCATCAAGCCCAGCACGAACACCCCGCCGACCAAGCCGGTGATCACCCCTAAGGGCACATCCTGCGGCGGGATGATGACGCGGGCGGCGATATCGGCCAGCACGAGGAAGATCGCGCCGAACAGCGCCGAGAGCGGCAGCACGCGGCGGTAATCCCCGCCCACCAGCATCCGCACCAGATGCGGCATCATCAGCCCGACGAATGAGACGATCCCGGAGAAGGCCACCGCACTGCCTGTGAGCAGCGCGCAGATGACGAACACCATCATCCGAAACCGTTTGGCGGGCAGGCCGAGCGTCGTCGCGGTCTCATCGCCCAGCGTCATCGCGTTGAAATTGCGAGCATTCCAAAGCAAATAGGCCCCGCAGAAAATCAGCGCTGCCAGTGGATATGGCAGTTGCGCCCATTGCGAGAGGCCCAATCCGCCAAGCATCCAGAACACCACCGTATGGGCCGCGCGCGGATCGCCCAGAAAGATCCCCAGACTGCCCAAAGAAGTCACCACGAAGGACACCGCTACCCCCGTCAGGATCAGCCGGCTTGCGTTGGTGCCATCCACCAGATTGGCCACGCCCACCACCACGGCAGTGGTCAGAAGCGCGCCCCCAAAGGCGAAGATCGGCACCGTCGCGAGGCCGAACAGCAGCCCCGTATGCATCAAGACGATGATCGCGCCGAGCGCCGCGCCAGAGGAAATTCCCAAAAGATGCGGATCGGCGAGCTGGTTGCGCGTCACCGATTGCAGCGCGGCCCCGACCAAGGCGAGGCTTGCCCCCACCAATGCACCCAGCACCACGCGCGGCAGCCGCACCTCCCAGACGATATTGTCGCGCCCCGCCGACCATGTGACCTCGACCGTATTGGGCACGATATGATTCAGGATCGACCCCCAGACCACCTCCAGCGGAATCCGCACCGCGCCGACACTGACCGCAAGGATCATCACGCCGATCAAAATCACGATCAGCGCGACAATCAGCAGCGGCAGATTGTGCAGCAGGATATGGCGAAATCCGGTGACAAGGTTCTTGTGGGACATGAGGTTCCGATACGGGTTCCGCCGCGTGCGGCGCGTGCGGCGATTGGGTTATTTCGCGGCGAAGGCGGCGGCGAGCCGTTTGACCGCCTCGATATTGCGCGGCCCCGGTGTGGCCTCGACATATTCCAGCACCACAAACCGATCATCGCGCACGGCGGGGATATCCTTGAAGGCGGGATTGTCCTTCATGAAGGCGATCTTTTCTTCAGCGGTGACATTGCCGTAGTTCACAATCACGATCACATCGGGGTTGCGCTCGATCACCGGCTCCCAGCCGATCTCGGCCCAGCTCGTATCGAGATCGTCGAGAATATTGCGCCCGCCTGCCGCCTCGATCAGCGCGGTCGGCATCGCGTAACGCCCTGCGGTAAAGGGTTTATCCTCGCCCGAATCGTAGACGAACACATTCGGGGTCGTGCTGTGATCCAACGTCGCGGTGAAGGCGTTCAGATCGGCCTCATAGCCCGCGATCAGCGCCTCGGCGCGCTCACCCACGCCGAAGATCCGGCCCAGATTGCGCAGATCGGTATAGAGATCCTCCATCGAGGATTTCGCCTTGGGCATGATTTTGATGCAGCTCTCGGCCAATTCATAGACCGCGATGTCAAACGGGGCGAGCGTCTCGGGCGTGACCTCGCCGCCGACATTCATCCCGTAATTCCAGCCCGCAAAGTAGAAATCCGCATCCGCGCCGAGCAGCACTTCCTTCGTCGGATAGGCGGGGGATAGCTCGGGCAGCTCCTCGATATCGGCGCGCAGCACCTCATCCAAGGTCTTCCACTCGGTCACGCCCGTATAGCCCACCATCCGGTCGCGCAGGCCCAGCACCAGCATCATTTCTGTGAGGTTCACATCATTGGACACCGCGCGCTGCGGCGGAGCGGTGAAGGTGACCTCGCGGTTGCAGCTCTGCACTGTGACGGGGAACTCCGACGCAGCCGCGGTCTGCGCAACAGTCAGCAAGAGGGCGGTGGGCAGGGCAAGAACGGGCAAAGCGGTCAGGCGCAAAGGGGAGGACTCCTCAGGATATATCGTTGGAACTATGGAACGAGAATCGCGGACGGTCGGTGATCGGATGGCGGTCGATAGCGGCCTCCACGGCGAAGGTCTCGCGGATGGTCTGCGGGGTAAGCACATCAAGCGGCGCCCCGATCCGCACCTGCCGCCCCTGATCGAGCAGCAACACACGGTCCGCATGGGCGGAGGCGAGCGCCAGATCGTGCAGCGAGACGATCACCGTGGTCGGCAGCGCTTCAAGCAGGGCGAGCACTTCGAGCTGATGCCGGATGTCGAGATGGTTCGTCGGCTCGTCAAGGATCAGCAGATCGGGCTTTTGCACCAGCGCGCGGGCGATCATCACCCGCTGCTTCTCCCCGCCGGAAAGCGAGGCGAAGAGGCGCGGCCCCATCTGTGCAAGGCCCATCACCTCCAGCGCATCAAGCACCGCCGCATAGGCCGCGGATTGCGGCAGCGGATCATGCGGCGTCAGCCCCATCTCCACCACCTCGGCCACGCTGAGGCCAAAATCGCTGACAGGCATTTGCAACACGGTGGCGATCTTGCGGGCGACCGCGCGGGGCGGCAGCGACCAGATATCGCGACCATCGATTTCCACCACGCCGGCGCTGGGCCGATGGAAGCGGTAGAGGCAGCGCAGAAGGCTGGATTTGCCCGCGCCATTGGGGCCGACGATGGCTAGCATCTCGCCGGCGGCGACCTCAAATCCGATGTTCTCGATGATCGGGCCGGAGTCCTTGGGGGACCAGCTTACCCCCGCCACGCGCACACGTGCTGGGGAGGGGCCGACAAGGCGCAACGCACGTTCCATGGGCCTCCCCCTCAACAGGTCGCGCCACGCGGGGCCGCGCGGACCGAAGGGCCCAATGTCATCGGGCCCAAGCTAACGAGCCTTTGTCATAATCGACGGGCGCTGGCATCTCAATGCCTGATCTTGGGGCCTGATCTCTGCAGCCGCGTTATGGGCCTCAACTCTGCGGGCCGATGTTTGTCTGGCTCCGCAACGGCAGGACGGGGCAAGTGCGGTTGCGGGCTTGCGATGTCTCGGTGGGAGTGTTTTCTAGGCTGTGAACGGCAGGCGCGCCCGCGCTGCGCGGGCGATCTCGCATTACGCGATGCGCAGTTGCCCTGTCCCTGATGGTTGATCCGAGAGGCCAAGAATGCCCCAGATGAATGATGCCCCGCGCGCGCCGCGCAGTTCCGAGCCGCAATCGCCCTCCCCGCAGCCTCCCGCACCGATCGGCCTGCGCGATAAGATCCGCGCCATTGTTCCGGGGCTGCTGATCGTGCTGATGGTGGCGATGGCGGCGCAGTTTCTCTCCGATCATTACGGCGCGCCGGTCATGCTGATGGCGATCTTATTGGGGATGCCGCTGCAATTTCTCTCTGAGGATGCGCGGGCGCAGGCGGGGATCCTCTTTGCCTCGCGCTCGATCTTGCGGATCGGGGTGGCGCTTTTGGGTGTGCGCGTCAGTGCGGAGATGCTGGCGCAGATCGGCGCGGCCAATGTGATTTTGGTGCTGCTCGCCGTGGCGGCGACAATCCTGATTTCGGTGGCCCTCGCGCCGCTGATTGGCAAAAATCGTCTGTTTGGCTTCCTCACGGGCGGGGCGGTTGCGATCTGCGGGGCCTCCGCCGCGATGGCGATTAGCTCGCTTCTGCCGAACCGCGCCGAGAGCGAGCGCGATCTCTCCTTCACCGTCATTTCCGTCACGCTGATGTCAACATTGGCGATGATCCTCTATCCGGTGCTGACCGAGCAACTCGGCCTTGGCCCCAAACTCGCTGGCGTGTTTCTGGGCGGCACGATCCATGATGTCGCGCAGGTGGTTGGGGCGGGTTATTCGGTCTCCGATGAGGTCGGCGACATCTCGACGCTGGTCAAATTGCTGCGCGTGACCTTGCTTGCGCCCGTGGTGTTCATCGGCGCGCTGGTGCTGCGCAACTCGGTGCCCGCAGGGGCCAAGCGCCCGCCTTTGGTGCCGGGGTTTGTGCTGGCGTTTCTCCTGCTGGCGGCGGCGAATTCGGCGCATCTGGTGCCTGCCGTAGTGATCGGCCCGATCGACACGCTGTCGCGCGCGATGCTGGTGACGGCGGTGGCGGCGGTCGGGATGAAGACGTCTCTGGCGGAGTTGAAAGACGTGGGCGGCGCGGCGATTGTGATTATCATCGCGCAGACCGTGTTCTTGGCCGCGCTGGTGCTGGCGGGGCTGATGTTTCTTGCCTGAGGGGGCTGATGAGGCCCAGATGAGGCGCCATGTCGCGCGCGGATGGATCGACAATCCGGCTGATCTGAATTATCTATAGTTCATGAGCAAAGACATCGACGAGACCCATTCTGCGCGAATTGCCCGCATTCTGGCTGATCGCATCATCACCGGCGTGATTCCGCCCGGTGCGCGGCTGCGGCAGGATCATATCGCAACCGAATTCGGCGCCAGCCATGTGCCGGTGCGCGAGGCGTTCCGGCAGTTGGAATCGCAGGGCCTGGCCGAGAGCCTGCCGCGCCGCGGGGTGCGGGTGACGGAGTTTGATATGGCCGAACTGCGCGAGGTGGCGCAGATGCGCGCGAGCCTTGAATCCTTGGCGTTGCGCCATGCCGCACCCAATCTGAAACGCGCAGATCTTGAGGCAGCGGAAGAGGTTACGCGGCGCGTCGATACGGCTGAGACGGTGCGCGATTGGGAGGCGGCGAACCGCGAATTCCACCGGATGCTGCTAGCGCCTTGCGCGATGCCGCGCCTGCTGAAAACCATCGATGATTTGCAGGCCGCCAGCGCGCGCTTCTTGTTTGCCGCATGGCGTCAGGACTGGGAGGCGCGCACCGATCATGACCACCGCGCGATTTTGGACGCGCTGCGCAAGGGCAGGGTGGATCACGCCTGCGCCACGCTCTCGCAACATGTCGGGCGCATCGGGCGGCGGGTTGCTGGGGCAAAAAATGATGCTTTGAAAAGGTCTTATCTGATTTCCGGCTAATTATCTATAATCTGAATTGCGAGCGCTGATAGCATCCTTCTAACTATAGATAGATTCGATGCCATTGACCGGAGGCTTGCAATGACACCCTTTTTCCGAACCCCCTCACCGCTGAACACCGCAGCGAATTCCCTGCCTGCCGCGCGCGGGCTTGCCGTTGCGATCGCGGGCGCGGCGCTGATCACCCTTGGGGCGAAGCTGCAAATCCCGTTCTGGCCCGTGCCGATGACGCTGCACACGCTGGCAGTGTTCCTTGTGGCGGGCGCGCTTGGGCCGCGTCTGGGGCTGGCGGCGATGATGGCCTATCTCGGCGCGGGGGCGCTGGGATTTCCGGTCTTCTCCGGCACGCCGGAACGCGGAATCGGGCTGGCCTATATGGTCGGTCCGACGGGGGGCTATTTGCTGGGCTACCTGCTCGCGGCGGGTCTGGTCGGACGGTTCGCGCAACATCGCAGTGTACTCGGCAGCTTCGCGGCGATGCTCGCAGCTCTCGCGCTGGTCTATGGCTGCGGCGTGGCGTGGCTTGCGCTCTTCGTGCCAGCGCCTGAGTTGCTCGCGCTGGGGATCGCGCCGTTCCTGCTGGGCGATCTGGTGAAAATCGCACTGGCGACAGGGCTGATTGCGCTCGCGCGGCCCGGCATTGCCCGTCTCGTAGGGTGGCTCAAATGAGCGGTTCGATCCGCTCCGACTGGACGATGGCGCAGGCCCGCGAGATCCATGCGCTGCCGTTTCCGAGGCTGATCGCCCGCGCGGCAGCGGTCCATGCCGCGCATTTCGATCCTGAGGTGGTGGAGACCGCGCAGCTCTTGAGCATCAAGACTGGCGGCTGCCCCGAGGATTGCGGCTATTGCTCGCAAAGCGCGCATCACGACACCGGCGTCAAGGCGACCAAGCTGATGGGAAAGGCCGAGGTTCTGGCGGCAGCGGCGCAGGCCAAGGCCGCTGGCGCACAGCGGTTTTGCATGGGCGCGGCGTGGCGTAGCCCGAAGGATCGCGACATGGAGAGCCTGTGCGAGATGGTGCAGGGCGTGGCCGAGATGGGCTTGGAAACCTGCATGACGCTGGGGATGCTCTCTCCCGATCAAGTCGCGCGGCTCAAATCGGCAGGGTTGGATTTCTACAATCATAACATCGATACCTCGCCCGACTATTACGCCAAAATCGCCTCGACCCGCAGCATGGAGGATCGGCTGGAGACGGTGGATCATGTGCGCAAAGGCGGAATTAAGGTGTGTTGCGGTGGGATCCTTGGCATGGGCGAGGCGGAGGAGGACCGGATCGAGATGCTGGTGACATTGGCGAGCCTACCAACCCATCCCGAAAGCGTGCCAGTGAACCTGTGGAACGCGGTCAAAGGCGTTCCGGTGCAGGCCCACGCGCAGGCGGTGGACCCGTTCGCGCTGGTGCGGATCATCGCACTCGCGCGGATCATGATGCCCGCATCGGTGCTGCGATTGTCGGCGGGGCGCACGGGGATGAGTGATGAGCTACAGGCCTTGTGCTTCCTTGCGGGGGCGAATTCGATCTTCGTCGGCGATCAGTTGTTGACGACAGGCAATCCCGCCGCGTGGCAGGATGCCGATCTTTTGGCGCGGCTGGGAATGCGGATCGAGAAGGCGGTGCCGACGGAGACAGCGCAACTCGAACTGACCGGTTCGGCCTTGCGGGCCTAGAATATGCAAACGGGCGCGGAAGATCTGCGCGCCCGTTTGCAACTCACGTTGTGGCGTGCGGCCTCATATTTGGGGCGCAGCAAAGCCTTTGCCAATGATCGGGCCCGTGGGGCGCCCCGTTGGCGATCCGCCGAGAGGCTCCAGCGTGACCTCATAGAGCTGCTGCGCGGCGGGCTGCGGCAGGTCGTCGAACCGCAGATGTTGCGCCGCGCCGCGGTCCAATACGCCCAGCGAGACGGGGCCCATCTCTTGCGAGGGCAGGGTCCAGACCTGCAACGTGCGATCTTGCGGCACGGTGACCTCGGCGACGAAACGCACGGTGGCGGTGTCGTCGCCGTAATCCTCGATCACTGCTTGCGGCGTGCCAGCGGCATCCAGCAAAACGGCGACGACGGAAGGCTCCGGCAGCGGGCGCATCCAGCCAGCGCCAAGCCCGATCACCAGCCCGAAGGCGGAGGCCGCGACCAGCCCTGTGGCCCAACGCGCGGGGCGGTGTGGCAGGTTGGCGGCAGCGCGCGGCGCGGTGGGGGCGGGTATCAGGAGCGGCGCGGACTCCTCATCTTCATCCGCGCTTGCCGTCATGTGATCCGCAATGCGGGCGCGGATGTCTGCGGGCAGCTCTTGCGGCTTGGCCGTCAGATCGAGCGGCAAAAGCTGATCGCGCAGCGCGCCGATCCGCGCGGCCACGGCAGGATCGCGGGCGATCAGCTCGTCGATCAGGCGCGCCTCGGTCTGCGACAAAAGCCCCAAAACATAGTCATCGCAAAGATGCGCAAGCGGGTTTGAGAGGGCGGCAGAGGGTCCGGTCATGACAGGCACTCCTTCAGGGCGATCAAGCCGCGGCGGATCAGCGATTTGACAGTGCCCAGCGGCACCTCTTGCTTTGCGGCGATTTCGCCATGGCTAAACCCTGCGACATGGGCAAGCAGAATGGATTGGCGGCTCGAAGCATCGAGACCGTGCAGGCAATCGCGCAGCTTGGTAGGGCCTGCGAGGATCTCCCAGCCCTCAACGGGCACGATCTGCTGGCGCGCCTCTTGCACGGCGGCGAGATCACTCGGCGCGAGCAGGCTGAGCCGCTTGCCATCGCGCAGGATATTGAGGCAGCGATTGCGCAGGATCGCATAGATCCAGCCGCGCGCAGAGCCGCTCTCGGGTTGGAACTGGGCGGCTTTGCGCCAGATTTGCACCATCGCATCTTGCAGCGCTTCTTCCGCGAGATCATGGCGGCGCAGCATCCGATGCGCGACCCCCAAGAGCTGGCGGCCCTCGGTTTGCACGATCACATCCAGCCCTGCCTCGCGCCCCGCCGCGCAATCAATGAGCGCTTGGCGCAGGGCGGCTCCTCGGGCTGTGTCGTCCGCCATTTGTTCAGCTGTCGTCTGCTGGTCCATAAAATACCTCTGCGCGGGCCGATCAGCGCGGCTGCTTTGGTCAAAAACTCTCATGGATTGATGCATCATTTTGCCCCCGTTCAAAAGGGAAGACACGCGGGCCTGACGGATGGATGCAAAATTCCTGCAAATTTATTTTCGAATTCGTGCATCCAAATCCGGATGTGGCGTGTCTTCGGGATATGGACGGCAAAACGCCGCGCCGGTTTAAACCCATGCAAAGGAATTATCCCATGCTTCGTCTAACCGCATTCGCGACCACCGCTCTGACACTCTCGCTTTCGGCTGCTGTTGCAGCCCCCGCGCTCGGGTTGGTGGGCGACAAGACCCTCGTCATGTTCGATACCGAAACGCTGGAAGTGTCCGGCTCGATGGATGTTACCGGCGTTGATAGCCTGCTGGGCATTGACCTGCGCCCGTCCAATGGCACGATTGTTGGCGTGACGCCGGATATGACCATCGTCAGCATTGATCCGGCCACGGGCGCTGCGACGGAAATGTCGAAAATGGATACCGCACTGCCGCTGGGCGATACGCCTGTGATCGTTGATTTCAACCCTGCCGCGGACAAGCTGCGCTTCATGACGGGCAGCACCAACCACCGTGTTGACGTGGATACGGGCGCGGTCACGGTCGATGGTAGCCTGAACTGGCAAGAGGGCGATATGCATGTTGGCGAGGCAACAGCCATCGTCGCGGCCGCCTATATCAACAGCTATGGCAAGCCCGAGAAAACCAAGATGTTCGATATCGACAGCACGATTGTCGCGGTGATCCAGCAGGTTTCGCCCAATGACGGCACGCTGGGCGCGATTGGCAAACTGGGCATTGAAGCCCCCGCTGCGAATTACGCTTTTGACGTGCAGACCAACGCCGAGATGAAAAACATGGCATGGCTGGTGAACGGCAATATGCTCTATTCGGTGGATCTGGAGACCGGCAAGGCAACCGGCGCTGGTGAGATCAAAGGCCTTGAAGGCGAGATCCGTGACATCACGATCCTGCCGGCGATGTAATCCGGTCGCGTGCCGAAACAGCTTTTGAAGAGTGAGTGTGTAAGCTGTGAGGGCGACCGGATATAATCGGTATCGGCACGGTGTGTCGGAGGATGGCGTGGCTTTCGGGCTGCGCCATCTTGCTATGTGCGGGGCTGTGTGCGCGGGGCTTTTTGCGGCGATTTGTAATCATCGCAATCACAGGGTTTCACAGCGGCAAAGATTGGCGCAGAACTAGGGCAATCTGCGCGGGACGGCCCGCGTTTGGCGTGAAAGGCACAATATGCGGGTTTTGATCAACGGGTTCGGGCGGATCGGGCGGTCGGTGTTGCGGGCTTGGCTACAGGCCCCCGCGCGCTGGCCAGATCTGGAGATCGTCGGGATCAACGATATCGCGGCACCCGAAATGTGCGCCTATCTGTTCGGCTATGATAGCGTGTTTGGCCCGTGGCAGGGCGATGTGCGCGCGCAAGACGGGGCGCTGATCATTGATGGCCGCGCGATTCCACTGACATGCGAGGCCGATCTAGGTGCGCTCGATCTGGGCCATGTGGATATCGTGATGGAATGCACGGGCCGCGCAGAGCGCCGCGATATTGCCGAGGCAGGGCTGCGGGCAGGGGCATCGCGGGTGTTGATCTCCGGCCCGTCAGCGGCGGCGGATGTGACGGTGGTCTTGGGCGCGAATGAGGGCGATCTGGCCGATCAGAAGATCGTCTCGAACGCATCATGCACGACGAACGCACTGGCGCCCTTGGTGCGGTTGCTCGATGAGGCGTTCGGGGTTGTGACCGGAACGATGACGACGATCCACTGCTATACCGGCAGTCAGCCCACGGTGGATGCGCCGCGCGGCAAGGGCGGGGTGGATGATTTCACCCGCTCGCGGGCGGCGGCACTGTCGATGGTGCCGACGACGACCTCGGCGCAGCGCTTGGTCGATCAGGTGCTGCCGGATCTGGCAGGCCGGATTGAGGGCTCGGCGGTGCGGGTGCCCGTGGCCTCGGTCTCGGCTGTCGATCTTGCGGTGATGTTGGACCGTGCGGTGGATGCGGCGGCGGTGAATGCGGCGCTGATGCGGGGCGGAACGCTTGCCGGGATTGTCGGGGTGACCGATCTGCCTCTGGTCTCCTCCGATCTGCGGGCGCGGTCTGAGAGCATTGTCATGGCGCTGCCCGAAACGCGGGTGACGCGGGGCGGGATGGTGCGGGTGTTCGGCTGGTACGACAATGAATGGGGCTTTTCCAACCGGATGCTGGATATGGCGCTGAAGATGCGGTGAGCCTGCAATCCGATACCAAAGCATGAAAAAACCCCGCTCCGAAGAGCGGGGTTTCATTTTGGCCTCGGGTCTATTCAGCCCGTGATCAGTTCCGGTTGCCCATGAAGCGCAGCAGGAACATGAACAGGTTGAGGAAGTCGAGATACAGGGTCAACGCGCCGAGGATGGCGGCTTTGCCCATGTAGTCGCTGCCCGAATGGGCCATCTCGAGGTATTCGTTTTTGATCTTCTGTGTATCGTAAGCGGTAAGACCTGCGAAGATCAGCACGCCAAGCGCGGAGATCGCGAAGGACAGGCCGCCCGATTGCAGGAAGATGTTCACGATCGACGCGACGATCAGGCCGACCACACCCATGATCAGGAACGTCCCGATCGGCGAGAGATCGCGCTTGGTGGTGTAGCCGTAGATCGACAGGCTCGAGAAGGCGATGGCCGTCACGAAGAAGGTCTGTGCAACGGAAACGCCAGTGTAGACTGCAAAGATGAACGAGATCGACAGACCCATCAGCGCTGCATAGCCGTAGAAGACGGCGCGTGCGGTGCCTTCCGACATCTTATGGATCGTTGCGCTGAAGATCATCACCACAGCGAGAGGTGCGAACATCGCAACCCATTTGAGCGGCGAGCCGAAGATCGTCGCGATCAGCGCAGGATTGGAGCCGATCAGATAGGCGACAACACCTGTCAGCGCGAGGCCAACGGTCATCAGCCCGTAGACCTTATTCATATGTGTGCGCAGCCCCTCGTCAATCGCGGCTGTGCGGGTGCCGGCCGGGCTGTGCGTCGTGTTATAATCAAGCATGTTTGCCTCCAAAATCACTGGCGCGGCATAGGGGCCGAGCGGTCTCTTCGATATTGGCAGTTGGGGGCAGGATTTCAAGTATCCCATCTGCTTGTTTTCCGGCTTTTTTAGGAGATTTTAAGCCCTGCGGCACCCTGTCGCAGATTATTTGCGCAGCCAATGGGAGGGCGCATCCCAGATCGGGCGCTCGGCCTCATAGGCGGCAACCTCTGGCGGAAGGCCGATATCGGCAAGCTGCTCCGCGCTCAATCGGGCCAGCGCACCGCGCGAGCGGGAGAGATCGCGCAGGTTGAACAGGCGCGCGATCACACGGGCGATCAGGCTGCGCGTTGGGCGTTGCGATTGCGCGCGGTGCGGTTTGGGGGCGCATTCGAGAGAGCTTCTGTGGGCAATATGCGTGCTTTGATCCATGTCGGTATCTCCTATCGGGCCACGGGAAGGGGCGGGATCCAGTTGAATGCCTCTTGATATTGGCGCGGGTTTCGACATGATGAAAACGAATGCTTGTGCGGCATCTCATCACGAAACGTGATGTGAGCGGAAAGGGAACAGCCATGGCGCGAAATCTGGATACGGCGGCGCTGCGCGCCTTGGTGACCGTGGCGGAGACGGGGTCCGTGACCCGAGCGGCGGGGCTGTTGAACCTCACGCAATCGGCGGTGTCCATGCAGGTGCGGCGGCTTGAAGAAAGCTTGGGCGCGCCGCTATTTGAGCGCACCCCCCGCCAGATGTTGCTCACGCGGCAGGGCGAGACGCTTGCGCAATACGCGCGGCGGATCTGCACCCTCAATGATGAAGCGCTGGCGCGGATGGGCGATCAGGCGAGCGAGGGCGAGATCCGGCTCGGCGTTCCCTATGATATCGTCTCGCCGCAGATCCCGCAGGTGCTGCGCGAAATGGCGGCCAGTTTCCCGAAAATCCGGATCAATCTTGTCTCCTCTTATACGCGCATCCTGAAGGAACGCTTCGCGGCAGGCGAGTTCGATCTGATCATCACCACCGAGCAACAGCCCGAAGCGGGCGGCGAGGTCTTGGTGGAATGGGGCCTGTCGTGGCTCGGCGCGGTGGATGGGCGCGCGCATCTGCAGCGGCCTTTGCGCGTGGCGTTCAAGGAAACCTGCATGTTTCGCCCGCTGGCGCTGGACTCCCTGACCGAGGCGGGGATCCCGTGGGAAATGGCCTTCGATGGCGATAGCGAAACGGTTGTTGAGGCAACCGTTGCCGCAGGCCTCGGGGTCACAGTGCGGATGGATGCCACGGTGCCCGAGGGCTGCGCATGGGTGAGCGAGGGTCTGCCCGCGCTGCCGCGCTCAAAAGTTTGCCTCTATGATACGGGTAGGCTCAAAGGCGAGGCGGTCGAGGCGCTGCGGGTGGCACTGCGCGCGGGCTATAGCAACTAGATCGTTACGACAACTTTGCCCGTTGAGCGACGGCTGCGCAGCAGATCCAGCGCCTCCAAGCTCTGCTCCAGCGGCAGGGTGGCCGAGATATGCGGGCGCAGATCGCCCGCGCGGAACCAGTCGAACAATTGCGCCATCGAGCGGGTGAGCACCTCGGGCGCAAGGTCGGTATAGCCGCCCCAATAGACCCCATGGATCGTGATATTCTTAACCAGCGCATGATTGAGCGGGATCTCGGGGTGGCTGCCTGCGGCAAAGCCGATCACCAGATAGCGCCCGCCGCGATTGAGCGCGCGCGCCGCCTGCGTGCCCGCATCGCCGCCGATAGCATCATAGATCACATCCGCCCCGCCAAGCGCCTTGAGGGCGGCACGCAGATCGTCGCGCTCCACCTCCAGCACCTCATCCGCGCCTGCGGATTTGGCAATCGCCAGCTTGTCAGCGCCGCGTGCGCAGGCAATCACCCGTGCCCCCATCCGCTTGCCGATCTCCACCGCCGTCAGCCCGACTCCGCCCGCAGCGCCCAGCACCACCAGCGTTTCGCCCGCTTTCAGGGCGGCACGGTGATCGAGTGCGACATGCGAGGTGCCATAGGCAATCTGGAACGCGGCGGCCTGTTCGTAGCTCATCTCGTCAGGGATCGGTACGGCGAGGGTTGCGGGCAGGTTCGCGCGCTCTGCCAGCCCGCCATGCCCTGTCACAGCGGCGATCCGCGTGCCCGGTGCGGGCGCCTCCGGCCCGCCGCGCGCGATCACCTCGCCCGCGATTTCCATCCCCAACACAAAGGGCAGGGGCGGGGTCGCTTGGTAGCTGCCCTTGATCATCAGCAGATCCGCGAAATTCAACCCGCAGGCTTTCACCGCGATCTGGATCTCCCCCGCGTGGGGAGCGTGCAAGTTGGTGTCGATCAGCTCAGGCGTGGAGCCGTGGGAGGAGAGAGTTAGGGCGCGCATCGGAAGCTCTCTATTTGGTCATCGACAGGGGGGCGGCAGCTTCCCGTAAACGACTGGGTAATATTGTTGCGCGACTTTAGCGTATCTTGATATTTCGTCAAACCCTCTCACTCAGGGTCGGTTGCAGGCTGCCGGGGAAGGGGGCGAAACGGTCGGCGTAAGGCCTTGGTCGAGGCACTCGCGCTGCGGGCGAACAGAGGCGAAGTGATTCGCACCTCAAGCGCATATTGCATCGCCAAATTGCGAAATCGTTGCAAAATGCAAAACACGCATAGGGAGAATGGGCTGGATTGTGTTTCTCTGTAGGGTAAAGTGCCTCTTTTGTGCGTCAGCGCGCGAAATTGACGTTGTACGCATGTCCATTTCGACAGGTGTTCTAAAAAAATGACGGTGATAACACTTAATAAGACGTATTTTTCCAAACTATTGAGCTTGAGGAGACCCGAATGAAACACCCGGTTGACGTGCATGTGGGCAAGCGGATCCGCCATCGGCGGTGGATGATCGGCATGACGCAGCAGCAACTCGCGGATCAAGTGGGCATCAAGTTCCAGCAGATCCAGAAATATGAGACGGGGATGAATCGCGTCTCCGCATCGCGCCTTTGGGATATCGCCGAGGCGATGGAGCTGCCGATTTCGTTCTTCTTTGCAGGCATCGCGGATGGTGTGGCAACCGAAGGGGAGGTGCGGGGAGATCTTCTCGCGGATAAGGAAGCGCTCGATCTTGTGCGGTCTTTCTATGCGATCCCCGAGGCGCAGCGCCGCCGCCTGTTGGAACTGGCAAAGGTTCTTTCGGAAGCTGCCTGAAAGTCTAGTGATCCGGCGTGAGAGCCTCCTATTCTCGAGGCCGTGGCGGGTTAGTATTAAGGGGTGATTTGAGGCGTCTGACCAGTTCGGGCCGATCTGCGAGTTTAGTGTAAGCGCTGACTCCGGTGGCAAACCCTCAAGAGGTATCAGGGGAAGAGGCGGCGCGATTTTAGGGCGTCGCCTTTTTTCGTTTCCGCACGATCCGGCGTTTGCAGAGCATCCATCGTCTTGCCTGCGCCTGCGCAGGCAGGCGGCCCTGCGGATATATTGCCCAAGGCTTGACCGCAGGCGGGGTGACCGCTACCGATCCTGAAACCGATCTGCTGCGTCCGCGACTTTGATGATCCTGTAGGGGCATCGGAAACCGGACCCCGCGCTGTCGGAGCCTGTGCCATCGGAGATGACCATGACCGCTCGCCAAAGCCCCCCCGCCCTGACGCCTGAAACTACGGCAGATCTTTGGGCGACAGCCCATGCGCTCGCCGATGCGGCAAGAGTGGAAACCCTGCGCTATTTTCGCGCGGAGGGCCTGAGCGCCGAGAACAAATTCGAGAGCGGGTTTGATCCGGTCACCGTCGCGGATCGCGCCTCCGAGCAGGCGATGCGCGATATTCTGGCGCTGCGCCGCCCGCAGGACGGGATCTTGGGCGAGGAGTTCGGCAACACCACTGGCACCTCCGGCCTGACATGGGTGCTCGACCCGATCGACGGCACCCGTGGTTATCTCTCGGGCACGCCGACATGGGGCGTTCTGATCGCGGTGTCGGATGCGCAGGGGCCGGTTCTGGGGATCATCGACCAGCCCTATATTGGCGAGCGTTTCGCGGGCGGATTGGGCGTCGCGGAACTGACCGGCCCGCAAGGCATGCGGGCGCTGAAAACCCGCGCCCCGCGTGCGCTTTCGGAGGCGATCTTGTTCTCGACCTTCCCCGAAGTGGGCACGCAGGCCGAGGGCGCGGCCTTCGCCAAACTCTCCGCAAAGGCGCGGCTGACGCGCTATGGCACCGATTGCTATGCTTACGGGCTGATCGCGGCGGGGCAGATTGATCTCGTCGTCGAGGCGGGGCTATACCCTTATGATGTGCAAGGGCCGATTGCGGTGATTGAGGCCGCGGGCGGGATCGTGACCAACTGGCAAGGCGAGCCCGCGCATATGGGCGGGCAGATCTTGGCCGCCGCGAATGCGCAGATCCATGCCGAGGCGATGGCGGTTCTGAACGGCTGATCGCGGGAGATACGATAGCGCAGGGGGGCGGGACCTCGGGCAAGAGGGGGGCGCTGCCCCCTGCGCCTTTGCAGGGCAAACGCTTCCCCCGGGATATTTAGGGCAACCAGAAACACAGCCCTGAGGGCATGCCGGACACCGTCCGTGTCGGCGCCGTCATAATGTTCCCGTGAGACGGGCAATCGGAGGTTTGAACATGGGTGAGTGGTCAGCGCGGCGCGCGGCGGGTGAGCGGCATCGCGAGGATGCGCGCAGCGATGGCGATGTCGATTACGCGCGGGTGATCCATTCCGCCTCTTTCCGGCGGTTGCAGGGCAAAACCCAAATCTTGAACCTTGGCGATAGCGATTTTTACCGCACCCGCCTGACCCATTCGCTCGAAGTGGCGCAGATCGCGGGCGGTCTGGTGGCGCAATTGGCCAAGAGCTTCCCCGCCCATCCCGCCACTGCGATCTTGCCGGAACGCGCGATGATCCATGCCATTGCTTGCGCGCATGATCTGGGCCATCCGCCGTTCGGCCATGGTGGCGAAATCGCGTTGAACTATTGTATGCGGGGTGCAGGCGGGTTCGAGGGCAACGGCCAAACCCTGCGATTGCTGACGCGGTTGGAGAGCTTTTCGCGCAACGCGGGCGCGAACCTGTCGCGGCGCAGTCTTTTGGGTGTGCTGAAATACCCTTGCGCAGTCTCTCGCCTGCAAAACCCCGAGATCACACCGCGTTTGCAAGCGGGGCTTTCGGTTCTCAAAACGATTGATGTCGCGGCCTCAACCCCGCCCAAGGGCTATTTTGACAGTGAGGGCGATGTGGTTGACTGGATCTTGGCTCCGCTGTCTGCGGCGGATCGGGAGGGCTTCACCACATCCCTGCCGCGCGCCGGAAAGCACGCGAAAACGCTGCATAAATCCTTCGATTGCAGCATCATGGATCTGGCGGATGATATCGCCTACGGCGTTCACGATCTGGAGGATGCGATTGCGCTGGGCCTTGTCACAGAGGCGCAGTTCCGTGCAGCAGTCCGGCCTGAGCGGTGTGCGTCATATCTTGAGACGGGTTCGAGCTATGATCAGCTGGTGGCAGGGCTGTTCGGGGATGGCGAGAGCCGCAAAGACGGGATCAGCCGCTTGGTCAATCATGTCCTTTCCGCCGTGCACTATGCCGAGCGGCCAGAGTTCGACTCCGATTTGCTGCGCTGGCGCGCGGCCTTGCCGGAAGCGCAGGCGGATCTCTTGGGCGCGCTAAAGGCGTTTGTGATGCGCGAGGTGATTAAAAGCCCGAATGTGCAGCACCTTGAATTCAAGGGGCAATCTATGGTGGTTGCGGTGTTCGAGGCGCTGCAATCTGATCCTGAACGCCTTCTTCCGCGCGACACTTATGCACGGTTTGTCGAAGGGGATCAGGATTTGCGGATCATCTGCGATTTTCTTGCGGGCATGACCGATACCGCGCTGTTGAAATCCTATGAGCGGCTCTTTGCGCCGCGCATGGGGTCGGTGTTTGATCGCTTGTAGAAAGCGCGCGGGCGGCCACGCTTCGGTGAGGAGGGTCCGCAGGTGGACAGGCGGCTTTTTGACCCTAACTCTTTGCATAAGGCGCGGCGCTTAGCCGTTGCTCACATTGCTTGAACATTGGGAGAAACCACATGGCCGCGCGTTTCCGGATTTTCACCACCGCAATCTTGGCGTTGCATACTGCTACAGGCGCCATTGCGCAAAGCGTGAATGCGGGGGACCGTGCGGCGAGCGATGCGCGTCCTTTCGAGAGCCTTGATGTCGCGCAGTTTAACACGCCTTGGGCGTTGGCCTTTCTGCCGGATGGCAGGATGCTGGTGACGGAGAAACCCGGCGCGGTGTATCTGGTGACGCAAGACGGGGCGAAAACCGAGGTGACGGGCGTGCCTGAGGTCCTGGCCTCTGGTCAGAACGGGTTGCTGGATATCGCGATTTCACCGGATTTTGCGCAGAGCGCGCGGATTTATATGACCTATGTTGAGCCCGCGGGCGGGCAGCTCGCGCTGGCGCGCGCGACTCTCGCTGAGACGGGGGAACAAGCGCAGCTCGCCGATCTCGCTGTGATCTGGCGGCAGAGCCCGAACGGGGGCAGGGGGCAACCGGGGGGCATCATCGCCTTTGATCCGCAGGGCGAGCATCTGTTCCTCTCCGTCGGCGACCGGATGGAGCCTGACAGCGCGCAAGAGCCCGATATGGCACGCGGCAAGGTGCTGCGGCTCGGCCTTGATGGCGAGACCCCTGCCGATAACCCGATGGCGGGCGAGGGCGGCGTGAAGGCGCAGACGTGGACGACGGGCCACCGCAATCCCTACGGCCTCGCCTTTAACGCGGATGGGCAATTGTGGCTGCACGAAATGGGGCCGCGCGGGGGGGATGAGTTTAACCTGATCGAGGCGGGCCAGAACTACGGCTGGCCGCTGGTGTCCAATGGTGACAATTACAGCGGCACCGCAATCCCGAACCATGACACCATGCCGGAATTTAAAGCCCCTGCCGTCTATTGGACCCCTGTGATCGCCCCTGCGGGCCTTACCTTCTATGAGGGCGATATGTTTCCGTCTTGGCAGGGGTCGGCACTGATCGGCGGCTTGCGTGCGCAGGCTTTGGTGCGGGTGCGTGTCGGCGAGGGTGGCACCGCCGACGAGGCGGAGCGCTGGGATATGGGCGCGCGGATCCGCGATGTTGCGGTCGCGCCCGATGGCGCGGTTTGGGTGATTGAGGACGATAGCCAAGGGGCTTTGAAACGCCTGACGTCCAAGTCCTAATCCCCCGTCGCGCGCGCAACGGGGAGTTTGCGTGGGGGGCTTTGTGGCGCGCGCCCCCTACCAGAGGCAAATCACCAGAGGTAAATCAGAGCCCCAATTATAAGGGCCGCGCCGATCATCAGATGACGCGATGTAATTCCGAGCCGCGATGCGGCACTTCTGCGGTAGCGGGGATCGAAGAAGCGGCTTTGTGCGAGCCATTCCTTGATCACATGGTGTTTGCGCGGTGTCAGCTTGCGCAATCCGCGCCCCGTGGGCGAGGTGAGGCGCTCAATCGTTGCAATGAGCCTTCCGGTTTCGTTCAGGCTTTGGGCAACATCGTGCGGCTCCGCCCCCAGATGCTCGGCGAGCAAAGCATGCAGCACGCCTTGCACCTTCTGGCCTGCGGGCCCGTCCTCGGCCAGCAATGCGGCGTCGCATTCGGTGTCGAACCCCATCGAGCGCCGATCAAGGTTGCTTGAGCCAACCCGCAGAAACCGTCCGTCCGTGATCGCGATCTTGGCATGGACATAGATCGGCTCGCCTGTCGCTGTCACCGGATAGTAGATCGCGAACCTGCCATCCCGATCTGCGGCCTGAAGCGTGCGGATCATCCGGTTGCGCGGCACGTTCATCGCGGCATCCTCAGCCTCATTTTGCGAGGCATGAGGGTTGATGACGATGATTTCCGGCCCGTTCACCTCGAGCAGGCGCTTCTCCAAGGCTTTGGTGATGGTATCGGCACAAAAATACTGGGATTCCAGATAGATGTAATCTTTCGCGGCGGCGATCGCATCAAGGTAGAGCGTTTCGATCTCATGGGTGATCGGCTTATCACGCTCCGGCGGTTCGGTCCGTGCGATGGCGACGGTCACGTCCGAAAACTCAGGCGTGACTGAGCTCGGCCAGATCTGTGCGGAGGGCTGGGGCAGGTCAGCGAGCTCGTCGTCATTCGCACGGGCCCACCTGATCCGCGCGAGATCGGAGAGCGCATGTGCGGCGGGCCCGCACATCACCATCGACGCATCGTGCCAAGGCTGCGCGATGTCGCCATTGGCCAAGCGTCGCAGCGGGTTGTCACTGCGATGATCGCGATCATCCCAACGCCCCTCGGTCACATCAATCCCGCCGCAAAATGCGATCGCATCATCAATTGCGACGATCTTTTGATGGTGGCACGCGCCCACGGGATGTCGCCCATCAAAGGCCAGATGCACTTGCTCGGGGGAGAGGAATTTCACCTGGACCGAGGGCAGAACTTTCCCCGGTGCGACGAGGACGCCCCCACTCCATTGCAGCATATAGATATCGAGATCGGGATGGCGCTCTGCCAGCGCATCCAGAAACGCTCCGATGCGATTGGGCAATCCGTCCGGTGCGTTTTCCTGCGGATCACTCTCGCCCGGAAGCATCTCGATCTCGAAGTCGAAATCCCAACCGATCATCAGCACGCGGCGGCGGGCCGCGATCAGCGCCTCGCGCAGGGCGCGGAAATAGGCTTTGCCATCAATGATCACACTGAGCTGATCGGCGCGAGCGGTCCGCCAGCAATTCCGCCCGAGTTCAAACTCCATTTGCTGCCCGTTCCATGTGATCGCCCCTTATGATCGCCCCATGCGCCGATGAGGCTATAGATACTGGGTCGCGTGGATGATTTTTCAAACGCAAAGATCAGCTTTGAGGAAGATTCTGCGATCAATAGGCGCGCAGAGGTCTTTCCCCTGTCACGCGGGGCTTAAGAATCGCGGGGCTTCAGTGGATTTATTTTCGAGAACCGCCCCTCACCGCTTGTAGGGGGCGCGGGGCGTGCCCAGATGCTTGGCACGGTGAGGCAGGCAGCGCGGGCCGTTTTCGTAATCTCGTGGTGCTGGACTTCATCGCACAGAAGTCGGTAATGATTTGCTCTGCAAGCGCGGGCGGCGGCCTGTGCGAGCCATAAGAATAGGGTGCTGGCGCGTGAGAAAGAGCTTTGCAAACGTGGCGTCGAGATATCTGTGTCTCGTCCTCGCAGCAGCGCTGTTCCTGACCGTCTTCAACGCGGAGCGGACTCTCTTCCGATCCGATGTCCCTCATGTATCGGCGCCCAATTCCAACCTGCTCCTCACGCAGCAAACGAAATTTGCAGCGATCAAGCCACCAAAGCCGGATGGGGATGATGGTCATCCCAAGGCCTTGCATCCGGTTGTCGCAAGTGCGGAGTTCGTGCCGCAGTCCGTGACGGCTGCACCGATGCGCTTCGCGCAGAATTGGGCGACCCGAACCCGCGATGCGGGATGGCACGCCCGCGCGCCCCCTACACCTCTCATGCCCGTGACGTTTTAGACGCCCGCACACCTCCTTTGTGTGCGGTTTCGCATGCAATGATGAGGTTAAACATGACGCAAGACACTGAAAAGACAGAAGCAAACGACACGCCAAGCCAACCCGACGAGGGCGGCAATCATTTCGTTCTGAACTGGATCATTATGATCGCCGTGATCAGCGCAGTCCTGTTTGCGGCCGCGCATCTTCCTGCCGCTCGGTGAGGTCAGATGGCGTTTTCCCCTCAAAGGCTGTGGCAGGCTACGTGAAAGCGACCTAAGCCCAATCGGGCGGCAGGTGATGCCGCCCGTCTCGCCTATGCGCGCTTTTCGCCGTTGATCCACAGGCCCGCAATCGCGCGGTCATCGCCCATCATGATGGTGGGGAAGATCGCCTCATGGATATCGCTGGCGCGGGTGCTGCGCTGGGCGATGACAGGGGTGGAGGCGAGATCGACGATCACCAGATCGGCCTCCATGCCAACCTCGATATTGCCGATCTTGTCGCCCAGCCGCAGGGAGTGCGCGGAGCCCTGCGTGGCGAGCCACCAGAGCTGCGCGGGGTGCAGCGGCGTGCCGCGCAACTGGCCGACCTCATAGGCCGCGGCCATCGTGCGCAGCATCGAGAAGGACGAGCCGCCGCCGGTATCGGTGGCCAGCCCAAGGCGGTGGCCCTCCGCGATCAGCCCTGCAACATCCATCAGCCCCGAGCCGATAAAGGTGTTCGAGGTCGGGCAATGCACCATCGCCGCGCCGACCTCCAGCATCCGGTCGCGCTCGCGCGGCTCCAGATGGATCGCATGGCCGTAGAGCGCATTGGGGCCCAGCAGCCCATGCGCCTCATAGGTACCGAGGTAATCGCGCGCCTGCGGGAACAGGCCGCGCACCCATTCAATCTCGTCGGTCTGCTCGCTCAGATGGGTTTGCATCAGGCAATCGGGATGCTCCGCCCAGAGTGCGCCCAGTGCGCTCAATTGATCCTCGGTCGAGGTGGGCGAGAACCGCGGGGTGATGACATAGCCCAGCCGATCCGTCCCGTGCCAGCGCGAGAGCAGCGCTTTGCTGTCGTCATAGGCCGTTTGCGCCGTATCGCGCAGCCCCTCGGGAGCGTTGCGATCCATGCAGGTTTTCCCCGTCAGCGCCCGCAGGTTCCGCGCCTGCGCCTGCGTGAAGAACGCCTCCACTGAGGCAGGGTGGATCGTTGAGAACGAACACATCGTGGTGGTGCCATGCGCCAGCGCCAGATCGAAATAACGGGCGGCGATCTCGGCGGCATAGGCAGGATCTTTGAACCGCATCTCTTCGGGGAAAGTATAGGTATCAAGCCAGTCGATCAGCCGTTTGCCCCAGCTCGCGATGATCGCGGTTTGCGGGTAGTGGACATGGGCATCAATGAAACCGGCAGAGATCACGCGGTCACCGTAATCATGGGTTCGGGCTTGCGGGTAGCTGGCGCGCAACGCATCGGCTGCGCCAACCGCGATAATCTTGCCGCCGTCGATCACGACCGCTTCCTCCACGCGCAGGGCGTCTGGCCCCGCCTCAAACGGATTGGCGACGAATCGCAGCACTTGTCCCAGCAGAATATCCATCACGCGCCCCTTGTATTTGACGCGCGCAGATTAGGCCGCGCGGAGGGGAAGGTAAATCGGCAGCGGGGTTTCAGGGCTCCGGCGCATCGTGCAGGCGCGCGGCAATGAAACAGCTATATGAAACCTGCGGTTAAATCGCTCACCCCCTCTGTTGCGCAGCCAGTTTTCCGCTATGGTAGCGAAAAACCTTGCGGAGGCGGTATGGCAGAAGATCGGGCAGATATCGAAGAGCGCGAGGAAGAAGATTTTTCCCTTGATCGCGAGGTGGTGGCCCAGATCCGTGCCGCGATTGAGCTTGAGGATGAGGCGCATCTCGTCACGCTGATCGAGCCGCTGCACGCGGCTGACGTGGCCGACCTTTTGGAACAGCTTCGCCCGTTCGAGCGGCGTGAGATGCTGCGGCTATGGGGCCGCGAGATGGACGGGGAGATCCTGTCCGAGATCAACGAATCGATCCGCGAGGAGGTGCTCGACGCGCTTCCCAAACACGTTCTCGCCGAGGCGGTGCGGGAGCTGGAATCCGATGACGTTGTCGATCTGATCGAGGATCTTGAGGAAGCCCAGCAAGAGGAGATCCTCGACGCGCTGGAGGAGTCCGACCGTGCCGCCGTCGAGCAATCTCTGGCCTATCCGGAATATTCCGCCGGCCGCTTGATGCAGCGCGAGGTGGTCTCCGCGCCGGAATTCTGGAGCGTGGGGCAGACGATTGATTTCCTGCGTGCCGAGCCTTGGCTGCCCGATCAGTTCTACCATGTGATCCTTGTCGATCCCGGCCATCACCCGATTGGCTATGTGACGCTGGGCAAGCTGTTGGCGGCAAAGCGCGAAACGCTTCTGAAGGATCTATCAGAGGATAGCTTCCGCACGATTTCGGCCTTCCAAGAGGAGGGCGATGTCGCCTATGCGTTCAACCAGTATCACCTGATTTCCGCGCCGGTTGTTGATGATGACGACCGCCTCGTGGGCGTGATCACCATCGACGACGCGATGGCGGTTCTCGATGAGGAACACGAGGAGGATATGCTCCTGCTCGCGGGTGTTGGCGAGGAAAGCTCGGTATCGGACGGGGTGTTCGAGACGGTCAAATCGCGCACACCTTGGCTGTTGGTGAACCTCGGTTCGGCCAACCTGTCGGCTTGGGTGATCTCGTGGTTCTCCGATTCCATTACCGCAATTGTCGCGCTGGCGGCTTTGATGCCGATTGTCGCCTCGATGGGCGGGAATGCGGGCACGCAATCCTTGGCAGTGGCCGTGCGCGCGCTCGCCACGCGCAACCTGACCGAAAGCAACGCGCGCCGCGTGGTGATGCGCGAGGCGGCGGTGGGGCTGATCAACGGCGTGTTCTTCGCGCTGATTATGGGCGCTGTCGGCTATCTGGCGTATGATTCATGGGCGCTGGGCGCAGTGATTGGCGCGGCGATGATCATCAACCTGATTGTTGCGGCGCTGGCGGGGGTGATGGTGCCCCTGACGCTGGAGCGCGCGGGGCTTGATCCTGCGCTGGCCTCGGGCACATTTGTGACGACGATGACGGATATCGTCGGCTTTATGGCCTTCCTCGGCCTCGCAACGCTGGTGCTACTATGAGTGATATTCTGGATCAAAAAGCGCAGGCGCGCGCATTGTGCCGTGCGGCGCGCACGTCTGCCCATGCTGATCCGGCTGCGGGCGAAGAGGCGTTGGAACATCTGCAAAATATACTGGACTCGCTCTCAGGGCGGATTTTGGCAGGCTATATGCCGATCCATTCCGAGATCGATCCGCGCCCTGCGATGGCGGCCTATAATGGCAAGGTCTGTGTGCCGGTGATCGAGGCGGAAGGGCGGCCCTTAAAATTTCGGGAATGGACGCCCAAAAGCGTGATGGAAGCGGGCGCCTTTGGGGCGTTGGTCCCTGTTGAGGGCGATTTCGTGACGCCGGATGTGGTGATCCTGCCGCTCTTGGGGTTTGACGAGCGCGGCTATCGGCTGGGCTATGGCGGCGGGTTTTATGACCGCACTTTGGAGCGGCTGCGCCGTCTCGGCCCGGTGACGGCGATCGGCTTTGCCTATGCTGCGCAGGAAATGGACGCGGTGCCGCATGAGGCGACCGACGAGCCTTTGGATCTGATCGTGACGGATCGGGGCGTGCTGTTCCCTGAGGTGTAAACGGCGGCGTGAGCGGCGGGCGTGCGAAGAGGGGGGCTTTGCCCCCGTCCTGACGGACTCCCCCAGGATATTTGCAGCAACCAGAGGCTGGGGATCTGTCAAATCCCCGCAAGCCTTTGTGCGAACCCTATGACTTGCGCAAATGCTTGCGCGCTTTGATGTGGTGCGCAAATGCTTGCGCGGGGGGGCGATTGGGCCTATGCCCGCGGCATGAAAATCCTGTTCCTCGGAGATGTGATGGGCCGCGCGGGTCGCGCCGCTATCACCCAGCATCTGGCTCGCCTTCGCACCGAATGGCGGCTGGATTTCGTTGTGGTCAATGGCGAGAACGCCTCCTCTGGCATGGGGCTGACGCCCGATCATGCGAAGGGGATCTTGGCCGCAGGGGCCGATTGCATCACCTTGGGCGATCATGCGTTCGATCAAAAAGATATGCTGCGGTTTATCGAGACCGAGCCCCGGATCATCCGCCCGCTGAATTTCGCTAAAGAAGCACCGGGCAAGGGCGCGAAAGTGTTCTCGGATGCGCGGGGCCGCAAGATTTTGGTCACCCAAGCGCTGGGGCAAGTGTTCATGAAACGCGCCTTTGACGATCCGTTCTCGCATGTCGAGGCGGTGTTGCGCACGCATCCTTTGGGCGGGGCGGTGCAGGCGGCGCTGGTCGATATGCATTGCGAGGCGACCTCCGAGAAAATGGCGATGGGCCATTGGTGCGACGGGCGCGCCAGCGTGGTTGTCGGCACCCATACCCATGTGCCGACAGGCGATGCGATGATCTTGCAAGGTGGGACGGCCTATCTAACCGATGCGGGGATGTGCGGCGATTACAACTCCGTCATCGGGATGGAAAAGGCCGAGCCGATGCGGCGGTTCATCACCGGAATGCCGCGCGAGCGCTTCACCCCTGCGAATGGCGAGGCGACGCTTTCGGGCCTTTATGTTGAGACCGACGACCGCACCGGAAAAGCCACCCGCGTGGAGATGGTGCGGCAAGGCGGCCGTCTGGCGCAATCGGGGCCAATGTAGGCTTAGCCTGCGCGGCAAATATTCTGCGGCGATGGGCTGAAACAGCGCAGGCGTTTCGCCCATTGCTCGCGCCTTAGTCAATCGTCGTGCTGCCGTCACAAGGGCGCATGCGGCTTTCCCTTATTTTGCGGCAATGTCCTGATCCGCAAGCAGATCTCTTGTGTCCGCACCGCCAGCGAGTAGTATCGCGCCGAATGCAGCCACCTTTCGAGGGATCATGATCGACCTCCACCTGTCCGAGACCGGCACCGCAATCGCAGCGATGCTGATCGTTTTGTGGATGTTTGTGATGTTCCTACGCGAACGCGTCCCGCCAGAAGTGGTGGCGATGGGCGGCGCGGCGATCATGCTGATTTTCGGCTTCGTGCCCTATGATACGGCCGTCAGCACGCTCTCCAACTCCGCGCCGTGGACGATTGCCTTCATGTTCCTGATCATGGGGGCCTTGGTGCGCACGGGCGCGCTGGACCGGATGACGAGCTTCGCGGAAAGCCATGTCTCTGCGCGGCCCGCGTTTACACTGGTCGCGATGTTCGGAATGGTCATGCTGGCCTCGGCGGTGATGAACAACACCCCTGTGGTGGCGGTGATGATCCCCGTGTTCATCCAGATCGCCCGCAAACTCGGCATCGCGCCCTCGCGCCTGCTGCAACCGCTCTCCTATTTCACGGTCATGGGCGGGATGATTTCCCTGATCGGCACCTCGACGAACATTCTCGTGGACGGGATTGTGCAGAAATCGGGCATGGAAGCCTTCTCGATCTTCGAGATCGCCCCGGTCGGCATCGCGATCTCTGCGGCGGGTTCGATCTTTATCCTGTTCTTCGGTAAAAAGCTGGTGCCGGATCGGCAATCGATGTCGCATATGCTCGGCGCGCGCCCGAAGATGAAGTATTTTACGGAAGTGGCGATCCCCGAGGAGTCCGGCCTGATCGGGAAACCCGTGCTGGAGGTGGATATCTTCCGCCGTGATGGCGTGCGGGTGGTCGATGTGCTGCGCGGCGATGCTTCCTTGCGCCGTGATCTGCAAGGCACCGAGTTGCAAAGCGGCGACCGTGTGGTGTTGCGCACCGAGATGACGGAACTGCTCGGAATGCAGCAAAATCCCGATTTGAAGATGGTCGACAAACTTAGCTCCGTCGCGACAGAGACGGTGGAAGTACTGATCTCACCGGGCTGCCGGATGATCGGGCGGAGCTTGGGCGATCTGCGGCTGCGGCGGCGCTACGGCGTCTATGTGCTGGCCGCGCATCGCCGAAACCAGAATATCGGGCGGCAGCTCGACGATCTGGTGGTGGTGGTGGGCGATACGTTGCTGTTGGAGGGCGCGCCCGAAGATATCGCGCGTCTCGCCGCCGATATGGATCTGGTCGATGTGAACAAACCCACCGTGCGCGCGTTCCGGCGCTCGCATATGCCGCTGGCCGCAGGGGCGTTGATCGCGGTTGTGCTGCTCTCGGCGTTCAATGTGGCGCCGATCATGCTGTTGGCGATGATCGCGGTGGCGGGATTGATGCTGTTCCGCTCGATCGACGCGGATGAGGCATTCTCCTTTGTGGATGGGCGCTTGCTGGCGATGATCTTCTCGATGCTGGTCGTAGGCGAGGCGCTGGAGGAATCGGGCGCGGTGAAGATGATCGTCGATGCGGTCGCGCCGCATCTGATGGGGCTTCCGCCACTGGCGTCGCTGTTCGCGGTGTATTTCCTCGGGCTGGTGATGACGGAGTTCCTTTCCAACAACGCGGTTGCGGTGATTTACACACCCATCGCGATCCAGCTTGCGCTGACCCTTGGCCTCGATCCGCGCCCCTTCGCGGTGGCGGTGATGTTCTCGGCCTCTGTAGCCTTTGCCACGCCAATCGGCTATCAAACGCATATGATGGTCTACGGGCCGGGCGGATACCGGTTCTCTGACTTCTTGCGATTGGGCATTCCGATGGATCTCGTGACCGGGATCGTCGCCTGCCTGACGATCCCCCTGATCTGGCCACTTGGAGGCTGATATGCGTTTGACTTCCCTTCTCCCGATTGCGGTTTTACCGCTGGCCCTGCTGGGCGGCTGTGCGCAGATCATGCTGCCGGAGGGCGCACCGCAGGAGGTGTCGCTCTCGGGGCAGGTGCTCAAAGTGCGAATGTCCAACGGCTCCAAATGCGAGGCTGATCTCACGCGGGAAGATTGGACGCGCGGCGCGCCGATCATCGCGGGCGAGATGCCGGGCTGCGGCGGTGGGCTGACCTATAATATCCGCCCCGAAGGCGAATCCCATGTCGCAAAAGCCATCGACGGCAGCTTGGGCAATTACTTCGCGCCCTATGCCCGCGTGCAGCTGATGTCGGGCAAAGGCCTGAGCTGGACCTATGATTTCCCGACAGGTGGCGGGCGGATCTGAACGCGACCGCTACGGCCCCGCTTGCAGGCGGGGGGGGCTCTGGCCTATAGAGGCCCGTAAATTACAATTTTCGATGGAGAAGGCGCATGGCTGGCCACTCAAAATGGGCTAACATCCAACACCGGAAAGGTCGTCAGGATGCGGCGCGCTCGAAACTGTTCTCGAAGCTCGCGAAAGAAATCACCGTTGCCGCGAAGATGGGCGACCCTGATCCTGAAAAGAACCCGCGTCTGCGGTTGGCGGTGAAGGCGGCGAAGGCCGTTTCCTGCCCGAAAGACGTGATCGACCGCGCGATCAAAAAGGCCGTTGGCGGCGATGCAGAAAGCTATACCGAGATCCGCTATGAGGGCTACGGGATCAACGGCATCGCGGTGATTGTCGAGACGATGACCGATAACGTGAACCGCACCGCCTCGAACGTGCGCTCCTATTTCACCAAATGCGGTGGCAATATGGGCCAGACCGGCTCGGTGTCGCACGGGTTTGATCGGGTTGGCGAGATCACCTATCCAGTGACTGCTGGCGACGCGGATACCGTGATGATGGCGGCGCTGGAAGCGGGCGCGGATGATGTCGAATCCGATGATGAGGGCCATTACATCTATTGCGCGATGGAAAGCCTCGCAGAGGTCTCCGACGCGCTGGAGAAAGAACTGGGCGAGTCGACCGAATCCAAGCTGATCTGGAAGCCGCAGGTCACCACCGAAGTGGATCTGGAAACCGCGACCAAGCTGATGAAGCTGATCGACATGCTGGAAGATGATGATGACGTGCAAACCGTCACCCATAACTTCGACGTGCCGGAAGATGTGGCCGCGCAGCTCTGAGCGGATAGGCGATTTTGGCAAAGGGCTCTCCGGTTTCGGGGGGCCTTTTCCTTTGGTGGCCTCCTTTGGCGGCGGGGGATGCCTCCGGCGGGGATATTTATGCTCTCTGGAATGGCTATATCAGCCCCTCGGCGGCGGCCTTGCGGATTGCGGCGGTCAGCGGGGCGAGTGGCGCTTTCATCACCCGCAGGGTCTTCCAATAGAGCGCGACATCCAGCGGCTGCGGGGAGAGGGCTTGCAGGCGGCCCGCAGCGAGATCCGCGCGGGCCATCGCCTCGATATTCATCCCCCAGCCCAAACCCGCGCGGGCGGCCTCCAAAAAGGCCTGCGGCGAGGGCAGGGTATGCGCGGGCAAGGGCGTGTTCATGCCTGTCGCCAGCTTCGCCCATTGCGCCTGCAACCGATCCTTGGCGTTGAAAATCAGCGAAGGGGCGGTGGCGAGGGCCTGCGCGGTGACGCCTTGCGGGAAATGCTGCGCGATAAACTTTGGGGAGGCGGTCGCGATATAGCGCAGCCGCCCGAGGGGCAGCGTATCGCAGCCTGCCAAGGGCGCAGGATTGGCGGTCACCGCCGCCCAGACATCGCCGCGCGCGAGCCAATCATCGCAATGGTCCTGATCGTCGATCTCCAGATCAAAGAGCGTGCCGGAGGGGGTGGCGGCCAGCGCGGGGATCAGCCAGCTCGCAAGGCTATCGGCATTCACGGCGATGCGGATCATCGCAGGGCGGGCCCGTTCCGCGCTTGCCTGCGGCGCGAGGGCGAGATCCTGCTCCAAGAGCCGCACCTGTTCGGCATGGCGCGCGAGGCGCTGGCCGGTCTCGGTCCCCGTGCAGGGTTGGCCGCGCCGGACCAAGGGTGCCCCGATCCGTTCCTCCAAGCTCTTGATCCGCTGCGAGATCGCCGAGGGCGTGACGTGGAGCGCATGGGCTGCCTGCTCGAACGATCCCGTGCGCAGGACTTCAGCAAGAGCGATCAGGGCGGGATAGTCGAGCATTAGCAATCCTTACTTCAGGTCATCAGGATTAATTTGACCATTCCCCGCGAAAACGCGAGAGATTTCGCAACAAACGGGGTGAGATATGGAATTCTGGATCGGGTTGAAGTTGGC
Source organism: Paracoccaceae bacterium (assembly GCA_048262715.1). Classification (GTDB taxonomy): domain Bacteria; phylum Pseudomonadota; class Alphaproteobacteria; order Rhodobacterales; family Rhodobacteraceae; genus Albirhodobacter. Next base: position 188,100 of record JBLXEV010000007.1, read on the forward strand.
GCTCTCGCTTATTCTGGTGATCGGGGCGCAGAATGCCTTCGTGCTGCGTCAAGGGGTTTTGCGGCAGCATGTCTTGCCCGTGGTGGCGTTTTGTGCGCTATCGGATGCGGCGCTGATCGGCATCGGGGTGATCGGGGCGGGGGCCTTTGCCGCGCAGCCGATGGTGCAGGCGGCGCTGCGCTGGGGCGGGGTGGCTTTCCTGACATGGTACGGTGCGCGCGCCGCACTTAGCGCTTGGCGCGGCAGCGAGGCCATGGCCCTCGGCGGCGGGGCGGCCCTGCCGCTCGGGCAGGTGCTCGCGACGCTGGCAGGGCTGACATGGCTCAATCCGCATGTCTGGCTTGATACCGTGGTGTTGATCGGTGCGGTGTCGGCGCAATTCGCAAAACCTTGGCTGTTCGGGGTCGGGGCGGCCTGCGGATCGGTGCTGTTTTTCACCGCTCTGGGATATGGCGCGCGCTATCTCGCGCCGGTCTTCGCGCGGCCGCGCGCGTGGCAGATCCTTGATCTAGGGGTGGCGCTGTTGATGTGGTCGGTCGCAGCTAGGCTGGCATGGGGCGGGTGACGCGCTCTGTATCGGATACAATCGCAGGGTTGCGAGGCCCGACGGATTGGTCTCAGGTGCGGTCATGGAAAAACCTGCTCAACGCCCCGTCCTTGGCGTCCTTTGGATGCTCGCCACTGGCCTCTCCTTTGTTGCGGTCAACGGGATCGTGCGCTGGTTGGGAAATGATCTGCCTGCGGTGCAAAGCGCCTTTATCCGCTTCGCCGCAGGGCTGTTATTCCTGATGCCTGCGCTGATCGGGGTGATGCGACGCGGTCTGCCGGAGGGCTCGTTCAAGATCTTCGCGCTGCGCGGCGCGCTGCATACGATGGCGGTGGGGCTGTGGTTCTTCGCGATGGCGCGGATCCCGATCGCGGAGGTGACGGCGATTGGCTATATCAACCCGATCATCGTGACCCTCGGCGCCGCGTTTTTGTTCGGCGAGCGCTTAGCACTGCGCAGGATTATGGCGATTTGCGTGGCGATCCTCGGCGCGCTGATCGTGCTGCGCCCCGGCTTGCGAGAGTTGTCGGCGGGCCACGGCGCGCAGCTCGGCGCGGCGGTGATCTTCGGGCTGAGCTATCTGATTGCCAAACGCTTGTCCGAGATTGCGCCGGCGGGGGTTGTCGTGGCGATGATGTCCCTGATGGTGACCCTCTTCCTTGCCCCCTTCGCGCTGGCGGTCTGGGTTCCGGTGACGCTCATTCAGGTGGCGGCCCTCGCGCTGGTCGCGGTCTTCGCAACGGCGGGGCATTACTTCATGACACGTGCTTTCGCCTGCGCCCCTATGACGGTGACCCAACCCGTGACCTTCCTGCAGCTCGTCTGGGCGACGCTGCTGGGATCGCTGATGTTTGGCGAGGCGGTGGATCCCTATGTGCTTTTGGGCGGCGCGATCATCATCGGCGCGATCAGCTATATGACATGGCGCGAGGCGCAGCTGAACCGCCGCGGTGTGACGCCAGTGGCAGGGGCCACCAAGATCTGAGGGAAAAGAAAGAGCCTCCGGCGGGGATATTTAAACTCAGTGGAAACGCATTTCCAGAGAGCCTAAATATCCCCGCCGGAGGCAAGACGTGTGTCACCCGCGCGGGTCGATCAGTTTCGAGATGACGCTTTCGCGGGTGATCTTGGTGCCATTTGACAGGGCCACTTCGGGATATTGGGTCAATAGCTCCATCACCTCGCGCACGGGCGTGCTATCGGGCACATGCGGCACCGCGTGATCGGCGCGCCCGGGGACGGCGAGATCGGTCGCGGTGAGCACGCCCAGCGGGTTCATATGCGCGACGAAATCGGCGACATAATCATTCGCAGGATTGGCGATAATGTCGCGCGCGGTGCCAAGCTGCACCATCCGCCCGCCTTCCATCAGCGCGATCCGGTTGCCGAGTTTGAACGCCTCATCGAGGTCATGGCTGACGAAGATGATCGTGCGTTTGAGCTTTTGTTGCAGCTCCAGAAGCTCATCTTGCAGCCTTGCGCGGATCAGCGGATCGAGGGCGGAGAAGGGCTCGTCCATCAGCAAGATCGGCGCGTCGGTCGCGAAGGCGCGGGCGAGGCCCACGCGTTGCTGCATCCCGCCTGAGAGTTCCGACACTTTGCGATCCGCCCAATTCGAGAGGCCCACGAGCGCGAGCTGATCCTCGACGCAGGTGCGGCGCTCCGCTGCCGGCATTCCCGCCAACTCCAGCCCGAGCCCGACATTCTCGCGCACCGAGCGCCACGGCAGGAGGCCGAATTGCTGGAACACCATTGCCACGCGCTTTTGCCGGATCTGCCGCAGGGTGGCGGGGGGGGCATTGGTCACATCGACCAAGCCTTCCCCGTCTGACACCCGCACCCGCCCGCGCACGACCGGATTGAGGCCGTTCACCGCGCGCAGCAAGGTCGATTTCCCCGAGCCCGATAGCCCCATCAGAACGAGGATCTCCCCCTCGGCGACGGTGAGCGAGCAGTTGTGCACGCCGAGCGTTTGGCCGGTTTTCGCGCGCACATCTGCACGGCTTGCCCCTTCATCGAGCATGGCCAGTGACGATTTTGGCTTCTCGCCAAAGATGATCGAGACATTGTCGAATTCGACAGCCGTTTTGGGGGCCGTATTCGGGGCGGTTGGCGCTGTCGCCTGAGCGCTCTCTTGGGGCGTTGTCATACTGTCACTCATTTGCTTTTCCCCATCCGCAACATGCGATCCAGAATGATCGCGACCACAACGATGATCATGCCGGATTCAAACCCGAGCGCGGTATTGACCGTGTTCAGCGCCCGCACCACCGGAACGCCCAAGCCATTCGCGCCCACCAGCGCGGCGATCACCACCATCGAGAGCGAGAGCATGATGGCTTGGTTCAGCCCTGCCATGATTTGCGGCAGCGCATAGGGGAGCTCCACCTTCCAGAGCACTTGGCTCGGGGTTGCGCCAAAGGCGGTGGCGGCCTCCAGAAGCGCGGGCGGGGTGGAGGAGATGCCCAGATGGGTCAGCCGGATCGGGGCGGGAACGACGAAGATCACCGTGGCGATGAGGCCTGGCACCATGCCAAGGCCGAAAAACACAATCGCGGGGATCAGATAAACGAAGGTGGGGAGGGTCTGCATCAGATCCAGCACCGGCTGCATCACCGCATAGAGCTTCGGGCGATGCGCAACGGCGATGCCGATGGGCACCCCGATCGACATCACAATCAGACAGGCCGAGAGCACCAGCGTCAGGCTCTCGGTGGTGTTCTTCCAATAGCCTTGGTTGAGGATGAACAAGAACCCGAGCGCGACGAGCAGCGCGGTTTTCCAATTGCGTTGCAGCGCGTAAGTCAGCCCGACAAACGCGGCCACGATCACCAGCGGATGCGGGGTTTGCAGGACCCAAAGGATCGCGTCGATCATCAGCTCCATGAATCTCGAGATCGCGTCGAAAACGCCTTTGCCGTGGTGTTGTAGCCAATCGAAGATCGTCGCCGCAGTCTTGCCGACTGGGATCTTCGTGGTGAGCCATTCCATTTGAAATTTCCCCTTTTGCAGCCGCTTCGGGCGGCTTTTATACTGGATCGTTCTCTTGGTGGCGGGCCCTCGGGGCTGCGGTTTCGCAAGGCGAGGAGGGCGCCAACGCGCCCGCCGGACCTCTTGCGTCGAGCCTTATAAGAAAGGTCCCGGGCGGCCAGATCTCAGGCGGACACGCATTGAAAAACCCCCGACATGCGCCATGCCGGGGGAGAGGTCTTAGAGGCCGAGTTCGGATTTTACGGCCGCGAGCCCGTCACCGCCATCTTTGGTGGTCACACCTTCGAGCCAAGGGTCAACCGTGGCCGGATTCGCTTTGAGCCAAGCGAGCACTGCGGCATCGGGCTCTTCGTTGTCATCGAGGATGTTCCCCATGATCTGGTTTTCCATCTCGAGGGTGAACTTCTGATTGGTCAGAAGTTTCGCGACATTCGGGCAGTCTTCCGCGAAGCCTTTGCGGGTGATCGTGTTGACCACGCCTTCGCCGCCGAAGAAGTCCTCACCGCCGGGCAGGTATTTCAGCTCGAAATTGGCATTCATCGGATGCGGCGCCCAGCCGAGGAAGACAACAGCCTCTTGGTTCGGATAGAGGCGGCGGACCTGCGCGAGCATGCCTTGCTCGGAGCTTTCCACGACTTCCATGCCCTCAAACGCTTTGCCCGCTTCGGTGAGCGAGATCAGATAGCCATTGCCCTCATTGCCCGGCTCGATGCCATAGATCTTGCCGTCGAGCTCATCCTTGAATTTCGCAACATCGGCAAAGCTTTGCAGGCCCTTGTCCCACAGGTATTTCGGCACGGCGAGGGTGTATTGCGTGCCCTTGAGGTTCTCGTTGAGAAGCACGGCGGAGCCATTGTCGAGATAGGGCTTAATCGCGCCTTCTTGCGCGGGCATCCAGTTGCCCAAGAACACATCCACATCGCCCGCTTCAATCGAGGCGAAGGTGACGGGGACGGAGAGGATCTTCACGTCGATATCATAGCCGAGTGCGGCGAGCACTTGCTTGGTCGCGGAAGTGGTGACGGTGATATCCGTCCAACCGACATCGGAGAAGGTCACTTTGGAGCACTCGGCCTGCGCCGCCCCTGCGGCGGCGATCAGAGCGAGGGCGGAGATTGTGGTTTTGAGCTTCATAGTCTTTGGCACTCCCTGTGCTGTCATCGGGGGCATTGGCCGTGAGGCTTGCCGATTTGTTGATTGACGAGTCAATAAACTCATCTCACAATGAGTTTTGCAACCATTTTTTGGAATTATCATGGCAAGGCCCAAGGCAGAACCCCTCCGGCGGGAAGAGATTGTGAAGGCGACCGTGCTCGAAATCGGGCGGCGTGGTTCGTTGGAAGTCACCGTCGCGCAAATCGCGCAACGTGCTGGGGTTTCTTCTGCTTTGGCGCATCATTACTTCGGCTCGAAGGAGCAGATTTTCGTCGCAACCATGCGCCATGTGATGTCGCTTTTCGGCTCGGAGGTGCGCATCGCTTTGGCGCAGGTGACGACGCCGCATGCGCGGGTGAAAGCCATCATCGAGGCCAGTTTTGCCCCCGAATCATTCCGCCCCGAGGTGGTTTCGGCATGGCTGAATTTCTATGTTCTGGCCCAGACGGAGCCGGAAGCCCGCCGCCTGCTGAACATTTATCATCGCCGTGTGAATGCCAATCTGCTGCATGCGCTGCGCCCGATTGCGGGGCCGCGTGCGCCCAGCGTGGCGCAGGCTTTGGGCGCGTTGATTGATGGGGTGTATCTGCGCGCTGCGTTGAAATCCGGCCCCTATGGATTGGACCGCGAGGCCGCCATCGCCCTCATCCTCGATACCTTTAGCCGTGAAATCGGAGAGACAGTTTGAAACCGAATATCCTTATCTTGATGGTCGATCAGCTCAACGGCACCCTGTTCCCAGATGGGCCAGCGGAGTGGCTGCATGCGCCCAATCTCAAACGTCTTGCGGCGCGTTCGGTGCGGTTCCAAAACAGCTACACCGCCTCGCCGCTCTGCGCACCAGCGCGGGCCTCTTTCATGTCCGGCCAATTGCCAAAGCGCACGCAGGTCTATGATAATGCTGCAGAATTTGCCTCCGATATCCCGACCTATGCCCACCATCTGCGCCGCGCGGGCTATCACACCTGTCTCTCGGGCAAGATGCATTTCGTCGGCCCCGATCAGATGCACGGGTTTGAGGAACGCCTGACGACCGACATCTACCCCGCCGATTTCGGCTGGACACCGGATTACCGCAAACCGGGCGAGCGGATCGACTGGTGGTATCACAATATGGGCTCTGTCACCGGCGCGGGCGTGGCCGAGATTTCCAACCAGATGGAATATGATGACGAGGTTGCCTATGAGGCGGCCCGCAAGATCTACGATCTGTCGCGCGGGGCGGAGGATCGGCCTTGGTGCCTGACAGTCAGCTTCACCCATCCGCATGATCCCTACGTCGCGCGCAAAAAATATTGGGATCTCTACGAGGACTGCGCGCATCTCGCGCCGGAGGTGGCCCCAATTCCTTACGCGGAGATGGATCCGCATTCCCAGCGCCTCTACCACGCCTCCGACATGGCGAATTTCGATATCACGCCTGAGGATGTCGCGCGCTCGCGCCGCGCTTATTACGCCAATATCTCCTACATCGACGATAAGATCGGCGAGATCCTTGATACGTTGGAGCGCACCCGCCAAGAGGCGATTATCCTCTTTGTCTCCGACCATGGCGATATGCTGGGCGAGCGTGGCGCGTGGTTCAAGATGAGCTTCTTGGAGGGCTCTGCTCGCGTGCCGATGATGATCTGCGCGCCGGATCTGGAACCTGCTCTCTACACCGAGCCGGTTTCGACCTTGGACGTGCTGCCGACGGTTTGTGACCTCGCGGGGATTGACCTCTCCGAGATCATGGAATGGACCGATGGGATCTCGTTGAAACCTCTGGCGCAGGGGCAGGGGCGCAGCACGCCTGTGGCGATGGAATATGCCGCTGAGGGCAGCTACGCGCCGATGGTGAGCCTGCGTGAGGGCCGCTATAAGCTGAACATCTGTGCGCTCGATCCCGATCAGTTCTTCGATCTGGAGGCGGACCCGCAAGAGCTCGTCAACCTCGCTGCGCACACGGATTTGAGCATCGAGCAGGCGCAGGCTTACGGCCAGATGCGAGCCGAGGCCGAGGCCCGCTGGGATCTCGCCGCCTTTGACGCCGAGGTCCGCCAATCTCAAGCGCGGCGCTGGATCGTCTATGAGGCGCTGCGCAACGGCTCCTATTTCCCGTGGGATTATCAGCCGCTGAAAAAGGCGTCCGAGCGCTATATGCGCAACCATATGGATCTCAACGTTCTAGAAGAAAACAAACGCTTCCCGCGCGGGGAATGATCAATCCTTGGGTTTTGAGCGCTACGCTTGCCCTTTTGCAACTATTTTGACGGAGGCTGCTATGCTCACCGCCCAACCCAAAGCCAGCCATTTCATCGATGGCGACTATGTCGAATCCACAGGCCCAGAGATCGAAGTAACCTATGCCTATACTGGCGAGGTGATTGCCACGCTGCATGAGGCAACGCCGGATCTGGTCGATCTCGCCGTCGCGGCGGCGGCGCGCGCGCAAAAGCTCTGGGCCGCGCTGGCCCCTGTCGAGCGCGGGCGGGTTCTCGCGCGGGCGGCGATGATCATCCGCGAACGAGGGGATGAGCTGGCACGGCTGGAGACGCTTGATACCGGCAAACCCATTCAGGAGACGATCTGCGCGGATTGGCCTTCTGGCGCTGATAGTCTTGAGTTCTTCGGCGGCTTGGCCCCCACCGTGACCGGCGAGATGATCCCGCTTGGCGGTGATTTCGCCTATACGATCCGCGAGCCTCTGGGCGTTTGCGCGGGGATCGGCGCGTGGAATTACCCGAGCCAGATCGCGTGTTGGAAGGCTGCGCCTGCACTGGCGATGGGCAATGCGATGGTGTTCAAACCCTCCGAGGTTACGCCGCTTGGGGCGTTGAAACTGGCCGAAATTCTGATCGAGGCGGGCGCGCCGAAGGGCCTGTTCAACGTGGTGCAGGGCCGCGGATCGGTGGGCGCGCAGCTTGCCACTCATGCGGGCATCGCCAAGGTTTCGCTCACCGGATCGGTGCCGACAGGCGCGCGCGTCTATGCGGCAGCGGCAGAGGGGATGAAGCATGTGACGATGGAGCTGGGCGGCAAATCGCCGCTGATCATCTTCGATGATGCCAGCTTGGAAGATGCCGTCGGCGCGGCGCTTTTGGCGAATTTCTATTCCTCGGGGCAGATCTGCTCCAACGGCACGCGGGTCTTCGTGCAAAAGGGCATCAAGGCGAAGTTCCTCGCGCGGCTCAAAGAGCGGACCGAGACCATCCTCGCGGGCGATCCGCTGGACGAGGCCACGCAATTTGGCCCGCTGATCACCAAAGCGCAGTTCGATAAGGTCATGGTCTATATCGCGGCGGCAAAAGCTGAGGGTGCGACCCTTCTCACCGGCGGCGATGCGGGCGCGGCGGGGCCGCTTTTCGTGCAGCCCACGGTCTTTGCCGATGTCACCGATGAGATGACCTTGGCGCGTGAGGAGGTCTTTGGCCCCGTTATGGCGGTGCTCGATTTCGAGACCGAGGAAGAGGTCATCGCGCGGGCGAATGGCACGCAATTTGGCTTAGCGGCGGGGGTGTTCACCGCCGATCTGACGCGGGGCCACCGTGTGATCGGGCGGCTGGAGGCAGGCACCTGCTGGATCAACGCCTATAACCTCACGCCGGTGCAAATGCCCTTTGGCGCGGTGAAATCCTCGGGCCTTGGCCGCGAGAATTCGCGCGCGGCGATTGAGCATTATTCACAGGTCAAATCGGTCTACGTCGGCATGGGGCCGGTGGAAAGCCCGTATTGATCTCGCGCCTGCGCGGCGCGGAACAAGACGCAAAATGTGACGGCGCGGGGGCTCGCCCCCGCCTCCCTGAAACGGTTCGGGGTTGAGAGGAGCAAGGCGATGCAGGCGGAGTATGTGATTGTGGGCGCGGGGTCGGGTGGCTCGGCGGTGGCGTATCGTTTGGCCGAGGCGGGCAAGAAGGTCATCGTGATCGAGCACGGCGGCTCCGATTTCGGGCCGTTTATCCAGATGCCCGCCGCACTTTCTTATCCGATGAATATGAAAATGTATGATTGGGGGATGTCGTCCGAGCCGGAAGAAGGTTTGGGCGGGCGTAGCTTGGTCACCCCGCGCGGCAAGGTGATCGGCGGGTCGTCCTCGATCAACGGTATGGTCTATGTGCGCGGCCATGCGAAGGATTTTGATCACTGGGCCGAGATGGGGGCGCAGGGCTGGTCCTACGCGGATGTTCTGCCCTATTTCAAGCGGATGGAGCATTGGCACGGGGCAGAGGATGCCGCCAGTGACCCCAACGCCGATGCCGCCTATCGCGGCACCGATGGGCCGCTGCATATCTCGCGAGGGCCGCGGGAAAACCCGCTCTTCGAGGCGTTTATCAAGGCCGGCGAACAGGCGGGTTACCCCACTACGGGCGATTATAACGGCCGTCAGCAAGAGGGCTTCGGCCCGATGGAAGCGACGATCCACAAGGGAGAGCGCTGGTCCGCCGCGAAAGCCTATCTGCGCCCCGCGCAGGCGACGGGCAATTGCGAGCTGGTGCGCGGCTTGGCGCGCAAAGTGGTCTTTGAAGATGGCCGCGCGGTGGGTGTCGAGGTCGAGCGCGGCGGCAAGATCGAGGTGATCCGTGCGACTGTCGAGGTGGTTCTGGCTGCCTCTTCCCTAAACACGCCGAAGCTGTTGATGCTGTCGGGCGTGGGCCCCGCTGCCCATCTGAAAGAGCACGGGATCGAGGTGATCGCGGATCGCGCGGGCGTGGGCGCGAACCTGCAAGACCATCTGGAAATCTATTTCCAATGGGCCGCGAAGAAACCGATTACCCTCTATAAATATTGGAACCTCTTCGGCAAGGCGATGATCGGCGCGCAGTGGTTGTTCACCAAAACCGGCCTCGGCACTTCGAACCAGTTTGAAGCCTGCGCCTTCATCCGCTCGGATAAGGGCGTGGACTATCCTGATATTCAGTATCACTTCCTGCCAATCGCGGTGCGCTATGACGGGCAGGCGGCGGCGGAGGGCCACGGGTTCCAGACGCATGTCGGGCCGATGCGCTCCAAATCGCGAGGCGCTGTCACGCTGCGCTCAAGCGATCCGAAGGATAATCCGGTCATCAAGTTCAACTATATGTCGCATCCAGATGATTGGGCGGAGTTCCGCAAATGTATCCGCCTGACGCGGGAGGTTTTCGCCCAGCCTGCGATGCAAGAGCATGTGAAATTCGAGATCCAACCGGGGGCGAGCCTGCAAACCGATGCGGAGATCGACAGCTTCATCCGCGAACATGCCGAAAGCGCCTATCATCCCTGTGGCACAGCGCGGATGGGGGCGGCGTCCGATCCGATGTCGGTGGTCGATCCCGAGGGCCGCGTGATCGGGGTGGAGGGGCTGCGCGTCGCGGATAGCTCAATCTTCCCGCGCATCACCAATGGCAATCTCAATGCGCCCTCGATCATGACGGGTGAGAAAATCGCGGATCACATTTTGGGGCGGCGTTTGCCCTCCGAGAACCTCGCGCCGTGGCGCAATGAGGCTTGGGAAACCGAGCAGCGCTAGCCGCGCCTCGGCGGATGTTCGCGAAAAGTTCACGATAATCTTGCCGCGCTCTTGACCCACAGATGCCGCCTCCGTTACACGGGCAATGGGCTAGGTATTGGGGGTCTGAGCATGGTAAACCACAAATCTATGTGGCGTCTCTTCGGGGCGTCTCTGTCGCTATGTGTTTTGGTCAGCGTCAGTCTCGGTACAAATGCCGCCCTTGCGGTGACGCTTTCGGGCGTCGCGCGGGTGATTGATGGCGATACGCTGGATCTGGACGGCACGCGGATCCGCCTGTTCGGGATCGACGCGCCCGAGCACAACCAGACATGCTCCGATGCGCGGGGCAAGAAATGGGATTGCGGCAGCTTCGCGACCCAAAGCCTGCGCGCCTTGGCGAAGGGTAATCTGCGCTGCGAACCGCTGGACCAAGATCGTTATGGCCGCACAGTTGCGCGCTGTTTCAACGGCCAGCAAGATATCAACGCACAGATGGTGGCGCAGGGCGCGGCCTTTGCCTATCGCAAATATTCCAAGGATTACGTGACGATTGAGGCCCGTGCGGAGGCGCGGGGCGTGGGGCTGTGGTCCGGTGAGGCCGAGCGCCCCGATAGCTTCCGCGCCCAGCATCGCGTGGCGGGCAACACTGCAGTTGCTTCCAGCAATGATGGGGGCTGCCGGATCAAGGGCAATATCTCGAAATCCGGCCATATCTATCACATGCCGCATCAAAAATTCTATGCCGAGACTTCGATCAACACGGCGCAGGGCGAGCGTTGGTTTTGCACCGAGGCCGAGGCCCGCGCGGCGGGATGGCGGCGGGCAAAACGCTAAACGTTCCTCAGCTTGATCCGGATCAAGGCGGTGCGGCTGTGGCATAGATAGGCTTCCCCCTGTCACGAGAATAGTGTCGCAAAGGGAGACCACAGATGTCGAATACACCGCATGAGCTTGGCGAAGACTTCCCCGAGCAAGGGGAGGCGATCCGCGCCTTGAAACTGACAGATGCGCATTTCGCACGGCTGGTCGAGGAGTATCACGAGATCAACGGGCAAGTGCACCGCGCAGAAACCAACATCGAGCCGATGGAGCAATTGGCGGAGGTCGAGTTGCGCAAGAAACGCGCCGCCTTGAAGGATGAGTTGGCGCGGATGTTGAGCCAAGCCTCCGAGGCCTGAGCCGGTCGGATTTGAGACTGCCCCGCGCTTCCCCGCGCGGGGCTTTTTCATGCGATATTATAGGGCAGGATACCGCGATGATCGGGATCCAGCGTCAAGCGCCGTTCAAGCGGCGGAACAGAGCGCTGATGGCAATCTTTGCGCTCGCAGATCCGGCAGGAAATCCCGATCGGCTGGTAGGCGCGCGGGTTGCCCAGCTCCATATCATCGGCATAGACCAGCCCCCGCGCATGGCTGACCTCGCAGCCCAAACAAATGGCGTAACGCCGCGTTGGGGCGGTGAAGGAGCCACCGGATTTTGACACATCGCGTGACAGGCACAGATAGCGCACCCCGTCCGGCGTTTCCGCCAATTGGCGCAAGAACCGGCCCGGTGTCTCGAACGCTTGGTGCACGTTCCAGAGCGGGCAGGCCCCGCCGTAGCGCGCGAATTGCAGCCGCGTGGCGGAGTGGCGCTTGGTGATCGTGCCCGCTTGATCGACACGCACGAAGAAGAACGGAATCCCTTTCGCGCCGACCCGCTGCAAGGTGGAAAGCCGATGCGCGACCTGCTCGTAAGACGCGCCGAAGAGATCGGAGAGCCGTTCCAGATCATGTCGCGTCTCTTGTGCGGCCTCCAAAAACGCGCGGTAGGGCATGAGTGCGGCCCCCGCGAAGTAATTCGCGAGGCCAATCTTGGCGATGCCGCGGGCGGTCTCCGATTGGAAGCGCGCCAGATCCAGCGTTGCCTCTAAAAGCTCGTTTTGTGCAATAAGTGCTACTTGGTGCAAAAGTTGAAAGGCCTGTGTGGCGGCCCCTGCACGCGAGGAAATCACGATCCGATTGCCATCGCGCGCGCGCAGAATGTCCGAGGCCGCAAAGCTGACCTCGATTCCGCGCAGGCGCAGCGCTTCAACGGCGCGCGGGATCGGATCGAGCCGCGTGCCATCGGGCGCGGCAAACCGTTCCGCCGCGCGGTCCACCGCATCTATGTAATTGTCGCAATAGTGAAAGAAGTCGCGCACCTCTTCCCATGGGCTGACATTGGTGCTGGCCTCATCTCGGCCCAAGGCTTCGTCCAGCGAGGCGAGGCGTTCATGGGTTTGGCGATAGGCGCGGTGGAGTTCCAAAAACGCGCGGGCGAGGGCAGGGGCGTTCGATGCCGCAAGCCGCATATCAGCCAGCGGCGGCGTGGTATCGGCAAAGACCGGATCGGCCAAGGCCTCACGCATGTCCGAGACCAACCGCTCCGCATCCCCTGCCGAGAGTTCGGTGACATCCAGCCCGAACTCCCCCGCCAGCGCCAAAACCACCTGCGCCGAGACGGGGCGGTGGTTGTTTTCCATCTGGTTGAGATAGGGCAGCGAGACGCCCAACCGCTCCGCAAAGAGTTTTTGCGTCAGGCCGAGCTTGGCGCGGGTCTCGCGAAGTTTGACGCCAGCGTAGAGTTTTTGCGTGGCCATGGGCGGCTCCTGTGGGCGCGGCGACGGAACGGGTTTTGCAGCGCAAATGTGTTTGCAAAGACGATGATAGTTTTTGCAAATCAACGCAGCAAGAGAAGATTTAATGCAGAAAACGCTAATTTTGCGCCGAAAAAGCCGGATTTCTCTGCCGCATAGGATTTTTTTTGAGGCGATTGCAGCCGACAAGGATCCGTAACGCGGGCCTGCTTTAACGGCACCGCGCAGTGCATCCGCGCAGTGACCATGAGTTGGCCGTGGGCTTCAACACGGCCGCAATCGTCGCTTTCATGCTTGGGTCGCTTGATCTCAAATTATTGCAAATAGTTTCAACGGATTATCGTGAATTTTGCGAAGCGCGTGCGGCGAAAGGGCGATTGCTTCTCCGGTGCATATGCTTTCGGGATCGAACCGAGACTTTACGGCAATTCAACATCAAATTCCGTGGATTTGACGTGTTTTGTGTTCGATTCGGAGTGTTTCGGCCATAGCGCCCTCGGCCCAGAGCCTCAAGCGGATATACGCGTTGACATGCCCCCCATGCCTCACCGACCCTAGGCGCATCCTCCGGCGAGATCAGATCTCGCCCCATGAAACGAAGCGTCCCGCCGCATTTGCTGGCACTGACGAACGACACACGGAGAAACAATCATGACCTATCGTAACATTCTCGCCGCGAGCGGGCTTGCCCTTATTGCTGGTGCCACTGCGGCCAATGCCGACACTTGGCGCTACGCTTTTGAAGAGGCGATGGACGAGGTTCAGGGCAAATTTGCGCAGAAGTTCAAAGAAGAAATCGAGGCCAATTCGGACCATGAGATCCAGCTTTTCCCCTTCGGCACCCTTGGGGAATCCGCGGATATCATGGAGCAAGCGCAGTCTGGCGTCGTGCAATTTGTCGATCAATCGCCCGGGTTCACCGGCGCTTTGATCCCCGAGGCGCAGGTGTTCTTCGTGCCTTATCTGCTGCCGCAGGATGAAGAGCAACTGGCCCGTTTCTTCAAAAACTCCAAAGCGATCAACGAGATGTTCCCGCCGCTCTATGCCAAGCAAGGGCTGGAACTGCTGACGATGTTCCCAGAAGGCGAGGTCATGATGACCACCGCCAAAGAGGTGAAATCGCCCGAGGATCTCGATGAGGTCAAGTTCCGCGTGATGACGAACCCGCTGCTGGTGGAGAGCTATAATTCCTTCGGCGCGACGCCGACGCCACTGCCCTGGGGCGAGGTTTACGGCGCGCTGCAAACCGGCATCATTCAAGGGCAGGAAAATCCGGCCTTCTTCATCGAATCCACGAAGATGTATGAGGTGACGGATTATATCACCCGCGCGGGCCATAACAATTTCACCACCGCGGTGATGGCGAACCATGATTTCTTCCAAGGCTTGCCGGAAGAGGATCAAAAGCTGGTCAATGACGCGATTGATGCCGCCTTCGATTACATCATCGAGTATCAAAAAGGGCTGACGGATGCCTCGCTCGAAAAGATCAAAGAGGCGAAGCCGTCGATCACGATCACCACGCTGACCGAGGAAGAACGCGCCCCGTTTATGGCGACGGCTGAGGGGGTCGAGGCCGAATTTCTCGACATCGGCGGCGATCAGGCTAAGTCGATCCTTGACCAGATGAAGGAAGACTTGGCGGCAGCAGCCAAAGGGTAACGCAGCTTCAGAGTTGTGATCAGGTCGGGCCGCCTTCGGGCGGCCTGATGCGCCGCGTTTTCTTTCGCGCCCATGCAGACTCAGGATGATATTCCATGACGGCAGATGAAGACCTGCGCCCCCCGCGAGACCAGACGGCACCTGCCGATGTCAAGGTGGCCGTGACCGACGACGATATCGACGATTCCAAATATATCTCTGGCTTGCCTGGCCTCTTGGGCGTCGTGGATGTGGGGATTGCGCGGATCGAGGCGATTTTGCTGGCGGCGGGTGTGCTGCTGATGGCGCTGAACACGGTGATCAATGTTATCGGACGCTATGTCTTTGGCGAGAGCGTGTTTTTCTCGGGCGAAGTGAACCAAGCGCTGATCATCTTGATCACCTTTGCGGGGATTTCCTATGCCGCGCGTCATGGGCGGCATATCCGCATGACGGCCTTTTTTGATGCTTTGCCACCCGCGCCCCGCAAGGCGCTGATGGTGGTGATCTCGCTCGTCACGGCGGCAGCGATGTTTTTGCTCACCTGGTATGCTGTCGACTATGTTGTGACACAGGCGACGCGGGGGCGGGTGCTTCCGGCGCTGCGAATTCCGGTGTGGTGGATCATCGTCTGGGCCCCGCTCGGGTTCTTTTTGACGGGCCTGCAATACGGGCTGACCGCGATCAAAAACCTTATTCATCCGGAAATTTGGCTCTCGACGAGCACCAAAGAGGGCTATGCGCCCGCCAAGGCCCCTCGCAAGGATGGCCCCCTTCAGGGCGAGGAGGGCTAAGCCATGAGCCTGATGATTTTCGGAACGATGATTTTTCTGTTGCTGTTGGGCTTTCCGATGATGATCCCGCTGATTGCGGGCTCGCTGATCGGGTTTGTCGCGCTGTTTGGCGGGGTCGGGCAGCTCGATACGATGATCCAGCAAATCCTCGGCGGGATCCGCCCTGCCAGCCTGATCGCAGTGCCGATGTTTATCTTTGCCGCCGATATCATGACGCGCGGCCAATCGGCCAACCGATTGATTGATCTTGTGATGTGCTTTGTCGGCCATCTCAAAGGCGGGCTTGCGGTCTCCACGGCGGCGGCCTGCACGCTGTTTGGCGCGGTGTCCGGCTCGACGCAGGCGACGGTGGTGGCCGTCGGCGGGCCGCTCCGGCCACGAATGCTGAAGGCGGGATACAAGGATAGCTTCGTACTGGCCCTGATCGTGAACGCTTCCGATATCGCCTTCCTGATCCCGCCCTCGATTGGCATGATCATCTACGGCGTGGTCTCGGGCACCTCGATCTCTGAACTGTTCATCGCGGGGATCGGGCCAGGTTTGCTGATCTTGCTCCTGTTTTCGATCTATTCCTACATCTATGCGGTGCGCCATAATGTGCCGGTTGAGGCGAAGGCGACTTGGCGAGAGCGGGGCGCCGCGATCCGGCGCGCGCTTTGGCCCTTGGGCTTTCCGGTCATCATTGTCGGTGGGATTTACGGCGGGATCTTTTCGCCGACCGAGGCCGCTGCGGCCTGTGTGCTCTATGCGGTGATCCTTGAGATGGGCGTGTTTCGCGAGATGTCGCTGCGGCAACTCATCGCCACGGCGAAATCGACTGGGCTCATCACCGCCGTTGTCTTCATCCTCGTTGGGGCAGGGGCGGCCTTCTCTTATGTGATCAGCTTCGCGCAGATCCCGCAGGAGGTTCTGGGCGCGATCGGGATCGATCAGATGGGATCTTATGGCATCTTGTTCACGATCTCGATTGCTTTCTTTGTCGGCTGCATGTTCGTCGATCCGATCGTGGTCATTCTGATCTTGGTGCCGATCTTCGCCCCCGTAGTCAGTGCGGCGGGGCTGGATCCGGTGCTGGTGGGCACGATCATCACGCTGCAAGTCGCGATTGGCAGTGCCACGCCGCCGTTCGGCTGCGATATCTTCACGGCCATTGCGGTGTTCAAGCGCCCTTATGCAGAAGTCATTCGCGGCACCCCGCCGTTTATCTTCATGCTGCTGTCGGTTGCGGTTGCGTTGATCTTCTTCCCGCAGATCGCCCTGTTCCTGCGCGACCTCGCCTTCGCGAAATAGGGCGCGCCAGAGATCGCGGGGCGGAGATTGTGGTGAGTGGTAGCTGCAATGTTTGCGGATTTGCAATTTGCACTTATTGTATTGGCAAAAATTTGCAAAGTTGCGCAAATCCGCTTGGTCGTTTGCGTTTGCACAGATAGGGTGTCCAAAATATGCCTGCGGAGGACGCCATGAAAGATATTCTCGAACAGCTCGAAACCCGCCGCGAGGCTGCCCGCCAAGGGGGCGGTCAGCGCCGGATCGATGCACAGCACGCCAAGGGCAAACTCACCGCGCGCGAGCGGGTCGAGCTGCTTCTGGACGAGGGCTCGTTCGAGGAGTTCGACATGTTCAAGGCGCATCGCTGCACCGATTTTGGCATGGAGGCCGATCGTCCCGCAGGCGATGGCGTGATCACCGGATGGGGCACCGTGAATGGCCGCATGGTCTATGTGTTCTCTCAGGATTTCACGGTCTTCGGCGGCTCGCTTTCCGAAACTCATGCCGAGAAAATCTGCAAGATCATGGATATGGCGATGCAAAACGGCGCGCCAGTGATCGGGATGAACGATTCCGGCGGCGCGCGGATCCAAGAGGGCGTGGCCTCCTTGGCGGGCTATGCCGAGGTGTTCCAGCGCAATATCATGGCCTCGGGCGTGGTGCCGCAGATCTCGCTGATCATGGGGCCTTGCGCGGGCGGCGCGGTCTATTCGCCAGCGATGACCGATTTCATCTTCATGGTCAAAGACAGCTCTTACATGTTTGTCACCGGCCCTGACGTAGTGAAAACCGTGACCAATGAGGTCGTCACCGCCGAGGAATTGGGCGGGGCCTCGACCCATACCAAAAAATCTTCGGTGGCCGATGGGGCTTATGAGAATGACGTGGAAGCAATTGCCGAAACCCGCCGCCTGATTGACTTCTTGCCGCTCTCAAACCGCGAAAAGGCCCCTGTGCGCCCGTTCTTTGATGATGTCGCGCGGATTGAGGAAAGCCTTGATACGCTGATCCCCGACAATCCGAATGCGCCTTATGACATGAAAGAGCTGATCGCGAAGATCGCGGATGAGGGGGATTTCTTCGAGATCCAGAAGGATTTCGCGGGCAATATCCTGACCGGCTTTATCCGGCTCGAAGGGCAGACCGTGGGCGTGGTCGCGAACCAGCCGATGGTGCTTGCGGGCTGCCTCGATATTGATAGCTCGCGCAAAGCGGCGCGTTTCGTGCGGTTCTGCGATGCGTTCGAGATCCCGATCCTGACGCTGGTCGATGTGCCGGGCTTCCTGCCGGGCACATCGCAGGAATACGGCGGCGTCATCAAGCACGGCGCGAAGCTGCTGTTTGCTTACGGTGAGGCGACGGTGCCGAAAGTGACGGTGATCACCCGCAAAGCTTACGGCGGCGCCTATGACGTGATGGCCTCGAAACACCTGCGCGGCGATTTCAACTATGCTTGGCCCACGGCGGAGATCGCGGTGATGGGGGCGAAGGGCGCGGTGGAGATCCTCTATCGTTCCGAGCTCAAAGATCCCGAGAAAATCGCGGCGCGCACCAAGGATTACGAGACCCGTTTTGCGAACCCGTTTGTGGCTGCTGAAAAAGGCTTTATCGACGAAGTGATCCAGCCCCGCTCCACCCGACGCCGTGTCGCCCGCGCATTTGCCAGCCTTCGCTCGAAGAAGCTGTCCAATCCGTGGAAAAAACACGATAACATCCCCCTGTAAGGTTCATACGGGGGCGCATAGCAATGCTATTGCAAATCAATATCGCGCAGGCCGCCGAGGCTATGCCGGTTCAGGCGCTGGATTTGACGGTTTTTGACCGCTCTGATCTGGCGAATCTGATCCTGCAACGCTCGGAAGTGCTCTACGATGTCCCGAGATCCGGCGCGGTGATCCGTGCGTGGAACTCGGGCGACGTCGGGCCGCTGGAGGCGCAGGTGGATCGCTTGGGCGAGGAGATCGCACGGCGGGCTGCGGGTGTCATCTATGCTGAATATCAGGCGATGCAGGGCGATATGGCGGGGATCAATCCGCGCCATATCGCCGATATCGGCTGTGGCTACGGGTTCTTCACATTGTTCGCAGCGCAGGAATTCGGCTGCGATGTGACGCTGATTGATCTGGAAAATAACGATCGTCGTCATTTCGGTTTTGCCGCAGAGGCGGCAGCCTATTCGTCGCTGAGCGTGGCGAAAAAGCTATTTGTTGCCAATGGGATCTCGGATTCGAAGATCACCTGCATCAATCCCGCCGAGGACGATGTCTTGGCGATTGCGCGGCCGGATCTGGCGATTTCCTTCCTGTCTTGCGGGTTCCATTATCCGGTCGATAGCTATCTGGAATTCTTCCGCAACACGGTCACCGATAACGGCACGCTGATCCTCGATCTGCGCGAGAGCAACGCGCTGGAGCAGTTGCGGAAAATCTCGCCGCTCGGCGGGATTGCCGATCTGGATGGCCCGCCCAAAGTCCTGCGCATCTTGTTGCGGAAAGGCGGGGCAGCATGAGCGAAGCAGTTGTTGCGACGGCCTCCGTGGCCTTCGCGCAAGCCATGATGGTGTTTCGTCCCGAGCCCGCGCTCGCGGGGCAGGGGATCAAACTGCCCTCCGGCCAGACCGTCACTTGGGTCGATGCGATCCATGATGCGCAGGGGACGGAGGGCAGCGCGATGCGGTTCCGCTTCCTCGCGCCTGCGATCTCGGGGCGGGGCGCGTTGGATGTCGAGGACGCGCTCTCCGATATCGCATGGCTTTGCGAGAATTTCGCCCTCGCGCGGATCCCCAATCCGGGGCCACAGGTCAATCAGATCGTGGTCTCTTTGATGGACCGAGAAGTCCCCTTCGGCGAAGCCGATGAGACTGTCACCCAATATTTCGATGCCTTCAATATCACGAATGGCACCTGCGAACTGGAGCTCTTTTATGATTAAGCATCGCGGCTTCCCGGGGCGTCTGCCCTCCACCGATTTTCAATTCGTGATCCGTCGCGCCAATAAAAAAGGCCCGACCAAGATCATCAAACGCGAGCGTTATAAGGATCGCGCCCCTGCCGATCGCCGCGCCGATGCGGGCTTCATGGCTGCGCTGTGGAACCATTTCGGCGAAGAGCCGTTCGAGCGGGGCAATCTGGATGCGGCGCGGATCTCGTGGCTGTTTGGCCGCGAGGTTGTGCCGGCGGAAGATCCGTTCGATCCGTGTTCCTATGATGCGCTTTTGCGCATTGATGTGGCCAAGGCCGAGATCGCATTCCCCGAAGTCTTCGCAAAGGATGCGGAGCAGATCGAATGGGATGCAGAAGACGAGTGGGAGGACGAGTAAGCATGGTCCCGCCGAGGCTTTCCCTGATCTGGCACGATTCTGCCGAAGGCCGCGCCTGCGGCCAATCGGCTTTTGCCAATCAGGGCGTCTCGGCGCATGCTACCGGTGCGCGGGTCATGACCCCTGAGACACCTGCGCGGGGGGGAAGCAAGGCTTCCACACCCCTTACCCCTTCCCCCGACTGCGGGTCTGGCCCTGTCCCGGCCAGACCCGAACTTTCGTCTCGGAAACTTAAGGTTGATGCTCTGTCTCTGAGGCCCTCTCGCAAGGGGGCTGTTCCGCGCTCGGCGGAACCGCGCGACATTCGGCGAAATCGCGCCCATCACGGGAGCGTGATCGTTCTCGCGCGCAGATATTCCTGTGCGCGGTTTAAAAACGCGCTAGAATCCGTGGGATATAAACATTCCACTGGAGGCAGACACACATGCTTAAATCCTCGTTCTTCATCGCCCTTGTTGGCGCGACTGCTCTTTCCGGCTGCATGGCAACCGACGGCGAGCGCGCGCTCGGCGGTGCTGCGGCAGGTGCCGTTATTGCTGACGCAACCGATCAGAACATGGTTGCAGGCGCTGCGCTCGGCGCGCTGGCAGGCAGCTATTGCGACGACGCAGGTCTTTGCAGCCGTCGCGGCTACTAAGCCGCGCAAGACGGTATCGGCTTCTAAGCCGCATAATACGGATACCCTGACGGGCGGCCAAAGCTGCTTTCACAGGGAGTCGCATTCACGCCACCGGAGCCTTCGCTCCGGTGGCGTTTTGCGTCTCATACCCGAGACAGATTATCAAAAACGCGGGCGCGCGAGGCTGCGCGCCCATGAGGGAAGGGGCTGACTATGTTCAAGAAAATCCTGATTGCGAACCGTGGCGAGATCGCGTGTCGTGTGATCAAATCGGCGCAGAAGATGGGCATCAAGACGGTTGCCGTCTATTCCGATGCGGATCGCAATGCGCTGCATGTGAAGATGGCCGATGAGGCGGTGCATATCGGGGCCTCTCCTGCCAACCAATCCTATATCGTGATTGATAAGATCATGGATGCGATCCGTCAGACGGGCGCAGAGGCGGTGCATCCGGGCTATGGCTTCCTCTCCGAGAACATGAAATTCGCCGAAGCGCTGGAGAAAGAGGGCGTTGTGTTCATCGGGCCCCCGTCCTCCGCGATTGAGAGCATGGGCGATAAGATCACCTCGAAGAAACTCGCGATGGAGGCGGGCGTCTCCACCGTGCCGGGCTATATGGGGCTGATCGCGGATGCGGAGGAGGCGGTGAAAATCTCCGGCGAGATCGGCTATCCGGTTATGATCAAGGCCTCCGCAGGCGGTGGCGGCAAGGGCATGCGGATCGCGTGGTCGGAATCGGAGGTCAAAGAAGGCTTCGAGTCGTCCAAGAACGAGGCCGCGAATTCCTTCGGAGATGATCGGATCTTCATCGAGAAATTCGTCACCCAGCCGCGCCATATCGAAATTCAGGTTTTGGCCGATAAGCATGGCAATTGCGTCTATCTGCATGAGCGCGAATGCTCGATCCAGCGCCGCAACCAAAAGGTGATCGAGGAAGCGCCCTCGCCCTTCTTGGATGAGGCGACCCGTAAAGCGATGGGGGCACAGGCCTGCGCATTGGCGCAAGCGGTGGGCTATACCTCGGCAGGCACGGTGGAATTCATCGTCGATGGCAATCGCAACTTCTACTTCCTTGAGATGAACACCCGTTTGCAGGTGGAGCATCCGGTGACCGAGTTGATCACCGGCGTTGACCTTGTCGAGCAGATGATCCGCGTCGCCGCAGGCGCGCCGCTGCCTTTCAAGCAAGAGGATCTGAAGATCAACGGCTGGGCGATGGAAAGCCGCCTTTACGCCGAGGATCCCTATCGCAACTTCCTGCCCTCGATTGGCCGCCTGACCCGCTATCGTCCGCCCGTTGAGGGGAAGACTGAGCGCGGCGGCATCGTGCGCAATGATACGGGCGTGTTTGAAGGCGGCGAGATTTCGATGTTCTACGACCCGATGATCGCCAAGCTCTGCACATGGGCGCCGACGCGCGGTGAGGCGATTGAGGAAATGCGCCTCGCGCTTGATACGTTCGAGGTGGAGGGGATCGGCCACAACCTGCCGTTCTGCGCTGCCGTGATGGACCATCCGAAATTCGTCTCCGGCGATATGACCACGGCCTTCATTGCCGAGGAGTTCCCCGACGGGTTTGACGGTACCGTGCTGGACGAGCCGACCCTCAAACGCGTTGCTGCCGCCGTCACAGCGATGAATTTCGTGGCTGAAGTGCGCCGCACGCGGATTTCCGGCACGCTGGGCAATCACGAGCGCAAGGTGGGCTCGGATTGGGTCGTGACACTGCAAGGGGCCGAGTTCGCGGTGACAATCGCGGCGGATCATGACGGCTCCACCGTGCGCTTCGCCGATGGCACAGCGCACCGCGTCACCTCCGACTGGACACCGGGCCAGCCGCTTGCGACTTTGAGCGTGGACGGGATGCCCTTGGTGCTCAAGAGCGCCAAGATCCCCTCGGGCTTCCGCATTCGCACCCGTGGCGCGGATCTCAAAGCGCATGTGCGCTCGCCGCGTCAGGCCGAACTGGCCAAGCTGATGCCGGAGAAACTGCCGCCCGATACCTCGAAATTCCTGCTCTGCCCGATGCCGGGTCTGGTCGTGAAGATCAACGTGGCCGAGGGCGACGAGGTGCAGGAAGGTCAGGCGCTGGCGACGGTTGAGGCGATGAAGATGGAGAATATCCTGCGGGCCGAACGCAAGGGGATCGTAAAATCGGTCTCGGCCACTGCGGGCGCCTCGCTGAAGGTCGACGAAGTGATCATGGAGTTCGAATAAGATGAGCTTGGCGCAGGACAGGCTGACATGGGGGCTGCCGCTGATCGCGGCGCTGGCCGCCCTGTTGGCGTTCTGCGCCTTGCAATTTGTGGCCTACCATCTGGCGGGTGCGTTCGACTATCCGCTGGATGATCCCTATATCCACCTCGCGATGGCAGAGGGGATCGCGCGCGGCACCTACGGGGTGAACATCGGCGAGGCGGCGTCAGCGGCCTCCTCGATCCTCTATCCGGTGCTGCTCGCGCCCTTCGCGAGCGCGGCCTCAGGGCAATATGCGCCGCTGATCCTGAATACGGTGATGTTGGGTCTGGCGGGCGCGCTTTGGGGCGCGGCGCTGGCTGTGGGCGGGTTCCGCGGGGTTTGGGCGGTGCTGGCGGCATTGCTCGGGCCGATCCTGCTCAATATGCCCATGGTGGCCTTCTCGGGGATGGAACATTCCGCGCATCTTGTGGCCTCGTTACTGATCGTGCTGGGCCTCTCGTACTTGATCCGCACGGGGCGTGTGTCGGTATGGTTCGCCCTCGCACTTCTGATCGCGCCGCTCTTGCGGCTGGAGGGTTTGGCACTGGCGGGCTTGGCGCTTTTGGTGCTGATCTGGCGCGGCAAAGCTTGGAGCAGTGGCGCCTTGGCGCTGATCCTGATCGCGGCCATCGCGGGGTATATGGCCTATCTGACAGGGCAGGGGCTTTCGCCGGTTCCCGGATCGGTGATGGCGAAAATCGAGATGGGCGCGCCCAGTTCGCAAGTCTTGGCATCGGGCCCGTTGAAGGTGCTGGCGATGTTGGCGACCAATCTGAACAAACCGGGCGGGCTGTTGCTCGTGGCGCTGGTGGCGGTGGCGCTGTTGATGCCGCGCTATGTCAAACGCCTGCGGGAAGAGGGGCGCGATACGTTGTTGCGGGTGATTGCGGTGGCGGGCTTTGCGCATCTTCTCTTCGGCCAGATCGGCTGGATGGACCGCTATGAGCATTATATCCTTGTCACGCTGATGGCGGGCTTGGCGCTGGCAATGGCGGGCTTGGGGGCGCGCGATCACCGCCGCATGGCGCGGGTGTTGAGCATCGCGCTGGCGCTCTCGGGCGCGCTCTACCTGCCGCATCTGCGCGACTATATTTACGCGCCGCGCGGGCTGCATCTGCAACAAGCCCAGATGTCGCGGATGGCGCAGCAGATCCAAGCGCCTGTCGCGGTGAACGATCTGGGCCGTGTGGCGTGGCGTAACCCGAATTACGTCCTCGATATTTTTGGCTTGGGCAGCGCCGAGGCGCTGGCCGCGCGCACCAACCGCCCCGCAGGCGATCGGACTTGGCTGACGCCGCTTCTGGCCGAGCATGAGATCGTTTTGGCGATGGTCTATGACAATTGGTTTGGCGCCGAGATGAAGGCGACGGGCTGGGTCAAAATCGGCACTTTGGGCCAAACTGAGGTGCATTTAGGGGCGCTTGGCTCTGTCGAGGTCGCTTTCTACGCCCCGCCTGATAAGGCTGAGGCAATGACCCGCGCTGCCACGGATTGGGCCACGGGCCTTCCATTCGGCGCGTATTTCAAGCTGGGCGCGAGGGACGGCGATGGCGCGATTCTGACGGGGCCAAAATACACCGGCCCGATGATGTCCGTGGCGCCAGGGGGCGGGGCGAGCTGATGGAAATCATCCTGCACACCGGCGCGCATCGCACCGCAACGACGAGTTTCCAGCACTGGCTGCGCAACAATCGCGCCGTTCTGGCCGCGCATGGCACCGTGGTTTGGGATCCGTTGATCACCCGCGAAGAGCCGTTTGTTTTGTTCGGGATTCCCCTCGACGAGGCCAAGGATACCGCGCGGGCGCGGCAGGCCACCGCGAAACGTCTGCGGGCCGAAGTCGCGCGGCTGGAGGCCGAAGGGGTCAAGCGGCTATTGATCTCCGAGGAAAATATTCTGGGCGGGTTGTGGCGCGCGTTTTCACGCAACGCGCTCTACCCTGAAGTGCCCGAGCGCTTGTCGCGTCTACGCCGCCTGTTTGGCGACCGCATCACCCGTTTTGCCTTTACGATCCGCGAATACCGCGCGTTTTGGGGCTCTGCGGTGGGGTTGATGGTGGCGCGAGGGGATATGTTGCCGAAGGCCACGGACTTCCGCGCGATTGCCGCGAACCCCCGCAGTTGGGCCGATCTGTCGCGCGAGATCGCAGCAGAATTTCCAGATGTGCCGCAGCTAATCTGGCCGTTTGAACGTTTCGTGAGCGATCCGCTTGCGCAGCTCACCGCGATCCTTGGCGCACCGCCCGTGCCAGAAGGCGTCACCTTGAGCGCCCCCGTTAAACGCAACGCCTCGCCGGGGCCGGAGCAATTGCGCGCGATGTTTGGGGCAGACACGTTGCTGACCCCCGCAGGCAAGCTGGCCTTGTTCCTGCCTCAAGAAATTTCGGATCTCGAAACCCGCTACACCGCCGATCTGGCATGGTTTGCCCAACAAACCGCCGGAGTGACTTTCATCGACTGATCAGCCGCTTCATTTCGAGTGGCGAGAGAGGACTGACATGACCAAAGATCTCGACAAGCAAGCTGCCGATAAACAGGCTTGGGAGGCGCTCGCGCAAAAAGAACTCCGCGATAAACCGTTGAGCGATCTGACGTGGAAAACGCTTGAAGGGATCGAGGTCAAGCCGCTCTACACCGAGGCCGATACCGCAGGGCTGGCGCATCTGGGCACACTGCCCGGCGTGGCACCCTTTACTCGTGGCCCGCGCGCGACGATGTATGCGGGGCGGCCTTGGACGATCCGGCAATATGCGGGTTTCTCCACCGCCGAGGAAAGCAACGCGTTTTATCGCCGAGCGCTGGCCGCAGGGCAGCAGGGTGTTTCGGTCGCCTTTGATCTGGCCACCCACCGCGGCTACGATTCCGATCACCCGCGCGTGGAAGGCGATGTCGGCAAGGCGGGCGTGGCGATTGATAGCGTCGAGGATATGAAGATCCTGTTCGACGGCATCCCGCTGGAAAAAGTCTCGGTTTCGATGACGATGAATGGCGCCGTGATCCCGATCCTCGCCAATTTCATCGTGACAGGCGAGGAGCAGGGCGTGGACCGCTCGCTGCTCTCGGGCACGATCCAGAACGATATCCTCAAGGAATTCATGGTCCGCAACACTTATGTCTATCCGCCTGAACCCTCGATGCGGATCATTGCGGATATCATTGAATATACCGCGAATGAGATGCCGAAGTTCAACTCAATCTCGATCTCGGGCTATCACATGCAGGAGGCGGGCGCGAACCTCGTGCAGGAGCTGGCCTATACGTTGGCGGACGGGCGCGAATATGTGCGCGCCGCGATCAAGGCAGGGATGGATGTGGATGCGTTTGCGGGCCGTCTGTCGTTCTTCTTCGCGATCGGGATGAACTTCTTCATGGAGGCCGCGAAGCTGCGCGCCGCGCGCCTGCTGTGGCACCGGATCATGCAGGAATTCGAGCCGAAGAAAGTCGGCTCCTCCATGCTGCGCACCCATTGCCAGACCTCGGGCGTGAGCTTGCAAGAGGCTGATCCCTATAACAACGTCGTGCGCACCGCCTATGAGGCGATGGCGGCAGCATTGGGTGGCACGCAGTCATTGCATACCAACGCGCTGGATGAGGCGATTGCCCTGCCGACCGATTTCTCGGCCCGCATCGCGCGCAACACCCAACTGATCTTGCAAGAGGAAACCGGCATCACCAATGTCGTCGATCCGCTCGCGGGCTCGTATTACGTCGAGAGCCTGACAGCAGAGCTGGCCGAGAAGGCTTGGGCGCTGATCGAGGAAGTCGAGGAGATGGGCGGGATGACCAAGGCCGTGGCGACGGGCATGCCCAAGCTGCGGATCGAGGAATCTGCGGCCAAACGCCAAGCGATGATCGACCGTGGTGAAGAGGTGATCGTTGGGGTGAATAAATACCGCCTCAACAAAGAAGACCCGATTGATATCTTGGATATCGACAATGTTGCCGTGCGCGAAAGCCAGATCGCGCGGCTCAAAACCATGCGCGCGGCGCGCGACGAGGCGGCCTGCACAGCGGCGCTGGCCGAGTTGACCCGCCGCGCGAAAGAGGGCGGGAACCTGTTGGAAGCCGCCGTGGATGCGGCCCGCGCCCGTGCCTCCGTGGGGGAGATTTCAATGGCAATGGAAGAGGAATTCGGCCGCCACCGCGCCGAGGTCAAAACCCTCGCAGGGGTGTATGGCGCGGCCTATGAGGGTGATGAGGGGTTCGAGCAGATCCAACGCGATGTAGAGACCTTCGCTGAGGGCGAAGGCCGCCGCCCGCGGATGCTGGTGGTGAAAATGGGCCAAGATGGTCATGATCGCGGCGCGAAAGTCATCGCCACAGCTTTCGCCGATATCGGCTTCGATGTGGATGTCGGCCCGCTGTTCCAAACGCCGGAAGAAGCGGCGCAGGATGCCATCGACAATGATGTTCATATCGTCGGCATCTCCTCGCAGGCGGCAGGCCACAAAACCCTCGCGCCCAAGCTGATCGCGGCGCTCAAAGCCCAAGGGGCGGAGGATATTCTGGTGATCTGCGGCGGTGTGATCCCGCAGCAGGATTACGACTTCCTGCGCAAGGCCGGCGTGAAGGCGATCTTCGGTCCCGGGACCAATATCCCCGCCGCCGCCCGCGAGATCCTCGATCTGATCCGCGCGACGCGCAGCTGACACGCGGAGCCGACAGGGGCGGCAGGGGGGCGCTGCCCCCCACGCATTTGCACAGCAAATGCTCCCCCCGGGATATTTAGGGCAACCAGATCTTAAGGGCTTCTGGTTGCCTTAAATATCCCGAGGGGTGAATTTGCCGCGAGGCAAAGAGGGGGC
The DNA here is from genome assembly GCA_048262715.1 of Paracoccaceae bacterium. Taxonomy (GTDB): domain Bacteria; phylum Pseudomonadota; class Alphaproteobacteria; order Rhodobacterales; family Rhodobacteraceae; genus Albirhodobacter. Next base: position 215,561 of record JBLXEV010000007.1, read on the forward strand.
GCGTGCCCCCTTTTTCTGCCTTTCGGCCCGCGCGTAGACTGCTATTGCGCGGCCACACAGAAATTTGGGATAGGGTTCACGCTTGCGCTGATGCAAAACCCTTCGCGGCGCGCTAAGATAGCGGCATGGAACGTATATCTCTCTGGTCCCGCATCGTTGATGCCTTCGCTGCGGTGGCACGCGGGGAGGGCCTTACGGCTGTTTTCGAGAACCTGCGCACGCCGCCAGAGCGCTCGGTCGCTTTCACAATCGCGGTGATTGCACTGGGGGCGAAGATGGCGAAAGCGGATGGTGAGGTGACGCGCGCCGAGGTGCAGGCGTTCCGCGAAGTCTTCCATATCCCCGCCTCGGAGGAGGCCAACGCCGCGAAGGTCTTCAACCTCGCGCGGCAGGATGTGGCAGGGTTTGAGGCTTGGGCCGCCAAGATTGCCGCGATGTTCGGGCCTGGGGCGGAGGTGCTCAAGGATATCTTGGAAGGGTTGTTCCATATCGCGATTGCGGATGGCGATTATCACGAAGCGGAAGACGAGTTTTTGCAAGAGGTCGCACGGATTTTCGGGCTGCATGCCTGTTGCTATCGCGGGATCCGCTCGCGCTATGTGCCAGATGCGCTGCCCGATCCCTATGCGGTGCTGGGCTTGGAGGCAGGCGCGCCGTTGGAGGCCGCAAAAAGCGCCTTCCGCCGCGCAATTTTCGAGGCCCATCCGGACCGTGCGATGGCCCGCGGTCTGCCGGAAGAGGCGGTGCGGCTGGCGGAAGAGCGGGTGCGGGCGGTGACGCTTGCTTGGGATGAGATCCGCGCGCGCGAGGCCGCATGACCGCGCCAGATCCGCAAAGCGTAGGGGGAAGTGCTGAGCCGCCGACCATGCGCCCATTGCGGATCGCGACCTATAATACCGAATGGTTTACGGGGTTGTTCAACCGGCTGGGCGAGATGCTGGAGGATGGCGAGCGCTCCGCGCGCTACGGCGTCACCCGCGCCGAGCAATTGGCGGCCTTGGCGATCACCTTTTCTGCGATGGATGCGGATGTGGTGATGATTATCGAGGCCCCCGATACCAATTCACGCCGCCTGACGGAGCCGATGCTGGAGGCTTTCGCGGCGCGGTTCGGGCTGCGGACTTCCCGCGCGCTGATGGGGTTCCCCAATGAGACCCAGCAGGAAATCGCGATCCTCTATGATCCTGCACGGCTCTCGGCCCGCCATGATCCGCGCGGCGAGATCACCCCGCAGGATGGCAGCTCGCCGCGCTTTGATTCGCATTACCGGATTGATCTGGATATTGATGCGCGCCCCGATAATGTGACCTTCTCCAAACCGCCTTTTGAGGTGGCGGTGACCACCGCTGAAGGGGCGGAGTTGCGGCTGATCGGGGTGCATCTCAAATCCAAAGCGCCTCACGGGGCGACCTCGCCGGAGAGCGAGACACGGATCGCGATTGAGAACCGCCGCAAGCAATTGGCGCAGGCGATCTGGCTGCGCGCGCGGGTGGATGAGGTGCTGGGCGACCCAGAGAGCCCGCCGCTGATCGTGCTGGGCGATTTCAACGATGGTCCGGGGTTGGATGAATACGAGATGCTGTTCGGGCGCTCGGGGCTAGAGATCGTGCTGGGCAAGGAATTGCCGCCCTCTCGACAGCTCTACGATCCGCATGCGATGCGCGTCCGGTTTCGGCCAACCGTCGCAGCACCGACCTCTGCGCGGTTCTATCTGCCGGAGGAAAAGCGCTATTTCTCGGCGATGCTGGATTATATCATGGTCTCCCCCGTGCTTTGCGCAGCCGCGCGCCATTGGCGGATCTGGCACCCGTTTGATGACCCCGCCTGTTACCGCACACCTGAATTGCGCGAGGCTTTGTTGCAGGCGTCTGACCATTTCCCCGTGACGGTTGATATCGATCTGAGCAGACTGCCTCAGAGAAAACCCTGACGGGAAAAATGTTGATCAGGAAAAAATCCTGACAGGGGATGACAGGTGGCGGGTCGTGCCCCATATCTACCCTATGAGATATACAGCCGCCCTATTGCTTGGATTGTCGCTCGCGCCTTTGGACGCGGGGCAGGCGCATGCGTGGTGGTGGTCGGAGGAAGAGCCCGCTGAGGCCCCAAAGCAGGCGCCTTTACCCGAGGCACCGCTGCCCGACGCCAAGAGCGAGATTGATGAGGGGACGGATTTGCTCCAGCGCGGGGCGGAACTGTTGTTTGAGGGGCTGCGCAAGGAGATGGAGCCCGCCTTGGGCGATCTGCGCGACAGCCTTGGCGAGGGGATGGCGGAGATCCAGCCTGCGCTGCGAGACCTTGCCGCGATGATTGGCGACGCGCGCAATTACGAGGCCCCTGTGCAACTGCCCAACGGCGATATCGTGATCCGTCGCAAGGCCGATGCGCCGCCCTTCGTGCCCAAATCCGCGCCCGAGATTGAAGAGGACGGGGCGCCCTCCGCCAAAGACGGCGGGATCGAACTCTAAGCCTCGGACTGTTTCAGGTTTCGGCCTCGGGGGAGCGATCCCCGCGTAAAACCTCGTCACTGGGGCGGAGCACCTCGGTCTCTGCGCCCAGCGATTTCGCAAGCGAGTTGAACCGCGCCTCGACGACCTCGCCAAACAAGCCTTCGCCGCGCTTGGTCAGCGCCAGTTGCAGCACTTTGCGCTTAGGGAAATACTGGATCTCGCCCGCATCCGCAGGCGATTGGATCGAGAACATTGAACCGAAGCGCAGCGCCTTGCCCAATACCTCTGCCTGTTTGATCTCATCCGCGGTGAGCAGTTCAAACATCGGGGCCATGGCCGAGCCGGAACGGGAATTTTTGTAGCGATGCAGCAGGGCCAGCCCGAGGAAGATCCGCTCTGGGTGGCTCATCGCGGCCATATTTGCGCGGGTGACATTGTCGAAACAAGCCTCGGCGCGGTAATCAGGATGGGCGCGCCATGTCGTATCATGCAGCAGGCAGGCGGCCTTCACCAAACGCAGTTTGCTTTCGGAGGCGCGCAGATAGAGCGGCTGCAGGAATTCGTAGAGCTTTTTCCCAAAGCCCGGCACCCGCGCCATGGTGCGCTCCGAATATCGCGCGGCTTCGATCAGCGGATCACGGCGGCGCAGGCGGTCGGGCATTTGCTCGTAGAGCATCCCTTCACGGATCCCGTAGGAGGAAACGCAGAATTCTTTCGGGCGGAAGGCGTGGAGGAGTTCCAAGAGCACCATGGAGGCCAGCGGCACCAGCTCCATCCGCGCAGACGAGGTGCCGGTTTTTTGCCGCAGTTCGTTCATATCGGATTTGCGGATCCAAGCGACGGTCTGCGCCACCGCTTGCGGCCCCATCGCATATTCGTGCAGCACGGTGAGCGGGTAATTCCGCCGCTCCATATCCAGCCGCGCAATCGCCCGCCATGAGCCGCCAACGAGGTAGATCCGCTCATGATCGCGGCCGATCTGATCGGCCAAATCCGCCATCACCGCCTTGATATGTTCGACCAGCCCGACGCGTCCGCCGCCGATCTGTTGCAAGCGGAAGGGGCCAAGCGCGGAGGTCACTCGGCGGCCAACGCGGCCGTCCCGCACTTCGGCCAGCTCCATCGAGTTGCCGCCAATATCGCAGACAAGGCCATTCGCCTCGGGCCAGCCCAGCAGCACCCCTTGCGCCGAGAGCCGCGCCTCTTCCGCGCCATCGACGACGTGGATTTTCAGGCCCGTCTCATGCTCCAGCAAGCGGCGGAATTCCGGCCCGTCTTCGGCCTCGCGCATCGCGGCAGTGGCGACCACGGTGAAGGGCGAAACCTCCATCCCCTTGGCCAGCGCCGCAAACCGCCGCATCGCGGAGAGCGCGCGGATCCGGCCTTGCGGGTTCAGCCTGCCGGTTTCGGCCAGCCCTTGGCCCAAGCCCGCCATGACCTTTTCGTTGTAGAAATACGCAGGCGAGCGCGCGGCACCATCGAACACCACCATCCGCACCGAGTTGGAGCCGATATCGACGACCCCCACGCGGCTGAGGCCACGCACCGATGGATCGTCAAAGAGCGAGCGCCCGAAGGGTTCCCACTCGCCGCGCTTAGCGGCTCCGCGTTTGTCTGAGGGCATCGCGTCGATCCAAGCTGCGACTCACAAATAGGTGAGCCCTTTCAAGGCTTAGGCTTACTCGGGCGTGTGAGCAAGCTTTGGCACGTCTTTTGCCCCAGCGGAACCTCGGCCCGAGAGCGACGGGTTCTCCATAAAGAAGCGGTGACAGTTGAAGAATTCGCCGCCCTCGGGCAGGTGACGGATGAACTTCCCATCCGGCTGCAAGACCCAGCTCTGCGCCTCATCCGCAAGGTTTGCGGCCATAATCTGGCTGAGGATTTGCGCTTTTACGGTGTCATTCTTCGCCTCGACCAGCGTTTCCACGCGGCGGTTGAGGTTGCGGCCCATCCAATCGGCAGAGCTAAAGAAGACGCGGGCTTTTTTCGAGGGCAGGGTGTGGCCGTTTCCGTAACACACGATGCGCGAATGCTCCAAGAAACGGCCGACGATGGATTTTACGCGAATATTTTCCGACAAACCGACAATTCCCGGCCGCACGCCGCAGATCCCACGGATGATCAGGGTGATCTTCACCCCCGCATTCGAGGCGGCATAAAGCGCGTCGATCACCTCCGGCTCGATGAGCGAATTCATCTTCGCCCAGATCTCTGCCGGACGGCCCGCCTTCGCATGCTCGGCCTCGCGGTTGATCAACTCGATCAGGCGCGGCTTGAGCGAGATCGGCGAGATCGCGAGGTTCTCCAGCCCTTCGGGCTGCACATAGCCCGAGAGGTAGTTGAACACTTTCGTCGCATCGCGGCCCAAGGCCTGATCGCAGGTGAAGAAGCTCAGATCGGTGTAAATCCGCGCGGTGATCGGGTGATAGTTGCCAGTGCCGTAATGGGTATAGGTGACGAGCTTGTCGCCCTCGCGCCGCACCACGGTGGAGATTTTCGCGTGGGTTTTGTAGTTGATGAACCCGTAGACGACATGCGCGCCCGCACGCTCCAGCCGCCGCGATTGGCGGATGTTCGCGGCCTCATCGAACCGCGCCTTCAATTCGACCAGTGCGGTGACCGATTTCCCCGCCTCCGCCGCCTCGCACAGCGCCGAGACGATCGGGCTGTCTTTCGAGGTGCGGTATAGCGTTTGCTTGATCGCGAGCACATTGGGATCGGCAGCGGCTTGTTGCAAGAAGCGCACCACCATATCGAAGGTCTCGTAGGGGTGATGCAGCAGCATATCTTTTTGCTGGATCGCAGCGAACATATCGCCGTCATGATCCTGCACCCGTTCGGGAACGCGCGGGGTGAAGGCGGGCCAGAGCAAATCGGGGCGCTCAGAAAGCACTAGCTCCTTGAGATCCGCCATCCCGACCAAGCCTTTGACCTCGACAACCTCGTCGCGGTTCACATGCAGCTCTTCCATGATCAGATCGCGCAGATTTTCCGGCGCGCCAGCCGAGATCTTCAGCCGGATCACCGAGCCACGGCGGCGGCGTTTGAGGGCCGTCTCGAATTCGCGCACAAGATCCTCGGCCTCGTCTTCGACCTCGAGATCGCTATCGCGCAGCACACGGAAGGCGCAATGGCCGACATCCTCATAACCGGGGAAGAGGGACGACAGATTGAGCAGCAGCAATTCCTCAAGCGGCAAGAACCGCGCCGTGCCCGGAAGACGGATGAAGCGGTCGATCTGCTGCGGGATCGGCAGCAGCGCTTGCAGGCGGCGACGGTCGCCACGGCGCTCCAGTTCCAGCGCGAGGCAAAACCCCGTGTTGGGGATGAACGGGAACGGGTGCGCCGGATCAATCGCCAGCGGCGACAGCACAGGGAATACGTTATCGAGGAAGTATTCCGCGAGGAACTCCTGATCGCGCTTGGTCAGCTTCGCGCGGGGGATGACGTGAATCCCCGCCGCTTCCATTTCGCGTTTGAGCTTGTTCCAGCTCGTCTGCTGGGTCTCCATCAGTCGACGCGCGTCCGAATTGATCAGCGCAAGCTGCTCGGACGGGCTGCGCCCGTCATCGGAGGTGGCGCTATTGCCCTCGCGCATCAACTCGCGCAGGCCGGCGACGCGGACAGTGTAAAACTCATCCAGATTGCCTGCCGAGATCGACAGGAACCGGAGCCGCTCCAACAGCGGAACCCGCGGGTTGCGGGCCTCTTCGAGCACGCGCCAGTTAAACGCGAGCCACGACATTTCGCGGTTGAAAAACCGTTTTGGCCCAGCGGTTTCCGACTCGGGAAGCGTCACAGGGGCGGGGAAGGGCGACTTGAGGAAATCTGCTTGGGTCATAATGCGCTCTTAGTGGGGCTTTGTAATGGCTTCGTGACAGTTCTCATCGGGCAGATCCTTTTATGTTCAGATCGTTGCCGTCTGTCAGCCGCCTCAAACTCAATCTTGCGCCCGCGCGCCCAGACTGTCCAGCACCTGCGCCGCCATGCTGCGCGTCACCGCGCGCTTTTCAGCCAGCGAGCGGCTATCCAGCGCCGTGACCAAAGCCCGCGCCATTTCCATTGAACGATCCATCCGCGTCACCAGCCAAGGGATCAGCGCGGCGGGCACAAGGATTTGACGATCCGAAAACATTTTCACCAGCACGACCGAGAGCAGCGCCTCATCCGGGGCCTCGAGGCGCACGACAGAGGCCGCCTGCATTCGACTGATCAGATCGGGGAGGCCGATCCGCCATCCCTCCACACCCCAATCCCGCGGGGCGGTGCGGGCGGTCAGAAGCAGCCGCCCGCCCTCTGCCAGCACAAGGTTATGCAGGTGAAAGAGGGCCTCTTCCTGCGCGCGCGAGGTCAACCGATCCGCATCTTCAACGACAACCGCGCGGCTGCGGGCCAGATCAGGCGCATCGGCGCTTGTCAGATCCGCCATCGAGATGATCCGCGCGCCATGTTCCGCCGCCCAGATCGCCGCAAGATGGGATTTTCCAGCACCTGGCTCGCCGATCAGAACCAGCTTCCCTGAGGGCCATGCCGAGGGCGCATCCAGCGTCGCCAGTGCCAGCGCATTCGAGCGCGAGACGAAGAAATCCTCCCGTCCCTGTGCCGCGCGCACGCCCAGATCAAAAACCAGTTGCTCGCTCATACGTCGGTCGTGCCCGTGCCCTTGATTGCGCCCGTGCCCGTGATTGGGCGTGCGTCCGCGCTCGGATCTGTGCTCGTGCCCAGAATGGTTTCCACCTCACCAACGGCACAATCGCTGATCGGCACGGGCTTTTCCGCGCCTTGATAGAGCGTGCTTTCAAGGTAGTGATCCAGTGCGAAGCGCACCAAAACGCCGATCACAGCCGAGACCGGCACCGCGACGATCATCCCGACAAAGCCAAACAACGTCCCGAAGGCCGAGAGCGCGAAGATCAGCCACAGCGGATGCAGCCCGACAGAGGAGCCGACGAGTTTGGGCGTGATGATATTGCCCTCAAGGAACTGCCCGATGGCGAAAATCCCGGCGACAATGCCAATGCTGACCCAATCGCCCCAGAACTGGAACAGCGCCAGACCGATCGCCAACACCCCGCCGATGATCGCACCAACGTAAGGGATGAAGGTCACCGCCCCTGCGATTGCGCCGACCACAAGGCCGAAATTCAGCCCCGCCATCATCAGCGTGACGGAATAAAACGTGCCGAGAATCAAGCAGACGGAGACCTGCCCACGCACAAAGCCCGAGAGCACGCGGTCAATCTCGCGCGCCAGATCGCGCACGGTTTCGCGGTGATCGAGCGGCAGCCAGCTATCGACTTTTTCCATCATCCGATCCCAGTCGTTGAGCATGTAAAACGCCACAACCGGAACGACGACGATGAAGACGACGAAGTTCAAAACCCCTACCGCCGAGGAGAGAACCCCCGTCAACAGCTCGCCGCCGCGGGCCTTGATTGCCTCGCCAAGCTGCGCGAGCGTGTCATTGAGAACCGAGCCCTCGCGCATCAGTGAGGGGAATTGAACGGAGATAAACCCTTGTAAACGCATAGCAATTGCGGGGGCTGTCTCCACAAGCTGAGCGGCTTGGCGCACCAGAGTCGGGACGAAAAGCAATGTCGCGATGATCGCGCCCAAGCTGACCACAAGCGCGATCAGCGCCGTCGCCGCGATCCGCGAAAAGCCCGCGCGCTCCAGCCGATCCGCGATCGGATCCATGAAATAGGCCATCGCCCCGCCAACAAGAAACGGCAGCATTACCGAGCCCAAAAGCCACAGCGCCACGAACAGAACCGCCAAAGCGATCCCCCAATATTTTGCCTGCTCGCGCACCGGAAGTGCCATGGGTTTCTCCAAACCTTTGAACTTTGTCTGCTCATATCAGGTGGGCGGGCGGGACACTAGATCAAGAGGGGGGCTAGGTTTCGCGGGAGTCGCGCCATTTGTCGCGTTCGATTTCGAATGCTTCCCCAGGCAGAATGTCTTGCGGCCAATGCTTGGGTCGCAAAACATCTTGAGGCAGGGCGACGGAGCCATCGGCAAACATCAAATCAATTTGTTTCTGAGTGATCGCTACATTTGTGAGGTCTACTTCTGAGAGGACAACTCCTTCGAGCGCCACATTCCGCAGTATGGTCTTTTCGTCGAAAGTTACCCTGTGGAGATCCGAGTTTTGCATTTTCGCGCCCTCTAGGTTGGCGCCCTCCAGACGCGATGCGATGAGACAAGTGCCCAACATATGTGCCATTCCGAGGTCTGCTTGTCGCAGATCGACTTCGCTTAAATCGGCCCCACAGATGTTCGCGTTGCGAAGCGCGGCACCTCTCAATTCCGCCGAAATCATACTTGTTCCCAGCATTTTGGCGAAAGCAAAATTCGCTTTTTCAAGCGTCGCGTTATCAAAGTCTGCTGTACTAAGGTCCGCCCAACTCATGTCCGCTGCCTGCATCATCACTTCGCGGCAATTCGCGTGCCGCAGCTTCGCTGAGTGGAGAAGCGCGCCTTGCGCACATGCCTCCAAAAGCATCGCACATTGCATCTGGGCATTTTGCAGGTCCGCGCCTTGAAGCCAAGCGCGGGTTAGGTTGGCGCCTTGCATATGGGCATTGCGGAAGTCTATGCCCGAAAGAGCGAGACCTGAAAGATCCGCCGCTTGAAGATTGGTATCGCGTAGATCTGGTTTATACCCAATGACATAAGTTTGTTGCTCGCGCCGATTACTCGTCTCTTGGGCGTGAATCTCCTGAAACTGAGACGTGTTTTGTCCCCACTCGGATTCGTAGCGTCGTTGTTTGACACTGCGACGCCCAATGATGCGGAGAGCAAGTTGAATATCCGCTCGTTGCTTTGGTAAGCCTTCAGACCAATCCAGAGCTGTTTTTCTGTCTGTGAAAATATCGCTTAGATACTTAGTTGTCTCTGTCTTACTTGCGCGCTCCTTTATGCGTCGTGTGGCCTCGCGCGGCATCTCCACCGCCCCGCTCGCCGGCGCGTTGTTACGCACATAGGCGCAGAGGATTTCCATCATGCGCACATGGTCGCGGCCTTTGTCATATTTGACCGAATCCTGCGCGATCCGCTCGATGGAGAGGAGCCCGCCGATGCGCACTTCGATGTTCGGAACGGTTTCTTCCACGCTGAGCCCTCTTGTGTCCACGCGCTTCACCGTTTTCTCCGCGCCCAGTTGTTCGACGGCTTTGGAAATCCGGTCGGTGATATGGCCTTCGCGTTGAAATCCGAGGGCTTGGAATTTGATATAGGTGCCCCAGATCACAAACGGCGCGCCCAGCAAGGCGGCGATCAGGGCGCCTGCGCCGAGATTGGGGGAGGAAGAGCCGCTGGTGGGCGGGATAAATACATTGCGGACCGTGTCATAGACCACGGCAAAGGCCGCGATGAGCGCCACGAAAAACAAGGCGCCGATAATCGAGACCGTCCATTTCACCCATGTTTTGCGAAGCGGCTCGGGCCAAAGATCGGGGCCTCTCGTCGAGATGGAGCCAAGGACGGCGCGGGTGATCAACGTCAGAAAAAGGATCGTGCTGACCGCAACAATGGTTTGCAGGCTGTGCATCGATAGGGTCAGCGTATAGGTTTCTTGCGGCATTACATCACTCGGCAAAGGGCACTCGCGCCATTCACGCAGGTTGCCAGGGATCCCGCAAGGGCGCGGCTATTTGCGCGGCTCGGTGAGTTGGATCTGGCCGTTGACGATCTCGCCGCGCTGTTTGGTGATGCGGCGGTGGTCGGGGTGGTCGCGGAAACGGTCGTTGCTGATGATCCTGAGGCCCTTGCGCTTTGCCATATCGATCAGGAAATCGTCCGCCTTGGTGCCTTTGGGGACAACAAAGACGTCCGCCGCCTCGGGCAGCACGGTTTTGAGATCGGCATCGTCGAGATAGCGGCCGAGCAAGTGATACCCCGCTGTCGCGTCAAAAATTACCCCTGCGCGTTTGCCCTCTTTGGCGATCATCGCGAGCACCTCTGTCAGCGGGCGCAGGCTGGGCGCGGTATCGAGCCCCGCATTCACCCGCCAGTGGATCACGTTCGAGCCATCAATCAGCACATGGGTTTTCGCGGTGATTGCGGGGGCAGGGGCTGCGGATCGGGCCGTTTGCCGCGTCGCGCGCTGTCTATTCGCCCGCTTTTGGCCTTTGCGCGCGGGCGAGAGCGCGGCTTTGAGCGCAATCAGCAGGGCCGCCGCACCGATGATCAAGGCCAGCAGTGCCCAATCGGGTAAATCTGTAAATTGCATCGTTAAAATCCGCGACCGCTCAAAGGTTGAGACTTTCTAGCGCGCGGGTTGCGCGGCCCGCAACCCACCCTGCACTCACCCCAACGGCTCGCACCGCGCAGCAAGGCCACACTTGCCTCACACCCCAGTTTCCGTTAGCCCAATCCTGAACCATTCCCAACACCGAGACCCCCATGCGCCTCACACGCTACTTCCTCCCCGTCCTCAAGGAAAACCCCGCCGAGGCGCAGATTGTCTCGCATCGTCTGATGCTGCGCGCGGGTATGATCAAACAGCAGGCTGCGGGGATCTATTCGTGGCTGCCGCTGGGCTTCAAAGTGCTCAAGCGGATCGAGCAGATCGTCCATGAGGAGCAAATCCGCGCGGGGCATATCCCGCTGCTGATGCCCACGCTCCAGCCCGCCGATCTGTGGCGCGAGTCGGGGCGCTATGACGATTACGGCCAGGAAATGCTGCGGATCAAGGATCGGCATGATCGCGATATGCTCTATGGCCCGACCAATGAGGAGATGATCACCGACATCTTCCGCAGCCATGTGAACAGCTACAAAGACCTGCCGATGACGCTGTATCACATCCAGTGGAAATTCCGCGACGAAGTGCGTCCGCGCTTTGGCGTGATGCGGGGGCGCGAGTTCCTGATGAAGGATGGCTATAACTTCGACCTCACCCGCGAGGACGCGCTGCACGCCTATAACCGCCATATGGTCAGCTATCTGCGCACCTATGAGCGCATGGGCCTGACAGCGATCCCGATGCGCGCCGATTCCGGCCCGATTGGCGGCGATGACACGCATGAATTCCTCGTGCTGGCGGATACGGGCGAGTCTGAGGTGTTCTACGATGCCCGCGTGCCGGATCTGAAATTGGGTGAGCGCGAAGTGGATTACGATGATCGCGATGCGGTCAAGGCGATCTGCGAAGAGTTCACTACGCTCTATGCGCGCACCGATGAGACCCATGACGAGGCAATCTATGCCTCGGTTCCCGAAGAGCATCGCAAGGTCGGTCGCGGGATTGAGGTCGGCCAGATCTTCTACTTCGGCACCAAATATTCCGAGAGCATGGGGGCCACGGTCGTCACGCCGGATGGCAGCCGCGTGCCCGTCGAGATGGGCTCGCACGGGATTGGCGTGTCGCGTCTGCTCGGCGCGCTGATCGAGGCAAACCACGACGAGAAGGGCATCATCTGGCCCGAAGGCGTGACCCCGTTTGACGTTGGCCTTGTGAACCTCAAGCAGGGCGACGAGGGCACGGATGCGGCTTGCGAGGAGATTTACAAGGCGCTGACCAAAGCCGGTCTCGATACGCTCTACGATGATCGCAATGATCGTGCCGGTGCAAAATTCGCGACGATGGATCTGATCGGTCTGCCGTGGCGGATCACCATCGGCCCGCGTGGCCTTGCCAATGGCGTGGTCGAGCTGACCTCGCGCCGCTCGGGCGAGAGCGTCGAGATGAGTGCGGATGAGGCCGTCGCCAAGCTGGTCGAAATCTACGCCGCGCATAAGTAAAACCGACCCAGCGCCCCCGAGATTGATCGGGGGCGTTTTTGATCTGCGAGGCCTTCCATGATCCGTCCTCTCATCCTGATCGGCGCGCTCGCGGGCGGGGCCTCGACGGCGCAATTCCCAGAATTTTCGCAGCAATATTTGCAACGCTTGGGCGGGCAATATGATGCGTTGCAGCAAGTCACGCAGGAGTTTGACGCGTCTGCCGTGAAAGCAGGGCTCACCCGTGAGGGTGCGTTGCAGGAACTCTCTGGCTCGGAGTTTCGGGAGGCGCATCGCGCAGATATGGAGACGGCATTTGCACGGCTGACCCGTATCGAGAGTGATCTCGCCCTGCTGCGTGCGGCGGGGCCGTTGGAACGGATGATGCTGCCGCATCGGTTCCGCGACACCAAAACACTGCAAGCGACATGGGCCGAGTATCGGCCTGCGGTTCCGGTGACGATGGCGGGGCTGATCGCGGGAGGCATCGGTTTTATGGCGGCTTGGATTGCGCTGTCAGTGATCTTTAACGCGCTTTTGCGCCCGTTCCGCCGCCGGAACTCCGAATGGGATACCGCATGAAATTTCTTCCCTCTCTGGATCGTCACTCGTTTTTAAGCGGGCTGGCCGTGTTCGGTTTCGGTATTTTTGCGCTGGGGTTTGTGCCTTTGGTGCAGGGGGTGCCGCAGGAGGCTGCGGTGCAGGAGACCGGGGCGCAGACGGACGCACAGCTCGCGCCCGATCACGCCATGGGCGGTGATCACGCCAAAATCCATGCAGAGCATATGGAACAGATCCGCGCGGGCGATGGCGAGAGCGCTGCCCCTGTAAGCCAAGCCGACTGGGGCGCGTTGTTGTTCATGGATACCAACCTCTCCGCCAATCGCACCATGGCCTGCGCCACCTGCCATTCGCCGGAGGCCGCCTTTACCGATCCGCGCGAAACCCTCGCGGGCCGCGCCGTGTCACTGGGCGATGATGGCGCCAGCTTGGGCGACCGCAATACGCCCACGGCGGCCTATGCGCGCTTCTCGCCCGCCTTTGGCAAAAACGCGAAGGGCGAATGGCGGGGCGGGCAGTTCCACGATGGCCGCGCCGCATCACTGGCCGATCAGGCAGGCGGCCCGCCGCTCAACCCGATCGAGATGGGGATGGCCTCCAAAGAAGCCGTTGCCGCGCGCCTCGCGGAAGACCCCGCGCACCGCGCCGCCTTGCAGAAATTTGCAGGGATCAGCGATCCGATGGCCGATCCAGAGGCGAGCTATACGGCGATGACCAAGGCGATTGAGGCCTTCGAGCAGGGCGATAGCTTCGCGCCTTTCGACAGCAAATATGATCGCTACCTGCAAGGCAGCTACAAGCTGACAGATGAGGAGGAACTGGGCCGCGTTCTGTTCTTCTCCAATCAGTTCACCAATTGCGCGCTGTGCCACAAGCTCAACGAGTTCGGCGGCGCGGCGAACGAGACCTTCACGGATTATCGCTTCCACAATATCGGGACGCCCGCCAATGCCGCTGCCCGCGCGCAAAATGGCGTCACGGCGCTGGACGAGGGTCTGGCGGCCACCACGGGCGATTCCGCTGATCGGGGCAAGTTCAAAACTCCGACCCTGCGCAATGTGGCCGTGACCGCGCCCTATATGCATAACGGCGTCTTCAATGATCTGCGCACGGTGATCCTGTTCTACGACAAGTATAATTCCCGCAACCCGGCCCGGCAGATCAACCCAGAGACCGGTGCCAAATGGGCCGCGCCGGAATTTTCCGAGACTTTGGCGCTGACCGAGCTGGAGACCGGCCCCGGTCTGCAAGACATGCGGATCGACGCGCTGATCGCCTTCCTGAAAACCCTCACCGATGCGCGCTACGAGGCGCTTCTGGCCCCGTGAGGAGGGGGGCGCTGCCCCCCAAGCGTTTGCGGCGCAAACGCTCCCCCCGGGATATTTAGAGCAACCAGAAACAATAAACCGCGCATCTCTTTCTGGTTGCCTTAAATATCCCGGGGGAGTCCCGAAAGGGACGGGGGCAGCGCCCCCTTCACGCCGCCCCTTCAGCTTCGTGACCGCGCATCGCTTGACCTTTCCCCCGCCGCCCTACAGTTTGCGGCAAACAATCAGCAGGTAGACCCATGGCGGGCCAGACATCCCCCTTCTCGCGTTTCGAATTTCTCATCGCTTGGCGCTACCTACGCGCGCGCAGATCCGAGGGCGGGGTCTCGGTGATGACATGGATCTCGTTGATCGGGATCACCTTGGGCGTCGCGGCGCTGATCGTCACGCTGGCCGTGCGCGCGGGGTTCCGCGCGGAGTTCGTCGATACGATCCTTGGCTCGAATGCGCATATCACCATCTATAAGGCGATGGAGACGGATGAGAATGGCCGTACGGACCGTCAGATCAGAGATTACGTAGAGCGCGCCGAGAAAATCCGCGACGTCAAAGGGGTAACCCGCGCAGCTCCCTTGGTGCGCGGTCAGGTGATGGCGAATAAGGGCGATTATTCGGGCGTGGCGCAGGTGTTCGGTATCGCGCCTGAGGATCTCGCAACGATCCCGCGCGTGGCCAACCCTGAAACCGCGCAGGGCGATATTGCGCGCTTCCCCGAGGGTATCGCGATGGGCTCAGGCCTTGCGCGGGATCTGGGGGTGAGCGTGGGCGATAAGGTCAAGCTGATCTCGCCCAATGGCGCGAAGACGGCCTTTGGCACCAGCCCGCGCGTCAATGCTTATGAGGTCACTTATATCTTCACTGCCGGACGCTGGGATATCGACCGCACGCGGATCTACATGCCCTTCACCGAGGCGCAGGCCTTCTTCAACCGCGAAGGCGCGGCGGATGAGATCGAGATCTTCGTCACCGATCCCGAGCGTGTGGACGATCTGGCCCCCGCGCTGTTCGAGACTGGCCCTGCGACGCTTGTCTGGACATGGCGCGACGAATCCGGTGCTTTCCTGCGGGCGCTGACGATCGAGGATAACGTGATGTTCGTGATCCTCTCGATCCTTGTTTTGATCGCGACGATGAACATCACCTCTGGCCTGATCATGCTGGTAAAAAATAAAGGCCGCGATATTGGCATCTTGCGCACGATGGGGCTGACGGAAGGCTCGATCTTGCGGGTGTTCTTCCTGTGTGGCGCGTTCACGGGGATCATCGGCACGTTGATGGGCCTCGTTCTGGGCTGCTTGTTTGCGACCTATATCGACCAAGCCATGGCCTTCGTGAACTGGCTCAACGGGGCCGATGTCTGGGATCCGTCGATCCGCGGGATCTATGAATTGCCCGCCGAATTGCGGCTGCCCGATGTGGCGCGCTCGGTTGCGCTCTCGCTGGGTCTGTCGTTCATCGTCACCATCTTCCCCGCGCGCCGCGCCGCACGGATGAACCCTGTCGAGGCGCTGCGCTATGAATGACACATTGGTCCTGAACGGAATTTCCAAGAGCTATAACCACGGCAAACCGAGCGAGATTTCGGTGCTGCGCGATGTGTCCTTGCAGATCAAGGCAGGCGAGGTCGTGGCCCTCGTCGCGCCCTCGGGGGCGGGGAAATCGACGCTGCTGCATATCGCGGGGCTGCTCGATACGCCCGACAGCGGCGAGGTGGTGTTGAACGGCCAGACTATGGGGCGCGCTGACAAGCCCCGCACCAAGGCGCGGCGTCAGGATGTGGGGTTCATCTACCAGTTCCACCACCTGCTGCCCGAGTTCACCGCGCTGGAAAATATCGTGCTGCCGCAGTTGGCCAATGGCGTTGCACAGAGCACGGCAGAGGCGCGGGCACGGGATCTTCTGGAGCGCGTCGGGCTGGGAGCACGGGCCAAGCACCGCCCGTCCGAGCTTTCGGGCGGGGAGGCGCAGCGGGTGGCCTTCTGCCGCGCGATGGCGAACAAACCGACGCTGCTTTTGGCCGATGAGCCGACGGGGAACCTCGATCCGAAAACCTCCGATCAGGTGTTCGGCGTGCTGATGGACATCGTGCGCGAAACGGGCCTTTCGGCGCTGATTGCCACGCATAACCTAGAGCTGGCCGACCGCATGGACCGCGTGCTGCGACTGGAGGCGGGGCGGCTGGTGTGAGGGGGCAGCAAGAGCTCAATGTGTAAATCTAACTAAGGCATTTCTCGCAGATGATTCCCGCCTTGGGGCTTTTCCACACGCCAAATTTCATTCTCTCAGTAGATCCATCCGATCGTTGCCACTGGATGACCACGTTCAGGGAGCCCTTTTCCCGTAGTTTGGACCTCTCAAAGTCGTAGTCGATGGATAGCTTATCAGATCTTGAAAGTAGGGCGATGTCCGCAATTTGTTCGTTGTCTGGATAGTATACTTGGACGTCTGTCACTTGGTTTCCAAGGTTATGTAAGCTAAGCTTAATATTTGGTGAAACCGATCCATCTACCCAACCAAAATTGTTCTGTTCAGAGAAACTGAATATTGGATCTAGCAGTCGACGCCGTGCATCTGCTTCCGCGTTTCCTATCGCAACTAGCTCCCGCTGTGCATCAACGGAGTGCTTCAGTTCTTCTGCTTGAAGCTGAAGAGCGCGAACGCTGTGTTGCAGCTCTTCCCCTTGTTGCAAAAAACCAAGAACAAGCCAAAAAATGGCTAAGGGACCAAAAGCCCCCGCCAAGAAATCACCAAGCTCATTGAAGTGGAACGGCGCGAGCGTCATCCAACCCATATATGCGAAGGCGGGGAGCGCACCGAATAGGGCGATAAGATATATCGCGGTGGCCTTGAGCCCAAACACTTTTAAATTGTTAGGGCGTTTGGCTTCCATCACACATCCAGTTCCTCAACGAACTGCGCGTTCTCGGTGATATACTGGAACCGCAGTTCGGGTTTTTTGCCCATCAACCGCTCCACCAGATCGCCCGTCTGGCCCGGTGTGTCCTCTTCCACGGTGACGCGGATGAGTTTGCGGGTGGTGGGGTCCATAGTGGTTTCTTTCAGGTCTTTCGCGTCCATCTCGCCCAAGCCCTTGAACCGCTGCACGTCGATTTTGCCTTTGCCGCCGAGGCCTTTTTCCAGCCAGTGATCCTTCTCCGCATCATCCGACACATAGAGGCGTTTCGCGCCTTGGGTCAGACGGTAGAGCGGCGGGCAGGCGAGATAGAGGTGGCCTTGATCGATTAGCGGGCGCATCTGGGTGAAGAAGAAGGTCATCAAGAGCGAGGCGATATGCGCGCCGTCGACATCCGCGTCGGTCATGATGATGATTTTGTCGTAGCGCAGATCTTCCACGTTGAACCGCGTGCCCATCCCCACGCCGAGCGCTTCGCAGAGATCGGAGATCTCTTGGTTCGAGCCGAGCTTGTTGGAGGCCGCCCCTAGCACGTTGAGGATTTTACCCTTCAGCGGCAGAAGCGCTTGGAGCTCGCGCGAGCGAGCGCCTTTGGCGGAGCCACCTGCCGAGTCACCCTCGACGATGAACAGTTCCGTGCCTGAACGGTTCTTGGCGGAGCAATCGGTGAGCTTGCCCGGCAGGCGCAGCTTTTTCGTTGCGGTCTTGCGCTGGGTTTCTTTCTCCTGACGGCGCTTGAGGCGCTCTTCCGCGCGTAGCACGAGGAAATCGAGGATCGCGCCTGCGGATTTGGTGTCATTCGCGAGCCAGTTATCGAAGTGATCCTTCACCGCGCTCTCGACCCATTTCTGCGCCTCTTCGGTGGACAGACGGTCCTTTGTCTGGCCAACGAAGGAGGGTTCGCGGATGAAGATCGAGATCAGCGCGCAGCCGCCCGTGAGCATATCCTCGCGGGTGATCAGGCTGGCCTTTTTGTTATTCGCCAGCTCGCCGTAAGCCTTCACGCCCTTGAGCATCGCCGCCCAGAAGCCGCTCTCATGGGTGCCGCCCTCCGGCGTGGGGACGGTGTTACAATAGGATTGGATGAAACCGTCGCGCGCAGGCGTCCAGTTGATCGCCCATTCCACCGATCCGGGCACGCCGAATTTCTCCTCGAACGAGACTTTGCCCGCGAAGGGGCGCTCGGCATAGGTCATATTGCCGGTCATCGTGAGGTTGAGGAAATCGGCCAAGCCGTTGGGGAAATGGAAGGTGGCCTCGGTGGGCGTTTCGCCATCGTCGATTTCGGATTTCCAGCGGATTTCAACGCCGGAGAACAGATAGGCCTTTGATTGCGTCAGCTTGAACAGCCGCGCAGGTTTGAGTTTGAGCGCGCCGAAGATTTCCGGATCGGGGTGGAAGGTGATCGTGGTGCCGCGACGGTTCGGGGCGGCGCCGAGTTTCTCAACCGGGCCGAGCGGGGTGCCGCGCGAGAAGCGCTGCTCGTAGAGTTCTTTGTTGCGCGCGACCTGCACGATCATGGAATCGGAGAGCGCGTTTACGACGGAGGAGCCGACCCCGTTGAGGCCGCCGGAGGTCGAATAGGCTTTGTTCGAGAATTTGCCGCCAGCGTGCAGGGTGCATAAGATGACTTCGAGCGCCGATTTGCCGGGGAATTTCGGATGCGGATCGACAGGGATGCCGCGCCCGTTATCGCGCACGAGAACCGATCCATCGGCCAGCATTTCCACCTCGATACGTGTCGCATGGCCCGCCACGGCCTCATCCATCGAGTTATCGAGAATCTCGGCGACCATGTGATGCAGCGCGCGTTCATCAGTGCCGCCGATATACATGCCCGGACGTTTGCGGACGGGCTCAAGCCCTTCCAAAACCTCAATAGAGGAGGCGTCATAGCTCTGTTCTTGTTGCGTCAAAAGATCGTCGGCCATGCTGCTCGCCCTTCTAAAATCTTGTGGGTCTGGTTTCTGTGGATACCGCAGGTAGGGGCAGGGGGGCAAGCGGTAGCGCGGCGTTTGCGGGAATGCGCCCTCCTGCTGTGGTGCGGCGAGCGGGCAGATGCGCGATTGCGCGCCCGTTTGCCTGCGGTTCAGGCTTACGTGCTGGCGTCAGCCCCCAGCGCGCCGTGCAGCCGCCAGAACCGGAGCATCAGCGCGATCCCCGCGACGGTGAGGCCCACAACAAGTCCGAACCAGATGCCTGGACCGCCGAAGCCCAGCGTGAAGGCAAGGATATAGCTCGCGGGCATCCCGATCAGCCAATAGCTGATTGCGGCGATCCACATCGGAATATTGGTATCTTCCATCCCGCGCAGCAGCCCCAAGGCGAGCGCCTGCATCGCATCGGTGACTTGGAAGAGGGCCGCCACGGCGAGCAGCGTTGCCCCAAATGCGATGATGCGCGGGGCGTCCGGGTTGCTAGTTTCCAAGAACAGCGCGATCAGCGGCTCGGCGAAGATCAGGAACATCGCCACCATGATTACCGCGAACAGGCCCGACAGCGCGATGGCCGCGATTGCGGCGCGGCCCATTGCCGCCTGATCACGGCGGCCATGGGCGCGGCCCACACGGACGGTGGCCGCATTCGAGAGGCCGAGATGCACCATGAAGGCCATCGCAGTGATTTCCAGCGCGATCCCATGCGCCGCGAGCTCCAAGGTGCCGATCCAGCCCATCATCAGCGCCGAGGCTTGGAACAGCCCGCCCTCGGCCAGCCCCGTGAGGCCGATCGGGACGCCGTGCTTGAACACGGTGGCGAAGGCGGGCCAGTCCGGCCGCCAGAACCTCTGGAACAGGCGCACATGGCGCAATTCGGGCAGCCAGCCCGCGTAGAGCGCCAGCCCGAGTGCGGTGAGGCTCTGGGTCAGGAGCGAGGCATAGGCCGCGCCGCGCACGCCCAGTTCGGGCGCGCCCCAATTGCCGAAGATGAAGGCGTAATTGACGAGGGCGTTGAACACCACGCCACCCAGCGTGACCCAGAGCACGATCTGGGTGCGCTCATTGGCCGCAAGATAGGATTTGAGCACCATCACCACCAATGCGGGGATCATCCCGATCCCTGCGATCCGCAGGTAATCCTGTGCGATTGCGGCGATGTTCGGATCCTGTCCGAGCGCGATGAGCAGCGGGGCGGAGGCGAAGAACAGCGGGTAAACAAGCGTGCCGTAGAGCAGCGAGAGCCAGAGCGCCATCCGCGCCGAGCGCCGCATCTCGGTATCATCCCCGCGCCCCAGCGCGGCGGAAATCGAGCCCATCACGGCGATCCCGAAGCCCGAGCCGAGAATGAAGACGGAGAAGAACAGCGATGCGCCAAGGACGACCGCCGCAAGCTCTGCCACGCCATACCAGCCCAGCATCACCGTATCGGTGACATGCAGGCTCATCTGCGCAAGATGGCTGCCGACGAGCGGAAGCCCAAGGACAAGGGTGCGTTTGATATGGTGGGGCAATGACTCGTTCATCCATCTGATCTATCGGGCGATCTATGGGCGGGCAAGCGGCATCACGTGATCTTGGGCCGCACGAAAGCACAGGCCGTGGTTCACCATTGCGCATTGTCAGGCGGGCTTTGTAGGGCAGACGGGAATTCTTAGCGATCAAGGGCCTCCCTTCTCGTGTCGCCCTTTTCTTTTGGGCGGCGGAGGGGCAGTCTGTCGCAATCGCGAAAGGCACCGCCGATCATCATCAGGGCCGCTATCAGGAGAGACTTATGAAGCTTTACGGAGTTGTCAGCTCGCGCGCCTCGCGCAACGTCTGGTTGGCCAATGAGTTGGGGCTCGCGTTGGAGCGGATCCCCGTCATTCAGGCCTATCGGTTGGAGGAACAGGGCCTTGATCCGCGCAGCGATGATGCCCCGCTCAACACGCTCTCGCCGGAGTTTCTAGCGCTGTCGCCTGCGGGGATGGTGCCTTTGCTGGTGGATGGGGATCTGGCGCTTTTCGAGAGTTTTGCGATCAACCACTACCTTGCGGAGAAATCCGGCGGGGAGCTCGCGCCGCAAGATGCGCAAGAGCGGGCACAGATCGAACAATGGGGGCTCTACGGCACCTCCGCGATTGAGCCGCTGGCCTTGGACATCATGTGGACCTATGTGAAAGGCCGCGCGCAGAGCGAGGCGGGCATGGCCGAGTTGGAGCGATTGCGCGCGGCATTGCTGCGGCCCATGGCGGTGCTGGAGGCGCATCTGGTGCGCAAAGGGGTGATGGTCGGGGACCGGTTCACGGTGGCCGATATCAATATGGCGGAGGTGCTGCGCTACGCGGCGTTTGACGCGCCGCTGATGGCGCGGTTCGGGGCGGTGGCGGCATGGTTGGAGCGTTGCCACGCGCGGCCCGCGTTCAAGATGATGATGGCTTCGCGCGCTGCCGAGACCCTGTGAGAGCGCAAGCGTGAGACGGAAACGGGGCCGCTTAACTGGCCCCGTTGTCGCGTCGTCGGTCTGGCGAGTGTGTCGTCAAGCGCAGACGGTCATTTGCCCTCTTGCGCCTTCAAGATCCGGTCGGCTTTCTTGCGCACCAACACGGCCCGCAGATCATGCATCGCCAGCAGGAGATCATCCGTGACCGCGTCGAGCTGCGCGTCGGTGGCTTTGGATTGGATCCATTGGGTCGTCGTGTTCAGATAATCTACTGCGCGGTGGATGTCGTCGATATCGCGCCGCGCCAGCAGGGCGATCCGTGCTTCCATCCAGCGCTTGATCTCGGCCATGTCCTCCGGCGTCAGCGCATAGTCGCCCTGCGATTTGATCTCGCCATTCTTGATATTGACGACCGCGATCTGATCCATCTCGATCCGGCGCTGCCGGTTCTCGCTGTCCACGCGAAACACGTTCGCACCATTGTCGCGCACTCGGAAATAATATTCCGGCAGATCACCCGCCATTCACTCGCCCCTAACTCTCACAGTGTCGCGGTTGCGACCGCAGATCGCCCGATAGGGCTGCTGATCTGCGGTCGCCTCTTCTGCATTTTTCTTAACGCTGAGCGGTTATACCAGCCCCGCACAGAAGGTTTTAATCCGGTCACAGGCCTCTTGCAGCGCGCTATCCGAAGTAGCGTAGCTGATCCGGAAGTTCGGTGAAAGGCCGAAGGCCGCGCCAAACACAACCGCGACGCCGGTTTCTTCGAGCAGGGCTGTTGCGAAAGCCGCGTCATCCGTGAGCACCGTGCCACCTGCGGTGGTTTTGCCGATCAGCCCCTCAATCGAGGGATAGACGTAGAACGCGCCCTCCGGTGTCGGGCAGTCGATCCCCGCGCAGGCGTTGAGGCCCGCTACGACAAGATCACGGCGGCGCTCAAAGGCCACGCGGCTTTCCGCGAGATAATCTTGCGGGCCGGTGAGGGCCTCCAGCGCGGCCCATTGGCTGACCGAGCAGGGGTTCGAGGTGGATTGCGATTGCATTTTACGCATCGCGGCAATCAATTCCACCGGACCTGCGGCATAGCCGATCCGCCAGCCGGTCATCGCATAGGCTTTGGAGACACCGTTGCAGGTCAGCGTGCGGGCGTAGAGTTCAGGCTCCACCTGCGCGGGGGTGACGAATTTGAAATCGCCAAAGGCCAGATGCTCATACATATCATCCGTCATCACCCAAACATGCGGATGGCGCTTGAGCACATCGGTCAGCGCGCGCAGCTCGGATTCGGAATAGCCCGCGCCCGACGGGTTGGAGGGAGAATTGAACAAGAACCATTTGGTTTTCGGCGTGATCGCCGCTTCCAGCGCCTGCGCCGAGATCTTATAGCCGCGCGCCTTCTCGCCCTGCACAAACACCGGAACCCCGCCACCGATCAGCACCATGTCGGGGTAGCTCACCCAATAGGGCGTCGGGATGATCACCTCATCGCCGGGGTTCAGCGTGGCCATGAAGGCGTTGAACAGGATCTGCTTGCCGCCCGAGGCGACGGAGACTTGCGCGGGCGTATAGTCCAGCCCGTTCTCGGCTTTGAACTTTGCGCAGATCGCGCGCTTCAACTCGATGATCCCGTCAACGGCTGTATATTTCGTCTTTCCCGCTTCAATCGCCTCATAGGCTGCGCGGCGAATGTTTTCTGGCGTGTCAAAATCCGGCTCGCCCGCGGAGAGGCTGATAATATCGCGTCCCGCCGCCTTCAGCTCTTGCGCCTTATTGGTGATTGCGATCGTCGGGGAGGGCTTCACGCGCGAGAGCGTGTCAGACAAAAACGCCATTTGGGGAACTCCGGTTTGTATCTTCCGGCTTGAACTCTTAGGCTTCGCCCCAGACCCGATCAAGATGAAACCGATTTATCGATGAGGAGACATTTGATGGATGCAGAAAAGCCAGAGCAGTGGTTCAGCAACGAGGCTGCAACATTTGGCGACAGGCTGAGTGCGGCGCGCGAAACGGCCGGCCTAACCCAAGAAGAGCTCGCCGCGCGACTGGGTGTGCGCATGACGACGTTGCAAGCGTGGGAGGATGACGGCGCGGAGCCGCGCGGGAACCGTTTGCAGATGCTGGCGGGGATGCTGAATGTTTCGTTGATGTGGTTGATGTCAGGTGAAGGCGATGGCTTGGATGGCCCCGCTTCCGGTGCTACGGAGGAAAACGCAAATGCGGCGCTGCGCCGCGAGCTGCGGGATCTGCGCCGCACCTTGGAAGCGGTGAGCGCGCGGATGATCGCCTTGGAAGACCGGCTGGAGGACTGAATGAGCCAACCCGATTTTGACCCAACTGCGGAGATTGTCGCCCGCCCGAACGAGCCTCTCGAGGCGCGTCTCAAGCGCATGCAGATGCGCAGCTGGCGGCGCGGGATCAAGGAGATGGACTTGATCTTGGGGCCATTTTCGGAGGCCAATCTCGCGCAGATGAGCACGGCGGAGCTGGATCTCTATGATCAGCTTTTGACCGAGAACGATCAGGAGCTCTACCCGTGGGTATCGGGCGCAGCGCCGACACCGCCCGTGTATCTCGATTTGATCACCACGATTTCTGCCTTCGCCCGCACGCGCCATACCCCAAAAGCAGGGTAAGCGCGCAAAAGGTTACGGGCGGTGGCGGGCAGGGGGCCTGAGCCCGTTATGCCGCTGATATGCGCGGCGATCAGCGAGCGCTAGGCCCGCAACCCCGTCCACAGCCTCAATGGCTGTGGCATTTGGTGAGTTCGTTGATCTGTACGTCCAACACAGCGCCTTCGGTGACGCGGCCATGTTCGGCCAAATGCGGCGATTCCATATGGGCCTGCCACAGCTCGCGCGTCTCCCAAGTCTCGTAAAACACGAAGAAGCCGGGGCGGTTATTGTCGGTATGTAGGTCGTACAGAATGCAACCCTCTTCCTGCAATGTCGGTGGAATCAGTCGCAGCAGGGCCTCGCGCAGATGGTCTTCTTGGCCGGGGACGGCGGTGATCTGGGCGAGAATGGTCAGGGACATGGGGACTCCATCTGATGCTAGGCAGCGCATCGGAGGCGAAGCGCGCTGTGAGGCCGCAACCCTCGCGCGGATTGCACATAGGCGCAAGCCTGACCGTTGTTTTGCCGCCGCGCAGGGCATCGTGCGCAGCTTTAGATAAGTTTAAAAGAAATTCGACTCCGGTTTTACAGGCTTAACCCTGTGTTTGCTTTTGTACGCCATATTCGGACGAGGGAAGCGAAAGACGGAGAGACACATGACCATTCAATCCCCCGTTCGGGACCCTTCAACGCAGGGGCTCACGGCAGGTTATCTCGAGAGCCTGTCTCTCGTGGAGCGGCTGCACCGTTTACTTCTCGATGTGATCAAAGATGAATTCGAGCGGCTCAATATTTTGGAAATCAACCCCGTTCAGGCGCTTTTGCTGTTCAATGTCGGGGAGAATGAAGTCACGGCGGGCGAGCTCAAAACCCGCGGATATTATCAGGGCTCGAATGTGAGCTATAACCTGAAAAAACTCGTCGAGACCGGCTATATGAGCCATCAGCGCTGCGAAATGGATCGTCGCTCGGTGCGGGTTCGGCTGACGGCCAAAGGGCGCAAGCTGCGCGAACAGGTCGCGGCCTTGTTCCAGCGCCATTCCGAAGGGATGGAAGGACGTGGGATCATCGCGGCGGAGGCGATGGAGGATGTGAACCTCGTCCTGCGTCGGATGGAGCGGTATTGGACGGATCAGATCCGCTATATCTACTGACACGCGCCATTGGGTGGGCGTCAAATGAGCGGGCGTCAAAATGGCCCGCCGGACAAGTCAATTTCGCCCTGCTTGCAGGCGATTGCGGCCAGAATTCGCTCGCAGTTCAGCGTGCCTGTGACGGCGCGCGCGCGGGTGATTGACCCCTCTTCGATGTGTCGATAGCGTCCGCGCATGGACCAGACCCTCACATTGCGAACGGCGCAGGAAACCGACGCCGATCAGATCAGCGCGCTGGTGCAGCGCACTGTTCGTATCAGCAATGCGCAGGATTATTCCGCCGCAGTGATCGCGCGCGTGGTGGGGAGTTTTACCGCTGAAACCGTGTTGGGCTTCCTGAAGTCGCGGGAGGTTCTGGTGGCTTGTCGTGGCGAGGCCATTGTGGGCACCGCAAGCCTTGATGGCGATGTCGTGCGCGCGGTTTTTGTCGCGCCCGAGGTGCAAGGCATGGGAGTCGGCCAGAAGCTTATGGCGGTGATTGAATCCGTTGCGGCGCAAAATGGGGTGCGGATCCTGACAGTGCCTGCCTCGTTGACCGGAAAGCCGTTTTATATCCGGCTTGGCTATCGCGAGGTACGAGAGGTTCAGCACGGCGAAGAGCGCACATTCGTAATGGATAAGGCTTTGAGCTAATCTTGCGCCCGAGAGGCTGGCGTCTTTCGCTCATGCGCATAGAATGCCTGCTTGGCGGCCGCCGACTAGGGGGGGCACAGCTTCTTTCAGATCGCTTTCAAGTGCATATATCCGGCGAGGGCCGTTTCCCCCGCCGGATGAGCGCGTCTCTTTACCAGTGGCCGACGTTATCCATGCTGGTCCACGGCTCCGCAGGCGCAAGGGCCTCACCGATCTGGAGCAATTCGATCGAGATATTGTCGGGCGAGCGGACGAAGGCCATATGCCCATCGCGCGGAGGGCGGTTGATCACAACACCGTTCGCGGCCAGATGCGCGCAGGTCTCGTAGATATTCTCGACGCCGTAGGCCAAATGGCCGAAGTGGCGGCTGTCCGAGGGCAGGCCCTCGTCACCATCCCAGTTATAGGTCAGCTCGACAGGGCATTCGGGTTGGTTCGGGGGGGCCATGAAAATGAGCGAGAACCGCCCCTTGTCATTGTCGATCCGCCGCGTCTCCTCCAGCCCCAAGAGGCGGAAGAAAGCCATGCTCGCCTCCAGATCCTTCACCCGCACCATCGTATGAAGATATTTCATGCCAAGCTTCCTGTTTTCTGTCTGAATGTGATATGGGCCGCTGGGGCCGCGTTCTGGGCTCAAAGTAACCTGTCCGCCGCAGGGTTCAACCTGTGTTGACGCAAGGGCATCTTGCGCCAGTCCCACTGCGCCGAAACCCGCCGAACGCGCGGCATTGATCGGTTAAAACGTCGAGCGCAGCCGTAAGGAAACCGCGGTTTCTGAGCGTTCGAACAAGACAGCGTCAGAGCGGTTCTCATCCCATGTCACGGCGATTTCCGGTGCGAAGCCAAAGAACTCTCGGTTTGCCAGGAACGCGCTAACGCCAAATTCGCGCCCCAAATCGCGCCGCGCTCCGCCCGTATAGGGGGAGTAGCCGTAATCCGTCTGGCCCAACCCTGCCCAGAGCGCGACATGCGCGCCCAAGATCGGCTTTGCGAGTGCATATTGCACCCGCGCGGAGAGGTCTTCGCGGTCCACCGCGGCGGAGTCAGAGCGGATGCGTTTCCAATCGAGGCTGGCCAGCAGATGCCCTTCGCCGAGTCGTTCGCCCCAGCGCAGGCCAAGCCTTTGTGTGTCGGCGGATCGGGTAGCATTGTCGCGGCGTAATTCACGCTCTAACCCGAGGGTGGCGCCGAAAATGCCCCCGCGTTCTGCATCGCCGATCGGACGCTCCCAATCCAGCGAGAGCCGCCCGAAATCAGCTAGTTTTGTGCCGCCGTATCGGCTTTGCCCCAGACTTGCGAGAGAGGTTATCTCTCCGAAGGAGAAGCGCTGGGCATGCTCATAAAACCCTTCGATTTGTTGGTAGGAAAAATCCGAATTGCGCAGATGCGGGGCTGCTTTGCGGGCCTCGGAGGAGAGTTTGACCTCGCGGCGTGTGGCCTGAAGCCCGATCCGGTCGCGTCGGTTGGCATCTTCACGGATTGTCAGCGCGACGGATGCCGAAACGGTGGTGGAGACGCCCGAGAGCGCCTGCATCTCGGCGGGGACGGGCAGTAAGATTGGCCCGAGATCCCAAACATGGGTGCTCGTGCCCGCGTTGAGGTTATCGGAAGGCGCAATTGCGATATTGAGGTTGTAGCTCCACGGGTTGCGGGCGCGCACATAGCGGTAATCGCGGATCGCGCGGTTGCGCGCGCGGGCATCGGGGGCGGCCTGCACCGCGCGGCGCAACCAGATCTGCGCGGCGCTGCGCTGCTCGCTGCTGGCCAGCGCCTGCGCCACGGCGAGCGCTGCATTATAGCGTTGATCGGCGGTTTGAGCCGTCTCCCACGCCTGTTTTCCGTAGTGTTCGGCGGCTTTGAAATCGCCCAGATCCCGCGCCGCATAGGAGGCGGTGAGTTGGGCGGAGAAATCCTCTGGATCCCGCGCGATCAGGGCGCGCGCGAGCGTGAGCGCGGCTGCGGGGCGCTGAACCAGCACCAATCGATTGGCCGCATCGAGCATTTGGGCGGGCGACAGGGCGAGGGGTTCTGCCAGAGCCCCTGACGGGATCACGAGACTTGCGCTGAGCGCTGCCGCGGTCAAACTGCGCGCAAGCCCAAGACGAGCCGCGCGCACGAAGGATCGTGCACGCCCGTCATCGCGCACCTCTGCCTGCATCAGTTCCCCGCGCCGCGATAGACGATGAACCCGCCCGTTTCCCGCTGGGTGATCCCGCCAGGTAGGCTATGACCCACCACGAGAACGCCGACGACTTCGCTATCGGCAGTGTTCGCATCGCCCGCGAGCACCGCGTAATATGTGCCCGATTCATTTGAAATGAGAGTGCCATCGGGGCCTCGGACGGAGTTGCCGACAGTTCCGCTGATCTCTCCATTCTCCAGCGTCACACCCGGTTCGATGGTGAACAGCAGGCTGGGGATTGCGGTCAATCCGTTGCCCGCACTGTAACCGAGTTGGGTATTCAGCTCGGTGAGATAGCTCGCCGTGGCATTCGAGCCATCCAGATTGTAGAAACTGCGGTTGCTCACGATGCCGCGCACCGCATCGCCATTCTGGTTCCCGTCATTGAAATCTTGGAAGTCGATGATGAGTTCCATCTCGCCGGTGCTGGCCAACATGCCACCGCGGCTTGCGTTGTCGACGAGCCCAGCGTAATCGCCGGTAAAGATGCCCTGCGCGCTATCGCTATTGGTCGTGTTCGGGCGTGGAATGGTTGTGTTACCTTCGCGGGCATAGACAAAGCCGCCGAAGCCATAATCCGAATAACTTCCCGTGCGCACAATCGCGAAGCGGGTGCGGGGCGCGCCGTTGGAGGCCGTGTTGCGGCTTTCGGCATAGATTGCGCGGTGCTCAAACTGGCGGATTGGGTCGCCCGTCACGCTGTCGGGGAAGGAGTCGGGCCCCTCGTAGACGGCAAACGGGCCGCTGTTCAGCCCGTTTGCGCCGCCGATGCTCTTGATTGCGGTTCCGCGTTTATACGCTGAATTTGCCCCGTCGAAGGCGAGGTTGTCGACGAAGAACTCGTCTTTGTCTTTGTCATACCGGATATCTTCGGCATAGCCGCCGCCGTTGCCGTCGCGGGCCTCGTAGCGCTCAAGTGCGCCTCCTGATCCGTTTGTCCCTGTCAGCCCGTCGGGCAGTTCGATCTCCGGATCCGTTCCGCCACCCGGCACAAAGCTGGCAGGCGCGCCGCCGCAAGCGGTCAAGGCCAGAAGAGAGAGGAGGGGGATAAGGGACTTTTTCATGTTACTGCACTCGCCAAAAATTTTGCCTCAACCTGACGAAGCCGGCCTCTATAGTCAACGGAATGTGAATAATCGTTAGCCGCTGTGACCTGCAAAGCACCCTCACCCGATCCGGTAGTCCGGCGCGATTTTGTGGGAGAAATGGGCGGATTGCGCTGGCGTGAATTGCATCTCGGCGCGTGCTTCGTCATGATGCGCGCGACAGAACATGGCGCGAAGGACACTGGACAATTGCAGCAATATCACGATGCGCTCCGCGCCGTTCTTGAGAACGGCGAACCCTCGGCTGATCGCACGGGCACCGGCACGATCTCCTATTTCGGCCTTCAGTCGCGCTATCCGCTCAAAGACGGGTTCCCGTTGGTGACAACCAAGAAGCTGCATCTGCGCTCGATTATCCACGAGCTGCTGTGGTTTCTCTCTGGCGATACCAATATCGGCTATCTCAAAGAGAACGGCGTGAGTATCTGGGATGAATGGGCCGATGAGAACGGCGATCTCGGCCCCGTCTATGGGCATCAGTGGCGGGCGTTCCCGAGCTTGGTTCCGACGGGGGATATGAAAGAGGGCGCGCCGCTCTATGTTGGGGTAGGCGTCGATCAGGTCGCGCAGCTTGTCGAGACGATCAAGACCAATCCCGATAGCCGCCGGATGATTGTCTCTGCCTGGAACCCCGGCGATGTACCGCGCATGGCGCTGCCGCCGTGCCATACGATGTGGCAGGTGCGGGTGCTCAATGGCCGTTTGCACCTCCAGCTATATCAGCGCTCGGCGGATATGTTCCTCGGGGTGCCGTTCAATATCGCCTCCTATGCGCTGTTGCAGGTGATGCTGGCGCATGTGACGGGCTATGAGGTGGGGGATTTCGTTCATACATTGGGTGATGCGCATATCTATTCCAACCACATGGACCAAGTGAATTTGCAGCTTTCGCGCAGCTCCAAGCCGCTGCCGCAGGTGCGGATCAAGCGCGAGGTGGCCTCGATTTTTGACTTCAAATATGAGGATTTCGAGATTATCGGCTATGATCCTGATCCCGCAATCCGCGCACCAGTGGCGGTGTAACCATGATCACACTCATCGTTGCACGGGCGCAAAACGGGGCGATCGGTCGCGCGGGGACGATCCCGTGGGATGTGCCTGAGGATCTGAAGTTCTTCCAGCGCGAGACGCTGGGCGGGGCGCTGATCATGGGGCGCAACACATGGGACAGCCTGCCTGTCAAACCGCTCTCGAAACGGCTCAATATCGTCGTCTCCTCCAATTCGCAGCTCACCGAGCATGTGGCGGGCTCGGTGGCGGAGGCTGTCGGGATCGCACTCGAACAGGGGTATCAGCGGATCTACGGCATCGGCGGCGCGCGGATTTACCGCGAAATGCTGCCGCTCGCGCATCGCTTGCTGATCTCGGAAGTCGCGCTCACCGTGCCCGATGCCGATACGTTCTTCCCGCAGATCGAGGAAGGCGCATGGGAGGTCGTGAACACGCGGCCCCTGCGCGCCGCCGCGCCGGAATGCCATGTGCGGGAGTATCTGCGGCGGAGGTGAGGGCGGCTAGGCGCCTTCGCATTCCGCAAGCCACGCCCGCACAAGCGCGACCGCCTCCGGCTCATCCAGAAATGGAATATGCGCGCGGTCGGGGATCTCCGCGAACATCATATCGGGCCGCCGCGCTTGCATTTTGGCGGCGGTCTCTTCGCTCAACAGGTCCGAATTCGCGCCGCGGATCAGCGCGAGGGGCAGGCCCGCACAGGTGTCAAACAACGGCCAGAGGTCGATCTCTGGC
This sequence comes from Paracoccaceae bacterium, assembly GCA_048262715.1. Lineage (GTDB taxonomy): Bacteria > Pseudomonadota > Alphaproteobacteria > Rhodobacterales > Rhodobacteraceae > Albirhodobacter. Next base: position 246,326 of record JBLXEV010000007.1, read on the forward strand.
CCGTTGAACGCCGCGAGGAAGGACTCGCGCAGCGCCGGATCGTAGTTGATTTTCAGGCCCGTCAGTGTCGCGATGTAATGGCGCGAGACCTCTTCCAGCCAGCGGCCCTCAGGCACATTGGCGAAGCCTGTCATCAAAGTGGGCAGCTTCTCCGCGAGCGCTTGCGGGGTTTTGGGGGCGGGGTTGCGGCCCAGATAATCAAAGATCCGTTCCAGCCCGCTGCGCGTGAGCTCCGGCCCGACGTCATTGAGGCACAGCCCTGCCACGCGCGGCTTTGCGGTGGCGGCGAGGAACATGCCCACCATCCCGCCGCGCGAGGTGCCGAGGATCGCGGCGCGCTCCACGCCCAGATGATCCAACAACTGCACCGCATCTGCCGCCTCGCGCGGGACGGTGTAGCTCTCAGCCCCTGTCCAATCCGAACCGCCACGGCCACGGTAATCCATGCGGATTAGGCGGTGATCGGGCAGAAAGGGCGCGAGATAATCGAAATCGGTGCCAGAGCGCGTGAGGCCGGACAGCGCCAGCACGGGGAAGCCCGCACCTTCGTCGCGGTAGGCGATTTTCGCGCCATCATCGGCGGTGAAATAGTGCAGTTCCGTCATCGGGTTGCGCTCCTTTGGCCGACAGGGCGACCTATTCGAGTGGCCGCGTCGCGGGCATCTTGGCGCGGGCAGGGCGGGGCCGCAACCACGTCTTTCGAGGGGATCATCTGGATAGGACAAAGCCCCCGCCGCGCGGTGCGACAGGGGCTTTGAAAGGCATTGGGTCCGATCAGAGGTTTTCGGACTGTGGCATCCCCAGAACGTGATAGCCGCAATCGACTTTGACGATCTCGCCTGTGGTGCAATTGCCGTAATCCGAGCAGAGCCATGCCGCCGTGCCGCCGACCGCTTCCAGTGTTGCGTTTTGACGCATCGGGGAATTGGCTTCGGTGTGGCGGAAGGTCTTGCGCGCGCCGCCAATGGCTGCGCCAGCCAGCGTTTTCATCGGGCCGGGGGAGACCGCATTGACGCGGATGCCCTGCGGGCCGAGATCATTCGCGAGGTAGCGCACCGAGCTTTCCAGCGCCGCTTTGGCGACGCCCATCACGTTGTAGAACGGCGTCACGCGGTTGGAGCCGCCGTAGCTCAGCGTGATGATCGAACCGCCCTCGGGCATCAGATCTGCGGCGCGGTTGGCCACGTCGATGAAGGAGTAGCAGGAGATATCCATCGCGACTTTGAAATTCTCGCGCGAGGTGTCCTTAAACCGGCCCGCCAGCTCGTTCTTGTCAGCGAAGGCGATCGCGTGGATGACGAAATCAATCGTCCCCCAGCGATCTTTCAGCGCGGCAAAAGCGGCATCCATCGAGGCATCATTGGTGACATCGACATCCACGAGGAAATCGGAGCCGACGGAGGCCGCGAGCGGCTCCACGCGCTTGCCGAACGCCTCGCCTTGATAGGAAAACGCCAGTTCCGCGCCCTCAGCCGCCAGCGCGGAGGCGATGCCCCACGCGATGGAGCGCTCATTCGCGACCCCCATCACAAGGCCCCGCTTGCCCTTCATAAGATCAGCCATCTGTCTGATTACCCGTGATATTTGCTCATCAGGAGCGAGGCATTGGTGCCGCCGAACCCGAAGGAGTTGGAAAGGATGCTGTCGAAATCGACATTGTCGACGCGGGTCGTCGCGATCTCTTCCGGGCGGATCGCCGGATCGAGATCAAACACGTTTTTCGAGGCGGTGATGAAGCCCGATTGCATCATCAGCAAGCAATAGACCGCCTCGTGAACGCCCGTCGCGCCAAGCGAGTGACCGGTGAGCGATTTGGTCGACGAGATCGGCGGGACATTGCCCTCGCCGAAGATCCGGCGCACCGCTTCCACTTCCGTCACATCGCCTGCGGGGGTCGAGGTGCCGTGGGCGTTGATGTAGGAGACCTTGCGGCCCTCTTCCAGCGTCGAGATCGCGAGTTTCATCGAGCGCTCGCCGCCCTCGCCGGAAGGGGCAACCATGTCGTAGCCGTCCGAGGTCGCGCCGTAGCCGGTGAGTTCCGCGTAGATTTTCGCGCCGCGCGCGAGCGCGTGGCTGAGCTCTTCGAGGACGAGAACGCCGCCGCCGCCTGCGATGACGAAACCGTCGCGGTTCGCATCAAACGCGCGCGAGGCGAGTTCAGGCGTGTCGTTGAATTTCGACGACATCGCGCCCATCGCATCGAACAGGCACGAGAGCGTCCAGTCCAGCTCCTCGCCGCCGCCCGCGAAGACGATATCTTGCTTGCCCATCTGGATCAGTTCTGCCGCGTTGCCGATGCAATGCGCCGAGGTCGAGCAGGCGGAGGTGATCGAATAGTTCACGCCGCGGATTTTGAACGGGGTGGCCAAGCAGGCGGAGTTGGTCGAGGACATGCCACGGGTGACCATGAAAGGCCCCATACGCTTGGGCGCGCCCTTCTCGATCACGATCTTATGCGCGTCAAACAGGTTCGAGGTGGAGGGGCCACCCGAGCCCATGATGATACCGGTGCGATCATTCGAGATATCTTTGTCTTCCAAACCGGAATCGGCAATTGCCTGCTCCATAGCGAGGAAGTTATAGGCCGCACCCTTGCCCATGAAGCGCATGTTGCGCTTGTCGATATGGTCTTCCACCACGATCTGCGGCATCCCGTGGATCTGGCTGCGGAAGCCGTGCTCGGCATAGGTGGGGGCGGCGACGATGCCCGATTTGCCCGCTTTGAGCGAGGCGGTGACTTCCTCGGCATTGTTGCCGATGGGCGAGATGATCCCGAGACCGGTGATGACGACGCGGCGCATGGGCGGCTCCTTTATGCTTGGGCCCCGCGTCCTGCGGGGGCCGTAAATTGGGGGGCGGTAAATGCGCCGATCAGCTCTCCGAGAGGGCCACTTTCATATCTTTGACGATGTAAATCACTTCGCCATCTGCCTCAACAATCCCGTCTGCGACGCCCATGGTCAGGCGGCGTGTTTGGATCGCTTTGGTGAAATCAATCTTGTAGGTCAACATCTTACGGTCTGGGCGCACCATGCCGGTGAGTTTGACTTCGCCGACGCCGAGCGCGTAGCCGCGCCCTTGCCAGCCGCGCCAGCCGAGGTTGAAACCGGTGAGCTGCCAAAGGCCATCAAGGCCAAGGCACCCGGGCATGATCGGGTTGCCGGGGAAGTGGCAATCGAAGAACCACAGATCCGGCGTGATATCGAATTCCGCCACCACATGGCCTTTGCCATGCGCGCCGCCATCGCCGGAGATCTCGGTGATACGGTCCATCATCAGCATCGGCGGCGCAGGGAGCTGCGCATTGCCAGGGCCAAACAGCTCGCCGCGGGCGCATTTCAAAAGATCTTCCCGCTCGAAGCGTGTCGGATATCCGGACATTGATGTCTCCTCAATTCTCTTTGTTATCCTCTATCACTCGCCTGTGAGCAGTGGCAAGTGCCGCGGCTATGAGCGGTTGCGCGCGGGGCGGATTGAATTCTCTGTGGATGCTTTGCTATACTGCGCCAGAGCTAGGAGACATTGATGCCAAGCCAGTCAGGCAACACGAGAGATATCGTCGAGGCGCGGGTGCGCACTTGGCTCGGGGCGGGGGGGCTGCGGCCCACGCGCCAGAGGCTCTCGCTGGCGCGCTTGCTGGTGGGGGACGGGCTGGATCGGCATGTCACCGCCGAGGGCCTGTTCGGCGCGGCTCAGGTCGCGGGCGAGGCGGTCTCGCTGGCGACTGTCTATAACACGCTCAAAGCGTTTTGCGATGCGGGCCTGATCCATGAGATCACAATGGACGGCGCGCGCAGCTATTTTGATACGCGGCTCGATGATCATCCGCATTATTTCTGGGAAGATACGGCCGAGATTACCGATGCGCCCGCAGAGGATCTCGAATTTGCGCGCTTGCCCGCCGCGCCTGAAGGCGCAGAGATCAGCCGCGTTGATGTGGTGATCCGTGTGCGCCGCAAAATCTGAGCGCTAAAAACGTTTGCCCTAGCCCGCCACATCGACGGCATGGGCGAGCAAAATCTCGATCGGCACAATCTCCAAAGCGCGTTGATGCGTGGCTGCGGCCCTGATCTTGGGGGCACAGCCCTCCTCATGCGCCTGCAAAAACCGCGCCGCACACAGGCACCACGTATCGCCCGCCTTTAGTCCCGCAAAGCCGAACTCGGGGCGCGGTGTCGAGAGATCGTTGCCCAGATAGCGCGAGACGGCGAGAAATTCCGCATCCATGACCGCACAAACGGTATGCGATCCCCGATCCTCAACGCAGGTATTGCAGGCTCCGTCACGGAAATATCCGGTGACGGGATCGGTCCCGCAGATCGCCAGCGGTCCGCCGAGAATGTTTATGGCTGCGAGCTTTTGCATGATGGCCCCTCCGTTGCCGCATCAGACCATGGGGGAGGGTCGCTGGCAATGGGGCAGGGGGCGCTGCCCCCCACACGTTTGCGAGCAAACGCGCTCCCCCCGGGATATTTCGGGCAACCAGAAGCTCATCATCCCTCTCTGGTTGCCTAAAATATCCCGAGGGTGAATTGGCGTAGCCAAGAGGGGGCAGCGCCCCCTTCTTACTTGCGGAACCTGTCGGCGAGTTTTTCAAACGCGCTGCGGGTGTCCGGCTCTAGCTCGGACATTGGCGCGGGGCGCGGTGGCATCGGTTTGGGAACAGCGCTGATCGGGCCGCGCGCGGGTTCGGCCTGCGCGGGGCCCTTGCCCTCCGGCGGGCGCTTGCCCGTACTTGGCCGCGGCGGGTTTGTGCGCAGGCTCACGGCGTTGAGGAATTTGGCGCTATCACCCGTGGCAAGGGCGTTTGCGCCCTCTGAGATCCCGCGCAGCATCTCGTCCAGCGGGATCTGTTCGGCCTTGGCAAAATCTTGCAGCACATAGCCCGCAACGCGGTCCTTATGGCCGGGATGACCGATCCCGAGCCGGACGCGATCATAGGCCTCGCCGATGTGCTGATGGATCGAGCGCAGCCCGTTATGGCCTGCGTGCCCACCGCCGGTTTTGACGCGGCATTTAAACGGGGCGAGATCAAGCTCGTCGTGGAAAACGGTGATCTCGGCAGGGGCGATCTTGTAGAATCGCGCCGCTTCCGAGACCGATTGCCCCGAAAGGTTCATGAAGGTTTCGGGCTTAAGCAGGATAATTTTCTCGCCGCCCAGCGTGCCCTCGGAAACTTGCCCTTGGAATTTGGAGCGCCACGGGGCGAAGCTGTGATCCTCGGCGATCAGATCCAATGCCATGAAGCCGATATTATGACGGTTTCCGGCGTATTTCGCCCCCGGATTGCCGAGGCCAACGAAGAGTTTCATCTGGGGCGCCTCCTTGGGCTTTTGGCTGCGCCTGTCATAGGGCGAGTGGGTGGGTGGGGTCAAACATAATGCAGGAGCGGGGAGGTAGCGCGGTGGCGAAACGGCGCGGAGCACATGTTGAACGTGAGCTGGCTTTGGCCCTCATGTTCGAGGCGGATCCAAAATGAAAACCGGGCTTTCGCGCGGGTCGTGGCGAGCGGCGGATTTGAACCCATTTTAGCCGATGCTGCATCCGCAACGAATGGCGATTTCTCGGAGCAGACAGATGGTATTTGCGCAAGAAACGGGTCGGTCAGCAGGCGCGATCTGACTAAGTATCTCCCAGTCCTCAACATATGGAGATAGGAATGCTTCTCAACGGAAAGACACTTATCATCACCGGCGCGAGCAGTGGCATTGGAGCCGCCGCCGCCAGAATTTTCGCAGCTGAAGGGGCGAAACTGGTGCTCGGAGCGCGCCGCGGCGAACTGCTTGAGGAACTCACCGAGGAGATTTCTGCCAACGGTGGCGAGGCGGCTTTCCTCGCGGGGAATGTCGAGGATGCGAACTATTCCGAAGCGTTGGTGGCGCTTGCGGAGACGCGCTTTGGCGGCCTCGACGGCGCTTTCAACAATGCAGGTATCATTGGCGACATGGGACCAGTCCCCGACATGGCAGTCAGCAACTGGCATAAGGTGATGGCGGTCAATCTGAACAGCGGGTTCTATGCGGCCAAGTTCCAGATCCCTGCGATGCGTAAACGCGGGGGTGGGTCAATTGTGTTCACCTCCACATTCGTGGGGCACACAATCGGTTTACCTGGCATGGCGGCCTACGCCGCGTCCAAGGCTGGGCTGATCGGCATGACGCAGGTTCTGGCTGTCGAAAACGGGCCTGAAAACATCCGCGTGAACGCGCTCCTCCCAGGCGGCACGATGACGCCCATGGCCGGTGATGACGCGGGGACTCATGACGTCGTGCGCGGTTTCCACGCGCTCAAGCGCATGGCTGAGCCGTCCGAAATCGCAGATGCAGCTTTGTTCTTGCTTTCTGATCAGGCGTCTTTCGTGACCGGCAGCGCCATGATCGTCGATGGGGGGAACTCGATAAATAAACTGTAGAACAATAAACCGGACACCGGCATACAATCAGCCAGTGTTCGGTTTGTCCCGCTCGCCGGACCTCTGCGCAGCGCGCGGCGGAGGTCTGGTTCGAGCCCAATCCTACTTTCGCGCTTCGCACTTTAGTTTGCCGATTAGGATTTCAACCAAGCTCAAATCTGGTGCTCGTAGGCTGGGATCAGTTGAAGCAACTGCCGCCATACAGACTTTCCTAAGACGCATGATGT
>JBLXEV010000008.1:0-222536 GCA_048262715.1 Paracoccaceae bacterium
TCTGCGCCCAAGCATAGGTCAGGCTCTGGCCCGCGTCATTGGCCGAGGAGGCGGAGCCGTCGAGCGTGACGAGGGCCGAGGAGGCAACGCTCTGCGCGGGGCCAGCCTCTGCGGTTGCTGGGGTGTTGGCGGGGGCGGTGACGGTGATCTGGACGGTATCAGGCGTGCTATCGGCGATGCCATCGTTGACGATCAGCTGGAAGGTAAGGGACGCATCCGCGTCGCCGATGGCGAGGCTCGGCGCGGTAAAGCTGGGGCTGGCGGTGGTCGCAGCGGCGAGGGTGACGGCGGGGCCGGAGGTCTGCGCCCAAGCATAGGTCAGGCTCTGGCCCGCGTCATTGGCCGAGGAGGCGGAGCCGTCGAGCGTGACGAGGGCCAAGGAGGCGACGCTCTGCGCGGGGCCGGCCTCTGCGGTTGCTGGGGTGTTTGGTGGCGCCGCAGAGGTTCTCGTGTTGATCAAGCTCGTCGAACTCATGCCACTTAGGGCAATTTCATAGTCGTAGGGCGTCGTTTCGCCATTGGCGATCGCTGTGAAACGCACCCCGATATAGGCGTCGGTAGCGAAAGACGCGCCATCGGCCCCGTTTTGCACAAGATTGGTAACGGAGGAAAACTCGCAGACGGTCATCAGGTTCGCGGCGGTGATTGCGGAGGGCCAGGGAGTCGGAGCCCCTCCGAGATAGTAATTTCCGCCAGCCGATTGGGTCTGGGGCCCGGGCGTCAGAACGGTGAGCTGCGCTTCTTCATCGGCTGCATTGAGATAGGGGCCAAACGTGCATCGCGCAGCGCTTGAGCGGCCGACGGGCTTCACCGTGGTGTCGATGTTGGCCCCGCCAAACGCATAGCCCGCATCGGGGGCCAGCAAACAGGCCGCAACTATCGCAACGTATACAGAAAATTTCATTTTCGTTCCTCACACCATCAGACCGACCTCATGCCATTAAAGAATAGTTAAAACACTCGGCCTGCGGGCTCTGTGCGCCAAGGCACAGAAAGCCACCCCTTCGCAGATCATACCTATGGGAAAGGCGCGCCAGTCCGGGCGCGCCATAAGCCGAACATTGGAAGGAGAAAGCAATGTCTGACGGATTCGATGGGATGATTGGCGAAATCAAGTTGTTCGCGGGAAATTTCCCGCCGCGCAATTGGGCGTTTTGTGACGGCCAATTGATGGCGATTTCTCAGTTCTCTGCGCTTTTCTCACTGCTTGGCACGAATTATGGCGGTGACGGGCGCCAAAGCTTTGCATTGCCGGATCTTCGCGGACGGGTTGCGGTGCATCCGGGGACTGGCCCTGGGCTGACGCCGCGCGCGATTGGGGAGCGCTACGGCACGGAACACGCGAGCCTCAATGTGGCGCATCTTCCCGCGCATAGCCACAAGCTGCAAATTGCCAATCTGACGGCCGAAAGCGACCGCCCCTCGGGAGAGCGGATGCTGGCGCGTAGCACCAGCTTTGCGGGGGCAGATGCAACCACGGCAAGCGTTGCCCTCTATGAAAAAACAATTGCGACCGAAGGCGGTGGCGCGCCGCATGACAATATCCAGCCATCGCTCGGGGTGAATTATATCATTTGCCTCTATGGCATCTTCCCGTCGCGGAGCTGAACCGGCGCGGTGATCGAGGCCCCCACGCGCGGGCTCAAATCACGTCACCCAGACGACATTGAACCTGAACGGCGCGAAGCGGGCTGAGCCAGCCCGTTGCTGCGCTTTGCTGGCTCCAAGGAGGGCACCCCATGCATGACACAACCAATTCACTCGTGGATTTCGATATCTGCGTCGCGCTTGCCCAGCAGGCCATTGACTCGCAAATGACCTATGCCTGGAAGACGTGGAAACGGCGCACGAACTTTTCCGATACACTCCGCATTTTTAAGCGCCGAAACCGCGACGGAAGCGCGTGGGTTGACTCCAAACAGGGGCTGGAAGTGACCCTCGCGCCGCTGAAAATCTCGCTTGCGGTTGAGGATGGACGACAGGGACAGGTGCGGGTGACCATGCCGCTGAAGAAGGGGCGGGTGACCTATTATGACGAAGATAGTGAGGGGCTGGCGCATCACGATTTCACCGATTGGAGCATCTCCTTTCTCACAGATCTCGACAAAAAGCCAATTGATTTGAAGGCTTTGGAGATGCTGGATCCGGGAAGCCATGCCTCCGCGCAGGATGTGATTTCGCAAAGTGGGCTGCCGGAGTCTGTCTTCTCGATTGAATATCTGTTTTTGAAGCTGACCAGCGTTGATTTGCTGCTCTCGGATAATAAGAACATTGCCATTCCCGCCGATGTGCCCAGCGAAGCCCGCGCCCGCACGCTGCAAATGCTGACCCTTTTGCTACAGGGGGATATGGGCGACTATATGCTCGGCACCGTGGTGCGGCGCAACACGCGGCAGGCCACGCCGACCTTCGCCCTCACGGATTTCATCTTCAATGTCCGGCCCAATTGGGAGGCCGCCAAGGCCAGCACGTTGGAATATCTTGGCGCGCTTGGTGGGCGGCCGATGCCACCTGATCTCAACAGCGCGCGGTTGAAGCTGGACGACCAATGGTTCGGGATGGAAGAGATCGACGGCACAAATTCTAGCGTGTCGGGCGTGATGGTTTTGAGCCGCGATATTTTGATGGATCACTATCTGATCCCGGCGTTTTCAAAAGCACTCGGCGTTCATCCAACCCGTGAGGGGCTTGTCTGGACGTTTGCCGCCAATGATGCCCACACGACAGAGACGCATATTCTCGCGGGGCGGCAGACGGTCGTCGTTGAGGATGGCTATAATATCGCGCTGCGGATCAAACCGGGCGAAAACGGGATTGCTCTGAGCGGGGTTGCGACAGGCCGGTTCGCTTATGATGGCTATAACCCGCTCGTGCCCGATACCCATATCGAGTGGCTCCATGTCAGCGGCGCTCGGGAGTTGAGCGGGAATATTTCGCTCGCAACAACGGGCACTGGTGCCGATTTTAAAATCGAAACCGATGTCACCCATAGCTTTGCGGAGTATGTGGAAACCGAGCACGACAAGAGCTTTTTGATGATCGTTTACGATGCGTTGAGCGCGCTTGGGAAGATTTTCGACAACAATAGTAAGAGCATCGACGAGGCCATCGCATCTTTGACGAAGGATGCGGTGAGCAGCATCAGCAATGCGCTGAATTCCTCGCTCGACGATGTCACGATTGCCCTGAAACAGCAGGGCTATATTCCGCCCGGCGGCGGTGTTTTTACCTTCCAAAATCCGCGGTTCACCAGCGCCGGTGATCTGATGATGGACGTCATCTACATCGCGCCCTGAGCGCCTTCTTTCGCATAGCTGACAGAGAGACCCGAAAGGAAATCGTATCATGTCGACCGAACCCAATGTGAAAAGCTTCACCTCGAAAGACATAAGCGGGCAGGAAATCCGCTTCACCGTTTCAACCGATATTGTCGATTATATCCATGCCGCGCGGGCGATTGGTGCTGAGGAGATGGGGGATCTCGACAGCCATGGCCGCTATCAAACGCGGATGGTGGCGATCCCTGATCGATCATCGGAGACCGTCGCGCCGATGCTTTTGAGCATTGGGTCGGGCAACCAGCTACGGCTTTTGCGGCGAGGGGGGGCGGGGATCGGTGGCGGCTGGACCGCGCAAACCCTGAGCCGCAGCTTTCCTGCAAGCGCTGGCGTGGATCCCGCAGTGCATGCCATCGCGGCGGCATGGTCAAACGATGGGCGGATCACGGTCGCGGCGGCGGTGGGCGAGCGTGGGGGCAAGAGCGCAGATAGGCTGTTGATCGCCTACGATCTTTCCAGTGATCCCGCCGCATGGGATGATATTGCATGGGTGGATTGCGGCACCCGCGCGCAGACCGAGATTCAGGGTCTGCGCGTGCTGGAGGGCGAAGAGCGCAGCTGGACAATTGTGGTGGATGCGAGCGAAACGCGGGTCGATACGCTCTATCTGATCCGCAGCAATGCCCGCCAAGATCTCAAGCACGCCTTTGTGTTCTCGACCGCCGTCGACTATCAGGAAATCCACGATTTTGAGCCAATGATCGATCCGTTCGTGGGCGAGGGGATTGCGGTTCTGGGCACGAATGCGGGCGCAGAAATCCTGACGTTCCGGCCATTTCCGGAATTCGATGCGCAAGGGCGGGCGCTTTCGGTTCCGCCTGTCGTGCCGCTCCCCTGCCCGAAAGGGGCGCGCCTTCTGGCCACGGGGCAGAACCGCGAAGGCGGGCATGATCTCTACATCGGCGGGCAGGGCGTTCATGTGATCGCCGCCGATGAGTTCGATAATCATAAGGAGGCCGCGCTGGTTGAGGTGATGGCGGCGGCGGTGGCCACTGACCTGCGCCGTTTGAGCATTGCCGAAAGCCCGAGCGGGGCGGCCTCGGTTTGGGCGCTGGGGCTTGATGGTGCGGTTTTGACCGCCCGCTCCGAGAGCGCCGCGCGGGACGCGGCGGCCTTCTCCACCCCGCTGCGGCTGCGCGCACAGGTTCAGACGATTGCGCCGGTGCACGGTGATCAGGCAACGACGACTTCGATGATCGTGGCCTATACCGATGGCCGCGCGGCGCATCTGCATCGCGATGCTGAAACCGGCGCTTGGCTAGAGGCTCCTGTGCTCGTTGAGGCGCCCGATGAGGTTGTGAAGATGAGCTGCTACGGCATGGCGCTGCGGATGATGGATCGCGGCGGGATGCCACAGATGGGCCGAAAAGTGACGCTTTCGGCCTCGGCCCTCACCAGTGTGATGGTGAATGGCAAAAGCGTGTTTATCGGGCCAAACCTGACGGTTGAGGCTGCAACGGATGCCAATGGCGCGGTGAACCTCTATGATCGGGTGCGGTCGCTGGCCCCGCCGGTCTATCGGTTTGAAATCGACGGCTACGCCAATGTGATCGACGTGAACCCCGCCGCCGCCGCGCATGAGCGGTTGGCTGAAATTCAGGCGGAGGAGTTGCTCGCCAGCGATCTTCTGCCAGCGGAGTTCAAAACGGGAAGCCGGAGAGGCGAGGTGGAGGGTGTTATTGCTGCCCTGAACCGGACTGCACAGATGGCAGCGCAGGCGACCTCTGGGGTACTCCCGGGGGTGCGCGAAAGTCGTGGCGGGGCGTTTTCAGCCCGGCTGGCCAATCCGCAGGCCTCCGCACCGCCTTTTGCTGTTACCTCGGGCGTGGGCGGGATCGCTTTGGCAAATCCGGCTACGGCGGATCGGCTGATCTCGGCGGCTGCCACGGGCGGCGATGTGTTTGCGGCTTTGGGCGATACACTGGCGGATTTCTTTGAGGGGGTCTGGCAGGGGATCCAGACCGGCTGGACCTTTGTTGTGCGGATGGCGGGAAAGGCGTGGGAATTCATCTGCGAGATAGGCGGAAAAATCCGCAAATTCGTGCTCGAAACGCTTGAAGAGATTGGCGGGTTTTTCAGCTGGCTTTGGGAACAGGTGAAAGTCGGGCTCGAAAAGGTTTGGGAGTTTTTGAAATTCGTTTTCGATTGGGACGACATTCTTGTCGCCCGCGATGTGATGGTGGCAGCGACGGATCAGGCATTGATCTTCGTGCGTGACAATATCTCGGGTGTGACGGGGCAGGTTTCCAAGGGCTTTGGCAGCATGAAAACGCGGATCCGCGATTGGAAGGTCGAATTCGGCATCCCGATCACCGAGCTTCCACCGCCGCGTGAGGGCGAGAGTTTCGCCGATAAGTTTCAATCGGCTGGCGACACGATGCATGGGTTGCTTGATCAGGCGACGGGCAATCCGGTGATGGGCTGGGTTGGCGACCAGTTTGGAAAGATCATGAACGAAATCATCAGGGTAGATGTTCCTGATTACGCGCCCAACATGCTGGAAGAGCTCGAGAAATTTGTGACAGGCACGCTTGCAGGTGAACTCGATACGCTCATGGCGACATGGGATCAGATCGCCGCCGATATCCACGCGATCCTTGGCAATACGCCGCCTTCAACCGATATGTTCAGCTTCGACACCTTCGCCAAGATCGTGATCGCAGCGGGGGCGGAGACTGCAATTGGCCTTTTGACGGGGATTGAAGTGCTGCTCGTCAAAGCGCTCGACCTCGCCGCCAAAATGGTCGACGGGCTGCGGGCGATCTTGTTCGCTAAAGTCAGCTTCCCGTTCATCGAAAAGCTTGTCGAACTTGTCGCGCCGGGCAGCCCTATCGATACCTCCTTCCGGATGATCGACGCGATCATGCTGGTGGCAGCGATCCCCGCCACGATTGCCTATAAGCTGATCTTTGGCAAAGCGCCGTTCAAACGCGGCGACGAGATGAAAACGGCCTTCGGGATGATCTCGGCGCAGGATGAGGAACATGCTTCGTTCTTTGCCACGCTCAAGCCGTTCCTCGGCACGGGCGTTGCCGTTCTCAAGCTCCTCGCGGCGGGATATTTTGCGGCGCTCGCCTTTGACGATGATTTTTCGACATCGTTGATTGGGGCGGTCGCGACCACAGTCTTTGCAACGATGGGGGCGGCGGGGGCCGTGTTTACCCGCCGCGACAGCGAAGGTGAGGTTGTCTCGACCCTCGAATGGGTGATGGTGGGCACGGCGACGGTCTCGGCGATGGTCGCGGCCGCCTCGGTGTATTGGCGCGCGGATAGCCCGATCCCGAAACCCGGCGGTTCTGGTTCCTCGATCCCGATGGCGCATAAGATTTATGCGGGTACGGATCTGGTCATGAGCGCTGGCGCATTGGTTTGCAGTGCGATCGCTTTCGGCTTTGTCATGGATAATATTGGCCGATCCAAAGATCCGGCTGAGCGCAATCGGCTTGCGCCCGAAGTGTTCGGCGGATGTGCGGGGTTCATGGATTACAGCGGCACGATCACCTCAAATGTCGCGACCATGTTGCCGCTCGCCGCGGCGATCCCGAAAGGGATCTTGCTGATCGTAACGGGCGGGCTGAAAGGCGGGGCCTTCACCTACAAGCTGCTGGAACTCGGCTCGATCAAGAAGGTTTTGCCGATTTAGGGGCTGGGGTCTATTGCACGACGGGCCAGACCATATCTGGCCCGTCTGAAACTGTGTGACCACTCGCGAGGAGGGCGGCCAGCGCGTCCTCTCCGGTCTCCCCCGTTGCGGCCATGCGCGCGGCCAGTCGTCCGGCGACAAATGCTGCCGCGCCACTGGTTCCTCCGGGGGAGGCGGGGGCGGCAAAGCAGTTTGTCCGGCACGGGCCCGACAGGGCCAATCGTTGGCTGTTCGGGGCAAGGCCCAAACCCTTCAGCGCGCCCACGCTGACGGTGTCGCGCAAAATCGCGGGCACGCCCATCCCTTGGCAAAGCCGCCTGTTGCCGATGTGAAACCCGTTTCCGGCGGCTGCCACGGTTAAGATCCCACGCCGCCGGAGAGAGGCCGTTGCATTGGCCAGCGCTCCGCCGCGTAAATCCCTGTCATCTATAAGGTTTGTGCCGTCTGAAAGCGGCGCGAGGATCAAATTTATGCCAAAGTCCTCGGCGTTCTGTGCGAGCCATTGAAAGGCCTGCTTCAAGGGCTGAAGCGCGCCGTTTTGGCCTTTGCTGTCTAAAATCGGCAGCGGCAGAACACGCAGGTTGGGGCAGATCTGGATCAGCGTTTGCGCCGCTTGCGTTGCGTGCAGAGAGGTGCCCGCCGCCGCCCACGCAGAGCCAAGCAAGGATCCAGCAGGCAGATCCGTCGCATCTGGTAAGGCATCAAGGAGGGCGACGATCATTTGGTTTCTCTTCAAATTTGGTCGCTAGTAAGCGGGCTTTGGCGTGGTTTTGCAACTGTTGAGACCGATGTATCAGCTTCGCCGAGCGTCCGGATGGCGGTGATTGTCGTTGCTCGCACGCGCTGGCGTCAAGCGTGTCGCGCTCCCATCAACGGGCTGACAGTGAAGCCGCAATCATCGGGATTCCAGTCATCCGTGCTGCCGCCGTCAATGACATCGAAGCTGCGGGAAGCTGGCGCGATGAACCTCAAGGGACACAACCTTTAACGTATCGAAGCATCAAGTTCATGCTGCGCTGTGATCGAAGCGGCGGCGTTTGGGGGCCCGCAGTCCGGAACATCGACGCCACGTTGAGCGCGGTGCGACAGGCGGCAAATCGCGCGATCACAGGGGGAGTCGCGTCTTCGGTCTTTGGCGTCGGTTTCCGCCATGCGATGGGTTCGGTCTTCGTATCGAAATCGCCCTAAGGGAGTGCGGGTTTTAGCGTTTGCATCCCCGAGAACCGCTCAGCAATGCATGCGTGATTGCCCCGGCAACACAGATGCGGAGCTGGTTTATCATTGATGATTTTATTTACCTAAATTCAGACAGTTGACGCCTAGAGGAGGAGCAGCAGATGAGCAATATTGGTGTGGTATATACTGGCCCCGGCACAGTCGAAGTCCAGAAGATCGACGATCCGAAACTTGCCGCGCCGAACGGCCGCAAGCTGGAGCATGCGGTCATTCTGAAGGTCATTACGACCAATATCTGCGGCTCGGATCAGCATATGGTGCGCGGCCGGACCACGGCAGAGGCGGGGCTGGTTTTGGGGCACGAGATCACCGGCGAAGTGATCGAGAAGGGCTCCGATGTCGAGATGCTCGAGATCGGCGATGTGGTCTCGGTGCCGTTTAACGTTGCTTGCGGCCGCTGCCGCTGCTGCCGTGAAGGCGATACCGGCGTCTGCCTGACGGTGAATCCGGAGCGCGCGGGCGGGGCCTATGGCTATGTCGATATGGGCGGCTGGATTGGCGGTCAGGCCCGCTATGTGACTGTCCCCTATGCTGATTTTAACCTGCTGAAATTTCCTGACCGTGACCGTGCGATGGAAAAGATCCGCGATCTGACGATGCTGTCGGACATTTTGCCGACGGGCTTCCATGGTGCATTGCAGGCGGGCGTTGGCGTCGGCTCCATCGTTTATGTCGCGGGCGCAGGTCCGGTTGGGCTTGCTGCGGCGGCTTCGGCGCAAATTCTGGGCGCTGCGGTTGTTCTGATCGGTGATTTCAACAAGGAGCGACTGGATCATGCTGCCCGTGTCGGCTTCACCCCGGTTGATCTGTCCAAGGGCGACAACCTGCCCGAGATGATTGCCGATATCATTGGCTCGCCAGAAGTGGATGCCGCCATTGATGCAGTTGGCTTTGAAGCCCGTGGTCACTCGGGCGGCGAGCAACCCGCTATCGTGTTGAACCAGATGATGGAGATCACCCGCGCTGCTGGCCGGATCGGTATCCCTGGCCTTTACGTGACCGAGGATCCGGGTGCGGTGGATGCCGCGGCCAAGACTGGCAACCTGTCGATGCGGTTCGGCCTCGGCTGGGCCAAAGCGCATAGTTTCCACACGGGCCAGACCCCAGTGTTGAAATACAACCGTCAGCTGATGCAGGCCATTTTGCACGGTCGCCTGCCGATCGCCGATATCGTGAATGCCACGATCTTGCCGTTGGAACGCGCAGCAGAAGGCTACGCGAGCTTCGACAGCGGCGTCGCGAAGAAATTCGTGCTCGATCCGCACGGGATGCTGGCGTCCTGATCCCGCCCACTTGGGCCTCTCCGGCACTGCGACGTGGTGCCGGAGTCTTCTATCTAGCGATCTGAAGTCCACGGTGTGATCGTGGACCACTGAGGGTCAGGCTGTGAGCCGCGCAAAGACGGCTTCGACATCGTCGAGGAAACCGGCCCAGCCCCCATCTTCATCAATGCCATTCATGCGCAACAAAAACAGCCCCTCCACTGCGAGGAAGACGACACGCGCGGCCTGCGCATCGGGGGAGCTGCCGCCGAGTTGCGCAAACGTCCTGCGATACCAGTCACGCGTCTCGCGGAGATTGGCAGGGTCTTCGAGATAGCTCACCAAAAGCCCAGCCATCTTGGCGTTTAGCGCCTGCTGCGACGCTTTGGTTGCCGAAATATAGCCCCTGACAAAGGTTAGGGGATCCGCCTGCGCATCCAGCATGGCATCGAACTGGCTTGTCCATCGGTCGATGAGGGCGCGCACGATATCGTCTTTGCTGGCAAAAGAGTATTGCACGCCACCTTTAGAGACCCCCGCTGCCTGCGCGAGCGCCCCGATTGTCAGGGCCGCCCCACCGCCAGTGCGCACGATCTCTTCTGCCACGTCGAGCAAATGATCACGGGTGATGGTTGGTTTTCTGCCCATGGGGTTCCCAGTCGTTCGATTTAGTGTTGATATAAATACGAATGTATTTATATCCGCTCCTGCAACAGAACCTAGGTGGACGATGCCCGCTTATCAACCTGATCCGAAACGCTGGCTGGTGCTGCTGGCAGTTATGCTGGCCTTCTTGCCGGTGGTGCTGGATATGACGATCCTGCATGTGGCGGTGCCGACGCTGACTCAGGCGCTTGTGGCGTCGAATACACAGGTGCTGTGGATCATCGATATCTATCCGCTGCTTATGGCGGGGCTTTTGGTGCCTATGGGCACCTTGGCCGACCGTGTCGGCAATCGGCGCATCCTTCTGACTGGGTTGACTGTATTTGGCCTCGCGTCAGCGCTGGCGGCGTTTACAACAAGCGCTGCGATGCTGATTGCCGCGCGGATGCTGCTGGCCCTTGGCGGCGCGATGATCATGCCCTGTGTGCTCGGCATCATTCGGCGTACCTTCGAGAATGAGACAGAACGCGGTTTGGCGCTTGGCCTTTGGGGGACGGTGGGCGCGGCGGGTGCGGCGGTGGGGCCGCTGATTGGCGGCGCGCTTTTGGAGCATTTCTGGTGGGGTTCGGTCTTCCTGATCAATGTCCCTGTGATGCTCGTCGTCCTTCCCGCCTGCTGGCTCCTGCTGCCGCGGCGCGAGGAGACGACGCCCGGCCATTGGGCGATCGGTCAAGCGCTACTCCTGATCCTTGGGATGATTTCAACGGTTTATGCGATCAAGGCCGGGTTCGGCGCGAAGCTATCGCTGGGGATTGTTTTTCCAATTCTTGCCGGGGGTTTGGGTTTGCTTTGGGTCTTTGCCCGATTGCAGCTGCGCAGCCCCACGCCGATGCTGAATTTGGCGCTCTTTTCACGTCCCGCGATTGTCGCTGGGATCATCATGGCGGTTGTCGCGAGCGGCTCTTTGGCTGGGGTCGAACTGACACTGGCGCAAGAATTGCAATATGTGTTGGGAAAAACGCCGCTTCAGGCGGGGGTATTCATGATTCCGATCATGGCGGCGGCGGCGCTTGGCGGGCCTGTCGCGGGCTGGCTTTCGGGCCGCTTCGGCCTCAGGCCGGTGGCCTGCCTGTCGCTCGCAGTCTCTGCGGGCGCGCTCGGGGGCCTCGCGGTCACAGATTTCCACGATCCGGGGGTGGTCGTGCCATTGCTGCTGGCGGTACTTGGTCTGTCGCTGAGCATCGGGCTGACCGCTTCTTCTATCGCGATCATGGGGGCCGCGAAGGCGAGCGAGGCGGGGGCGGCGGGGTCGCTCGAGGCGACGGGCTACGAATTGGGGAGCGGTCTGGGCATCACCTTGTTTGGCGTTTTCCTGTCAGTGGTCTTCGGGCACCATCTGGCCTTGCCCGAAGGCCTGCCACAGGGCCTCGCCGATCAGGCATCCCGATCCATCGGCGATGTGTATATCGCCGCCCAACAGCTCGCGCCGGAGCAAGGCCAAGCAATGATAGCGGCGGGCAAGGCCGCATTTTCCGCGACCCATTCATCGCTGCTGACAACCGCTGCAGGGCTGATGGGTGCGCTCGCGATACTGGTATTCTTCCTGCTGGGGCGTAGACGGGATGTTGTGCTTGCCCATCCCTGACAGAGTCTTGGCGCAGAGGACATCACTGGGTCCGGTCTCGGCCACCAGCCCGTTTTGCTTGAGCCTCTGCCTGAGAAGTGATCCGTCCCTAAAGGTTAGAAAGCGTCGGGTCAGGAATGGCCCATAGAGTTTGCCACTGTCATCGCAAACCGGGAACGGAGTGCTTTCGGTCAAGGGCGGCAAGACGAGGCTTGCGCAGGGTGCCTCGTTTGTCTTGCGGCCTGAGCAAAGCCAACGATTGAATGCTTCGGTGGCACTATACTCCGCCAGAGGGCAAAGTCGTGCGCCTTCCGAAAGGTCGCATACGGCGGCGCGGCAGCGGATGCCAACCTAGCGGCCTTTTCTCGCAGGCCCGTTTCAGGCAATAATATGTGAAAACTGAATGGGGGTCTCGGATGGGGCTGCGAGATGTTGTGCTGCGGGAATGGCGTGAACTGGCCACAATCAATCCGAGCGACCGACCTTGGCAGATGCCATTCGCGGCGGCCGCCTCAAGCGGTCTTTCCGTTGTTGTCGGAGTGGCGTCCGGCCATATGATCGAAGGTGTCATCGCCTCTCTCGGGGCGCTCACCTTCCTGTATCTTCCCGCAACTGCACTGCATCACCGAATGGGAATGCTGCTGGCGTGCTCGTTTGGCATGGTGACCTGCTATTCGCTCGGCATGTTTGGGGCGTTCGCGCCTGCTGCACGGGTTCCGCTGATTGGGATTGCCACGATGCTGGCCACAATGGTCGCGCGCTATTATCGGCTTGGGCCTCCGGGCGGATTGTTCTTCGTCATGGCGGCGGCGATTGGCGCTTATAGCCCGCAGTCACTCCCTGACATCCCGATGCGTGTGGGGCTGATCGCCCTCGGCGCTATGGGGGCTTGTGCAGTGGCGTTGGTCTACAGTGCGTATATTCTAAGCCGGCGTCCAGCCGCGCCGATGCCGCCATCGCCCGTCGCGGAATTTGAAAGGGTGTGGCTCGATTCCGTTGTGATCGGAGTTTTTGTCGCCATGTCGTTGGGGATCGCGCAAATTCTGGGATTGGAAAAACCCTATTGGGTTCCGGTCAGTTGTCTTGCGATCATCCAAGGGATGTCGATCCGTGCCGCTTGGAACCGGCAAGTGCATCGGATTTTGGGCACCGCCATTGGCCTCGCGTTCGCGGCTGCGCTGCTGTCTGTGGTAGATACCCCATGGGCGGTCGCGGCCGGGATCATCGTGCTGACGTTTCTGATCGAGACTGCGGTGGTGCGGCATTACGGCTTTGCCGTGATCTTTATTACCCCCTTGGCGTTGTTGCTGGCAGAGGCCCCGACGCTAGGGCATGCGGACATCGGGGGCCTCATCACGGCTCGTTTTCTGGATACGGTCGTTGGCTCGATCATGGGTTTCTTAGGGGCGATGTGTCTACATAATCCAAACGCGCGCCTCAGGATGGGCGGCTGGCTGCGGCGTATTCTGCCGGCGCGGCTGATCGAGAGCGATGAACGCTCAGTCGTCACAGTTGGTTCGCATGACTTCCCACTTTCGACAGACAAACCCGGCATTCAGAAGCGTGAGATGTAGCGGTCGTTTCGGGGGCCGAGGTGTTTGATCCCACGGATTGATGTTGCGCTCCTTTCTCAGGCGTTGAAATCGATCTGGATCCATTGCCGCTGATGCGAGACCCACGTGCCACGATGTCGCTTGCGGCTTCATCCTATTACGCCCCTTACATCGGTCAAGATGATGGCATCTGCGAAATTATGTTCAAGGCAGCTTGCTCTCGAACATCTAGACGCATCATGCCAGCAGCCTTTGCCGCCGATAGTCCTTGATCGCTGTCTTCTAAAACAAGACACTCTTCGGGGGCCGTGTTGAGCAGCTGCGCTGCGCGCAAAAACATATCCGGCGCAGGTTTGGGCTGTGCTACATCGTCAATTGAAACCACATGATCGAACAGATCCAGAAGCCCTGTCGCCCCCAAGACCGATGTTACAATCTTGCGCTCGCTGTTGGTTGCCACTGCGATCGGCCGCTGCCCGTGGCAGCGCCGTGCCAGATCGGCAACCACGGGATTAGGGCGCGCCAATGCGGCAAGCTCTAGGGTCAGGGAAATACTCTGCGCCGCGAGTTCTGGGTGATCAAAACTACCGCCGAACTCCACCTCGAATTGCTTAAACAGATCGTGGCGGCCGAGGCCCGTCTTCCCAGCATACCACGCCCAAGACATCACGCCGCCTTGCAGCTCAACCGCCTGAGAAATAGCTGAAAAATGTAAATCTGCGGTCAACAAAAGTGTCCCATCGCAGTCAAAGATAATGGCTTTTGGTGTCGGGATCATGCGTTCGGGCTTTCTGTAAATAACTCATTGAGGGCCTCGCCAAGCGCCTTTGCGTTCAGCGGTTTTGAGAGGGTCCGCACGCGATCGCCATATTGCGCGGATAGCGGGTTCACGGCGGGTAAATGGCCCGAGACCACCAGCGCACGCGTCTGCGGCGCGGCACATAGCGCCGTCTCCGCGATCTGCCAGCCCGCAATTGCGCCGTTCAGGCTTAAGTCGCTGACAACCAAATCGAAGCTATACTTCGAGATCTGCTCACGCGCGGATGCGGCGCTGCCGCAGGTGATAACCTGCGCGGCCAACGGCGTGATGAGCGCCACGGCCCGGCGCATATCCTCGGGGCTATCTTCGACGACAAGAACATATCCTATATGCGGTGGCTCACGCTCAAGATGTGGGGCTTGCAGCGGCAAGAGCAACCGCACATGCGTGCCCTCGCCAAGCTGCGAACTGATCTGCACATCGCCACCCGATTGCCGGATAAAGCCGTATACCATGGCCAGCCCCAGCCCCGTGCCGGTTCCATCGCGGCGCGCAGTAAAGAAAGGCTCCATCGCATGGGCCAGCACCTCAGGCGTCATGCCGGTGCCGGTGTCACTGACCTCCAGCACCACCTGATCCCCCTGCGCGCTGAGCGATACGGTGATCGTGCCAAACCCTTCGATCGCTTGTCCCGCATTCAGGCACAGGTTCAACAGCGCGCTTTCCATCTGTCCTGGGTCGACGCAAACCCGCAAAGGCTCTGCCGCAGTCTGAACCTCGAGGGCAATCTCGTCGCGCAGGGCAAAGCCGATGAGATCTGCCATCCCCTCGACCAATTGGTTCAGCTCTACCGTTTCCGGATCCAACTGCTGTTGCCGCGCAAAGGATAATAGCCGCTGCGTCAGCGACACACCCAGATCCACCGCGCTGGCCGCAGTCTGGCGCAGCCCCGCGTGCCGTTCGGGCGTCGCTGTTTCCATCAAGTGCAAACTGCCTGAGATCGTTGAGAGGATATTGCCGAAGTCATGCGCAACCTCGCCGGAAACCTTACCGAGCGCTTCGATCCTTTGGATCTGGCTGAGACGGCTGTCCATCTGTTTGCGCTCGGTGGAATCCGAGATCAGCACCACCGAGCCGCCTCCTGGCAAGGGGCTTTCCCGCCACTCGGCATGCCGGCCATCGCCATTGGTCAGATCGGCAAATCCCCGCGGGCCGCCTTGGGTCACCCAACCCGCCTCGGCAATCACATCGCTCAGGATCGGGCGGCCCTTTAGCCGTGCGGGGTTCAGTCGCAAGACCTCTGCCAGCCGGTCATTGCGCGTCAGCACCGCCCCTTGATCGGATAAGATCGCCATGCCATCGCTGATCCCCAGCATCACGTTGTCAAACAGCGCCGTGCGCTGCGCCATCTGGCGGTTTGACCGATCCAGCCGCAGCGCGTTGGCACGAAAATAGCGAAACGCGTAAAAGAGCTTCCCAATCTCATCGCCCGAGCCCGCGCCCCGCGGTAGCCGCGTCTGCCGATCCCCGCCCGCAAGACGCATCATCGCGCCGGAAATTGCGCGCAGGTTCGCGGTGACGTAGCCTGAGACATAGAGCGCCGCAGAAAGTGCGATGAGGGCGCTGATCAGGCCGAAAATCAAAATTGCGGTTTTGATTAGCCAGATTGCACTGTTGGTCCGAGAACGTTCCGCCGCGATGCGCGCTTGCGCGTCGGCGGTCACCTCGGCGGAATAGCGGGTCACCGCCGCGGCGCCCTGTCTGATACGCACCACCGCCGCCTCGGCGCGAATGCCGCGGGTGAGCTCTAACCGGCGCAGCTCAAATAGGCCCTCGTCGCCTTCCGCAATTGCGCGCAGCTCCGCGAGTTCCGATAAGCCTGCGCTTGGGATCTGTCCGCTCAACAAGCCCACATATTCGCGCTGGAACTCGCCGACGCTGATCAGGTTTTCGGCCCGCCCCGCGCCCAGCAAGGCCGATGAAAGGCGTTGCAGCAAAAGCCAGTCTTGTCGATCCGCCACCGAAGCGCTCGGTTGCCCCGTGCGCGCGGCAAAGCTGCGATCTGCGCGGGCCAGTGCGGCGTTCAGCCGGAGAATGCGGTCGCGCAATCCCGCCAGCAACTGCGTTTCGTGCAGCAGCGCGTCAATAGCGGCCTTGGTTTGGGCCAGTGTCCCGCGCAGCACGGCATCAGTCTCGATTGCCTGCGCGATGGCCTCCACCAAAAGTGTCGCGCGGGCCCCGTCTTGCCGAATGCGAAACGGACTGTCCAAAGTCAAAAGGTAAGGGGCCAAAACCGCCAGATCGGACGCTTGCTGTGACAGCGTCAGCGCGCGGTCGACTTCGACCAGCGTATCGCTGTGCAAGAGATCCATCCGCTCTGTGCCACGTGTCAGCCCGATCCAGGACATCAGCCCGATTGCCAAAGTCGCCGCTGCGAGCAGGGTTAGTGCCAGCAACAAGCGGCTGCGCACCGAAAGATGGAGACCAGAAAGCCTGATGCCCGAAACTCTGAGGCCCGAAAGACTGAGGCGCGAAAGACTGAGGCGCGAAAGAAGGGGCATTACTGTGTGCCTGTCACAAAAATATACCCAAGACCCCGCCGCGTTTGCAAATGCTGGGGCTTTGACGGAACCTCTTCGATCTTTCGCCGCAGACGCAGGATCAGCACGTCGATCGTGCGGTCCATGTATAGCGACAGATCATTGCCCAGCTCTGCCAGCAAATGGGTGCGGGCGATCACCCGATCAGGATGGCGCAGGAAATAGTCCAGCAGGCGATATTCGGCATTGGTCAACGCGATCTCATTGCCATCCGCGCCAAACAATTCGCGTCGCGTCATATCGAGCCGCAGCGAGCCAAAGGCCTTGATCTGGTTGGCAGAACGGTCATAGGGCAGGACCGCAGGATGGTTCGCGCGGCGCAGGACCGCGCGCAGGCGTGCAATCAATTCCCGCGGATTGAACGGTTTCATCATGTAGTCATCCGCGCCGGTTTCCAGCCCGATGATCTTGTCCATCTCGTCACCGCGCCCCGTCAGCATCACGATCGGGATGCCAAAGTGTTCGCGAATCCGAATGGCCAGCGTCAGCCCGTTTTCACCGCGTAGCCGTAGATCAACCAAGGCCAGCGCCACCTGCGAAGCGCCCTCGAGCGCAAAGAAAGATGCGCCATCTGCCAGCGGCACCGCCGCAAAGCCATTGTCCTCCAGCAGCGACGTCACCGAGTGGCGCAGGTCTGCGTCATCGTCGATCACCGCTACCAGGGGGTGAATCTCTTCGCCCGATCCTGTCACGTCTGCTCTCCCTCGGGCCTCCACCCTCGCGCCATCTTCGCGCAATCCTCAAGGCAAGCAAATATCATTTAGGCTTCCAAAGTTGCAGCTAAAGTCGCGAATTGTAACATTGTTCATCAAAAGCGGCCTTTGGAGCCATATTGTTCATACACATGCCCCTCACCAAACGTGCCGACGCCGTGTCAGTCTTTACGGACGCGTGATCTGGGAGAGGTCACGAAATGGGAGGAGACCAGAATGAATAGATTTACCCTCAGCGCGATTGCGCTGGCCGCCAGCCTTGGCGCAACTGCGAGCTTTGCCGAAAGCCTAAACGTGGTGTGCTCGAACGAGCAGGCTTGGTGCGATCTGATGGCGCAGAATTTCGAAATTGATACCGGCATCGACACGGCCGTCGTGCGCAAGTCGACGGGCGAAGTGCTTGCCCAAATTCGCGCAGAAGCGGGCAATCCGAAGGTTGACGTCTGGTGGGGCGGCACGGGCGATCCGCACCTGATCGCCGCGGCCGAGGGCCTGACAGTCGCTTCGGGTGCCGATGTCTCGGGCCAACTTGGATGGTCGAAGAATATGGCGGATATGACCGAGGGCAAGGCCATCGGCGTTCATGTCGGCCTGTTGGGTATGATGTATAACAAAGACGTTCTGGCTGAGAAAAACCTCGCGGCGCCGACATGTTGGCGCGATTTGGCCAAGCCCGAATATAAAGGCGAGATCACCGTTTCGAATCCGCAATCTTCGGGCACGGCCTATACCCAGCTTGCCACGCTGGTGCAGGTTTTCGGCGAGGATGAAGCCTTCAAGCTGCTGACTGAAATCGGCAACAATGTGAACCAATACACCAAGTCCGGCTCCGCGCCGTCGAAGATGGCCGCGCGCGGCGAGACCACCGTCTCCATTGGCTTCATGCATGACATGGTCAATTTGAAGAAGCAGGGGTTCCCTGTCGAAATCGTCGCCCCTTGTGAAGGCACAGGCTATGAATCCGGCGCTGTGTCGGTGATCAATGGCACGCCGCATTTCGAGGCCGCCAAGAAGTGGGTCGAATATGTGCTGAGCGCCGAGGCCCAGTCGCGCGGGCTTGAAGTTGGGGTTTTCAACGTGCCTTCAAATCCGGAATCCAAGACGGATCCCGAGGCCCCGGACATGTCTTCCGTCAAGCTGATCGACTATGACTTCGCCACCTATGGGACGTCTGCCACGCGCGAGCGTCTGCTGACCCGCTGGCAGGATGAAGTGAAATCCAAGGGCGGCAACTTCGAAGAATAATCCCTGAGGCCTGCCGCCGCCATATTCGCGGCAGGCCGAATTTTCTTAGGAATCACAATATGCAACGCACGACACTGCTTTGGCTTTTGGTCGGGGTTCTTGGGTATTCTTTGCTGCCTTGGTACATGGTTGAGGGCGGGTTTTGGTCCTTTGGCTGGCTTTCCGACCCCTTCACAACAGGCGCTTCGGCTTTGGTCTGGGCGCTGAGTGGGCGCAACTGGCTCTGGCTTCCGCTTTTCGGATTTATAGCGGCAACTGTGGTTTTGCTGCGCTGCGCACCGCCTACGCAAACTGCGCGGGGTATGGTGATCAGCGGCGCAGTTGGCCTTGCGTTGATGGCGGCACAGGGTGTGCTGATCGTTGGGCAGGGGACGCGCTTTGGCTTCCTTCCTGAGGCTAGCCAGCAAGGCATGGGTGCGGGGGCCTTTGTCACCGCAGCGGCCCTCCTCTTCGTGATGACCACGGGTATTTCCGGCCTCGGGCGGGGGCGCGGCGATGCGTTTATCACCGGCATGATCGGGGCTATTGTGGCACTGGTCGGCGTTTTTGTTTTCTATCCGATGTCTTTCATCCTGATCAGCGCCTTCGAGCTGAAAGGCGGCGCCGGCTTTGGGATTTCCGAATTCCTGCCGCGCTTTTTCGCGGCTGAGCTTTGGTCTTTGAGCTGTCTCACAGGCGCGGGTCTCTGCGGGGCGGCGACCAGTTCTGCCTTGCTTGGCATCGCCACGGCGACGGGCACTACGCTCTTGGGGCTTGCTTTTGCACTGATTTTTACCCGCACAGGCTTTCCCGCCAAACGCTTGCTGCGCGTGCTGACGATCCTGCCGATCATCACGCCACCTTTCGTGATCGGCCTCGCGCTGATCCTGCTCTTCGGGCGTGCTGGCAGTATCACCGAGTTCTTCGCCTATGCCTTCGGATGGGAAAAAACCCGCTGGCTTTACGGCTTCTGGGGCGTTTGGCTCGCGCAAATGCTCTCTTTCACTCCGATCGCTTTTTTGGTGCTGATTGGCGTCGTTGAAGGCATTAGCCCATCGATGGAAGAGGCCAGCCAGACACTCGATGCGAACCGCTGGCAGACATTCCGCGACATCAGCCTGCCGTTGATGCGCCCCGGTCTCGCAAATGCCTTTTTGCTCGGCTTTATTGAGAGTGTCGCAGATTTCGGTAACCCGCTGGTTCTGGGGGGTAACTTCAACGTTCTCTCAACGGAGATCTATTTCGCCATCGTCGGCACCGTCGCCGATCCGGCCAAAGCGGCGATCTTGTCGATGATCCTGCTTATGTTGACCCTCACTGCCTTTGTCGTGCAGCGCAAATGGCTTGGCAAGAAAAGCTATGCCACCGTTACGGGCAAGGCCGATTCCGGCCGCAATGCCGCGCTCAGCGACGGGTTGCGTTGGGCTTGCTATTTGGTCGCTCTGCCTTGGGCCGCCTTCACATTGGTGCTGTATCTGCTGATTGTCTTTGGCAGTTTTGTAAAGCTCTGGGGCTACGACCACACTCTGACACTGGAGCATTACATCCGCGGCTTTGCAATTGTTGTGCGCAATGGCGTGCATTTCACAGGCGCTGCGTGGGATAGCTATTTCACCACCTTGACCATCGCGGCCATTGCGGCCCCGCTGACCGCCGCCGTCGGGCTTGCGACCGCCTATCTGCTGGTGCGTCAGAAATTTGTGGGGAAAGACGCCTTCGAGTTTTCTACGATGCTCTCGTTTGCGATTCCTGGCACTGTGATCGGTGTGGCTTATGTGATGGCCTTCAACTTCCCGCCCATCGAGCTGACAGGGACTGGCCTCGTGCTGATCATCGTCTTTGTCTTCCGCAATATGCCCGTGGGCGTGCGCGGCGGCATCGCCGCGATGAGCCAGCTTGATAAATCGCTCGATGAGGCGTCAATCATGCTGGGTGCCAATACCTTCACCACCCTGCGCCGTGTGATCCTGCCGCTGATGGGCCCTGCGATTCTTGCCGCCCTGACCTACAGTTTCGTGCGCGCGATCACCTCGGTTTCGGCTGTGATCTTCCTTGTTTCGGCACGTTACAACATGTCGACCTCCTTCATCGTCGGGCGGGTCGAAAATGGCGAATACGGCATCGCTATTGCCTATTCCGCTGTGCTGATCGTGACGATGCTGATCGCGATCCTGGCTCTACAGCTGATCATTGGCCGCCGGAAACTGCGCCGCGCTGACCGCGTTGAAACCCATTAAAACAGGAGATGACGATGACAAAGGGTTCTGTCCGTTTTGAAAATGTCACCAAGAACTTCGGCGGCGTTGTGGCCTTAAAGCCGCTCACGCTCGACATCGCGCCGGGTACACTCGTCACCCTGCTGGGACCATCGGGCTGCGGCAAAACCACCACTCTGCGCCTCGTCGCAGGGTTGGAAAGCGCCACTTCGGGCAAAATCCTGATCGGTGGCGAGGATGTCACCCATCTGTCAGCCAGCTATCGGCGGGTTTCGATGGTGTTCCAATCCTACGCGCTGTTTCCGCATATGACGGTGGTGGAGAATGTCGCCTATGGCTTGACCGTGAAGCATATGCCCAAAAACGAGGCCCATGCCCGTGCGGAGGCAGGGCTTGAGACGGTTGGCCTCAAAGGCTTTGGCAATCGCTTGCCCTCCGAGCTTTCGGGGGGGCAGCAACAACGCGTTGCTGTTGCTCGCGCGATTGTTCTGGAACCGGAGGTATTGTTGTTGGATGAACCTCTCTCGAACCTTGATGCCAAACTGCGCCGCCATGTCCGTGAGGAGATCCGCCAGATCCAGCAGAACCTCGGCCTCACTGCGATCTATGTGACCCATGATCAGGAAGAGGCGATGGCCGTTTCAGACCGCATCATCGTGATGAAAAACGCGGAAATCGCGCAAGAGGGCGCGCCAGCCGATCTCTACGATCAGCCGAATTCCGCCTTCATCGCCGATTTTATCGGTGACGCAAACCTGATTGATATCGAGATTATAAAGGCAGGCCCGCAGACCGAAGTTGATCTCTTAGGGCGCCGCTTCACACTGCCCCGCGCCAGCGCTGCGACAGGTCCGGCAAAGCTTGTGCTGCGCCCGCACCATGTCCAGCTTAGCCGCGATGCGGGCCCTGACACGCTGCCTTCCGAGATCACTTATGCCGCTTGGTTAGGGAACTCGGTGCAATACACCCTTGCGACACCTGCAGGATCAATCTTTGCGGTTGGCGCGCCACAAGCACGGCCTTTCCAGCGGGGTGAGACACTGCATGTCGGGTTCTCCGTCTCGGATCTTCGCATGGTGTCAATGTAGGGGCGTGCATCTCTGAGGGGGATTGCGTGAATAGACTTGAGTGGCGCGCATCTACCCATTCCCGGGAAAGGCCGCAGCAGAAGTTGCGGTCAGCTCCCGCATTCGGCGACGCAACACGCTCTCCGCTACGCCGGATCGCTATCGCTTGTGCGGTTTAGTCGCGCAGCAGGCGCTCAAGGCGCTTTACCGCGCCCTTGATCCGCCCCTCGCTTCAACCTCGGCATCTGCAAAACCTCGAAATGCTGCGAGTGGCGGTGAAAGGGGGAGCCGTTGGAGAGGACGGCGTGAATGATCGGGCAGGCGCCACTGATACGTCACGCGGCAGGATTTGCGCAAGTTATCGCGCCCAGAGATTGCTGCGCTTGATTGGCCGGTTCCTGACATCCTTGCGCTGAGCGGTGGCAAAGCCGATCCTGCCGCGACAGCCCGCAACGAGGGTCAGTGCGCAGGTCGCTCCGAAGGCGCGTGATTTGGAACACGGATTGGACGATCCTTTCGGACGTCTGACCAAACGTCCACTACCATGGTTTACAATCAAACCACTTCCGGGCGGGTGGTGGATATGCTCGGAGTATCGCTGGGCGTCTTACCTCTGGGCGGGCCTGAGAGTGCGTTGATATGTGCATGGAATTTAGGCACATCGGTTACGCGGCAGAATGGGGATTGCGCACGGATTGGAAAGATCCATGGACGAATCTCTCCAGAAATTGTGGTTATCGCGACAAAACGGTGGATATTTCCGAGTTTGAGAGGGGGTTGTAGACCGATCCGCCCTAAGCCTCGCCCCGATAGCTTGCTCAAATTTCGGGCGCAAAGATTTTTACCATCAAGACAAATCTTGACAGGTGACACTCCGCGCCCGCTATATCGAAGAAGTGTGCTCAAGCGCCCTTCTTCAGAGGCGCGGCATTGTCTCTCTCCTCAACAGGGAAAACCAAATGACATATTTCTCAAAACTTGTCGTCGCCTCGATGATCTCGGCGGCTTTCGGCGCGACGAGCTTGCCCGCATGGGCAGACACACCGCAAGATACGCTGATCCAAGCTTGGCAGATCGATGATGTGATCTCGCTCGATCCGGCGGAAGTGTTTGAATTCACCGCGTCGGAAGTGTTGGGCAATAGCTATCAGCCTTTGGTTGGCTATAACGTCAAGGATGTGTCGGATATCTTTGGCGTCATCGCAGAAAGCTGGACGGTTTCCGAGGACGGGAAAACCTTCTCGTTCACGATCAAGCCGGATTTGAAATTCGCTTCAGGCAACCCGATCACCGCTGCCGATCCCGTGTTTTCGTTGCAGCGTGCGGTGAAGCTGGATAAATCGCCCGCGTTCATTTTGACGCAGTTCGGTTTGACGGCAGAGAATGTCGATAAGATGGTGCGCCAGACTGGCGATATGACCTTCGAGCTGGAGATGGATCAGGCCTATGCGCCGACGCTTTTGCTCTATTGCCTCACGGCCACCGTCGGCTTTGTTGTCGATAAAGAACTGGTGATGAGTCATGCTGCAAATGATGATTTCGGTTATGAATGGCTGAAAACGAATTACGCGGGCTCGGGGGCGTTCACGATCCGCGATTGGCGCGCGAATGAGGTGATCGTTCTGGAGCGGAACGAGAACTTTAGCGGCGAGGCCCCCAAACTTGCGCGCGCGATCTATCGCCACATCCCCGAGGGCTCGACGCAGCGATTGCTGTTGGAACAAGGTGATATCGATATTGCGCGCAACTTGGGGCCGGAAGAAATCAAGGCCCTTAAAGACAACGAAGACATCAAATTCGAGAGCGGGATCAAAGGTTCGATCTATTATCTCGGTTTCAATCAGAAGAACGAGTTCCTCGGCAAACCGAAGGTGGCTGAGGCGCTCAAATACCTCGTAGATTACTCCGCTATTGCCGAGACGATCATGGATGGCAAGGTGAAGGTGCACCAAGCCTTCCTGCCCGAAGGCTTCCTCGGCGCGGTGAATGACAATCCCTATGCGCTGGATGTGGAAAAGGCGAAGGCGCTTTTGGCGGAGGCGGGCGTTCCTGACGGGTTCGCCGTCACGATGGATACGCGCAACACCCCCGAAATCACGGGCATGGCCGAAGCGATCCAGCAAACCTGGGCGCAGGCGGGGGTCAAGCTGGAGATCATCCCTGGCGATGGCCAGCAAACCCTGACGAAATATCGCGCTCGGGCGCATGATATCTATATCGGGCGGTGGGGGCCTGACTATCAGGATCCGCACACCAATGCCGATACCTTCGCGCGTAACCCTGACAATAGCGACGATGCGACCTCGAAGCCGCTCGCTTGGCGCAATGCGTGGGATATCCCCGAGATGACAGCGAAGGCCGATGCGGCGGTTCTGGAAAAAGACGCCAAAGCGCGCGCGGCTCTCTATGTCGATCTGCAAACCGAACATCAGAAGACCTCGCCCTTCGTGGTCATGTTCCAAGAAATCGAAGTGCTGGGCGAGCGCAAATCCGTCGATGGGTTCATCATCGGGCCCTCTTTCAATGACAACTCGTTCCGCTACGTGAGCAAGTCGGAATGAGCTTCACTGAGACAGTATCAGGAGGGCGCTCGCGCGCCCTTCTTGCCTTTGGATATAAAGTGGCGAAATTGCTGGCCACGGTGGCGATCACCTTCCTCGGCCTGTTGATCGTGACATTTATCATCGGGCGGGTGGTGCCTGTTGATCCGGTTTTGGCGGTGGTGGGGGATCGCGCGTCGAAATCCACTTATGATGCCGCCTATATCGCCTTGGGGCTGGATAAACCGCTTTACGAGCAGTTTTTCATCTATCTGAAAGATGCGATGTCGGGCGATCTGGGCAATTCCGTTCTTACGAAAAAGCCAATCACCGAGGATATCGCACGAGTCTTCCCGGCGACGCTTGAACTCGCCACGGCCGGGATCATCCTTGGCACGCTGGTTGGGGTGCCATTGGGGATTTGGGGCGCTGTGCGGCAGGGGAAGCTCCCCGATCAGATCATCCGCGTCGTCGGCTTGGTGGGCTATTCCGCGCCGATCTTCTGGCTCGGGTTGCTCGGGCTTTTGGTTTTCTACGCCAAGCTTGGCTGGGTCGCTGGGCCGGGGCGGATTGATATCGCCTATGAATACTCCGTCACCCAGACGACAGGCTTGCTGCTGATCGATACCGCGATGCAGGGGCAATGGGATGCGTTTTGGAACGTGCTCTCCCATCTTGCGCTGCCTGCGTGCCTTCTGGGGTATTTCTCGATGGCCTATATCAGCCGGATGACGCGGTCTTTCATGCTGGCCGAACTGGGGCAGGAATATATCATCGCCGCCCGTGTCAAAGGCGTGGCGGAATGGCGCATCATCTGGGTGCATGCGCTGCGCAATGCCGCTGTGCCGTTGATTACCGTTATCGCTTTGTCCTACGCGGGCCTGTTGGAGGGGTCGGTTCTGACCGAGACCGTCTTCGCATGGCCGGGCCTGGGGCAATATCTGACCAACAGTCTGCAAAACGCCGATATGAATGCGGTGCTGGGCGGGACCTTGGTTATTGGCGTCATATTTGTGGGGCTCAATCTCTTGTCCGATCTTCTCTATACCGTGCTTGATCCGCGCGTTCGGCGGCGCAAATGAGCGCGCCGCAGCTTTCCACCCGCGAGTGGTTGCTCAGCGATCACCCTTCCTCACGGCGTCAGGCGCGGCTGGGGCAAGCCTATCGCACGTGGTCGCAATTGCGGCGCAACAGATTGGCGATGCTGGGCCTTGGCATTGTCATGCTGCTCATCGTCATGGCGATCTTCGCGAATGTTATCGCGCCCTATGATCCGCTCAGGGGGGGCAATCTGCGGACTGAACGCCTATTGCCCCCGTCATGGGAGCATTTGATGGGCACGGATGATCAGGCCCGCGATATCTTTAGCCGGATCGTGCATGGATCGCGCGTGACATTGATGGTCGTGGCGCTTGTCGCCATTATCGCCACCCCGATCGGCTTGGCGGTGGGCACAACGGCGGGGTATTTCGGCGGCTGGGTCGATACCGTCTTGATGCGGATCACCGACATCTTCCTCGCCTTCCCGCGCCTTATCCTCGCGCTGGCCTTCGTGGCGGCCTTGGGGCCGGGGATCGAGAACGCGATCATCGCAATTGCGATCACGAGTTGGCCGCCTTACGCCCGCTTGGCGCGGGCCGAAACCCTCACGATCCGCGATGCCGATTACATCGCCGCAATCCGGTTGCAGGGCGCGCGCAGCCCGCGGATCATCATGGGGCATGTGGTGC
The DNA here is from genome assembly GCA_048262715.1 of Paracoccaceae bacterium. Classification (GTDB taxonomy): domain Bacteria; phylum Pseudomonadota; class Alphaproteobacteria; order Rhodobacterales; family Rhodobacteraceae; genus Albirhodobacter. The sequence continues at coordinate 26,113 of JBLXEV010000008.1, forward strand.
CGCTTTGCCTTTCCTCCGTCATCGTGCGGGTCACGCTCGATATGGCGGGGATCATCCTGACCGCGGCAGGCCTCGGGTTTTTGGGCCTCGGCGCGCAGCCGCCACAGCCCGAATGGGGCGCGATGATCGCCGCGGGACGTCGGTTTATGATCGATTTCTGGTGGGTCGCCACCATGCCTGGAATCGCGATTTTCGCCGTCTCGCTCGGGTTCAATCTGCTGGGGGACGGTTTGCGCGACGTGCTTGATCCGAAAGGCGAAAAATGACGGATATGTTGCAAGTCGAAGGGCTGAACGTGTCGTTTCCCTCGCGCGAAGGCCCGCGCCGCGTGGTGCGCGATGTCAGTTTCACCTTGGGGCGTGAGCGCCTCGGGATTGTGGGGGAAAGCGGATCGGGCAAAAGCCAGACGGGCCGCGCGATTTTGGGCCTGACGCCCGCTTCGGGAACGGTGATGGCGCAAAGGTTGGAATTTGAGGGGATTGATCTGCGCAAAGCCTCGGCCAAAACATGGCGCAGCCTGCGCGGGCCACGGATGAGCATGATCATGCAAGATCCGAAATACTCGCTCAATCCGGTGATGACGATTGGTCGGCAAATCGTCGAGGCTCTTGCGCAACGCGGTAAAATCACCCGTGCGCAGGCCAAGGATCGCGCAATGGCGATGTTGGAGGCCGTGCAAATCCGCGCCCCAGAACGCGTGTTCAACGCCTATCCGCACGAGCTTTCAGGCGGAATGGGCCAGCGCGCGATGATCGCGATGATGCTGATTGCAGAGCCCGATCTGTTGATCGCGGATGAGGTCACTTCGGCCTTGGATGTGACGGTGCAATTGGACGTGCTGCGGATCCTTGATGACCTCGTGCGCGACCGTGGCATGGGGTTGATTTTCATCAGCCACGATCTGCGCTTGGTCTCGTCGTTTTGTGACCGCGTGATGGTGATGTATGCGGGGCGGGTGGTCGAGGAAATCGCCGCGCAGGATCTGCACAATGCGCAGCACCCTTATACGCAAGGGTTGCTCAATTGCCTGCCGACAATCGACGGCGACCGTGCACCGCTGCAAACCCTGACCCGCAATCCGGAGTGGCTGGCATGAGCGCGCTGATTGATATTCGCGATTTGGCGGTGACCTACGGTGTGGGGGCGGGCGCGGTGCGCGCGGTAAACAACGTGAGTTTGCAGATTCAGAAAGGCGAGAGCTACGGTCTCGTCGGTGAAAGTGGCTCCGGGAAATCCACCGTGCTGCGGGCCATTTGCGGCCTCGCGCCGGTTTCGGGCGGCGAGGTGCGGATTGCGGGCGCGCCGTTGAAAACGCCGCGTGATCCGGCATTTTATCGGCAGGTGCAGATGGTGTTCCAAGATCCCTATGGATCAATTCATCCGCGGCATACGATTGACCGTGTTCTGTCCGAACCGCTTGCAATTCATAAGTTTCCCGATGCCGAGGCACGGATTGACAAGGCGCTGGACGATGTGGGTCTGGGGAAAGGGTTCCGGTTCCGCTACCCGCACCAACTCTCAGGTGGACAGCGCCAGCGCGTTGCGATTGCGCGTGCCTTGATTCTCGAGCCGGAAATTCTGTTGCTTGATGAGCCAACCTCCGCGCTCGATGCCTCGATTCAGGCCGAGGTCCTCAACCTCCTCGATGCGCTGCGGGCGGAGAAAGGGCTTACCTATCTCCTCGTCAGCCATGATCTCGCGGTTGTCTCTCATATGTGCGAACGGCTTTTGGTGATGCAGCACGGTGCCGCCGTCGAGGAATTGTCGCGCGAAGATTTGCAAAAACGCGCGGCAAAACAACGCTATACGCAAGACCTGCTGGTCGCCAGCGAAGGATTTAAAGCCCCATGAGCACAATTGATAGTCCCGTCGATATCTCCATCGATGCCCCGATGATCTTCGATGGTCACAATGATTTTCTGCTGCGATTGCTGCGCGATCCGGCCAATCGCGAGGCGACTTGGCTGACCGATACCGGGGTGGGGCATCTTGATCTGCCGCGGATGAAACGCGGCGGTTTTGGCGGCGGGTTCTTTGCAATCTATATCTCTTCGCCAGATCAACCCGTTGATATTGATGATCTTATGGCGAACCCGCCCTATTGCGCACCGCTGCCGCCGTTGATCGATCACACGAGTGCCTTGCCAATTGCGATGGAGATGGCGGGACATTTGAAATGGATGGAGCGCGCCTCAGGCGGCGCGTTTCGCCTGTGCCGGAGCGTCGCTGATCTGCGCGCCTGCCAAGCCGAAGGGGTGATCTCGGGCATCATGCATCTGGAGGGCGCAGAGCCCATCGCCGCCGATCTCGATGCGCTTTATCTGTTCCACGATATGGGCCTGCGCTCGCTTGGGCCGGTTTGGTCGCGCCCCACGGTGTTCGGCCATGGCGTACCGTTTGCCTTCCCGTCGTCACCCGATACCGGCCCTGGATTGACCTCTGCGGGCAAGGATTTGGTGCGTCTTTGCAATAAGTTGGGGATCATGCTCGATCTGTCGCATCTCAACGAGGCGGGGTTCAACGATATAGCCGCCCTCTCCGATGCGCCGCTGGTGGCCACCCATTCCAATGCCCATGCTGTCACACCGTCCTCGCGCAATCTGACGGATCGTCAGCTTGATATCATCCGCGATACGCAAGGTATGGTTGGGCTGAATTTCGCAACGGGCTTCCTCAATGAAGACGGTGCGAAATCTGAGGATCGCGGATTTGATCCGATGCTGCGGCACCTTGATCATTTGCTTTCGAAGCTGGGCGAGGATCATGTCGGCTTCGGATCAGATTTTGACGGCGCGCAGGTGCCCAAAGTGATGGGCGATAGCGCAGGGTTGGGGGCGTTTCGGGCGGCGCTTGTCTCGCATGGCTATGGCGGCGACCTGATGGCCAAACTCTGCCATGAAAACTGGTTCGCGGTTCTGGACCGTATCTGGAAAGCGTGACCGCGCCGCCCCGTTTGCCATCAGGACTTTTTTCGTCTTCAATGCGAAAATTCCCCAGTGCGGCGTATGGCTGTGCTTAGCGGGCATTGTGCTGTTAGGTTTACGCTCAGCCAAGACGCATCGCCGCGAGAGAGGTCTTTGCGGTTGGGCTGCTTTGAAGAGAGTGTCAGGGGGTGAGGCGTGCGGATTGCGAGCTACAATATCCGCAAAGCTGTCGGGCTCGATTGGCGACGCGATCCGGATAGGATTGTCGATGTCTTGGGTGAAATCGATGCAGATATCATCGTGTTGCAAGAGGCAGATCGGCGGATAGGCGCGCGGGCAGGCGTGTTGCCTCTGGAACGGTTGGAAACCGAACTTGGCTACACAATGGCTGACGTTTCGGTGCGCCCGCTCAGTCATGGATGGCACGGCAACGCGATACTCGTGCGATCAAGCTATGCCGATCTTGTTTCGGCACGAATTGAATTGCCGATGTTAGAGCCGCGCGGGGCCGTGTCTGTTCGGCTGAGGCACCCTGATCTGGAAGTGATAGGCGGTCATCTTGGTCTCACGCCCGGCATGCGCCGCAGGCAGATGTTGGCCCTGCAACAGATGCTAGAGGGGCGCGATCACCCCGTCTTGCTGGCGGGCGATTTCAATGAATGGAATTCCGGCCGATTGCCGTTCGCAGCGCCCGCAACCGTTGTTTCTCCAGGGCTTAGCTTCCATGCGTCCCGGCCAACGGCCGCGCTTGACAGATTTGTTCTGGGCCGAGGGCTGCGAGCCGTGTCCGCACATGTGCATCACTCGGCATTGGCAAAACGCGCATCGGATCATCTGCCCATTGTCATCGATATCGCATTCATAGAGACCACATGATTACGACGTTGCTACTCAGCCTTCATTTATTGATTGTCATCGGGTTTACACTCCGCATTTTGCTGCGCGATGATCTTGCCCCGCAGGCCCGCTTGGCGTGGTTTATTGTGCTCGCGGTGCTGCCCTATATCGGGACCGTTATCTACTTTTTGTTTGGTGAGATCGACCTCGGGAACGATGCGAACAAGCGCCACACATACGTTTTCGATCAAATCCGCACCAAAGCCGCCCACCTCATGGGGGCGCCAGAGGATACGGAGCGGTTGATAGATCCGCTCTACAGGCCAGCTTTTCGATATGCGGCTTCGATCAATGGATTTCAGGCCGTCGCCGGAAGCCGCGCTGAATTGATGGCCGACGCTGCCGCCACAAACGCGCATCTCATCGCCGATATTGACGCGGCACAGAGCCATGTTCATGTGCTCTATTACATATGGCTGGACGACCAGACGGGCAGGGATGTCGCGCAGGCGTTGATCCGCGCCGCTAAGCGCGGGGTCACCTGTCGCGCGATGGCAGACGGGCTTGGATCGCGCGCTTTGATCAAGTCACCACTTTGGCAAGATATGAAAGAAGCGGGGGTGCAGATGGCTGTGGCCCTGCCGTTGGACAATCTGATCCGCACCTTGCTGACCAGTCGCATAGATCTGCGCAATCACCGAAAAATCACAGTCATCGACAGCAAAATCACCTATTGCGGTAGTCGAAACTCCGCTGATCCTGAATTCCGCGTTAAAGCCAAATACGCGCCTTGGGTCGATATCATGCTGCGGTTCGAAGGGGCTATTGTCGCGCAAAATGAATTGTTGTTCCTCAGTGATTGGATGCAGACCACGGGAGATAAGCTTGAGGGTTTCACTCTGCCTAGCACCTCGATCAAAGGCGGGTTTCCCGCGCTGGTGATGGGGGATGGCCCGACCGAGCGCCGCGGTGCCACGCCGCAGCTTTTCTCGGCGCTGGTCGCCTGTGCGCAGGAGACGTTAACGCTCTCGACCCCTTATTTCGTGCCGGATACGACGGTGTTGGAAGCCTTGTGCTCTGCGGCCCATCGCGGGGTTAAAGTTGCGCTGATCTTTCCCAAGGTGAACGATAGCTGGATCGTCGCAGCGGCAAGCCGAAGCTATTATCGAAAACTGCTGTCGGCTGGATGCGAGATATACGAATTCAAGGGCGGGCTTTTGCACGCGAAGACATTGACGCTAGACGGGAAAGTAACTCTCATCGGCTCATCAAACCTCGATCTACGTAGCTTCGACCTGAACTATGAAAACAACATCCTTCTGCAAGATGAAGGGGTGACCTGTTCCGTGCGAGGCCGCCAAGCGGAGTATATTGCCCATTCTGATCCTATCACCCTTGGTGTGGTTGCCCTGTGGCCGCGCCATAGGCGGATCTGGAACAATGTCATCGCCACGATTGGCCCTGTCCTTTAAATTTGGCCCCGTCCTTTAAATCCGCCGCGGATCATCGGGTCTCGCGCTTTCAACCGTCTTGCGGCAGGTTGAGCGGCCCGTCTTCCGTCATGATCCCCTCAAAATCGGCAGCTTGCGCAAAGCAGGCGGCTTTGACTTGGCCCAGTTTGCTGCCGTCAATCACAAGGTAGCTGCGCTGCGCCCGCGCCATCGCCGCGCGTTTGAGGGCGGCTTCGTGCATCGTGGTGCAGGTTGCCCCCAGCCGCAGATCGAGGCCTGCGGCGGAAAAGAACGCGGTGTTGATCGCGAGATTGGGCAAGAGGGGTTCTTGCTGTAGCGGATAAAATGATGCGGTTGTCGGGTGATAGACGCCGCCCAGAAGGATCAGATGCGCCTTGGGCTTGCGGATCACCAGATCCGCAATGTTAAACGCGTAACAGATAATTGTCACTTCCATATCATTTGGTAGGGCGCTGACCAGATGCGCCAGCGTGGTGCCGCAGTCCACAAAGATCACATCTTTGGGCTGGATCAGGTCGACGCAATGGCCGCAGGCGGCGCGCTTGGCCGATTGGTTCACCTCATTGGCGAGTGAAAGCTCATAGGGCGCGCGCTGCATTCCGCTGCCAGCAAGCATGATGTGCCCGCCGATAAACTCAAATAGATCAGGATTTTCACGCACATCGCGGCGGACCGTCATCTCCGATACATCGAGCACCTCTGCGGCATCGCGCACATGCAAAGTTTTGGATTCCGCCACGGCCATTGTCAGCCGCTTTAGCCGCGTCTCTTTTCTGGGGCTCATCGGGCGTGCTCCGTGCTCTGCGCAATCACCGCATATGTTGACAAACTGACATTTTCTGTGATTATTAACACAAGTTGGCGGCGGGGCAAGCATTCCGCGAGTCCGAAGGGGAAAGATTGATGGATCAGGTGGGCGCGGACACTCAGGGCCAAAAGGTCGATCATCAGACCCTTGCGCGCAATGCGGGGACGCAGCTCGATCTCTCGCTGGTGGAGGCGATCCGCGTCAATCGCTCTGCAGTCGAGCGCCGCATTGAGGCCCTGCCGGGGCGTCGCGCGGTGAAGGGCGACGCGCAGGCGGGGTGGCTGCTCAAGGCGGTGACCTGCATTGATCTGACCACGCTGAACGGCGATGACACCGAGGCGCGAGTGCGACGCTTGTGCGCGAAGGCGGCGCAGCCGGTGCGCGCGGATATCCTGAACGCTCTGGGCATGGGATCGCGGCAGATCCATACGGGTGCGGTCTGCGTCTATCATCGCTTCGTGGCGACGGCCGTTGATGCGCTGCAAGGCACGGGGATTCCGGTCGCGGCAGTCTCGACAGGGTTTCCGGCGGGGCTTTCGCCGCATAGCACGAAGCTGGCCGAGATTGAGGCCTCCGTTGCGGATGGCGCGCAAGAGATCGACATTGTCATCACCCGCGAGCATGTGCTGACGGGCAACTGGCAGGCGCTCTATGACGAGATGCGCGATTTCCGCGCGGCCTGCGGCGATGCCCATGTCAAAGCCATCCTCGCGACGGGGGATCTGAAAACCCTGCGCAATGTCGCCAAGGCCAGCATGATCTGCATGATGGCGGGCGCGGATTTCATCAAGACATCGACGGGCAAGGAAGGCGTGAATGCGACGCTTCCGGTCTCGCTCGTCATGCTGCGCGCAATCCGTGAGTATCACGCGCTGACCGGCTATCGCATCGGCTACAAGCCTGCGGGCGGGGTGAGCAAGGCCAAGGATGTGCTGAACTACCTTGCGCTGATGAAGGAGGAGCTGGGGAACGATTGGCTGACGCCGGATCTGTTCCGGATCGGGGCCTCGTCGCTTCTGGCCGATATCGAACGCCAGCTCGAACACCATGTTGAGGGGGCCTATAGCGCCTTCAATCGTCACCCGATCGGATAAGCCATGAGCGTTGAGAGATATTTTGATACGATGGATTACCTGTCCAACACTGAAGATGATCGCGCCGCCCGTGCATGGCTTGCGGATCGCGGCGCCGCTTTCGGGCATTTCATCGGCGGGCAGTTTACGGCGCCGGTTGAGGCCGGCAGCTTCGCGACAGTTGAGCCAGCCACGGGGAAGCCATTGGCGCAGATCTCGCTCGCCGGAAAGGATGAGGTCGGGGCCGCCGTCAAAGCCGCGCGCAAGGGGCAAATGGCATGGGCAGCGCTCTCGGGCCATGAGCGGGCGCTGAAACTCTACGCTTTGGCGCGGGTGATCCAGCGCAATGCGCGGTTGATCGCGGTGATCGAGGCGTTGGACAATGGCAAGCCGATCCGCGAGACGCGCGACATCGACGTGCCCTTGGCGGCGCGTCATTTCTATCATCATGCGGGGTGGGCGCAGCTCGCCGAGAGCGAACTCCCCGATCATAGCCCGCTGGGTGTGGTGGGCCAGATCATTCCGTGGAATTTTCCCTTCCTGATGCTCGCGTGGAAAATTGCCCCTGCCTTGGCGATGGGCAATGCGGTAGTGCTGAAACCTGCGGAGGCGACCCCGCTGACGGCGCTGCTCTTTGCCGAGCTGAGCCAAGCGGCTGGGATCCCGGCAGGTGTGATCAATATCCTCACCGGCGATGGCAGCACGGGCGCTTTGATGGTCGCGCATGAGGGGATCGACAAGATCGCCTTTACCGGCTCGACCGAAGTCGGGCGGATGATCCGCGAGACAACGGCCGGTTCGGGCAAATCACTGACGCTGGAGCTGGGCGGAAAATCCCCGTTCATCGTGTTTGAAGACGCTGATCTGGATGCCGCTGTGGAGGGCGTCGTCGATGCGATCTGGTTCAACCAAGGTCAGGTCTGCTGCGCCGGATCCCGTCTTTTGGTGCAAGAAGGCATCGCGCCGCGGTTCCACGAGAAGCTGATTACGCGGATGGGCAATCTGCGGCTGGGGCGGTCGCTCGATAAGACGATTGATATGGCGGCGGTGATTGATGCTGACCAATTGGCGCGGATCCGCAGCCTTGTCGAGGAGGGGGTAGCGGCGGGCGCGACCCTGCATCAGGCGCAGGTGGCGATGCCGGAGGGCGGCAGTTTCTATCCGCCGACGCTGCTGTGCGATGTGCCGCAAACCGCGCGTGCCGCCTTTGAGGAAATCTTCGGGCCGGTTGCGGTCTCCAGCACCTTCCGCACGGTGGGGGAGGCGATCGAGCTGGCCAATCACAGCCGCTACGGGCTCTCGGCAAGCATCTGGAGTGAATCCGTCAATCTCGCGCTGGAGGTCGCTGCGGCGGTGGAGGCGGGGGTGGTCTGGATCAACGCCACCAATCTTCTGGATGCGGCGGTCGGGTTTGGCGGGCGTAAGGAAAGCGGCTTTGGCCGTGAGGGCGGGCGCGAGGGGTGCTTTGACTATCTCAAGCCTGCGGTCTGGGCGGCCAATCCGATGCGCCAAGCGCCAAAACGCCGCAAGCCCGGCGTTGCGCGCTCGCAACTCATCGACCGCACGGCCAAGCTGTTCATAGGTGGCAAACAAGCGCGCCCTGATGGCAATTCTTCCGGCCCTGTTCTGGCGCCCGATGGTGCGATTTTGGGCGAGGTCGGCCTTGGCAATCGCAAGGATATCCGCAATGCGGTGGAGGCCGCGCTGGCCTCAGGCTCTTGGGGCCAGAAATCGGCGCATAACCGCGCGCAGATCCTGTTCTACATCGCCGAAAACCTCTCAACCCGTGCGGCGGAATTCGCGGATCGGCTGCGCGATATGACGGGTGTTTCCGCCGCCCGCGCCAAGGCCGAGGTCGATGCCAGCCTGTCGCGCCTGTTCACCTATGGCGCTTGGGCCGACAAGCATGAGGGCGCGGTGCATTTGCCACCCATGCGCGGTGTGGCCTTGGCCTTGCCGGAGCCTTTGGGGGTTGTGGGCGCGATCTGCCCACCCGAAGCGCCGCTTTTGGGGCTGATCAGCCTCATCGCGCCGCTGATCGCCACCGGAAACCGCGTGGTGGCCGTGCCGTCCGAGCCGCATCCGCTGGCCGCGACGGATTTCTATACCGTGCTGGAGACCTCGGATTTGCCAGCGGGCGTGGTCAACATCGTGACCGGCGATCCGTTTGAACTTGCGACCGTGCTGGCACGCCACAAGGCGGTGAATGCGGTCTGGGCCTTTGGGACGCCCGAGCTGTCGAAGGCGGTTGAGGCGCATTCGGCTGGCAACCTGAAACGGACCTTCGTGGATTACGGCCGCCGCATCGATTGGTCCGATCCCAAAGCCGCAGAGGGCGCGATCTTCCTGCGCCGCGCGACCGAGATCAAGAATATCTGGGTGCCCTACGGCGAATAGCGCAGGGCATTCAGTATCTTAATTTGATAGCGATCATGATGACTTCCGATCGTCAGATCAGAGGCTAGTGTCACCGCGCATGTTAATGTGATGAAGGATGCGCCCTCGAGTGACGCCGTTGTGCGTATGTATGAACGCGCGGGTGAGCATGCGGGCATCCCCTCTCCCGACATTGCCGTCAGCATTGGCCCCATCGTATCAGACGACGAGGGGCCAATGCCGATTTTGAAGCTATCGAAAGCCGAGAGGAACGCTTACGCGCCGTAGATCGGGAAGCGGTCGCACATCTGTTTGACCTGCTGACGGGTTTCGGCTTCGAGCGTGGCATTGCCTTCAGGGGTGTGCCCGAGGGCGCGCAGAACCCGCAGGATCATCTCGCCGATCTCGCGGAATTCGGCCTCGCCAAAGCCGCGCGTCGTTCCGGCGGAGCTGCCGAGCCGGATGCCGCTGGTGACGAAGGGTTTTTCCGGATCGAAGGGGATCGAGTTCTTGTTGCAGGTCAGGCCCGCGCGCTCGAGCGCGTTTTCGGCATCCTTACCCGTCACGCTAAGCGGGCGCAGATCGCACAGAACCATGTGGCAATCGGTGCCGCCCGAGACGATATCAACGCCGCCCTCTTTCAACGTCGCGGCCAAGGCGCGGGCATTGGCGATCACATTGCGGGCGTAGTCTTTGAACTCGGGGCGCAGGGCCTCGCCGAAGGCCACCGCTTTGGCCGCGATGACATGCATCAAGGGGCCGCCTTGGTTGCCGGGGAAGACGGCAGAGTTCAGCTTTTTCGCCAGATCGGCGTCATTTGTCAGGATCACGCCACCGCGCGGGCCGCGCAGGGTTTTATGCGTGGTCGAGGTGACGATATGGGCGTGCGGCACGGGGTTGGGGTATTCCCCCGCTGCGATCAGCCCCGCGTAATGCGCCATATCCACCATCAGATAAGCGCCGACCTCATCCGCGATTGCCCGGAAGACGGCGAAATCCAACGTGCGCGGATAGGCCGATGCGCCCGCGATGATCAGCTTGGGCTTCTCCGCCAGCGCGCGTGCGCGGACCTTCTCCATATCGATCAGATGGGTATCGGGCTCGACCTCATAGGAGACGATCTCGAACCATTTCCCCGACATCGTGACGGGAGAGCCATGGGTCAGGTGGCCGCCATGGGCCAGCGACAGGCCCATGATTTTATCGCCCGGTTGCAGCAGCGCCAGCAGCACCGCTTGGTTGGCCTGCGCGCCCGAATGCGGCTGGACGTTCACATAGTCTGCGGCGAACAGATCTTTCAGGCGGTCGCGGGCGATATCTTCGATCTCATCCACAAATTCACAGCCGCCGTAATAGCGTTTTCCCGGATAGCCCTCGGCGTATTTGTTTGTCAAAACAGAGCCTTGCGCCGCCAGAACATCGCGCGAGACGATATTCTCCGAGGCGATCAGTTCGATCTGGTCTTGTTGGCGGGTCAGTTCACGGCCGATCGAGGCGGCAATCGCGGTGTCGGTCAGCATGGTGCTTTTGATGTCGAGCATGGGGCAATCTCTCTGGGATAAGGGTGCAAGAAGGGGCCCCCGAAGCTTGGGGGCACCACAGAATGTGTGGGAAAGGGCGCTTACAGCCCGGCTTTCAGCTCCGCTTCGGCCAGTGCCAGAATGCCGCGGACATGGGGCAGGAAGCTGCGCCAGACATCCATGCGGAAATCCGTCGGGCCATCGCGCCACAGCACCACGGTGGCACTGTCGAAGACGGTGCGGGCGGCGGTGCCAGCAGCCATCGCGGCGACGTTGCGCGGGCAGCCCGTGGAGAGCAGATCGACGACCTGCGGGCCGCTGAGGCGCAGCGTGATCTCGCGATCACTGACCTCGCACAGGCTGTGCGGCGCGCTCGCATAGGCGCTGCGGGCTTTGTCCGCGAGGGCGGTGCCCTGCGGCGCGAGGATCAACCATTCGTCCGGCCCCAAGCATAGGGTTTCACCTGCCTCGGAACGCGTGCAAGCGCCGACTTTTAAGGGCAATTCCAGCCCGAGCGCCTTCGCCAATGCCGCACGGGCCTGCGGTTTGACCCGCAGCGAGAAGCGGATCTGGTGGCCCATTTCCTCCACCATGACGGGGCTGGCGTGGAATGTCTGCTGTTGATGGGTCATCTGTCGATCCTCACGCTTTCAGCCTTGAATTTTCGGGGTCATAGAACACCGTAGAGGTGATTTTCGCCCGTTTGGTGCCGTCCAGCATCGGGATGAAGACGGTGCTGCCCATCATATCATGCCCGCCTTCAACGACCGCGAGGGCGATGGGATGGCCCATCGTGGAGTCGTAGGAGGAGGTCACATGGCCGACCATCTTCATCGGCAGAGGCTGGTTCGGATCGAGAACGATCTGCGCCCCTTCCTCCAGCTTGCTGCCATCCTCGGTGAGCAGGCCCACGAGTTGCTTGCGGCCTTTGGCGACGATATCGGGGCGCGCCAGCGAGCGCTTGCCGACGAAGTCCGGCTTGTTCTGGCCAATGGCCCAGCTCAGGCCCGCATCCTGCGGGGTGACCGTGCCATCGGTATCCTGACCGACGATGATATAGCCTTTCTCGGCGCGCAGAACGTGCATCGTTTCCGTGCCGTAAGGGCAGATATTGTAGGGCTTTCCGGCCTCCATCAGCGCCTTCCACAGCGTCAGCCCGTGGCGCGCGGGCACGTTGATCTCGAAGCCGACCTCGCCGGTGAACGACAGGCGGAACAGCCGCGCAGGCAGGCCCGCAACCGTGCATTCAGCGACGGACATATGCGGGAAATTCGCAAAATCCACGCCCTCAACCAGCGGTATCAACATGTTGAGCACGTTGGGGCCATTCAGCGCCACCGTGGACCATTGTTCGGTGGTCGAGGTGAGCCAGACATCCAGATCGGGCCATTCGGTCTGGAGATAATCCTCCATCATCGTCAGAACCCGCGCCGCGCCGCCAGTGGTGGTGGTGACATGGAACAGATCGTCCGACATCCGGCCAATGACGCCATCGTCACGGATGAACCCGTCTTCGCCCAGCAACAGCCCGTAGCGGCAGCGACCGGGGGCGAGTTTCGTCCATGGGTTGGTATACATCCGGTTCATGAACTCCACCGCATCGGGGCCTGCGACTTCGATTTTGCCCAAGGTGGAGGCATCGAAAATCCCGATGCTCTCGCGGGTCGCTTTGCATTCCCGCGCCACCGCCGCGTGCATATCTTCGCCGCGTTTGGGGAAATACCACGCGCGGCGCCATTGGGCGACAGGCTCGAAGACAGCGCCTTGCTGCTCCGCCCAGGAATCAATCGGCGTCTTGCGCGTCAGTTGGAACGCATCATGGCGCAGATAGCCCGCAAAGGTGCCGAAAGTGGTCGGCGTATAGGGCGGGCGGAAGGTCGTCAGGCCGACCTGCGGCGGCTGCTTGTTGAGCGCATCTGCCGCGATCATCAACCCGTTGATATTGGACATCTTGCCCTGATCGGTCGCCATCCCGTTGGTGGTATAGCGCTTCACATGCTCGATCGAGCGCATCCCTTCGCGCACCGCCAGACGGATGTCTTTGGCGGTCACATCGTTTTGGAAGTCGATAAAGGCTTTCGCCTTTCCGGCGCTGCGATCGGTGGGCAGTTCTTTCTGGCTGACGCCGGTGCCGGGGCGATCATTGCGCACCTCGAAGCGGAGCGCCTTGCCCTCACGGCCAAGCCCCGAGAGCGCGCGCAGACCCGCCGCCGCCCCATCTTCGAGCACCGCCGCATAGCCCCAAAGGCCCCGCCCTGCGCCCGCGATTTCGCAATCCTCGGTGCGCACACCGGGCAGGAAGGTCTGGTTGTCCGCATCCCAAGACAGCGAGCCTTTGGTATGCGAGAACAGATGCAGCGAGGGCGTCCAGCCGCCCGACATCAGCAGCGTGTCGCAGGCAATCACGCGGGGCGCGCCGACCTTGCCGCCTCTGACAGGGTTCACCCGCGCCGATTTGACACGCAAACGCCCCGAGGTGCTGGTGACGGTATGGCCAGTGAGCAATTCGATCCCGCGTTGACGGGCGCGCGTGGCCAGATCGTGGCCGACCGTCTCGCGTGTATCGACGATAGCGGCGATCTTGGTGCCGTGGTCGGAGAGATCGAAAGCGGTGTAATAGGCGCTGTCATGGCTCGTCACGATCACGGCGCGATCCCCGACCCGAACGCCGTAGCGGTTCAGATATGTTTGCGCGGACCCTGCCAGCATAATGCCGGGGCGATCATTGCAATCGAAGACCAGCGGTTTTTCCAGCGCGCCCTGCGCCAGCACCACCTGCTGCGCCCGCACATGCCACATCCGTTCGCGCGGCGCGTTTGCGGGCGGCGTGTCGAGATGATCTGTCAGGCGCTGCGTCAGCCCGACCATGTTTTGGTGGTAATAGCCGATGGCGGTGGTGCGGGTCATCACCCGAACGCCCGCCGCATGCAGGCGCGCCATCTGGTTTTCAAGCCACTCCCATGCGGGTTGCGCGTCGATTTTGATATCGGGATCCGACAGCAGGCTGCCGCCCATCTCGGGGTTCTCGTCCACAAGGGTCACATCGACCCCCGATTGCGCCGCCGCTAAGGCCGCCGCGATCCCCGCCGCGCCGCCGCCGACCACCAAGACATCGGTGTGCAGATTGCGCGAGGCATAGTGATCCGGATCGGGCTCGATCGGGGATTTCCCCAGACCCGCTGCGCCACGGATGACGGGTTCATAGACTTTGTCCCAGAAGCTCTTCGGCCACATGAAGGTTTTGTAGTAGAACCCCGCCGAGAACAGCATATAGGCGCGGTCGTTGATCGCCCCCATATCGAAGGCCAGCGAGGGCCATTTGTTCTGGCTCTGCGCGATCAGGCCATTGCGCAGCTCTTGCATCGTGGCGCGGGTGTTGGGCTCGAACCGGCCCGGGCCGCGGCTGGTGCCGATCAGCGCGTTCGGCTCTTCCGAGCCTGCCGAAACCGCGCCGCGCGGGCGGTGATATTTGAACGAGCGCCCCATCAGATGGGTGCCCTCAGCCAAGAGCGCGGAGGCCACGGTATCGCCGCGCAGCCCGTGCAATTTGCGGCCATCGAAGCTGAACGAGACGGGCTGGCTGTGATCGACGCGGCCCTTGCCTTTGATACGGAAACGGCTCATTGCGCGGCCTCATTTTTCAAAACGGGGCGCGGCGCGCCGGCCTCGTAGGTCATCAGGAACCGATCGCTGACGGTGTCACGAACGGCGTTGAAGAAGCGGCCGCAGCTCACATGGCGCCAGCGTTCGAAATGCGGGCCGCGCGCGTTGGTCCGGATGAACAGGAAATCGCGCCATTCCTCGTCCGATAGGGCAGAGGGATCGGCGGGGCGCGCGATATGCGCCTCGCCAGCATAGGCGAATTCCGGTTCCGGCAGGGTCTCGTCACAATAGGGGCAATGGATCAGCAACATGGATGTGGCTCCTTAATGTGCGACAGCGGCGGCGGCGGCTTCGTCGATCAGCCGGCCAGTGGTGAAACGCTCGAGCGTGAACGGGGCGCAGATCGGGTGGGGCTCGTCTTTCGCGACCGTCCAAGCGAGCGTATGCGCCGCACCTGGTGTCGCCTTGAAGCCGCCGGTTCCCCAGCCGCAGTTGACATAGAGCCCTTTGACGGGCGTCTTGCCCATGATCGCGGAGCGGTCGGGGGTGACATCGACGATCCCGCCCCATTTGCGCAGCATCCGCATCCGGGTGAAGATCGGGAACACCTCGCAGATCGCGGCAACAGTGTGCTCGATCAGCGGCAGGCCGCCGCGTTGCGAATAGCTCGTGTATTGGTCGGTACCCGAGCCGATCACCAGCTCGCCCTTATCGGATTGGCTGATATAGGCGTGCACCGTGTTCGACATCACCACGCATGGGACGATCGGCTTGATCGGTTCGCTGACCAAGGCCTGTAGCGGGTAGCTTTCCAACGGCATCCGCACGCCAGCGGTATCCATCACCACGCTGGTGTGACCTGCTGCCGAAACTGCAACTTTCTTGGCGCGGATGAAGCCTTTGCCCGTATCCACCCCGATGACCGACCCATCTGGCCCGCGGCGGATCGCGGTTACAGGGCAGTTCTGGATGATGTCCACGCCGCGGGCGGCGGCACCGCGGGCATAGCCCCATGCCACAGCATCGTGCCGCGCGGTGCCCGCCCGCATTTGCAGCGCCGCCCCCATCACCGGATAGCGCGCATTCGCCGAGACGTTGAGCGGCGGGCAGAAGGCTTTCGCCTCTGCGGTGGTCAACCAGCGGTTATCCACCCCGTTCAGGCGGTTCGCATGGATATGGCGCTGGAACGACTGAACATCATGCACGTTATGCGCGAGCATCAGCACGCCACGCTTGGAATACATGACGTTGTAATTCAGCTCTTGGCTCAGGTTATCCCACAGATCGAGCGCGTGGTCGAAGAGCTTGGCGCTTTCGTCATAGAGATAGTTCGAGCGGATGATCGTGGTGTTGCGACCCGTGTTCCCGCCGCCGAGCCAGCCCTTATCGATGACGGCAACATTGGTGATGCCGTGCTCTTTCGCGAGGTAATAGGCGGCGCCAAGGCCATGCCCGCCCGCGCCAACAATGATCACGTCATATTCAGCCTTGGGCTGACTATCGGGCCATTGTTCTTCCCAGCCTTTATGGCCAGTCAGGGCGTTTTTTAAGAGAGAGAAGCCAGAGAAGCGGGTCATATGGGTCGCCCTTTCGTATATGCTGGACGTCACCGTAAAATTTCCGACATATTTCAGCGAGAATATATGCGCCACAACATGTGTAGAATCGCGACATGACAAACACCGTTCCGCCGCCGCAGAAACGCCTACGGGTCGCCTTCCTTCTGGCGGATCAGTTTACGCTGTCTGCCTTCGCAAATTTCGTCGATGTGCTGCGTCTGGCGGCCGATGAGGCGGATAAATCGCGCCCGATTCTGTGCGATTGGACGGTGCTGTCGGATACGATGGATCCGGTCCGCTCGAGCTGCGGGGTGCGGGTGCAGCCCGATACACGCCTGCGCAATGCGGGGCGGTTTGATTATCTGGTTGTGGTCGGGGGCTTGATCAGTGATCGCGTGGCGTTCAGCCCCGAGGCGCTTGCCTTTGTGCAGGCGGCTGCGGCGCAGCGGGTGCCGCTCGTCGGGCTCTGCACCGGCGTTTTTGCTTTGCAGGGAGCGGGGCTTTTGCAGGGCTATCGCTGCTGCGTCAGTTGGTTCCACCACCAAGATTTTCTGGATCGGTTCGATAGCGAAAAGCCGGTCTCCGATCAGATCTTCGTCGTGGATCGGGATCGGTTGACCTGTTCGGGCGGGCATGGGGCCACGCATCTGGCCGCCTTCCTCGTGCAGCGCCATATCGGGCAATCGGCGGCGATCAAAAGTCTGAACATCATGATGATTGATAACCCGCTGAGTGGCCAGCGGGCGCAACCCGGGCAGGCCCTCGCGCGGCAGACCAAGGATGAACTGGTCAAGCGGGCGGTTCTAAAAATGCAGCAAAACATCGAAGTGCCGCGCACGGTGGATGAGCTGGCGCTGGATCTCGGCGTGGGGCGGCGGACGTTGGAACGCCGCTTTCAGGCGGATCTGGGGCAATCCCCGCGCACGATCTATCTCGAAATCCGGATCGAGCGGGCGGTCAACAAACTGCGCAGCACGGAAAGCTCGGTCGGTGAGATTGCGCTGTCCTGCGGCTTTTGTGATGCGCCGCATCTGACCCGCACATTGAAGGCCGAACGCGGGCTGACGCCAAGCGAAGTTCGCCTCATGGGGATCGCGGGTTAGGGGCAGCGCTCGGACAGGCTGCCCCGACGGGGCGCAAGCTTAGCCCATGCGTTCGGAGGCGTATTCGCCCGGGCTTGCGGGGAAGACGACCGTCTTCGTGCCGCTGATGAATACGCGGCGGTGGATATGTGCATGGATTGCGCGCGACAGGGCTTGGCTTTCGACATCGCGGCCAAGGCTGACATAGTCGGACGGGCTCTGCGCATGGGTTACGCGCACGGTGTCTTGTTCAATGATCGGGCCCTCATCAAGATCCGCCGTCACATAATGCGCCGTCGCCCCGATCAGCTTTACGCCGCGCTCATAGGCTTGCTTATAGGGGTTCGCGCCTTTGAACGAGGGCAGGAACGAGTGGTGGATATTGATGATCCGGCCCGACATCGTCTGGCACATCTCATCCGAGAGGATCTGCATGTAGCGCGCCAAGATGATCAGCTCCGCGCCGGTTTCGCGCACGATTTCCATCTGCGCAGCCTCGGCCTCGGCTTTATTCTCTTTCGTGACATTGATGTGGTAGAAGGGAATATCGTGCTGGGTGACGACCTTTTGGTATTCCAAATGGTTCGAGATGACCGCGACGATATCAATCGGCAGCGCTCCGATCCGCCAGCGGTAGAGCAGGTCGTTCAGGCAGTGCCCAAAGCGCGATACCATGATCACGACTTTCATCTTCTCCGCCGGATCGTGATAGGCATAGGTCATGTCGAGCTCGTCGGCGATGGCTGCGAAAGCCGCGCTGAGGTCTTCGCGCGTCCGGCCTTGCTCGGACTCAAAGCTCAGCCGCATGAAGAAGCTGTTATTTTCGGAATCGGTGAACTGTGAGCTGTCGTGAATGTTGCAGCCCTGTTCAGCGAGGAAGGTGGAGATCGCCGATACGGTGCCAACACGAACGGGGCAGGAGACGGTGAGGATAATTTGCGACATGTGGTGCACCTTTCCAAGGGTAGTTTTTGACAGACCGACGCGGGGCTGTCGGGTGAATTCTTGTGGCGACTACCCAGCGGTGGCCCCAGCCCCTCGCGCACAACGTCACCCGATCTAAACATCTAGAACTAGAGGGTTTTCAGACGTTTTTCTTCGCATCCCCGATGATTCCACGGGCAAAACAGGCGCTTCGTTGAGGAGGCGTTTCAGTGGGGGCGTGGCGGATGAACCTGCTCCGAGTCGCGAACAGCATCTCACTCAACTATAATTTTCGCGCCGCCGCGGCGTGAATGTTTGCGACGTTCCAACAGCATATCTGCGTCTGTAGATTCTTATTTGGTGAAGCTGTATCGCGCGGCGTCTGGAATATCGGTCCGATTGCACATCCACGCGCGGGGGCGAGGGGCAGTCGTCGTGAAGCTACCGCCAAATTGTCGCAGGCATTCTGCCCATTGTAACATCTTCACGAAATAGTCTGCGGACTGAAAACTGCCCGTCGTTAGTTCTGTTTTGGTCAGCCGCAAATGCCGCAAGCGAACCTGTGCGAACTTCACTGCCGTCTCGGCCCATGCCGGATGTTCTCGCGCCTCCAAACAACCTGTTCGCCTACCGCATAATGAAAAGACGGAACCTCAGAACTGGGCCGAAGGTCTGACGGGCAACTCGCCAACGCAGGAGGAAGAAGTTTGACCTACGAAACCAAATCGGATGATGTGGGGTCGCCAAGCGATAGCCCGCCGCCGGAAAGTGTCATCCAGACAGATTATACCGTCGGCCGTGACAATATCGAAGGCTCGCTCGGGCCATTCGACTTTAGCGTCCACAATCCGGTCTTTGCCATTTCGGCCATCAGTGTGATCGCGTTTGTTGTCTTCACTTTGACGATGCCCGAGCTCTCGGGGGATCTGTTTAGCGCCCTGTTCAGCGGCGTTACCCAAAAGTTCGATTGGTTCTTCATCGCATCTGCCGATCTGTTCCTTATTCTCTGCCTTGTGCTGGTGATTAGCCCCTACGGCAAAATCCGCCTCGGCGGGGCAAATGCTGTGCCGGATTTCGGCTATATCAGCTGGTTCTCGATGCTGTTCGCAGCAGGGATGGGCATCGGGCTGATGTTCTATGGCGTCTCCGAACCGTTGAGCCATTTCACCTCCTCGCTCGGCGGAACGGTGACGGGCGCGGACGGCATCCGCACAGATTGGGCCCCGATCGGGGCGGCGACATCCGAGGCTGAGGCGATTCGTGTCGGTATGGCGGCGTCGATCTTCCACTGGGCGCTTCACCCTTGGGCGATCTATGCGGTGGTTGGCCTGAGCTTGGCACTGTTTAGCTACAATAAGGGCCTCCCGCTGACGATCCGCTCGGTTTTCTACCCGATTTTCGGGGACCGTGTTTGGGGATGGCCGGGCCATATCATTGATATTCTGGCCGTTTTCGCAACGCTCTTTGGTCTTGCGACGTCTTTGGGGCTTGGCGCGGTGCAGGCAAATGCCGGCTTTAACAAGCTGTTCGGCATGCCGATCAGCGAAACCTCGCAGATCATCCTGATCATCGGGATCACTGCGATTGCGCTATTCTCGGTCATTCGGGGCTTGGAAGCGGGGGTCAAAATGATGTCCGAGATCAACATGGGCCTCGCTTTCGCGCTGCTGATGTTCGTCCTGTTCGCAGGGCCGACGCTGCTGCTGCTCACCAATGCGGGCGATTTCTTGCTCGCCTATGTCGAGTATCTGCCTGCCTTGTCCAATCCTGTCGGGCGCACGGATGTAAACTTCCTGCAAGGCTGGACCTCGTTCTACTGGGCTTGGTGGATTAGCTGGTCGCCGTTCGTGGGCATGTTTATCGCCCGTGTCTCGCGGGGCCGGACTGTGCGCGAATTCCTGATCTGTGTTCTGTTGATCCCGTCGCTTGTCTGCGTGGTCTGGATGTCGATCTTTGGCGGGGAAACGATCATTCAGATCGTTCGTGACAGCTATGGTGCGGTGCAAGACGCTGATTTGCCGCTGCAACTGTTCGCGATGCTGGATCATCTTCCGCTTTCGGGGATCACTTCCTTCATCGGCATCGTGCTTGTCATCGTGTTTTTCGTCACCTCGTCGGATTCCGGTTCGCTGGTGATCGACACGATCACATCGGGCGGCAAAGTGGATGCTCCTGCCATGCAGCGCGTGTTCTGGTGCGTGTTTGAGGGGATTGTCGCGGTTGTTCTGCTGATGTCGGCGGGCGGTTTGAAATCGCTGCAATCCATGGTGATCTCGACAGGGTTGCCGTTCACCGTTCTGCTCTTGCTGATGTGCGTCGCAATCTGGCGCGGCTTGGCCAGCGAACCGCGCTAACCCGCAGCTCGTCTGATCTCTTCCCCCCGCGATTTCGGTCGCGGGGTTTTTTATGTCAAACGGCGGCCTCGGAGGATTGCCGCAATGCCAGAGGTGTGCAGCCAAAGCGCCTGCGGAACATCCGGCTGAGATGCGAGGAATCGCAAAAGCCGCAATCGACAGCAATTTGCGAGATCGACTTCTCGCTCGTCTCGATCAGGTGATGGGCCAGCGACAGCCGGATCTGCAGGAAGGCGGCTTGCGGCGAGGTGTTCAGCGCGCTTTGGAAGTGGCGTTCCAACTGCCGCTTATTATGGCCGATCCGCTTGGCAATCTCCGCCACGGAAAATGGCTCGTCTATGTTTTGCTGCATGAGGAGGAGCGCGCGCAACACGATTGGATCGCGCGTTTTGAAATCCATCGTAATCCCGGGTTGGGGTTTATCTGCTTGTAATGCTTCATCAATAATCATGATGTGCAGGCTTTTATTCGCCTGCGCGCTGCCGACATGTTTATCGACGAGAAAGGCGGCAAGATGCGCAGAGCTGATCCCGCCCGAGCATGTCAAGCGGTCGCGATCCACTACGAAAATCTGATCGGTGACGGGATTCAGCCCCTCGAACTGATCTAAAAAATCAGCATGGTGGAACCAGCTCACGCAGCAGCGATAGCCATTCATCAGCCCGGCTTGGTGAATCAAAAAGGCGCCGGTGCACACGCCCACAAGCGGAACCCCCGCCTTCGCCGCCTGCTGCAGGTAGCGCGAATAGCCGCTGCCCAAGGACGGGGTTTCTTCCATCAAACCGCCGATGACGACGATGTAATCGAAGCGCGTGGGATCCCCCAGCCGATCTTTGGGCTGCACGGTGATGCCACTGCTCGACATGACCGGATCCATATCCTCTGACAGCACTGTCCAAGTGCATAGGATCGGGCGGCTGCGATCGCCTTCATCCGCGGCCAGCCGCAGCACATCTACGAAATTCGCAAACGCGCATAGGGTGAAGCGCTTGGCTAGAATGAACCCGACGGAGAGCCGTGCATCACCGGGCTGGCGCCGCAGGGATCTTGGGCGGGATGGGGAAGGCGCAGCGTTCGCCGCCGGTGTTGAGTTGCTCATCCTATCCGTTCCTGAACCTGCCGCACAAACTGTCGTAGCCCTAATCTGCGAGTGACGCAGATATTCTGTCTTCGGGGTTCAGAATACGGCAATGATACGGACGAAGATGGCTGCTGAACGCACAAATATAACGCGAAAACGGCAGCCTGCTCGGAACGGGCACGAGAGATGAGGGATATGGCGCGGACCCTGAAAAGTCGCGTGCGTTCCCTCATACAAGGCCCGATCCGCAGCCCAAAATAGAGCCCGGAATACCGGTATTACGACAGAGAGGAACTGGAATGAAAATCTTGGTCCCCGTGAAGCGGGTCGTTGATTACAATGTCAAAATCCGCGTCAAGGCCGATGGCTCAGGTGTTGATTTGGCGAATGTGAAAATGTCGATGAACCCGTTCGACGAGATCGCGGTCGAAGAAGCCATTCGCATGAAAGAGGCCGGACAGGCGGACGAGGTTATCGTCGTGTCGATCGGGCCTGCACAAGCGCAAGAGGTGTTGCGCTCGGCATTGGCGATGGGCGCGGATCGCGCGATTCTGGTCACGACCGATGTCTCGCCCGAACCATTGACCGTCGCAAAACTCTTGAAAGCGGTTGTCGCGCAAGAAACGCCTGGCCTCGTCATTCTGGGCAAGCAAGCCATCGACGACGATAGCAACCAGACCGGTCAGATGTTGTCAGCGCTGCTCGGCTGGGGGCAGGCGACCTTCGCGTCGAAGGTGGAACTGGCCGACAGTCAGGCCAAGGTCACGCGTGAGATTGACGGCGGATTGCAGGTCATCAACGTGGCGCTGCCCGCGATCATCACCGCGGATCTGCGGTTGAACGAGCCGCGCTACGCCAGCCTTCCCAATATCATGAAGGCCAAGAAAAAGCCGTTGGAGCAAAAGACATCCGCCGATTACGGCGTGGATGTTGCCCCGCGCCTGACGGTGCTGCGGGTCGAAGAGCCCACCGAGCGGCAAGCAGGCATCAAGGTCGGCAGCGTTGCCGAACTGTTGGACAAGCTGAAAAACGAAGCTGCGGTCATCTGATCGAACAGGAGCACTGAAATGGCAATTCTTCTTTTCGCAGACCACGATAACGCCACCCTTTCGGATGCAACGGCACGCGCGCTGAGCGCTGCGAGCGCAATGGGCGGCGATGTGGATATCCTGATCGCAGGGAATGGGGCAGGGGCTGTGGCCTCTGATGCGGCGAAGCTTTCGGGCGTGCGCAGCGTTTTGCTCGCCGAGGCCGATGCGCTGGCGCAGCGCCTTGCGGAGCCGACGGCAGCGCTGATCGTCGCCCTCGCGGGGGACTATGATACGATCATCGCACCTGCGACCAGCACTGGCAAAAACGTGCTGCCGCGCGTAGCGGCCTTGCTCGACGTGATGCAGATCTCGGACGTGATCGCCGTTGTTTCGCCCGATACGTTCAAGCGCCCGATCTACGCAGGCAATGCGATCGAGGTCGTGCAATCGACCGAGGGCAAAAAGGTTCTGACCGTGCGCGGTTCCAGCTTTGCCGCCGCCGAGGCGGGGTCAGCGACCGCGCCGATCAAAGCGATCACGGGCGGCACTGACGGTGCGGGTCTCTCCAACTTTGTTGAGAACCTGCTCTCGCTCAATGAGCGCCCTGAGCTGAGCTCGGCCAAGATCATCGTTTCGGGCGGTCGCGCGCTTGGCTCGCGCGAGCGGTTCGACGAGATCATCAACCCTGTCGCCGATAAGCTGGGCGCGGCAGTCGGGGCCTCGCGGGCGGCGGTCGATGCGGGCTATGCGCCCAATGATTTCCAAGTCGGTCAGACGGGTAAGGTTGTCGCGCCGGATCTGTATCTGGCCTGCGGGATCTCGGGTGCAATCCAGCATTTGGCGGGCATGAAAGACAGCAAGATCATCGTCGCGATCAACAATGATGGCGAAGCGCCGATCTTCCAGGTCGCTGACTACGGCATCGTCGGGGATTTGTTCGAGATCCTGCCCGAGCTTGAGCGTCAACTCTGATGTCGGCGCTCACGATGGAGGCGGGGCAGACCCGCGCCGCGATCATCGACGGCAAAGGTTTCGCGGCCCAGCTTGGCGACAGGATCGGCCTTGAGGCCGCCCGCTTCGCCGAGAAAACGGGCCGCGCGCCTGGCTTGGCTGTCGTGCTGGTCGGGACGGATCCGGCGAGCGAGGTCTATGTGCGCAGCAAGGGCCGGATGGCGCGCAAGCTGGGGATGGATAGCTTTGAGCATGTTTTGCCGGAAGATACCGCGCAGGCAGATCTGCTCGCGTTGATCCAGCGGTTGAACGCGGAGGATGCCGTTGACGGAATCCTCGTTCAGCTTCCGCTGCCTGCGCAACTGGATAGCCTCGAGATCATTGCAGCGATTGATCCGGCGAAAGATGTGGACGGGCTGCACCCGATCAATGCGGGCTATCTCGCCTCGGGCTTGCCGGGGCTGGTGTCTTGCACGCCGCTTGGCTGTTTGATGCTGTTGAAATCTAGCTTGGGCAATCTTTCAGGGCTGGATGCGATTGTCGTCGGGCGCTCGATTCTCGTCGGCAAACCGATGGCGCAGCTTTTGCTCTCCGAGAATTGCACGACGACGATGGCGCATTCGCGCACCCGTGACCTCGCGGCGAAAGTCGGGCAGGCGGATATTGTCGTGGCGGCGGTCGGCTCTGCGGGGATGATCAAGGGCGACTGGATCAAGCAAGGCGCGACGGTGATCGATGTCGGCACCAGCCGAGTCGTTCGAGACGGCAAAACCTGCCTCGTCGGGGATGTCGATTTCGCTGCTGCCGCACAGCGGGCCCGTGCGATTACGCCGGTTCCCGGGGGGGTTGGGCCGATGACGATCATGTCACTCATGCACAACACTTTGCTGGCGGCGTATAGAAGATCAGGGTTCGCCGCTCCCGAGCTATAGCATGTCGCGTTGAGGCGCTCGTCACGGCGCTTTCACGGGCTTATTCTACCGATGGGCGGCTGGTTAAATCTCTCAAGCTGGTCATCGCACACACCTCTTTTCTTACGGTCGGTCTCAGCCGTCGCCGCTCACTCTCGATAACAAGGAAATCGCAATGTCTTCATTTCCCAGCAAAGCACGGGTCGTCATCGTCGGCCTCGGCGGCATTGTCGGCGCCTCGGTGGCGCATCATCTGATCGAAAACGGATGGGATGATATTGTCGGGATTGATAAGTCGGGCATCCCGACGGATATCGGCTCGACGGCGCATGCCTCCGACTTCTGCTATGCGACCAGCCACGATCTTCTGACCTGCTGGACGACCATGTACTCGATGGATTTCTACGAGAAGATGGGCCATTACTCGCGGATCGGCGGGCTTGAGGTTGCGCGCGTGGGCGACGATGCCCGCATGGCCGAGCTGAAGCGCCGCGTCGATAGCGGCCGCGCCTTTGGCACCAATGTGCGGATCATTTCCGCGTCTGAGGCGAAAGAGAAATTCCCGCTGCTGGAAGAAGACCAGATCCAAGGCGCGCTGTGGGATCCCGATGCGGGCCTCGTGGTGCCGCGCTCGCAAACGGTTGCGGGCAAGCTGGTCGATATGGCGGTGAACGCGGGCAAGCTGAAAATCTTCGCCAATACGCCTGCGCTGGAACTGATTCAGGAGAATGGCCGGATCAAGGGCGTGAAAACCACCCGTGGTACGATCTATGCCGATTATGTCGTGGTCTGCGCTGGACTCTGGGGCCGCTTGATCGCGGAAATGGCGGGCGAAGATCTGCCAGTGATGCCGGTGGATCACCCGCTGACCTTCTTCGGTCCGTATGATGAATATGCAGGCACGGGCTTGGAAATCGGCCGTCCGCTACTGCGCGACCAAGGCAACTCGGCCTATCTGCGCGACACGGGCGACCCGAGCACGACCGAGGGCGGCCAGATCGAATGGGGCTATTACTACGAGAAAGACGTGCGGATGGTTCACCCGCGCGACCTTCTGGAAAAAGAGCAAGCACGGCTTTCGCCGTCGCAGCGCGATCTCGTTCTGGATGATGTCATCGAGCCGCTGGAGCGGGCGATGGAACTCACCCCGATCCTCGCCGAGCTGGGCTTCAACGAGAGCCACTCGTTCAACGGATTGCTGCAAACCACCACGGATGGCGGCCCGTCGATGGGCGAAAGCCGCAAGCTGCGCGGCCTGTGGTATGCGGTCGCGATCTGGGTCAAAGATGGCCCGGGCATGGGCAAGCTGATCGCGGATTGGATGACCAAGGGCCGCACCGATATCGACCACAACTCGATCGACTACGCGCGGTTCAACGAATTCCAGCTCACCGAAGATTACATCTCCGGTCGGTG
Source organism: Paracoccaceae bacterium (assembly GCA_048262715.1). Taxonomy (GTDB): domain Bacteria; phylum Pseudomonadota; class Alphaproteobacteria; order Rhodobacterales; family Rhodobacteraceae; genus Albirhodobacter. The sequence goes on from JBLXEV010000008.1 coordinate 52,035, forward strand.
CGAAGAGACCGCGGCGAAGATCTACAACCCGCCAGTCCACCCGCGCGAGCCCTTCGCCAATGCCCGTGGCATCCGCCGCTCGCCGTTCTATGAGCGCGAAGTCGAGCTGGGCGGTCATTTCATGGAGCTGGGCGGCTGGGAACGGGCGCATGGCTATGCCGCGAACGCGCATCTGCTGGAGAAATATGCCGATCAGGTGCCGGTGCGGGCGAATGAATGGGATAGCCGCCACTTCTGGCCGGTCTCCAATGCCGAACAGCTGGAAATGAGCGCCGATTGCGGCATCATCAACCTGTCGCACTTCCACATGACGGATATTGAGGGCCCCGATCACGTTGCGCTGATGGAATGGCTCTGCGCTGCGAAAATCGGCGGTGATGCGAATATCGGCAAGGGGATCTACACCCATATGCTCGACGAGCAGGGGATGGTGCGCGCCGACTTCACCGTGTTCCGGATGGCGGATCGTTGCCGCTTGGTGAACGGGGCCGATGCGGGGCCGCGCGATCTCGTCCATATGCGCCGCGTGGCGCAGGATCGCGGGCTCGACGTGACCATCACCGATGTGACCGAAGATTTCATCACCATCGGGATCTGGGGCCCCAACGCGCGGGAAAACCTCAAGAAGGTTGTGAAAGATCCGGCGGCGCTGGACCTTGAAGCCTTCCCCTTCGCGGCGATCCGTCAGATCGAGATTGCGGGCAAGTCGGTTGCGGCCTTCCGCATCTCCTATGTCGGCGAGCAGGGCTGGGAATTGCACATGGCTTACGGCGATGGTCTCGCCGTCTGGGATGCGCTGCGCTCAACCGGGGTGATCGCGGTCGGGGTCGAAACCTACGCCAACTCGCGCCGTCTCGAGAAATCCCTGCGCCTGCAAAACGCCGATTTGCTGACGCAGTATAACCTCTATGAGGCCGATCTCTCGCGCCCCAAAGTCAAAGAGGCCGATTTCTGCGGTAAGGCCAAGCATCAGGAATATCGCGAGCGCGCACAGCAGCCTGCGATGCTCTGCACGCTGGTGATGACCGACAATATCGACAGTGAAGGCGTCGCCCGCTACCCCGTTGGCCGCTTGCCGGTCATGGATCCGGCCACGGGTGAGACGCTGGTCGATGCGCTCGGGCGGCGGTCCTACACATCTTCGATCGCCTTTGGGCCGAGCGTGGGCAAAAACATCGCCCTCGCCTATCTGCCGGCGGACTATTGCGAAGTCGGTCGCGCGCTGACGATCTCGTATTTCGACGAGATCTATCCGGTTGAGGTCGTGGGGATTGGCTATAAGCCGATCTACGATCCGGAAAACCTCAAACCGCGCAGCTAAGGCGGCCGAGGCGAAACACACACCCCGACGGGCTCTGCCTGTCGGGTTTTTTGCGTCGTGGGGGCTCGTGGGCGGGCGTGAGGTTAGATTAGCTCTGCTGTAGGTCACTCGGGCCCGCATGGGTGGCCAGCCAATCCGCCAGAAGCCGTGCATTGGCCGAGGCGCGGCCATGGACACGCAGATAGAACGGGTGGGGCGATTCGATAGCATCGGGCACCAGCGGGATCAGATTTCCGCGCGCCAGATACTCCCCCAAAATCCCCTCCCATCCCAGCACGGCGCCCATGTGATCTTCGGCGGCGCGCAGCGAGACGAGATAGTTGTTCAAAAAGAACGCAGGGCCTTGCGGAGCGCCCAAATTCGCATGGCCGAACCAGTCTTGCCATGTTGTCCAGTCGCGCGCCTCGGAATGGGTATGGACCAACGGCGCGCGGGTGAGATCACTTGCCTGCGAAATATCGTGGCGGCGCGCGAATTCCTGCGTGCCGAGGGCGAGGATTCGGTCGCGGAACAGGATGGAGGTTTCATCTTCCTGCACCGTCGGGTCGCCGTAATGAATACTAAGATCAACACCCTCAGGCGTGCCGTTATCCTGCACCACTTGCGAGATCGCGATGTCGGGATAGGTCCGCCAGAACGATGCCAAGCGCGGCATCAGCCATAATGTGCTCATCGCGGAGGTGGCGGCAATCGTCACCCCCGAGCGCACAAGCCGATTCCGAATGCGGGCGACGCAATCGGAAATGCCCTCGAACCCGCGTTGCAATGCCACGAACAAAAGCGCGCCTGCCTCGGTGAGTTCGACGCCGCGAAATTGGCGGGTGAAGAGGGGCTGACCCAGCTCATATTCAAGCGCCTTGATCCGGTGGCTGACCGCCGCCGGAGTCACGTTTAATTCCGCTGCCGCGCGCTTGAAACTGCGATGGCGTGCCGCAACCTCAAAGCAGGCGAGATCAGTGAGTGACGGAAGATTGTAGGGTTTTGACATGGCAAATGTCGCTTTCGGACCGGAAGTGTCGTTGCGTAAGTAAATCAACAATGAGTTTATTTAAACTAAACTAAGGTGAGTTTTTTGAAGATTGTCAACGGCCGTAGAAAATGGCTTCGTCGCGCAAACTCAGCCCTTTTGCTAGGAGCCTCCCAATGTCTAGCCAGCACGCCTCTATCACCGACTTGATCTCCCAGCATAAGCCTGGATATGCCCTGCCTCAGCCGTTCTACACCTCCGCCGAGGTGTATGAGCATGATCTGAACACGATTTTCTATCGTGAATGGCTCTTTGCGACCCCCGCCTGCGCGTTGGGGAAGGCGGGTAGCTTCCAGCGGCTGCGCATCGGCGCTTATGACGTGATCATCGTGCGCGACAATCAGGGCGGTATCCGCGCCTTCCACAACTCCTGCCGCCACCGTGGCTCGACGCTGTGCAGCGCCTCGCAGGGGCGTGTTGCCAAACTGACCTGCCCCTACCACCAGTGGACCTATGGCCTCGACGGGCAATTGGTCTGGGCGCGCGATATGGGGGTCGATTTCGACCCGACCCAGCACGCGCTGAAAACGGTTCACTGCCGCGAAGTGTCTGGCATGGTCTATATCTGCCTCGCCAAAGAGGCGCCCGATTTCGACGAATTCGCCAAGACCGTTACGCCCTATATCGGCGCGCATGATCTGTCGGATGCCAAGGTCGCGTTCCAATCCACGATCATCGAGAACGGCAACTGGAAGCTGGTGTGGGAAAACAACCGCGAGTGCTATCACTGCGCTGGCAACCACCCCGACCTGTGCCGCACCTATCCCGAAGATCCCTCCATCACGGGCGTCAGCCCCGATGGCGTCTTCCCCGAGAAGGTCGAGAACCACTTCAATCGCTTGGAGGCGGCAGGCATTCCCTCGCGCTTCAAAATGGGCAGCGATGGCCAGTTCCGCGTGGCGCGTATGCCGCTTCTCGACGGCGCGGAGAGCTATACAGTCAACGGCAAGATCGCAGTGCAAAAGCGCCTCGGGCATGTGCCCTATCTCGATGCGGGCACCTTGCTGATGTTCCATTACCCGACCACTTGGAACCACTTCCTGACGGATCATTCGATCACCTTCCGTGTGACGCCGATCAGCCCGATGGAAACCGAAGTGCAGACCACTTGGCTGGTGAACAAAGATGCCGTCGAGGGCGTGGATTACGATCTCAAGAACCTGACGACCGTCTGGGACCACACCAATGACGAGGATCGCCGCGTCGTTGAGGCGAACCAGCAGGGGATCTGCTCGCCCGCCTATGAGCCCGGCCCCTACTCGGCGCAGCATGAGGAAGGTGTGATGCAATTCGTGACTTGGTATCTGGATCGGCTGCGCGCGGCACAAGCCAGCACCTCAATGGCAGCGGAGTAACCCATGCTCGATTCAAAGCCCGCTGCCGCCCATAAATGGACCGATGAGGAGATGCTGGAATGCGTCTCGGTCCTGCCGGAATCGCCGAATGTCGTGACAGTCTGTTTTCAGGCCCCCTCAGGGCGTCCGTTCGAGTTTCTGGCGGGGCAGTTCCTGACGCTGGAACTGCCTGTGCCGGGCGGCCCGCTGTATCGCACCTATACGATCTCGTCCTCGCCCACGCGGCCGAAATCGATCACGGTGACGATCAAGGCGCAGCCCGGCTCGATCGGGACGCGGTGGATCATTGATAACCTGCGCCCAGGGGTGATGCTGAAAGCGAAGGGGCCGGCGGGCCACTTCACCTCCAGCAACCATCCGGCGCAGAAATATCTGTTTATCTCGGCGGGCTCGGGCATCACCCCGATGATGTCGATGACGACAGAGATCTACGATCTTGGCCGCCAGTGCGATATTGTCTTCGTGAACTGCGCGCAGCGTCCCTCCGAGATCATTTTCAAGCGCCGCTTGGAGCACATGGCCACGCGTATCGAAGGGCTGGAGCTGAAATGGGTCGTGCAGGATGCCGATCTGTATCAGCCGTGGACAGGCTATCGCGGGCGGCTCAACCAGCTGATGCTGGGTCTGATGGCGTCGGATTACCTCGAGCGCGAGGTGTTCTGCTGCGGGCCCGAACCCTTCATGCAATCGGTGCGTGAGGCTTTGGTCGGGCTCGGGTTCGATATGAACCACTTCCATCAAGAAAGCTTCCACGCCGCGCAGATCGAACCGCCGCGGGTGCAGGATCTCGAACTCGATGGGATGATTGCCCATGAGGAGAACCAAGTCGAGATCGTGTTCGAGGACTCAGGCATCACGCAATCCTGCCCTGAAACGGATACCATCCTGCTTGCGGCGCGCAACGCGGGCATTGCGATCCCGCATGGTTGCAATATGGGCGTTTGCGGAACCTGCCGTGTGAAGAAGCTCTCGGGCAACGTCCATATGGTCCACAATGGCGGGATCAGCGACGAGGAGATCGAAGAGGGCTATATCTTGGCCTGCTGCTCGAACCCGCGCGAGAAGGTCGTTCTGGATCTGTGAGGGCGTCGCGCCAAGCTGCTCTGTGTCATGGAGAGAAGCTTGGCGCCACGCTCCGCGCAGGCTAGCCACTGTGAGGCGCATTTCCGCGAAGAGGGTGGTGATTGGGCGCGTTGTCTGCGGCGATGACGCCGGCTCTAAAGCTGACCCGTGCCTCCGTTTGATCTCTGGATTTTGCCGCGCGCGCTATTTTTGCTGTCGCGCGCGGCTCTGTTTGTGATTGCGCCAATGATTTTTGCGCGGCGCGGATCGGGGGCGTGTTAGAAGGCAACCTCGATGGCCACGCCATTGGCAATCGCCAGCTCCACCGCCGCCGAGGCCACGGCCAGATCTTGCAAGCCAACGCCTGTTCCATCGAAGAGCGTCACCTCCTCGGCGCTCGCTCTGCCTTGATGTGTGCCATTGATCACGGCGCCCAGTTCGGTGATCTGCGCTGGCTGCAGCGACCCATTCGCAATCGCATGTTGGGCTTCCCCGATGCTGACAGATTGGGCGATCTCGTCGGTGAACACGCTTGCGCGGGCAACAAGTGCGGCCTCCACCTCCTGCTTGCCTTTGGTATCTGTCCCCATGCAGGCGATATGGGTGCCTGGTTTGACATGGCTGTCTTTCAGAACAGCGGCATGGCTGGATACAATCGTCACGATCACATCCGCCTGCGCACCAAGATCTTCGAGCGAGACACTCTCGAACGGCAGGCCGATCTCCTCCGCCACGGCGCGCAGCGAAGCGAGCTTCTCGGGGGTCCGGTTCCACGCGATGACACGCTCGAAATTCCGCTGCTCGGCCACGGCGCGCAGTTGAAACGCCGCCTGATGGCCAGCGCCGATCATGCCGAGAACCTTCGCATCCGCGCGCGCGAGATGCGCGACGGAGACCGCGGCGGCGGCGGCGGTGCGCAGCGCGGTCAGCAGATTGCCGCCCACCACGGCGCGGCATTTGCCGGTATCCGCATCAAACAGGAACACCGTGGATTGGTGGTTCGTCAGCCCTTTTTCCATATTCCCCGGCCAATAGCCGCCCGATTTCAGGCCGAGATTGAGCGCCTGACGGTCAAAACCGGATTTGAACCCGTAGAGCGCATCGGCATGGCCAAGCGCTTCGCGGATCACGGGGAAGTTGCTGGCCGTCTTTGCGGCCATCGAGGCGAATACTTTTTCGACCGCACCGTAGCTGGCTTCGCGGGTGATCAGGGCGGCGATCTCTGACTCAGGGACGATATACATGTGGGATTCCAGTGAATTAGAAAATGGAGGCGCCTGCGCGTCGCGGGCACCTCCTTTGGAATAAGTCTCGCGCTTAGAACGCTTTGCCGCGCGCCGAGACGGGCCAGACAACTTCGACCTTGCCGCCGCGCACACCGACATACCAATCATGCACGTTGCAGGTTGGGTCGCAGTGGCCCGGAACGAGGCGCAGCTTGTCGTTGACCTTAAGCACGCCATTCGGATCGGCCACCACACCATGCTCATCGGAGCATTTCAGATAGGTGACATCGTCGCGGCCATAGACGACAGGCAGACCGCTATCCACGGATTGCGCTTTGAGGCCTGCATCGACAATCGCCTTATCGGCTTTGGAATGGCTCATCACCGAGGTCAGGATGAACAGCGCATTTTCCCATTCGCCCTGATCGATCCGCTTGCCGTTCTCATCCAGAATCCGGCCATAATCGGCATCCATGAACGCGTAGGATCCGCATTGCAGCTCGTTGTAGACGCCAGATGCACTCTCGAAATAGTAAGAGCCCGTGCCGCCGCCGCCCACGATATCGCACTCAAGCCCGTTGCTCTTCAAACCCTGCACCGCATCGGCCACTTGCGCGATTGCGGCATCCAGCTTTTCCTTGCGATCGGCATAGAGATCCATGTGCTGCATCGCGCCCTGATAGGCCTGAATGCCTGCAAACTTGAGGTTTGGCGCAGCATCAATCAGCTTAGCGATATGCACGACGTCTTGCGTGGTGTTCACCCCGCAGCGCCCTGCGCCGCAGTCGATCTCGACTAGGGCTTCGATTTGCGTGCCGTGGCGCACGGCGGCTTCCGACAGCGCCTTAATATTCTCGGGGTCATCGACACAGACGAGCACCCGCGCGCCCAGTTTCGGCATTTGCGCCAGACGGTCGATCTTGGCGGGGTCGGTCACCTGATTGGAGACCATCACATCTTTGATCCCGCCGCGCGCGAAGACTTCGGCCTCGGAGACCTTCTGGCAGCACACGCCAATCGCTGCGCCCAGCTGCTGTTGCAGCTTCAGCACATCCACGGATTTGTGCATCTTGCCATGGGCGCGGTGACGCATCCCGTGGGCTTTCGCGTAATCGCCCATTTTCTTGATATTGCGCTCCAGCGCATCGAGATCAAGGATCAGGCAGGGCGTCTGGATATCGGCCTCATCCATCCCCGGTTTTGCGGGGATATCATAGCCGACCTCGAAAGTGTCAAAGGGGGTAGAAGCGTTCATATTCAGTCTCCTAGATGTCAGGTGCGCTGCCATGGCAGCAGATCGAGATCGACGTTGCCGCCTGTGATCACCACGCCGATGCGCTGTCCGGCGAAGATCTCTTTGTTCTTGAGGATGGTGGCCAAGGGCACGGCACTTGACGGCTCCATCACGATTTTCATGCGCTTCCAGATAAGCTTCATCGCATCGACGATTTCTTCTTCCGAGGCGGTCAGAATATCGGTCACGTGATTGGACACGAAATGCCATGTCAGGTCTTTCAGCGGCACTTTCAGCCCGTCAGCGATCGTTTCCGGCGCATCATCTGCGATGATATGGCCCGCCTTGAAGCTGCGATAGGCGTCATCGGCTTGTTCGGGTTCGGCGGCGTAGATTTTGACCGCAGGCGCGAGATTGGACAGGGTGAGGCAGGTGCCGGAGATCATCCCGCCGCCACCAATCGGGGCGATAACCGCATCCAGCCCCTCGACCTGCTCCAACAGCTCTTTGGAGCAGGTGCCCTGACCCGCAATCACCCGCGGATCATTATAGGGGTGCACGAACTCCGCCCCGGTTTTCGCCACGACCTCGGCAAAAACTGCCTCGCGTGAGGAGGTGGAAGGCTCGCATTCGACCACAACCCCGCCATAGCCGCGCACGGCGTCCTTCTTGGCTTGCGGGGCGGTGTGGGGCATCACCACGGTGCAGGGGATGCCGCGCCGCCCTGCCGCATAGGACAGGCAGGTGCCGTGATTGCCGCTGGAATGTGTGGCCACGCCGCGTTTTGCCTGCTCGTCGGTCAAGCCAAACACCGCGTTGGAGGCCCCGCGCGCCTTGAACGCCCCCGCTTTTTGCAGGTTCTCGCATTTGAAGAACAGCTCCGCCCCCGTCAGCGCATTCAGGAATTGCGAGGTGAGAACCGGCGTGCGGTGGATATAGGGGCGGATCCGCTCGTGCGCGATCAACATATCGGCGAGGGTGGGAATATACATCTCGGTTTGATCCCGCATCATGCGCTCCTGCGAAGGGCATTGGCGGAGCCGTGGCGGTAATAGTCCTGTGCGGCGGCCACGCCGGAGCCGAGCTTGATATCCAACCCGAGATCGACCATCACCATTTCCGCCGTCGCCAGACCCGAGAGCATCATCGCATCGGTGAGGCTACCCAGATGGCCGATACGGAACACCTTGCCCGCGACCTCGCCCAAGCCGACACCAAAGGCCATGTCGTAATCTCGTGCTGCCACGGTGACGATATCGGTCGCGTTGAACCCCTCAGGCGTGCAAATCGCGGACACGCTATCGGAGTAGAGATCGGGTGAGGCCGCGCAGAGTTTGAGACCCCAAGCGGAGACCGCACGGCGCACCCCTTCCGCGATCCGATGATGGCGCGCGAAGACGTTCTCCAGCCCTTCATCGAGCAAGATCTCCAGCGAGAGCTTCAACCCGTTCATCAGCCCTACCGGCGGTGTGTAGGGGAAGGCATTATTGGCATAGCCCTTCGCCATATCCTGCACGTCGAAGAAAGTGCGCGGCAGCTTGGCGGTCTCGGTCGCCTTCATCGCTTTCTCGCTGAAGCCCACAATCGCCAGACCAGCGGGCAGCATGAAGCCCTTTTGCGAGCCCGTCACCGCAACATCGACGCCCCAGTCATCGAAGCGGAAATCCATCGAGCCGATCGAGCTGACACCATCGACGAACAGCAGGGCAGGGTGGCCGGCGGCGTCCAGTGCTTTGCGCACCGCCGCAATATCGGATTTCACGCCTGTTGCGGTCTCGTTATGGGTGGCGAGCACGGCTTTGATCTTATGCGAGGTATCGGCCCGCAAGATCGCCTCATATTTATCCGCAGGCAGCCCTTGACCCCATGGGGTTTCCACAACGGTGACGTCGAGCCCGTGGCGCTGGCACATGTCAATCCAGCGATGGCTGAACATCCCGTTGCGGGCTGCCAAAACGCCATCACCCGCCGATAGCGTATTGCTCAGCGCGGTTTCCCAACCGCCGGTGCCCGTGGACGGGAAGATGAAGATCTTCGCGCTCTCGGATTTGAGAACCTTGCGCACCCCCTCAAGGCAGGGGTGCAGAATATTGCCGAAAACCGGCGAGCGGTGATCGATTGTCGGCATGTGACAGGCGAGCCTGATCGCTTCGGGCATATTTGTCGGGCCGGGAATGAAGACGGGATTTTGGAAGCTCATGACACTCTCCTCAAGTGGGTTGCTGTCATGATACGCTTGAGATAATTTTTCACAATTTTTTTGATTTGAGATATTATTTTGACATTATTTATGTTTTTATACTTTATTACAGTAAGTTATATTTTTTCATAATTTCAACTAGTCTTCGTGTTAAAATTGAAGGTGATGTTCGAAACAACGGAAAGTGCGAAAAATGGAAGGTGAAAGCCGGACACGAGGCCGCCCGAAGAAATTTCAGGACGCGTCAGCGCAAAACACGATTCAGGCGGTGGATCGCGCGATTGATGTCTTGGAGGCGCTGGCCACGGGCGGGGCGATGACCTTGACCGAGATCGCCAATGAGATGGGCCAATCTCCGGCGACGGTCTACCGGATTCTCTCGACTTTTCAGGCGCGGGGGATCACCGAATGCGATCCGCTGACACAAGATTGGTCGATTGGGGCCAGTGCGTTTCGGATCGGCGCGACATTCCTGCGGCGCACCAATGTTACCGCGAGCGCCTTGCCCGCAATGCGTCATCTGATGGAAACAACGGGGGAGACGTCGAACCTCGGGATCGAGAAATCGGGTATGGTGATCTTCATCAGCCAGTTGGAAACCCATGAATCCATTCGCGCGTTCTTCCCGCCGGGCACACAGGCGCCGATGCATTCCTCGGGTATAGGTAAGGCGCTTTTGAGCACATTCTCGGAGGCGAGACTGGAGGCCTTTCTTCAAGAGGCCCCGTTCGAGCGCTTTACGCCGCAAACCATCGTCACGGCGGAGGGTGTGCGCGCGGAGATGCAAAAGATCCGCGCACAGGGCTATGCGTTTGATGACGAAGAAAAGAGCATCGGGATGCGCTGCATCGCGGCTCCGATCCTCAACTTCCAAGGCCAAGCCGTCGCGGGGATCTCAATTTCCGGCCCGTCGCACCGTGTCACGCTGGATCGGGTGGCGCAGATCGGGGGGCTGGTAAAAGCGGCCAGCGCCGAGGTCTCGCGGAGCCTCGGCGCTGTGATGTGAGGAGGTGGGTTAGCGCGTCAACCCACCGGAGAACCGCATGTGACGGTTCACATCCTTGTAGAGCAGGTAGCGGAACGGCCCTGGCCCGCCTGCATAGCACGCCTGCGGGCAGAACGCGCGCAGCCACATATAATCGCCACCCTCGACCTCGACCCAATCTTGGTTGAGGCGGTAGACGGCTTTTCCTTCAAGCACATAGAGACCGTGCTCCATCACATGCGTCTCTGCAAAGGGGATCACTGCACCTGGTTGCAGCGTCACGATGGTGACGTGCATATCGTGGCGCATATCCGCCATATCGACAAAGCGCGACGTGGCCCATTTGCCTTCCGTGCCGGGCATGGCGCTGGGGGTGACATCGTTCTCGTTGGTGACGAAAGCCTCGGGGGCTTCTAGCCCATCGACGAATTCATAGGCCTTGCGGATCCAGTGGAACTTGGCAGACACGTCGCCTTTATTATGCAGCGTCCAGACGCAGGCGGGCGGGAGATAGGCATAGCCGCCCTCGCTCATCACATGGGTCTCGCCCTCAATCGTCACCTCAATCGTGCCCGAGACGACGAACAGCACGGCTTCTGCGGATTTATCCAGTTCGGGACGATCCGACCCGCCGCCCGGCGCGACTTCACCGATATATTGCGAGAAGGTTTCGGCAAACCCCGAGAGCGGTCGCGACAAGACCCAAAAGCGGGTGTCCGTCCAGAACGGCAGGAAGCTGGTGACGATATCGCTGAATGTGCCTTTGGGAATAACCGCATAGGCCTCGGTAAACATCGCCCGATCCGTCAGGAGTTGGGTCTGCGGGGGCAGCCCGCCCGCCGGAGTGTAATAAGAGTTTTTCGACATGCCGAGCCTTTCGAGAGGTTTGCCTTCTGCCGCTATTCAAGCCTGTCCGAAGGGGTTTTCCAATCTTAACCCGTGGGCGGATCGCGATATAGTCTTTTAGCCAATATTTGAAAGTGACTTTTATTTGCCTCGCAATTTGGAAAATCTGACGTGCAGCTGGTTGCGCGGGCCTCTCAACGCGCACTTGGGGCGTTTTGCAGTGGATGCGGCGCGCCGCAATGGTATCAACGGGAAAGGCATCCTTTTCGGCTGGATCGGAGATATGTGATGAAGATTGCCCTCGCGCAGTTGAAACCCTTGCTGGGGGACGTTGACCGAACCATGAGCGAGGTCCGGCGGTTGGCAGAGGCCTCCGCCCGCCAAGGGGCGGATCTGTTGCTGCTGCCGGAGCTCATTTTGCCGGGCTATAATATGCCCGAGCAGCATCACGCTTTCGCACAGGTTTTGGATGGCGCTTGGGCCGCCTCGCTTGCGCAGATCGCGCGGGAGGCAGGGCTTGCAATTTGCTATGGTTGGGCCGAGCGCTTGGGAGATGAGATCTTCAACGCGGCCTCGGTTCTTGATGCGAGCGGCGCGCGCATCGCACATTACCGCAAGCTGCAACTTTATGGCGAGATGGAGAGGTCGGTCTTCACCGCAGGCGATGCGCTTCCGCCCGTGTTTTCACTGGCGGGGCGGCGCTGCGGCATGTTGATTTGCTATGATATCGAATTCCCCGAACACGCGAGAGAGCTGTCGCAGCGCGGTGCGGAGGTGATCCTCGTGCCGACAGCGAACCCTGTTGGGTTTAACAATGTGCCAAATTTGCTGGTGCCTGCGCGCGCCTTCGAGAACCGAGTGACAGTGGCCTATGCGAATTTTGCGGGGCCGGACCATGGCCTGGTCTTCGCGGGGCAATCGGTGATCGCAGGCCCCGACGGGCGCCCGATTGTCTCCGCCGGTGGGGAGGAAGAGCTGTTGATCGCCGCGCTGCCAGAGCTTGCGGAGTATCCCCGCGAGGATCTGTCGACCCAGCGCGAGGATTTGCGTCTGTTCAAATGACCCGCGGGCCGGCGCTTGCGTTGCGGGCAGGTCAGTCGGGCAGATCTCTCGGGCCGTATTCGGGGTAAAGATCGCCTGGGCCAGGGTTTTCGGCGGGGGACTGCCCCCCGAAATGCGTCATGATCCCCCACACCGCGTTGAGCGCGGTTTGCACCGCCCCTTCGACCCAAGCCGGAGTCCAGCTCACGCCATCGCCCGCCAAGAAGAGACCCTTTTGCTGCGGCGGGAGCGTGGTTTGCATGAAGTGCCCGTAAATCCGGCGGTTGTAACGGTAATGCCCCGGCAGCGCGCCTTTGAACGCGCCAAGGAAGTTCTCGTCGGCTTCCCAACTCACACAGATCGGTGCGCCGCGGATATGGCTGGCGATATCCACATCGGGATAGATCTTCGCCAGCGCCTTGAGCGCCAGCTCGACCCGCTTTTCGTCCGATAGCGGCAGAACCTTCAGCGCATCCGTCATCCATGAATAGCTCAGGCAGATCACGGCGGGCTTGTCATCGCCATTATCGAAGAAATAGGTGCCGCGCGTCAGGCGATCGGTAAGGGTCATCGAGAGGATTGGCCGGCCGGTTTTAGGGTCGATATCCTTCCAGAAGGGCCGATCCACCATTACGAAGGTCTTGGCAGCCTGCATATAGCGAGTCCGGTCAAGGGCCATCCAGATTTTTTGATCGAACAGTTCTTCCTCGACATCAATCGCGGTGGTGAGCAGGTGGGTTTGGCAGGTCGCGAGCACGGCGGGATAGGTCTCGGTATTGCCCCATTGATCGCGGACATTGATCCCGTCGCCGTCGCGGGTCAGGGCGGTTGCGCGGCTGCGCGTTGCGCCGCCGTTCAGGCTAGAGAGGGTCGTGCCTTCGGGCCAATGGGCGCAGCTCGGGGCCGTGTTCCATAGCTTGTGCAGCATTTGTTCAACCCCGCCGACGACGAAGCGCTGGTCGTCATCAAGGCCGAGCAGGTTCACCCGCAGGATCTCGAGCATCGAGTTCGGGAAGTCGCTATCCCAGCCGCCCGTGCCGAAGCCGACTTGGCCGAAGATTTCGCGGTGGCGGAAATCGAGCTTTTGGAAGGCCTCGGAATGGGCGACGAAATCATAGAATGTGCGCTCGTCCCATGCCGCGACAAGCGGATCCCAGATCGCCTTGATCTGCGCGATATCCTTGCTGCGGATCGCCTCTTGCAGCGCGGGGAAGCTGGCCTGTTGGCTGAGGGCCTCCGCATAGGCCGCTGCGATATCACGGTAAAGCTGCGGCAGATCGTTCAGCGTGCGGGCGAAATGGGTTTCGCCTTCGAGATCAATCACGGTGGAGCCCGCGGCGGGGGTCAGCGGGTTCGGGAACGGGCGGGTCTCGCATCCGGTGAGATCAAGATAATGGTAAAAGCCTCGCGAGGAGACGGGGAAGCGCATCCCGCCTAACTCGGCAATGACACCCTCGGCACTGTCGAAGGCTTTCGAGCGCAGTCGTCCGCCGAAGCGCGCGGATTCGTAGAAGATCGGGCGCAGGCCCAGTTTCATGAGCTCGTATCCGGCGATCACCCCCGCAGCGCCCGCGCCAATCACCGCGACGCGTTTCCCGTGCATCTGCTCAGGGATCGATCCGGTGCCCGCGGCATGGCTGATCCAAGTCTCGTAGGAGAACGGGAAATCTGGCCCGAAAGCTGTCAGTTGTGTCATGCCTCATCCTTTTTGCTGCGTGGGCCAGTTGCCGCTACTGGTATAGGGTACAGATCGGCCATGCGGCTAGAGAATGTTCGGGAGGGATATCGAATTTTATCGCTTACTTCCCAGCAAGATGCGGGCAGGGCGCGCGCCTCGCCCGCGCCCCTTTCGCTCAGCGTGTGACGGCGATCACCGCCATGGCGGGCAGGGTCAAAAGCCGCTGCGCCAGCGCGACGCGTTCGGGCGTGTAATAACCTTCTTCGTGCAGCATATTGACGGTCGCCACCATCTCGCCACCCAGAATGACGGGCAGGTTGATGACCGAGCCGCAACCCAGTTTGCCGATCAGTTCCGCATCAGGGAACACCGTGGCAATATCGGCCAGCGTATTAGACACAAAGCTCTCACGGCGCCCGTGGACCTGCTCGAACCAACGGTCGATCTCGATCGGTTTGGTGCCCGAGGTCGGGTAATTCGCTGCATCATCGGTATAGGCGCGGCGCGCCACCATCGCAGTCATATCCGCCGTCATCACCGTGAACAGCTTGGCGCCCACAGTGGCCTTGGTTAAACCGCACAATGCGTCAAAGGCTTGGGTTTCGGTTTTGGCCTCCGATAGGGCGCGTTCAAAGGCTTGGAGGGCCGTTGTGGTCTCAGTCATTTGGTGTCCTTGCGGTCTGGATTGCCGCCAGAGGCGGCGTAAAGGGATTGGGTGTAAGGGTCTGTGAAGCTGCCATCATGCAGGGCGGTTGCGGTCGCAATCTCGACGACGCGGCCCTTGTTCATGACTGCCATGCGATCACACATGAAGCTCACCACGGGCAGGTTATGCGTCACCATCAGATAGGTCAGCCCTTGCTCACGGCGCAGTCGCTTCAGTAGGTTCAGGATCTCTGCCTGCACCGACACATCGAGCGCGGAGGTCGGCTCGTCCAACAACATCACCTTTGGCTCTAGCATCAGCGCGCGTGCAATCGCGACCCTTTGGCGTTGGCCTCCCGAAAGCTGGTGCGGATAGCGGAACCGGAACCGTTGATCGAGGCCGACCGCCGCGAGCATCTCGTTCACGCGGGTGTTGTGATTGCCCAGCCCGTGGATCAGCAGCGGCTCGGTCAGGATCGCGTTGACTGATTTGCGCGGATGCAGCGAGCCATAGGGATCCTGAAACACCATCTGGCAACGGGTCGCGAAGGTGCGATCCACAGTATGGCTGCGCGCCTCGCCCAGCACAGAGATCTCGCCAGTCCAATCGGGCGCCAAGCCCGCTATCGCTTTGAGGACGGTGGATTTGCCCGAGCCACTTTCGCCGACCAAGGCAAAGCTCTCGCCTGCGGCCACTTCGATATTCACATCACGCACGACTTTGGTGGTGCCGTAGGAAATATCGAGGTTTCTCAGAGATATCGCACTCATGTGCCACTCCATGTGCTGCGGTCAAGCACCGGAAGTTCATCGCGGGTCTCTTCCATCTTCGGAACGGCGGCCAGCAGGCCGCGAGTATAGGGGTGGATGGCCTTATGGAGATCTTCGGCCGCGCAGCTTTCGACCACTTCGCCGGCGTGCATCACCATGATGCGGTCGCAATAACGGGCCACGAGGTTAAGATCATGTGAAATGAGGATCAGCCCCATGCCCTTTTCGCGCACCAACTCGTCGATCAGATCAAGCACCTGCGCTTGCACGGAAACATCAAGCGCCGAGGTCGGCTCATCCGCGATCAGTAGGTCGGGCTGCGGGATCAGCATCATCGCGATCATGATACGTTGGCCCATGCCGCCCGAGACCTCATGCGGAAAGAGATCCACGACCCGCTCGGGATCGTTGATGCGCACGGAATGCAGCATTTCTAAAACCCGCGCGCCGATATCCTTGCGGGCGAGGGGTTCATGGGTCCGCAACGCCTCGGCAATCTGCTCGCCCACCGTCATCACCGGATTGAGCGAGAATTTGGGATCCTGCATGATCATCGAGATACGGGCCCCGCGCAATTTGCGCATGGCACGCTCGGATTGGGCGGGCAGGTCGATTCCGTCGAACACCATCCTATCGGCGCTTTGGCGGCCGGGCGCGCGGATCAGTCGCAGGATCGCACGACCGGTCATCGACTTACCCGAGCCGCTTTCCCCCACGATGCCAAGACGCTCGCGCCCCAGCTTGAAGGACAGGCCTTTGACCACTTCCACGCGCCCCGACGGCGTCGGGAAGCTCACCCGTAGATTTTCAATCTCCAGCAAAGGCGTGCTCATGATTTGCCTCCCTGCTTTGGATCCAGTACGTCGCGCAATCCATCACCGAGGAAACAGAACCCGAGGGAGACGAGGATGATGGCAAAGCCGGGCATCGTCGCGACCCACCATTGATCAAGGATAAAGGTCCGCCCGCGCGAAATCATCGCGCCCCATTCGGGCAGGGGGGGCTGTGCGCCCAGACCAAGAAAACCAAGTCCGGCGGCCGTCAAAATGATCCCTGCCATATCTAATGTCACGCGCACGATCATCGACGAGGTGCACAGCGGCAGGATATGCTGCACGATCACCCGGGTATGCGAGGCCCCCAAAAGACGCGTCGCCGCGATGAATTCGGAATTGCGGAAGGTGAGCGTTTCTGCCCGTGCGATGCGCGCGTAGGCGGGCCATGAGGTTATGGCGATGGCGATGATCGCATTCTCAATTCCGGGCCCAAGGGCCGCGACAAATGCGAGGGCAAGGATCAGCTTCGGCATGGAGAGGAACACATCGGTGATCCCCATCAGGATCTTATCGACCCAGCCGCCAAAATATCCCGCAATCGCCCCGATCAACAGTCCGAGAGGCGCGGAGATCACCGCGACCAGCGCGACGATCATCAAGGTGATCCGCGCGCCATAGACGACGCGGCTGAAAATATCGCGGCCGAGCTCGTCGGTGCCCATCCAATGCGCCGCTGAGGGGGGCAAAAGCCGCGCGCCGAGGTCTTGTCCCAGCGGGGTTTGCGGCGCGATCCACGGCGCGAAAATCGCCGCCAGCACCAGCACCAGAAGGATCACCGCGCCGACAAAGGCCAGCGGATTGCGCATCAAGGCGCGGGCCATCCGGTAGCTATTGCCAAGGCTTGCCTGAAGTTTCGAGGTGGGAGACTCATCCAAAAGCCAGTTCCGTGTCGTGCTCATGTTGGTCTCTCCTAGCGGCTGCGGGGGTCTAGAACGCGGTAGAGCACATCCGAGACCTTGTTGATGAGGATGAACACTGAGCCGATGACGAGCGTCGCGCCGAGGACGGCGTTCATATCGGCATTGAGGAGCGCCACGGTGAGGTAATTGCCGATCCCGGGCCAGCTAAACACTGTCTCGATCATCACCGACCCTTCCAGGAGGGCGGCATAGGACAGGCCAATCACGGTAATCAGCGGCACGCGGATCGGGCGGAAACCATGCACCCAGATCACCCGCCACTCCGACACGCCTTTGACTCGGGCGGTGGTGATATATTCCTGCCCGAGCTGATCGAGCATGAAGCTGCGTGTCATCCGCGCGATATAGGCGAGCGAGAAAAAGCCGAGAATGGTTGCGGGCAGGATCAGGTGGTCTAGCGCGTTCCAGAACACATCCCAATCGCCCGCAAGGGCGGCATCTATGAGCATCATTCCGGTGCGGGGGTCCACAAGCCCGTCATAGAAGATATCCACGCGCCCCGGCCCCGCGACCCAGCCCAGTGAGGCGTAAAAGACCACAAGGCCGACGAGGCCCAGCCAGAAGGCGGGCACTGAATAGCCCAAAAGCGCCACAACACGGATGACCTGATCAACCCATGTGCCTTTGCGGGCCGCAGCCAGAACTCCCAGCGGCACACCGAGACCCACGCCGATGGCGATCCCCAGCGTGGCCATTTCAAGCGTGGCGGGGAACACCCGCGCAAGGTCACTGGCGACGGAGCGGTTGGTCGAGACCGAGCGCCCGAGGTCGCCTTGGAACACATCGCCCACGTAGGAGATGAATTGCACGATCAGCGGGCGATCCAAACCCATCGCGATCCGCGCCGCGTCATATTGCGCCTGCGTTGCGCGGTCTCCGACCACGGACAGCACCGGATCAATCGGAATCACCCGACCGATAAAAAAGGTGATCGCCATCAAGCCGATAAACGTCAGCAACGTGACGACGACAAAGCCAGCGATGGAGCGGGAAGCCCGCTTCAGGTGGCGGGCATTCGACGCGTCTTTACTCATGAGTAGGGCCCTTTTCACTATCTGCAATCCGAGGCTTGCAGGGCCTCGACACGGCCAGATGTTCGGTGTTGCTGCGGTGTTTGATCGCGGCAGCGGCGCTTTCGGCGACTCAATGCATAAAACAATTTTCACAAATTACAAAAAAATTTTTGCCAGACAAAAATATTTTTTGTAACGTGAACCGCAACGGGCACCACAGATGCAGACATCGCCCCGTGGGTGCAGGCGGCATCAGATCACCGTATGAGCGAAATCAGTGCCCTGTGATCTGGCGCGAGACAGAGGAAGGATGAGCGACGATGACCGAGGCAAAGCCAAAATCCGAACCTCAACTCGGTCCGGCGATCCGCAAACGGCGCAAGCAATTGAAGCTGACGCTTCAGGCTCTGTGCGACAAATCGGGGAT
Source organism: Paracoccaceae bacterium (assembly GCA_048262715.1). Lineage (GTDB taxonomy): Bacteria > Pseudomonadota > Alphaproteobacteria > Rhodobacterales > Rhodobacteraceae > Albirhodobacter. The sequence continues at coordinate 70,622 of JBLXEV010000008.1, forward strand.
CTCTGTGGGGTATCTGAGCCAAGTCGAGCGCGATAACGCGACGCCGTCCTTGGGCACGCTGGCGCAGATTGCCGATGCGCTGGAGGTGCGGCTGGAATATTTCATCTCGACGCCGCAGCCCTCTGACGGGATGACCCGCGCAGGCCATCGCCCGCTGTTCGGGCTGGCGCATTCCTCGCTCACCTACGAATCCCTCGCGGCCAATTTCCCTGGCTCGGAGCTATCGAGTTATATCCTCCACGTTCCGGCGGGCTATGTGTCGGAAACCGTTAGCCACGAGGGCGAGGAGATCATCTACGTCCTTGAGGGCGAGATCGAGCAAACCCTCGATGGCCAGATCTTTCGCATGTCGACAGGGGATTGCCTGCATTACAGCGGCCATTCCCCGCACGCATGGAGCAACCCGACAGATAGGGTGGCCCGCATTCTGTGGACCGGCACATTGACGGTTTTGACACGGACAGGGGCCATCGAGCTTCCTGAACTATCCCCGAAATAAGAGGCGATCCAAGCGCCCAGCCTGATCATCTTAGCGACCCAATAAGGAGAGTCTTCCCCGTGAAACACCTGAAAACAACACTCTTGGCCAGCGCGTTGCTGCTGCCGCTCGCAACACCTGCGGTGTTTGCCGAAACCCCTGAAGGGGTTCTCGTCGTGGCGCAAAACATTGACGATATCGTGGCGATCGACCCTGCGCAGGCCTACGAGTTCACCTCTGGTGAGCTGGTCACCAACCTTTACGACCGCCTCGTGCAGTATGATGCCGTAGACACCACCGTGCTGGCTGCGGGCCTTGCCGCCTCGTGGGAGGCAGACGCCGAAGCGAAAACCATCACCTTCACCCTGCGCGATGGGGCGACTTTCGCCTCGGGCAATCCGGTGACCGCGGAGGATGTAATCTACTCGCTGGGCCGCGTCATCAAACTGAACCTGACGCCCGCGTTCATCCTGACCCAACTGGGGTGGACGCCGGAAAATATCGACGCGATGGTCACGGGCGAGGGCAACACCGTCACCGTGGCCTATGAGGGCGATTTTTCTCCCGCTTTCGTGCTCAACGTGCTTGCGGCGCGGCCTGCGTCCATCGTCGATAGCGCGCTTGTCAAAGAGCATGAAGTTGACGGCGATATGGGCAATGCGTGGCTCAACGAGAACGCAGCTGGGTCGGGACCGTTCAAATTGGATCGCTACGCGCCTGCGCAAATGATCCGGATGAGCGCCAATGAGGGCTATTTCAACGGCGCGCCGGAAATCGACAGCGTGATTATCCGCCATGTCTCCGAGGCCGCGACGCAACAGCTGTTGCTGGAAAATGGCGATATCGATCTGGCGCGGAACCTGACGCCCGATCAGATCGCCTCGCTCGACACGGCCCAAATCAAGGTCGAAACCTTCCCGCAGGCGGCTGTTCACTTCCTCTCCTTCAACCAGAAGACCGAAAGCCTGACAAATCCGGCTGTTTGGGAAGCGGCGCGCTACCTTGTTGATTACAAGGGCATGACCGATACGATCATCAAAGGGCAGATGGAAACCCATCAGGCGTTCTGGCCCAAGGGCTTCCCTGGATCTTATGATGAGACACCCTTCTCCTACGATCCGGCCAAGGCCAAAGCGATCCTTGAGGAGGCAGGCGTTGAGACCCCGCTCACGGTCACGCTCGATGTGATCAATGCGCCGCCATTCACCGATATGGCGCAATCGCTTCAGGCGAGCTTCTCCGATGCGGGGATCAACTTCGAGATCCTGCCGGGCACGGGCGCTCAGGTGATCACCAAATACCGCGAGCGGACCCATCAGGCGATGTTGCTCTATTGGGGCCCCGATTTCATGGACCCGCATTCCAACGCCAAGGCCTTCGCCTATAACTCTGACAATTCCGATGCGAATTACGCTGCGACGACGACATGGCGCAACGCATGGGCAGTGCCGGATGCGATCAACAAAGAGACGATGGCCGCACTTTCTGAAACAGACGCGGACACCCGTCTGGAGATGTATCGTGATCTGCAAAAGAAGGTACAGGAGAGCTCGCCAATCGTGATCATGTTCCAGGCGGCCTATCAGGTTGCGATGGATCCGCAGGTCACCGGATATGTGAACGGCGCGACCTCGGACTTCGTCTATTACCGCCTCGTCAAAAAAGACTGATCCGACCTGTCAGGCCGCCGCAACCTGTCGGCGGCCTGCTCCCCATTCTTAAGACACCGATTTTTGGAGGTCTCATGACCATGCTCTCCCGCTTCCAATCCCGCCTCGTGGCCTTGCGCGCGCGCATGGCGCAGACGGGCGTTGATCTCGTTGCTCTCGGCCCGTCGAGCCATATGGCATGGCTGTCGGGGGTTCATCCACATGGCGACGAGCGGCCTGTGATGCTGTTGGTCAGCCAAGATTACGCGGGTTTCTTGATGCCTGCGCTCAATGCGGCTGCCGCACGTCAGGCGACGGATCTGCCGTTCCACCCGTGGCGCGATGATGAGGGGCCGGAGGCCGCGCTGTCGCGGCTGCTCGAAGCTTGCAACGCGACAGGGCACGGTCTCATGGTGGTATTGGATGAGACGATGCGCGCCGATTTCGCCTTGCGGCTTTTGGATACGATGGAAGCGCCGCGCCGTTGCTTTACCGAAACGACGGTCGGCCTGTTGCGCGCCGCAAAAGATGCCGATGAGATTGCCGCGATCAAGGCCGCGCATTTGATCAATGATGCTGCTGTCAAAGCAGCCTTTGCGGCACTTGAAGAGGGTGTTTCGGAACGCGAGATTGTCGCGGTGATCAACGCACATTACAAAGCGCATGGCGCGACGCTCGAATTCTGCTCAGTGTGTTTCGGGGCGTCATCGGCCTTCCCGCATCACACGCCGGGGGACGCCAAACTGACCGCAGATACCGCCGTGCTGATCGATACCGGATGCCGCGTTGACGGCTATCCGTCCGATATGACCCGTTGTGGATTTTTCGGGACCCCAAGCGAGGATTATGCTGAGGTCTTTGGTGTGGTTGAGCGCGCCGTGCAAGCTGCCCTGGCCGCCGCCAAACCCGGTGTGCAGGCCAGCGCCGTGGACAAGGCCGCGCGCGATGTCATTGCTGCTTCGGGATATGGAGATAAATTCCTGCATCGCACGGGGCATGGTCTCGGTATCGACATCCACGAGCCACCCTATATCGCAGCCAACTCCGATGTGGTGCTGGCCGAGGGCAATGTATTCTCAATTGAACCTGGGATTTACCTGAGCGGTGCGTTCGGCGTGCGATTGGAGGAGATCGTCGTATTGCGCGCCGATGGGGCGGAGATCTTTTCCGAGATGCCGCGTGATATGGTCATCCGCTAAGATCTGACCCATCCGCCCTTGCCATCGCGGCACCTAGGGCGGGGAGGCCGCCGACCTGAGTTGACTAACGTTTGGTGACGCGAAGATGGCCCCCAAAAGCCACCTTCGCCTCGGGTATAGGTGAGCGGCTGAGGCCTGGGTATCGCCCGCTCACGGATGCGCAGGGGGCCGGCCATATTGCTTGGTCAGCCCCCCCAATCACGCCGAGATGAAATCGCGTACGAAGGCCGTTTTCGGCGCTTTCAGGATTTCGTCAGGGCGACCGATCTGCTCGATCCGGCCCATCGACATCACGACGACAAGATCGGCGAGCGACATGGCCTCGTCGCGGTCATGAGTGACGAAGATTGTTGTCAGGCCGGTTTGATCGTGGATATCGCGCAGACCCATCCGCAGCTCCTTGCGCACCTGCGCATCTAACGCACCGAACGGTTCATCGAGCAGCAGCATCCGTGGCTCAATCGCCAGCGCACGGGCAAGCGCAACCCTTTGGCGCTGGCCGCCTGACAATTGGCTCGGGTAGCGGGGGCCGATATCGGGGAGTTGGATCAACCGGAGCAGATCATTGACCCTCCGCGAGATCTCTGCCTCTGCGGGGCGTCCCGAGCGCGGGCGTGCGCGCAAGCCATAGGCGATGTTCTCAAAGACGGTCATGTGGCGAAACAAGGCGTAGCTTTGAAACACGAACCCTGCGCGGCGGTCTTGCACCGACATCTGGCTGATATTGATTTCGTCGAATAGCACGCGGCCCGCACTGGGGAATTCCAAGCCGCCGAGGATCCGCAGCAAGGTTGTTTTCCCAGATCCCGAGGGGCCTAGCAGCGCAACGAGGGCGCCCTGTGGGATCGTCAGCGAGACCGGATGGAGGGCTGCGGTTTTGCCGAACGTCTTAGCGATAGAGTCGATTTCGATTTTCATTGCGGCGATCCTTTCAGCGGTGGCCGAGTGCGGCAAGCTGGTCCGCATGACGCAGTTCCAGCGCAGTTTTCAGGGCAAGGGTAATCAGGGCGAGCAGGGCTAGAACAGCGGCGAGAGTGAAAGCCGCCGTGGAGAGATACTCGTTGTAGAGCATCTCGATCATGATCGGCATCGTTGCGGTCTGCCCCCGGATCTTGCCTGATACCACTGCGATTGCGCCGAACTCGCCCATCGCGCGCGCATTGCAGAGTAAAACACCGTAGAGCAGCGCCCAGCGGATATTGGGCAAGGTGACTGTCCAAAACACGCGCCAGCCTGACGCCCCGAGCGTGAGCGCGGCTTCTTCTTCCGTGCGGCCCTGCTCAATCATCAGCGGGATCAGCTCTCGGGCGACGAAGGGAAAGGTGATGAACAGTGTAGCGATGACGATACCGGGGAGCGCGAAAACGATCGGATATCCTTGTGCCACCAGCCAGCCACCAATCGCCGAATTCGCGCCAAACAGTAGCACGATGCATAGGCCAGCGACAACCGGAGAGACCGAGAAGGGGAGATCAACCAAAGTGATGAGCAGTACTTTTCCACGGAAAGTGAACTTGGTGATCGCCCATGCAGCGGCCACACCGAAGATCGCATTTGCAGGCACCGTGATGGCGGCGACGGTGAGTGTTAGGCGGATTGCCGACTGCGCGTCCGGGTTTGCGAGACTGGCGAGCGCCACTGCCCAGCCCTTTGAAAGTGCCTCGGAAAAGACGACGATGAGCGGGGCGAAGACAAGAATGGCCAAGCCGACAACGGCCATGCCAATGAGCACAACGCGAACGGGGGCACGCTCGGTGATGGGGGAATGCGTGGGGATAGCGAGGGGCAAGTCAGACATCTCCGAGTCTCCTACGGCTCCAGATTTGCAGAAGGTTGATGGCGAGCAGCATCGTGAACGAGAGGGTGAGCATCGCGATGCCGATGGCCGCCGCCGCGTCGTAGTTGAACTCTTCCAGTTGAATGACGATCAGCAGGGGGGCAATTTCCGTGCGCAGCGGGATATTGCCCGCGATGAAGATCACCGATCCGTATTCCCCAACGGCGCGGGCCAAAGACAGGGCGAAGCCTGTCAGCGCGGCGGGCATCAGCATCGGCAGGATGATCCGCCGGATTGTAAAGAAGCGGCTTGCACCGAGGGTGGCCGAGGCTTCTTCGATCTCGCGATCCATCGTTTCGAGAACTGGCTGCACAGTTCGGACGACGAAGGGCAGGCCGACAAACACCAACGCCAGAAAAATCCCCGATTGGGTATAGGCGATCCGCCATCCCAATTCGTTCGCTAATGCTCCGAAGGCACCGTTCGGGGCGTAGAGCGTGGTCAGTGCAATCCCTGCAACCGCAGTGGGCAGCGCGAAGGGGAGATCAATTGCCGCCTCAAGGAGGCGCCGTCCCGCAAACCGGTAGCGCACCAAAACCCATGCGAGCAGAACGCCGAAAGCGAGATTGAACAGGGCCGCATAAGCCGAAAGCCGGAAAGAGAGGAAGAGCGCTGCCCATGTGCGCGGGCGGTTTACAACCTCCCAAACATTGGCGAGGCCAAAGCTGGCGCCCTTCAGAAGAAGAGCGCCGATTGGCAAGAGGACGATGAGCGAGAGCATCGTCAGGGTCAGGCCCATGGTGAGGCCAAACCCCGGCATTGCGGATCTGCGAGACAGGGCAAACCCTTTCATTGCGGCACATAGATCTGGTCAAAGATCCCTTTGTCACCGAAGTGATCCGCTTGCACTTTTGCCCAACCGCCGAAGGCATCGATGCTCACAAGATCCAGCTTTGGGAAGCGTGCGACATCTGCTGGATCGGCGGCGGAGGCATCCCATGCGCGGTAGAAATGCTTGAACGCGAGGGCCTGCGCCTCGGGTGAATAGAGGTGTTCGAGATAGGCCGTGGCCAAGGCGCGCTGCGCGTCATCCGTGATCGCAGTTTCAACCAGGGCAACGGGTGGCTCTGCCAGCATCGAAACCGATGGCACAACGATATCAAAGCTGTCATCGCCGAGTTCTTGCAGCGCGAGATAGGCCTCGTTTTCCCATGCGAGGAGCACATCCCCGATGCCACGTTGCGCGAAGGTTGTCGTGGCGCCACGCGCGCCGCTATCCAATACCGGCACATGGCGATAGAGATCGCCGACAAAGGCGCGCGGGTCTTTTCCATTGCGTTCGGCCCATGCCCATGCGGCCAAATAGTTCCAGCGCGCACCGCCTGAGGTTTTCGGATTGGGGGTGATCACCTCCAATCCGTCCTGTACCAGATCCCCCCAATCATTGATCCCTTTCGGATTGCCCTCACGCACGAGGAAAACGATCGTCGAGGTATAAGGGGAGGCATTGTGTGGCAGCTTGCTCTGCCAATCGGCGGGCAGCTTTCCGGCTTCGGCGATCTTGTCGATATCGGCGGCGAGGGCGAGGGTCACGATCTGCGCATTCAGCCCGTCGATAACAGAGCGAGCCTGCGAGCCAGATCCGCCATGGCTGGTTTCGATCTGCGGCGCGTCATGGCCCTGCGCCTTCCACCAATCGGTAAAGGCGGCGTTATACTCGCGGTAGAATTCGCGTGTCGGGTCGTAGCTGACGTTGAGCAGCGTTTCAGCGCGCAATGTCGAGGTTGCGCCAATCGCCAGCATTCCGAAAACAGTAGCGAAGAGCCATCCGCGGATCCGTGGTTTTTGCGCGGTTCGGCGCGCAGCGATCGGCGCGATGGCATAGGGCGCGGCGGTCCGGCCAGCGGTGTGGCCCTTAAGTAGGTGCACGCCTGTGAGGCGGTTTGAAAGCTCGTTCGTCATGGTCGTCTCCTCGTTCAAGAAAGGGGGCGATTTGCCCAATACGAGTAAGGCGACAGTATTAATCGTGATTAATCAAGTATAAAAATCTATCGGGATTGTCGTGATTTAAGGCGTGCAGATAGAACTCGCTTGCGCGACATCAATAAAATTATTTTAAACAATAGGTTAGTTCGTCGTCATCCCAGTGGTCGCGACCACCTCTGACATCTCGCCTCGGTCGCTGCCTTTGAGCATATCTTCCAATGTCATGCCCTCGAACATCAGCAAGTAGCCGTAGAACACCTCAGAAAACGAGCGACGGATTCGGCAGGTTTGCTCGTCCGCGCAATCATCGCATTTGCGATAGGCAACGCGTGAAAGGCAGGGCAGGGGCGAAATCGGCCCATCAATCAGGCGCAATAAAGAGGGGATTGAGATCGTGTTGGCGTCTTTGATCAAGACATATCCGCCCGCGCGTCCGCGCGTAGAGGCAACGATCCCCGCCTTCTTGATCTCCAACAGGATATGCTCAAGGAACCGCTTCGGCGCGCCGGACCGTTGCGCAATATCCTCAATCCGCAAAGGGCGCTTCTCGCCGTTCGCTTCATCGCCAAGAACCATTACAGCCTTGAGGGCATATTTCATCTTCTGTGTGATCATGCCCCAATCTACGGCGCTGGCGGGCTCACCGCAACAAAATGACGAACACATGCATCGGGTTTGCACGATTTTTGCCCAGTTTGAGGCTGGGGCTATAGCATGGTGAGGGGAAACCCCTCGCCGCGCCTGTGAGATGCGCGGCGAGGGACTGTATCAGCTCAGGTGGTGCGGAGCCTCAAGCCCCCAGACGGGGGTTTCCAACCCCTCATACCGCGCCTTGAGTTGCAGCGAGAGATAGCGCGAATAATGCCGCGATTGGTGCAGGTTGCCGCCGTGGAACCACAGCCCTTCCTGCATCGTGGGCTTCCACATATTGCGCTCTTCGCCTTCCCACGGGCCAGGATCTTTGGTGGTGTCCGATCCAAGCCCCCAGCATTTCCCGACCTTATCCGCCACATCCTGCGAGATAAGATCGGCCGCCCAGCCATTCATCGAGCCATATCCGGTGGCATAGACGATCAGATCAGCGGGCAGTTCCGTGCCATCGTCCAGCACGACAGAGGTTTCCGTCAGATGGCTGATGCCTTTGCGAGATTGCAATTTGATCGAGCCGTCAATCACCAGATCACAGGCCCCCACGTCGATATAATAGCCCGAGCCGCGGCGCAGGTATTTCATGAACAGCCCGCTCTCGTCATCGCCGAAATCGAGCATGAATCCGGCCTTTTCCAGATCGCGGTAGAAGTCCTTGTCTCGCTCTTTGATCTGGTCGTAAACGGGCACATGGAAATCGGCCATGATCTTATAGGGGATCGAGGCGAAGATCATATCTGCCTTATCGGTGGTGATCCCGTTGGCCACGGCCTGCTCGGAATAAAGGCCACCCAGCGCCAGATCCATCAGGCTGTCGGATTTGACGATATGGGTCGAGGAACGCTGCACCATCGTCACATCGGCGCCGTGTTCCCACAGGGCGGCACAGATATCATGCGCTGAGTTGTTCGCGCCGATCACGACGACCTTCTTGCCACGGTAGGCATCCGGCCCGTTATGTTGACTTGAATGTTGCTGCTCGCCTTTGAAAATATCCTGCCCCTTGAACGTAGGCACAAAGGCCTTGCCCGACATGCCCGTTGCCAGCACGAGCTGCTTGGGATGCATCACGACCTCTTCTCCATCCCGATCCAGTACCACCGTCCATTCGCCCTTCGCCTCGTCATATTGCGCGGATTTGGCGGAAGTGGAGGACCAGTAATTCAACTCCATCACGCGGGTATACATCTCCAGCCAATCGCCGACCTTATCCTTCGGCGCGAAGACGGGCCAGTTATCGGGGAAGGGCAGGTAGGGCATGTGGTCATACCAAACCGGATCATGCAGACACAGCGACTTGTAGCGGTTGCGCCATTGGTCGCCGGGGCGGGGGTGTTTGTCGACGATGATCGTCGGCACGCCGAGCTGGCGCAGCCGCGCGCCGAGCGCGATGCCGCCTTGCCCGCCGCCGATGATCAGTGTGTAGGGCTGATCGAGATAGCCGAGGCGCGCGGCCTCTTCCTCGCGTTTTTCCTTCCACGTCTTGCGCTCAGGATCATGGCCATGCTCTGCCCCCATCGGGCGGCGGGTTTTGCGCGGCTCTTCATGGCCCTTTAGCTCATGCAGCGTGGTGAGAAGGGTCCATATTTTGCCCTCCTTCATGCGGATATAGCCTACGCCCCGCCCTGCTTTCGTCTCCAATATGAGCCAGCCTTCGGTCACGCCATCGGCTTGGGAGACCTCCTCCTTCGGGTCGAGCGCGAGGGCTGAGGGTTTGATCTTGGAAAGCTGCGCGCTGGCCATCTCCGCGATTTGCGCGCGGCCTTCGCTGGTCTTCAGGTTCCAGGTGAAGGCCGCGAGATCGCGCCAGAATCCGGTTTCCACGAAGAGATCGGCGACAGCCTGCGCATCCTGCGCAATCAGCGCCCTCTCCAGATCGGCAACAAGTGCGGCAAGCCCGCCGCGAGCGGTTGAATCAAGCATGGTTTCCTCCCTAATGCTCTCATGATCCCGCGCCGTGCAGCCCCTCCTCGAGCTGCATCGGCGCAGGGCGGATTACTTCAGATCAATCAGAATCTTGAGTTGGGTGCCCGCCGGATCGAGCAATGTGTCGAAGCCCTCCGACACCGCCTCTTCAAGCCGGATCTTCTTGGTGACGACCTTCCTCGCAGGGATCACACCCGAGGCGATCAGGTCGATCACCCGCGGCCAGCTATAGGCCGGATAGCACCATGAGCCTTTCAACGTGACATCCTTGAAGGTCACATCGAAGAAGTTCAGCTTGCCCACGCCCGGATGCACGCCAGTGGCGACAATCGTGCCTTGTTTGCGCACGGCATCAAGGCAGCTTTGCAAGGCGCGATCATTGCCGACGCATTCAATCGCAATATCGCAGCCCAGATTGGCCTGCGTATTGGCCTGAACGATCTGCACAAGGTCATCTTTCACCGGATTGATGGTGATCACCTCCGGCAGAATCTCGCGCGCCAGTTTCAGCCGTGTCTCGTTCATGTCGGAGACAAAAAGCTTTGTCGCGCCGAAGGCCTTGGCGGTCAAAAGCGCCAAAATCCCGATCGGTCCTGCGCCGGTGATGAGCACAGAGTCGCCCGCCTTCACCCCCGCGCGGTCGCAGGCATAGACAGTCACTGCAGTGGGTTCGACCAGTGCTGCCTCTTCGTCCGACATCGTGTCGGGGATTTTGCAGACGTTGTAATCATTGAGGAGGGCAGCGTCGGCCATCCCGCCCCAGCCCCAGCTCAACCCCACCAGCCCGAGAACGGGTGAAAGGTTCAGCCATCCGCGCTCGCCGAAATGCTCGCCCGTGCGCGGTGCGATCAGCGGTTGCACCGCAACGCGGTCGCCCACCTTCACATTGGTCACGCCCTCGCCCACGGCCGTGACGATACCGCCGAATTCATGGCCCAATATTTGCGGCCCCTGCGCTCCGGTATAGGGGTGCGGCTCGGTCGGGATGAAAATCGGGCCATTGGCATATTCATGCAGATCGGTGCCGCAGATGCCGACGAAGTGATTTTTGATGACGACTTGACCCGCTGCGGGGGCGGACGGGGCCGGAACCTCCTCAATCCGAAGATCTTTGGCCGCGTGGAACCGTAACGCTTTCATGCGTTCCTCCTCTTGTTACTCACCTAGCCTGACAAGAGGCGAGGCCCCGCCGCCACTTCCGTTTTTGTGACCAACCTTTCCAATGGCTTAGCCCGCAGGACTGTTGCACCGCATAGCGCAACTGTTGCATTTGCGTGCAACAGTTATTCTGCGCTGCGGCATGGATGCTGCGGCGCTTAGACTGCCCCGTTTCCAGCGCGCGCTTGATCCGCTAGGCTCCCCCATAAGGAAGGCGCAGTTTCATCCCAATCCCTTGGGATGCGGCGCTATCGGGGGGATAATGCAGGCCGATCTCGACCATATTCGGGAAATCGAGGCCCTGACGCGCGGCGGCGTGGCGGGGGAGTTGGGGCGTCTTGGAAGTCTGGGGCGTGATCCCAAAGTTGTGGAAAGCTGGCGGCGGTGTCTTGAGAAGCATCGGATTGATCCTGCCGCGCGCGCCGAGGCTTACATCGTTCCGGATCGCCAGCTGCGGGCGCATCGGGAGCGCTCGGAGGATCTTATCGCCATCGCGCGCAGCGGTATCGACTCGCTCTACAAACTGGTTGCGGGGCAGGATTATGTGCTGCTGCTCTCGGATGCGGAGGGGGTATCTGTCGAATATCTGGGCGATGCCGCGCAAAAGGAAGTTCTGCGCCAGAGTGGGTTGTTTTTAGGGGCGGAATGGTCCGAGGAGCGGGCCGGAACCTGCGCGGTGGGCACCTGTATCGAGACGGGCGAGGCGCTGATTATCCATCAAAGCGACCATTTTGATGTGACGCATGGGGGGCTGTCGTGCACCGCAGCGCCGATTTACAACAGCCGTGGTGCCTTGGCTGCGGTGCTGGATATCTCGCTTCTGTCCTCGCCGCGCCCACGCGAAAGCCAGCATCTTGCGCTGAATCTTGTGTTGCAAACCACGCGTCGGATCGAGATGGCCAACCTGATGGCGGAAAACCCGCGCGAATGGGTTTTGCGGTTGGCGGGTAATCCGGCGTTTCTGGATGTCGATCCCGAGGCGGCGCTGTCGCTCGACGCCAGCGGCGCAGTGATCGGGATGACCCATAGCGCCGCGCGTCTGATGGCGCGCACTCTGGGCACGGATTGGCGCGCGGCGGATCAGTTGATAGGGCGGCATCTCTCCGAGATTTTCGAGGTGGATTTTGATGCGCTTGAGGGGCTGACGCGGGGCGTCGCCGCACGCGAGAGGGTGATCCAGACCCGCGACGGCTATCGGCTGTTCGCCCATGCGATCGAGCCGCGCAGGCGTCCACAACTGTCTGTGCCGCAGTCCCGCGCCCTGCCTGCGGGCTTGCGGGCGCTCGCGGGGGAGGATCCGGTGATGGCGGATCTGCTGAAACAGGCTGCCGTGATGGCACCTGCGCAGATGCCGATCCTGATCAGAGGGGAGATTGGCACGGGCAAGACCAAGCTCGCGCGCGCGATCCATGAGGCGGGGCGCAAGGGGCCGTTCGTGACCGTGCCCTGCGCGGAGATTTCCGAGGAAGAGGCCGCGTTGATCTTTGGCCGTGAGGATAAGCGCGGGACGGAAACCGGGCTGATCGAGGCGGCGGCGGGCGGGACATTGGTCTTCGAGGCCATCGAGAGCCTGCCGCAGAAACTTCAAGCGCGGCTGGTGACCTTGCTCGCGGAGGGCACCTTCCGGCCGATCGGCGCGATGAAGCCGCGGCAAGCCCAAGCGCGTCTAGTGTTCTCAACCGTCAGCGATCCTGCCGCCGCCGTGCAGGACGGGCTGTTGCGCCGCGATCTCGCGCTGCGCTTTGCCAACGCGCAGCTCGCCTTGCCGCCGCTCCGCCAGCGGAGGGATCTCATCTGGCTGGCGGAGCAAGCGTTTTCAAAGGCCTGCGGGCGCGCGGTGCGGTTGGATGTCGAGGCGATGGCGCGGCTGGGTCGCGCTGCGTGGGATGGCAATTTCCACGAGTTGACGGCGCTCGCGATGATGCTGGATCTGCGCGAGGGGGGAGGCACGGCGCGCGCGTCAGCCCCGCTGGTTTTGGGTGCGCAGGATCTGCCCGCGAGCATCGGGCTTTTCGAGAATGCCGAGGAGAGCAAATCCGGCGCGGTGTTGCAGCGGGTTTTGGATGAGACGGGCTGGAACATTTCAGAGACGGCCCGACGCCTCGGCGTCAACCGCAGCACGGTGCATCGGCAAATCACCCGAAACGGGATGGTCCGGCGGCGCGGCTGAGTGCATTGCCGTCGCTGGCGCCTTTCCAGCGACGGGCAAGCGTCAGAAGTCGATCCACGCCCCGTTCTGGGCGGAGCTTTCGATGCAGGCTTTGATGAACCGCATCCCCAACAGGCCATCTTCAATCGTGGGCGCTTGGCTTTTGCCTGCCTCCACCTCGCCACGGATCAGCGCGGCCGCATCCTTATACACGGTTGCAAACCCCTCGAGATACCCCTCGGGGTGCCCCGGGGGCACGCGCAGGAATTGGGCCGCGCCGATCTTCTGCGCCCCGCCGCGGGTGAGCAACTGTTTAGGCTCACCGAAGGGGGTGAAGCTCATCACATTGGGATTTTCCTGATGCCATTCTAGCCCGCCCTTATCGCCGTAGATCCGCAAGCTCAGGCCGTTCTCATTGCCCACCGCGACTTGGCTCGCCCAAAGCGTGCCCTTCGCGCCGCCCTTGAACCGGAACCGGCATTCGACGTTATCATCCACCTCACGCCCCGCCACGAAAGCGGTGAGATCGGCGGAGAGGCGTTCGAGTTCCAGCCCCGTCACGAAGCTCGCGAGGTTGAACGCATGGGTGCCAATATCGCCCACGCAGCCACCCGCGCCCGAGCGCTTGGGATCTGTGCGCCACGCGGCCTGCTTGTTGTCGGGGTCGGCGGCTTCCGTTAGCCAGTCTTGGATATATTCCACCGCGACAAAGCGCAAAGTCCCGAGCGCGCCACTGGCGACCATTTCGCGCGCTTGGCGCATAAGCGGGTAGCCCGTGTAATTATGGGTCAGGATGAAATGCTTGCCCGAGGCCTTCACCGCAGCGGCGATGCGCTCTGCATCTTCCAGACTATGGGCCAAGGGCTTGTCGCAAATCACATGGAGTCCCGCCTCCAGAAACGCAATTGCCGGGCCTGCGTGCATATGGTTCGGGGTGACGATGGCGACCGCGTCAATCCCGTCAGGTCGGGCGGCCTCCGCCTTGGCCATCTCCGCGTAAGAGCCGTAAGAGCGCGCCGGATCAATCCCGAGATCGGCGGCAGAGAGCGCCGCGCGCTCTGGATCGGAGGACAGCGCCCCCGCCATCAGTGACCATTCTCCGTCGATCCGGCTCGCGATCCGGTGGACGCCGCCGATGAATGCGCCGCGCCCGCCGCCGACCATGCCAAGTTTTAAAGGTGTGTGCATCTGTCTCTCCTCGGGGTCAGGTCACAGCCCATTTCACAGGCCGAGCATTTTGTTGATCTGCGCGAGATCGTCCTTGCCGCCCGCGAAATCATCGAAGGTCTTACCCGTCAGCTCGATGATATGATCGCGGATGAACGGCGCGCCTTCGGCGGCGCCCTGTTCGGGCGATTTCAGGCAGCATTCCCATTCCAAAACGGCCCAACTCTCATAGCCATATTGCGCGAGCTTCGAGAAAATTCCTTTGAAATCAACTTGCCCATCGCCCAAGGACCGGAAGCGCCCCGCACGGTTTGTCCAGCCTTGGTAGCCGGAATAGACGCCTTGCCGGCCATCGGGGTTAAACTCGGCATCCTTCACGTGATAGGCGCAGATGCGATCATGGTAGAGATCGATAAAGGCTAGATAATCAAGCTGTTGCAGCAAGAAATGCGAGGGGTCGTAGTTGATCTGCGCGCGTTCGTGGCCCCCCAGTGCATCGACGAACATCTCGAAGGTCGCGCCATCGAACACATCCTCTCCTGGATGGATCTCATAGCCCATATCCACGCCGTTCTCGTCATAAGCATCAAGGATCGGCTTCCAGCGCCGCGCGAGCTCGGTAAAGGCTTCCTCAATCAGTCCAGCAGGGCGTTGCGGCCACGGGTAGAGATAGGGGAAGGCGAGCGAGCCAGTGAAGGAGACCGAGGCATCCAGCCCGAGCTTGCGGGAAATCTTCGCGACCTTGGTGACTTGATCGACCGCCCATTCTTGGCGGGCCTTGGGGTTGCCGTGCAGATGCGCAGGGGCGAAGGCGTCAAAGGCAGTGTCATAGGCAGGGTTCACCGCGACGAGCTGGCCTTGCAAATGGGTGGATAGCTCGGTGATCTCGACCCCCGCATCGGCGCAGATGCCTTTGATCTCATCGCAGTAGGTATCGCTTGAATAGGCTTTCTCGACATCAAACAGCCGCGCATCGAATGTCGGGATCTGCACGCCTTTATACCCGAGGCCAGCGGCCCATTTGGTGATGTTTTCAAGCGTATCGAAGGGCGCGTCATTGCCCGCGAATTGCGCGAGGAAAAGGGCAGGGCCCTTCATCGTTTTAGCCATTGGGGCCTCCATCGGTTTGGGACTGGCGAATTTGGGGGGGTGAGAACGGGAAGCGGGCCTCCCGTTCTCTGAGGCGCGATTAGAACGGGCTATCGGGGAAGTAGAATTGCTCGGCGTTCTCTTTGGTCACCAGCGTCGCGTCGATGGTATAAACACCTGCCGTCGGCACATTTGCGTAGAGCGCAGCAGCAGTCATTTCCATCGCGGTGCCAACCATCGCAGGCGGGTAGAGCACATCGACAGGGACCATTGCATCGCCGTCCATGACTTTCTTGATCATGTCTTTCGAGCCCGCGCCGCCGATAACGTATTTGATATCCGTGCGTTGCGATTGCTCGATGGCTTGCAAAACCCCCACCGACATATCGTCATCCTGGCACCAAACCACGTCGATATGATCGTATTTGGTCAGGTAATCCTGCATGACTTTGAACGCATCATCGCGGTTCCAATTGCCAAACTGACGATCCAGAATCTCGACTTTGGAGCCTGCGATGCCTGCATCAAACCCGTCCTGACGTTCTTGGTCGATCGGGATCGGCATCCCGCGGATCACGACGACTTTCGCCTCGGGGGTGTTTTCTTTGATATACTCACCCGCAACTTCCCCCAGCCCGAAGTTGTTGCCCGCGACGTAGAGATCGCGCACCGAGAGATCATTGTTCGAGGGCGCGCGGTCAACCAGCGCTACGAACGCGCCCTTGTTCTTGATTTCTTTGATCGCATTCACCAGCGGATCAGGGTTCGTCGGCAGGATCACCAGCGCATTGATGCCCTGCACGTCGAGATCTTGCAGAGCATTGGCCTGCGACGCCGGATCGGGCGAGGTTTTCACGATCACATCCAGCCCAGGATAGGCGGCTTCCAGTTTCTCCGCGATCCGGTTGGCGTGATAGACAACTCCCGCCGTCCAGCCGTGATCCGCCGCCGGAATCGAGACCCCCATTTTCATATCCTCGGCATAGGCCGTGCCGATGAAGGACACAGAGGCGAGTGCGAGGGCAAGTACCGTTTGTTTCATTTCAATCCTCCCTAGATCGAACGCGTGCGAGAGACCGGCGTTCGTTGCGGCCCTATGCCTTGCGCGACAGCGAGCGCTGCACCAGCATGGCAATGATGATGATCGTGCCCTGAATCGTGCCGATCAGATATTCGGAGATAAAGTTGGACAGCAGCATGATGTTGCCCACGAGTTCCAAGATGAAGGCGCCGCAGATCGTGCCCCAAACCCGCCCCGCGCCACCCTTCAACGCGGTGCCGCCCACAACCACAGCGGTGATGGCTTGTAACTCCCACATCATGCCAGTGGTGGCCGAGGTGGAGCCAAGGCGCGGCACGTAAAGGATCACCGCGATGGCAACGCAGATGCCTTGAATGATGAAGGCGGTCATGCGTGCGCGGTCCACCTTGATGCCGGAATAGCGCGCCACATCGCGGTTCGAGCCGACCGCCACCACATGGCGGCCATAACGCGTGCGATACATGATCAAAGCCGCCACCGCCGTGACCGCAAGGATCACCCAAATCGGAATTGGTAGGCCGAGAAAACGGCCAAAATAGACGGGGCGGAACACGTCTTGCTGCTCGGCAGAGGAGAGCGTGATCGCGCCCCCTTGGCTGAGCCACGTCGTCAGCCCGCGGAAGATCCCCATCGTGCCCAGCGTCACGATGAACGGCTCTATCCGGCCCCATGTCGTCACAGCGCCATTGAGAAATCCGCACAGCGCCCCCAACACGAGGGCGAGGGTTGAGGCCGCGAGGATCATCATCAGCGGGTTGTCGATGGCCCCCGAATTCATGAACAGGATCATGACGGAGGCGACAAAGGCGACCATCGAGCCGACGGAGAGATCGAGATCCCCCGAGGAGATCACAAATGTCGCGCCGACGGCGATGATCGCGATGAAGGCGGCGCGCGTTGCCACATTGGCGAGGTTGGTCAGGCCGATGAAGTTCGGGTTGACCATCGCCCCCACGACCAGCAGCAAAGCCAGCGCGATAAACGGCGCAACCGCCCGCATATCGAGGGTTTTGAGCTTGGAGGGGGCGGCGGCGGGGTTGGCTTGGTCGCTCACGTAGTATCTCCCTTATGCGGTGGCTTTGCGCAGGCCAGCGGCCGCTCGCATGATCTGGCTTTCATTGACGTCGCTGCCCTCAAGGATCTCGACCAAGGCGCCTTCGCGCATCACCGCGACGCGGGCGCAGAGCCCAATGACCTCGGGCATTTCTGAGGACACCACGATAATCGAGTAGCCCTCGCGGGCGAGGACGGCGATGAATTGGTAGATTTGCTGCTTGGTGCCCACATCAATGCCGCGCGTCGGCTCGTCGATGATGATGATCTTGGGGTCTGTCTCTAACACTTTGGCGAGCAATAGCTTTTGCTGGTTTCCGCCAGACATGCGCCCCGCTGCGATCCGCGGGTCGCGCACGCGGATATCGAAGCGACGCTTGGCGCGCTGCATGGCTTTTGCCTCGCTGGCGGGGGAGAGGAACCCGATGCGGCAATGCTGCGCCAGCGATTGAAGCGTCAGGTTTTGGGTCAGCCCCTCTTGCAGCAAAAGCCCTTTGCCTTTGCGGTCTTTGGTCAGATAGGCCAGCCCCATCGCGGTGGCGGCGGCCATGTTTCCGGCCGGCAGATCTACGCCGTCGATCATCACCGTGCCACTCGCACGTGGGTGCAGCCCGACGATGGCTTCCATCAGCTCGGAGCGCCCCGCGCCGATGAGGCCAGAGAAGCCGAGGATCTCGCCGCGCCGCAGGCTGAAGCTCGCGTTTTTCACAAATCCGGTGGAGAGGTCGCGCACCTCGAGCGCGATGGGCGCATCAACATCGGGTTCGGCTTTGGTGGGATAAAGGCTGGAAAGTTCTCGCCCGACCATGAGCTGTGCGATCTTCTCACTGTCAAGGTTGCGGGTGGCCTCGGTCTTGATCCATTGCCCGTCGCGCAGCACCGTGACGCGGTCAGTGAGGGCCATGACCTCATCGAGTTTATGCGAGACAAAGACGAAGCTGGTGCCCTGATCGCGCAGTTTGCGCACCTGTGCGAAGAGCTTTGCCACTTCATCTTGGGAGAGGACAGCAGTCGGCTCGTCCATGAAAATCACGCGTGCGCGGCGGCTGATGGCTTTGGCGATCTCCACCATTTGTTTTTGGGCGATGGTGAGATCAGAAATCAGCGCGTCTTCATGCACATCCGCGCCGAGATCGCGCAGAACGGCCCGCGTTTGTGCCCGCATTTCTTTGCGATTGAGCAACCCGAAGCGCAGCATTTCACGGCCCAGAAACAGGCTTTCGGTGACGGTGAGATGATCGGCGAGGTTCATTTCCTGATGGATCAACACAATGCCGACATGCTCTGCCTTGCCATCGGGGGGCAGGGTGATCGGCTGCCCGTCCAGTATGAGATCGCCGGACGTCGGCGCTTCAAACCCTGAAAGGATTTTCACCAGAGTCGATTTTCCGGCCCCGTTCTCGCCCATCAGCGCATGGATCTCGCCCGCGCGCATATCGAAATCGACGCCGAAAAGCACCGGCACATCGTTGAAAGATTTCGATATTCCACGCGCCGATAGAACGGTCGAGCCGTGGTCATCTCGTGATATTGGCATGTCCCCTCCCAGAAGCTCCTCAACTTCCTTCACGGATAAATGTAAACGTTTTCATGAATCGTGTAAAGGTTTACATTGACGGCCAGACACTGGTGCGAAGGCGCGGTTTCTGCCATGCAAACCGGACGTTGGCCTGAGACTATGGCCTATTATGCGAGAGGAGAGTTCCGTGGCGCCCAAAGACCAGCCCACAATCGGAGACGTTGCGCGGATCGCTGGCGTGTCGATTGCGACGGTCAGCCGCGCGGTGCATTTCCCCGAGCGGGTCGCGGACACCACGCGCAAAAAGGTCAACCAAGCGATCTTGGTGACGGGCTACACCACCAATGCCATGGCGCGCAGCTTGAGGGTCGGGCGGTCCAACGCAATTCTTGTCCTTGCGCCCGATATCGGGGATCCGAATTTCGCAACAACCTTGATCGGGATCGAGACAGAGGCCCGCACGCATGGCTTTGCGATCTTGATCGGTCACACGCAAAACGACCCCGAGCGGGCGCTGGATTACCTGCGCTATGTCACCTCGCATCAGGCGGCGGGGATGATCCTGTTTACGGGGCGATTGCCTGCGGGGGATGCGGTGTCCTCAATGCCCTTGCCACCAATTGTCGCCGCGTTTGAGCCGATTGAGGACAGCCCCTATCCCTATGTTGGCGTTGATGATTTCGCAGGCGCGCGCAAGGCGACCGAGCATCTCTTGGCGGCGGGGCATCGTGAGATTGCCTTCGTCGGCGAGACCAAGATGCAGATCTCCTATCGCCGCCGCCGCGCGGGGTTTGATGCGGCGATGGAGGCGGCAAAACTCCCGCGTGTCGCGCCGTTGATCCTAGAGGGGGATGGCACGATCAGCGCGGGCTATCAGGCGGTTGAGCTGTGCTTCATGCGTGACCGTCTGCCGACAGCCTTCATGTGCGTGAATGATTACACCGCGATTGGCGTGATGAACGCCCTCACCGCGCGGGGTTATAATATCCCGCTCGATTTCTCGGTGACGGGGTTCGATGATGTCCCGCAGGCCACCTATGTGACCCCCGCGCTGACGACGATCCGGCAGCCGCGCTCGATCATTGGCAAGCTGGCGATCACCAAGCTGATCCAGATGATCGCCGATAGGCCGAAGACGGAGGCACCGGCAGAGACGCTGATTCTGCCCGAGTTGGTGCTGCGCGGCTCTGTCACCTCGCGCAAATATCCGGCTTAGCGGCCACCCCTCATTGTGCCAGCGCGAAATAGGCGGCCTCTCGGCGGATCAACTCGTCATGATTGCCGATCTCGACAATCCTGCCTTGCTCCAGAACGACGATCCGATCCGCATCGCGGATGGTGGAGAGGCGATGCGCGATGATCAGCGTTGTCCGCCCGACCGAAAGCCGCGCGAGGGCCGCCTGCACTTCGCGCTCCGTCGTGCGATCCAGCGCCGAGGTCGCCTCATCCAGAAGCAGGATCGGCGGGTTCTTTAGGAACACTCGCGCAATGGCCACCCGCTGACGTTGCCCGCCCGACAGGAGAACGCCGCGTTCGCCTACAATCGTATCCAAACCCTCGGGCAGCGCCGCGACGAGATCTGTCAGCTGCGCATTGGCGATGGCCTCAACGATCTCCGCTTCGGTGGCCTCCAGCCGTCCATAGGCGATGTTCTCGCGCAGCGTGCCGCCGAAGAGAAACACCTCCTGCGACACCAACCCGACCTGTTTGCGCAGGGATGCAATCGTCATCTCGCGCAGCGGGATGCCGTCAATGAGGATCTGGCCCGAGCTTGGCTCGTAAAACCGTGCGACCAAGGCCATCAGAGTGGTTTTCCCCGCGCCAGAGGGGCCGACGAGCGCCACGGTTTCGCTGGGCGCGATGGTTAGCGACAGATCGTGCAGAACCGGGCCTCCGCCATCATACCCGAATTCGACATGATCGAACTCAATCTCACCGCGCAGGGCAGGGGCTTCCTTCGCGTCTGGGCGATCGGTGATCTCGGGGCAGATGGCGAGCAACTCCAGATAGCGGCGAAACCCCGCGATTCCCCGCGGGTAGGTTTCAACGACGGCGGCGATTTTCTCGAGCGGGCGAAAAAATACACCCACCAGCAGCAAAAACCCGACATAGGCGCCCGTGCTCAACGTGCCTTCAAAAACGTAATAGGCACCTGCGACCATGATCACGACTTGAACAAGACGCAGCCCCATATAGTGGAAGGCGCTGAGGCCGCCCATGATCCGGTAAGCGTCGAGTTTGGTACTGCGATAGCTGTGATTGTCGCGGGCGAAGAGACGTTCTTCATGCGGTTCATTGGTGAAGGCCTGCACGAGGCGAATCCCGCCAAGGCTCTCGTTAAGCCGCGTGTTGAACGCCCCGACACGGCCATAAATAGCTTGCCACGCGCGGGTCATACGTCCGCCGTAGATCACCAATAGCCAAACCATCGCGGGCACGATTGCAAGGGCGATCAGCGCGAGTTGCGGGTGCAGGTAGAACATCAGGATGAAGGCCCCGATGAAGGTCATCACCGCGATGATGGCATCCTCCGGCCCGTGATGCGCGACCTCGCCGATTTCCTCCAGATCGCGGGTGACGCGGGCGGTGAGTTGGCCCGTCTCGTTGCGATCAAACCACCCCCAACTCAGCCGTGTCAGATGCGCGAAGGCGCGGCGGCGCATTTCCGTTTCGATATTGATGCCCAGTTTGTGGCCAAAATAGATGACCACCGCCATCAGCCCCGTGTTCACTGCGTAAATCGCCAGCAATCCGGCAGCAGCGAGCAGCGTTAGCCCCCAATCGCCGCGCGGCAAGAGCTTGTCGATAAAGCCGGAAATCGCGAGTGGGAAGGCAAGTTCTAGCAAGCCCAATGTGATGGCACACCCGAAATCGAGCCAGAACAGAGCCATATGCGGGCGATAATAGGAGAAGAATTTTGCGAGCATGGGGGCTTTCTGGCATAAAATGTTCGGAGACAATTATTGATATTGTACGCTGCTAATGCGGATCCAATAGGTCGCTGCCGTGAATTCGCGGCGTTGCAAACCTCGACCCAGAAGCGCCGTGCGGGCGGCGAGGGCTTCTGACTTCTCGCCCGCGAAGAAGATGTGGCGGCCTTGCGCGGGGACGGGCAGGGTTGCGAGCGCAGAGAGCGGCGTCTCTTCCCCGCCGCGCATCGCCCAGCGGAGGTTGACGCCTTGGGGGTGGGCTATCGGTTGGATATCGGCGGGATCGGGCACGAAGATCACCGCGTCGCCCTTTGCGGTATCGGGGAGGGCGCTGAGCAAGCGGGCGATCACGGGCAGGGCGGTCTCATCCCCCACAAACCCTTGCCACGGGGCGGTGAGATCCGTCTCCCCGCCGCCCGGGCCTGTCAGCGCGATTTCCGCCCCAGTTGCCACGGCGTCAGCCCACTGCGTGACCCGCCCGCCCTGGTGCCGGAAAATGTCGAACGTGAGGCGCGCGGCGCGGCCAGAGGTCGTAATCTCGCGCGTGGTGTAGACAGGGCGATGCCATGCGCCCGCCCCATCTGGCCAACGCGTCAGCCCTTGCGCGTCGGTTTCGGGCCATCCCGCACCTTCGGGCCCGAAGAGCAGCCGGAAATGCAGCCCACCTGAGGCAAATCGCGCAAGATCATCGCCCTCAATCTCGACCCGCGTGAAAGAGGGGGAGATCCGGCGCACTGAAAGAACCCGCGCCACTGAGAGATTGGCAGGCCGCTGGCCGGAACGACCCTGCGCCCAGTCCAAACGGATTGATGCGAGTGCGAGTTGGTCGCTTAGGGAATCTCGCAGGCCTTGCATATAGGAGGGCTCGTCCCCGCGCAGCAGGACGCGCATGTTCCCGCCCTCCGTATGAAGGTCAATCGCCCCGCGCGGAAAGCTCAGGCGCAGCCTTTCGCCCTTGATCTGCGTCGGGCAGTCCCAAAGCGCCGCGATCTTCTGAAACACCTCGCGCGCCGCCTCGGGGGCGAGGTCGAGAGTTGCTTCCGCCATGGCGGGGGAGAGGGTAGATGTCATTGTGCAGCCTCCTGAGCTATGCCGTGTCGCCCGAGGGGCAGCATCATCGGTTTTCCGGATGTCGGGTCGGTGATGACCCGTGCCGCGAGCCCGAAAACCTCGTTCACCATGCCCTCCGTCAGCACCTCTTCGGGAGGGCCGAACGCGTAGAGCTTTCCGGCCTTGAGCGCGATGAGGCGCTCCGCGTAGCGCGCCGCGAGGTTGAGATCATGCAGCACCATCACAATGGTTGTTCCGCGCGAGCGGTTGAGATCGACGAGCAGATCCAGCACCTCAATCTGGTGATTGATGTCGAGAAAGGTCGTTGGCTCATCAAGCAACAAAACCTCCGTGCGCTGCGCCAGTGCCATCGCGATCCAGACACGCTGACGCTGCCCGCCGGAAAGCTCATCGACGCAGCGTTCCGCCAAATCCTCGGTCGCGGTGAGGGTCAGCGCCTCGGCCACGGCGGCATCATCCTCCGCGTTCCAGCGCGCGAAGGGGCCTTGATGCGGGTAGCGCCCGCGCGAGACGAGATCGAGTACGCTGATCCCTTCCGGCGCGATGGGAGATTGCGGCAGCAGCCCCAGTCGCTGCGCGAGCAAGCGAGGTTTGACGGTGTGGATATCGGCCCCATTCAGGCGCGTGTGGCCTTTTTGCGGTGGCAGCAACCGCGAGAGCGCGCGCAGGAAGGTGGATTTGCCGCAGGCATTCGCGCCGACAATCGCGGTGATACTTCCTGTTTTGAAATCCAGCGTCAGATCGGTGAGAATCGGGTGATCCCCATAGCCTGCGGTGAGGCTTTCGACAGCGAGATGGGCGGTCATAGGGCCCCTCCTTGACGGTTGATGCGGATCAGCAGGTAAATCAGGTAAGGCGCGCCAAGCGCGCCGGTTACGATGCCGACGGGCAGGCGCGCGGGCAGCAGGAATTGCCCCGTGAAATCTGCCAGTAAGACCAAAGCGGCCCCCACCAGCGCGGCCGGGATCAGGATCGGGCCGCCGCGTTTTGAGAGCTGTGCCGCGATCGGGCCTGCGAGGAAGGCAACGAAGGCGATCGGCCCTGCGGCGGCGGTGGCAAAGGCGATGACGCCGACCGCCGCGAGGGCGACGATCAGGCGCGTGCGGGCGGGTGAGACGCCCAAGCCCGCTGCCATATCCTCGCCCATCCGCATTGCCTCAAGCGCCGGACTGCGCGAGATCAGCACCGCGCCGCAAATCACAAGGGCGGCCAGAAGGGGGAGTGCCGCCTCCAGCGTCGCGCCGTTCAATGATCCCGATAACCAGCGCAACGCCTCGGCGCGCGACCAACTCGGCGCTTGGGTCAAGGCCCAAGCCGTGAGGCTTTGCGCCATGGCCGAGAGGCCAATCCCGATCAGCACCAGCCGCGTCCCCGCCGCCGCACCGCGCCCCGCCAACACGGCGATCAGCGCGGCAACGCCTAGGGCCGCAATCACAGCGATGAGGGAAACCGCTGCCCCACCCAGCCCGAAAAAGATGATCGCAATCGTCGCCGCCGCACTCGCGCCTGCGCTGATCCCGATGATGTCTGGGCTTGCGAGCGGATTGCGCAGCAGGGTCTGGAAGGCGGCACCGCCAAGCCCGAAGCAAAGCCCCGTCAGCACTGCCATGACCGCGCGCGGTAGACGTAGCTCGCGGATCGCGAAACTTGCCCCCGCGATATCGTCGCCCGAGAGCACGCGGAGCACTGTCATCGGCGGCGTGAAGGATTGCCCACGCATCAAGGTGAGGGCGACGCCCGCAATGATCAGCGCCAACAGCCCTGCGATGATCTGATAGCGGCTTCGGCGTTGTGCTGCGCGCAGAGCGTTCAGCCGCACGGGGAGAGGGGCGGATACCGCTTTCATAGCGCCCCCAGTTTGCGGCGGCGCACGATCCAGATGAACACTGGCGCACCGAGGAACGCCGTGAGGATCCCAACATCCAGTTCGGCGGGTCGCGCGATGAGACGCCCCGCGACATCAGCGCCCGTGAGAAGTGCGGCCCCGACAAGCGCACTTGCGGGGATCAGCCAGCGGTAATCCACGCCGATCAGCGCGCGCATCAGATGCGGCACGACGAGGCCGACAAAGCCGATGGGGCCGCAAGTCGCCGTGGCCGCGCCGCATAAAAGGATCGCGCCCAAAACCGCCAGCCCGCGCGCGATCTGCACGTTCTCGCCCAAGCCGGATGCGGTTTCTTCGCCAAGCGCCAATAGGTTCAGCCTGCGCGCATTGAGCATCACCAGCGCGATCCCGAGCGCAAAGAACGGCAGGACGGGCGTGATCTGCGCCCATGTCGCGCCGCCGACACCGCCGATTTGCCAGCTTTGCGCGAGGCCCGCGATGTCATTGCGAGGCAGGATGATCGCCGTGGTGAACGAGGCCAGTGCCGCCGATGTCGCGGCTCCTGCCAACGCGAGTTTGAGCGGCGTCGCGCGGCCGCGCCCCATGCTCGCAATCGCCTGCACGAGCCCTGCGGCCAGCGCCGCCCCGAGGCTCGCGGTGAGCGCATAGGCCGCGCCCGTCTCGAGGCTCCCCCACGCCAGCATAACGACCACCGCGAGGGCTGCACCCGCATTGATCCCGAGGATACCGGGATCCGCAAGCGGATTGCGCGTCACCCCTTGCAACGCGGTGCCCGCCAACGCCAGCCCCGCGCCTGCGAGCATTGCCAGCGCAGTGCGCGGCAGCCGTGCGGAGACTGCCGCCGCGCCAATCGTATCGCTTTGGCCTGAAAGCGCGCGGGCGATATCGGGCCAAGCCACATCTCGGGTGCCGAAGGTGACTGATAAGATAGCAGCGAGGCTGAGCAGCGCACAGGCGAGGGACAAGGTGAGCAAACGCCTGCGCGTGCCCTGCTGTCGCGCAGCCAAAACGCCGGATGAGGGGAGGAGGGCGAGTTGCATTATTGCGCCTTGCGCACGGCCTCGGCAAGCAGCGCCGTATAGTCCTTTAGCACCCAACTGATCGCGAGCGGGGTCGGGCTGGCGCCACTGCCCAGCGGGTTGTTCGGCAGCATGACGATGGACTCCCGCGCAACGGCTGGCATCCGTGCCGTGAGGGCGGAGGCCTTCAGGCTTTCCAGCAGTTTTGCGCCGCCATAGGTCACCACGATATCGACATCATCGAACAGGTCGATCCGCTCGGCGCTGATCTTGCCCGAATATTTGCCCTCGGTTGAGGCGTCCAGAACCGCTTGCGGCGAGGTCATGCCGATATCATGGAAAAACTGCACACGGGCATCATTATCGGTGTAGAAATTCACGGTGCTGAGATCTGTCGGATCAAGATGCGTGACGAACATCGCGGATTTTCCGGCCAGTTCGGGATGGGCCGCGGCGGCGGTTTTGATCTCGGCTTCCATCTGCGCGATTAGCGCATCCCCTTCCGCCGCCATACCAAGGCCCGCGCTGTTGAGTTGGATCATCTCGCGCCACGTTGTCGTCCACGGTTGGCGCGGATAGGCGATCACGGGGGCGATCTTGCTGAGCATATCGTAATCCTCGCGGCTCAGGCCGGAGTAGGCCGCCAGAATAACATCGGGCTCGGTGGCGGCGACCGCCTCGAAATCAATCCCGTCGCCCTCGTCGAACAAGACGGGCGTGTCAGCCCCGAGCGCATCAAGTTTTGCCGCAACCCACGGCATGATGCCATCGCCATCATCATCGCCAAATCCCGCGCGGGCCATGCCGACGGGCACGATCCCAAGGGCCAGAGGCACTTCCTGATTGGCCCAAGCGACCGCGGCAACCCGTTTGGGGGCTTGCGGCAGAACCGTCTCGCCGAACGCGTGTTGAATGGTAATCGGCGCGTTTTGAGCGGCCGCGCGCTCCGCCGACATCACGCCGGTGACGGGCCCGAGACAAGCGACGATGAACGCGATTCGAGGGGCGAGGGACATGGGCTCTCCGATTCATGACTATTTTAATCGGGTTTTCACGTTCTGCGCGCCAGCGTCAAGCCGAGGGCCGTGTGAAAACGCCAATCAGCAGGCCCGAACATGGCGATTTGCATGATTTCCGACAAAAACAATAGGAATATCCAAGACGAGGTCCGACAGACCTGTTAGCGGGGCGCAGTTATCGTCGATGCGGGCCGCTTGGCAGCGTCGGCGCAGGGCTGCCTTCGCAGCCGATGGATGCGAGCGAGCCGCGCAGATGCGCGGCCAAGCCAGCGGAATAGAGACTGCCCAGATAAAGATACAGGAGCTTGGTTCATCGTGAAGACGCGGGATGTGGGAATGAAAAATTGGCAAGGCGGCGTTGCGGCGCTGATGTGCAGCGTCGCGGTGATTGGCCTTGGCGCGCCGCGCGCAGCGCAGGCACAGCAGATGCAAGGGGATGTGGTGGCGCTCGAGCCGCTCTTGGTTGAGGGCGAAGACGATGGCTCCACCATTGTGGCGACAGATGCCAGCAGCGGCAGC
Organism: Paracoccaceae bacterium; assembly: GCA_048262715.1. Classification (GTDB taxonomy): domain Bacteria; phylum Pseudomonadota; class Alphaproteobacteria; order Rhodobacterales; family Rhodobacteraceae; genus Albirhodobacter. The sequence goes on from JBLXEV010000008.1 coordinate 97,866, forward strand.
AAGATGCCGACAGCGGTGCTCGACACGGCGGCGTCGGTCTCGGTGATCACCGCGAAGGAGATGCAGGTTCGCGGCGTCCAGAACGTTGAGGACGTCTTGCAATATACCGCAGGCGTGGTGACGAATTACTACGGCGGCGATGATCGCTTCGATCACTTCATGGTACGCGGCTTTAACGCCTATACCTACCGCGATGGTTTACTGATCGGGGCGAATTTCGGCGGGATTCGGGAAGAACCTTACGCCTATGAGCGGATCGAGGTGCTCAAGGGCGCGAATTCCACCGGATTCGGGATTTCCGATCCGGGCGGCTCGGTGAACTACATCTCCAAACTGCCCAAAACGGGGCGTTGGGGGGAGGTCTATTCCACCGTCGGATCCTTCGCGCAAAAAGAAGTCGGCGTTGATTTTGGCGACGATCTGACGAAAGACGGCACGCTCTCCTACCGCTTGACGGGCAAGATCCGCGATGGCGAGACTGAAGTGGATTACTCGCGCGACGATGAGAAATTCCTGATGGGCAGCCTGAGCTGGCGGCCAACGGATTCGACGACTGTGAGCCTGACCCTTGATCACCTCGACCGGGACGGCGTGACAGGGCCGGGCTATCCGGTTGGCGCCGATCTGGATCGCAGCGTATTTATGGGCGAGCCGGATTTCCACTATCGTGGCACCGATCGCGACAGCGCGACCTTCAAGCTCGATCATGATTTCGGTGGCGGGCTGAGCGCGCATTCGACGGTGCGTTGGTCAAAGACGGAGAGCGATTTCGGCTACGCCTATGTCACAGGGGTGATCCCCGATACGACGACGGCCACGCGATCCTATTTTGCCAATGAATCCACTTCCAAAGATCTTATCGCGGATGCAAATCTTCTGTATCAGCACAGCTTCGGAAGCATCGAGAGCCGCACTGTTGCAGGCGTGGAGTACCGCAAATCCGAGAGCACGAATACGCGCTGGTGGGCTCCTGCCGCGGATCTGGATTGGACAAATCCGGTCTATTCGGGTGGCATCGATCTTTCCACATTGCCGCCTCTGTCGAGCACGGCCAAGACAACAACCGGTAAGGCGATCTATCTCCAGCAGGAGTTGAATTTCTCCGAGCGGGTTATTGCCAGCCTCGGGTTGCGTCATGATTGGAGCGATGTCACCCAGACGAACCGCGTAAGCGGCGTGGTCACAACCGGGGATGCGAGCGATACCACCCAGCGCATCGGGTTGACGTATAAGATCCGTCCCGATCTCTCAATCTATGGGTCTTATGCGGAATCGGTCGTTCCTGCCTCGTCTCTCTCAATGGAGCCGGAGCGCGGCAATCAGTACGAACTCGGTGTGAAATATGCGCCGGAAGGGATGCGGGCGCTGTTCACCGCCTCGATCTTTGATCTGAGCAAGACCGATATCACCCGCACCAATCCAATCACGATGCTGCCCGAAACGCTGGGTGAGGTGCGGGTGCGCGGGCTGGATCTGGAGGCAAAGGCCGAGTTGACGGACGCTCTGAGCCTGACCGCCGCCTATAGCTATCTCGACAGCGAGATTGTGGCGAATGGCACCGCGGGCAATGAGGGCAACCAGCTTTCCTTCGTGCCGGAGAATATGGCGTCGCTCTGGTTGAACTATACGGTGGCTCCGACACCGCAGCGCGGCGAGCTGATGTTGGGTCTGGGCGCGCGCTATACCGGTAGCTATTGGGTGAACGATACCAACACCCAAAAGACCGAGAGCGCGATCATCTATGACGCAACTGCAAGCTATCAGATCGCGCAGAATACATCGCTCGCGGTGAATATCTCGAACCTGTTGGACGAAAAACATGTGGCTTACGGCGGGTTCGGGGCGGATTATTACAATCCGGGCCGCAGCGTGAGCGCGACATTGCGCCGGACTTGGTAACACATTACCCCATCCGCGCGGTCGCGCGGGTGGGGCCTTCATGCGGGTCACTCTAAGCGCGCATTGCGCCGCCATTGTGTCGGGGTTTCTCCGGTGATCTGCCGAAAAACCCGCGTCAGATGCGCTTGATCGGCAAAGCCAAGGCGCGCGGCAACCTCCACAAGGCTCAGCCCATTCGCGCCCTCGCGCGGACGTATCAGGCGTTTCACCCGTTCAATCCGGCGCTCTTGTTGCCATTGCAGCGAGGTTTGCCCAGTGGTCGCTTTGAACGCGGCAGAGAACCAGCTTTCCGAGAGGCCGACCGTCTCGGCCAGCTCTGCGAGGGTCAACCGCCGCCCGTCTGCCGCATCCACGCGGGCAGTAATCGCGCGCATCTGTGCGGGGGTGAGCCCGCCCTGCGCGCGCGGGAATGTGGTCTGCGCGAGGGGCGTCTTTACGGGCGCTGCCGCCTCGGTTGCGGGTTTCGGTGCCAGGTCCAAAAGCCCCGCGACCATGCTGGCGACAAGGGTTTCCGAAAATAGGGCGTGATGTGCGGGCTGCCTGAGCTCCTCTGTCAGCAGCTTGCCAAGCGGTTCCAGCGCCGCGACATCTTGCAGCGCAACCGTCTGGCGCAGAGCTTCCGTCGCAGCCGCATGGCCCAAGCGGGGGCGGAGCAATCCCAGCGCCCAATCGGGGTGCAGATGCAGATCCAGATGGGCGAAGCGATGCGCCGCGCGAAAACGGGTCACGATCGAGACGCCCGCAGGCAGGTACAGCGCGCGCAGCATTGGCCGCGGCGCATGGGCCAGCTCTGCCTCGGTATCAGCCATCTCGGCATGGGCTGAGATATCATCAAAAAACAACGTGATACGTGGGTCGGGCGAACTGTAAGAGCCGCGCGCACCAGCTTCCGCACGGGCCTCCCAAAATATGCTGCAGAGCCCGTCGAAGGACCGGTAGCGCATCGGCTCGATGACATGGATGCCACGGGTTTCAAACGTAACGGGAGGGAGATAGCCCATGGGCGGCAGCCTTTCGGAGGAACGTAGCCGACGTGCCTGCAAAACGCTGAGCGTAGCGGCTTGCGCCTGCGCTTCACGTCTCATCTGGGGAGTCTCGGAGACTTAGGTAGCCTATTGGCCCCTGCGCATCAAGCGAGGCTTGCTACGATCAACCGCGATGACGTCGCGCGATTACCCGCTGAGCGCGGCTTTATGGGTGTGCACAAGCGCGCGCAGAAACGCTGCCACCGCCTCGACACGACGGGATTTTGCGAGATCGGATTGGGTCACCAGCCAGATTGGTTGATCGATCCCCAGATCCCGCGCGACGCAGATCAGCCCACGCGGAGCGGCCAGAAAATGCGGCAGCACCGCGAGCCCGATCCCGCTTTCGCACAAAGCGCGCTGGGTCGCGAGCGAGGTGGTCGTGGCACTTGGCGCGCGCCCCTGCAAGATGCGCTCAACCCATTGCGCGGCGGGCAGATTGGCATGGGTTTCCGCCCAGCCGATGAAACACTCCGTCTCAAAACGGCTCGTCTCCGCCACATCTCCGCGCTGCGCCAGATAGGCGGGCGCCCCGTAGAGCCCGTATCCGAGTGTGCCTAAGCGTTGCAGCGACACGTTGCCCCGATCCGGCTTCACCATCCGCAACGCAATATCCGCATCGCGGCGGTGCAGGTTGACTGTGGCGATATCGGTCACAATCTCCAGCGTCAGATGCGGATAGCTTGCGCGGAACGGCCCCAGCGCAGGCGCGATCAACTCTGTCGCGAGGTTTTCCGCCGTGGCCAAGCGCACTGTCCCAGATATCGGCCGACCCCCGCGCAGGCCCGCAGTGAGGGCGAGCGACGCCGCCTCCATCTCCTCGGCACGCCCGATCAGCGCCAGACCGTCTTCGGTCAGCCGATAGCCCGATTGCTGGCGGATAAACAGCGGCTGCGCCAGCGCGCCTTCCAGCCGTTCGATCCGCCGCGAGACGGTCGCGATCCCGACAGCCATCGCACTCGCCGCGCCGCTCAGGGTTCCGGCGCGCGCCACGGCCAGAAAGGCGCGGATGTCATCCCAGATGAGGGTCTCGGCGGTTAACTTTCCGATTTTGGAAATCCCTTTGCCAAATGCGTCGCTATTCCTTGTTATTCGGAAATGCCATGACTTGCCTAACGACACAAGAGCGACAGCATTGGAGAGCGAGATGAAGCATCGGGTTTTGGCAAAGGGTTTTGAGGTCTCGGCGATGGGTTTGGGTTGCATGGGGATGAGCGAGTTCTACGGGCCGCGAGATGATGCGCACTCTTTGCAAGTCCTGCACGCGGCGTCGGATCTTGGCGTCACCTTCTTGGACACGGCAGATATTTATGGCCCCCATCACAACGAAGAGCTGATCGGGGCGTTTCTCGCGCAGACGGATCACCCGATGAAAATCGCCACGAAATTCGGGATTGTGCGCGCGGCGGGGGAATATCGGCGCGGCATCGACAACAGCCCGGAATATGCGCGGGCGTCCTGCGAGGCCTCGCTCAAGCGTCTCGGGGTGGAGCGGATTGATCTCTATTACGTCCACCGGATCGAGCGCGCGGAAGATATCGAGGCGACGATGGGCGGGCTGTCGCGGTTGGTGGATGAGGGCAAGATTGATCGCATCGGGCTGTGCGAGGTCAGCGCCGCGACACTGCGCCGTGCGCATGCCGTGCATCCGGTGACGGCGGTGCAGACGGAATACTCGCTTTGGGCACGCGGTGTGGAGGACGAGGTGCTGCCGACTTGCCGCGCGCTCGGGATCGGATTCGTGCCGTATTCACCCTTGGGGCGCGGGTTTCTGACGGGGCGGTTTCAAGCCGATACCGCCTTTGAGGCGGGCGATTTCCGCGCGATGTTGCCACGGTTTCAGTCGGAAGCGGCCACCGTCAACCGCCGGATCGCGGATCTTGTCGGCGCGGTTGCCGCCGAGGTCGGGTGCTCAGCGGCGCAGCTTTCCCTGGCGTGGTTGTTGGCGCAGGGCGAGGATATCGTCCCGATCCCCGGCACCAAGCAGATCAAGTATCTGCGCGACAATGTGGCGGCGACGGGGGTCGTGATAGATCCCGCGATTATGGAGCGGCTCACTGCGGATTTGGCGGCGCTTCCCGTTGTGGGCGCGCGCTATACGGATGAGGGGATGAAGGGGCTTGATGCCTGAGCCGCGGCTTTGCCCGCGCGCCGTTCATCACTCTCTGGCCGCGCCGTATCGCAGGATGAGAGATCGGATATGCGCGGATATTTGGTCGCGGTTCAGCGGCCCGCCGTGGCCAAGGTGAAACGTGGTGCAGCCCCGCGCCAAAAGCTGTTTGAGTGAGGCCACAACTTGCATTGGAGCCTCCTCAAACGGCGGGGATTTCGGCTTGCTTTTCAGCGCAATGCCGCCCAGCAAGATCCCCGATGCGGCCAGATCACCCGCGAGAACGTCCCCGTCCTCCAGCATCACCGAGAGGGATCCGGGGGTATGGCCAGGCGTGTGGAGGATCCGCGCCGGAAGGCCGATTCCTGTCAGGTCATGGGTGCCTTTTGAAAGGATCAGATCGGGCGTGAGATAGCTGAAAGGCCGCTCAATCGCGCCCGTCTTCTGAAAGAGACGCCCAAATCGCCCTGACGGGCGCAAAACCGGTGGCTCGCCACGTAAATAGGGCAGCTCGTTTTTATGCGCCATGATCGGCGCGCCGGAGAGGTCTCTGACGCGATCAGCGGAGCCCGCATGATCAATATGCCCGTGGGTGAGCACGATCAACTTGAGGTCGCCCCAGCCCATCCCATGCTGTTTGAGCGCATGATAAACCCTTCCCTCCGAGTTTGGCAGGCCGGTATCGACCAAGATCGCGCTCCCATCGTGGATTACCAAAAACGCGTTCAACATTCCGAAAGGCAACATCTGGATCCTCTCGATCAGGGTCTTTGTCATTGGCTGGATCCTCCCTATACTGGCCTTTCCAACCTCGTCGCACGGCGTGAAACGCGTCTCAATTAGGCACTTTTTTGTAACGGGAGGGGTGATGGACGATCTGACGCAAAGGCCAATGACTTGGGTCGTGCCTGAGACGGGTGACTGCCCCGTGGCGCGCACGTTGCGGGTGATCGGCGGAAAGCATAAGCCAAATATCCTGCACTGCCTCATGGGCGGCGAGCAGCATTTCCTCGAACTCACGCGCCGTCTGGGCGGGATCAGCCGGAAGGTGCTCGTCGAGCAGTTGCGCGATCTTGAGGCGGCGGGTCTGGTCACGCGCGTGCAGAAAACCGACGCGCGGCGGCGGGTCGGATATGCGCTCAGCGACAAGGGGCAGGCGCTTGGCGAGATAGTGTCGCAGATCTATGGTTGGGCGGAGCGCTATCCCGATCCGGTGAGCGCATGACCCTTTCGTCTCAAGCTAAAGCGCGCGCCATCTCACGCACGGCACGAGCGAAGAAATCCACCTCGCCCATTTGCCCGCCTTTCAACGCCAATGAGAGGTCATAGCCCTGCAGCCGCGCGCGTAGGATCGGGACGCCAGGGCAGAGCGCGCCCGCATAATCGAGGTAATCCGGCGCGAGGCGTTTGACGATCGCACTGGAGGTATCGCCCCCGGCAACGACAAGCCCCTTCGGGCGAGCGGCGCGCAAAACCTCATCGGTGAAGCGCGCGCTTTCCTGCGCGAGCCGCGCGGGCGTGACATCTGCCGCGGTCTCTGCGGTGAGATAGACGAGGCAATTCTGCCCGCGCCCGAGCCGTTCTTGCGCCCAGGCCGAGGCCGCCCGCCGCGCCTCACCGTCGATGACCATATCTTTCGGGGCAACGGGCAAGCGCGCCAAGGACTCCGCCGCGCCAATCTGTGAGAGTGTCAGCGAAGAGCGCGATCCTGCGAAGGCGAAGATCGGACCCGTTATTTTATGCTCAGAGCGGGCGTGTGTTCGAGGGATGTCGCGGGCAGACTGGGCCGCCAGCCACGCTTCGGCGACCGAAGACGCGCCCATCACCACGAGGCTGCGCTGTGCCGCCAACAGATCGCGCCCCGCCGCCGCCACATCCGCCTGCTCAACAGCGTCATAAAACCGTGGGAACGCCGCCCCCACCGCGCCGCGCAATACGAGATGCAGATCGTTGAGCCCGAGCGCCGCGAGGTGGCGGAGCAGATCGGCCTCGTGCATTGGGGTGACAGGATGGCAGGACATGATCGGATGACGGTCGATCCGGTGGATCGCCCCGTCCGGTGCGCGGGCGAATAAGGTTCCAAAGGCGGCATAGCGTCCCAATGAGGGTTGCCCTCCGATCACCGCTACATCCCGCACGCCCATGGCATCCGCCAAGCCCAAAGCCCACCGCGCGATATTGCCGTGCTCAAGGCTGCTGTCGAAGGTCGAGCAGATTTTCACGTGTACGAATGCGGGCGCGAAAGCGGCAATCCCGAGACCGATGCGCGCCGCCAGCAGGTCGATCTCGGTGCGGCCTAGGGCGCGGGCATCCGTCGCGATGCCCCACGCATCGAGGCCTATGACATCGGCCTTTGCGGGAACATCGCGAAACAATCGTGCCCGCAGCCCGCCCCGCGACAGGGTCGCGAGCGTGTCCGATGCGCCGGTGAAATCGTCGGCGATGAAGACATAAGCCATCGCCGCTCAGCCCTTGGTGCCGAAGGTTGCCATTGCTGCCGCCAATTCCGGCTGCGTGCGGGCGGCGGCTTCGAGCGTTTCGCCCGACCTGACCGCCTCATGCGCTTGGCGCAGACTTTTGAGCCCAGCGGCTGGTCCCGATGGGTGTGCCATGATCCCGCCACCACAGAGGAACATCAGATCATCCGAGGCGATCTGGGCAAGCGTATGGGGCAGGGTGCCTGCCCATTGCCCGGAGGAAAAGATCGGCATCACCCGATCATCGCTCGTGCCCAGCGGGGTCAGGCAATGGCGCGCAGCCTCGGTGACCTCCTCGTCGAGGTCGGAGAATTTCCCGCCCATCCCATGCACATGCATGTGGTCGATGCCCGCCAGACGGTAGAGCGTTTGATAGGCCCGCACGCCCATCCCGAGCAGCGGATGCCGCCCCATCCCGCCATAGCCGTTGCGGTGGCCGTGGATCGCCAGTTCGGTGTGACGCCGCAGGGTTTGCACGGCGGACATGCCCACCCAATTCAGCGAGACCATTGCGCAGCTGCCCTCTTCGCGCGCCAGAAGGTCGGCGTGACGGCGCATTGCATCGGTCTCATCGGTGATGTTGAAGGCAACCATGACCAGCTTGCCGGTCTTGTCGCGGTGGCGGCGCACGACATCCATCACCGCGCGGATCCGCTCGGGCACAGGGGCATGGGCGTGGGTGCCCGCGATCTCGTCATCTTTGATGAAATCCGCTCCTGCCTCACACAGCCGCCCGACCAGCGCCGCGATCTCTGCGGGCGACAGGCCGATATTGGGCTTGATGATGGTGCCGAACAGCGGGCGGCCCTCAACGGATGTGGACGCGCGGGTGCCCGCAATCCCCATGCTGGGATGATCATAGCGCGCACGGTAGGCGGGGGTGACCTCAACATCCATCAGCTTGAGGCCCGTGACCTCACCCAGATCGTAGAGGTTGCCCGCGACGACAGAGGCCAGCGTGGGCAGGTTCACCCCGACATTCTCTTCGGGGTAGTCGATCACCACGCGGTAGATCCCGCGCGGCCCCGTCAACCCTTTGCGCTCCGCCCAAGCCGAGCGCAGCGTTGGCACCTCGGAGCGGCCAATCTCTTGCACCTCGACGACGGTCGCGCCGAACCGCGCGCGCAAAGCCTCGCTTTCGCCCTCCACGCGCACGAACGTGCCCGCGCTTTGCTCTCCGGCCATCATTTGCGCCACGTCATCAATCGGGCAGGGGGTCTCAACGATATAGGTTGCGCGGATCATGGCTCAGATCTCCGACAAATTTGGGAAGGGGCGGACAGGGTCTTCGCCTGTCCAGCCTTCGGAGGCTTCGCGGATCAGATCGAACATCCGGCCTTTGGGGCCTTTGACTTCGGAGAGTTCAATCACGGTGCCGGGATGGGTATCGCGATCAAAGTAAGCAAAGCGTCCGCTCTCGCCGACCTTGCCAGACATTTTCACCTTGAAGCCCTCTGTGAGCATGCGCTCCAGATCGCGGTCATAATCTTGCGTCCAATAGGCCGTGTGCTGCAGGCCCCAATGCCCGGCATCGGTGAAATCCTTGTACATCGAGGGGACATCGTTGCGGCATTGGATCAACTCGATCTGGATATAGCCGGAGTTCGCCAACGCGACCGAATTATGCGGCGTGTAGCGGATGCCATCATAGGTGTAATCTTCAATCGGAACTTGCGGATTGTAGAAGAACGGGCCCACGCCCATCACATCGGACCAGTGGCGCATCGCCTCTTCAATATCGGGCACAACAAAGCCCAATTGTCGGGTCGGTCCTAGAAAACGGCTCATCAGATTACTCCATCAGATAGGTGGGGAGCCAGGCGGTCAGGCCCGGGAAAAAGGTCACCAGCGCGAGCGCCAGAAAAAGCGGAATGAAGAACGGCGCCGTGCCGCGCACCACCTCGGCAAAGGGCAGTTTGACGGTGATCGACATCATGTAGAGGCTCATCCCGACAGGGGGCGTCAGCAGCCCGATCATCAGGTTCAGCACCATCACCACGCCGATTTGCTCGGGCGGGGCACCCGCTTGGATCAGCGCGGGCGTGATAATCGGGGCGATAATCAGGATCGCGGCGATCGCCTCCAGAAACATGCCCGCAACCAAGAGCACCACGTTGAGGATCAGCAGCAGAACCAGCGGATTTTCCGACACGCCGAGCAACCATGCGCTGGCTTTCATCGGGATTTGATCCATCGTCAAAACCCATGCGAAGATCGCAGCGGCGGCCACCACAAAGAGGATATTTGCCGTCGCCAATACGGTTTCGCGCGCGGCGTCTATCAGCGCCTTGAGGGTCAGCTTGCGGTAGACGATTGAGCCGATCAGGATCGCATAGGCGACAGTAATCCCTGCGGCCTCCGTCGGCCCGAAATATCCCGAGAGCAGGCCGCCGAGCAGCAAGACGGGTGTCATCAACGCCGGCAGTGAGATCACCGAGAGACGCAAGAACGCGGGGAGGCTGGGCGAGACATCATCGCGGGGCAGGTTTTGGCGGCGCGCGATCAGGGCGATATAGCCCATCAGCATCCCCGCCAGCATCAGCGCAGGCACGATCCCCGCGAGCAGCAGTTTCACCGGCGAGACCTCTGCCGCGGCCGCGAAGATGATGAGCGGGATCGAGGGCGGGAAAATCGGGCCGATGGTGGCCGATGCGATGGTCAATCCGGCGGCAAAGCGGCGGGTGTAACCTTGCTTTTCCATTTCACGGACCTGCATCCCGCCAAGCGCGCCGATATCGGCCAGCGCCGCCCCCGACATGCCCGCGAACACCAGCGAGAGGAGCACGTTGACATAGGCCATCCCGCCCCGAAGCCGCCCGACAACCATTCGCACGAGGTCAAACATATAGGTGGTGACGCCCGTCGCGCTCAAAAGGGCAGCGGCCATGATAAACAGAGGCACTGCGAGCAGCGGCGAGCTGTCAATCGAGTTGACCGCACGTTGCAAAAGCACCGAGGCAGGCAGTCCGTGGGCGATGATGGTGACGGCCGAGGAGAGGCCGAGCGCCACCGCAATCGGCGCGCCGATGATCAAGAACAGCGCGAACAGGATCAGAAGCGTCAGGGTCATTTCAAAGCCCTCTCGTGACGAAGAACTGCGAAAATGCGCCACAGCGCGATGACCGCCATCAGCGCAAAGCAGATCAGCACAGGCCCGAAAAGCCAGATATTTTGTAGCCCGAGCGCAGGGGTTTTGAATTTCCACGCCCGTTGAAGATAGAGCCAGCCGCCCCAAAGCGTGAGCAGGCTAAAGGCAAACATGCTCAATTCCGCCAACACGAAACAGATCAGGCGCGGCAGCCGTGGCATCAGATTTGTGAAGACATCTACTGCGAAATGTTGGCCCTGCAGCGCGAGCAGCGGCGCCGTGAGATAGACAGCCAGAACGCCGGAATACCGCGTAATTTCTTCGGCTCTGGGCAGGCCCGTGTTCCAAATGTTGCGTGCCAAGACTTGCGCGACGATCAAGGTGGCGATCAGCAACAACAACCCTGTCGCGATCACCAGCATCGCGCGGGTGAGGGTATCCAGCGCCTTTGGAGGCGCTGGAACGGTGAGGATGGAGAGGGTGGACATGGATCAGGCGATAGCCGCGATTTTGGCGTAAAGATCGCCCCATTCGGCGTCGAATTCTTTCGATACCCGCGCTTTGACGCTGCTGCGGAAACTCTCGAGATCCAAGCCCGCATCAGCATCAATCACCGTCATGCCCTGCGCGCGCAGCGCCGCAAGATCGGTCGCCTCGGCGGCCAGCATCTCTTGCGAGGCGCGGTCGCGGGTTTCGGTCGCGGCACTGGCCACGGCCTCTTTATGTGCATCCGAGAGGCCATTCCACACATCGTCATTCATCATCACGACCTGCGCCGCCGAGATGTGCCCCGTGAGCATCAGATGGCTTTGCACCTCATAGAGCTTGGCCGAGACCAAGACGTTCATCGGGTTTTCCTGCCCGTTCACAACGCCCGTCGCCAGCGCGGTCGGCACTTCGGACCAATCGACGGGGACGGGAACCGCGCCGAGCCCCTCAACCGTTGCCATGTAGATCGGGAACGGGATGGAGCGGATTTTTACGCCCGCCAGATCCGCAGGGGATTTGGCCGCGCGATCAGCGGTCAAGTTGCGGGTGCCGAAGTAGAACGCATACAGCGCACGGGTGCCGGAGGCCGCGATCAGCCCTTCGTTCAGCTCTTGCATCACGGGGCTTTGCACATCGACGACCTTCATCAAATGGTCGATGTCGCGGTAGAGATAGGGCGTGTCGAAGGCCGCGAAAGGCGCGTAGAGCGAGCCGATGGCGCCTGCGGTGTTATGCGAAAAGGCGATGGATCCGGTCGAGACGGCCTCGGCGAGTTCCTGCAATTTCCCGAGCTGCGAATTGGGGAAAATCTGGATGCTCAGCTCACCGCCGGTCTTTTCCTCAACTGCTTTGGCAAACCATTCGGCCTGCGCTCCCGCGATGGAATTGGGCGTGTGCATGTGGCCATAGCGTAGGGTGGTTGCCGCGCGGGCCCCCTTACCCAAGAAAGGCGTAGCAACAAGAGCAGCACCGCCTGCCAATAAAAGGCCGCGACGTGAAAGCGCGTTCGTAGTCATGATAATCTCCTCCCAAGAGTTCCAAATCCTGCGAGCCTCCCGTGCCCGCCGTCTTGACCCAAAGTTCCGGATATGGTCCAAACCGTCAATCGATGTTTTTTGATGGTTTTTGATGGGTTATGAAAAACGGGCCAGGGATAAGGGAAATTGCGTTGCGCGCAGGCGTCTCCGAGGCGACGGTGGACCGGGTGCTGCATGGCCGCCCGAATGTGCGCGCCGCGACGGTCGAGCGCGTTTTGCAGGCTACGGCCGCGCTGCAATATCTCTCCGAGCCCGCATTGGCGCGCCTTGCGCGGCCGGATCGTCAGCGTCTGACCGTGGTTCTGCCCAGCAGCGCCAACCCGTTTTTGCGGATCCTCAATCAAGAGCTGCGCAAATGGGCGCAGGTGCGGGATCGTGGGGCGCGGATCCACAGCTATCTGATGGATTCGATGAATCCCGATGTCATGGCGCGCTGTCTGCGCCGACTGGGAAAGAAATCGGATGCCATCGCGTTTTTCGGGGTGGATCACCCCGATGTGCGCGACGAGGTCGATCTGCTGGTGGATCAGGGCAAGCTGGTGTTGACCTTGATCAGCGATATCACCGGCTCGCGGCGTCATGGCTATATCGGCATCGACAATCTCGCGGCGGGGCGCACCGCAGCCTATCTGCTGGCGAGTACGGCGCCGCGCAGCGGGGGCAAACTGGCGATCATCGCGGCCACCCGCCATTACCGCGCGCATATCGAGCGCGAGTTGGGCTTTCAGGAATTGATCCGGCGCGATCACGCGCATCTGGAATTCGCAGGCACATTCGAGGGGCAGGATGACCCGCTTACCAACATGAAAATGACCCTTGATCTGCTGGAGCGGCACCCCGACCTGCGCGGGATTTATAATGTGGGCGGCTCGTCCGAAGGCATCGGCATGGCGCTGACGCGGACGGGGCGGGCGGGCGATGTTCGGTTGATCGGCCACGGATTTGGCCCTGACACACGGCGGATGTTACAAGGCGGGATCATGACGGCGGTGCTGACCCAGCGCACACAATCCCTGTTGGAGGTGATGCTGGATCAGCTCCATGCCAAATCGCCGCCCCAGCCCTTGCCGATGCAGATCATCTTTCCGACCAATCTGCCTGCGGAATGAGCGCGGGGGGGGGGGGGGCGGCAGGGTGCACGGCGGGGCCCAAAAGCGAACCCCGCGACCGACCTAGATTGTGGCGACGGGCGTTACAGGCGACCCAATCGCGCCGCGTAGATACAGAGGCGGGGCGGTGAGGAAGACGGCGTTGCGCCCCGTTTCTTGCAGCGCATTGGCCAGATCGCGCAGATACCACAGCTCGGCAAGCGGCAGCCCCAATTTGAACAAGCAATGATTGTGGAGCGGCAGGCGCAGGCAGCAAGCGTGGGGATCGGAATGGGGGTTCTCGACCGCATAATTATCCGCAGCAATCGCCGCGATCTGGCTGTCGGTGATCCATCTGTGCAAGGCGGTGTCCGTGCCGTCGAGAACCGCACCGGTGCGATCCAGCCGCGCGGGATCAGGAGCGTCTTGCATATCCCAAAGCGCTTCAGAATACCCTGTGCGCAGCAACAAAATATCCCCGCGTTTGATTTCGATTTTTTGCTCGGCGATGACCTCTTCCAGCAGATCACGCCCGACAATCACGCGCTCGGTTCCGAAATGCCGCACGAAATCGATCAGAACGCCGCGCCCTTGCACGGGGGTTTTCGCCATTTCACTGACCGAGAGCCGCCGCGCGTAAGAGGCGTGCCCCTCTTCAGCCCCCGCGCCAACCACATCCACATCCGCGCGGTGGCCATTGTAATAGCAGCGTTCTTTCACGCCATCGCCATCCGCATCAAACAGCGCGCCAACATGCGCAAGGGAATCCCATTGTGTCGAATATTGCGTCGAGAGCAGCACCTGATCATCGCTCAGCACGTCTTGCAAAATCGGATCCACCTCGCTGAGCGGGTAATTGATATAGGGCGTCTCGCCAAGGCATGTTGGCGCGAGCCGCGGGGGTTTCCGGCGTGGATTGAGGGTCAAGGCTCCGGGCAAATCCAGCGGCAGCGACAAGCAAAACGCCCGCCCTTCGCGGATCTCGCGCGCGGCGGCTTGGCGCTCTGACTCGGTGATGTAATTCAGCGTCCCGAGTTGGTCATCCGCTCCGAAATCGCCCCAATTGCTGCCCTCTGGACGGTTCACCCAAGTTGGCATGTCTACTCTCCCTCGTTGGCGTCGACCTGCGCCGCGAGCGCAATTAGCTCCGGCAAGAGACGTTCGATCTGTTCCATTTTTGTCTGCTGCTCGGCATCCCACGTGTAGAACCCTTGACCCGATTTACGCCCGATATCCCCCGCAGCAACCATGCGCGCAAGGGTCTCCGGCGGTGTGTCGCGCGCATCCAGATCAGCGTAGAGATAGCGTGCGATGTTGAGATGGGTGTCAAGCCCGTTCAGATCGCGTTGCAACAGCGGCCCGATCATCGCGAGGCGCACGCCAAGCGCATAGCGGGTCACGAGATCAATCGCCTCTGCATCGGCCACGCCCGTTGCCATGAGGTGAAAGCACTCCCGCATCAGCGCGTGTTGCAGGCGATTGGCGATGAAGCCCGGCACATCCGCGCGCAGACGCGCCACTTTCTTTCCCGTGCCCTCTAAAAATGCGGCCGTTTTCGCGACGACCGCCTCTGATGTTTTCGGCCCCGGAACGAGTTCCACCGCAGGGATGAGATCGGCGGGATTGAAGAAATGTGTGATCACGAAGCGTTCGGGGCAACGCATGTTTTTCGTCAGCTCCGCGGTCGGCAATCCCGATGTATTGGAGGCAATCACGGTTGAGTCGTCGAAAAACGCCTCCGAGTCCGCAATCACTTGATGCTTGAGCGAAAGAACTTCAGGCACGACTTCGATCACCATCATTGCCGCGCGCCACAGATCGGGAAGCGCGTCGATCTTGGTGTGCGTGGTCAGAGGCTCCCTTGGGTTACCTATCGTTTTCTCAGCATTTTCAAGCGCTTCGTCTGATGGATCAATCAAGGCAACAGGGTGTCCACTTCGCAGAATATGCTTGCAAATGCGCGCCCCCATGATGCCTGCGCCGATGACAACGACCCGGTGTTGCATGTGTTTCCCTCACAATAAATTTGTTGACAATATAAGTGATATCCTGTGATTAGCAAATTGTATCACAGAGATATTTGCCGGGGCGGGAGGCCCCGAGAGGGAGGACATCTTGAATTCAATTGCCAACTTCTTCACGCGGATCGTAAGCCGCTACATGCCGGACCCATTGGTCGTGGCGATGCTGCTCACCGCCTTGACGGTGATCTTCGCAATGCTGACCCAAGGCACGGGCTTCTTGGAGGCCACGCGCTATTGGGGCAACGGGTTCTGGGATCTGCTCGCCTTCACCATGCAGATGACGGTCATCCTGCTGGCGGGCTATATCCTTGCCCGGACGCCCGCAGTAGATAAGCTGATGGATATCGTTGTGCTGGGCATCAACACCCCGCGCGCCGCGATTATCGCCGCGACATTGGTAGGCGGGGTCGGGAGCTGGATGAACTGGGGCTTCGGCCTCGTGCTCGGCACCCTGATTGCGCAGAAACTGGGCCGTAAGGTCAAAGGGTTGCACTACCCGTTGGTGATCGCTGCGGGCTATTCCGGCTTTGCTGTATATGGCGTTGGCCTGTCGGGCTCGGTGCCGCTGTTGCTCAACACGCCGGGGCATTTCCTTGAAGGGACGATTGGTCTTGTGCCGCTGAGCGAGACGATCTTCTCGCCCTATGTGATCACGATGAATCTGATCTTGCTGGTCACCTTGCCGCTCTTCAACGCGATGTTGCACCCGAAAAATCCGGCCGATGTGATTGAAGCGCAGCCCGAGCCGGATCTGCCCGTGGCCGACACCGATGCAACCGAGCGCACCTTCGCGGAACGCCTGAACCATTCGCCGATCCTCGGCATCGGTATGGGGCTTTTCGGCCTGCTCTACGTCGTATTGTACCTGATGGATGGCGGCGGCGTGACGTTGAACTTCATCAACCTGCTGTTCTTGTCGCTCGGGGTCACGCTGTTTGTAACGCCTAGCCGGTTCCTTGCGGCTCTCAGCGAAGGCGTGAAAGTGGTGAGCGGGATCATCATCCAATACCCGTTCTATGCAGGTATCCTTGCCATTCTCTCCGGCTCGGGGCTGGTCGTGGCCCTCGCGAATTGGTTCGTCTCGATCTCCAGCGCTGAATCGCTGCCGATCTGGTCGTTCTTCTCGGCGGGGCTGATCAACCTCTTCGTGCCATCGGGCGGCGGTCAATGGGTCATTCAGGGTCCGGTGATGATGGAGGCCGCGCAAAAGCTCGGCGCGTCGATTCCCGCGACCGCGCTGGCCGTGCAGATCGGCGATCAGTGGACGAATATGGTGCAACCGTTCTGGCTGCTGCCGGCGCTGGCGATCTCCGGCCTCAAGCTCAAGCATCTGATGGGCTATATGGTGATGGTTCTGTTCTACCTCGGCGTGGTGTTCCTTGCGACGATCACGATCTGGGGAATGCTGGGCGTGGGGGGCTGATCTGCCATGCCTTGGATGGTTGAAACCTTTGATAAATCCTGTTGCGCAGATCTGCGCAACCGACTTCGCCCGACGCATCTCGACTATCTCGAGACGCATAAGGCCTTGCTGCTCGCCTGCGGTGCCAAGCTCGATGACGCGGGCGCACAGGCCAGCGGCGGCCTCTACCTTCTCGATGTGGAGACCCGGCAAGAGGCGCAATCCTTCATCGAGGCGGACCCGTTTTTCCAAGGCGACCTGTTCGAAAAATTCACCGTGACGCGGTGGCGCAAAGCCTATCTCGACGGGCGCAACACATTGAACGAGGCCTGAATGCTGTACCACGTTTCCATGACCGTCAATCTGCCTTCCGATATGGATCGGGCCGTGGCGAATGAAATCAAGGCCCGCGAAAAGGCCTATTCGCAAGATCTCCAGACCAGAGGTATCTGGCGTCATATCTGGCGCGTGGCGGGGCTCTACGAAAATGTCAGCATCTTCGACTGCCGTGATCATGCGCATTTGCATGAGGTGCTGATGGGGCTGCCGCTCTATCCTTACATGGAGATCGCCGTGATGCCGCTGTGCCGGCACCCGTCTTCCGTGCGTGAGACCGACGCATGAGCCAGTATGCGCGCCGAAGTGCCGTCATCACAGGGGGAAGTTGCGGGATTGGGGCAGCGATTACCTCGCGGCTCAAGGCGGACGGGTTTCGCACGATTGTTCTGGATATTGCCGAGCCGACGCGGGATGCGGATCTGTTCTACCAGATTGATCTGAGCGACGCGGAGGCGACCCGCACCCTGTGCCAAGAGATCGCCCAAAACGAGCCGGTGACCTGCCTCGTCAACAATGTCGGGATCGTGCGGCCTGCGTTGCTGGAAGATCTGGCATTGGAGGATTTTGATCGGCTGATGCATGTAAACTTACGCCCGTCGATCCTGTGTGCGCAGGCGTTTTTGCCGGGGATGAAGGCGCTGGGGGGCGGCAGGATCGTGATGAACACCAGCCGCGTCACCAAGGGCAAAGAGCTGCGCTCGCTCTATTCGGCGACAAAAGGGGCTGCACAATCCATGGCCCGCACATGGGCGCTGGAATTGGGCAGTGATGGTATCACCGTGAATTGCGTCGCGCCTGGCCCGATTGCGACAGAGGCTTTCTGGCGGAACAACCCGCCGGATGCGCCGCTCACGCGTGAGATCATCGAGGGCATTCCGGTCAAGCGGCTCGGTACGGGCGAGGATGTCGCGAATGCGGTCTCGTTCTTCTGCGCGCCCGAGGCCGGGTTTGTGACCGGACAGACGCTCTTTGTCTGTGGCGGGGTGACGGTAGGCTAAGATCGCAGCACTTGCACATGCAAAAGGCCGCCCGAACAAGGCGGCCTTTTTCTGTTGATCGCAGAGGCGTTAGGCCCCGATATGCGCGCGCAGGAGCGCGGTAAAGGTCTCGGGCTGCTCCACACAGGGAAGATGGCCTGCCGTATCGATTTCCGTGAAGGTCGAGTTTGCGATACCGTCCGCCGTTGCCTTCACAAGCTCGGGCGGGGTCGAGGTATCTTGCGCGCCGACGAGCACAAGCGTGGGCTGCGAAATCTTCGCGAGATCGTCGCGGTAATCGGCATCGCGAATTGCGGCGCAAACCTGCGCATAGCCTTTCGCAGGGGTGCGTTCCAGCATCGCGCGCCACATCGCGAAATCGTCGCAATCGCGGTAGGCGGGGGCAAACCAGCGCGACAGGATCGCGTCACCGATGGCCGCGATACCATCCGAAAGCACGGTTGCGATGCGTGGATCCCAGAGCTCTGGCGAACCGATCTTCGCGGCGGTATCTGAGAGCACAAGATGGGTCATCGCGTCGGGGCGGCGCAGCGCCATGCGCTGCATGATCAGACCGCCGACCGAAAGCCCGACGCCGACAAAAGCGTCAATGCCATAGTGATCCAGCAGCGCCTCGACATCATCCGCCATGGTTTCAATCGTGAGCGTGTCACTCAGGGCGCTCAACCCATGCCCGCGTTTATCCTGACGCAGGAGGCCCCAATCGGCTGGTACAAGGGCTACAACCCGATCCCAAACCCGCAAATCTGTGCCCAGCGAGTTCGCGAAGACAAGCGTCGGCGCGCCTGCTTTTGCGGCGCGGTAGCCGTGATAGATGCCATTTAGAGTGGTGAAATATTCGGCGCGCAAATTGGTCTCCTTCAAGATGGGCTGTCTTCTAGGCACGACAAGAACAGGTCGAGCGCAGGACTGTGGGTGTTCTTTTGATAGACGAGCGAGATATTTGCTCTCTCCTCGACATCCATGAGAGGTTTGTAGATCACGCCTTGGATATGCGCGTGTTGAATCGAGTCCGGCACTACAGCGATGCCGAGCCCTGCCGCGACAAAGCTGATGATCGAGGCAAACTGCGGGGACCGATGGACGATATCGGGCGTGATCCCCGCTTGCGCACAGGCTTGATGCATCGAGGCGGCGAACCCGTAACCTTGAGATAGGTGGGTCGCCACGAATTGCTCGCGCCCCAGATCTGCAAGCCGCACGGGGATCTCCGCTGCGGCGAGTGGATGATCCTTTGGCAGGGCAATCCATAGGCGCTCATGGCACAATGTGCGGCTCACGACATTGTTCGGCATGTCAGGGTAGGGCAGGCGCACGATGCCCGCGTCGAGATTGCCCGCAGACACTTCTGGGATTTGACGATCCAGATCCATCAGGGTGAGTTTGAGGCGCGTATTGGGGGCTTTCTCGCGAAACTGCCGGATCAGGCGCGTCAACACGCCACCGTATGCGGCCGCGCCGATATAGCCCAAGGCCAGTTCGCCGATCATGCCGCGCCCTGCGCCGAAGGCAACTTGTTCGGCCCGTTTTGCGTGGCGCAAGACGGCGCGCGCTTCGGGAAGAAGAATACGCCCCGCTGGCGCAATGCTGACTTTGCGACGATTGCGCTCAAACAGGATCGTCCCGATCATCTCCTCCATCTGTTTGAGGAGCTGTGTGAGCTGGGGCTGCGAAATGTTCAAAATATCCGCCGCGCGCCCGAAGTGGAGCTCTTCAGCGAGGATGACCAGAACCTCGTAATGGCGAAGCGATAACATTATGAATAAGTTCCATTATCTTATTTGCTTTGATTATATGTCGAAGGGGCACATTTCGCCAGAAAAATTCGGCTTGCGCGGAGATGTTTACGTCAATCAGATGCGATCTTCTGCATTGGGAAGGCGGGCCGGTTCCGCGCGCGCAGCGAACGAGCGGTGTACAAATGCAAAGCGGGCCCCGCTGCATTCTGCGGCGGGGCCATTTCTTAGCGATGTTTGAAAGGGTGTGGTCTCAGGCGGGCCAGACCGATTGCAGCTTCTCGCCTGCAAGGATCCGGTCGCGCGCGGCGGCTTCATGTCCGCCCAGCTCATCAGCCTGATCCGCCACGGCTTGCAGATGCTCTTTCGGGATGCAGACGACCCCATCCACGTCGCCAAAAATGACATCGCCCGGTCGAATAGTGACGCGACCGATTTTGATCGGGACTTGCGCCGCAATCGGTTCCTTCTTGCCCGTCACGCCCACGGGGCTGGGATCGGTGCCAAACAGCGGGTAGCCTAGGGCGCGGACCTGCGCCAGATCGCGCACGGTGCTGTTGACGATGGTCGCCGCCGCACCGCGTGTCTTGGCACCACTGCTCATCAATTCGCCCGAGCAAGAGCCCGGCGCGCAAGAGGCATCACACACGAGTATGCCGCCCTCGGGCGTGTTGTCGATGGCCCCGTGATAGATGTCTTGTGGCTCGCCTTTGCGATCCGACAGGCCGAACAAAACTGTCACCGCTGGCCCGCAAATCACCTGCCCGTCCTGCAATGCGCCCAAGAGCCGAATGCCCTCCAAATGCCCCCAGAGGCCGAGGGCCTCCATGCTGTCATGGACATCTCCCGAATACCATTTGGAGAGACGTTTGATCGCGCTCCAATCGGTATCCGCATAGTTGAAATCAGGCATGTCGGGTCTCCTCCACTTGAGCCTTTTCAATCACGACCCGTAGATAGGCCGCGCTATTGTCGATTTGTTTGCGCATCAACGCCTTCGCCGCCGTCTCATCGCCGAGGCGGATACGCTCATAAATTTCGGCATGCTCGTCGTAAGCCGCCTCGAGCGATTTTGTCGGCACGCGGCTGGTGAGCTGGATTACCTCGTTGATAAGGTTTGCGAAATTGTCATAGATGATCGAGATGATGCTGTTTTGCGCGGAGTGGACGAGGGCGAGGTGGAATGCCGCATCGGCATCCACAAACCCCGCGAAATCGCCTGCATCTCTCGCAAGGCGCATCTGATCCAGCGCTTGGGTGACGGGGGCGGCGACGGGCTCGGCGCGCGCGCAGAGCAATTCCAGCACTTCGGTTTCGATCATCCGCCGCGCGGCCATCAGCTCTTCCAGATAGGTCGGGTTGGTCGAAAGCCTTTGGCGCACTGTGATCGCCAGCGTATCGAGAAACTCGCCAACATCCTCACGCACGACGGTGGTGCGGTCGCCGTGACGGCGCATCACCAGCCCTTTTGTTTCCAGTGTCTGAATCGCTTCGCGCACAGCGCGGGTCGAGACGCCAAACTCTTTCGCAATCGCGCTTTCCGACTCGAGCTTATCGCCAATCTTCAGATCCCCGCCCAGAATCCGCGCCTCCAAAGCTGCTGAAACTGTGGCGTGTAGGCGGTCGCGCGGGGCCGATTGTGCGGGGGCGTTTGCGGCGATGGCTTTCAAGGCTCTGATTCCTCTCATCTCTTTTTTGATCTCTGATGAATACCAAAAAAACCAACACGTGACCTGTTGACGGTTTTGCTTTCTCTCGTCTAGATTACTTATGACATAAGTCATATGTCAAGAGTGAGCCGAGGGGAATATCGGCGCCGCTCACGAAAACCAAGGGAGGGTTTCATGACGTTCAAACTAGCAAAATACGCAGGCCGAATGCTGAGCTATGCTGGTCTCGCTGTGGCACTGAGCGCAACGACTGCGCTTGCGGATTGGCCGGAGAAGGCAGTGACGCTGATTGTTCCGTGGTCTGCTGGCGGGGGCACCGATGCGACTGCGCGCGCCGTTGCAGAGGGCTTGGAAAAGCGATTTGGTCAGCCGTTCAACGTCGTGAATCGCACCGGCGGTGGCGGCCTTGTTGGCCATTCAGCGATTGTTCAGGGCAAGGCTGATGGCTACACACTTGGTGTGATCACCATTGAGAGCGCGATGTATCAAGCGCAGGGCCTGCCCGGTGTGTCGCCCGATGATTTCACCTATATTGGCCGTTTTAATGCCGATCCGATTGCGGTCAATGTGCGTGCCGATGCGCCTTATAAGGACGTGCAAGGCCTGATCGACGCGATGAAAGCGGATCCGGCGGCCATCGCGGCGTCCGGGGCCAATCGTGGCGGGCTGTCGCATCTCGCATGGGTCGGATTGTTGAGCGCGGTCGGCGTGGATCCGGCACAGATCAACTGGGTCGCCTCGGATGGCTCAGCGCCGGCACTGCAACAATTGGCAGCGGGGGCGATTCAAGTGGTCTCCACCTCTCCGGCAGAGGCGCGGCCTTTGGTCGAGGCGGGTGAGGCCAAAACGCTTGCGCTGATTTCGGGCGAGCGCAGCAGTCTTTACCCTGATCTTCCAACCACGGATGAGACTTTCGGCATTGAGTGGTCGCCGTTGCCATTCCGGGGGCTGGCCGGCCCGAAAAATCTTCCTGCAGAGGTGACGGAAAAAGTCAGCGCCGCGCTCAAAGAGATCACCGAAGATCCCGCGTTTCTGGAGTTGATGTCGTCCCGCGGGTTCTCGGTGGCCTATCAGGATGCCGCCACTTTCGATCAAACCGTTCACACCGCTGGCAGCAGCCTCGGTGCGGCGATGAAGGCCGCAGGCCTCGGTCAATAAGGCGAGATGACATGAAACTTAGTGATCGGCTCATCGGTCCCGCGCTTATCGTGCTCGGGGCAGGGGTGGCTTATGCCGCTTCGGGGCTTCCCGCCGTGCCGGGGGTACGCTTTGGCGCGGACCTCATGCCGACGATCTGCGGCGCGATGCTGATGATCTTCGGGGCCGTGATCACCCGTGCGGGCCTGCGTGATGCAGGCCCCGCGGTGTCCATTGCGGAATGGCGGGTGCCGCTCTCGCAACGGCTCGCGGCGATCTGGGCGATTGGCGGGTTGGTCGCGGGCGGGTTCTTGTTCGAGCCGCTCGGCTTCGTGCTCTTCGGGGTCGTGTTTATGGCAGGGCTGATGCTGTTGATGGGCGCGCGCGGGGTCACCGTGGCGCTGGTGGCGCCGATCTTCGTGATCGCGCTGCACCTTTTGTTCACCCGCGTGATGTTCGTGGATCTGCCTGCGGGCGCCTTGGAGGGCTGGCTATGATGAGTTTTGACGTTCTCGCGCAAGCCCTTGGAAATGTGCTGCAATTCGGTGTTCTCATGGCGATCCTGCTCGGCGCGGCTTACGGGTTGTTCGTCGGCGCTTTGCCCGGCCTCACGGCAACCATGGCGACGGCGCTTCTCGTGCCGCTGACCTTCTATCTCGATCCGCTTCCGGCGGTTGCCTTGATCGTGTCCTCCACCGCGATGGCGATCACAGCGGGGGATATTCCGGGGGCGCTGTTGCGGATTCCGGGCACGCCCGCCTCCGCGGCCTATACTGACGAGGCCTATGCGATGACCCGCAACGGGCGCGCGAGCGAGGTGCTATCGCTGGGGTTCTTCTTCTCCGCCATCGGCGGCTTGGTCGGCGCAATGGTGCTGCTGATTACGGGCCCTTTACTGGCGCGTGTTTCGCTCAATTTCTCTAGTTTCGAGTTCTTCTGGCTCGCCTGCCTTGGGCTTTTGACCTGCGCGTTGGTCAGCAGTTCGGCCCCCGCCAAGGGCGGCGTGTCGCTCACGCTTGGGCTATTGGTCTCAACGGTGGGGTTGGATGTCACCACCGGCCAGCCGCGGTTTACCTTCGGCAGTATCGAACTGGTCGGCGGGGTCAGCTTCATTCCGGTGATGATCGGGATGTTTGCCGTTTCGGAAGTGCTGCGCGGACTGTCGGGCGGGGCAGAAGCGATGCCCCGCCCGCCTAAAGGCGAAGTCTACCGCCCGTATATCGGCATGTTTGCCCTGCTCAAACGCTACCCGTTCAGCGTGCTACGTGGCACCTCGCTGGGGGCTGCGATTGGCGCTCTGCCCGGCGTGGGCGGCGATCTCGCAGCTTGGATCGCTTATGGGATGAGCCGCCGTTTCTCTCGCACGCCCGAGAAATTCGGGACGGGCCACCCTGAAGGGCTGATTGAGGCAACATCGTCGAACAATGCGGGCCTGTCGAGCGCGTGGATTCCCGCTCTTGTCTTCGGGATTCCCGGCGATGCGGTGACGGCCATCGCGGTCGGGGTGCTGTTCATGAAAGGCGTGGCACCTGGGCCCCGATTGTTCGTGGAAAACCCGGTTATGCCGACCTCCATCATCATGTGCTTCTTTATCGCGAACCTGTTGCTGTTCCCGCTGGGCTATGTGGCGATCAAGGCTGCGCGTCATGTTCTGTCGGTTCCGCGTGCGGTGATTGTGCCGATGATCCTCGTGTGCTGTTTCATCGGCTCTTTCGCGGTTAACAATACCCTCTTCGGGGTTTGGACCATGCTGGTGGCGGGGCTGGTTGGCTATGTGATGGAGCGCAACCAATACCCGATCGCGCCGGTGATCCTCGGGCTGGTTCTCGGCCCCGTGTTGGAGCGCAATTTCATCTCATCGATGCAGATCTCGCACGGCAATCTGCTTGGCTTTTTCGAACGGCCCGTCTCCGCGGTGCTGGGCGTGATTGTCTGCTCCATTCTACTTTTGACCTTCACGCGCAGCCTGCTGCGTAAGCCAACTCCAGTGGCGCCTAATGCCGTGGCGCCTAATGCCGTGACGCCTAATGCCGTGACGCCTGATGCCGTCAGCACTGGCACTTCCCCCCTTCAGAAAGGACCTTCCAAATGATGTCGCAGTTTTCCGTTCAAGATCGTGTTGCCGTTGTCACAGGCGGGCTAGGCCAGCTTGGTACACAGTTCACCAAAACCCTTGCCGATGCGGGCGCGAAAGTCGCGATTTTCAGCCGGCGTCCGTTCACCGACGCGCAGATCGCAGAGAAATTCCCCGATCACGCCGACCGGATCCGCGTCTATGTTGCCAGCGTGACGGATAAGGCCGCGCTGGAGGCCGCGAGCGGGCAGTTGATCGCCGATTGGGGCGTGCCGCATATCCTGATCAATAACGCGGGGATCGACAGTAAACCCGACGGCAATGCCGATCAGAATGCCCCGTTTGAGGATTACCCACAGAAATATTGGGATGAGGTGATCGACACCAATCTCACGGGCGTAATGCTGACCTCGCAAGTTTTGGGTGCGAAAATGGCAGAGGCTGGGCGCGGTTCTATCATCATGGTCGGCTCAATGTATGGCATGGTGTCTCCCAATCAGGCGCTCTACGCGTACCGTGAAAAGCGTGACGGCAAGCCCTTCATCAAGGCGATCTCCTATGCGGCGTCGAAATCGGGGCTGTTGAATATGACGCGCTATCTGGCGACCTATTGGGCGCAAAAGGGCGTGCGGGTGAACCTTGTTACCTTCGGCGGCGTGAAAACCGGCAGCTTCGATAAGGAATTCATTGATGCGTTCTTGGAGCGCGTTCCGATGGGCCGTCAGGCAGAGATCGAAGAGTTCGGCCCGATTGTGCAATTCCTCGGGTCAGACGCGTCAAGCTATATGACGGGCGCCAATCTGGTGCTCGACGGCGGCTTTACGGCGTGGTGACAATATGCGGTATTTTCTAGGCGTAGATGTGGGCACGGGCAGCGCGCGGGCAGGCGTTTTCGATGCGCAAGGGCGGCTTTTGGGGGCAGAGGCCAGCGGGTTAGAAACCTATCGCCCGGCTGCGGGGTTTGCTCAGCAAGCTTCGACCGAGATTTGGCAGGCGGTGGTGCAAGCGATCCGTGGCGCAGTGACGGCGGCGGGGGTTGATCCTGCTGCTATTGTGGGCATCGGGTTCGATGCGACTTGTTCACTCGTGGTCACGGGGCGGGCAACGGAGACGGCGATCAGTGTCGACCCACAGTCCAAGCCCGCGTCCAATGGCGCGGGGCAGGATGTCATCTTATGGATGGATCACCGTGCGCAGGGGGATGCGGAGGCGATCAACGCGCTCGGCGGCGCGCCTCTGGCCCATGTCGGGGGGCGTATCTCGCCGGAGATGGAATTGCCAAAGCTGCGCTGGCTGAAACGCGAGTTACCGCAGGTTTGGGCAGCGGCCGAGCGGTTCTGGGATTTGCCCGATTGGCTGGTGCACCGCGCCACGGGCGAGGATCTGCGCTCGCTGTGCTCGACAGTGTGCAAATGGACGTATCTTGGCCATAAGGGCCAGCAAGGCGAGGGCTGGGATGATGATTTCCTCGCAGCCATCGGCCTTGGCGATCTGTCTGCCAACGGCCATTCGGCGATCGGCGCAACGCTCGCGCCGCCCGGTGTGCGGGCCGGTGGTTTGAGCCGACAAGCCGCAGCAGAGCTGGGCTTAGCGGAGGGCACTGCGGTCTCCACCAGCCTGATTGACGCACATGCGGGGGCACTTGGAACTCTCGGCGTGAGCTTGCAAGGGCAGGGCCTTGCGCAACGGCTCGCGGTGATCGCTGGCACGTCAACATGCCATATCGCCCTCGCGCCAGCGCCGATCTTTGTCGCGGGCGTATGGGGCCCTTACTTCGGGGTGGTTTTGCCGGATCTCTGGGCGCTGGAAGGGGGGCAATCGGCTGCGGGGGCATTGCTCGATGCGGTGATCGCCCGCCATGCGGCGGCGGTTCCATTACAGGCCAGGGCACGGGCGACAGGCCAAAGGCTGAGTGATCTGATCGAGGCGCATCTGGCGACGATGGCACCGGAGACCGCGACCCTGACCCGTGATCGTCATGTGCAGCCCGATTTCCACGGCAACCGCTCGCCGCTTGCCGATCCGTGGCGCAAAGGTGCCATCAGCGGGCTGACGCTTGAGACCGGGCTCGACGATCTGGCGCGCGACTATCTGGCGACGGTGCAGGCGTTAGCCTATGGCACCCGCCATATCATTGAGGTCATGCGCGGTGAGGGTGCGCAGATCGACACGCTTGTCCTCAGTGGCGGGTTGGCGCGCAACAAGCTGTTCCAGCGCGAAAATGCCGATGCGACCGGCTGCAGGCTGCTCGTGCCGGATCAGGAAGAGCCGGTTTTGCTGGGGGCGGCGATGCTGGCGGCAGTTGCCTCGGGGCAGGTAGCAAGCCTCGCGGATGCGATGGGAACGATGTCGGGGGCGGCAGGCAGTATCGCTCCGCGCGGCGGCGAAATTGCCCGTTATCATGATCAAAAATATAAAGTTTTCAGACGCATGCAGAATGATCACGCCGCCTATGCGGCACTCATGCAGGAGGGGGAATAACGATGAGCCGGATTTATCTCGTCGCCAGTGGCGATCTGCGCGAAAGCGCCAATCTACAGTGCTGGGCTGCACAAAAGGCGATGGAGGATCGCCTGACCGAGCAACTGGCCGCACTGGGCCATGATTTGGTGCGCGCGCATCCGATCAAACCGCAAGGCCACGGGTTTATTGCCTCCCAGCGCGAGGGGATGGATATTTTCGCTGCGCTTGATCCCGATGCGCCGCTGATCGTGGCCGAGGCGGTGTGGCAATATTCGCATCACGTATTGGCGGGCCTCACCACCCATCGCGGACCGATCCTGACGGTTGCGAATTGGTCGGGGCAATGGCCCGGATTGGTGGGGTTGCTGAACCTGAACGGCTCGCTCACCAAAGCGGGGGTGGCCTATGCCTCTTTGTGGAGTGAGACATTTGATGATGCGTTCTTCCTTGACGGGTTGAAGCAATGGCTGGCGCGCGGCGAGATCACCCATGATCTGCGCCACCTCCGACCCTTCGACGCGGCGGCGGTGCCAGCACAAGATGCGGCTCTGGTCGCAGAGATTGCGCAAGACCTACGGCAGAACAAGACGATCTTGGGCGTGTTCGATGAAGGCTGCATGGGGATGTATAACGCGATCATCCCTGATGAATTGCTGATGCCGATGGGGGTTTTTAAAGAGCGGCTTTCGCAATCCGCACTCTACTACGCGACGCAGCAAGTGCCGCTTTCGGAAGGCCGAGCAGCCTATGAGTGGATGCTGGCGCGGGGGATGGTGTTCCATCTCGGCCAAGATCCCGCAACCGAGCTGACCGAGGCGCAGGTGATTGACCAATGCCGGATGTATATCGCTGCGGTGCGGATCGCGGATGAGTTCGGCTGCGAGGCTATTGGCATCCAGTATCAACAGGGGCTGAAGGATTTGCTGCCAGCGTCGGATTTGGTGGAGGGGATGCTCAACAACGAAGATCGCCCGCCCGTGACGCGCGCAGATGGATCGGTGATCCGCGCAGGTCAGGCGATTGTGCATTTCAACGAGGTTGACGAATGCGCGGCGCTCGACGGGATTTTGACCCAACGGTTGCACCGTGCTTTGGGGCAGCCAGTAGAAAACACCCTGCACGATCTGCGCTGGGGCAGCGATGCCCGCCACGCGGGGGGCGCGGATTTTGTCTGGCTGTTCGAGATTTCCGGCGCCGCGCCGCCTGCGCATCATGAGGGCGGCTGGGCCGGCTCAGAAAGTCTTCGCCAACCGCCGATGTTCTTCCCTTTCGGGGGCGGGACGTTGCGCGGGGTCGCGAAAGCGGGCGAGATCATCTGGTCGCGGATCTTCGTCGCTGACGGAGCATTGCATATGGATATCGGGCGCGGCCAAGCGGTGCGCCTGTCGGAGGCGGAAGAACGCGCGCGCGCCGAGGGGACGAATAGGGAATGGCCGATGATGAATGCTGTTTTGACGGGCGTAACCCGCGATCAGATGATGGCGCGCCATAAGGCCAACCACATTCAGGTCGTCTACGCGCATTCCACAGCGGAGGCAGACCGCGCGATGCAGGCCAAGGCCGCTTTGGCGCGGGAGTTGGGGCTGACAGTGACGCTCTGCGGCACCTAGCGCGCATCTAGTCGGCAATGCTGAGGGAGATTACACAGAAAAGATGAGAAATGTATCTGCATCGCCGCCGCGTATCTCGCGGGGCGGTTCTGTTTCCTAAACTCGCTTAGATAATCCCTTTGCGTGGCGCGATGGCAGGTTCGAACATTTACAGAGGTATGAAACGCACCAAGGCCAATAGCCCGGATGCAGGCTGCGTGGCCTTTGCGGTTGCAGCACTTTGAAATTGCATCTCTTACGTCCTTGGGCGCATATGAGCGCACGATGAACAGAGCGCTCGCGACCTCCACTGGTATATTGCTGATCCTGACCACAGCGTTGATGGTGCTCTATGAATGGGGCGCCGCGCATCTCGTGGGCGGTGTGTTGCCATTGGTCACGGGCGTCGTGATTTTGCTTTTGACGATCCAGGTTCCCAATGGCCGCAAGATCTTTGTCGCGGTGGGGCTGGTGTTGACGCTCGCCCTCGCGATGCATCTGCCCGATTGGCAGATGGTGGTCAAAAACGGGCTGATGAAGGCGGCGTTTATCTGCGCGTTTTTCTGCGCGCTGGTGACATTGCGCAGCGCCGCGCAGGGATCGCCCTCGATCCAGAAGGCGGGGTATTTTCTGGCAGAACAGCCCCCGGGGCGCCGCTATCTCGCGCTGAGTTTTGGTGGCCAGCTCTTCGCCTTGGTGCTCAATTACGGGGCGATTGCGCTTCTGGGCGGATTGGCGGTGGCCAGCGCCAAAACCGAACCCAACACCGAGATTAAAGAGCATCGCACGCGGCGCATGCTGCTCGCGATCCAGCGCGGGTTTACCTCCACCTTGCCGTGGTCGCCATTGTCCTTTGCCGTCGCGATTTCCACGGCGCTTATTCCGGGGGCGAGTTGGGGGAAGGTGCTCGTGCCCAGCCTGATCACCTCCGTCCTGATGGTTGGCACAGGATGGGCGCTTGATACGATTTTCAAGCCAAAGATCGCGGGGCCACGCCCTATGCGCGCGCGGCCCGAGGGCAGTTGGCTCTTGATGGCCCCGCTCGCGATTCTGCTGGCGGTGATTATCGCGAGCATCGGCGTGTTATTCTTGCTGACTGGAATACGGGTGGTTGGCTTGGTCTTGGTGATCGTGCCCTGCGTTTCTGTTGTCTGGGTCATGCTGCAAACCCGCGGGGCGGGGCCTCACGGGATGGGGGGCGGGATGTCGCAACGTCTGTCCGATTTCGCCTTTACGGAACTGCCAAGCCTACGGGGCGAGATTATCTTGCTGATGATGGCGGGTTATATCGGGACGGTCGGATCGGCACTGCTTGAGCCCACATTCGCGGGTCTTGGCTGGGATTTGGCGGTTCTGCCGACATGGCTTATTCTCGTCGGACTTGTCTGGCTCATCCCGTTGGCCGGGCAGATCGGGATGAACCCGATCATGGCCGTGACGCTGATCGCGCCGTTGATCCCTTCCGCGCAGGCCCTTGGCGTGTCGCCGTCCGCGATTATCGTCGCCATCACCTCTGGCTGGGCGCTTGGCGGGGTCACATCGCCCTTCACCGCGACAACCCTTCTGATTGGTGGTTTCGGAAATGTCTCTGCGCGCCATGTGGGGTTGAACTGGAACGGGGTCTATTTCCTGTGGATCGCGACCATCCTGTCGGTCTGGGTTGTCATCTTCGCGCGGCTCTCAGCGTAAGCTGCCCGCGCCCCGTGGACGACCCGAATCGCGTCTTGTCCAGCGCGGGGGGCTTTGCGGTTCATCCCAGTGTTTTCTCGTTTCTCCGCAGTTCCGACAGGGCGAGTGATAGGAATTTTCCCGCCCGATGGTGTTTGTGCGTCGTCGGTCAAGTTTCCATTTACATCGGCGCAGCGCGGGGTCAGCAAATTGCAACAGGCCAGAAATCTGGCCGCGATTGGCTGGCAAATGACGACCGGAGGAGGCTTGCATGAAGGCGCTGGTATTGGAGGAAAAGGGCAAACTCTCGTTGAGGGATTTCCCCATCATAGGGACACTGGGGCCGAAGGATGTGCGGATCAAAACGCATACGGTCGGGATCTGCGGGTCCGACGTGCATTACTATACGCATGGAAAAATCGGCCATTTCGTCGTCACCGAACCGATGATTTTGGGACATGAAGCCTCTGGCGTCGTGCTGGCCTGCGGGGCGGATGTGACCCATCTGAAACCGGGAGATCGTGTCTGTATGGAACCGGGTATCCCTGATCCGACCTCGCGCGCCGCCAAGTTGGGGATCTACAATGTCGATCCCGCCGTGCGCTTTTGGGCGACGCCGCCGGTGCATGGCTGCCTGACGCCGGAGGTCATCCATCCGGCGGCCTTCACCTACAAACTGCCCGACACGGTGAGCTTCGCGCAGGGGGCCATGGTCGAGCCCTTCGCGATTGGGATGCAGGCGGCGCTGCGCGCGCGGATCCAGCCCGGCGATGTGGCGGTTGTGACAGGCGCGGGCCCGATCGGGATGATGGTGGCGCTGGCCGCACTGGCGGGCGGGTGTAGCAAGGTGATCGTTGCGGATCTCGCACAGCCCAAGCTCGATATCATTGGCGCCTATGACGGGATCGAGACAGTCAATATCCGCTCCACGTCCGCCGTCGACGCGGTGAATGCGGCGACCGAGGGTTGGGGGGCGGATGTGGTCTTTGAATGCTCAGGGGCCGCGCCCGCCATATTGAATATCGCGCAATTGGCGCGTCCGGGCGGCACGGTCGTGCTGGTCGGGATGCCTGTCGATCCGGTTCCGGTTGATATTGTTGGCTTGCAGGCGAAAGAGCTGCGGGTTGAGACGGTCTTCCGCTACGCCAATGTCTATGACCGCGCGATTGCGCTGATCGCCTCGGGCAAGGTTGATCTCACGCCGCTGATCTCGGGCACAATTGCGTTCGAGGAGAGTATCGCGGGCTTTGATCGCGCCGTTGAGGCGCGCGAGACCGATGTGAAACTTCAGATTTTGATGCCGGAGTAAGCGATGTTTTTAGGATTGGATATGGGCACCTCCGGCATCAAGGCGATGTTGGTGGATGATCGCTTCGTGCCGGTTGCTGTCGCCCACGCGGAGCTTTCAGTCTCGCGGCCGCAAGAGGGCTGGTCCGAGCAGGCCCCCGCAAGTTGGATCAGCGCCACACGCAAGGTGATGGATGACTTGCGCCGGACCCACGGGTCAATGATGGTAAAACTGCAAGGAATTGGCCTTTCAGGCCATATGCACGGCGCCGTTTTGTTGGATTCGTCTGATAGGCTGCTGCGCCCTTGTATCTTGTGGAATGACGGCCGCTCTTCGGCGCAATGCGCGACACTGACCGCCCGCGCCGATTTCCATGCGATTGCGGGCAATCTCGTGATGGCTGGGTTCACCGCGCCAAAGCTGCAATGGGTGGCCGAACATGAGCCCGAGGTGTTTGCGGCCACAGCGAAGGTACTCTTGCCAAAAGACTATCTGCGGCTTTGGCTGACGGGCGAGCATGTCAGCGAAATGTCCGATGCCTCGGGCACGCTGTGGCTGGATGTCGGCAAGCGGGATTGGTCTGATGATTTGCTAGCGGCAACGGGGTTGAGCCGGGATCAGATGCCGCGGCTGGTCGAGGGCTGCGATATCTCGGGTGTGTTGCGCAAAGAACTGGCGGAGGCGTGGGGCGTGCCGCAAGTCCCCGTTGCGGGCGGCGCGGGCGACAATGCCGCGACGGCCTGCGGGATGGGGGTGATGACGCAGGGCACAGGGTTCCTATCGCTGGGCACCTCAGGTGTGCTCTTCGCGGCTTGCGATCAGTTCCAGCCCAATACCGAGGATGCGGTGCATAGTTTCTGCCATGCGGTGCCGGACACATGGCACCAGATGGGGGTGATCCTCTCGGCGACGGATTCGATGACGTGGCTCTCTGAAATCACGCGTGTGCCGGTTGCGGAGTTGGCGGGGATGGTGCCGGAGGCGGCGTCGCGGCCCGCGCGGCCTTTGTTCTTGCCGTATCTCTCGGGCGAGCGAACGCCACTGAACAATCCTGAAGCGGCGGCGGGCTTCCTCAATCTGCGCCGCGATGTGGCGCTGCCGGAGATGGTGCAATCGGTGATGGAGGGCGTCGCGATGGCCTTCGCCGATTGCACCCGCGTGTTGCGCAAGGCGGGCACGCCTGTTGAGGCGGCGTGGGCGGTCGGTGGCGGGGCGCGATCTCTCGCGTGGTTGCGCATTCTCGCCTCCGTCACTGGGCTGCGGTTGTTGCTGCCTGAGGGGGGCGATTTTGGCGCGGCTTTGGGGGCGGCGAAGCTGGCTGCTGCCTGCGCCACGGGAGACCGCAGCGCAACGACCTTTGGTGCGCCGACACTGCAAACCGAGATCCTGCCGGATCCAGCACTCGTAGACGCCTATGCGAAAAAGTATGAGAGGCATTTGGCGGCTTATCCCGCTGTTGAGGGTGTGAGTTGATTGCATCGAAACACTCAAGCGCCTGATCTTCAATAAAATAAGAGGATAATTGCTGCAATGCGGCGCTCGCCGTTGCGTTGCAGCGCCCCCGCAAAACTGCACTGCCCATATTTTCCCAAAGGGTCTGCAAAAAAGTATCGTTAATAATTGCGTCATGAGGTAGAGGCCCGCGTGTCAAGCCAGTAGGGTGTTGGAACTCGCAGCGTCATCGGAGGGGATGGCGGGAGCGAGTTGGGAGGAGATGGAATGCAACCCGATCTGGAGCTGGTGCAAATTCGAAAAGGCGAGAGTTTCGCCGCTTGGATGCACGGCTACCCGTTCCGGACAGTGCGCTGGCATTTCCACCCAGAATACGAAATCCATCTGGTCGTCGATACCCACGGCACATTCTATATCGGCGATTACATCGGCGAATTCGCCCCCGGTCAGTTGATCATGACGGGGCCGAACCTGCCGCAGAACTGGATTTCCGATATTGCTCCGGGGGAGGTCGTTCTGGCGCGGTCTTTCGTGATCCAGTTCCCCGAGGCGTTCATCGAGAGCGCGGCGGATGTGATGCCGGAGATGGAGGCGATGCGTGGCTTGTTGGAGCGCAGCCATCGCGGGCTTTTGTTCGATGCGCAGACCAGCGCGCAGGTCGATCCGCTGATGCGTCAGCTTGTCGAGGCGCGCGGGTTGAAGCGATTGGCGCTGTTTTGGGAGGTGCTCGATATTCTGGCGCGGGCGCCAGAACCGGAAGTTTTGGCCAGCCTCAGCTATGAGCTGGATCTGGAAGATCTGAACCAAAGCGGCCTGAACCGTGCGATTGCCTATCTGCGGGAGAACCTCGTCGAGAATGTC
This sequence comes from Paracoccaceae bacterium, assembly GCA_048262715.1. Taxonomy (GTDB): domain Bacteria; phylum Pseudomonadota; class Alphaproteobacteria; order Rhodobacterales; family Rhodobacteraceae; genus Albirhodobacter. The sequence continues at coordinate 131,780 of JBLXEV010000008.1, forward strand.
GATGAGAAAGACCTTGCGGCGCTCGTCGGGCAAAGCCCCTCCGCCTTTTCGAGGGCGTTCAAACGGCACACGGGATCCACTCTGGTGCGCTACAAGAACCAGCTTCGCGTCGATCTGGCCTGCCAGATGCTGCTGATCCATCCGGAGACCAAGGTGGCCGAAATCTGCTATGAGGTCGGGTTTTCGAACCTGTCCAACTTCAACCGCCATTTCCTGAACTTAAAAGGAATGTCGCCGTCACAGTTTCGGGCGACCTTCGCTGCCAATAAGGCCTTCGTGACGGCCGAGTAGCTTGATCCACATAGATATTTTCGAATTCGAACGGTGATATGCCGTCCGAAGACAGGCGAAATTTGCCTGCAAACTGACCAAATGGGAGGACGAACCAATGACCAAATTCCTAGGCGCTGTATCCGCAGCCGCATTGACCATCGCCATCGCGGCCCCCGCAATGGCACAAGATAAGCTCAAGATCGGGATGACCTTTCAAGAGCTGAACAACCCGTATTTCGTCTCGATGAAAGAGGCGTTGGAGCAGGCTGCAGGCAGCATCGGCGCGGAGGTGGTGTTCACCGATGCGGGCCATGATGTCGCCAAGCAAATCTCGGATGTCGAGGACATGTTGCAGCAGAATATCGACATTCTCTTGGTGAACCCGACCGATAGCGCGGGCATCGAGGCCGCCGTTCAGATGGCCAAGCAGCAAGAGGTGATTGTGGTTGCCGTGGATGCCAATGCGAATGGCCCCGTCGATAGTTTCGTCGGCTCCAAAAATAAAGACGCGGGCTATAAGTCCTGCAAATATCTGGGCGAGGCGCTTGACGGAAAAGGCGAGGTTGCCATCCTCGACGGGATCCCTGTCGTGCCGATCTTGGAGCGGGTCGAGGGCTGCAAGGAAGCCTTGGGCGAGTTCGAGGGGATCACGCTGGTCGATACCCAAAACGGGCGTCAGGATCGCTCGGTTGCGCTCGGGGTTGTCGAGAACATGATCCAGTCGCATCCGAACCTTGCGGGCCTGTTCTCGGTCAATGACGGCGGCGCGATGGGCGCGCTCGCGGCGATCCAAGGCTCCGGCAAGGATATCAAGTTGACCTCCGTGGATGGCGCGCCGGAAGCTGTCGCAGCGATCGCACAGGGCGGTGCCTTTATCGAGACCACCGCGCAATTCCCGCGTGATCAGGTTCGGGTCGCGCTCGGGCTGGCACTGGCGCAACATTGGGGCGCGCAAGTGGTGCCGAAAGCGGTGCCGATTGATGTCGAAGTCGTCGATCAGAAAAACGCTGAAGGCTTCAGCTGGTAACTTCCCCTCCCTAAACCCCCTTGCCGTCCCCGTGTTTGGGGGCGGCACCCCTGATTTTGAAGCAGGAGCACGCGATGCTGGAACTGCAAGGCATAAAAAAGAGCTTCGGCAAGATCGACGTCTTGCACGGCGTTGACCTGCGGATCCGCGGTGGCGAGGTCCATGCGCTGTTGGGCGAAAACGGAGCGGGAAAATCGACGCTGATGAAAATCGTCTGCGGGATTCTTCAGCCGAGCGCGGGCAAGATCATCCTCGACGGGCAAGAGCGCCATTTCGCGGATTATGACGCGGCAATTGCGGCGGGCATCGGCATCGTGTTTCAAGAGTTCAGCCTGATCCCATATCTCACAGCGGTGGAAAACATGTTCCTCGCGCGTGAGATGAAAACCTCTTTCGGTCTTCTGGACCGCAAGGCGATGCGGGCGCGGGCGAAAGAGATTTTGGCGATGCTGGATGTGGATATCCCGCTCGATGTGCCGATCAAGCGGCTGTCCGTCGCAGAGCAACAGTTCGTGGAGATCGCGAAGGCGCTCTCTTTAGAGGCGCGGGTGCTCGTGCTCGATGAGCCGACGGCAACGCTGACGCCGTCCGAGGTCGCGCATCTGTTCAAGGTGATGCGCGAGCTGCGTAAGCAGGGCGTGGCGATTGTGTTTATCTCGCATCATTTGGACGAAATCTTCGAGATTTGTGACCATATCACCGTGCTGCGAGACGGCGAGTATATTGCGGATTGCCCCGTCTCCGAGACCGATACCGATCGGCTGGTTGAGATGATGGTGGGCCGCCGGATCGAGAACAGCTTCCCGCCGAAACCCGCGATTGCGGCGGATGCTCCGGTTGTGCTGGACTGCGTTGAGGTGCAATTGCGCAAGGGCGGCCCTGTGTCGTCGTTCCAGTTGCGCCAAGGCGAGATCCTTGGGTTTGCGGGGCTTGTCGGATCCGGCCGAACGGAAACCGCACTGGCGATGCTGGGGGCGCATCCCTCGGTGCGTTGCAAGCTGCGCTTGGATGGCGAGGAGGCCCGCTTTCGTGAACCTGCGGATGCGCTGGCCCGTGGCATCGGATTGCTGCCCGAAAGCCGCAAGGATCAGGGGCTGATTACAAGCTTCTCAATCCTGCACAATATCTCGATCAATAATTACGCCAAATACCGTAAACACCATTGGTTCCTTGATCTGAAGGCCGAAGGCACGGCCACCGACGCGGTGATGCGCAAAGTGGGCGTGAAGGCCCCCAATGCGGCGGCGCGTGTCGATACGCTCTCGGGTGGAAACCAGCAAAAGGTGGTTATTGCGCGCTGGCTCAACCACCAGATGCGGGTGTTGATCTTCGATGAGCCGACACGCGGCATTGATGTCGGGGCGAAGGCCGAGATTTACGCGCTCATGCGGGAATTCACCGCGCAGGGCTATTCCATCATCATGATTTCCTCCGAACTGCCCGAGATCGTCGGCATGTCTGATCGTGTGTGCGTATTCCGCTCAGGCGGAATCGTCGCCACTGTCGAGGGCGCGGCGATCACCTCGGAAGAGATCATGACACAGGCTACGACGGGGAGACTCCAGAATGTCGCATGATGCAAATACCGCTGTGGCGGTCGAAAAAGGAAAAGGGCTCGGTTGGGTTCTGAAATCGCCGCTGGCCCTGCCGCTGATCGGGCTGGTGGTTGTCTCGGGGCTGATGGGCTTCGCCTCTGACAACTTCTTCTCGGTCGATAACCTGCTTAATGTGCTGCGGCAGGTCTCCATTGTGGGGATTCTCGCCGTTGGCATGAGTTTTGTGATCCTGACGGGTGGGATTGATCTCTCCGTGGGGGCCGTCATGGCGCTGGCAGGAACGATTGCGGCCGGGCTGATGGTCAATATGGGACTGCCCGGTTGGGTCGGCCTTTTGGCTGGCGTCGGGCTTGGGATCGTGCTCGGGCTTTTTAACGGGATCCTCGTCGCGTGGGGGCGGATGCCGGCGATCATTGTCACCCTCGCGACAATGGGCATGGCGCGAGGCTTTGGCCTTTTGTATTCGGGCGGCTATCCGATTTCCGGCCTGCCGTCTTGGATCTCGTGGTTCGGGATCGGGCGGATCGGGATCATTCCAGTCCCTGTCATCCTGATGTTCGTGATCTACGCGCTGGCATGGGTGCTGCTGCAACGCACCGCCTTTGGCCGCCATGTCTATGCGATTGGCGGCAATGAGATGGCGGCGAAGCTTTCGGGCGTGAAAACCCAATATGTGAAGCTGGCCGTTTATGGGATTTCCGGCCTGACCGCCTCGCTCGCGGCGATCATCCTGACGGGGCGTCTGATGTCCGGTCAGCCCAATGCGGGCGTCGGATTTGAGTTGGACGCGATTGCGGCGGTGGTTCTGGGCGGCACGGCAATTGCAGGCGGTCGCGGGTTGATCCTGGGCACGCTCATCGGCGCGATCCTGCTCGGCATCCTGAACAACGGCCTCAATCTGATGGGCATCAACCCGTATATGCAAGACGTCATCAAGGGCGCCATCATCCTTCTCGCGATCTATATCGGGCGCGAATGGTAAGCCTGCCTGCGCCTTGGCAAGAGCTGCCGAGGCGCAGACCCCTCCCCAACACCAAGACTTAGGAGAACCTATATGTCTCACTCGCTGGAAGGCAAAATTGCCGTCGTCACCGGCGCCGCTTCGGGTATCGGATTGGCCGCGACAAAGATGCTGCTGCGCAACGGAGTCACCGTTGTCATGGTCGATTGGAACGAGGCCGCACTGGCCAAGCTGGTGCAAGATCTGGGGGAAAAAGCAATCCCGCAGGTCACCAATCTGCTGGATCCGGAAAGCTGCAAAGCGATGATCCCCGAAGTGCTGGCAAAGGTCGACCATATCGACATCCTCTACAGCAACGCGGGCACCTATATCGGCGGCGATCTTTGGGAGACGGATGCCGATACAATCGACCGGATGCTGACCCTGAACGTCAATGCCGCGATCAAGAATATCCAAGCGGTTGTGCCACATATGATGGCGCGCAAGACGGGCGATATCATCGTGACCTGCTCGATCTCTGGCCATTTCCCTGCGGAATGGGAGCCGATCTATTCTGCCTCGAAATGGGCGATCACCAGCTTTGTGCAGGGCGTGCGCCGCCAGATGATCCCCTACGGTGTCCGCGTGGCGCAGGTCTCGCCCGGGCCTGTGGTCTCGGCACTTCTGGCGGATTGGCCGGAAGAGAACCTGCGCAAAGCGAAGGAAGAAGGCGCGCTGATGGATCCCGAGGAGGTCTCGGAAGCGGTCGAGTTCATGCTGACCCGCAAGCGGCAAGTGACGGTGCGCGATCTGATTGTCCTGCCCACGTCTTTCGCGCGGATGTAACTGGCGACCTGCCGCCTCCAACCGTTCATCCCTATTCTCACCGGCCTCAAGGCCCTGAGACACACCGCTTATCCTGAGAGGGTATCATGCAATTTTCCGGTAAATCCGTCATCATCACGGGCGCGGGCAAGGGGATCGGCCGCGCCTGCGCCGAGGTCATGGCCGCGCGCGGGGCACAGATCATCGCGTTGAGCCGCACCCAATCGGATCTCGACGCTTTGCGCGACGAGATCGGCGGGCGCTCGATCTGCGTTGATCTGCAAGATCCTGCAGCCACGCGCGCCGCGATGGCGGAGGCGGGCACCGCTGATTTTTTGATCAATAGCGCGGGCATCAATGTGCTGGAAAACAGCTTCGAGATGACCGAGGCAGGCTATGAGGCCGTTCTGGGGGTGAACCTGCGCGCCGCGCTGATCACCTGTCAGGAATTCGGGCGCGCGCGGGTGGCGGCAGGCGGCGGCGGTGCAATCGTCAATATCAGCTCGATTGCAGGGCATCGCGGTTTCACCGAGCATCTTTGCTATGCGGCGTCCAAGGCAGGGTTGGAAGGCGCAAGCCGCGTTCTGGCGAAAGAGTTCGGGCCGCATGGCATCCGCGTGAATTGTGTTGCGCCAACGATTACTTTGACGGAGCTTGCCGCCGGAACCTGGTCAGATCCGGTGAAGTCCCAGCCGATGATGGTGCGCCATCCGGTGGAGCGGTTTGCCGAGGCGGATGAGGTGGCCGAGAGCATCGCGATGTTGCTCTCAAACGATGCCAAGATGATCACGGGGGCGGTTGTGCCGATAGATGGTGGGTTCTTGGCGGTGTGACAGCTACCGTGTCGGGCGCAGTGTTGGCCTGAGCGCGTTCGCTCAGGCCATTGCCTGTTCTGTGAGGCGGTGGAACCGCGCGCCTGCATAGACCAGCGCTTCCCCTGCCGTAATGGCGACATCCTCGATACGGCCGATAAAGATCCGGTGCGTTCCCGCCTCGGTATCTTCCAGCACCTCGCACGACAGGCTGGCAAGCGCGCCGCGCAAACGCGGCAGGCCGCGCGTGCATTCCTGCCAGTCGCCCAAGTCAAACTTATCCAGCCCGCTGCGCCCGCCAGCGCCTGCAAAGCCCATCGCGAGATCGGCATGCTCCTGCGCCAAGAGTTGCACGCTGAAGCGCCCAGAGCGCGCGATTTCCATGCAGGTTCCGGTGCGATTGTTCACACACACAAGTAAGCTGGGCGGACTGTCTGTGACCGAGCAGACAGCGGTTGCGGTGATCCCGCGACGTGTCTCCCCCGTTCCGGTGGTAATCACCGTCACCGCACCGGGGAAGAGTGCCATGGTTTGACGAAAGCAGGGAATGTCGATGGTCATATCAGGCCGCCTGCAAGCTGGAGAGATAGTCTTGCGCCGCCGAAGGGTCCGCGAACCAAGGGAAGAAATCGCGCGGGTCGTCGAAGGCGTTGGCGATCCGGTGCGCCAACCCTGGCAGCACCTGTGCCGAACCCATGATATCCAGCACGAAGGGCGGTGGCGGCAAGAGCATCATGTTTGTCCAACGCACGACCCATTGCGCATACTCCCAGAACCGCTCGAATGTTGCCTCCATCCAGACAGCATCGAAGGGCTGATCGCCATGGCGCAGGATCGCATCGAGGTAGACGCCCGCCGCTTTCGCGGCATTATTCGCGCCTTGCCCCGTGATCGGATCATTAAGGCAGACCGCATCGCCCAGCCCCAACACTTTCGCGCCGGAGGGCAGGGTGCCGACGGGTTTGCGCACCGTCGGCGGGAAACGCCCCGCAAGCACGCCGCCGTCATCGGTCAGCTCGATAGTCTTACAGCGGTTTGCCTCCCACGGCAGATAGGTGTCGAGGATCTCCTTAGAGCGCGCGAGATGCTCGGTCGGGGTTTTGATATCGCGCCAGCAATCCATCGGCCCATTTGGCACGCCCTCAAACACCATGATCTCGCAAGGCCCAGATTTGGTCAGTGCGGGGAAGACGAAATACTCGCCCACGCCGGGGATCAAGTTGAAACTCACTGCGGAATAGGGCGCGCGTGGCACCATACCGTGAACATAGGTCAGGGCCAGTGCGCGCTGGGGCGCATCGAAGGGCGAGCGCTCGGCGTCGCGCTCAAACAGCTTACCGATATCGCCCTTGCCCGAAGCGACAATCACCAGATCAGCGGATTTTGCCTCCATCTCCAGCATCGCGATATCGGCCTGCGCGATCACCAGCTTGCCGCCCAGACGCTCATACTCGGCCAGCCAGCGCGGCATCTTCACGCGCTGGTCGATTGATTGACCGACAGACTCCAGCCGGGCGGACCAATCGATGACCTTTCCTTGCCCTTCTGGATGCGGCACGGCGAAGGCGATCCCTTCAACGGGGGGGCATTCCGCTTCCCAGAAATTGATCCCGAGGGCGCGCTCAAGGCCGAGGGCCGCATCGAACTGGCATTGCGAGGAGGTGACGCGGCCATTCGCGATCTCTTCGGCGTTACGATCTTGGATCATTTTGACACCGTAGCCTTTTTGCAAAAGCCCGATTCCCAGTTGCAGGCCGGATTGTCCGCCGCCGACGATGGTAATGTTCTTCATTTTCTTTCTCCTGTTGGGGGGTGGCTCAATCCATGAGGCGGGGGATGGCGGGGGTTTTCCCCTCTGGGCCCATCGCGGTGTAACCGCCGTCCACGCGGATATCGGTGCCGGTGATAAAACTTGCGTCTTGCGAGCATAGGAACATGACCGCATTCGCAACCTCTTCAGGGTCGCCGACGCGATCAAACAGGTGGTAATCCGCGCCGACCCTATCCGTCTTTTCGCGGTCGCCACTTGTCAGGCTGTCCATGATGTTTGACCACGTCCATCCGGGAGAGACCGCATTGACGCGGATTCCGTCGGGCGCGAGATCCATCGCCTGATTGCGGGTCAGTTGCAGGATCGCAGCTTTCGAGACGGGATAGATCCAGCGCCCGGTTTGCGCCACGCGTGCGGAGATCGAGCCGAAATTCACAATCGCGCCCTTGGTCTTTTTCAACTCTTCGCGGGCGGCCTGCATCAGCATTACCGAGCCGACAAGGTTCACATCCAAAGCGTCTAGCCATTCGGCGCGGGTGCTCTGTGCCCCGTTATCGAGATAGGTCGCGGCGACATTGACGAGAAAATCGATCCGGCCAAAGCGCTCTTTGGTGGCTGCGATCAACGCTTTGATATCATTGTCGGAGCGCAGATCAGTACGCTGGAAATGCACCGTGTCGCAGGCAAGTTTCGCGCCATTCTCGGAATCAATATCTGCGACGACCACTTTAACGCCTCGGGCTTTGAACGCCTCCACGACGGCCACGCCGATTTTAGTCGCACCCCCCGGAACAATCGCCACTTTGTCTGTCAAACCACGCATGTTGATCCCCCTGTTTTTGCGCCTTCAGAAAAGAAAGCTTGCAGAAAGCAGGGCAGGTGGCGCTATCCTGATTGCGCGACGAGTGTCCGCTTTGCGCATTTATATGCTTTAGGTTTAAAGTTGGTGGCGGTTGTGGACAGAATCTGACGCGTGCGGAGGAGGGGGCGTGAGGGCGATGACAGGGCTTGAGGGGGCGACAACTGTGCTGCCGCTTGCTGGGTATCCGCTATTTTCGAGCGGGGATCTGGCCGAGACACGCGAACGGGTCGCGCAAGTGTATTGCGATCATCGGCTTGAAATGATCGGGCGAGGGGCGCTCACCGCGCGCCACAATCGGCTGGCGGGGCAAAGCCTTTCGATCAATGTAATGACCTATGGTGCCAAGACCCTGATCGCGCCTGGCGCATTGGAGCGGTTCTACCTGTTCCAGCTCCCGCTTCACGGATCGGCCTCGGTGACCAATGGGGTGAATCGCCATGAGATCGGCGGCGGCTTTAGTGGTGTGCTGAATCCTGACGCGCCGACCTGCATGATCTGGAGCGAGGGCTGCGTGCAGCTTTTGGTTCAGGTCGAGAAGGAAGCGCTGAACGCCGTCGCGCGGGCAGAGTTTGGCCTGCCGTCGGGCCATGATCTGCGCTTCGACGGGGCCAATGATCTGCGCGGTCCGCGTGGGCGTGCCCTACTCGGCGTGCTCGACTGTGTGATGCGCGAGGCGGAGGCGGGCGCGGATTTGATCGGTGGCACCGGCCTGCTCGCGCGGCAGCTTGAGCGGACGCTGATGGTCGGGCTGTTGCAAACGCAAAAGCACAATCTGCAACCTGCAAATATCGCGGGCTCCGGGCCGATGCCGCGGATGTTGCGCCATGCGGAAGAGTATATGCGGGGCAACCTGCATCTGCCGATCATGATCGAGGATATCGCGCAGGCAGCGGGCACTGGCGTGCGCAACTTGCAAGCCAGTTTCCGCGAGCGCTATGGGCGAACGCCGATGGCCGTGTTGCGTGATTTGCGGCTGGAACGCGCGTGGCAGGATCTCTCAAACCCAGTGCCCCAAACCACGGTGACCGATGTGGCGACGGGTCTCGGATTCTTTCATCTGGGGCGGTTTTCCGAACAGTATCGCAAGAAATTCGGCTGCACCCCGATTGAGACTTTGCGCGCCGCGAAGCGCCCTTAGTCGAGGTCCGGCCCCTCGTCCCACCATGCTTCGTCGATTTCGGGGCGGGGAATTGCGGCCAGCAGCGCCTTCGTGATTTCTGAGGTCGGGTGCTCGAACACCTCTTCCACCGGCCCCTCATCAACGATTTCTCCGTGATGCAGCACCACAACCCGATCACACAGATGCCGAATGACCGAGAGGTCGTGACTGATGAACGCCAAGGTGAGCCCCATATCGCGCGCCAGATTGGCCAAGAGCGAGAGCACTTGCGCCTGACTGGAGACATCGAGGCCAGAGACGATTTCATCCGCTAGAATGAAGCGCGGCTGCAAGGCGATGGCGCGGGCAATCCCGACGCGCTGACGCTGCCCGCCAGAAAGCTCATGCGGGTATCGGTCCGCGAAAGCGGCGGGCAGACCGACTTTCGTAAGGGCGGAAATCGCATCGCGGCGGCTGCCACCGCGCCCGTAGCGCTTCATCGGCTGGGCAATGATCCGCCAGACTTTGTGGCGCGGATTGAGCGAAGACATCGGATCTTGGAAGATCATTTGCAGGTCGCGGCGCAGCGGGCGTAGGGCGGCCTCATTAAGTTGCGCGATATCCTTGCCGTCAAAGAACACGCCGCCAGTATCTGGCGCGAGCAGCCGCACGAGCACGCGGCCAAAGCTGGATTTTCCCGACCCGCTTTCCCCCACGATCCCCGTGATGCAGCCTTCGGGGAGATCGAGGCTCAGGCCTTTGAGCACTTCGATCCGCGGGGCGGGGCCAAGGAGTGGCTTATTCGCCCGGTCGGGGAACGACAGGCGCAGATCACGGATTGAAAAGAGAGCGGGGCTGGTTTGGGCAGGTGTCACGATTGGCCTCCACGGCGAGAGGGATTGCGCGCAAGCGCATCGGCCTGCGCGGTCTCGGCGCGCAGAGCGTCGATCAATGCGGCGGGCACAGGCTGGAACGGTTCTGCGGAGACATTCGGCGTGGGCGTCGCCGCGATCAAGGCGCGGGTATAGGGATGGGTGGAGGCCTCAAAGACGGCGCGCGTCGGCGCATCCTCCAGCACACGGCCCGCGAACAGGACAGTGACTTTCTGGCTGATCTTGGCGACAACACCCATATCATGCGTCACGAACAATACGGCGGTGCCGGTCTCGCGTTGTAATTCGCGGATCAGCCGCAGGATTTGCTTTTGCACGGTGACATCAAGGGCGGTTGTCGGCTCGTCCGCCACGATTAGGCGCGGCGACGGCGCGAATGCGGCGGCGATCAGGATCCTTTGACGCATCCCGCCCGAAAGCTCGTGCGGGTAGCTGCCCATCACCCGTTCCGGTGCCCGAATGTGAACACGGTCCAGCAGCTCTATCGCGCGTGCACGGGCGCGGCCATGGTCCCATCCGTGAATGCGGGTCAACGGGTCGGTGATCTGCGGGCCGATCTTGCGCACGGGGTTGAGCGCGGTGAGTGGATCTTGCGGGATCAGGGCGGAGATCTTTGCCACAGTGTTGCGGCGTTCGGCGGCGGACAGCGCACCAAGGTCCATGCCATCGAGCAAGATCTGGCCGCGCGTTACGCGGATGTTGGGTGGCAGGATGCCGAGAACCGCCTTGCCGATCATGGACTTACCCGCGCCGCTTTCGCCCACCAGCGCGCGCACCTCGCCTGCCGCCAGTGTGAGGGAGACATCGCGCAGAAGCCGCGCGCCGTTGGGAAGCGCGAGGTCGAGGTTGCGGATTTCCAGCGTTTGCGGCGTGGTGGTTTGGCTCGTCTGGATCATTGCAGCACCGGATCGAAGTGTTTCTTGAGCCCCTCACCCAGCGTCGAGAAGCTCAACACCGTCAGGAACAAGGTGATCAGCGGGAACAAGAGCACCCACCACGCGAAATGGATGGCGCCGCGCCCCTCTGCGATCATCGACCCCCATGTCGGATCATCCGAGGAGATCGACAGGTTCACGAAGGAGAGGATCGCCTCGACGATCACCGCAATGCCCATTTCCAGCATCAAAAGCGCGATGATTGCGGGCATCACATTGGGCAGGATTTCCCCGATCAGCGTCGATAAGCGGCTTGCCCCGCCGATGCGGGCGCTATCGACGTAATCCATGCGCGCTTGCACCATTGTTTCCGCCCGGATCACGCGGGCAAAGCGTGTCCAGTCAATCAGCGCAATAGCGGCAATGACCGACCAGATACCCGTTCCCATCACCGCAACCAAAAGCACCGCGAAGAGAACCGGCGGGAAGGCCATCCAGATATCGACCAGCCGCGAGATCACGCGGTCCCACCACCCGCCGAAGAACCCTGCCAAGAGGCCCAATGTTGCGCCGAAGAGGCACGTCGCTGTGGCGGCGGTAACGCTGACGAACAGAGCAATGCGCGCGCCGTAGATCATTCGCGACAGCACATCACGGCCCAGACTATCTGTGCCCAGCCAAAAGCCGCGCTCCGATCCCTCCATGAAGAACGGCGGCAGACGCTCCAGCATCAAATCCTGCGCGAGCGGATCTTGCGGCGCGATGAACGGGGCAAAAAGCGCCGCCACCGCGATGAGCACCACCCATGTCAGCGGCAGCCACAGGCGTAAATTCAAGCCGCCGGAGCGCCCTCGCGGGGCGGAAAATGTCACATCAGCCATGGCGCAACCTCGGGTTCAACAGGGTGTAGGAAAGATCCACCGCGAGGTTGATCAGGGTGAACAGCGCCGCGAACAGCAACACAATGCCTTGGATCAGCGGCAAATCGCGGTTGATCACCGCATCAATCGCCATATTGCCAAGGCCTTCATAGGCGAAGAGCCGCTCCACGATCACCGTGCCGCCGATCAGGAAGGTGAATTGCACCCCGATGAGCGCGATGGTCGGCAGGGCGGCGTTGCGCAGGGCCTCGCGCAAGATCACGGAGGTCTCCGAAAAACCGCGCACCCGCGCCAGCGTGGTATAATCCTGCCGCAGCACCTCTTTGAGGTTTTGTTTGAGCAGTTGCGCGATCATCGCCGCAAGCGGCAGCGCCAAGGACATCGCCGGCATGATCATATGCGCCAAAGTGGAGCCGACCACATCGAAGCGGCCACGTAAAATCCCCTCCAACACGTAGAAATTCGTAGTGAAATCAATATCGAGATTCGGGTCCACCCGACCGGAGATTGACAGCACCGGCCAGAGCACGCCGAACAGCAGCACGAAGACGAGGCCCCAGAGAAAATCAGGGATGGAGAGCACCGCGCCGCTGGTCAGGTCGAGGCCGAATTCTGTGCCAGTGCCGCGATGTCGCGCGCCGATCACGGCGACAAAACCGCCAAGCGCCAGCGCGATCAACAGCGCCATGATCGAGAGCTCCAATGTCGCGGGCAGACGCCCCAATACCAAGGCATCAACCGGTTGGCGCAGGGTGATCGAGGTGCCGAAATCCCCCTGAATGACGCCACCGAACCAGATCCAGAACTGCTCAAAGATACTTTTGTCGAAGCCGTAAAGCTTTGTCAGTGCCGCGATATCTTCTTCGGTCGCGCCGGGCGGAAGCATCATCGAAATTGGGTTCCCCGGTGCGACGCGCACCAGCGTGAAGACGACAACCGCCACGCCAAAGAGCGTGATGGCCGTTGTCACAAGCCGTATGAGGATGGTTTTCACAAGCATATACGCCTCGCGCAAACAAAGGCCGAGCACGCGCATGGGCGCGCGATCAGGCGGCGGGGATCAAGGCGCGTGAAAGGAACGCCTTGATCCGTCAATGGGAGACCCTCAGGCCTTGCTAATCGCCTGTGGCAGCAAATCGCCCGAGGTATAGGGCGTCACTTTTAGCGCGGAGTTGAAGACGATCGGCATCACATATTGCAAAAGCGGGATCACATAGCCTTCTTCTGCAATATAGCGGGAGACATCCTTATAGCCTTGAATACGCTTCTCTTCATCGGCCTCAACAAAGAGGGGCCCGATTTTCTCGACCAAATCTGGGCTATCCCAAACCGCATGCGGCGAGGGGCCGAACATCGCAAACCCCGTGGAGGTTGATGGATCGCCAATCGAGTTGCCCCAATTGTAGAATGCGGCGGGGGCGAGTGTATCGGAGGCGCGCAGCTCGTAATGCTTGGCGATCTCGTAAACTTCGATCTCCGCCTCAATCCCGACCTTGCGCCACATCCCGACAACCGCTTGAATCATTTCGTAATCCTTGGGCTTGAAGCCGCGCGTGGTCTGGATCGTGAACTTGACGGGGTTATCGGCGGAATAGCCCGATGCCGCGAGAAGCTGTTTCGATTTCTCGGGGTCGTAATCGACGGTGATATCCGCGTCATAGGCCGCATATCCGGGGACTTCGAGCGTCGAAAGTGCTACGCCGTATCCGCGCAGAAGGCGATCAATGATCAGCTGCTTGTCAATCGCGTGATGGGCGGCAAGACGGACATTCTTATCCAGCATCACATCGATATCATTGAGGAAAATCATGCCGATATCGGTGATCGGCACTGCCTCGCCCGACAGGCCATCCTTGGCAATGAGGCGGTCATATTCCTCATAGGGAATGTTCGTGGTGACATCGGCATTTCCGGATTCAACCTCCGCCACACGCGATGCGGAATCGGTCGAGAACTTGATCGTGACAGAGTCAAAATCAGGCGCATCGCCCCAGTAATCGGGGAAGGCTTTCAGGCGCACATAGGCACCCTGCTCGAAGGCATCGACCATGTAAGGGCCGGTGCCAATCGGGGCTTTCTCGAACCCTTCTGATCCAACACTTTCATAATAGGCCTTGGGCAGAACGAAGGCCGTCAGGAACGCCATCCATTTGAACAAAGCAGGCTCGAAATCGAGGACATCGGCGGTGATGACATTTCCCTCAACGCGGAAGTTTCCGATTTTTGACCAGACAAATTGCATCGGGTTTCCTGTGTCTGGCGCGGCGGCGCGGGTGAGGGACCAAACGATATCTTCAGGCGTGAACGCATCGCCATTGTGCCATTTGACGCCTTCGCGCACGGTCATCGTGAGGGTTTTCTTGTCGTCGCTAAAGCCCCACTCCGTCAGCAGCCCCGGCCCGAAGGAAAGATCGGGGGCCTGATCGATATAGCGGTCAAATACCGCGAGATAGATCGATTGCAACGCGGGGTTTACCGCCGCAGGGCCCGTCGTTGGATCCCAGCTTTGTACCGGAATATTATAGGCGATGGTCAGGCTGTCTTTGCCCTGTGCGGCCAGCGGCAAACCGGAGGCGATCAGCGCGCCAAGGGCGGCTGAGCTGCCCAGAAATCCGCGCCGTGAAAAATCTGTCTTTGCAGTCATGTCCAAACTCCTGTTGGAAGGGGACGGCCCGTTTGGGGCTCTGTTTCTATGGTCTAGTTTGTGCCTAAAACTTTTAAAATTAAAGCAAATAGTGTTGGCTTTAGTCTTTTCTAAGTGCTTGGCTCGGCGTTTATTTGAATTTTTGAGCGGCGAAAAAGCCGGAGGCGGCTCCTGTTCCTGCGCCGGGCCAGCAGGCCGCGCCAATCATCTGCAAGCCGTCAAGCGGCGTGCTGCCATCGGCATAGCCGCGCAAGGGGCGGAACAGGAAATTTTGGTCGAGGTGATGCGATCCGCAGATCTGATCTCCGCCGACAAGATTGGGATTTTCCGCCTCCAATTCCAGCGGCGAGACGACCTTGCGCGCGAGAATATGGGTGCGAAGGGCAGGGGCGTGCTCGGCAATAAGATCGAGCACCCGCTCGGCCATCTGATCCTTCACCTCTTCCCAATTTTGCTGGGTTATTTCGCCTTTCGCATCGCCTTTTATGTCGGCCGGAACAACGCGAGCTTGCACCCAAAGCGTGTGTTTCCCCTCCGGCGCGCGGCTCGGATCGAAGAGCGTTGGCTGACCGACGACCAAAAGCGGGGCCTCTGGTAACAGCCCTGCAACCGCTTGTGTGTAGGCCTGTGCGGCCGCCTCAATCGAGCGCCCGATATGGACATAGGCGAAGCGGCCCAGCTCGGGCACAAGCCACGGCACCGGCGCATCGAGAGCGAGGTGGATCATCATCGTTCCGGGTGCATGACGGAAGCTCTGCAACCCTTTGTCGTAGCGCGGAGTGTCCGTTGCCCCGACAAGCCGCAAAAGATGTTTCGGCGCGAGACCTGCCAAAATGGTTGAAGCCTCGATCTTTTCTCCGTTCGCAATCACGCCCGACACCTTGCCGTTATCGTGCAGGATGCTGGTGACCTCTGTGTTGCACCCAATGGTGCCACCATGGGATTTGATCATCGCGGTGAGGGCTTCGGTTGCGCGCGCGGCGCCGCCTTTGCCGATGACCATTCCCATCGCCTGCCCGCCCATCGCCTCCAGATAGGGGAAGATCGCGCCGCCTGCGATATCGGGGGCGAAATCGAGATGCATCCCCCATGTCGAGAGCGCGGTGCGCAGGCGCGGATCCTCGAATGTCTCATCGAGCCACGCGCGCGGCGAGCGGATCAGGAACCGTGCGATGTCGAGGCAGTGTCCAGTGCCGTGGGTGCGCCATGTCTTCCACAGGAATTTTGTTAGCGGCCATGGTTGCATCGGCGTGCCCAGCAGCCCGCCAACAACCCCCGCGCGGGACGGAAAATCGGCCATCAAACTGCGCCACGTTGCGCGGTCCGCATCACAGGCGAATGTCGAAAGGGTCTCCTCAAGATCCGTTGAGACACCGACATAATCGCCCGGCTCCAACGCCTGCGCGAAGGGATGGGAGATCGGAACAAACTCCATCCCGTGCCGCGCCATCTCCGCCCCGTGTTTTGCCATGAAGGCAGAGCCTGCGAACATCGACAGGTTCATTGCGGCGACATCGTGGTGGAAGCCGGCAAGCGTCAACTCTTCGGTGCGCACGGCCCCGCCCGCGCTTGGGCCGCGCTCCAGTACCCGCACCGGCTTGCCGCGCGTCGCGAGATCCGCCGCCGCGACCAGCCCGTTGATCCCAGCGCCGATGATGAGAATTGGCTGCGTCATCTTATTGCACCGCGCTGCTTTGGCCGGCAAAGCTGTTGATCGTTGCTAACGCACCGTCCAACGCCTTGCCTTCAACATCATCCAGCGCGGCAACCCGCAAGCGGCGCATCCAATCGGCGGCATCTGCGCGGCCTTTGAGCATATCGAGCGCGCCCATCACACGGGCGAATTTCGAGAGGCCGCGGGTATGGGTATCGGAATAGCCCTTGATCAGGCGATAGTTCGCGAGCAGCTCCGACGCCAGCGCGCGGTCGGTCTTCGCCACCTCCAGCACGGTGGTGAACCATGCGGACACATGCGCCATCTCGTGATCATGGCGCAGCAATTTGCGGCGGATCGGGCGCAGGGAAGAGACGATCCAGAGCATCATGAATCCGCGCAGGCTATCGGTGCGAATTCGGCGGCCTTTGTCGAAATACTTGGTGTAGAACGCTTTTAGGCTCGCGCGGTTTTGCACCCATTTCCCTAGAGCTTTTGGCAGAGTAGTTGTGAACTCCTCGAAGCGCGGATGGAAATATTCGGTCAGCATCAGGAGCTGATCCTCCTTGACCACCACCTCGTCGCGCACCCGTTGCAGCCGCGTGGCGCGGGTTTTGAGATCGGCGACGCGCAGCAGATCATCGTAGCACAGTGCACGGGCGCAATATTTCGCGCCATTGATCGACATCTCATAGGGGGCCACATCGAGTGCTGCGAGGCGCTCGACCATATCGAGATACTCAGCCCCATAGGCAATATCTTGGAAATCAACGACTTTCTTAAGACCAAGCGCGGTCATCTCGTGCATCTCGACGGGTAGCTTCGCGACGCGGGATTCCAGTTTTGCCCAATCTGTGCGCATCGCTTCTGGCACATGCAAAACGGGCAGCAGCGGCGCAGGCGCATCGGCGGCGACGGGGGCGGCTTTTGTGCCTTTGGCGATATCATAGGCATCATTAAAGGCCCTTAGGCTGGCCTCGACCCCACGGCCGGATTTGCGGATAATCTCCTCATAGCTCTCGCGCGGGAAGGGCAGCGAGCCCGATCCCGCTAGGGCCCCGAGCAAGGAAGACGAGATCACCGATCCCGCCGCTTTCGCCACGGTTTCCATATCGAAGGCGACCACGTGATCGGCGGCGATATCCATCGCGGCAAAAACATCGGCCTCATCCGCACGGCCATCGCCGGGGGCGATTTTCTCCGACACGGCGGCGATGCGGTGGGTCGAAGCGATGAGGGTTGTTCGGCCGGGGGTGACGAAGCCGCGCATGATTGCGCGACCGCCTTCCATCAGTTCCGAGGCGATCAAGATATCTACATCGCCGATCGACGGGGAGAGCGAGAACACCGGCATCCGGCCCGTATCGCGGCACATCTCGACGTAGTAGATGGTCGCCCCTGTGCGCTGTGCGACGCCTGCCACCGATGTGGATTGCGCGCGGTAGCCGTTGGCTTCGGCCACGGCGACGATCCAATTGGTCAACACGCCGCCGCCTTGGCCGCCCACCGCAAGGGCCGCGAGGGTAATGATTTTTTCGCCATCAGGCCCGGGAGAACGGCGGGCGATAATCGGTTTGGAATGGATGGTCATCTTGGGATCCTCAGGCAAAAGCCACGCGTTTCGCTTCTCTGCGGCTTTGCAGCCATGCGATGAATTTTCCGCGGCGGGTGGCGCGGCGCTTTTCCGACGCGGTCGGGTTTGACACGATTTCTGCCTGGAAGAACGACGGGCAGAGTACCGCTGCATCGGCGACCTCGCCGCAATTGCCGCAGCCGACGCAGGTTTGGTCAATCGTGGCGACCGGATCATCGCGCAGGATATCGCCCGTGTCCTTCACTGACAGCGACGGGCACCCCGAGAGGCGCATGCAAGCGTGATCGCCCGTGCAGATATCCTCATCCACGCCAAAGCGCGGACGCACGACGCGTTTTCCGTCTTTGGCCGCTTTTGCAAGTTGCGGTTTCTCGCGGCGTTGTTTGTTGAGCATACATTCCGAGGAGGCGACGATCACTTTCGGGCCTTCGACCTCGGTTGTCAGCGCCTCTTTCAACGTGTCGCGCATCTTGGTGACATCGTAGGTTCGGTCGATCTGACGGATCCAGGTGACGCCCATGCCCTTGCAGGCGTCCACGATAGAGTTCTGGGTCTTTTTGCTCTTGTTATCGGCGCGCGACGAGAGGTTATCCTGCCCGCCTGTTGCGGCGGCGTAGAAGTTATCGACGATGATGATCACATTGTCGGATTTGTTGAACACAGCGTTGCCGATGGAGGAGGTCAGGCCGTTGTGCCAGAACCCGCCATCGCCCACGAAGGAGATCGAGCGGCGGCCCTTTTTATCCTCGTTGTGGAAGGCCGCTGCGGAGGCAGGGCCAAGCCCGTAGCCCATCGTTGTCGCCCCCAGATCAAAGGGCGGCATGATCGAGAACAGATGGCAACCGATATCGGAGGAAATATGGTGCTGGCCCAGCTCTTCCTCGACAAGTTTTGTCGCCGCAAAGATTGGGCGCTCGGGGCAGCCCGTGCAGAAACCGGGCGGGCGGGCGGGTAGGGATTTCGATAGATCAGGGATCGCAATCGGTTCTTCATTCTGCGCGGTCTTGGTGATCGGCAGTAGTTCCGGCCCATGCTCCGCGAGGAACGCGCCGATCCCGTCCACCATCACCTGGCCGGTATATTCGCCGCCCATCGGCAGCATCCCTTTGCCCTCGAGTTTGACCCGCGCGCCGGATTTATAGAGCATATGCGCAATTTGCTGCTCGATATAATTTGGCTGACCTTCCTCGACGATCAGCACGGCCTCTTTCCCTGCGCAGAATTCGGTGATCTGGCTCTCGACAAGCGGATAGACGCAGTTGAGCACCAGCAGGTCGATCTCGGTCTCGCCGTAGAGATCGGCGAGGCCGAGGCGATTTAGGGCGCGGATTAAAGTGTTATAGGTGCCGCCCTGCACAATCATGCCGACCTTGCCGCCGCGCGTGCCGAAGCGCTCGTTGATCTCGTTGTCGAGGATGAACTTTTTTGCAGCGGGCAGGCGTTTGGTGAGTTTTTCTTCCTCATGCAGATAGGTCGCGGGCGGCAGCACGATCCGATCCAGTTTCCGCGCGGGGTTTTCCAGCGCATCAGACACCGTCATCGGTGGGCGCTTGTTATCGGCGGCGTCGAAATGGCCGTGAACGTGGCAGGATCGGATGCCGACTTGCAGCATAACAGGCGTGTTCGAGATTTCGGAGAGGGCAAAGCCATCGCCGACCGCTTTCACAATGGCGGGCAGATTGGGCCGCGGATCCAGCATCCAGACCTGCGATTTCATCGCGAACGCATAGGTGCGCTCTTGCATGATCGAGGAGCCTTCGCCGTAATCCTCGCCCACGATGATCAACGCACCCCCCGTGACCCCGCCCGACGCGAGGTTCGAGAGCGCATCAGAGGCCACATTGGTGCCTACCACCGATTTGAACGTCACCGCGCCGCGGATCGGGTAATGCACCGAGGCGGCGAGCATCGCCGTCGCCGTGGCCTCTGATGCGGAGGCCTCGAAATGCACCCCCAGCTCGCCAAGGATCTCCTGCGCATCCGAGAGCACATCCATCAGATGCGAGATCGGAGAACCCTGATAGCCGCCGACATAGCCAACCCCGTTTTCTAACAGCGCTTTGGTGATCGCAAGAATGCCTTCCCCAATGAAGGTCTCGCCCGCGCCTTGCTTGAGTTTCTGGACTTCTTTGGCGAATGATCTCTCGGCCATTTGGCTATCCTAAGTCTGATGGTTTCGGGTAGAGAGCGCGGCAAAGTGCCAGCGCCCATGGTCGGTCTCCGTGCCGCTCGGATCAGGTCCGGCAGGCCGATACCGCGTTAGAAATCGTGGTGGCGGATGTCGTAAAACACCCGCAAAAGCATCCGGTTGAGCGTGGCGCGCTCCTCAAGGTCAAGGGACGACAGCATCGTGTCGCGCATCCCCAGCATCGCGGGCCAAGCGGCCTCAAAAGCGGTGCGCCCCGCGTCCGTCAGGGTGATCAGCCGCACACGGCTATCCCCGTCGCGGGCCTCACGGGCCAAGAGCCCTGCGTTCTCCATTGTATCGAGTGTGCGCGAGAGCGTGGATTGTTTGATTACGGTGAGCACCGAGAGCTCATTGATCGTGCACGGCCCGCTTTCAGCCAAAACCACCAAGGCGCGCATCTGCGCAACCGATACGCCAGCCTCTTTGAGCGCGGCCTCCACGCCCTTATTATACCGCGCCATGATCCGGTTCATCAGATAGGGCGTGAACTCTTCGAGATCCTCTGTCCGATCCATCATGCGCCCAACTCCTTCGCGGTGAGAAATCCCGACCCGCCTGATAGCCCCGGCCCTGGGTGGGTTGATGCGCCGATGTGGTAGAGGTTCGCGATGCCGGTCGAGTGGCGAACGCTGTCTGCGAAGGGCCGCCAGAGGAAGAACTGGTCGAGGCTACACGCGCCGCCATACGGATCGCCGCCAACGAGGTTCATATTGTAGCCCTCAAGATCTGCGGGCGAAATGGCGCGGCGGGTCACAACGCTGGCCTCGAACCCCTCAATATGGGCCGCAAGGATCGCTTCGATCCGGTCGGCATAGGCCTCGCGCAGCGCTTCGGTCCACTGGCCGTCTTCGGGCACGGCAATCTCGCCGCGGGCATCGCCTTTAACGCAGCGCGGGGCCTCTGGCATTTGCAGCCAGAGGACCGATTGCCCATCGGGCGCGCGGGTTGGATCGGCAGCGCTCGGTTGGCCGACGCAAATCGTAGGCAGATCGGGCAGCAATCCGCGCTCGGCCTCGTTCCCCGCCTTTGACACCGCATCCAATCCGCCCGTGAGGTGCAAGAGCTGAACCTTTTCCAACCCGTCCGTTTTCCATTTGACGGGGCCATTCAGCAGGTAATGAAGCTGGAAATTCCCTTTCCCGAAGCGGAATTTGCGTAGATCGTCGAATTTTTCCGGACTGGGGGCGAGGCGTTGGTAGAGTTGATCGGGCGTGACCGAGGCGAGGATTTTGCCTGCCGTGATGGCCTCGCCCGTGGCAAGCCGAACGCCCGTGGCCTTGTTGCCGCGCGTCATCGTGATCTCTGTCACCTCGGCAGAGGTGCGCAGCTCGCCGCCGTTCTCCTCGATAATCGCAATCAACCCGCGGACAAAATTGGCGGTTCCGCCTTTGACGATGGGCGCGCCTGCCGCTTCCAAGGCGAAGCCGATCACCTGCCCCATCTGACCTGAAAACGCGGCTTCCGGCCCGAGGCCCGCGTGTAGGCACCACGGCGCCCATAGTGCGCGGCTCAGGTCGCTTTTGAAGGATGTTTCTAGCCATGCGCGCATGGATTGCAGCGCACCGCCCATTGTCGCCGCCAGCCCGCGCGGCTTACGCCGCCAGGTTTCTTTCCCCAGAAGTTTCGCCGTGGATTTAGACCACGGGTCGCCGCCCATCAGGCCGAACAGCAGCTCGGCATTCCCGCCAAACGCCTCCAAATCTGCGGCGAGCTGGATGCCATCGCCCGCGTGCGCCGCGTTGAATGTGGCAATATTGGCGGCGCGGTTGGTCTTATAAGTCAGGGCGCGCCCATCGGGCAGCAAAACGCCCGTCGGCGTATCAGTCGCGCAGAACTCTATCCCGTGGCGGGCGAGATCGGCGCCGAGCGCCGCATGTGCCGCGCCTGTCACCCAAAGGACAAATGTCGTGGCGAGGGGATCATAGGTGACCCCCTCGGCCAGTGTCTCGGACCGCATACAGCCCCCCGCAACCGCTTCGCGCTCAAAAATCGAGACACGTTTGCCCGATTTCGCGAGCAGTGCGCCGGCCACCAGCGCATTTATGCCGCTGCCGATGATTGCGATGTCAGGGGAGGATGTCATGGCGGCCTCCCGATCAGGTTGTGGGGATCAGGGCGAGCGCGCGGATCGGCGAGCCGGTGCCTTTGACGATCTTCAGCGGGGCGGTGATCAGGATGGCGCCCTTTGCCGGAAGCTGATCGAGATTGGTCAGCGAGGCGAGCCCGTAGCGATTGTGTTTGTGCAGAAGGTTATGCGCGGGGAAAGGGATCTCGAACCCGCCAGCGCTGCCCGCATCCGTGCCAATGCATTGCGTGCCCCAGCCGAGCGCCTTTTTCTCTTCCATCAGGTAGACGATCACCTCCGCCGTCGGCCCTGGGGTATGCGGGCCAGTTTCATCGGCGTTGAGGTATTTGTCTTCGTCGGTGTTATACTGATCCCAATCGGTGCGCATCAGCACCCATTCGCCTTCTTTGATCTCGCCATGTTCGGCTTCCCATGCTTTCACATGTTCGACGGTCAGTAAGAAATCAGGATCTTGCGCAGCCTCTTTCGAGCAATCGATGACATTGGCAGGGGCGACGAAATTCTGCGGGTTGATCGTATCGACTGAGCCGTCGGGATAGTCTTTTCCAGTGATCCAGTGGTGCGGTGCGTCGAAATGGGTGCCCGAATGCTCGCCGAGTTTCAGCCAGTTCCAAGCCCACCACGGGCCGCGATCCCCATACTCGGAAATCTTGTGGATCTCGATCTTGGGCGTGTCATCTGCCAGCTCTGGCGGCAGTTTCAGAAGCGGGGTGTCCGGCCCGAGCGGGGCGGTGCAATCGACAACTTTGATCGAGCCATCCAGCAGGCCGGAGGCGACAGTCGCGAGTGTATCTTGGGTGGTCATTTCGGGCTCCCTAGTGTGTTGTTCGTCGTGTTCTTATTGAAAGACATGCAAATGCATATATTTTTATTCTTCAAGTCCAAAGTTTATTTGACGGTGGATTCTGTTCAGAGGACGGGCGGAATTTTGTCGCGAAGAGGACCTGGGCGCTGCCGCGAAAGCGAGGCGAACGTTTCGGAAAACGCTTGAAAACTATAGAAATTCGGGAGTCGGCAGAGCGGGATTTGGGGTCGAAGGACGCAGCGACTCGGGGGCGCAATCTATGTGCCTAAATTTTAGGCTGCGCATAATTCTAGCGCGTTTCGGCGAATTTTTGTCTATATGGACGCAGAATCAAGCCGTCGGTTCGCGGGGCGAAGCAGGGCTGTCGGCGGTATCAAGCCAAAGAGGAGTGGCGGAAAATCGGAACGGCGCGGGGGCGTCCTCCTATCCCGAGGCGTCGCGCATTTCTGAACGCGAAGATTTTCGATTGGCACAAAGAAATACTTGAGGCCTAAAATATCTTGTGCAACTGTATGCAGCAAGGGGCCCCGCGCGCCCCACATTTTTCCCTGAGGAGGATCTTCCGCCATGACCGATAAAGTTGTCCCCGTCGTCACCCGTGCCAATGAGTTGGATGACGGCACCAATCAATCGGGTGAATGCGTTCGCAAATCCGGCGTTAGCCCGCAGCACACCCCCGCGACGAAAATCTGGTTCGGGCGCGTCAGCAATGAGCCGGGCCACCGTTCGCCGCCGCATCACCATGATGAATGCGAGACTGGCGGATATGTTCTCAAGGGTCATGGCCGGATCTATTTCGGCGATGATTACAAAGAATACCTCGATATGTACGAGGGCGATTTCGTCTTCGTTCCGCCCTATATGCCGCATGTCGAAGTGAACATGAGCACGACCGAAGAACTGGTTTGGCTCACCTGCCGCACGCCTGACAATCTTGTCACCAACCTCCCCGATGTGCCGGATGAGGCGCTCGTTGGATATCGTCGCGCGTAAGCGGGAAAGGGAAGACCATGAAACTACTTCGTTATGGCCCGCGCGGCGCAGAGCAGCCCGCGATGCTGGATGCAGATGGCGCGATGCGCGATCTCTCGGGGGTGATCTCCGATATCTGCGGCAGCACGCTTGCCCCTGAAAGCCTCGAAAAGCTCAAAGCGCTTGATCCTAAATCACTGCCGATCGTCGCGGACAATCCGCGGATCGGATCGGCCATCGCACGCCCTGGGAAATTCCTCTGCGTCGGGTTGAACTATGCCGATCACGCCCGCGAAACGGGCAAGGAGCCGCCAGAAGAGCCTGTGTTGTTCTCGAAGGCGAGCACCGCGATTTGCGGCCCGAATGACGATGTCGAAATTCCGCGCGGCTCTGATCGCACGGATTGGGAGGTCGAGCTGGGGATCGTGATTGGGTCACGCGCGAAATATGTGAGCGAGGCCGAGGCGTTGGACTATGTTGCTGGCTATGCGCTGGTCAATGACGTGTCCGAGCGCCGCTTCCAATCGGAACGCGGTGGCCAATGGATCAAGGGCAAAAGCCATGATACCTTCGGCCCTGTCGGCCCGTGGATGGTGACCAAGGACGAAATCGCCGATGTGCAGGCGCTTGACCTGTGGCTCGATGTGGATGGCGAACGCCGTCAGACGGGCAACACCCGCACGATGATCTTCGGCGTGGCGTATCTGGTGCATTATATCTCGCAATTCATGACGCTTGAACCGGGCGATATCATCGCCACGGGCACGCCGCCGGGCGTTGGGCTAGGGATGAAGCCGCCGACCTTCCTGCGCGAAGGGCAGATCGTGACCTTGGGCGCGAGCGGGCTGGGCGAGCAGCGTCAACGGATGGTGCAGGCATGATTGATTTCGAGAAGGTCAAGAACGCGCTCACCGATCTGCACGGCAAAACCGCGATTGTGACGGGCGGCGCGCGCGGTCAAGGCGCGGTCGAGGCGGAATTGCTGGCCACGGCGGGCGCGTCCGTGTTGCTTTGCGATGTGTTGGAAGAGGATGGCGTTGCCCTGGCGGCGCGGCTCAATGCGGATGGCAAGGATGTCCGGTTCCGTAAGCTGGACGTGACCTCTGAGGCAGGCTGGCAAGCCGCGCTGGACGAGATCCGCGGATGGACGGGGCGTCTCGATATCCTCGTTAACAATGCGGGCATCATCAACCGCAAGATCATCCGCGATATGTCGGTGGAAGAATGGCGCAAGGTGATGGATGTGAATGCCACTGGCGCATTTATCGGCATCAAACTGGCCGCACCGATGATGGCGGAAACGGGCGGCGGGAGCATCATCAATATCTCCTCCAACAGTGCGTTTTCGGGCCATTACGACCCTGCCTATACCTCCTCGAAATGGGCGCTGCGCGGGTTGACGCGGACAGCGGCGATGGAGTTTGCCGAGCAGGGCGTGCGGGTGAATGCGATCTGTCCGGGGCTGATCGTGACAGATCTCAACCGTGGCTCGCCGCATCTTGCGCCGATGATCGGGATGACTCCGATGGCGCGCTCGGGTGAGGCCGATGAGGTGGCGCAGCTTGTGCTGTTCCTCGCGTCGGAGGGATCAGCCTTCATCACGGGGGAAGATTTCGTGATTGATGGCGGCTTCACCGCGGGCGCGGGCTATCGCCGCGTGGCGAAAGAGACCGGATTGCTCTGAATATCGGCTTGAGAAACCAAAAGCCCCCGCGCCGGATGGCACGGGGGCTTTTCCATGGGCGCGACAAAGGCCGCCTCACTGTTTGTTGCGGATATCGAGCATGATCGAGATGCCGCGCGCGGCGTCGGATTCCGAGACTTCTGAGAATTTCTCATCAATCCATCCCAGATGCTCGGCCGTCATCGTATCCATCAAGTCGCGGCCTTTTTCGGTGATCTTTACCAAAAACGCGCGACGGTCGGATTCCAGATTTTCGCGGGCGACCAGACCTTCGGTCACCAGCCGATCTACAACGCCGGTGACATTGCCGTTCGAGACGACGAGATGCTGCGACAACTCGCTCATCTTCATCCCTGCGGGTTCTGCGTGAAGCGCCGCCAGAACATCAAAACGCGGTAGGGTGGTGTCATAGCCTTCGCGCAGTTTCTCGCGCAGCGAGCCCTCAACATAGCGCACCGCTTTGAGCATCTGAAGCCAGAGCCGAAGCCTCTGGCGCGCGAGCGTCTTGTCTTCGACAAGGTGGTGATCTTGCACTGTCATGGCAAATGCATCCTGTCCGGCTTGAAATTAACTGCTTCAAGTATCAATTTTTTAACTCGAAGGTAAAGCAAAATGACACCCCGCCGCAGCAGATGGCCGAGGCAGTGCGGGGGAAGGCTCAAATAGGCCTTTTGGGGACGTTTTTTCTTAAATTACAGAAGTTTTCTAGGCTTCCCATCTGCATCCACCGCAACGAGTACAACATCTGCACTCATGATGCGGGTGCAGGCATGGTCGGGATCAGACCATGCAGAAAGAAACAGGTTAAAGGAACTGTTGCCGCGCCGCGTTAGCTCTGCGTGGATAACAAATTCCACACCCGCAGAGAGCGCTGCGTGGAAGGTCAGATCTTTGATCGACAGGATCAAGGCCTCTCCACCGGAGACTTTGCGCCCCGCAAGGCCCGCCGCGATATCAAGCTGGCCCATCAGCCATGCACCGGTGACGGCCCCGCGCGGGGTGACGGCATCAAAGGGCGAGAGGGTTGCGAGGACGGGGGCGGTATCGGGGCGGCTTGGCGCCCCCGCTTGCGCTTTATCCAGCATGGGGGATCACGGCGGTCGCTTCGATTTCAACCTTAGCCGCGTCTTCCATGAGCGCGACGACCTGCACCACCGCCATCGTCGGGAAGTGCCGCCCGATCACCTCACGATAGGCCGCGCCAAAGCCGCGGAGGTTCTCGAGATACTCTGCCTTATCAGTGATATACCACGTCAGACGGGTCAGATGTTCGGGCCGCGCGCCAGCGCTGTCCAGCACGGCGACGATGTTCTCGAGGGTCTGGCGGAATTGGCCAACCATATCCTCGTGCTCCCATTCCTGTTGCGCGTTCCAGCCGACGAGGCCGCCGGTGAAGACCATCCGGCCCTCCGCTAGAATGCCGTTTGCATAGCCTTTTGCAGGGGTCCAGCCATCCGGCTGCAGGAACATATGGGGGGAAAGAGCGGTCATACTATTGCTTTCATCTTAATCTTCGGAAGGGGAGAGGTAGCGTGCCATCGCCGCGCGGGCCGTGTCGGGCCACGGCTCCGAGCCGCCGGTCTCAAGCCGCGCATAAACGAGCGTCGCCTTGCAGGTGAAGCGGTGTTGGCCGCCACAATGGCAAAGGATTTGTATCGTCGCCGAAGAGGACCCAATGCGCTGAAGCGTCAAGGAAAACTCCAGCATATCCTCGAGCCGTGAAGGAGCATGGAAGCGCACGTTGATCTCGCCCATCGGCGTGCCCGCGCCGCTGTCCCGCCCCATCTGTGCCCAGCTATAGCCAATCGCATCTGCGAAGAAGCGCTCCGTCACGGCGGAGATCATCTCGAAATAGCGCGGGTAGAACACGATTCCGGCGGGGTCGCAGTGGTTGAATTCGACCTGACGGCGCAGAGTGAATGTCTCGCTCATGTCTCGCCTCCGGAAACGGAAATCGCCTGTCCGGTGACCATGTCCGATCCAGCCGCGCAGAGCCAGAGCACCGCCTGCGCGACATCCTCGGGCGGGACGAGCCGATGCATCGGGTTGGTCGCCTCGAGCGAGGCCCGCGCCTCCACTGCGGTGCGTCCGGTTTTGGCGACGATATTGGCGATGGAGCGCTCGGTCATCTCGGTATCGAGAAAGCCAGGGCAGATCGCATTGACGGTGATGCCCTTGCGCACGAGTTCCAGCGCGAGGGATTTCACCATGCCGACGACGCCATGCTTTGCCGCCGCATAGGGCGCCACATAGGGGTACCCTTTCAGGCCAGCGGTGGAGGCAATCGCGATCAGCCGTCCCCATGGCTTGCCCTGCATAGTCCGCGCGCCTTCGCGCAGGGTCAAGAAGGTGCCGGTAAGGTTCACCGTCATCATCCGCTCAAAGGCGGCCAATTCGGTTTTGACAAAGGGCGCGCTTTCCGAGGCCCCCGCATTCGCGATGACGATATCGGGCGCTGTCTGCGCGATGGCGGCACTGATCGCGGCCTCATCGGTGATATCGGCCACAACCGCGCGGATCCCGCTATGGCTGGCCGCGACGGTTTGCAGTGGCTCAAGGCGGCGACCGCAGATCGTGACCTGCGCGCCCGCCTGCGCCAGATGGAGGGCGATCACCGCCCCCACACCCGATCCGCCGCCGGTGACAAAGGCGGATTTTCCCGCGAGCGGTTGCGCCATACTCATGTTGCCATCGCTTTCGCTCGCTCCGCCAGTTGGTTGGCCTGACGACGACCGCCCTCATAAGGCGCTGGCCAGTCTTGCTCGGTATCGCCCAGCTCAACAGCGGCGTGCAAGGTCCAATAGGGATC
Source organism: Paracoccaceae bacterium (assembly GCA_048262715.1). Classification (GTDB taxonomy): domain Bacteria; phylum Pseudomonadota; class Alphaproteobacteria; order Rhodobacterales; family Rhodobacteraceae; genus Albirhodobacter. Next base: position 160,030 of record JBLXEV010000008.1, read on the forward strand.
GGCCAGATGCGGACGCGCGAGCAGCACGAGATCGGCGCGACCCGCCATCAAGATCGAATTGACGTGATCGGGCTCGTAAATATTACCCGCCACCAGCGTGGGAGCGCCAATCTCGTTGCGCACGCGGTCCGAGAACGGCACTTGGAACATCCGGCCATAGACAGGTTGTTCGGCCTTATCGGTCTGCCCCGAGGAGACGTTGATCGCATCGGCGCCCGCCTCTTTGAAGATCCGCGCAATCTCGACAGCCTCTTGCGGGGTTACGCCTGCATCGCCCATCCAGTCATGCGCCGAAATCCGCACTGTCATCGGTTTCGCCTCCGGCCACTGGGCACGCATCGCGTGGAAGATCTCCAGCGGGAAGCGCATCCGGTTTTCCAAGGATCCGCCATATTCGTCGCTGCGGGTATTGGTCACGGGCGAGATGAACGAGGCGAGCAGATAGCCATGGGCCGCGTGCATTTCGATCATATCGAACCCCGCCGCATCGGCGGCTTTCACCGCCTCAACGAATTGCGATTTGACCAGATCCATATCGGCGCGGTCCATCGCTTTGGGAATAACGTTGCCCTTCATCAGCGGGAGTGCCGAGGCCGAAAGCAGATCCCAGTTTCCCTCGGTCAAGGGCTGGTCAATGCCCTCCCACGCGAGGCGGGTGGAGCCTTTGCGGCCCGCATGGCCGATTTGTGCGCAAAGCTTCGCGCCTGTCTCGGCATGAACAAAATCGGCGAGGCGCTTCCAAGCGGGCACTTGCTCTGCCCCGATGCAGGGGCAACCGGGCGTAATCCGGCCCTGCTTCGAGACGCAGAGCATCTCGGTGAACACCAGCCCCGCACCGCCTTTCGCGCGCTCGGCGTAATGCACGAAATGCCAATCCGTTGGCATCCCGTCTTTCGCCTTATATTGCGCCATGGGCGAGACGACGATGCGGTTTTTCAAGGCCATATCGCGCAGTTTGAAGGGCGCGAACATCGGGCTGCGGTTGGAGTTTTTGCCCGCTTGCACTTGGAACCATGCCTCCGCGGAAGCCAGCCATTCCGGATCGCGCAGGCGGAGGTTTTCATGGCTGATCCGCTGCGAGCGGGTGAGCAGGGAATAGGTGAACTGCATCAGATCAAGCGTCAGGTAGCGCTCAACCTCCTCGAACCATTCTGTCGAATTGCGCGCAGCGGAGGTGACGCGGAGCACCTGTAGCTTGCGCTCTTCTTGGTAGGATTGCAGCGCCGCTTCCAGCGGCTTGCCGGCGTTGAGCTGATCTGCCAGCGCGATGGCGCTTTCCATCCCGAGTTTGGTGCCCGATCCGATCGAGAAATGGGCCGTAGCGGAAGCGTCGCCCAGCAACACAATATTCTCGAAATGCCAGTTTTCACAGGTCACACGGGGGAATTGAATCCATGCCGAGCCGCGAATGTGGTTGGCGTTGGTCATCAGGGGATGACCGCCCAGATGCTTGGCAAAGATCTTCTCGCACAATGCGATGCTCGCTTGCTGGTCGAGCTTGTCGAAGCCGAAGGCTTTATAGGTTTCTGGGCCGCACTCGACGATGAATGTCGCGGTATCCGCATCGAATTGGTAGGCGTGGGCCCAGATCCAGCCGTGTTCGGTTTCTTCAAAGATGAAGGTGAAGGCGTCGTCGAATTTCTGATGCGTCCCGAGCCAGACGAAATGGTTCCGGCGCATGTCGATCTCGGGCTGGAACTGATCTTCATAGATCGCGCGGGTCCGCGAGTTCAGGCCGTCTGCGGCCACAACGAGATCATAATTCGCTTTCAACTCCGCGATTTTCTCGTCTGTCAGATTGGTCTCGAAGGCGAGGTTGACGCCGAGCTCGCGGGCGCGATCTTGCAATACCATCAACAGCTTCTTGCGTCCGATGCCGCAGAAACCATGCCCGCCCGAGGTCATTGATTCCTCGCCGCGGACGGTTTTCACATCGTCCCAATAGGCGAAGTTGTCGCGGATCGATTTCTCGCTGACCGGATCATTGCCACCGAAATTCGACATGGTCTCATCCGAGAGCACAACGCCCCAGCCAAAGGTATCATCGAAGCGGTTGCGCTCAAAAATGGTGACGTCATGTGTCGCATCGCGCAGCTTCATCGAGATTGCAAAATAGAGGCCGGAGGGGCCGCCGCCAAGAATCGCTATCTTCATGTCGCTCTCCAGTATTGGTCCGGCGGCTATCGAGGATCCGCCCCATATTTATTTTAAGTATGAAGTTAAATTGGCTTTGCTACTCTGTCAACGCTTAACGCAACGCGGGGTGGCACGGCGGCGCTGGCGTGAAACGACGTGAAAAATGGCTGGTAAGAGATTGTTTTCGCTGAAAGGCGATCTTTCTCCCCTCGTTTGCAGGATGCGCCGCTTCTCGTAAAAGAATTGAGCGGAACGTGACAAGCCCGCGAGAAATTTGCGATTCTGCCGGCGGGAAAAGCCGCGTTTGACATCTCAATACATTTTAAACATAAATTATGTAGCAGGGCGCAGACCCGTCATGTGCCTCGTCTTTCGGCCCGATGCGGCCCCCAGCCCGAAAGGACTCCAGATGCCCTTTACGATTTCCAAGCCAATGCGTTTTGGCGATTGCGACCTCACTGGCATTGCCTATCACCCCGCGTATCTTTCGATGCTCGTCGATGTGAATGAGGCGATGTTCGCCTCCTTTGGCGTGACGTGGAAAGAGCTGATGTTTGAGCGCCACCTCGGCCTGCCGAGCGTCAAGATGACGATCGAGTTCAAGAAACCTGCGATGTATGGCGATGTGCTCGATTTCAACGTGCATGTGCGCAAAATCGGCAAGTCGTCGTTGGATCTCTACACGGTGGTGAAGGTCGGCGAGGATGTGATCTGGACGATTGAGCAGTTGATCGTGATGACCTCGACCAAAGATCACAAATCGCACCCGTGGCCAGATGATTGCCGCGCAGGGCTGGAGAAATATCTGCATCCCGAACTGGCAGGGTAGGCCAGAAATGCGTTGCCGCGTCAGGGGGTGCTCCTGACGCGGTTCGAGGCCCTTGCCAGACAGAACTAATGGCCGAAGATCTGGCTCAAGAATAGCTTCGTGCGCTCATGTTGCGGGCGCTCGAAGAACGCTTCGGGAGCGTTTTCCTCGACGATCACGCCCTTATCCATGAAGATGACCCGATCCGCGACCTGACGGGCGAAGCCCATTTCATGCGTCACACAGATCATCGTCATGCCGTCTTCCGCGAGCGCGATCATCGTATCGAGCACTTCCTTGATCGTTTCGGGATCTAGCGCTGAGGTTGGCTCGTCAAACAGCATCGCGCGCGGTTTCATGCACAGCGATCGGGCAATCGCGACGCGTTGCTGCTGCCCGCCGGAAAGCTGCCCCGGATATTTCGTTGCCTGATCCGCAATTTTGACCTTCTCCAGAAAATGCAGCGCGATCTCTTCGGCCTCTTTGCGCGAGTGCCCGCGCACCGACATCGGCGCGAGGATGCAGTTTTCCAGAATGCTCATATGCGGGAAGAGGTTGAAGTGCTGAAAGCACATGCCGACTTCTGATCGCACCTTGCCGATGTTTTTCACATCGGATGTCAGCTCGATCCCGTCGACGACGATCTGCCCTTTCTGATGGGTTTCCAGCCTGTTGATGCAGCGGATCAGGGTGGACTTCCCGGATCCTGAAGGGCCTGCAATGACGATCCGCTCGCCTTGGCGCACGGTCAGGTCAATGCCGCGCAGCACGTGAAAATCACCATACCATTTGTTCAGGTTGGTGATGCGGATTGCCGCATCGTCCTGCGAGATGTCTAGGGGCAGATGGGTCATGCGAAGGGCCTATATGATGAAGGTCAAAGGGGTGACGGTGCTTGCACGGGTTTGGCGCGCAGGTAGCTTTCCTCTCCTGCGAGCACGAACCGGAGGATAAGCAGCTCAACGTCGGCGCCTTTCCGGCTGGCGAAAGCGGTGAGCATTTGCCGATGGAAGGTGACAAGGATGCGGTGCGACGCAGCATCGCGCAGCGTGGCCATGCGGACAGCCTGTATCTGCGCCATGTAGCGCAGGATCGTGTCGCGCAGCTCAATATTCGGGATCGCCATGATCCACGTGCGGCGCAGCGCTTCGGAGGCATTGAACAAGAGTTCGACATCCCCCGATTCGATGGTGCTTTCCGAAAGCGCGACGGCCCGCGCCATAGCCTCCAAGTCTTCTTCGGTCAGCGCATAGGTCGCGAGGGCGGCGGCGCGCGGCTCAATCAGGCGGCGCAATTCGAAGATTTCGAGGATTTGGCGCGGTGTGAGTTCCGGCAGGGTGAAGCCGCGGGTGGAGCTGGCCAGATAGCCCTCATGTGCGAGCCGCATCAGCGCATCGCGCACCGGCATCCGCGACACATTGAACTCTGCCGCGATGGTGGTGTCCACGAGTCGGTCTTCTTCCGCGAGTTCGCCCCGCTGGATGCGGCCGAGATACTCCTCATAGATCACATCTTTCATGTGGCGCTTTGGCAGGTCAGACATGAAACACCTTAAATTCGTATGCGGTTTACGTCTAGAATTTAGACAGTAACCCACAAAATATGTAAATAGAAACTTTAAGCATAAAGAAAATGTTTGAATTCGTATACGACTCGTGCCAGCAATAGGGGCAAGCGCGGAGACAAAACTGCGTAGCCCAATCCAACAACGGGGATATCCCATGACATCCAGAACACGCCTGATGATAGGCTTTGCAGCGGCGGCGCTGACAGCTTTGACGACCTTTGCCGCGACAGCACAGGAGACGCTCAAGATCGGCTCCTATCCCGCGAACCCGCCTTGGGAATTCAAGAACGAGGCAGGGGAGTTCGAGGGGTTCGAGGTTGATATTATCACTGAGATAGCGTCGCGCCTTGGCGCCAATATCGAGATGAGCGGCCTCGATTTCCGTGCGCTCTTCGTTGCAACGGCGTCTCGGCGTATGGATGCGGTGATCTCTTCTCTCACCATCACGGATGAGCGGCTGGAGGCCCAATCCTTTACGCAGCCGTATTTTTCCGGCGCGCTCGGGTTCGGCACAAAACAGGGTGCGGGCATTGCCAGCATTGAGGATTTGCGGGGCAAGCGGATCGGCTCCATCGCGACCTCCTTCCCAGAGGGCTGGCTGAAAGAGCGTGAGGCCGAATTGGGCTATGCGAGCTATTCGAGCTATGACAGCACCGCAAATATGCTCACTGATCTGCGCAGCGGGCGGATTGACGCAGCCGTGAATGACATTGTCAGCCTGCGCTACGCCTTTACCCAGCCACAAATGAGCGGGCTGACGATTGGGCTCGAAGTGCCTACGGGCGATAAATTCGCGATCATGATGCCGAAGGATTCCGAGAAGCTCGCGCCGTTCAACGATGCGCTCTCGGCGATGAAGACCGATGGCACCATGGCGCGTATCTATGAGAAATGGTTCGGCGTGGCCCCCGCAGCGGATAGCCTGACGCTGACACCACTGCCCATTCCAACATCCGCCGAATAAGGCCCGGACGGGGAAGCCCCCCGTCTCCTCACCTGAGCCTGTCGCAAATCGCATGAGGAATAGCAGAGTAAATCATGGAAATTTTTGATATTTTCTTCAATCTCGACGTGATGCGACGGGCCTTCCCGATTCTGCTTCGAGGGCTGGTGAATACGCTGCTCCTTGGCGCGGCGGCGACGCTTTTTGGCGGCATTCTCGGTGTCTTGATTTGCCTCGTGCGCCTCTATGCGCCCAAGCCGCTCCGGCTGCTCGCCGTTCTTTTCATTGATGTCATGCGTGCAATCCCCGTTCTCGTGGTGTTGATCCTCGTCTATTACGCGCTGCCGTTTGCAGGGATCGTGTTCTCGTCTTTCGTCGCGGCGACGATTGCACTCTCGCTGGTGCTGGCGGCCTACACGGCGGAAGTGGTGCGCGCGGGGATCGAGGCGGTGCCAAAAGGCCAGTTCGAGGCCTCCGAGGCACTTGGACTTTCGTTCTTCACAATGATGCGCAAGGTGATCTTGCCGCAAGCATTCCGTATGATGATCCCGCCACTCGCCTCCTATGTCGTGTCGATCATGAAAGACACTTCGCTCGCGTCTGTGGTCACGATGGGGGATCTGCTGAAACAGGCCACCGATGCGCAGGCGCTGTTCGCGAACCCAACCCCGCTGCTGCTGGCCGCGATGATGTATATCGCGATCCTTTGGCCAATGGTCCGTTTCACGGGCTGGCTCGAGCAGCATTACAAACGTGGATACCGCTGAGGCATTTGCCTTAGCCATCTGACTGACGCGCTCTCGCGCTCCCCTCTATTCTGGAGACTACCATGCCCGCATTGCACGGCGGCGGCGACGCCTATTTGCTCTATCATTCCATCGGCCACTATCCCGAAAAAGAGTCCGATCTTATCCAAGAACTCACGGCCTTCTCAAAGACTTGGGCGGCCTTCGACGATGGGCAATGGGGCGAGGTTCTAACCAAACGCCAGCGGTTCATTGATCTTTGGGCCGAGCTTATTCGCGCGCCGAAAGGCTCTCTGACCACAGCTGAAAATGTCACTGCGGCGATGATGTCTTTGATCGGTGCGCTGCCGCCTGCGATGCTCAATGGCAAAAAGGTGCTCGTGGCAGAGGACGGCTTCCCGTCGATCCACTTCCTGTTGTCGGGTCTGGCCGAGCGTTACGGGTTTACCCTGCAAACCGTGCCACTGCGCCAAGGGGCGCATTGGGTGGAAGAAGACGATATGATTGCGGAATGGGATGAGGATGTGGCGCTTGCGCTGCTGACATGGATCAGCTCGACCACTTCTCACCGCAATGATTTGACACGGCTTGTGGCGCATGGCCGCGCGATGGGCAGCCTAATCGGCGTGGATATCACCCAAGGCGCGGGTCTGCTGCCCTATGATGTCACCGCGCCGCAGGTCGATTTCGTGATCTCCACCAGCCTCAAATGGCTCTGCGGGACGCCGGGCGCGGGCATTCTTTATGTCGCTGACGCGCTGATGCCGCTGTGTGAGCCAGATTTGCGCGGCTGGTTTTCTCAAGCCAACCCGTTCTCATGGGCGCTGGATGCCTTTGCCTTCGCGCCCGATGCGCGGCGGTTCGACAATGGCACACCCTCGACGCTTTCAGCCATCGCGAGCCTGCCCGCGCTCGAATGGCGGATGCAGCAGGATGATGCGTCGTTCGTGGCGCATAATTTGGCACTGAGCACGCGTCTGCTTGAGGGGCTGGAGGCGATGGGCCTCACGCTTGCCACCCCCCGCGAGCCTGAGCGCCGTGGCGGCAGTCTCATGGTCTCACTGCCCGAGAGCACGCCTGCGGCAGAGGTTGTCAATCAACTCCGCGCGCAGGGGATTTATATGGATTGTCGGGGCCAAACGTTGCGGATGTCACCCGGCCCGATCACGACAGAGGCGGGCGTCTTGCGCACCTTGGCCGCGCTGGACGCGCTGCTCAAGTAAATGCGCACCCTTCTGCGTAGTCCCATCCCCGAGGCCCGTTGCTGAGAAGTTCTCTCGGCAATGGGCTGATTTTGCCTAGAGAATGATGCCAGCCGCCTTCAATCTCTCGATCTCGCGGGCGACTACATCAGAGAACGCCCGCCCAACACCGCTGAGCGGGCGATCTTTTGGCACGAATTGCGCGATTTCCCAACGGATCGTCGGGATCAGCGGGTGATCGGTGACCTTTGCGGGGTCTAGCAGAAGGCGCGCCACTGGATCCACAATCGCTATCCCCAGCCCTGCCTCGACCAGTCGCACAACCCCGTGCAGGGTGCGGGTTTCGGCAGTGATATTGCGCTCCACATTGATCGTCTGCATCAGGTTATCGACCCGCGTGCGCAGCGGGCTGCCCTGTGCCAGTTCCACAAAGGTCTCATGCCGCAGCCGGGGCAGGGGGATGTCATCGGGTGTGTTGAGCGGATGGGAAATCGGCAGGATGCAGCGCGCTTCACAGGTCGCCAATGTGGTGACATCCGCGCCGTAGGGATCCGCATCCAGCGTGATCCCCAGCGCCATATCGCAACTCCGATCACTGATCGCATGTAGCAGCTCGCTCATCCCGACGTCCAGCAACCGCACGCTGACTTGCGGATGGGTGCGCTGGAACTCCCGCAGCACATCAATCAGGAATGTGTCGCAAAAAATTGGCTGCGCCGCGATCACCAATTGCCCGCGCTGGTTATTGGCGATGGCGGCGGCTTCCTCGTTCAGCGCGCGGATACTCGCAAGGCTGCGCGCGGCGGTGCGGTGGAATTGAAACGCTTCGGGTGTCGGCACCAGCCGATTGCGTTTGCGTAAAAAAAGGGCAAAGCCCAATTTTTTCTCAAGTCCCGCCAGCAAGCGACTGATCATCGGCTGGCTTAAACCGGTTTCTTCTGCGGCGCTTTGCATCCCGCCGAGGCGCATATAGGCGTCAAACGCCTCTAATTCGCGGATTTTTAGCATCTGGCCCCTCTCAGTATGCATTTTATGTATACTATGATCTTTTCTTGTAAAAAAGAGAATGCTGTGGATTTTGTTCCTCCAGATAAATTGATCGTAAGATCTCACCTCGGAGGGTCTCAATAATGAAAAAATTCCTGTCCACTCTCGCTATGGCGGCAACTCTGTCGACTGGCGCAGCCTTTGCAGGCGACTACCCTGATCAAGCCATCACGCTGGTTGTTCCCTACGGTCCGGGCGGCGCGTCCGATCTGGCAGGCCGTGCGCTCTCGGAGGCCGCACGCCCTTATCTCGGCCAGCCGCTGACGGTTGTGAACAAGCCCGGCGCTGGCGGCATGAACGGCGCGCGCTCTGTCGCTGAGGGCGAGGCAGATGGCTACACTGTTTTGCTGGCTCGCGTTGGCATGGCGCTGACCCCTGCCGTCAATCCGCAAGGCTCCGTCGAATGGGATGCCTACACCTTCCTCGGCGCGCTCGAAGCTTCGCCGATGATCCTCGCGGTGAAGGGCGATTCCCCTTACAACTCCGTTGAAGAGCTGCTGACCGCGATCAAAGACAGCAATGGCGGCATGTCCTATGCGGCGTCCGGCGCGACCGCAATCGACGGGTTCTCGACGCAAGCGCTTCTCTCAGATATCGATCTTGATCCGCTGACGGCTGCGACCCTCGTGCCCTATAAAGGCGGCGGTGAGCTGGCGACGGCGCTTCTGGGCGGCCATGTCGATTTCCTCGCGATCTCTGCAGGCTCCCTGATCCCGCATATCAAGAGCGGTGACATGAAAGCGCTGATGGTCTTCGCTCCCGAGCGGATGACAGATCTCCCCGAAGTGCCGACCGCCGCTGAGCTAGGCTACAAACAAGCAGGTCAGGTTACAGGTTGGAGCGCGCTCTACGGCCCGAAAGATCTGCCCGCAGATGTTGTCGCGAAATGGGACGAAGTTCTGGCAAAAGTCGCCACGGATGAGACTTGGCTGACGCTGACCGAGCGCCGCGGCTCGATCTCCACAGTTGGTAAGGTGGACATGCCCGCTTACGCGAAAGAGCAATACGAGCTGTTCCACGGGCTTGCGAAGAAATTCGGTTACCTCCCCGCCGAATAATCCCGTTTTGACGCATAGCTGTGGCCCCGTGATGCGGGGCCACAGGCTTTGATGAGGAGTTCCCTGATGCAGACTTCCCTGTTCCGTGGCCCGCTGTTTCGGGGGCTAGCGATTTTGGCATTCTTCGCGGGTGTCGGGCTTGTGCTTGTGCCGATTTATGTGCCGCGCCCCGCGTTTATTCCGGGCTTCGCGCCGCCGCCCGATATGTGGCCGCGCACTGTGTCTATCATCGGTGCTGCGCTTGGCCTTTTGGCGGTATTCCTCGCGGCAACGGGGCGATCCGGCCCTGCGGAGACGCTTGAGACCGACGGTGCGCCGCTCAAAGCCCACCTGATGCGCTTTATCGGCGTTGTGGTGGGCTTTGCCGGCTTCCTGCTGCTGGTGCCCTATGCTGGCTTTCTCATCGCCTCGATGATGTTGATTGCCACGGCGATCTTGCTGACAGGGGAACGTGGCCACAGGCTTTGGGCTATCGGGCTCGCGGTGCTTGGTCCGCTGCTTTTGCTGAACTTTTTCCATTCCGCGCTCGGGACACAGTTCCCCGTTGGCGCGCTGGCCAAATCCTTTGGCTTTTGATCGGAGATCCTGATGCTGCATGATATTCTTTTCGCGTTTCAGGCGGTTGCCACATGGCAGAACCTCCTGATCATGGTCGCAGGGATCTGGGGCGGCGTGATCGTCGGCGCGATTCCGGGGATGACGGGCACGATGGCGGTGACGCTGGCGCTGCCATTTACGTTCTACATGGCCCCGGTGCCCTCGATCCTGCTGCTCGTAGCGCTCTACAAAGGGTCTACCTATGGCGGCTCCGTCTCCGCGATCCTGATCAAGACACCGGGCACAGCTTCGGCGGCTTGCACTGCGCTGGATGGCTATCCGCTCGCCCAGCAGGGTAAGGCGGGCAAGGCGCTCAATATGGCGCTCTATTCATCGGTTATCGGCGATTTCATCTCCAATCTTTCGCTGATCTTCCTTGCCGCCCCGCTCGCGATCCTCGCGCTGAAAGTCGGCCCGCCCGAGTATTTCATGCTCATGGTCTTCGCGCTGATGACGGTGGCGGGGGTGTCGGGCAACTCCTTGCTGTTGGGCGCGGTCTCCGCCGCATTGGGGCTTTTGCTCGCGACGGTGGGCGAGGATATGTATGGCTCGTTCCGCTTTGCCTTCACCAATGACATGCAGGCGGGGCTGTCGGTTGCACCGGTGCTGATCGGGCTGTTCGCACTGCCCGAACTGATCAAACTGATCGTGTTCCGCGCCGCGCGCAAAGACGAGGCGGCGAAGCTGGGCGATCAGAATGTGACGCGCGCTGAATTCATGGGCTCGCTGAAATCCATCCTGCGCGGCTCGTCGATCGGTGTGGTTTTGGGTGCGATTCCGGGCATCGGGCCATCGGCTGCGGCGTTCTTCTCCTACGGCGAGGCGCAACGCACCTCGAAGAACAGCGCGAACTTCGGCAAGGGCGAGCTGGAAGGCATTGCCGCATCTGAATCCGCGAATAACGGCGCTTGCGGGGCGACAATGATCCCGCTTCTGGCGCTCGGCGTGCCGGGAGATGTGATCACGGGCGTGATGCTCGGGGCCTTCATGATCCAAGGGCTGACACCCGGGCCGCTACTGTTCCAGACCAATATCCACGAGGTCTATATGCTGTTTATCGGCATGTTGATGTCGTCGGTGCTGCTGTTTGGGGCGGGCAAACTGACGATGCGGATGTTCTCCCATGTGGCGCATATCCCGCAGACGCTGCTGACGCCGGGGGTGCTCTTGCTGTGCCTGTTCGGGATCTACTCGATCTCGTCGAGCATGTTTGATGTCGCGATTTTGCTGATCATGGGCGTTGTTGGCTTCGGTATGTTCTTGTTGAACATCCCCGCCGCGCCCTTCCTGATCGCCTTCATCCTTGGGCCGATGATCGAGGAAAACCTGCGCCGCGCCCTCGCGATTTCGCGCGGCGATCCTGCAGTGCTGCTGTCCTCGCCGATCACATGGATCTTCGCAGTGCTGATCGTCTTTGTCGTCGGGCTGACGGTCCGGCGTGAATACCGAAAATTTAAGACCTGAAAGGCCTAAGACTATGAGCCTCAAGACCCAATCCCCCGAAATGTCGAAGGTGACAAAGACTGATGCCACAGCATCCCATCCCGCGATGGCGAATGCCAAGGCGCATTTGGGGGCGTTGATCGGCTTTGATACGGTCTCGCACCGCTCAAACCGTGACTTGATTGATCACATGGCGGCGCATGTCCAAGCGCTCGGCGCAGAAGTCACGCTTTTGCCCGATGCGACGGGCGAGAAGGTCAATCTCGTCGCGCGCTTCGGGCCTGCGGATGTGGCGGGGGTTGTGCTCTCTGGGCATACCGATGTGGTGCCCGCCTTGGAGGAGACATGGGTGACGCCCCCTTTCGCGATGGACGAGCGCGATGGCCGGCTTTACGGGCGCGGGGCCTGCGATATGAAGGGCTTTGCGGCCTGCGTGATGGCGCTGGTCGAACGGATGGATGTGGCGGCCCTGCGCCGTCCGCTCTATCTGTGTTTCTCCTATGATGAGGAGGTCGGCTGCCTCGGCGCGCCTGCAATCGCGGAACATCTGGGGGCGCTTGATGTGCCGCCGGAACTCGCGATCATCGGTGAGCCGTCGAATATGCAACTGGTCACAGGGCAAAAGGGCAAAATCGCGATGCGCGCCCATGTGGCGGGCACCTCGGGCCATTCGTCCTTCGCGCCCGATCACGTGAATGCCGTCGAATTTGCGGGCCGTGCCATCAGCCTGATCTCTGATCGCGCGCTGCGCTATGGGCAGGAAGGCCCGTTCGATGCCGAGTTCACCGTGCCGCATGCGACGATGCTCACCACGATGATCTCGGGCGGCGTGGCGACCAATGTCACCCCCGATACCTGTAGCTTCACCTTCGAGCTGCGCTCCATCAGCGGGATGGACCCCGAGCGGGATATGGCGGCGCTGATTGCCGAGGTGGAGGCAGAGGTTGGCGCGCAAATGCGGGCAAAATCCCCCGCAAGCGGGATCACCTTTGAACGCATCTTTGCCTACCCACCGATGGGCGAGGCGCGCGGCACACGCGGTTATGAGCGCTATGCCCATTTGATGCCTGTTTGGGGCGGTAAAGTCTCTTACGGCTCGGAAGGGGGTGTTTTCGAGACCCTTGGGAAGATTCCGTCGGTGATCGTCGGGCCGGGGTCGATTGAGCAAGCGCATAAGCCCAACGAGTTTGTCGAGCTGAGCCAGATCGACGCATGCCTGCGCTTCCTCGATGCGCTGGCCGCAGATCTCTCAAAACCGCAAGATTGAGAGTGTCAGGCGGGGGTAATCGGCCCCGCCTGATCCCACTTTTCCGTCACACATGCCTTTCGGTCACACGTGCGGCGAAGGCTCACACATTGGCGATATAGCCACCGTCGATGCGGATCATTGACCCTGTGACGTAGCTCGCGCGGGTTGAGGCGAGGAAGGCCACCACATCGGCATATTCCTGCGGGTCACCGTAACGCCCTGCGGGGATCGCGCGCAGGCTCTCGGCCTCAACCTGTGAAATCTCACGGCCTTCCCGCTCCGCCTTCTTGGCATCCAAAAACGCAATGCGCGGGGTGGCGATCCGTCCGGGCAGCACGATATTTGATGTCACCCCGTCTTTCGCGACCTCCGCAGCTAGGGTCTTGGACCAGCCGACCAGCGCACTGCGCAGCGCATTGGAAAGACCCAGATTGGGGATCGGCGCGATCACACCGGAGGTTGCCGAGGTGATGATCCGCCCCCAGCCCTTCTCCCGCATCTTTGGCAGAACACGGTCGGTGATGCTGATTACGCTGAGGATCATCGCGTTGAAGTGTTGTTCCCAAAGGGCCGCTGATTGGCCCGCAACCGGGCTAGGCGGCGGCCCGCCGGTGAGCGAGACGAGCACGTCGATTTGCCCGAGGCGTGTCTCAATCTCAGAGATCCGATCCTCAATCACCCCGAGATCAGCGAGATCCCACCCCAGCGCGATTGCCGTGCCGCCAGTAGCCTCGATTGCTGCCGCATTGGTTTGCGCGGCGGGCGCGTTGATATCGGCCAAAGCCACCCGCGCGCCTTCGGCAGCCAACGTTCGGGCAATTGCCCCACCGAGCCCGCCGCCCGCACCCAGCACTAGGGCTGTCTTTCCGGTCAATCCCAGATCCATTGTTTCTCTCCCTCACTCTGCTTTGGTCCAATGTGGCGCATGGGGCGCAACTGTCCAGTGGTGTCTCCCTTTAGGAAAACCGAGCCACCCCGCGCGCGCCGCTGCGGGGCAGGGCGGCGGCGGCGATCTGCCAGCGCCGTGGCGGAGCTCTGCCAGATTTCTGCGCAGAACCGCACAAAATTGGTTGATCGGCGGGGCAATTTGCGGCCCCCTACAGGTGACCCGCGGGAGGCGGGGTAATTTTTGGGAGGATAGGATGTTCCACAACATCAAGCTCGGCGCGTTGTTCGCCGGCGCACTTGCCGTTTCCAGTGTCGCTTCGGCACCTGCTGCGAAGGCCAGCGAATTCATCAACATTCTGACGGGCGGGACTTCGGGCGTGTATTACCCGCTCGGCGTGGCGCTTTCGGATCTCTACGCGAAGGGGATTGAGGGCGCGCGCACGCAGGTGCAATCGACGAAAGCTTCTGTCGAGAACCTCAACCTGCTGCAACAGGGCAAGGGCGAGCTGGCCTTTGCGCTCGGGGATTCCGTGAAATACGCATGGGAAGGCAATGCGGATGCGGGCTTCAAAGCGCCGCTGACCAAACTGCGCGCAATTGCGGCGATCTATCCGAACTATGTGCAAATCGCCGCTCTGGGTGAGACCGGCGCAACAACGGTTGCTGATCTGAAGGGCAAGAGCCTCTCGGTGGGGGCCGCAAAATCAGGGACCGAGTTGAACGCACGGGCGATTTTTGATGCCACGGGTATGACATATGACGATCTGGGCAAGCTGGAATACCTGCCCTTCTCTGAATCGGTCGAACTGATGAAGAACCGCCAGTTGGATGCAACGCTGCAATCGTCGGGCCTTGGCAATGCGGCGCTGAAGGATCTCTCCTCCTCGCAAGCGATCACCTTCCTCTCGATCCCGAAAGAGACCGCAGAGGCGCTTGGTTCTCCCTATATCGCGGGGGTGATTCCGGCGGGCACCTATGTCGGCCAAGAGGCTGATGTGCCCACGGTGGCTGTGGTCAACTTCCTCGTGACGCATGAGGATGTCTCGGACGAGACCGCTTACCAGATGACCAAGCTGATGTTCGAGCATCTTGATACGCTGAAAGCGGCGCATTCGGCGGCGGCGGGTATCACTTTGGAAGATGCCGTCAAAGGCTCGCCGATCCCGCTGCATCCTGGGGCAGAGCGCTATTACAAAGAGCAAGGCCTCCTGTAAGCGTTCCGCGTTCCACACTGGCGCTTTTGAGGCGGTCCGGCTGGGTCGGGCCGCCTTTGCAAAAGGATCATCCCCATGACAGAGACTTCCAACAGCCCCGATCAGACCGCTGATCTCGGGTTGCATGACCCCTTGGCCGAAAGCTTCCCCGCCACGCGGGAGGGCCGCGCGCTCTTCTGGCTGGCGGTGGCATTCTCGGCCTTCCAGATTTCCATCGCCGCGCATTTGATTGATCTCCCGAGCCAAGTGACGCGGGTAATCCATGTCGGCTTCCTGCTCGCGCTTGGGATGCCGCTTCTGGCCTTGGCCAAACGCTACGGGCCATTTGGCCGCGCGCTCGGCTATGCGATCGCCCTCGCCGGGGTTGCGATCGCGATCTACCAATGGGTTGAATACACGGATCTTTTGCTGCGCGCGGGGGATCCGCTGACAATTGATATCGTCTTCGGTGCGGTGGCACTGGCCTCGATCTTTGCGGCGGCATGGATGCTGATGGGCCCTGCGCTGCCGATCATTTCCGGCCTGTTCCTATCCTATGCGCTTTGGGGGGAGTATCTGCCCGCGCCGCTCGATCATCGCGGCTATGATGTGCGCCAAGTGATCGAACATCTCGCTTACGGGACCGAAGGGATCTACGGGATCCCCACCTATGTTTCATCCACCTATATCTTCCTGTTCATCCTGTTCGGCGCGTTCTTGGAAAAGGCGGGGATGATCAAACTGTTCACCGATGTCTCGCTGGGGCTGGTCGGCGATAAGATGGGCGGCGCGGCGAAGGTTTCTGTGCTGTCCTCGGGCCTGATGGGCACGATTTCCGGCTCCGGCGTGGCCAATGTGGTGACCACGGGGCAATTCACCATTCCGCTGATGAAGCGGTTCGGCTATCGGCCCGCGTTTGCGGGCGGCGTGGAGGCGACGGCCTCGATGGGTGGGCAGATCATGCCGCCCGTGATGGGGGCGGTGGCCTTCGTGATGGCTGAAACCTTGGGCGTGGAATATGTCGAAGTGGTCAAAGCCGCGCTGATCCCCGCGATCCTCTATTTCATGGGCGTGTTCTGGATGGTGCATCTGGAGGCTGGCAAACGCGATCTTCGCGGCCTCTCCAAAGCGGAAATGCCCTCCGCGATGCGCGCGCTCAAGGAAGGCTGGTTCCTGATCCTGCCGCTTGGCGTGCTCGTCTATCTGCTCTTCTCGGGCTATACTCCGCTCTTCGCGGGGACAGTCGGTCTCGCGTTGACGGGCGGGCTGATCCTTGGCGGAACGGTGGCTTTGGGCCTGCCTGCGGGGGTCATCCGCGTGGTATTTTGGATCGTGCTGGGCTTCGTCGCAGCGGGCTTCTTCCAGTTCGGGCTGGGGATTGTGCTCCTTGCGCTGCTCGTTTTGATCGCGATCAACGCGGCCTCAAAAGGAGGGCGCGAAACGCTGGCGCTGTGCCGCGATAGCTTGGCGGATGGCGCCAAAACCGCGCTTCCCGTGGGGATCGCTTGCGCATTGGTGGGGGTGATCATCGGGGTGATGACGCTGACCGGCGCGGCCAATACCTTCGGGCAATATATCGTCGGCGTCGGCCAAAGCAGCCTGTTCCTCTCGCTAGTGCTGACGATGATCACCTGCATCGTGCTGGGGATGGGGATTCCGACAATCCCGAATTACATCATCACCTCGTCAATCGCGGGCCCAGCACTGTTGGAACTCGGCGTGCCGCTTCTCGTGAGCCATATGTTCGTGTTCTACTTCGGTATCTTGGCGGATCTCACGCCGCCCGTGGCGCTGGCCTGCTTTGCCGCCGCCCCGATTGCGAAGGAAAGCGGGCTGCGGATCAGCTTCGAGGCGGTCAAGGTCGCGGCGGCGGGCTTTGTGGTGCCGTTCATGGCGGTCTATACGCCTGCGTTGATGCTGCAAGATGGCGGACCGCTGGCGGAGGCCATCGGCTATTGGGCTGCAGTGGCCTATGTCGTCATCAAGGCGGTGATCGCGCTGGCGCTTTGGGGCGCTGCGGTGATCGGCTGGCTCGGGCGACCGCTCGCGATTTGGGAGCGCGCGATTGCGATGTCGGGCGGCTTCTGCCTCGTCGCCGCCTTCGCGATCACGGATGAGCTCGGCTTTGCACTTGCCGCACTCTTCGCCTTCTTGCTCTGGCGCAAGCGCAGATGAGCGCTTGCCTGATGGCGGGCGTTCTGTCCCTCGCGCTGAGCGGCGCGGGGGAGTTCCAGATGGAATGGACCCATTCTGTCGAGAAAGAAACATGGCGCGAGACATGGGCGGTTGAGGGCGGCAAGCTGTGGCTGCGCCGTGCGGCGGTCAAAGGCTCCGGCGCTGGGATGGAGCCAGGGCCGGAGGGGTGGTTCGAGGACGGGTTCTGGATCTGGGAGCCTAAACCTCTGGGGGTAGAGGAGCTTGTGCTCGCCGCCTCGGGGGAAACTGTCTCGGGCTGGACGATCTGCGGGGCCGATTGCATTACCCTTGGCGCGACGGCTGATGCGCCGATAGTGTTGCGGCCTTGTGAGGCGCCAGCGGGAGACGGCGGATGATGACGGCAAAGGTTCGGCGCGCGCGCGGATCCGCTTTGGTGGGGATGGCGCTGCTGACCTGTGTTGCACTGCTGGCGGGTGGGCTTGCGTGGCGGGTCGCGCTGCGCACGATTGACGCACGGCTGGAGCAAAGCCTGATCCTGACACTGCGCGCGCTTGAGACAGAAATTGACCGCTTCCGCTACCTGCCGCAGGTCGCAGGGCAGGATGCGCGGATCGCGGCCACCATTCGCAGCCCCAATGATCCGCTCGGGATTGCGGCCACCAACCGCTATCTCGAAAAGGTCACCGCGCTGGCCGAGGCGAGCCATCTCTACCTGATGAATGATGAAGGGATCACCCTTGCCGCCTCGAACTGGGCGCTGCCGGAGAGCTTCGTCGGCAGCGATTACAGCTTCCGGCCCTATTTCCAGCAAGCGATCGAGACAGGCATCGGGGCATTTTACGCAATTGGCGTGACCACGGGAACGCCGGGGTATTTTCTGGCTGCGAAGATCGTTGCGGGCGCGGATTTGGGCGTTGTGGTGGTCAAAATTGATCTCACCCCACTGGAGCGCGCATGGGTCGCGGCGGATCTGGCAACGGCAGTGGTGGACCCGGACGGGGTGGTGTTCCTCTCGGGGAAACCCGATTGGCTCTACCGCCCGCTTGCGCCGCTCAAATCGGATGTCGTCGCACGGATTGATGAGGACCGCGCCTATTCCGGCGTAGATTTGGCAGCGGCAGTGCCGTTGCAACGCGGATCTCCGGATTGGATCTTTGACACCCAAGCAGGGCGGTTGCGGGCGCGCTCGGCGGCGTTCAGCGGCGGCTGGCGGGTCGTCGCAGCGGAACCCGTCACGCCCGCGCTTTATGCCGCATTGGGCTGGGGCACAGGCATGGCGCTGTTATGCGGCCTCGGGATCGGGCTCGCGAAAATCCAGCGGCAAAGGCGGCAACTGGTCGCGCTGCGGCTGCGGCAATCGGATCTGTTGGAGCGGAAAGTGGCGGAGCGCACGGGGCGTCTGGCGCTGGAGATTGAGGCGCGGCGACAGACAGAGGCCGAGTTGCGCGCAGCACAGGAAACCTTGATTCATTCGGAGAAAATGGCCGCGCTCGGGCGGATGTCGGCGGCAATTGTGCATGAAATCAGCCAGCCCCTGGCCGCGATGGAGGCCAGTCTGGCCGCGGCGGAAATGTCCTTGCAAGCGGCCCCTACCAAAACCGGGACCCGCATCGAGACGGCGCGCAATTTGATCCGGCGGATGCAACGCACGACCAAACATCTCAAGTCCTTCTCGCGTAAGGAAGAGGGGCTGCTTGAGGAAATCGACGCGGTTCAGGTGGTGGAAAGCGCGCTTGATCTGGTGCAGCCGCGCGCGCGGGCTGTCGGCGTGGCGCCGCGGTTGATCCGCCCCGAAGGGCCGATGCAGGTGCGGGCTGGGCGGGTGCGGCTGGAACAGGTCTTGGTGAACCTGCTCCTCAACGCGATGGACGCGGTGGAAGGGCAGGCAACGGGGCAGATCGAGGTGACGCTGGAACAGGCGGCGGGTGAATTGCGGATCGCTGTGCGTGACACCGGCTCAGGGATCGCGCCCGAAGACCTCGAACGGGTGACAGAGCCGTTCTTCTCAACGAAGACCAACAGCGAGGGGTTGGGCCTCGGCCTCGCGATTTCACAGGCGATTTTGGCCGAGTTCGGCGGGCGCTTCGAGATCCGCTCCACTCAAGGAACGGGCACGGTGATGACGGCGATTTTGCCACGATATCAGGAGGGCGCGATATGACGGCGATGATCCATGTGGTTGAGGATGATGCCGATCACTGTGCCGCCCTATGTGATCTGATCGAGGCGAGCGGATATGAGGCGCAGGGGTTTTTAAGCGGCGAGGCGGCCGTAACCGTCGCGCAAGTGCCTGATCTTGTTGTGACCGATCTGCGGATGCCGAATATGGACGGGTTCGAGGTGTTGCGGCGTTGGAAAGAGCGCGCGCCGGATCTGCCACTGATCGTGATCACAGGGCATGGCGATGTGCCGCATGCGGTGCGCGCGATGCGCGAGGGGGCCGAGGACTTCTTGGAGAAGCCCTATGACGCCTCGCATCTGATGGCGGTGATCGCGCGGGCGCTGAAGGCGGGGCAGATGCGTGGCGAGTTGGCGCAGCTTCGCGCCCAGATTGCCGCGCGCGATAGCACCGAAATTTTGGGACAATCGGTCTCGATCACCGCGCTGCGGCGCCGGATTGAGGCTCTTGCGCCGCTCGATCTGGATCTGATCGTGACGGGAGAGACAGGCACGGGCAAGGAGTTGGTCGCGCGCGCCTTGCACGCCGCCAGCCCGCGCGCGCAGGGGCCTTTCATCGCTGTAAACTGCGCGGCCTTGCCCGAAAGCCTTTTCGAGATGGAAATGTTCGGCCATGTCGCAGGGGCCTTTCCCGGCGCGCGCGAAAAGCTCGGAAAATTTGAGGCTGCGGCAGGCGGCACCTTGGTGCTCGACGAGATCGAGGCGATGCCTGCTGCGCTGCAACCCAAGTTGCTGCGCGCGTTGCAGGAACGCCAAATCGAGCGATTGGGAGAGAATGTGCTGCGCCCGCTCGATCTTCGGATCATTGCGCTGTCGAAAAGCGATTTGCAAAAGCGCACGCTGGACGGCAGCTTTCGCGCCGATCTGTTCTACCGATTGGCGGGCGCGCAGATCACGCTCGACCCGTTGCGGGGCCTGGGCGATGATATCCCCCTCTTGTTCAGCCATTTCGCGCAAGGGGCGGCGGCGCGGTACGGGCGGGAGATGCCCGCGATCTCCTACGGGTTCCGCCAACAGCTTGTGAAGCGCGCGTGGCCCGGCAATGTGCGCGAAGTGAAAGCCGCGGCAGAGCGTTTTGCCTTGGGGCTGGATCTGCCCGACGGCGCGCCTGCAACCCAAGAGGCTGGCGGCTTGGCGGGAAGCCTAGCGGACCGTGTTGCAACCTATGAGGCACGTGAAATCATAGCGACATTGGAGCGTTGTCGCGGCAATACCGAGCGCGCTGCGGCAGCCTTGGGCATCGCGCGGCGCACGCTTAACGATAAGATCGCACGCTATCAGATACGCGTTTAAGGGCGATGTGCTTGGCGGTTTGGTTTACAGAGGGCGAGATCTGGCGGCGCACTGATTTCGATCTTGCGCAACGGGCATCACGCGGTGTTCTCGCCGGCGTTGAGTAGGATCCAATGGCGATCCACGCTTAAGATCTGCGTCATCGCGGCATGGGCCTTGTCTGTGTTGCAAGCGGAAATGCCGTCAGCGAGCGCCGCGTAGGCCTGTGCTTTTTCCGCCGCGAAATCCGTGATCTCAGCCGTCACGCGCGGTTTGGTCGATTGCACAACGCCAAATTCGACAAGCGGTGATGCCGCGCGCAAAAACGGGTTTTGTGAGGCTTCGCAGAGCATCCTGTGGAACTCGAACTCTGCCAAGGCATAGGGCTCGACCATCTGCGCGCAGACAGTGCGCTGGTTCACCCAGTAATGCATCATCCGCAATTGTTCGGCGCTGCGACGCTGGGCGGCGAGGGCCGCGGTTTGCAGCTCAACATTTTCGCGCATCTCGATAAACGCGTTCAGTAAGGCCAGATCCGGCCCCGCCTCATGCACCCATGTCAGCACCTGTCGATCAAACAGGTTCCAGCGGCTGCGCGAGAGAACCCGCGTGCCGACTTTCGCCCGTGCCTCCACCAACCCCTTCGCCTCCAACGTCTTGAGCGCCTCGCGCAACACTGTGCGCGAGACGCCGTAGAGGCTCATCATTTCCGCATCATTGGGCAGGATCGTGCCCACGGCAAAGCGACCGGATGCAATGCCAAGGCCCACTTCAGTGATGACGTAGGAATGAAAGTTTCGTGCGGCTGGTCGCCCAGATAGCGAGCGGACCAAGCTCCCGGGTTCACTCATATCAGGTTTTCCAAAAGACTTTCCTGCGGGGTGAGGAGGCCGAGAACACCAGCCGTTGTAGGACGATGAACATAAACAATAATGCGCCAATGACAATCTTCGTCCACCAACTCGATAGGGTTCCGTCGAAGACGATGTAGGTTTGCACGAGCCCTTGCAGCATCACGCCGATGAAAGTCCCCGCGACAAATCCGTAGCCGCCGGTCAGCAAGGTGCCCCCTATCACCACGGCGGCAATGGCGTCCAATTCGACCCCCATCGCGGAAAGCGAATAGCCCGCCGAGGTATAGAGCGAGAACACGATCCCCGCGACGCCTGCCAGCGTGGAGGACAGCGTGTAAATCAGGATCGTGGTGCGCGCGACGGGCACCCCCATCAGCGCGGCGGAGGCCTCCGATCCACCCAGCGCATAGACATAGGAGCCAAAGCGGGTGCGATGCGCGAGCAGGCTTCCGGCAATGAAGACCGCGATCAGGATGATACCGATGACCGTTAGCCGACCGCCGCCGGGCAGCAAGATGTAGCTTTTGGAGACCTGCGAATAGAATTCATGTTTGATCCCGATACTGTCGGGCGAGAGCACCGAGGCGCCGCCGCGCGCAAGGAACATCCCCGCCAGCGTGACGATGAAGGCGGGCACCTTCAGATAGTGGATCGCCGCCCCCATCACCGCGCCGAACGCCGCCGCGACGATCAGCGAGATCGCGAAGGCCGCCAGCGGATGCACCCCGCCCCACATGATCAGCGTGGCGTTGAGCACGGTGGTGAAGCCAATGACCGCGCCCACCGAGAGATCAATCCCGCCTGCGATAATCACGAAGGTCATCCCGACTGCGGCGATGCCGAGAAAGGCGTTATCGGTCAGGAAATTGCCCAGGACCCGCGTGGAAAGCATATTCGGGAACTGGATGATCGCGGCTGCATAGGCCAGCACGAAAATCAGGGCGGTCGCCATCAACGGGCGCAAGGCGCGGTTCATAGCGGGCTCCTTTCCGTGGTCTGCTTCGGTGTCACGCGGGTTGTCTTCCTGCGGCTGAGCCATTGGCTGATTTGCGGTGATTGCAGCGTCAGGATCAGAATGATGACGCCGGATTTAACCACGAGGTTGAACTGCGGCGAGAAGCCAGAGATCAGAATGCCGGAGTTCATCGCTTGAATAATCAGCGCGCCGATCACCGACATCGGGATTGAGAACCGCCCGCCCAACAGCGACGTGCCGCCGATCACGACCGCGAGGATCGCATCCAGCTCCAGCCAGAGGCCCGCATTATTGGCATCAGCGCCGCGAATATCGCCCGCCACGATCAGGCCGGAGATCGCCGCGCAGAGCCCCGCGAATGTATAGACCAGCACGAGGAGGAGCTGGCTCGAGATCCCCGCGAACCGCGCGGCGGAGCGGTTCACCCCGATGGCCTCGATCAACAGCCCGAGCGCGGTGCGCCGCACGGCCAGCGTGGCCACAATCATCAAGCAGGCCGCGATCACCACGGGCATTGGCAGCCCAGCCAGCGATCCGGTGCCTATCGCGATGAGGAGCGGATCGGAGAAGGTCACGATGGAGCCCTCCGTCACCAATTGCGCCACACCGCGCCCCGCCACCATCAGCACAAGTGTCGCGATGATCGGCTGGATTTCGAGATAGGTCACAAGCACCCCGTTCCACAGCCCGCAAGCCAACCCGACAAGCAGCGCCGCGATCACCGCGAGCAGGGCAGGGCTGCCATGGCTGACCATGACCGCCGCGACCGCCCCCGCAATCGCCATCACCGCGCCGACCGAGAGATCAACGCCTTTGGTGGCGATCACCGCTGTCATCCCGATGGCGAGGATCGCCACAGGCGCGCCGCGGTTGAGCACGTCGATCAGGCTGCCAAACAGGCGCCCATCCTGCCATTTGACCTCAAAAAAGCCGGGGAACAGCAGCCAATTGATGAAAAGCACCGCGAACAGCGCGATATATTGCGGGCGCAAGAGCGCCGCTTGCCAGTTGAGGCGTCTCATTCTGCCGCTCCTAATGTTCCGGTGTCTTCTGCGATGGCGGCGACAATGACGGAAGGCGCAACATCGGCTCCGCGCAACTCTGCGACCATTTCGCGGTCGCGCATCACCACGACACGGTTGGAATAGGCGACGACCTCATCAAGCTCGGAGGAGATCACCAAAAGCGCCAGCCCATCTTCGCGCAAACGGTTGATCGTGCGCACAATTTCAGCATGTGCGCCAACATCAATGCCGCGCGTCGGCTCATCCAAAATCAGGAAGCTGGGATCAATCGCCAGCCAACGCGCGAGGATCACCTTTTGCTGGTTTCCACCAGAGAGCAGCTTCACCGGCATATCGTAATTCGCGGCGCGGATATCGAGCGCATCGGCGTAGCGCCCCGCGATCTCGTCCTGCTCATCGCGGTTGAGCGCGCGGAACCAGCCCAGCTTGGCCTGCAACGCGATGATGATATTCTCGCGCACCGAGAGCTCGCCGAAAATCCCATCGAGCTTGCGATCCTCGGGGCAAAACCCGAAGCCTGCCGCGACCGCTTTCGCCGGATTACCGATGTTCACGGCCGCGTCCTTCACCGTAACCGTGCCGCTGTCGCATGGGTCGACACCGAACATCAGCCGCGCCATCTCGGTGCGGCCAGAGCCCAGAAGTCCCGCCACGCCCACCACTTCGCCCGCGTGAAGTGCGAGGTTGAACGGGGCCACGCGGCCTGCTTTCCCGAGGCCGGAAAACTCGACGATCACAGGCCCCGTCGCGCTCTCGGCGGCGCCGAACGTATGTTGGTCTTCGGAGAGATCCTTGCCCAGCATCATTTTGACGACCTCGGTCGCTGTCAGATCTTTAATCGATTTTGTGCCGATCAACTGGCCATTGCGCAGGATCGTCACACGGTCCGAAATCGCGAAGACCTGATCGAGGAAATGGGTGATGAAAATGATCGCAAGGCCGCGCGCCTTGAGCCGCTCGACCACCTCAAAGAGCTTTTGCACCTCGCTGTGATCCAAGCTGGCGGTCGGCTCGTCGAGCACGAGAACCTTCCCCGACAACTCCACCGCGCGGGCAATCGCAACGATCTGCTGCACGGCGACCGAATAACTGCCCAGTTCCGCTTTCACGTCGATATCGAGGCCATACGTCTCAAGGAGTTGGCGCGCGCGCAGTTCAATCTCCCGGCGCTGGATCAGGCCAAAGCGGGTAGGTTGGCGGCCCAGAAACAGGTTTTCCGCAACCGAGCGATTGGGCAGCAGGTTGACCTCTTGGTAGACCGTGCCAATTCCGTGGTCTTGCGCATGAAGCGGATCGCGGAATTGCACTGGTTCGCCTTCCAGCAAAACCTCGCCCAGATCCGGTCGATAGGCGCCTGTCAGGATCTTGATCAGCGTCGATTTCCCCGCGCCATTCTCGCCCAAAAGCGCATGAACCTCGCCCGCCTGCGCAGTAAAATCCACCCCGTCCAGCGCGCGATGTTGGCCAAAGATCTTTACGATCCCGCGCGCTTGCAAGATTGGCCCCACAGCCTCAGCCATGCCCGTCCCCCCTGATTATTCTGTCCAGTCTTCGCTGTTTTGCGCGCCATAGCAATTCCGCCAACCGAGGTTTCCCCGATTGGCGGTCGCTCAAAACGCGGAGCTTAGTAGCCCAGACCCTTGCGGCGGTCGTATTCGCCCTGCGGATCGTCAGAGGGGGTGTAGAGTTTGGAGTCAGTGATGATGAACTTTTCGGGTATGGTGCCCGCGCTCAGATAGGCATCGAGGGCCTCAAACGCAGGGCCCGCCATATTCGGCGTCAACTCCACCGTTGCATTCGCCTCGCCCGTCACCATCGCGGCGAAGATATCAGGCACAGCGTCAATCGACAGCACTTTGATATCCGTCCCCGGCTTGAGGCCCGCGTCTTTGATGGCTTGGATCGCGCCCACGGCCATATCGTCATTATGCGCATAGACGGCGCAGATATTCTTGCCGCCATCCTCGGCTTTCAAGAAGCCCTCCATGACCTCTTTGCCTTTCGAGCGGGTAAAATCGCCCGTCTGGCTACGGATCAGCGAGAGGTTCGCGTGGCCTTCCAGCGCTTCCTCGAACCCTTGCTTGCGGTTGATCGCGGGCGAGGAGCCAACGGTGCCTTGCAGTTCGACCACTTTGCAATCTGCCCCATCCACGGATTTCACCAGCCATTCGCCCGCCACGCGGCCTTCTTTGACCTGATCCGAGGCGACCGAGGTCAGATAGAGATCCTCCGGCGCATCGACGCCGCGATCGAGCAGCACGACCGGAATATTCGCCTCTTTCGCCTCGGTCAGCACCTCTTCCCAGCCTGTCGAGACGACGGGCGCGACGAGGATTGCATCAACGCCTTGCGCGATGAAGCCACGGATCGCTTTGATCTGGTTTTCTTGCTTTTGTTGGGCATCCGCGAATTTCAGATTGATCCCGAGCTTCTCCGCCTCGGATTTCGTCACGGATGTCTCCGCCGCGCGCCAGCCGGATTCCGAGCCGATTTGCGAGAAGCCGATGGTTTTGCCAGACAGGCCATCCGCATAGGCTGCAGAAGACAATAAGGCGCTCACGCCCGCAGCGAGTGCGAGCTTTTGAATGATTTTCATGATCCCTCCCTAGGATTTTTTGGCGGGCGTCTCCAATCACCTGCCTGCGATAACGCTAGCAAAAGTATTACTATATGTAAAATGCGAATATCACGCGAAATTGTGTCGCGAGCGCAGCGAGGGTTTCGATCAAGCTATTGGATAATATAAGATATTTTACCACAATCGGTTTCGTGCGCTGCGGCATAGATTGCCGCGATGCAGAGACGGCGCTGTGTTCGCATCGGCCAGATACGGAGGAATCACCTCGTGAAGGCAGTATCCGAGTCAGGAATTTGTGGACGGATATCGGCTTGCGTCAGTGGCGGGCTCTGCGGTTTCCGCCCCTCTCAGGGGCGAAAGAGGCGCACGAGGCTGATCCCTGCATCGGTTAGATCGGCGAGGCGGGCAAGGATGTGCTCGGGCGCAAGGCCAGAGACATTCCCCTCCACCACCGCAATTTGCGCGAGGAGTTTCATGAGCCGCCGCCGATGAATGCCGAGGCGGGCTTGAACTGGATCCGCAATGATCCCCGCGAAAGTGGTGATCATTGAGGCGAGCATCGCCAGCACAAACGCCGTCATCAAAATAAACGAGATCGGCAGCGCGACAGGGAAGACGCCATACCAGACCCCTCCCAGCCAAGATCCGAGCGGAAAGCCAGAGATTGCGGCGGCGTGGCCAACATAATCCGAGACCGCAGGCGCCAGCGAGGCAATGCCCGGCGTGGCCGAGCCGAACAGCACCAAGCCCGCCGCAAGAACGAAGAGCGAGGTTGTAATCTCAGCGACGGCGGAGCGGATGCCGGTATAATCGTCAATCAAGGCGCGGCTGCGCGGGGTGAGCACTGCGTTTTGCAGCAGATCGGTTGCGATCTCTGACTCAATTCTGCGCGCGACCGAGGTTTTGAGGAGGACGCGCCGCGCCATGAGCCACGCACTAAACCGCCCCCATCCTACCAGACGGGCGACAATCGCCAGCACCGCCATCAGCAGGAAAATCGGCGCTAAAGCGACATTCACGGGCGCGCGCAGGAGATCCCAACCGAGTGCAGAGCGGTGGAGGCGAAGTGTCCCTCGCAAAGAGAAATGGGTGCGGACGAACCAATCCACCTTGTCTTTGATCGCCTCGGTCGTTTCTTGCGCGGGCATGAGACTCGTTTTCGGGGGAGGGAAGGGGTTGGGGGAGTATCCCTTAAATTGCGTGGGGCGGGAAGGGCAGCGGCGCAATATATTCCCGCGGGACTGCGGCAGGTGCCTGCCCATTGGCCCCGCGGCAGATCGCCCCGATCCGCCATGAAATCTGCCGTTAGATTGCCAATCCGCGACGTGGGTAGCTCTTGTGAGGACCTCGGAAGGGCGCTGTCTGTGCAAGGTTTACGCTGGGGCCTCATCTGTTAACAACGTCTCAATAAAGAATCTGTCTGGGCCCAAGCGGGGATCAGATCGCTACGGAAAAGGAAAGCCATGCAAATCGGTGTCTGGATCAGCCTTATCGCATATTTTGCGCTAATGCTCGGAATCGGCGTTTATGCCTATCGCAAATCAACCTCGGATTCAGAGGATTATCTTCTCGGCGGGCGCAATCTGCCCCCCGCCGTTGCGGCGCTCTCTGCGGGCGCTTCGGATATGAGCGGCTGGCTCTTGCTCGGTCTGCCTGGCGCGCTCTATCTCTCGGGCCTCGTTGAGGCATGGATCGGGATCGGCCTGTTTGTTGGCGCACTCGTCAACTGGATCGTCGTTGCCCCGCGCTTGCGCGAACAGACCGAGCGCTATGATAACGCGCTGACCATCCCCGCGTTTCTGGCCAATCGGTTCCCGTCAAAGGCGACCGCATTGCGCCTCGTTTCCGCGATCATCATCGTGCTGTTCTTCGCTGTCTACACCGCTTCCGGGCTGGTTGCGGGCGGCAAGCTGTTCATCAGCGTATTTGAGGGCGGCTATATGACGGGCGTCTGGCTGACGCTTGGGGTCGTTCTGGCCTATACCGTGATCGGCGGCTTCCTCGCGGTAAGCCTGACCGATTTCGTGCAGGGCTGCATCATGATGCTGGCACTGGTGATTATGCCGATCGTTGTTCTTTACACCGGAAAAGGCGGCGGGTTCGGGCAGGCGGCAGAGACGCTTTCCAGCGTTGATCCCAATTTCCTGTCGCTCACGCATGGTTTGACGGCGATGGGCTTCCTCTCGGCGGTGACTTGGGGGCTTGGCTATTTCGGCCAGCCGCATATCATCGTGCGCTTCATGGCGATCCGCAGCGTGGGTGATGTTGGCACCGCGCGCAATATCGGCATGGGCTGGATGGCAATCTCGCTGCTGGGGGCCGTGGGTGTGGGCGTGTTCGGTCGCGCCTATGCGGAGCGCAACGGCCTTGTGGTGAATGATGCGGAGACGATCTTCATCGTGCTGGCGGAACTGCTGTTCCATCCGCTTATCACCGGTTTCTTGTTCGCGGCGCTGCTGGCAGCGGTGATGTCCACCGTATCGAGCCAATTGCTCGTTGCGTCCTCCTCGCTCGCGGAAGACTTCTACCGCTTGTTCCTGCGCAAGGATGCCAGTGAAGCAGAGATCGTCAAAGTGGGCCGTCTCGCCGTGGTTCTGGTGGGCGTCGTTGCGGCCGTGATCGCGGGCGACCCTGAGAGCAACGTGCTGGGTCTGGTGTCGAACGCATGGGCTGGATTTGGCGCGGCCTTCGGACCGTTGATCATTCTGTCGCTGACTTGGAACCGTATGACAGGGGCGGGCGCTGTCGCTGGCCTCGCGACCGGCGCCATCGTGGTGATTGCATGGATCGCCCTTGGCTGGAGCGCGTCGTTCCTCGGCGGGGCGGGAATCTATGAGATCATCCCGGGCTTCATTGCGTCCTTCCTCGCAATTGTCTTGGTCAGCTTGGCGACACGCGATCAAGGCGAGTTCCGCGCGGTTGGGCAAAAGTAAACTTCTCATGTGGCGGCGCACCTGTGCCGCCACATCTGCTAGGCTCCCGCGAATGTTCGAACATTTCGGGCGCAGGTTCGCTGGATGTGGTTCACGCCTAGCGGGGTGTATCGAGCCCGCGTTTTAAGAAGGCGACGAGGAAATCGCGCAACTTCTTCGAGGCAATACTTTGCGATTGTGCGACGGCGTGACTCAACTCGAGGGACGAGGTGATTTCCTGCTCTCGTCGGAAGGGCCGCGAGATCAAACGGCCCGCTTCAATCTGCCGCGCAACCGTCATGCGGGGCAGGATCAGCACGGCACTCCCCCGCATCGCCAACTCGAGTTGCATCTCCAGCGAGGGGGTGGTGAAGGCGCTTTCTTCCAGATGCAGGCCCAGAGATTGCAGTCGCGCATCAAAGGCGCGCCGCACCCCGAAGGCACGGTTCGGCAAAGCGAGAGGATGGGTGATGAGGTCTTTCATCGCGATTTCTGCCTGTTGCGCCAGCGGATGATCTGGGGCCATGATCGGCTCATGCGCCACAGGGGCGCGGAACAACACTTCAACGCGCGGATCTTTGGGGGCGAACATTGTGACGGAGAATTGCGAGGTGCCATTTGCAACCGCATCAAGCGCGGCCTGAGCGGAGCTGATATCCACCTCAATGGTGATGGCGGGATGGCTTTGCGCAAATTCGGAGAGAACAGGGGCGAGGATCGCGCTTGCGGCGGCCCCATTGGTGTGGATGGACACATGACCACGCCGCAGCCCCTTATACTCGTCGATCAGCTGCTGAGCGGTTTTCAACTCGCGCGCGACCTTGCGGGTGCTGGCCGCCAGAACCTCCCCCGCGGCTGTCAAACGGATGCCGCGCGGGTTTCGTTCCACCAAGGGGCTGCCGAAGCTATGCTCCAGCTTATCAAGCTGGCGCACGACGGCGGTCGGGGAAATGCTGAGCACATCCGCTGCTTGACGGATGGAACCGCAGCGAATGAGTTCGTTAAAAATGTCGATCGTTTCAAGTTTCACGAGGCCTGCTCCACAGTGCTACGATTTCCGTAGCACTGTGGCCTCAAAATATCCACTTCCATCCCGCTTTGCCTCCGTGATTATGTTGTTACAAGTGGACAGCCAGATCCAACCGCTCACGTCCTTCCAACAGGGATTATCAGATGACCAAACACGCGACACTTCTCAAAAGCGCCTGCCTCGCCCTCCTTCTGTCCAGCACGGCACCCGTTTTCGCCCAAGACACTAATGCGGTGACCTTCGTGCAAGCGGTCGAGCCGCAAGGGCTTGATCCGACGGTTTCCTCCCCTGTCGCGGCAGGGCAAGTCACGTGGCAAAACGTGTTCGAGGGGCTTGTGGCGATTGACCGGGATGGCCGGATCGTGCCGCAACTGGCGACCGAGTGGACGATCTCGGAGGACGGGCTGACCTATACGTTCAAGCTGCGCGACGGTGTGAGCTTCCAAAACGGTGTCGCGTTCGATGCGACCACCGCAAAATTCACCCTTGAGCGGATCATCGGTGCGGACTCGACCAACGGCCAAAAAGCCAATTACACGGCGATTTCCGCGATTGACGCGCCTGATGCGGGCACGCTGGTTCTGACACTCTCCGCACGCAATGCCGATCTGCTCTATTGGCTCGGCTACCCCGCGGCAGTGATGGTTGAGCCGTCCTCGGCCCCGACCAATGGCACCGATCCCGTCGGCACTGGCCCGTTCAAAGTCACCGAATGGCGCAAGGGCGACCGCGTTATCATGGCGGCATGGGACGGCTATTGGGGCGACGCGCCCGCGCTGCAAACCGTCACCGCACGGTTCATCGGCGATGCGCAGGCGCAGGCGGCGGCGCTGCAATCGGGGCAGGTGGATATCGTCGGAGATCTCGATGCGCCGGAACTGTTCGAGCAATTCGTCGCCAATGACGCGTTCAAAACCGTTGCAGGCGCAGGCGAGATGGAAATTGTCGCGGGTATGAACAACGCCAAGCCGCCGTTCAACGATCTGCGCGTGCGGCAAGCGATGATGATGGCAGTGGATCGCCCCAGCCTGATCGAGGCGGTCAGCTCAGGCTACGGCACGCCGATTGGATCGCATTTCTCGCCTGCCAACCCGTTCTATGAGGATCTCACCGCGCTCTTCCCCTACAACCCTGAGAAGGCCAAAGAACTTCTGGCCGAGGCAGGCTATGCGGACGGGTTCAGCTTCGATTTCAAAGTGCCGACTCGCGCCTACGCGCAACGCTCCGCCGAGATCTTGCAAGCGTTCTTCTCGCAGATCGGGGTGACAGCGAATATCCAAAGCTCCGATTTTCCCGCGACGTGGATTCAGGATGTCTTCAAGGACACCAATTACGATATGACGATTATCGGCCATGCCGAGCCGCTCGATATCGGGATCTATGCGCGCGATAAATACTACTTCAACTATGATAACCCTGAGTTGAAAACCGAGATGGGCGTGATCGCGGCCGCGACGGATGAGGCGACGCGCGAGGCGGGCTATCGCAAGGCGCAAGAGGTTCTAGCGAATGATCTTCCTGCGCTGTTCTTGTTCTCTTATCCCAAGCTCGGCGTGTGGAAAGCGGGCCTCGACGGCGTGTGGGAGAACGGCCCCGTGCCGGCGAATGATATGACGGACGTCCGCTGGGCGCAGTAATCCTTTCCCTGCAAACCCTTGTTCACGGCGGCGCCAAACCTTGCGCGCCGCCGTGCCTTTTCGGATCGGCTTTATGACACAAACACTCGGAACCCTGCGCAGCCTGATCGGGATGTTGCTGGTGCTGTTGATCGCATCGCTTGTGATCTTCTTGCTGATCGACGCGGCCCCCGGTGACCCGGCAGAGATCATGCTTGGCACCTCCGCGCAGCCCGATACGCTGGCCGCGTTGCGCGCGGAGTTGGGCCTCGATCAACCGCTGATGGTCCGGTATTTCGACTGGCTCGGCGGGGTGGTCACAGGGGATCTCGGGCAATCCTATACCTACGGCGTGTCTGTTTCGGGCCTGATTGCCGAGCGGATGATGGTGACCTTGCCGCTCACCTTGATGGCGACGATCCTCGCCGTCGTGATCGCGCTGCCGCTGGGGGTGATCGCCGCCGCCCGTCCGGGCAAGGCGGGCGACGGGCTTGCCTCTGTCTTCTCGCAGGTCGGGATTGCGGTGCCGAATTTCTGGATCGGCCTGCTGCTGATCTTGGCCTTCGGCCTGAAGTTGAAATGGTTTCCCGTTGGCGGGTTTCCGGGATGGGGTGCTGGGGTCTGGGCCGCGTTGCCCTCGTTGATCTTGCCCTCTATCGCGCTGGCGATCCCGCAGGCGGCGGTTTTGACCCGCGTCACCCGCGCCGCTGTGATTGAGGTAACCAATGAGGATTTCGTGCGCACCGCACGGGCCAAGGGCCTCTCGCGACGCCGCGCGCTGTGGCGGCATACGGTGCCCAATTCTTTGCTGCCCGTCGTCACCATGCTCGGCCTGCAAATCCCGTTCCTGATCTCGGGTGCGGTGCTGGTGGAGAATGTGTTCAGCCTTCCGGGCATCGGGACGCTGGCTTATCAGGCGCTCTCGCAGCGTGATCTCATCGTGGTGCAGAACGTTGTGCTGCTCTTCGCTGCGATTGTTCTGGTGGTGAATGCCGGAACTGACGCGCTCTACGCCCGCCTTGACCCAAGACTGAGAGCCCGCAAATGACCAAACTGCCAAAATCTCTCATTCTGGGTGGTCTGATCACGGCGGTGATGATCGGGGCGGCTCTGGTGAGCCGCGTCTGGACGCCCGCCGATCCGACCGGAATGAACATTATCGCGCGGCTCAAACCGCCGGGGTCGGCGGGGCTTTTGGGCACCGATCAGATTGGCCGTGATGTGCTCTCGATCATCATGGCGGGGGCGTGGACCTCGCTGGGGATCGCGGTTGCTGCTACGGTGATCGGCGGCGGGATCGGCACGCTGATCGGCGTGACGGCGGCGGCCAAAGGCGGGCGGCTGGAAAAAATGGTAATGGCCTTTAACGGCGTGCTCTTCGCCTTCCCGCCGATCCTCTCAGCGATCCTTCTGGGCGCGCTGATGGGACCGGGGGCGGTCACCTCGATGGTGGCGATTGGCGTGTTCATGGTGCCGGTTTTTGCCCGAGTGAGCCGCGGTGCCGCGATCCAGATTTGGGCGCGTGACTATATCAAAGCCGCGCGCATGGCGGGCAAAGGCGATGCGCTGATCACGCTGGAACATGTGCTGCCCAATATCTCCGCGCAGATTATCGTGCAGCTCGCGATCCAGACAGGGCTCGGGATCTTGTCGGAGGCGGGGCTGTCCTTCCTCGGCATGGGGGTATCACCGCCCACGCCAAGCTGGGGCAGGATGCTGGCCGAGAGTCAGACTTATCTGGCCAGCGCGCCGCATCTGGTGCTGGCACCCGGTCTTGCGATTGCGCTTGCGGTGTTGGGGCTGAACCTACTCGGCGACGGGCTGCGCGATCTGACGGATCCAAGACGGGGGCAAGGCTCATGATGTTGGAAATCAAAGATCTGCGGGTCTCGTTCCAGCGCGAGAAACTTCCGCCTGCGGAGGTGATCCACGGCGTGAGCGTCTCGTTGGAACGCGGCGAGACGCTTGGGATCGTTGGCGAATCCGGTTCGGGGAAATCGGTGCTCTCGCTGGCAACGATGGGGCTTTTGCCGCAAACGGCGCGCGCGACGGGGCAAATCCTGTTCGAGGGGCGCGATATTCTCACCCTACCGGAGGCGGAGATGTGCCGCCTGCGCGGCAACCGGATCGGGATGATTTTCCAAGAACCGATGACCGCGCTCAACCCCGCGATGCGGATCGGGGCGCAGATTGCGGAAGGGCTGATCCTGCATAAGGGCATGAGCCGCGCGCAGGCCCGCGCAGAGGCATTGCGGCTGTTGCAGATGGTGCAGATCCCCCGCGCGACGGAGCGGATTGACAGTTTCCCGCATGAGATGTCCGGCGGGCAGCGACAGCGGGTGGGGATTGCGATTGCCCTCGCGCTGCAACCCGATCTGCTGATCGCGGATGAGCCGACAACGGCGCTGGATGTGACGGTGCAGGCGGAAATTCTCGATATTCTCGACGATCTGGTGACCGATCTGGGGATCTCGCTGATCCTGATCTCGCATGATCTGGGCGTGATCGCACGGATCGCGGATCGCACTTTGGTGATGTATCGCGGGGATGAGATGGAGCAGGGCGAGACCGAGCGCGTGCTGCGCCAGCCCAGCCACGCCTATACCCGTAAACTGCTGGATGCGATGCCCGCGCGGGTCCGCGCATCCTTGAAGGAGGTGTGAGCATGGCGCTTCTGGATATTCGCAACCTGTCGCGGGAGTTTGGCCTCGGCAAAAGTGTCGTAAAAGCGCTGGATGATGTGTCTCTGCGTTTGGAGGCAGGGGAAATTCTTGGGGTTGTCGGGGAATCCGGCTCGGGAAAATCGACCCTCGCGCGGATCGTGATGGCGCTGGATCTGCCGACGTCGGGCAAAGTGTTCCTTGACGGGCAAGACCTGTTTGCGCTGAGCCCGCACGAATTGCGCCGCGCGCGGCGGGATTTTCAAATGGTGTTCCAAGATCCCTATGGTTCGCTCGACCCGCGGCACCGCGTGGGGCGGATCATCGCTGAGCCGCTCTATCTCGACCCTGATGCGCCTTCGGGCGCGGCGAGGCGGGATCTGGTGGGCAAGCTGCTGGAGGACGTGGGCTTGGAGGCCGTGGATCAGGATCGCTACCCGCATGAGTTCTCCGGCGGTCAGCGTCAACGGATCGCGGTGGCCCGCGCATTGATTACCAAACCGCGCCTGTTGGTGGCGGATGAGGCGACCTCCGCCCTCGATTTGACGGTGCAAAAGCAGATCTTGCAGCTGATCTTGGATCTGCGTGACCGCTACGGGATCTCGGTTCTGTTCATCACTCATAATATCGGCGTGGTCGATGAAATCTGCGATACGGTTGCGGTGATGCAAAACGGGCGACTGGTCGAGACGGGCCCTGCGCGGCAAGTGCTCGATCACCCCGCGCGGAGCTATACCAAAAGGCTGCTCGCTGCCGAACCGAGGCTCGAAGTTATCGGCCGCAAATCGCGCCGCAAGGCAGGGCAGGGGGCGGCGACATAGCCGCATTTCCTCCGCTCTCTCCCTCCCCCATTCTTCGCTTATAAAGGCCATGATTATGTCCAGCAAAACCAGCATTCTCGATCTCCCCGCGCGCAGCATTCTGAGGGCGTTCCAATCGCGCAGCCTCTCGCCTGTCGAGTATATGACCGCGCTGATCGAGCGCGTGGATGCGGCAGAGCCGCAGGTGCAAGCGCTGTACCTCTACCGTCCCGAGCTGGCGCTGGAAGAGGCGAAGGCCTCCGAGGCGCGCTATGCTAAGGCCGCGCCTCTGGGGCTGCTCGACGGGATGCCGGTCTCCGTCAAAGAATTGATCGCGACCAAGGGTGATCCGGTTCCGCTGGGCACAGCGGCGGTGGATCTGGTGCCCGCAAAGGAGGATGCACCAACGGCGGCACGGCTTCGGGAAGACGGGGCGATCATGTTCGCCAAGACCACTTGCCCCGATTACGGGATGCTGACCTCTGGCCTGTCGTCCTTCCATCCGCTATCGCGCAACCCTTGGGATCTAACGCAAAACCCCGGCGGGTCGAGCGCAGGGTCCTCGGCGGCGGGGGCGGCAGGCTACGGGCCTCTGCATGTCGGCACCGATATCGGCGGCTCGATCCGCTTGCCTGCTGGGTGGACGGGGCTGTTCGGCTTCAAGCCCTCGCAAGGGCGCGTGCCAATCGATCCGTATTACACGGGCCGCGTGGCGGGGCCGATGACACCGACGGTGGATGATGCGGCGCTATTGATGGAGGTGATTACCCGCCCCGATACCCGCGACGCGACCTCGCTGCCTTACACCGCGCTCGACTGGGCGGGGCCAGCGGCGGACGTGCGCGGGATGAAGATCGGGCTGATGATGGATGCGGGCTGCGGGAATCCGGTCGATCCGGAAGTCGCGGCCGCCGTCGAGCGCGCGGCGGCGCTCTTTGCCGAGCACGGCGCAGAGGTGATCCCGATTGCGCCCGTGCTGACGCGCGAGATGCTGGACGGGCTGGATTACGCGTGGCGCGCGCGGTTCTGGGGTATCATGCAGGCGTTAAGCGCGGAAAATCGCGCGAAAATCCTGCCCTATATTTACCAATGGGCCGAGGCAGGGGCGCATGCCTCACCGCAGCGGGTGGCCGCAGGATTTGATCAGACCTTCGCGATGCGGCGCGCCACTGCGGCGGCGTTCGACAAGGTGGATGCGGTGCTCTCGCCGGTGAACCCTGACGTTTCTTATCCGGCGGAATGGGCCTCGCCGACCAATGACCCGCAGCGGCCCTTCGAGCATATCGCCTTTACCGTGCCGTGGAATATGGGCGAGCAACCTGCCGC
Source organism: Paracoccaceae bacterium (assembly GCA_048262715.1). Classification (GTDB taxonomy): domain Bacteria; phylum Pseudomonadota; class Alphaproteobacteria; order Rhodobacterales; family Rhodobacteraceae; genus Albirhodobacter. The sequence goes on from JBLXEV010000008.1 coordinate 196,291, forward strand.
CTCGATCCATTGCGGGATGTCGAGATCGGGGATGCCGATCGGGCTGCAGATCATCGCGCCGCGCTATCAGGATTTGACGGTCTTTTCCCTCGCGCGGGCCTATGAGGCTTGGCGCGGGCCGATCACCAACTGGCCACGATTGGGGTGAGCCGCTCCGCAGGGGCGGGCATTCCTGCGCCTTTGGTGTGGGCCGGTTATAGGCCCCACCAGCGCAGCGTCTGGATGAGGTGGTGATCAATCGCCGCCACCGCGCCCGCCGTATCCTGCGCGATGAGGGCATCGATGATCTGAAGATGCTCTTCCATCGCGGGGACGATCCTGTCTTGCAAAAACGGGCGGGAGTTTTGGACAATGGAGATCCGGTTGCGGTTCTCCTCATAGCATTGCTTGAGCAAAGGGTTTTCCAACCCGCTCGCAAGCGTATCGTGCAGGCTGAGATCCACCCGCAAGGCCTCTGGTGGCAGGAGGCGCGTCATATTCATCTTGGCGCGGTTGAGGAGATCGCCATGGCTCTCCCGTAGCGCTGTGAAATCGGGGCGCGGCGCTTGGGCGAGCAACCTTCGCGCGCCTTCTTTATCCAATGTCGCGCGCATATCCATGCAGAGGCGGGTAATTTCCGGCCCCGCATCCATCACCGTAATCCCGCGTTTGGGCAGAATTTTGATCAGCGATTGCGTCTCTGCGCGCTTTGTCGCCTCGCGGATCGCAGCGATTGGATAGCCGAGTTCCTCCACAAGGTTCGGCATCGAAAAATAGGTGCCGGAGCGCAGCTTGCCCTCCCGCAACGCTTTCAGGAGGGCGTCAAACGCCTGTTGTGCCTGCGGTTTTGCTTCGAGGTCCATGGGAGCACCCTTCAAAAATTCTCCGCCGCTTTCAAGATTATTTTGAAAGTCTTATCGGCTCGTCGTTATTGTCTTTCAAATAATATCACACCTAAGATGTTACAAGGAATTCTTGGATCGATCAACGCTATTTCTTGGGAGGAGAAATGATGAAGACGCAAGATGTAGAAATTGAGACCCTCGCGGATAACGGAGGCTCTCGGATGCCTCATATCTACGTTATCCTTTTTGTCTTCACCGCCATCGCGGCGCTGGCGACGCATTTTATCCCCGCAGGGCTTTATGACAGGGTGAAGCTGGCGAATGGCCGCACGGCGATTGACCCGAGCACGTTCCGCAATGTGCCCTCAACGCCCGTTGGCTGGGAAGATTTCATGATGGCGGTGCCGCGTGGCCTCGCGGATGCGTCGGTCGTCGTGTTCTTCACCTTCATCATTGGCGGCATGTTCATGGTGATCCGCCGCACGGGTATCATTGATGTCGCTGTTGATAAGCTAACGCGGCGCTTTGCGGGGCGGTCGATCCTGATCCTGCCTGTTCTGATGACCGTGTTCGCGGTGGTGGCAACGCTGATTGGCACGCAAGAGCTCGCGCTCGTCTATGTGCCGGTGATTTTGCCGCTGATGATCGCGCTGCGCTTTGACAGCATCACCGCAGCAGGGGTCGCGCTCTTGGCGACGACGGCGGGGTTCACCTCCGGTGTTCTCAACCCGATCAACACGGGGCTGGGCCAGACGATTGCGGAACTGCCGCTCTATTCCGGCGCGGGGCTGCGGTCCTTGCTGTTCATCGCCTTACTGGGTGCATCGGTTCTCTACATTACCCGCTATGCGCTGCGGGTGCGCAGCAATCCCGAGACGAGCCTGATGGCAGGGGACGCGAAAGAGATTGAGAAACGCTCGATCTATCAGCACGATATTGAAACCCCCGCGATGCGCTTTAGCGCGCGTCAGGTTTGGGCCGGTCTCGCGGCGCTTGGGTTCTTCGCGGTGATGGTCTGGGGTGTTCTGACCCGTGGCTGGTTCATGATGGAAATGGCGGGCCTCTTCGTGGTGATGGGGATCTCGGTCGGCCTGATCGCGGGTCTGTCCACGACACGGATTTGCGAAGCGTTCAATGAAGGCTTCCGCGATGTTCTTGTCGGCGCGATCATCGTCGGCTTGGCGCGCGCGGTTGCCGTGATGCTCGAGCAAGGGCAGGTGATGGATACGCTGGTCAACGGGCTGGGCGATCTGGTTGGCAGCTTCCCGCATACGCTTTCGGCAGTCGGGATGTTCCTGTCGCAGTTGGGCTTCAACTTCGTGATCCCGTCGGGCAGCGGGCAGGCCCTCGTGACGATGCCGATCATGGCTCCGCTCTCGGATCTGATCGGCGTGACCCGCCAGAATTCGGTGCTAGCCTATCAGTTGGGTGATGGTCTCTCGAATATCCTCTATCCGACTTCCGGCTATTTCATGGCGACGCTCGCACTCGCAGGCGTGAGCTGGGATCGCTGGGTGCGCTTCTTCCTGCCGCTGTTTGCCATCTGGATCGCGATTTCCATCGCCTTCCTCGTCTATGCGCAAATGACAGGCTGGATCGGGTAAAGCCCATCTAAAATCTGAGAGGGACCAGAGCCGCAACGCTCTGGTCTTTTTCATTTTTGCAAGCGGAATAACTGACCCGTTCGTCTCCCCAAGCGCATACCTTATGCGAAACCTATGTCCTCAGCCGCGCAAGCTATATGGCGCTATGCAGTTGCGCCCCTAGCCCATTTATGCATTGTTCCAGCCGAATTCGTCGGCCCTTGCCAGCGCCTTCGCTTGCCGGAACACCGCTACCGATTGGCCCCATGTCAAACATTAATCTCAAACTTCTCCAGACCTTCTTACTGGCTGCCGAACATGGCAGCTTTCGGCGCGCAGCCGAGGAGAGCAACCGCTCTGCTTCAGCTGTCAGCATGCAGATCCGCAATCTTGAGGAGCAGATCGGGATCAACCTGTTCCAACGGACACCGCAACGCGCCATCTTGACGGCGGAGGGGCAGGTTCTGTTCGAGCAGATCCGCAAATCCATGGAAGATGTGCAGACAAGCCTCGATCGGCTGACTTCGCTCGCGGGGCAGCGCAAAGGCAAGATCCGCATCGCCTGCGCCCCGACCTTGGCGGCAGGGCGTCTGGGCGAGATCCTCGCGACGTTCAAGCTGCGCTATCCGCGCAGCATTGTCGAAGTCATCGAGGTGCCACCCGCGCCCGCCTTGGTGCTCTTGGAACAGCAAGAGGTTGAATTCTACATCGGGCCCGAAGTACCTAACCTCTCGGATTTCAGCTTCGAGAAGATCATTGACGATCCGCTTTTCGCCTGCGTTCCCAATGCGATGTTCGGCGGTGAGGCCGCGTTCACCCTCACACAACTGCAAGACTTTCCGCTGATTTTGCTCAATAAAGCCACGGCCGTTCGGGCGCTTTTTGATCGGTTGATCTCGGAGGAACACGCGCAGCTTCAGGTGCAATATGAGGTGGTGAGCGCGCAGACAGCGCTGGCCTTCGCGAATGCAGGTTTGGGGGTTTGCATCGTGCCGGGGATTGCGATTTCAGACGCCTCGCTTAGCGGATGTCGTGCGATCCCGCTCGCGCATCCACAGGCGCGGCGCTCCGTCGGGATCATCACCCCGCGCGGCTATGTGCACCATAGTTTCTCGGAAGAGCTGATGGCGCTGATCCGCAGCAATCTCGAGGCGATTTCAGCCCCGTGACGGGGGATCACTATAGCGCTCAGGATTGAAAAGCACGGGGCAGGCGGGGCGATATGCGTCGCCCTGCCTGCGATTTCTGCCTTACTCGGTTTGGATCCAGATGGATTTCGTATCGAGATACGCGCCCAGATGCTCTACCCCGCCTTCCTTGCCATAACCGGACATTTTCAGCCCGCCAAAGGGCACGGCCGGATCAATCGCGTGATACATATTGACCCAGACCGAGCCTGCTTTGATCCGCTTGACCATGCGATGCGCGGTGCTCAGATCGCGGGTGAAGATCCCAGCGGCGAGGCCGTAGGGCGTGGCATTCGCGCGGGCGACAACCTCGTCGAGCGTATCGAAGGGCAGGGCCGAGATGACCGGACCGAAGATCTCCTCGCGCGCGATTTTCATCCCGTCCTCGACGCCGCCAAAGATCGCAGGGCGCAGGAAGTTGCCGCCCTCATAGGCCGCACCCGATGGGCGATCACCGCCGGTGATGAGGGCTGCGCCCTCCTCTTTACCCGAGGCGATGAAGCCCTCGACCTTGCTCGTTTGATGCGCGTTGATCAACGGGCCGAGATCGGTGTCAGGGTCAAGCCCGTGGCCGAGTTTGAGCGATTGCGCGAACTCCGATAGGCCGTGCAGGAATTCCTCCTGGATCTCGCGCGCCACAAACAGGCGCGAGCCCGCGATGCATATCTGGCCGGAATGCGCATAGACCGCCATCGCCGCAATCGGGATCGCCTTGGCGAGATCGGCATCCTTGCAGATGATCATCGGGGATTTGCCGCCCAGCTCCAGCGTGATCCGCTTCAGGTTCCCGACACCCGCGCGGGCAATCGCCTGACCTGTCGCGGTCGAGCCGGTGAAGACGATTTTATTGACGTCCGGATGTTCGGCCAGCCGTGCGCCAGCCTCCGCGCCATTGCCGGTGACGACATTGACCACCCCGTCCGGCACGCCAGCTTCCTGCATCAGCTTGGCGATCATCAGCGGCGTCAGCGGGGCCTCTTCCGAGGGTTTCAACACGACCGTGCAGCCCGTCGCCAGCGCGGGCGCGATCTTCCAGATCGAGGCGGCGGTGGGCGCATTCCACGGGATGATCGCGCCGACCACGCCCACAGGTTCGCGGGTGGTATAGGTGATCATCGATTGCGAGACCGAATTCTCGATATAGTCGCCGTGCAGCGCGGTCGCTTGCCCCGCATAAAACCGCAACATGCCGATCACGCGACGTTTATTGCCAAGGGTCCGCGCAATTGGCAGGCCCATATCCACCGTGTCGGACACGCAGAGCGTTTCCCAATTTTTCTCGAACAGATCGGCGATCTTCAGCAAGAGCTCCTGCCGATCATAGGGGGTGAATTTGGACCACGGCCCCTCGAAGGCGCGCCGTGCTGCCGCCACCGCCGCATCCACATCCGCTGCCCCGCCGCGCGGGACAGTTGCCAGCGGGCGACCGGAGGCAGGATCCACCACCTCGATCACCTCACCCGATTGCGCAGGCAGCCACTTGCCATCAATGAACATCGGGCAGAATTGGCCCGTGTAGAGCGCATCTGCCATTTTGCGGGGATTGAAGGTCAATGTCATCGGAGCCTCTTTTAAACTGAGGCCCATCCCTATCAATCCTCGTGCCGTCGTTAAACTCGGAAAAGCTGATGGGGCGTTCAGAATAAGCTATGGCAGCGCGGCTAAAGCGGGCCGGAACGACACAGTCGCCGCTTGCCCAGAACCCTCAGCCCTCTTTGCGGAAAACCTGCACGAGCTCGGGCAGATAGGCCTCGCCAGCGCCGCTATTCACAGCCTCGGAGAGCGCCTCGAATACGCCGTCGGCAATCTTGTGCCGCGCGCCCGCATCTTGCGACATGGTGCGGTAATAATCGAAATCTTTGAGGGCGTTGCTGATCGAGAAGGGCAGCGCCTCACGGTCGCCATCGACGATAAACGGCGTCAGGCGATCCAGCGCAACGCTGGCCCCGCCGCCCGTCGCGAGCACATCGACGAAAAATTTCGGATCCACGCCCGCATCTGCGGATTGCGCAGCGGCCTCAGCCAAGAGCGACATGAAGCCGACGGAAACATAGTTGTGCAGCAGCTTGAGCCGATGCCCCGCGCCCACCGCGCCGACATGTTTCACCTCTTCGGTGAAGGAGGCGAGCACGGGGGCAATTTTCGCGACCACATCTGCCTCACCACCCACCAGCAGGTTCAGCTTGCCCTCATGCGCAAATTTAGCTGTCCGCGTCATCGGCGCATCGACAAACGCGCCGCCTGCGGCACTGACCGCCGCCGCCATCCGGAGAGTCGACTCCGGCAGGGCGGTGGAGCAATCCACCACAATCGCGCCGTCGCGCAGACCGGAAATTACCCCGTCAGCGCCTGTCAAAATCGCCTCCACTTGCGGCGATCCGGTGACGCAAAGGATGATCACATCCGAGGCTGCGGCGAGGTCTGATAGGCTATCGAAAGCCTGTGCGCCAAGGTCAAGGAGCTCATCCACGGGCTGGTTTCCCGGATGGTCGAAGAAGTTCAGCTTGAAACCACCGCGCCGCAACACGTTGCGCGCAATCCCGTGGCCCATCAGGCCAACACCGATAATTCCTACGTCCATTGCGGCCTCTTTCCTCGCATTCATCGGCGATTTTATCGCCCGCGCCCGCCATCATCGACAGCGCGAAATATCAGCGCCCACAAACACAAAGGAGAGGGGAGGATGCAATAGGGTTTTGCTGACACGGCGTGCGGATTTTCTGAACCGGCAGGCGGAATTGGGTGATGCGGGCCTGCCGGATCGGAGAACGGAAGATAACCCCAGTCAAAAATCCGGTTCAAAAATTCCGATCAAAAATCCCCGGGCGCGCATTGCAGGCAGGTGAGCCCCGCATCGCGCCAGAACGCCACGACAGCGCTGCGATCATCGACGACCAGCCAAGGCTGGAACGCATCCGCCCGAATCCGCTCAAGCGCGCTGCGTTTGACAGCGGGATCGCTCAGAGCGTCTTCATCTGAGCGGCGCAGGTAAAGCGCGTCATAGGGAATATCCATCGCCTCAAGCCATGCGGCCGTGTGGTCGCGCCAGCCCTCCGGCCTGCCGGAGCACAGCACAATCGCCTCGCCCGTGCCACGGAGCTTTTGCAGCAATCGTGCGACGGGTTCGATCAACGGCGCCGTTGCCATTTCCTCATGGAAGCTTTGCCAATGCTTGGTCTCGCCATGCACCAGATGGCCCAAGCGGGGGGCATCAAATTCGGCCAGAGTGCCGTCGATATCGAAAATCACGCAATCCATTGTCTGTCTTTCTCGGGCAGTTTTTGCTCTTGCCAGCCGTGTGCAGCGGGCGCGAAGAGATAGGGGGCGGTATTGGCGGCAGAGGGGCCGTGCGGCGAGCCGGAGGTTAGGTGACGCACCGCCCGAATGACGCCGGAATGGGCGACCAAGATCGGCAGCGCGCCTTTAGCTTGTGCCTGCGCTTGGGCGACCGCGCGTGACACACGGGCCAACATCTGCGGCCACGGCTCACCACCCTCGGGCGTCTCCTCGCGCGGGGGCAGATGTGCGATGGGACGACCTTCGAAAAGGCCCCAATCACGCTCTTGCAGATCCTCCAGCAGGATCGGCGTGCGCAGCGGGAAGGCGAGGCCCGCCGTGTCACGGGCGCGTTGCTGCGGGCTGGAAAACAGCGCGATCTCGCGCGGCCAGATCCACCCCGCCAACGCCTGCGCCGCTGCGCGACCTGCTGGTGTGAGCTGTGCCTCAATACGGCCCGCGACCAGCGCATCGCGATTGGCATCGGTTTCGCCGTGGCGGATGACGACAAAGGGCAGGGGCGGGAAGGGCGGGTTGGTGTGTGTCAAAGCGGGCTTCTTTCATTCAGCAAAAGTGCAGCCTCAAAGCGCGGCTCGAGAAGATACTCCTCGGGTTTCGAGCAAAACAGCGGGGCGTAGCGGCGCGCGCCGAGGCGGCGGATCATCGCGATCTGATCGGAGAGCGGCGGGTGCACGTTCCAACGTGTGAACTGCCCGCCCTGCGCCGCGATCACCCGAGCATGGGCCGTCATATGCCCTGTGAAGACAACGGTGCACTCGTGCCCGAGCCGCCCCGCCTCATGCCAGTCCCGCACGAGTTTCTGCGCCATGCCGCCATCGGCATTGGGCGTATCGCAGATCAGGAAACGGGCCTCCGCATCAAAGCCCTGCGCGAGCAATGGGGCAAGCTGCGCGGCCTCTGGCGTAAGGCTCCCACTGTTCAACGCATCCTTGATCGCCTGACGGCAAGTCTCATCGAAGGAGACAGCACCTCGCGACATCAGGTGCAACGCCAACTCTCCCGCGCGACCTGATGGGGGGACGGGGAACAGGAAGTGCCGCGCGGGCGATTGGGCCAGCACATGATCCAGCGCCGCGCGGCGTTCGGCCTGCGGGGTATCGTCGAGATGGTAGGAAGCGTCGATCAGCGCGGTTGCAGCGGGCGGCGGCGGATCAAACGCAAACCACGCGCTTTCCTCCGACCAATCGCCCGAGAAGAACAGCCCGTCGCCGAGGGCGATATGGAACCAGACACCGCCCAACGCATGGCCGTTGCGCCCTGTTGTCAGGCGCACCCCGTCGATCATCGTCTCGCCGCGCTCTGGCAGCACTTCGAGCGCCGCGCCGGGGGGCAGCGCGCGGGCGGTTTGCGCGGTACAATGGATCGGCAGACCCGCCGCAATCGCATGGGCGGCGCCGCCGATGTGATCAATATGATCATGGGTGATAAACACGCGATCCGCCCCGATCAGCCATTCGGGATGAAACGGCGAGGTCGCCTCTGGCCCCACCCCAACATCAAGCACCCAGATCTCCCGTCCTGTCCAAAGACGAATGCAGGCGGGGCCTTTCTCGCCAAGCCCCGAGAGAACTTCGACCCAAGCCGCCTTCACTGTGCCCATGTCACGCATCGGCCAGAACCTTTGCCAGCACCACAGCGCCTTCTGGATCGCGGAACGCCCAAGGGTCGTGCAATGTCACCCCGACCGTCTCTCCAATCGCGGCGCGCCGCGTGGCAAAGGCCACCAGCGTTTCACCTGCGGCATCCAGCGTGAGGCGGAACCGCCCGCCAAGATAGGTGCAACTCGTCACGCGGGCGCGCAGCGGGGCGTCATCGCTCAGCGTGATCGCCTCGGGCCGGATACTGACATGGCTCGGGGTGGCGGTGTGGCTGCGGGCCAGCACCTCTTGGCCAAGCACGCGCACCGCGACGCGGTGGCGATCCGCTTGGCCGATCACCTGCGCACAGACCACAGCGCCGTCGCCGACGAACCCTGCCACGAAACAATCGGCGGGCTCGCGGTAGAGGATTTCTGGCGCGGCGAATTGTCGGATTTTGCCCGCATTCATCACCGCGACGCGGTCGGCCAAGGCAAGAGCCTCGCTCTGATCATGGGTGACATAGAGCATGGTTGCGCCCGTGCGGCGGTGGAACATCGAGAACACGTCTTGCATCGAGGCGCGCAGCGCGAGATCGAGATTGGCCAGCGGTTCATCCAAGAGCACGGCGCGCGGTTCAAACACAAGGCAGCGCGCGAGCGCGACCCGTTGGCGCTGGCCGCCCGAAAGTTGTGAGGGCATCCGGTCGGCCAAGGCGCTCAACCCCGTCAGGGTGAGCGCATCGGCGACCCGTGCTTCGCGCTCGGCGCGCGGGATCCGGCGGACTTCCAGCGGATAGGCGACATTCTCGAACACCGATTTATGCGGCCAAAGCGCGTATGATTGAAACACGATCCCGATCTCGCGCTGCTCTGGTGGCACAAACTGCCCCGCGCCCGCCACCGTCTCGCCGCCAATGCAGATCTCGCCTGCGCTTGGCTGCTCGAACCCCGCAGTCAGCCGAAGGAGCGTTGTCTTGCCGCAGCCCGAAGGCCCGAGCAGAGCGACGAATTCCCCTGATTTGATCTCGGCATTGATCGCATCCAATGCGGGCGCGCCGCCGAAGGTCTTGGAAAGGTTTGAGAACCTCAACTCTGCCATGGGATAACCCCTTTCGGAAATTTGCGCGCTCCGGCTTGAACCAGCCCCATGAGCGCGATGATGAGACAGACAATCGACATCGCCAGAGCCGAGGCCATGACCGTCTCGCCGCTGTCTTCAAGATTGTAGATCACGACGCCGAGCGTCTCGGTGCCGGAAGACCATAGGAGCGCGGAGACGGTCAGTTCGTTCACAGCTGTTAAGAAAACGAGGATCGCGCCCGCTGCGGCGGAGGGGGCTGCGAGCGGTAAGACGATATCGCGGAGCCTGCGGCCCAAAGGCGCGCCGACACTGGCGGCAGCCTCCTCCATCGCCGGATCAAGCTGCGCGATACTGGCTTGGATCGGGCGCAGCATCACCACGAAGAACCGCGCGAGATAGGCCATCAGAATGATCCAGATCGTGCCGTAAAGGGTGAGATCGGTGAAGGGCAGATTGAGGAAGGTCAGGATGCAGGCGATGGATAGCACCACACCCGGAAGCGCGTAGGGCAGATCGATCAGCGTGTCCACAATCCGGCTGAGACGGCTGGCGCGGCGTTCCATCAGCCAAGCGAGCGGCAGGCAGATCACCAGCAAAATCACTGCCGCCGCACTCGCCAGCATCAGCGAATTGCCATAGGCGCGCCGTGTAACGGGCTGGGTAAAGAGCACCTCTTTCCAAGCCTCGAATGTCGCGCTGTGGAAGGTCAGCGGCACCCCGTAGGCCGGGATCAGAGAGGTGGCGAGAAGCGCGAGCAGCGGCAGGGCGAGGATCACCAAAATAAACCCCCAGAGCGCGACTTCTACGGGCCCGCGCGCGCGGTCCAATGACAGCGCGAGCGGTGTCCCGGACAGGCCCACGAGGCCGAAGCCTTGGCGTTTGAGCACGAGGCGGCTGACGAGAACGCCACAGATCGCAACCGTGCCGATCAACAAGGCCAGCACTGCCACTTCGGGGAGAACGGAAGGGCCCATACCCACAAGCCGTTGATAAATCAGGGTGGGCAGGGTCGCATAGCCGGCCGGAATGCCAAGCATCGCGGGAATGCCGAAATTGCCCAAGGCGGTCACAAAGGCCATTGCGCCGCCCGCAATCAAGGCAGGCATTGAGAGCGGCAGAACCGTCTGCGCCCAGACCCGCAACGGCCCCGCGCCGGACATCCGCGCGGCTTCGACCAGATCCGCAGGGATCATCCGGAGGCCTGCGCGCAGAGTCAAAAACACCAGCGAGGCGTGTTGAATGCCAAGCAGCAGGATAATCCCTGCGGGGGAATGCAGCGGCTGCGGGCTCCCCAAAGGCGGCGCGAGGCCAAGCAGTTTGAGAAACGTCGAAGACGGCCCTGCCATCTGCATCCATGCCAGCGCGGTAATCTGCGGCGGGATCATCATCGGGATCATCAGGCAGAACACCAAGGCCGCCTTGCCGCGGATATCGGTGAGCGCGACGAGGAAGGCGAAGGCCGCCCCGATCAGGATCGACAGGATCGTGCCACCGCCTGCGGTGATCAGGGAATGGTTGAGCGCGGTGAGGGTTGAGGGGCGGGCGAGAACCGTCGTCAGGTGATCGGTAGTGAACCCGTCGCCAAACCCGATCCCCTCAAGGAGCAGACGCAGCACTGGTCCCAGCGCGATCAAGGCGGTGGGCAAAAGGAGAAGTGGCAGCAGCCGGTCCAAAGACCGGCTGCGACCGCGTGCGAGAGGGGTCGCGCTCATTGGATGCCAAAGACCTTCGCAAAGCGCGCTTTGTTGGCTTCGGTATCGGCCAGAGCCTGTGCCGGATCGAACGCCATCAGCTTGATCTCGTCGCGCGCAGGGAAGCCCTCGGGGCTCGCCACGCCGTTGCGGGCGGGGATATAACCCATATCGGCCACGAGCTGTTGGCCGTCTTCGCTCAAAAGGAAATCGACGAATTTCTGCGCGGCCTCGATGTTCTTTGTGCCAGCCATAATCGCAACAGGCTCCGTCACATAAGAGACGCCTTCCTCGGGGAAGACGAAGCCCACAGGCGAGCCCTCGGCTTTCGCGCGCAGAGCCATGTAATCGACGAGCACACCGTAGGGTTTCTCGCCCGCAGCGACGGCTTTGAACACCGCCCCATTGCCGCCTTCAGCGCGGGTCTTATTCGCGGCAAGCGCCTCGTAATAGGGCCAGCCCAAGCCATCGGTGCCTGTCACGGTCGCCAGATGGATCAGCGCCGCGCCGGAATAGAGCGGCGAGGGCATCGCGGTGAGATTGGCCATTTCCGGCTTGGCGAGATCCGCCCAAGAGGTCGGAATGTCGGCGGCACCTGTGTTATAGACGATGCCCGTCGTGATCAGTTTGGTCGAGTGATAATAGCCCTGTGCGCTATAAAGCGCGGCATCATAGGCCTCCACTTCGGGCGATGCATAGGCCGCAAGCTGGCCTGCCTGAGCCATGCCTTCCAACGTCACGGTATCGGAGATCAGCAGAACATCGGCTTGGGGTTGTCCGGCCTCGGTTTCGGCCGCGACGCGCGCCATCAGCTTGGTGGTGCCGTCGCGCACCCATTCGACGGTGACATCTGGGTTGGCGGCGGTGAAGGCATCAACTGTCTTTTGCGCGTCCTCATTGGGTTGCGAGGTGTAGAGCGTGAGCGTTTCTGCCCCTGCGAGGGTCGGCAGTGTCAGGGCAAGTGTGGTGGCCAAAAGGAAACGGGACATCGGTTTACTCCAGAGTGATCGTTTTCGTTCGAAAATTCAAAAGGGGCGAGTCGACCCGCTTGCTGGATGCCTAAACCTTTCGTGTGACAGTTCCGTTACAGGCTATAAGATATGAAAAACTATTCATTCGTTGATTGATCTGAATCGCGACGATAGGATTTCATGAAACCATAAGGCTTCGAACGAAAATGATTCAGAATGATGCCGCGCGGCGGCGTGACCGGATCGTCAACCTGCTCTCCAGCTATGGGGAGCTCTCGGCGACAGCGCTTTCCGATATGCTGGGGGTGACAGTGCAAACCCTGCGCGCAGATCTGCGCGCGCTGGATGAGGCGCAGCTTGTGCGCCGCCGTCACGGCAATGCCTCACTGATCATGGCGAGCGAGAATATCGACTATCAGCCCCGCCTTTCGGTCTCACGCGATGAAAAATTCCGGATCGGGGCGGCGGTCGCGAAGATGATCCCGAATGGCGCGACAATCGCCCTAGGGACGGGCACCACGGTGGAAGCCGTGGCCCGCGCGCTGGTTGATCATGAAGGGCTGACGGTGGCCACCAATAATATTCATGTGGTGCTCGCGCTGCGGATGGCGAAGGGGATCAATGTGTTGTTGGCGGGCGGCAAAGTGCGGCTGCGCGATCTGGATTTTATCGGCGCGGAGAGCTGCGAATTTTTCAAAGGCCTCTGTTTTGATCATGCAATCTTTTCAGTGGGCGGGATTTCGGAGACCGGTGATTTGCTCGATTTCAACCTCGATGAGATCCGCGCGCGGCAAGCGATTTATAACTGCGCGCGCGAGCGGACCTTGGTGATCGACCACGCCAAGATCGGCCGCAAAGCCCCGCATCGCTGGGGGCAGTTGCAAGGGTTGGAGCGCGCGATTTGCGGCGGCAAACTCGCCGATAGTTTGAAATCGAAGGCGCAGGGATGCGAGATCGTCGAGATCTGACCCCTGCGCCCTTTGCTTCAGTTCGGGATCGGGCCTTCCGCGAGATAGGCGCGCAGCGCACTCTCAGCACCTTCGTCCCAGATCATCGCGAGCCAGCTCTCGAAGGCTTCCGCGAAGGCGGGAACCTCTGCCAGATCGCCGTAAATGCGGGGCTGATCCAACCAGGCGCGCGGATGGGTGCGCGCGGCTTTGGCCGCAGTTTGCAGATCATCCCAGACGGGATCATTGGCTGCGATAACCGTGCCATCTTCGCGCGTGCCCTCGCACATCCGCGCCCAGAGCGCCTCGACAAGTGCCAGCCCGTTGAACGGCGCGCCCGCCGCCAAAGCCTCGCGCAAAGTGGGGATCACGAAGCCTGTATGGCGCGAGGCACCGTCAAAGGCGACGCGGCGCGTGGTGTCGAAAATCTGCGGATTTGAGAAGCGTCGATCAATCAGATCGACATAGGCGAGCGGCGTCATATCGGGCACGGGGGCGACATGCGGGGTGATCTCCAGCGTCTCGACCTTGCGGAAAAATGCTTTGATCAGCGGATGCGCCATGCAGCCCGCGATGGTTTCGACATGCAAAACCTCGCCGACATTGGCGATGACCTGATGGCCGCCATTCAGGATGCGGATTTTCATCGACTCGAAGCTGTGGACATCGTCCGTGAAGGTCGCGCCGACGCGATCCCAATCGGGTCGGCCCGCGCAGAAACGATCCTCGATCACCCATTGGCGGAAGTTCTCATGGGTGACGGGCGCTGCATCCGCGACGCCGAACTCTCGTGCCAGCGCCAATTCGGAAGGGCCGGTGGCGGGGACGATGCAATCAACCATCGAATTGGGGAAGGTGCAATTTTGGGCGATCCAGTCCGCAAGCACGGGATCCGACAGGGTGGCGAGGCCAAGGGTCGTCTCGCGCAGAATATCGCCATTGCCCTGCAGGTTATCGCAGCTTTGGCAGGTGAACGGGCCAGCCCCCGCATCGCGGCGCAATCGCAGCGCGGCGATGATTGCCCCGAAGGCGCTGCGGGGCGCATCGGGATGCGCCGCATCATAGGCCATATCGGGATGATCCGCGTCAAATCCACCCGCCGCACGGTAATATCCGCCCTCTGTCAAAGTCATCGCGACAATGCGGATCTCGGGGCGCGCCATTGCCGCGATCAGCGCGGCGTTATCCTCCTCAACGGGTAGGAAATCGATCATCGAGCCTGTCACCTCTGCCGATTTTCCGGCGGGGTCCAACTCGATCAGCGTGGTCAGGCAATCTTGCGCCAGCATTTTCTCGCGCTGCGCCGCGTCAGCGGGGCGCACCCCCGCGCCAAGGATCGCCCATTCGCGCGCCATGCCCTGCTCCATCAGGCGGTGCAGATACCATGCCTGATGCGCGCGGTGAAAATTGCCAAGGCCGATATGCACAATACCAGCGGAAAGATCGCCGCGGTCATGGGTAGGAACCTTGATGCCATCGGGCAGATCGTTGAGCGTTGCGAGCGAGAGGGGCGTGGCCATAGGGCCTCCTTAAGGGACGCTGTGAGCGGAAAAATGGAGAAATACCGAACGGTTAGCTCATCCACTGACCGCCATCGACATTGTAGGTTTGGGCGAGAATGTAATCCGCCTCGGAGGAGGCGAGGAATACCGCCATTCCCGTGAGATCGGCTGGCACCGCGAAACGGCCCGCAGGGACCGAGGCCGCGACTTCGGCTTTTTTCTGGCCCAGCGGCTTGCCTTCCAGCTTGGCGAACATCGAATCCACATGGTCCCAATGCGCGCCATCCACCACACCGGGCGCGATGGCATTGACGTTGATCCCGTGGCGGATCAGGTCCAATCCGGCGGATTGGGTCATCGAGATGACAGCGGCTTTCGTCGAGCAATAGACCAGCACGAGCGGTTCCCCGCGCCGCCCCGCCTGCGAGGCCATGTTGATGATCTTGCCGCCGTGGCCTTGCGCGATCATCTGCGCGGCTGCGGCCTGCAGGGTAAACAAAGTGCCCGCCACATTGACGGCATAGAGTTTGTCGTAGCTGGCGCGGGTGATGCCGACGGTTTCGGCGGCGTCAAACAGGGCGGCATTGTTGATCAGGATATCGAGCTTGCCCGCAGTTGCGACAACCTGCGCAATCGCGGCGTCGATGCTGGATTGATCGCAGACATCAAGCCGCACCGCATAGGCGCCTTCGCCCAGCTCTTTTGCGGTGACCTCAGCCGCCTCCAAGTTAATATCCGCAATCGCGACCGTCGCACCCTCCGCCAGATAGGCCTCGGCAAAGCCGCGCCCGATCCCGCGCGCGGAGCCTGTGATGAGAGCGGATTTTCCCTTCAAACGCATCATGCGATCCGCAGCCCCTGTGCATCGAACCGGTGGATTTTATCGGCTTGCGGCACAAGATGGATGGTGTCGCCGTGTTTGAGGCCAACCTCACCGCCCGCCCGCACCGTCATCGGCTCGGTCATCTCGGGAATATGGACATGGAAGAACGTGTCCGAGCCGAGATGTTCGGAGACGCCAACGCGGCCAACATAGGTGCCGCCGGTCTCCACCACATCAAGATGCTCGGGCCGGATGCCAATGGTCGCCGCATTGTGTTTCGCAGCGGCTGCCCCCGTCATCAAGTTCATCTTCGGGCTGCCGATAAAGCCCGCCACGAAGGTGTTGCGCGGCGTGTGGTAGAGCTCCAACGGGCTGCCGACTTGCTCGATATGGCCTGCGCGCAGCACCACGATCTTGTCGGCCATGGTCATCGCCTCGACCTGATCGTGGGTCACGTAGATCATCGTCGTCTCAAGTCGCTTGTGCAGCTCGGAAATTTCTAGCCGCATCCCGACGCGTAGCGCGGCGTCGAGGTTGGAGAGCGGCTCGTCGAACAGGAAGGCCGCAGGTTCGCGCACGATTGCGCGGCCAATTGCGACCCGCTGGCGCTGCCCGCCCGAAAGCTGGCCCGGACGACGATCCAGATAATCGGTCAGGTTAAGCGCCTCGGCGGCTTTGGTAATCCGGCGTTCTTGCTCGGCAAGGTCCATCCCTGCCATTTTCATCGGAAACGCGATGTTTTTGCGCACCGACATATGCGGGTAGAGCGCATAACTCTGGAACACCATCGCCAGCCCGCGCTTGGCGGGAGGCAGATCCGTGGCAGGGTTGCCGTCAATGCGGATCTCGCCGCCTGACACATCTTCCAAGCCCGCGATCAGGCGCAGAAGCGTGGATTTTCCGCAGCCCGAAGGCCCGACGAAGACTACGAACTCGCCATCCTCAATCGTGAGATCCAGCGGCGGGATGACTTCGACGTCACCGAATTTCTTTTGCACTTTGTCGAGTGTGATGCGTCCCATGGTGGTCTCCTTATTTGACCGCGCCGAAGGTCAGGCCTCGGACGAGTTGTTTTTGGCTGAACCAGCCCATGATGAGGATTGGCGCGATCGCCATGATCGATGCCGCGCTCAGTTTCGCGTAGAACAACCCTTCTGGGGCCGAGAAACTGGCGATAAACTTGGTCAGCGGGGCGGCGTTGACGGTGGTAAGCAGGATCGTCCAGAACGCCTCGTTCCACGCCAGAATGATGTTCAAGAGGATCGTTGAGGCGATACCGGGTACGGCCATCGGGGTGAGAACATAGATGATCTCGTTCTTCAGGCTCGCCCCATCCATCCGCGCGGCTTCCAGGATCTCGCCCGGAATCTCGCGGAAATAGGTGTAGAGCATCCAGACGATGATCGGCAGGTTGATCAGCATCAGGATCACCACGAGCAAGATCCGGCTATCCATGACATCGAAATATTTCGCAATCAGTACCAGCGGATAGAGCACGCCCACCGCAGGCAGCATCTTGGTCGAGAGCATCCAGAGCAGGACATCTTTGGTCTTCTTGCCGGGCACAAAGGCCATGGCCCATGCGGCCGGAACGGCAATGAGAATGCCCAGAATGGTGGAGCCGACTGCGATGATGATAGAGTTTGTCAGCGCCAAAGGATAGTTCGAGCGCGCTAGAACGGCGCTGTAATTCTCGGTCGTCCAATCAAAGAAGAACCAGACCGGCGGATCGGAAATCGCAGTGGCTTCGGATTTGAAGCTGGTCAGGAAGGTCCAAAGGATCGGGAAGAAGATCAGCAGCCCGATGCCCCAAGCGAGGGCCGTCCACATGACCATTTTACGGGATGAAATTGCGCGTGCCATTGTCCGGTCCCTTCAGTTGTCGAGGTTCTTGCCAACGATGCGCATCAGGAAGATGGCAACGATATTGGCAAGGATGACGGCGACGATCCCTCCGGCAGAGCCGAGGCCGATGTTCTGGCTTTCCAGCACGCGCTGATAGACGAGATAGGTCAGCGTGCGGGTGCCAAAGGCGCCGTTGGTGGTCACGAAAATCTCTGCGAAAATCGACAGCAGGAAGATCGTCTGGATCAAGATCACGACGGTGATCGCGCGGCTCAGATGCGGCAGGATGATATACCAGAACCGGCTGAGGGCGGGTGCACCGTCCATTTCCGCCGCTTCCAACTGTTCGCTGGAGAGCGATTGCACCGCCGTCAGCAAAATGAGGGTTGCGAAAGGCAGCCATTGCCACGCCACGATCACAACGATGGAAAGGAGCGGCGCTTGGCTCAGAAAATCATAGGGCTGCGCGCCGAAGAATTTGAAGAGGTAGGAGAATAAGCCATTGTCCACGTTGAAAAACATGTTCTTCCACACCAGCGCGGAAACCGTTGGCATAACAAAGAATGGGGCAATCACGAGGATCCGCACGATGCCTTGGCCGAACATCGGCTGATCCAGCAGCAGCGCCAGAAGGACGCCGCCGCCGATGGTGATGATCAAAATCCCCCCGACCATCCAAAGTGTCGTGCCAACCGACGACAAGAAGGAGGAGGAGGTCAGGAAGGAGGCGTAATTGCTAAAACCGATCCATGCGTCGAATGTGCCGCGCATCGGGCGGTAATCCGCGAAGGAAAAATAAAGCGTCATGCACAGCGGCACCAGCATCCAGACCAGCAGCACGAAAACGGCTGGGGCGATCATGAGGCGGGCCGCTGATTTGGAATGTTCCGTCGCCATGGCTGGCTCCTTCCAAAAAGGATCAGGATCTCACAAAGACACCGCTGGATGCGGTCTGTGAAAGAGCCTGAAAAGGGGGGAAAGGGGGGCCGGGGGCAGGGCTGCTGCCCCCGGCGATCGCGGATCAGTAACCCGCGGCTTCCATTTCTTCGGTCGTCAGCGATTGCGCTGCGGCCAGTGCCTGCTCGGCGGTTTGGTTGCCTGCCAGCGCATCGGAGAACTGCTGGCCAACCTGCGTCGCAAAGCCCGCAAACTCAGGGATCGCGACGAATTGCACGCCGGTGTAAGGCACTTCTTGCACCGTGGGATTCTGCGGATCAGCGGAGTTAATGCTGTCGAGCGTCATCTTGGCGAAGGGTGCCGCGTCGAGATAGGCTTGGTTCTCGTAAAGCGAGGTGCGGGTGCCCGGCGGAACGTTGGCCCAGCCCTCTTTCTCGGCGACCAGCTCGGTGTAGCCTTTGCTTGTCGCCCAGCTCACGAAGTCCTTGGCAATCTCTTGCTTCTTGGAGGAGGACGGGATCGCGAGCGACCATGCCCAGAGCCAGTTGCCGCGCTTGCCCAGCCCGGTATCGGGGGCCAATGCGAAGCCGACCTTATCCGCCACGGTGGAATCCGCAGGGTTGGTCACGAAGGACGCCGCAACCGTGGCATCGATCCACATGCCACATTTGCCTTGTTGGAACAGTGTCAGGTTTTCGTTGAACCCGTTGTTCGCTGCACCCTTCGGGCCGGACTCGTTCATCATGTCGAGGTAGAAGGTGAGCGTGTTTTTCCACTCAGGGCTATCAAACTGCGCTTTCCAATCCATATCGAACCAGCGCGCGCCAAACGAATTCGCCATCGCGGTGAGGAAGGCCATGTTCTCGCCCCAGCCCGCTTTACCGCGCGCACAGATGCCGTTGATCTCCGCATCGCGGTCGGTCATGGCGGCGGCGGCTTCGCGGATGAACTCCCATGTCGGGGCATCCGGCATCTCCAAGCCTGCTTTTTCCATCAGGTCTTTGCGGTACATCACCATCGAGCTTTCGCCGTAGAACGGCGCTGCGACGAGTGTATCGTCCACCGTCAGGCCGCCGCGAATGGCGGGGAGCAGATCGTCCGCATCCCAATCGTCCGCCATGCCGTCGTTCAGCGAGACGAGCCAGTTATTCTTGCCCCAGATCGGTGCCTCATAGGTGCCGATGGTCATGACATCATATTGGCCACCACCGGTGGAGATATCGGTCGTCACGTTCTGGCGCAGGACGTTTTCTTCCAGCACGACCCAGTTGATCGTGTTGCCGGTTTTCTCTTCCCATTGCGAAGAGAGGCCCTGCATGCGGACCATATCGCCGTTGTTCACTGTTGCGATGGTGATTTCGTCTGCCATTGCGGCGGATGCGATGCCGACCATAAGGCCAAGCCCGACAGCGCTGCCGAGCAGCTTGCGTTTCGTGTCCATTGAATCCTCCCAGAAACCTTTACACGTGTAAATACTGGCAGGGGCAGGGCAATGCGTCAATTAAAATTTAAATTTATCCTTGCTGCGCTGCAGAAATCTGGCCTTCTCTCAGGCGGACTCGCGAATTTTCAAGACGCCATTGATGAGTTTAATCACCTGATTTTCTGTTTTATTTTCCGCGCGCAACTTTTCCATAAGGCGATCAACTGCTGCTTGCCCGATTGCGCCAACGTCTTGCTCAACGGTGGTCAGGCTCGGGGTGGTGAAGGGGCAGAGCGGGTAATCGTCATGCCCCGCGATTCGCAATCCGCCCTTGCGCAGGGCGCCGGGCTCCAGCCCATGCTGTGAGGCTGCGCGCAATGCGCCAATCGCGACCCGATCATTTGCGCATAGGATTGTCGCATCCAGCAACTCCCCGCGCGAAAAGTGCTCGGACAGAACCGCGTGGCCATGGGCCTCGAAATGCGAGCGCTCCTGAAGCGCGTTGATGCCGATCACGCGCGGCTCTAGACCGAGCTCCTCCATCTTGGCGATATAGGCATTTTCACGCTCCATCGCGTTAAAGTTGACTCGTGGCATCGCAAGAAAGACCGGCGGCCCGCCCACGCGGTAAAGATACTCGGTTATCATTCCAGTGCTTTGCACATGATCTGTCCCGATGAAATCGACCTCGGAGAGCGCTTTGGGACGAGAATCCACCATTACAAAAGGAAGCTTAGCATTCAACCTATGGTAGGCATCGAGGTCGCTATCATTTCCCAGCGGAGCAACAATCGCACCGTCGACACTCATTGACAGAAACGTCTCGGTCGCGCGCATCTCGATTTCGGGATCGGAATGCGAGCATTGCGTAATCACCGTATAGCCCGCAGACATTGCGGCCAGCTCGATAGATTCCAATAGGCGGGTGAAGAAGAGGTCATTCAAATAGGGGATGATCACGCCGATCATTCCTGTTTTCTTGCGATTCATCCGCGTGGCGAAGAAATTCGGTGTGTAATCAACCGTTTCCAGTCCACTTTTAATCCGCGCCGCTGAGGACTTACTGACTTTCGTAGGATCCTGAAAATAGCGCGATAGGGTCGGGCGGGAGACGCCGATTGCAGCGGATAGCTCTTCCATCGTGTGAATTTGGGCTTTGGCCATGGGGATCTCCTGAGGGCGCAGCGACGCGCTATAGAAGGCTATGGCAAAATTTTTGTAAAATCCAGATAATAAATTTACGCATGTAAAAGCGCGAGGCGGCGTGATCTTTTACATGCGCGCGCTTTTAGGGAAAACGATGAAGTCTAAGGCGGCTCAACCGCCAATGCCGTCAATAAGAAAAGGGCGCGCAGGGATCCCCCGCGCGCCCTTTCTTTGATCACCTTCACATCACTGCGCGGCGCGTTGGTTTTTCACATCCTGCGCGCTCACAGCGGAGGCGGAGTTGCCCCAAGCACTGCGCAGGAACGTTGTGAGCTCGGCAATCTCTTCATCCGAAAGCCGATCCGCATAGCCTTGCATCCGCAAGCTCATCGGGCGCTTGGCGGTGGGCGCGACTTCGGCCCCATTCAGAATGATGGAGATCAGCGGCGTCACCTCGGAGCCTGTCACCAGCGAATTGCCTGCGAGTTCGGGGAAGATTTCCGGCGCGCCTTTGCCGCTGGCAAAATGGCATCCCACGCAGTTGTCGAGATAGAGCCGCGCACCGAGCGGCATATCCGGCATTGCCTCGGTGAGCATCTTCGCGGTCTCTGCGCCTGCCGCATCCGCAGCAAGAGGCGTAATCGCACCAGCGTCGAGCGGCGCCACTTCAGCCGGAACCTCAACCGCCTCGCCATCGACCCCTTTCAGGAACGCCGCCATCGCGAGAATATCCTCGTCGCTGAGGTATTGCAGAGAGTGTTCGACGACGAGGCCCATCTCGCCATTCGCTGTCGAATGGGCGTTGCGGCCCGTGGCGAGATAGGCCGCCAGTTCCGCCGTCGACCATTTCTGCGCAGCCGAACCAGCCCCGCGCAGGGCGGGCGCGTTCCAGTGGTTGATGACGCCACCCGTCAGGAAGCCATCTTCCTGCGCGCGCACACCGTCTTGCATCATCAGCGCTGTGCGCGGGCTGTGGCAAGCGGCGCAATGCCCCGGCCCCTCAACGAGATACTGGCCGCGCGCCTGCGCCTCCGCGCTTTGCGGATCGGCGGTGGAGAGCGGGATCACGCTTGGCTCCCCTGTGAGGGCCAGCCAATTCCAAGCACGGATGCCAAAACGCATGTTGAACGGGAAGTTCAACGCCGTTTCCGGCGGCGCGTTTTTCACAGGCGTGACCTCGGTCATCAGGTAGTCATAGAGCGCCCGCAGATCTTCCTCTTTCATCAGGCGATAGTTCTCGTAGGGCATCGCCGGATAAAGATGGGTGCCGTCCTCGGCGATCCCGTCCACCATCGCGGCGCGGAAATCGTCGTAGGACCATGTGCCGATGCCTGTCTCGTCATCAGGGGTGATATTGCTGGACCAGATCGTGCCCATATCACTTTCAATAGCGCGACCGCCGGCGAGGCGCTCGCCATCATCGGCGGTATGACAGGCAACACAATCCGCCGCGTGGAACACATATTCGCCTTGTCCAGCCTCTGCTTGCCAATCCGCGGGCAGAGGTTGGGCGGGCTTGCTGCGCTGCACGGGAATGAAGATGAATGCGGCGAGCGCGATCAACCCGAGAACGGCCAATGCGAGGAGGGTGCGAAGGAATGTTTTCATCGTCTCTCTCCTCAAACCAACGGACGCGGGTTGGACAGATATTGGGTGCGGATCGCGTTGATCGTCCAATAGGCCATGCCGCCGACAAGCCCTGTCGGGTTATATTGCGTGTTCTGCACGAAATTGCCCGCACCCATTGCGAAGACATTGTGCTTATCCCATGCCTGACCAAAGCGGTTCACAACCCCTTCGGTAGGCGTTTCCGACATACTGTGCCCGCCGGTGTTATGGGTCGTCTGATAGGGGCGCACGTCGTATTCCGCGCCGATATCTTTGAACCCCGATTGCATGAGATCAGGATTCATCGATTGGGCGAGGGGCTCCATTTTACGTTTCATGAACTGGTTCATCTTCAGGTCATTGTCCTGCCAGTTGAACGTCATGCGCATCAAGGGCCGCCCGTGGCGATCCTTGTAGGTTGGATCCAGATCGAGGTGGTTGTTGGTATAGGCCATATGCGAGCCGTGCGAGCCGATCGACATCGAATGGCCGTACCATTCCTTGATGCCTTGCTTCCATCCCGCGCCCCAGCTTGGCGTGCCTTTTGGCAGCGACATGCTGCGGATCGGTTGCCCGTTGAACGTCCCAGAGCGCCAATAGGAGCCGCCAATGAAGCCCTCTGCGCCGAAATCGTTCTGGCTGATACTGAAATCGTCGATCACCGTGCCATTGGCCCCATGGCCGACGAAGGGATTAAACTCCTCATCCTTGAAGAACATCGTGACGCCGCCATTCATCTGATAGGCGTAATTCTTGCCCGTCACACCCTCGCCCGTCACCGGATTATAGGGCGTGCCGATGCCGGAAATCAGCATCAGATGCACGTTATTGAGCTGATAGGACGACAGGATCACCAGATCGGCAGGCTGGAACACTTCTTCCTGCGCGGCCTCATCCCAATAGGTGACACCCGTCGCGGTCTTGCCGTCAGCCGCCATCTCCACCTTCAGAACTTCCGAATTGGTGCGATAGGAGAAGTTCGGCATCCGCTTGAGCGCATCAAGGATCGCCGTTTGCGGCGAGCTTTTGGAATATTGGTAACAGCCGAAACGCTCGCAGAACCCGCAGAAATTGCACGGGCCCATTTGCATCCCGTAAGGGTTCACATAGGAGGTCGAGGCGATCCCTGCGGGCGCGGGGAACGGGTGGTAGCCCTTCGCGAGGCAGGCATCATGGAATTTCTGGCTATCCCATGTGCGCGGCATCGGCGGCATCGGATAATCCTCCGAGCGCCAACCCTCGAACGGGTTCCCGCCCTCGCGGATCTCACCGTTCAGGTTGCCTGCATAGCCGGAAATTCCCGCAACGCGCTCGAACCGCGTGAAATAAGGCTCCAACTCGTCATAGCTCACCGGATAATCGCTGAGGTTCATGCCCTCGGGAATGATCTCAGCGCCCCAGTTTTCTTCGACATAAGACCGCAGGCGCATCTCTTCGGCCTGCGGGCGCCAGTTCAGCCCGTTCCAATGCGTGCCTGCGCCCCCAACCCCGTTGCCCGGAAGGAAAGAGCCGAGTGAGCGATAGGGCAGGGCAATCTCGCGATCATTGCGCCGCACGGTCAGGGTTTGCTGGCTCGGCTTTTGCATCATTTTCAGACGGACGCCGTATTTCAACTCGTCGATCTGTTGGGGGTATTTGAAATCGGGGACGGTGTTTTGATCTGGCCCGCGCTCAAGCGCGATGATCTCTAGCCCCTCTTGTGCCAGTTCAATCCCCGCGATGGAGCCTGTCCAGCCGAGGCCGACGATGACGACATCTTTCTTCTGTTCTTGACGTGCCATGTGCTTATGCCCTCTCGCCGCTGATCGAAACTGGGCCGAGCGGGTATTTCACATTGTGCCGCTCCGGCCATTCGCGGTAAGCGGCGCGCGCACCGGGGAAGCCGATATAGACCCAAGATTGCATGCCGAAATTGCCGCCATATTGCGGATCGGCGAAATAGCCTTCCTTGGTGTTGCCCAGCAGGATCGAGAAGAAATCGCGGGTTTCTGAATTTAGCCCGACTTCGCCTTTCTCGAGCGCGGTCAGCGCGGCATCCTGTTGATCGGGCGTCAGCGATGCGAAGGCCGCACCATGGGCCGTCTCGCACCAGCTATTGAACGCCGGAATCGCGGAACGGTAAATCTGCGCGGGGTTCAGCGGTGTCTGCCAGCCGCGCGCGGGAACTGCGTCGGGGTCATGCGGGCCTTCCATATACCAATCATCCGCAGTGCCATAATCGCCCGCGAGTTGGCGATCAATGAACACAGGCACCCGGGCCTCGATTGCCCCCGGTCCATCGCCGTCCGAGGGGATCAGCCGCGCGGTGGCCGCCATGACAAATGCCCATTCCTCTGCGGTCAGATATTCGGGTTTATACTCTTCGAGGGGCGGCGGGGGCGGGGCCTCTTGTGCGGATGCAGAGGCCGCAAGGCCGGAAAGAGCGAGGCCAGCGGCGGTGGCTTTCAAAAAGCCACGGCGGCTTGGGTAGCCTGGAAGGTCGGTCATGGGGATTTTGCCTTTAGGGTAGTTTACCTATCCCTTAGGGTGGGCCGACGGCTTCAAATGGCAAGTTTTTTTTAAAAGGAAGATGACAAACTGTCGCGGTGCGGAAATGTAAACACGCGTTTTCCTTTTTGGTGGCGGCCGCAGTCTGTCAAAACGATACGTCCGCGGCAAGCCTCTCGTGCCGCCCAAAAGACATAGCCACCAAGGCGGTTCACGGATCTCGAAGCCTTACGTCGCGGGCAGCTATACCGATTGAGAAAAAACCCTCATCAGATGCCGTGCAAAGCGATGAGGGATCGCGACGCCATATCAGACGGTCTCAGGAGGAAGACCTGTGCCTCTCATTGGCGTTGGATAGGATGGAATAATCAGACCCAACGCCGAGCCAAGCATAAAACGACAGCGTCACCCTCATCAGGTGGCGAGGCGTTAGAGGCCGGCGCGCCCGAAGTCAGTCATCAAGGTTCGCCAGAAGATCCAGAGCTCAAGCCGGATGCTAGCATGAGTGATGTAGAAGAGATCTGCCTGCACTTTGCGACCTGTCGCCTCAGTACCTTGAACATAGCCAACCTCGGTTTGTGCGAGGCCAGATACGCCTGGCAGCACGGCGTGGCGCTCACGATAGCCGGGGACGGTTTCAAGATATTCCACCGCATGATCGTAGTAATCAGGGCGCGGGCCGATGAGACTCATCTGGCCAAGCAACACGTTGAAAATCTGCGGCAATTCATCGATACGACTTTTGCGCAGGATATGGCCGAGGCGGGTAATTCTGTCCATCTCGAGCGGGTCATCGGCCCCCCGCGTCACGATGTCGACGTGGACCATCGAGCGGAACTTATACGCGTTAAAGGGCATACAGTTCCGGCCCATGAGTTTTTGAACAAAAAACAACGAACCGGGATTCTTGAAGGGATTCAGGATCAGCAGCGTGAGCGCGACGAGAAGAATTGTCGGAAGAAGGATAATCGATAGGCTGATATCCATGCCGCGTTTGAAGATAACATAGGAGATGTTGGTCTGCCCCCACTGAGTGGTCCGATGTAAATGTTAGTGCATGGTCGGCCTCTGGTCTATCGGGACGATGCTTTCGGGCGCCGGTGGACGATACGATATCCCAGAGCACTGTGTGGCCTGACGGTGTTGTAGTGGCGACGCCATCTCTCGATCAGGATCTGTGCCTCGCGCAGCGTGTAGAAGACCTCACCGTTCAGAAGTTCGGTCTTAGGTAGCAAATGCACCAGATGATTGACTGAGAAGACGGATGAGAACAATATGTGAACATTGATGGTTTTCGGAAGTTCATATGGCGCAGCATTTTCTCCTGTCGGCCGCGGCGCGGACCCTGTCTCTCA